>CAMYNL010000106.1 GCA_947259705.1 uncultured Gammaproteobacteria bacterium | reverse complement strand
CTAGAGAAGACTCGCGCCGATCTCAAAGCCGACTACGAGCAGCGAAGCGCCAAGCTGAAGCAGGCTGCGAAGCTGACTGGCGAGGCTCTCGCCGCCTGAGCTGAGTTTTCGCGCGTGTGGGGCGGGGTCTATCCCCGCCCTCTACAGCGCCCGCAACGGTCAAGAAGTAGCGGTAAGGTGCGGAGGAACCTGGTGGGCGACAAAAAGAAACTCGTAATAGTCGCGATCCTGTGTCTGCTGATCACAGGAATCGCGCGGGCAGGCCACCCACTCGATCCCGTAGACACGTCGAGCCCGCGGGCGACGGTCACGAGCTTCCTGGCCCTGACCGAAGAAGCGGCCCAGCGCTACTCCGAGTACCGCGTTTCGCCGAGTGCGGAGACGCAGGAAGCGATGTGGCAGCTCACCCACACGACCGAGCGTCTCTTTGATCTGAGCCAGGTCGCCCCGGCGGCCCGTCCCAGGGTCGCGGACAGAACCTTCTACCTGCTCTGGGAGGTCATTGCGCGCGTCGAGCTGCCCGACCTTGCCGGGATTCCCGGCGCATCAGGCGATCGTTTGGACGGTGACGAGTCTTCACTGCCGGCGCGTTGGCGAGTCTCCGGCACCGGAATCACGATCGTTCGGGTCGAGGAAGGGCCGCGTGCCGGCGAGTTCCTGTTCAGCTCGGACACGGTCCAGCAGGCACCGCGTTTCTACGAGACGACACGTGACCTGCCTTACCTGCGCCCGATGCCGATCGAAAACGTATACCGGAGCAATCAACTGCTTACCGGATGGCTGATTCCGATGAGAGGGGTCGAGGCGCTCCCCGACTGGGCGAATACGCCGGTCTTCGGCCAGGTCCTCTGGAAGTGGTTTGCACTGGCGCTGCTCTTCGGCCTTGCCTTCGCGGCGGTGATCGTGGTTCTTCGTTGGGTCAAACGAAAACCCCGGGACGCCTCGCTGCAGTCTTACCTGCGTTATAGCATCGCGCCGGCGACCATTTCTGGCTCCGCGATCGTCGTTCAATTTCTCGCCGCGCGGCAGATCAATGTGACGGGCGCGGCGACCGAGATGCCCGAGTTCGTGCTGGAAATCGCCAACGGGATCGCGGGAATCTGGTTCATCTGGCTCACCGCGCGACGGATAGCCGAGATCGTCTCGCCTCGGACAGGTGCTGCGCTCCGGGACGTCAGCCTGATGCGTGTCGTTATCCAATCCGTCGGTATTGTCGCGATGCTCGTGGTCGCTTTCCGCGTGGCGCACAACCTCGGCATTCCCGTTTACGGCTTGGTCGCAGGTGCCGGCGTAGGCGGTCTCGGGATCGCGTTGGCGGCCAGAAGTTCCCTGGAGAACTTCCTGGGGACCCTCAACCTCTACGCCGATCGTCCGGTGCGCGTCGGGGAGTTCTGCCGCTACGGCGAAGATCCCTCATCCGGCTGGTTGCGCATCGGTACCGTCGAGGAGATCGGGCTACGGTCCACCCGCATCCGCGGTATCGATCGAACCATCACGACGATCCCGAACGCCGAGTTTTCAAACATGCACATTGTGAACCTGGCCAAGCGCGATCGTCTCATGTTCAGTCAGACCCTCGCACTGCGTTACGAGACGACTCCGGATCAGTTGCGCCTGGTGCTTACCAGGCTTCGCGAGATGCTGATTGCACACCCGCGCGTCACCATGGCACCGGCGCGCGTGCGCGCAAGCGGTTTCGGTGCCTTCTCACTCAATGTCGACATCCGAGCTTACGTAGACTCCACGGACTGGGTTTCTCCGAATCATGGACATCGTCAAGGACGCGGGCACGGCGTTCGCCCTTCCCTCACAAACCTTGTACCGCAGCCGAGATTCCGCGCCGGATCGTGAAAGGCAACGCGCCGCGGAAGAGCAGGTGCGAGAGTGGATAGCCGCTCATTACCTGCCGTTCCCGGATTTCACTGCCGAGTACCGGAAGGAAATCAGGGACACGATCGAGTATCCACCCGAGGGGTCCGCCGTGGCGGGCAAGGACTGAGGATCACGGTGAGAACACCTGGGAGAGCAAGATGAAGAGAAAGTCCGACGCGAACCGCATTCAACTATCCGCCGCTGTCTTGCTGTCGATCGCCCTGTTGTCCGGGTGCGCCACGACGGTCATCACCCCCGAGATTGAGGAGAGAGTGGGGAGTGAAATGTCAGTTCAGGTGCGAGATCAAATTGGCCTTTACGCCGATCCGGAACTGGATGCCTACCTGCAGGGCGTGGCTGCGCGACTGGTGACGGCGCTGGGACCGACCCCGTATACGTTCCGCTTTGCCATAGTTGACCAGTTTGAGCCGAACGCCTTTGCATCCCCGGGGGGCTATATCTATGTGTCCCGTGGTCTGCTGGCGCAGATGAATGACGAGGCAGAACTGGCCGGCGTACTGGCCCATGAGATCAGCCATGTTACCCGGCGCCACCACGCGCGGCAGATTGGCCGCAGCGTGGACGTGGGCCTGATCACCCTGCCCGGGCGTGCGGTAGGGGTGGTAAGCAAGGCGCTTGGCGATCTGATCAATGCACCGATAGAGGCGGCAGGCCAGGTCTATCTTGCCAGCTTCAGCCGGGACCAGGAGAGCGAGGCGGATGCCTACGGCATGAGACTGGCGGCGGATGCAGGCTACAATCCATCGTCGCTGGCCGACGCGCTTCGCGGGATAGAGCGCACCGTGGAAGTGCTGACCGGCGAGAAGCGCTCGGCGAGTTTTTTTGACAGCCACCCCACCACGCCAGCCCGGGTTGCCGATATCAGCCGCGAGTCAGCGTCGCTATCGGTCACGCCTGTCGCACCAATTGCTGACCAGGTGCAGCTTTACAGATACCTCAACGGTATGTGGGTAGGGCGGCAGAATCCTCAGCAGGGTGTCTTTGTCGGCGAGAGCTTTCGCAATGCCGATCTCGATTTCACCATCACCTTCCCGGAAAAATGGAAAACGACCAATACCCCGCGTTTTGTCGCCGCAGCGGAACCTGATGGAGGCGCCTACCTGGCCCTTGGCAGCACCAACGACACTGCAACCATCAGCGAGCTCATCGACGGTATGGTGCAAAAAATGCGTGTCGAAGCAGGAATAGAACCTGCCGAACGCCGGACGCTAACAGTGGGCAGTTGGCCGGCCGAGGTGTTGCGTTACGAAGACAACAGTAAAGACAAGACCGTCAGTCTGTACTACATGCTGGTGCAGTCCCCGGAGCAGAAGTTCATGCTGGTGGCGATGGGTTTCGACCACTTTCGCGACACACTGCGGGCGTCGGTCTTTAGCCTGAGGCAGCTATCTGCGAGCGAGCGTAACAGCATAGGCGGTTTGCGCTTGAGGGTTGCCGAGCCACGCCCGGGCGAAGACTTGTCGGCGGTGGGACAGCGAGTCAGCAGTAAATGGCCGGTCGAGTTCGCTGCGGCGATCAACGGGTTGGCAGCCACGAACGCGCCGGTAGCGGGAAGGCCCATCAAATTTTCCCAGGCAGAGCGCTACAAACCCGCACTCTGAGGCGTTGCGCACGCGTACCTGTCGGACCGGCGTTTTTCTGGCGCCTAATGGCCTGAGTCTCCACTTCGACAGACCGATACTCGACGCTATGGCGCTATCGACTATTGATGAGAGGAAACAGAAATGAAAGCA
>CAMYNL010000105.1 GCA_947259705.1 uncultured Gammaproteobacteria bacterium | reverse complement strand
CGGTTAATCAGCCCTCGCGAGGCGGTGAAGAGAAGAAAGTGGGATCTGACCCCACTTTCAGTCGGCCGGCGGATGCCGGCCGACTGCCTGGTGGAACAATTACTGTACCGCCGGAAGCGCCGTTTCGTCGCCGGTATTGAGGCATTCGGGATGCCCGAATCCCCCCGCGCTGTTGCCGGCGCCACCATCCGGGTTTGGAGTAATGTCATAGATGATGTTGTCCGGTCGCTCCGCAACCCCGCTAACGCCACCTACCGAAACGCCAAAATTATCCAAGTCGAGGTTGTTACGCACGCGCCAGGCAATCATATGGTCTGCGCATGAGGTGTCGCCGCTCAAGCCCACGGCGCCGATGATCTTGTTGTCCGTATCATAGAGTGCGAGACCGCCGCCGAACACATTGACGCCGCCGATCTTGTTCCCGACCATCGGGTCATTCCGTTGCCCGTAGTTCCTGGCAGGCCCCTTGTATGCCACTGATGTGTCTACCGGATTGCTGTGTTGCAGACCGAACAGACTGCCACCGGGCTGCACCGCGGAGAATAAATTAGCGGTTGACAAGGCCAGGCCGTCGAGGCTGAAGGAGTTGGCGGTATTCGCCTTCTGCGCCGAGATGGCCCGGCTTCCCGGCCACTGCGCACCGCGATCGTCACCGGAGAAGGCGACCGCGCAGACCACACCGTCGCGATTGACGAGCGTTGCCCACATGTCGAAGTCAAGCCCGCTTCCTTCAGCTGCGACCGCGGCGTCCAACGCGGCCTGCAAGGTCGCGTGATCCGGCAGTGCCCGACAGTTTTTTTCGGACTGTGCCAGCGATGCGCCGGCACTGAAGAACAAGGCGAGACCTACAGCACTGACCAGCTGGTATTTGTTTATTGGCATCATTTCAGATTCTCCTGAGGTATTTGCGTCGAAGTGATGGGGTGCCGTCGAACCGGCGTGAAGTCGACGACAGCACCTCGCTCGGGACACGTCTGCGTGAATACGACATCTCCTGCCGCAGACGCGCCGCGTCTCTGTGGCCCGGCTGTCTTTTTTACTGATTGAGACCCGTGGCTTTGTGCCGCCAATTCACATTGGCTTTACCTTTTTAGAGAGCGCTGCATCGTGCCTTACAACTTCCATTGATCAGATCAACATTGGCACCGAGCTACCGAAAGACAGGCTCGGCATCCTAGTTGATGGCTGTGTAACTCTTGTGACACCAGTGCACAGGTTTCATGCAAATGTCACGGAAGCGCCGCCCATTCGGACCACGTAAGACAGGTACGGCCTCGGACGACGCCATGAATTACACCGCCACCTTACGCCTTCCGCGAGGGAATACCAACCATCACAATCATGTCCCCAAGCGCGGGACCCCTCAACATCGTTTTCAGGCAGATAGATGATGCCCTTTTGCCTTCGTATGAATTCTTGAAAATAAGCTCAACTGCTTGATAAGGCGCAGGTTCCTATCGATAACACGGTCCGCTGCCAAAATCCGTAATCTCGGATACAACCTGCAATAGAGGAAACCCGTCACCGGCGATTCGCCGCCTTGAAACAGCCTGTCACTGCATCACGTCAATCCTCTGTCTTGCCAGGGGCCTGGCCTCCCATACCTGCGCGCGTCCCAGCGTCAATGCCTCGCCCTCAGATTTCAGCATGATGAATCCCGTTTCGGTGGCTTTCAGGTCGATAACGACGTGCCTGCGACGACCCGCAGTATTGCCCGGTGACTCAGCGTCAGCCGCTTTTGCCATGGAACTGCCTCGATCCTGTCGGGGAGGGTCCGCGGCAAGGAAACCACTATTGTGGACGTGATCTCGGCCATGACAGGAACTGCCGCCAGCAGCTTCGCCAACGCCGAGCCCCCATCACGGGGTCTACCCATGTTTTTTTCCCGTTCTTCCATGAGAATCCAGAACCGACGCATTCTGCCGGCGTCGAGTTACCGTATACGAGGCGATGGTCTATCAGCTGCCATGTGCCGCGGTTTTCGGCGGTATCAATGTCAGGGAATAGCGGTCACTGTC
>CAMYNL010000104.1:2328-4356 GCA_947259705.1 uncultured Gammaproteobacteria bacterium | reverse complement strand
CCGCTGCTCAAAGACCTCGCGTGCCCGACTTGAAACAAAACGATAAAGCGCTTGCGGACCGACTCAGGGTTTGTGGAACCGGGTCAGGTTGGCCCGCGGCCTGGGCACCAACGCCGCCAGCCGGGCCATGAAGTCCAGGGGCTTTAGTCTGAAATTTTTCCGTAAACCCGCGCCCCGGCGCGGCTGAAGTCGTGGTTCAATAACATGTGATGGGTCACATGGCCGTCCACGGCGAGCAACTCGGCACGGCCACAGCCTTCAAGTCTTTGATTCAGCTGCTCGACAACTGCCGGCTCCCCCGGAACGTAGATGTCGTTGTCAAAAATCGAATCACCAAGAAGCATTACCTTGTACATGGGTATGCACCTCCTTACGGTCAGCAAACACCCGGGCCCGGTCCAGACGGCCTGCAGTTCATGAATAATCGGGTGCGTGGTTTAACAATGCCGCTCCCGGCGTCATATCTCGGGAGTGGATACATCCTAGCACGCGCTTTTACCTTACATACCGGGTTAAGATTGCTTTTACCGTTCAATGCGACAATGCCTGTCGCAAACTATGAAAATGGATTTCATGCCGAATTCGCAATCTTTAAAAGATATGCCGCAACCCCCCGTCAAGGTAGATTTAGAGCAGGGCACACCCGCCTGGTTCCAATACCGAACGCGCCATTTCAATGCATCCGAGGCTGCCGCAGTTACCGGTTGCGCCCCTGGATGACGTCGAATCAGCTATTGAACCGGAAGATCCATGCCGATGCCGAGGAAACCAACCAGGCGATGGTACATGGGCATCGATTCGAACCCGACGCACGTATGCTGGCACAACAACTCTTCAACGCCCCTGATCTGGCACCGGCTGTTTACCGCCGGGGCAGCTACTCGGCCAGCCTGGATGCCATAACGCCGGATATGCGGCTGAATGTCGAGATCAAGTGCCCGGTACGCGGCAGCCAATCCGATCTATGGCACAAGCTCAGCCGCGGCAAGCTGCCCAATCACTATAAAATGCAGTTGGCACACCAGTGACACGTTTGCGGTACCGGGCAGAATCTGTTGATGGTGTACTGCTTCAACCAACGCAGATCCGTGCACCTGGAAATGAGTACATCTGAACTGCGACTGCTCTGGACAGACGTCGTCGAAACGGCCTGGACAAAATTTGCCGAGGAAATGCGGCTTGCCGCTGCGCGAGTCGCGAGGTGTAGCCCATGAGCCGGGCAATCCTTGAGAAAGTCTGCATATTTGTGGACGTTCAGAATGTTTATTACACCTGCAGGCAGGCCTACCGGGCAAACTTTGACTACAACAAGTTCTGGGCCAAGGCAACGGCGAAGCGCGAGGTCGTCAGTGCAGTTGCCTACGCCACGGAGCCGGAAGACAAGAATCAGAAACAGTTCCAGAACATACTGCGTGCTATTGGGTTTACCGTGCTGCTCAAACCGGTGCTCAAGCGAGCGGACGGGTCGACCAAGGCGGACTGGGATGTCGGTATCGCGCTCGATGTTTATGAGGCGGCGCCAGGCTGCGACACCATAATTCTGGTATCCGGCGATGGTGATTTTACGATATTGCTGGAGCGCATCAGAAAACGCTTCAAAACGCGCACAGTAGTTTACGGCGTGCCGAAACTGACGGCGAACCCGCTGATCATGGAGGCCAGCCAGTTCAACCCGATAGATAGAAATCTGCTGCTCAGCTGAGCACATCCCGGCCCCAAAGACTCCAGTTTCAGGACAAGGATCAGCATGGCCATAAAGCCCTGAGCGCATGATTATGCGTGTACTGAATAGAGGGGCTGGAGTTGATTCGGGGCTGCGCTTAATTGAACCGGCCTGAGGTGCAACGGTTCTCGGGTCTTGTTTCTAACTCAAGGATAAGTCACAAAGTGTCCTGTAAATTAGCCATTGTGTTGGGATTCAATTAAGATCTATGCAGAGATTGGGCGCATCTAAAACAATTTTAATAATACAAAAACAGAACGCTCGTGCCCCAACCTGAACAACAATCCACAAAACGAAGCTAATAG
>CAMYNL010000104.1:0-2316 GCA_947259705.1 uncultured Gammaproteobacteria bacterium | reverse complement strand
CTATGCAGAGATTGGGCGCATCTAAAACAATTTTAATAATACAAAAACAGAACGCTCGTGCCCCAACCTGAACAACAATCCACAAAACGAAGCTAATAGAAGATATAGACGCCCCCCTTTTACTAGAATCGAGGGTGGCCCTGGGTAGCGGGTCCTCAAAGTGGTCAATCATGCCACTGGAATCGTTACATGTAATCAGGAGGCGTCTATGCGAGTCACTATAATTCACGTCGGCTTGGATGTCGATGATACTCAGTACCACGGTTCGGCCTTCAACAAAGACGGCGGCGAAGCTGTTGATTTCAAATGCCGGCCGACCCTCAAGGGTCTGCTGGGACAGCTGCGAAAGCTGGCCAGGCATTTTCCGGGGTGCGAGATCAAGATCTGTTACGAGGCCTCCTATGTGGGCTATTGCCTGCAACGGGATCTGATGGAGCATGGCTATCACTGCGATGTGGTGGCCCCGACCCACTCGCCGCGGAGCAAAGCGGTCAAGACGGACCGCATCGATGCGAGTCAATTGGCGACCTATTACGCTAATGATCTGCTGACCATCGTGCAGCCGCCCGAGGCGGTACAGGAGCAGGACCGGGACCTGCTGCGTTCACGCCAGAATCTGATGCAGCAACGCACGAAATTGCGGGGGCATATCCAATCGCTGTTGCGCCGCAACGGGTTACATTACAAGGCCCAGACACAGAACAAAAGCCACTGGACCAAGCATCACTATGGCTGGCTGGAGCGTACCGTGGAAGGTTTGTCCGGTAGTCTCCAGGTCAATCTTCAGCTGCTGCTGCGTCAGCTCAAGGGACTGAACGAGACCCTGGCCGAATATGACCGGCAGGTTGAGCTGCTGGCGAACACGCCGCGATACCAAAAACCGGTTCAGGCGCTGATCTGTTACAAAGGCATCAAGCATATCTTTGCGCTAACCATGATTACAGAGATTGGTGACGTCAAACGCTTTTCCCATCCCCGGAACTTGATGTCCTGGGTGGGTATGGATATACGGGAGTATTCTTCCGGCGGCAAGCATAACCGGTTTGGCATCACCAAACAGGGCAATCGGTATTTGCGTACGGCATTTATCGAGGCCAATCAACGCGGCTACCGAACCGCAAGGATCAGCAAGGACCTCAAGGCCAGACGGGCGCACTCGGAACCCGAATTTATCGCCATTGCCGATCGTTGTTTACACCGACTGAGTAAAAAAGGGAATCGACTACTGTTGGCCGGCAAGCACCCCAACAAAGTCAAGGTCGCCTGTGCCCGGGAGATGGTGGGCTTTGTTTGGGAATCGCTGCACCAGGCAGTGCCATGAAGAAAACAGCAAAACCAGTCGATGACAGACAGGTTGCTTGAATACACGGATGGACCCAGAGGGTAAGACAGAGATTGGGAAGCCCACGAGTTCTTCCTTAGACAGTAAAGCCTCTGTGTATAGGTTGTGGTTACCCCAAAACGGACAAATCTTACTGCGTTAACCAGCACGCGAATATGAGGATGTCAGTCCAAGGTCATAACCCACTCGATGAACCATCCTGACTATTCAAGTGCTATGCAGAGATTGGGCGCATCTAAAACAATTTTAATAATACAAAAACAGAACGCTCGTGCCCCAACCTGAACAACAATCCACAAAACGAAGCTAATAGGTTAAATAAAGGCCCTTTCTCGCTTGGTGACCAAGTATCCCCGCGTCATCTGAAGCGCGTCAACGGGTGCTTGGGTCTCTTGTAGGTGGTCGCTGCGCCTTCCCGGCCAGGTGAGATCGCCCTTTTCGGCGGATTTTCTGATGTCGGGCACCGCTGAGCCCATAGCAGCCCCCGGCAACAACTCCCTGCCTTGCCCTATCCAGCCGCTGGTCTTGCGCGGGGTATCCAATCCATCAATCGAACAAGCGGGTCTGGGGCGGCGCGCGACAGGGTGGGCGCCGGGAGGTTTCTGGGGCGGTAGTTTGCGCATCAAGGTGGGTAAGGATCTTCTCGATTAGCTGGGGATCTTCGATGCAGGCAATGATCCTGACCGCCCCACCGCAGGCCGGGCAGGTCTCGATGTCGATGTCAAACACCCGCTTCAGGCGCTGCGCCCAACTTATTGCCACGGATGGCATGTATGCCGGTTTTGCAGGAGCAAAAACCGGTCATCGCGGCGCGGCGTTCGGCCGGGGTCGGCGCCTCCGGATCCGCCACCGCGGCAGGCCGGCCGCCCCTGCCCCGCCTGGCCTTGGTCACCCGTCCCCGGTGACGGCTGTTGGGGGCGAAAACCCCGTTATAGTCGGCCCGTTCCGCTTTCAGTGAGACTGTTCACGACTGG
>CAMYNL010000103.1 GCA_947259705.1 uncultured Gammaproteobacteria bacterium | reverse complement strand
GCCAAGCTTGTCCAGACCTTCGTGCAAGACACTCGCAGCATTTATCCCGTCCTGTTGCCGCCCTACGCGCCGGAACTGAACCCCATCGAATACGCCTGGGGGTACCTCAAACAGAATCCGTTGGCCAACTACGCCTGTGTCAACAACGATGAGCTGGCCCACACCGCGCGCAATTACGCTCGCTCACTGCAACGTAAACCACACCTGTTGCGTTCCTTCATCTTTCACAGCCCCCTTACTTTACGCCTACAATAGGTCATTATTTAAGCAGGGTTCAATAGCGCAGGAATTTCGGGATCTAGTTTCGGTCGACGTTGCACCGGATCGGCCGGTGCCCGGTGGCCACCGCCCTTGACATCCCGACGCCACGCCATACCCTTGCAGCTTTCGTCCGCCCGGGCACCAGATGCCGACACCATGCTGCTTGCGAAGCGATCGATGGCGCCGATACCTTCCGCTGCTGGCGATGCTGGCTACCGCTGCCAGCACCGCCGACGAGGGTCCGCAGATCGACTCACTGGACGACGTCGTGCGGGAATTGAACCAGGGCCTGGGGCTGGAAGCCGTCGCCGAGCGGCCGGACGCCGCCAGCGTCGCCCGCGGCGGCCGGTTGTACGAGCGTCACTGCGCCGCGTGTCACGGCACCGGTGCAGTGGGTGCACCCGAATGGCACCGGCCGGATGCCCAGGGTCGGTTTCCACCACCGCCACTCAACGGGAGCGCCCACGCCTGGCACCACCCGAAGGCACACCTGATCACCATCGTCCGCGACGGCGCTCAGGGTATGCCGGCGTTCGGGACTACGCTGGCCGAAGGGCAGATCATCGATATTATCCACTGGTTCCAGTCGCTGTGGCCTGACGAACTGTATGCCGTGTGGACGCGGCACGACCGCGATTTTCGCCAACGCAGCGAGTAGTCCGGCGCCTGCGGGCGGGCGTTGCGCCGCCATGCTGCACCCCTTGATTTAATAGGCGCGGCCGGAGGGACTCAAACCCCCGATCACCTGGTTCGAAGCCAGAAGTCGGATTTCTAATCAATATTTAAATCAAGTTGTTACGCGCACCGGCCGTGCGCAAATGTGACTAGAAGTGACAGGAATGGACCTGAATAGACCGGAGTCGGTCACATTTTGGTCACACAATTTATCACGTGAAAAGAACCGCTAGACCACTACAGCCACGAGCCTATTGAGATAGTGAAATTCTGTTCGCGCAAATAATAATTGCGGACCAAAATAATTAGATCAAGTTTTCACGTCAAAAGAATCGTTGGACCACTACAGTGCTCTATTGAAATTCTTCGCTAGAAGGACCAAAGACTGACAAGATGCCCATAGACAGGGGGATAGGTTCTTCAGGACGTTGAGACAAATCCTGAATTGACACGGTAACTGGATTTGAACTCTTTTCTCCAATGAACAAAGAAACATGATGAAGATTGTGTTCGCAGTTAAGATGATCTGGAACACGAAACCTAATTCCGGTCACGCCTTGGTAACCTGGTATCAGAACGATGAGCTTCGCTGCCTTGATGAGCGCGCCGCGAGTATGGAGCGTAAGATTCAATGGCTCTTCAGGCACAGCGAGGTCTGCCGCCGTATCGCGCGAGTAGAAGGCATCGGCCCCATCACGGCCACGGCATTGGTGGCTACGGTGGGTGATGCGGGTGCTTTTCGCAATGGTCGGGAAATGGCCGCCTGGCTGGGCCTGGTGCCGCGCCAATGTTCCACGGGTGGCCACTCGCGATCGCTGGGGATCAGCAAACGCGGCGACCGTTACTTGAGAACGCTGCTGATACACGGTGCCCACTCTGTAGTCCGAGCAGCGGAACGCAAGAACGATACTGGTAGCAGCTGGATCATGGAATTGAAGGCGCGCCGCGGCAACAATATCGCCAGCGTGGCCATGGCAAACAAGAACGTCCGGATTGTTTGAGCCCTAATGACCCGGGACGAGGAGTATTTAGCCGCCACCTAACCTACGCGGCGGGAGGAACGGAAAAAGAGACGGGGATTTTCAAAGAGATGATTTCTT
>CAMYNL010000102.1 GCA_947259705.1 uncultured Gammaproteobacteria bacterium | reverse complement strand
GGCCAATGTGGCCGGCGGGCTCAGCGGTGCGCTGGTTTCAGGTCCCAGCGCTTCGCGTTCGGCGGCAATGGATGATGCCGGGGCGGGTGGCCAGTTTCCGAGCCTGGTGGCAGCAGCGGCCATTGCGCTGGTGGTGATCTTCTTCACAGACGAGCTCGCTGCGCTGCCCACCGCGGCCCTGGCCGGCATTGTCGCCAGTGCGGTACTAAAGCTGGTCGAAGTGGGCGAGTTTCGGGAATTCTGGCACATGCGCAGGTCCGAGTTTTGGGTTGCTGCTGTATGTGCGATCAGCGTCCTGGCGCTGGGTCCGTTGCAGGCGGTCGTCATTGCCTTTCTGCTGGCGACGATCGATCTGCTGCGTCGGGCTGCCCGGCCGGGCACCTGGGTGCTGCGGGAGACAGCCGACGGCAGCCATTTCCTTCCTGAGGAGGCAGGCAGCGCCCCGGACACTTCAGGGATGATCGTCTATCGTTTTGGCGCTCCGCTTTACTTCGCAAACGCGGGTCTGTTTGAAGAAGAGGTCGAGAAGTTGCTCACGCAGGCCACCACACCCCTCAAGTGGTTGGTGCTGGATACGCAAGCCATGGTCGATATTGACACCAGTGGCGCGGAAGTACTGCACCAGTTTCTGTCACGGGCGGCCGAGCGCGGCGTGACCGTCGCCATAAGCCGCGCCAATGCGTCAATGGCCGCTCTGTTGGCGCAATATCATCTGCTGGACTTGATTGGCGAAAACCGACTGTACCCCACCAACCGCCATGCTATCGCCGCCTATCGGCAAGAACACGGGCAGCCGGGTCCGGAAACGGGCCCGCATCGGCTTGAACGAGGGGAATAGCCTGTGACTATTCAGACCGCCTTCAACATTTCGGTGGTCATTTTCACCGTCTCCAATCTCGCGGCCATGGGCCTCGAACTGAATCTGCGCGAGACGTTGAAAACCCTGCGGAGCGCCAGGGCCATTGGGCTGGTCCTCGTTTGGGGTTGGGTAGTCGGACCGGCGTTGGCCTGGCTCATCACGAAGGTCTTACCGCTGGCCGACACACACGCGGCCGGATTGCTTCTGATCAGCCTGGCGCCGACCGCTCCGTTCTTCCCGCTGATGGTGCGAAGGGCGCACGGCGACATGTCCTTCGCCGGAGCATTCATGCTGCTGACCACCATTGGCACGGTGTTGTTCCTGCCGCTGATGGCACCGCTGCTGATCAAGGGCCTGACGGTGGACACGTGGTCTTTGGCGAGACCGCTGCTCATCATGGTGCTCTTGCCGATGCTGATCGGCGGTGCAATCCGGGTGTTCGCCCCGAGCGTAGCCGAAAAACTCTTGCCGGTGGTCAAGATACTCGGCGGGATCTCATTGTTGGTCGTCCTGGCGCTCACCCTGTATCTCTACGGGCGCGACATGCTCGGTGCCGTGGGCAGCTTCGCCCCCGGAGCCCAGGTCCTGTTCTTCGTCGCGATCACGGCGATGTCGTACAAGATCGGCTTCGGCTTGCAACAGCCGCAGCGCAGCGCCATGGCGCTTGGGATGTGCACGCGCAATATCGCCGCGGTGTTCGCAGCATATTTCGGCATCACGAATCCGCCGCCGGGCGTGTTCGTGATGGTTGTGCTCGTGGTCCCGCTGGCGCTGATCGTCGCAGTGGTGGCGGCACGCATTTTCGCCGCCGCCGGCGACCGGACGAATATGGATGAGCATCCCGGATAAACCACGGAAATACAGGGATAAGGCCGTCATCGAACCCGCCAGAGTGATTCAGGAGCGTAAAAAGATCGGCCTGCATCCTTCATGCCCTGTGCCCGCCGCAGCCATCATGTGTTACGACACGGCATTCTGGGATTGGGTTTGTGCAGCCCCGGGATACGTCGAATGCGATGGCTGGTTAAAGGGCGCATTCCTGGTGCCGTGTAATGATTCCTGGGTTCTGGTCCTGAAGGTACCAGGTTTTGGGGCTCCGACTGCTGTCATGACACTTGAAGAGTTGGCGGCATTCCGTATCACAAAATTCGTAAATCTCGGTACAGCAGGCGGATTGCAGCCGAATATGAATGTTGGGGATATCGTGCTCTGTGATCGCGCGATTCGCGATGAGGGTACTTC
>CAMYNL010000101.1 GCA_947259705.1 uncultured Gammaproteobacteria bacterium | reverse complement strand
ACGACGTCATCCTCGGCTGGACCATCCTCGGCGACCCCGCACTGCGCATCCTGCACTGAATACCATGCCCACTGCCGTGCCGGCCTGAGGGCCGGGGCGGTAGGAGACCGGTCCGCTGCTGAACACCCCTGGCCACAGCCCGTGCAGATACCCGGTATTTCCCTACAGGGGGCCGCGTCGTACCTACCTTCTCGCCTTGAAAACCGCAGGTTCTCGTCTATCCTACAAAGTAGGCAGTAAAACTCCTAGATGATTCTAGGAAAAAGCCAAACCTGTCGTGAGGCAGGGACGGAAAGCCACGGGTCTTGTAAAGCCAAGACAGCCGGGTTGCCCTAAGGAAAGCCACCACCGTGTGGCCAGCACCCGGCAGGGCCAGTAGGCCCACCGAGACCGAGGTGCCCCGGCACCCGATCTGCTTCCCCCTGACTCAACGCGACAGCAGCGTTAAGGCGTCACGAGCAGTGACGAGAAGGTGGGGACATGAAGGTGCTGAACGAAAATATGGGGGTGTTGGCAACCACGGGTGAGGTCGCGGTTTCGGCGCGACGTAATAGCTCTCGCCAGTCCCGAGCCGGCGACCGTAGGAGCCGGTTCTCACGGTGGCTGTCGGCAGCGGCATTGACGTGGCTGACTTGCCAGGTGGGGCCAGTGTTGGCGCTGGAGACCCTGGACATGCTGGTCGTGACCCAGAACGGGGCCACCAGCACGACCAGGGGTGGTTTCTCTGACGTCCTGTGCCTGTCGAATCCGACCGCAGCGCGGGACCTGCTGGTGATCGCCTCGTTTTCGTCACAGACCACCGGTTCGTCTACCGCCCAGGTCGTCGGCGGTTTCCGGCTCAGCCATAACGGGGTCAACAGCATCGCCCACCGCCGATTCCTCAACGGCGGCAGCGACCAGGGTGTCGGCAACGTGGCGTGGGTGTTTCGATCCGCCGGTGTCGTCGCCGGCGACATCTGCCTGCAGCACCGCGACGACGGCGCGCGGCGTTTCCGCACCGAGCAGATCACCCTGTCCGCGATCCCGCTGGATACCGCCACGGTGTCACTCGATTGGGGTCACGGTATCGGAAGAGTCGCCACCAGTTCAACGAGCTTCGTCCCCGTGCCCACCACCAATCCGGTGACGGTTGCAGTGGACAACGTCAACGCACCGCGGGCGATATTCATCGCCGCGACCTTGAGCAGTTCCATAGCATTCAACACCAGCGGCGCCGGCGAGTGGAAGCTGCAGTACCGCAACCTGACCGACGGCGGCGCCTGGACCGATGTCGGCACTACCATCACCCGCACCCTGTCGGGCAGCGCCTCCAGTAATGACAACGGCATCGTGCAGCTGTACGCGGTGGCGGAAAACCTGGACGGCAAGAAGGACTACGAGGTGCGCCTGCAGACGCGCAGCGTCAACGGTAACACCATCTTGACCGATACCGCCTCGCTGGCGGCGGTCTCGCTGGCCTTCGATCAGAACGGCGGCGGTTACTTCCCCTGGTTCCAGGACACCGTGGCCAGCGACACGACCAGCAGCAACTCGCTGTCGCCCATCAACGGCCTGGACGGCGGCTTCACCCTGGCAGCCGGCGCCGACGTGTTCGTGGCCATGAGCCTGGACGGCTCCACCACCACGCCGGGCAACGGCACCGGCACCTTCGAGACCTGTATCGAGGATGCCGGCAACCCCGGCACCTTCGTGTTCGGCAGCAAGTCCGGCTCCGGCACCGACGGCGGCGCCCAGGAGGTGAGCCGGGCGTTCCAGAACAACGCCGACATCGGCGCCATGGGCGTGATCGGGGTATGGGAGTCCTCGCTCAGCGGTTCGTTCACCGCCCACGGCTGCTGGTCGATCACCGGCCAGCCGATCCAGACCACCGACCCCAACCTGGTCGGCTTCGTCGGCGCCTCCACCGATGCCACGGTACCGGTCACCCTGCGTTCGTTTGAGGCGCTCGGCGGGGTGAATCCGGGCGATGTGGAGTTTGTCTGGTCGACGGCGACCGAGACGGGGAACCTGGGCTTTGATCTGTACGTCAAGCACGGCGGTGAGTGGTACCAGCTCAATGACACGCCGATCCCCTCGCCGGTGATCGATTCGACGCGGGTGCAGGAGTATCGCTACCAGGCCTTCGGGGTGGCCGG
>CAMYNL010000100.1 GCA_947259705.1 uncultured Gammaproteobacteria bacterium | reverse complement strand
ACGTTCACGAATACTACCGACGCTGTGAGTGGCAACGTCGGTGGCGCCGCGGAGACGGGGAACACGGCCAGCGACCTGTTGTTCGTCCAGGCCTTTCCGCTGCTGACCAAAGAGTATACGACCGACCCGGTGGGCGCCGGGGAGCAGGTCACGCTCGAATTCACGATAACCAATACCAACAGCAGTTCGGGCTTGAGTTCGATCGAGTTCGTCGATGAGCTGACGGCCGGCGCCGGCGACGTCGGTAGCAGCAACGGCATCCTGCCGTTCCCGGTCTCGGTGATCCTGCCACCGGTGCCGGATCCACCGTGCGGACCAGCTTCTTCGCTCGCCCTGGTGAGCCTGGGTACCGAGCGCCAGGGTGTCGAACTCAGCGGCGGCAGCCTGGCGGCCGCGGGCAGCGCAGTAGACTCCTGCACCTTCAGCGTCACCGTCGATGTCCCGGACGGCTTCCCGGGAGGCGCCTACACCAATACGACCGAAGAGATCACTGCGTTAGTCGATCAAACGGAGACGACCGTAACCGGACCCGGGGCCAGCGACGACCTGGTGGTGCGCGGTGCGCCGCAACTGAGCAAGGAGTTCATCGACGACCCGGTCGCCCCCGGCGGCACGGTGACGCTGGAGTTCACCATTGCGCACGATGCGGCGGCTGCCGGCAACGCCACCGGTATCGGTTTTACAGACGATCTCAATGCAGTACTACCGGGAACATCGCCCGACCTCGCTGTTAACGGTCCGCTGCCGGTGGATCCGTGCGGGACCGGATCAACATTGATGGTGGCACCGCCCAACATCTTGACCCTGACCGGTGGCGGCCTGACCCCCGACAGTGCGTGTACCTTCAGCATCGCCCTGACCGTGCCCGCCAGCGCCCCGTCCGGGAGCCACACCAACACCACATCCGACCTCACGGCCACGGTCCTGGGTCAGGCCGTGACCGGCAATCCGGCGGAAGACGTCCTGCTGGTCACGGGCCTGATCGTCACCAAGGAGTTCATCCCGCAGACGGTGGTTTCAGGGACCTCTCCGGACACCCCAGGCACCGCCATCCTGCGCTTCACCCTGGACAACACCGGGGCGGCTTCGCCGGCCGGCGACGCCACCGGCATCAGCTTCACCGACAGTCTGGCCGCCATCCTGCCCGGTACCCCCGACATAACGGCGGTGACGCCGCTGCCCGTCGTTACCGCCTGCGGTGCGGGCGCCACGCTTTTGGGGACCAGTGTGCTTATCTTCAGCGGCGGGGCGTTGATCGGCGGCACCCAGTGCTCCTTCGACGTCACTGTGCAGATCCCCGTCGATGTCGAAGATGGCGACTACATCAACAACACGAGCGCGGTCTCTGCGTCCATCGGCGGTTCGAGGTCCATATTGCCACCGGCGAACGCGGTCCTGACCGTCAACTCGACCCAGTTGCAGATTACCAAGGAATTCACCAACGACCCGGTACCGCCGGGCGCCAGCGACCTGGCCCTGGTCTACACCCTGACCAACCTGGATACGGTGAACTCCGCGAGCAGCATCGCCTTCAGTGATGATCTCGGCGCGGCGCTGCCGGGCCTCGAAGCCACTGCGGGGAGCAATACCTGTGGCGTCATGTTGAGCTTCCCGGCCAGCAACATCTCTGTCTCCGGAGTCACTCTCGGGGCCGGCGCCTCTTGTACCATCACGCTCACCTTGACGGTTCCGGCGGGACCGCTGGCCGGCGACACCTTCACCAACACCACCAGCGCCGTCACCGGCATGATCAACGGGCTCGCCGTGACTGGCACCCCGGCGAACGACGACCTCAAGGTGCAAACTCTCCGTCTCAGCAAAGTGTTCACCAACGACCCGGTCAAACCCGGCAACGCTGTGACCCTCCGCTTTACCATCGAGAATCTCGACTCGGCAAACAGCGTGGACCAGCTTGCCTTCTTCGACGACCTCACCGCAGTGATCCCCGGCCTGGCGGCGGTTGCACCATTGCCCGATACGTCTGCCTGTGGCGCGGGTTCCGCGCTCGCCGGCACCTCGTTCCTGACCTTCACCAACGGCAGCCTGCCGCCGTCCGGCTCGTGCACCTTCAACGTCAACGTGCAGGCGCCGATCTCGGCGCTGCCGGGGGACTTCACCAACACCACCAGCGACCTCCTGAGAATCGGTCTCGCTGT
>CAMYNL010000099.1 GCA_947259705.1 uncultured Gammaproteobacteria bacterium | reverse complement strand
GCGTTGTCGTCGCCGCCATGGTTCGGGACGAACCGGTTATGGACGTCATCGAGGGCGCAGGCGCCTAGCCCGTCTTTCGCAACTCGCGGGGTAGATTTATGTTAAGGCCTTGATTTCATTCAATCTGACTTGCAAAGGTCGGCACTACATCGGCGGTTGTGGCACGCTTTGGATCTTCGGTGGCAGTTGCGCAGGCAGGCTCAGCTTCAGCTGTCCGAGAAGTAGTTGTAGGTCTTTCTCCGGCTGTGTATAACGAGACAAGATGAGATGGCGCCCGTCAGTAGTCGGCAGATGCACATCGACCATTTGGACCGCGGCGAACTTGTCCAGCACAGCGCGGGGGGTCAGGCCTGGGGCCAGGGAACGGGATCGTTGTTTCAGCGTCACCTGTAGGCAGTAGGCGATGAAGGCGACAAAGATATGCGCCTCAATACGGTGATCCCGTTGGTGGTAAATCGGCCGAATCGCGAGATCACTCTTGAGCTCCTTGAACGCCTGCTCGATTTCGGTCAGTTGGATGTAGTATTCCCACAGTGTGGCGGGATCACTATGGGTGAGATTGGATCGTAACAAATAGCGCCCTTCCCGACGGCGTACCTGTCGCAGTTTGTCTTTGCGCAGCGAGAAGCCAAAGCCATTGGCCTGTAAATCGTCGTTGTCCTTCGGTAAGGATATGTTGACCAGTGCATAGGCTTGGCCGGCCTCTTTCTTCGCTGACCCCAGTTTGACGAGTAACTGATCACGGGTGAGTTTTTGCCGCTGCAGTGCATGCAGTCTTTTCCATAACCGTTTGAGCTTGCGGCTTCGCATCGCCCGCTCTTTATGCATCCGTCCGGCACTTCGGGCCAGGATATACAGCTCATCGGATTGTTCGAGCAGCTTGACTTCCACCGCCTCGCGGGCCTGCTCCCAGGGCTTGTCGACAAACGCACTCTCCAGCTTGGTCAGTCGGCCCCGCGGGGTGCCGACCAGATAATAAACCGGGGTCTCGCTGTGGCGCATCTGTGCCAGCGTTGCCTCGGTGGGGATACCCCGGTCCATCACCCACACACGTTGGCTTTTTCCGTACTGGTCTTCGATCTTGTTGAGAAAATCCTTAAGCGTGGTTTTATCACTGGTGTTGCCCGGCAACACCTCATAGGCTAGAGGAAAACCCTCCGGCGTCACAATCAGTGCAATCACTACTTGCACACAATCCGGTCGTTTATCGCGGCTGTAGCCGTAGCGACGTTTTCCTATCCCGGGTGGGTCCGATTCAAAATAGGTACTGGTTAAGTCGTACAGCAAGATATCAAAGCGTGGATTGAACAGCGTTTGCCAGCGCTGTTTCAGATACGAGAAAAAGGCCCGTTTGTAAGGCAACAACCGATCCAGACAACGGTACAACTTGTCTTTTTGTACCAAGCCAAAGTCTTCACCCAAAAGATCCGCCATCGCGCTCTGCTCGAACCATTGCCGATGCAGCCGCCACTCACTACCAGGATCAATCAAGCGGTAACACACCAAAGTCTTCAATACCTGCAACCAACGTGTCCCCTGACGACTGGGTTTCAGGTGTTGTGACCAGAAATCATCCAGCCGCAGTTGCGCCCATAATTCCAACGCCAGCCAGCACGCACCCCATTGCCGCGCACGCTGCAGCTGCAACGCATTGAGCTTGACCTGTACCACTTCACAGTCCAGCTCCGGGACCGGGCGGTCTTCCGGAAAAATGGCCACCTGTCGCGCTTTGCGCGCATCCTCTTGCACCACATCGATGGTGCGACACCACGCCGCATGTTGTTGATCATTAATCTCACCCAGATACAGTACCTGGCGTTGGACCACGCGATTACCGCGGCAACGTCGATTCTCGACAATGCTCCAATACCGGTGTTCTTTGCCGTCCTTGACGCGGCGTTTGGCCCGCAAAAACATGCCGACAGTTTGCCGGAAAAAACAATCTCTTCAATAGGGAAGGTCGGCACTACAGACGGATTTCCGCCTGTATGACT
This sequence comes from uncultured Gammaproteobacteria bacterium, assembly GCA_947259705.1. Taxonomy (GTDB): domain Bacteria; phylum Pseudomonadota; class Gammaproteobacteria; order Arenicellales; family JAANXG01; genus CAMYNL01. The sequence continues at coordinate 162 of CAMYNL010000099.1, read as the reverse complement.
AACCCGCCCACAGATAAATCAGCTACTTGACCGTCAAAGATTTTTGAAAATTCGCCAAATTGAAGACGAGTTGCGAAAGACGGGCTAGAACTCTTCCTCCACGTAGACCAGGGGCTTGCCTTGGTCCCAGTCCGCGCCGGTGGGGATGAACTTCTTGAAGCG
>CAMYNL010000098.1 GCA_947259705.1 uncultured Gammaproteobacteria bacterium | reverse complement strand
GGATGAGCGACGCACACCGGCGACACGAAATTCACATGGCATGGTATAAAAACGGGGGCACGGGGGTTTACCCGCATGCCAATCACTGAAACCTGTTGGAGAAAACACTTATGTCATTCAAACACATCGCACTGGCCCTGGCCCTATCCAGCCTGTCCGTACCGGCGCTGGCCGCCAGCTGCCCCAAGGACATGAAGCGGGTCGACGCCGCCCTGGAGACGGCGAGCCTCAGCGAGGCCGACCTGACCAAGGTCAAGAAGCTGCGCGCCGACGGCGAGAAGCTGCACAACGAAGGCAAGCACACGGAATCGGTGGAAGCGCTGCACGAGGCGCTGGACATCCTGGGCGTTAAGGAGATGAAGTAACGCCGTAGCACGCTTGCGCGCCGCGGCGGCATGGACCGCTGCCGCGAACTGCTGAGTGAACAGATCCCCCGCCTGCGGCGCTATGTGCGCGCCCTGGCGGGAGATCCCAGCTCTCTAGCGGCCTGAAGCACGGCTGCGCGGAGCGCACCGCACCTGTGTGCGGCGGCGGCGATGGCCGGAAGTTCCTCGCATGCCAACTCGCTCTGTTCACGCCTTGCTGCCGGCAGGGCACGCCAGTCATCCATGGCGCCGACACCGCATACGGGCATGCCCGGTTCCGGCTTGTCTGTCAGCGCCTTGGCCACCTCGTCCCGCCATTGCCGCGCCGACTCAATGAGTTCGGGCTGCAACGGCGCGAAGGCCACCGGCGCGAACCGCTGCTGGCTCTCCGCCAACGCCCCCACCAGGGGAATGTCGGGTACCGCCGGCAACAGTCCCGCGTTTACGAGGTCGTCCACCGCCCGCTTGATGGCGCCATGCCGGTCGATATCGAGCCCGAACCGCCGTTGCCACGGATCGCCACTGACCGGGGCCGTCAGCGTGGCGATGCCCTTCTTGTCGGTCAGATAACGCACCACCTCCTGCAGCTTGAGCCGGTGCGGCAGATCCCTTTCCAGCTCCCGCAGCCGTTGCTTGTCCGCCGTCGACACCGTGCGACGATTCAGTCGCAGGGTCGGCGCACCGTCGATCCGTTCCTGTCCCCGCGTGAGGTCGAGTTCGCCATCGAGCTGGCCGCTGTTGATTTGGAATCCCCAGCGGCGGCAGCTCCAGTGCCTCCCACCGTGCGCTGACTGTGCGGCGGCCAGTGCCGCGACCACCAGGATCGCCGGCGGGGCGGCAAGCATCCATCAGCGAAAACGACTGCGGGTCGCGGGGCGGTTTTCGGTCTGACTGCTCAGGCGGGGGCATTGTGGCGCGCCGCCGATGCGGCTCCCGCCGGCTACCCTCGGGGGCCTGCGGACGAGCGGCGGCCGCATGGCCTTGCCGTTGCGCTTCCGTTCTGGTCAACACGTGGTCAAGACCGGTGATTCGGGATGACGAACTTGACGCAGGTCATAAAGCTGGGTCTTTTCTCAATTTGTTTCGGTTTTTTTTTCGGCCTGGACCTGTCCCTTTGCCCATTGAGAATCATTAAAAATCGTTAAGTATTCGCGCTTCCTGCCAGTCGCCATGCGACGGCGCCTGTTCCTTGGGGCAGCTGTCCACCTGCCCAACCGCCCGTTATAAGTCGCTTCCACTCTACGTACATTCCCGGATCACCAATAAACCCGTCATTGAGCGCGGCCGCCTCGCCGGTGCGCGTCTGCCGCGGGGACGAGAGGGAAGGGGAGTTCTCCCGCCAGGTCCGGCACCGTCCACGGAAGGGCGCGGTGGTGCCGGCCGTTGGCGTCGGTCGCAGTGTCGGCGATGCGCGATCCGGTAGCTCGGGAGAACTGACTGTTTAGCCTAAGTGAAACTGAGGTGACTGTTATGAAGGTGCCCTTATTTAGCGGGCGGTTTGCGATCCTGTCTCTGGCATCCCTGGGGATGTTGGGTTTCAGCAGTGCGCATGCTGCCATTGAGTGTAGTCAAACGATCACTGCCAACGTGGTGGTTTTGGACAATCCGACGGTATTCAACCGTCTGGGGGCCCAGAACCCGAACTGGATCACCTATGCGCTGGAGCGCGACGTGGTGGTCGCCAATCGGCTTAATCCCCTCGACCCGGCCAACGGCACGCCGTGTTCGCAGATTGCGTGTACCGCGGGCAATGTCGAGCTGCGTCCCGACAAGCGCACGCGTCCGTTGGTGGTGCGCTCGGTCGCAGGCGCCTGCCTGACG
>CAMYNL010000097.1 GCA_947259705.1 uncultured Gammaproteobacteria bacterium | reverse complement strand
TTGCAGTTCCGGGGTGAGGAAGTCGGGATGGGCGATGATCAGGTACTCGGCGTGGCCGCCGGTGATGTCCTCGCGCTCCGGTGCCAGCGCCAGGGCCGGGGTCTTCAGCGCTTGCGCGGCGGCGACATGGTAGGTGGCCGGCTGGCTGCTGCCGGCGAACTGGACGGCCCACTCGCCGCCGAGGTCTTCTAGTGAGAGATTGGTCAGTTGCATGACTTCGCTGTCGGTGACCCGGTACACCACCACCTGGTCCGAGGGCAGGCCAGTGACCCGGAAGGCCGGCGCCGCGGCGGTGAACTGCAGCGCGCCGTCGCGGGCCACGAAGCGGCGCGGATAGCTGACCCGGTAGGCGTCCACCGCCACCGCGTCGATAAATCCACCGCCGTCCAGCGGCAACGCCAGCGCCAGCCGGTTGCTGCCGGCCAGCAGGCCGTCGGTGTCGGCACGCAGGCTGCGCGCCAGGCGGCCGTCGAATTGATCTTCCGCCAGCGGCACGCCGTTCCAGCTCATGACCACATGGTGATCGGGCGCCTCGGGCATGTCGGTGACCCCCCACAGGTCCACCGCCACGCTGACCGGGGCGGCCCCCGCCAGCGGCTGGTCCAGCATCACCTCGAACTCGATGCTCGCCGGCGCGTTCCACGCCAACAGCAGGTCACTGAACCAGGGATCGCCGTTCGGGGCCAGGTAGCTGTACTGGCGTTCGCGTTCCACCGTCAGCGTTTCCAGGTAAAAGCGCGCCGGGGTGCCCTGCGCGACGCTGTCGTCCTCCACCACCCGGCTGCCCGGCGTCCGCCGCGCCAGCCCCAGGGTGTAGACATTGGTATTGCTGTACAGGCTGTCGCGGCCGCTGCCGACGAACTCGATATAGCTGCCGGGTCCGAAGCGGCGCGACTTTTTGCCCTGGCCCACCACCCGCATCGGCACCACCTGGCCGCGGTTTTGCAGCACCAGGCGCGGTAGCTTGGTGCCGGACAGGTCGATACCCGCGGCCAGCAGGGCCTGGTGGCTGACCCGGTAGACGCCGGCCTCGCTCACCGCCAGCGTCACCAGCTCGCTGACCCGCGCGCGCCGCGCGCCGCCGCGCCGCGCAACCCGCCGGGACGACCCCGCCGCCAGCTCCGCCTGCAGCCGCCGCAGGCGGCCGCGCAGCTGCCCGCGGCGCTGCTGCTTGCGCGCCTGCTTCTTGGCCTGGTGGCGCTGGCGCAGCCCGCGCCAGTCGGTGCTCTTGCGGGTAAGCCGCTTGGCGCCGTACTGCTTGCCGAGCCGGAACGGGCCGTGCACCGTCTCTTTGCCGAACGACCAGGGCGAACAGCTCGCCGTCGACCCCGAAGGCCTGGTAGCGGTATTCCTGCACCCGCGTCGAATCGATCACCGGCGAGGGGATCGGCGTGTCATTCAACTGGTACCACTCCCCGCCTTGCTTGACATACAGGTCAAAGCCCAGATTGCCGGTCTCCGTCGCCGTCGACCAGACAAACTCCACCGCCCCGGGATTGACCCCGCCGAGCGCCTGGAATGAACGCAGGGTGACGGGGTTGGTGATATCACCGCCGGAGCTGTCGTTCGTGTCCGCCGGGTCGTCATAGTCCGCAGCCAAGGTGGAGGTCGAGGTGACGCATATCGTGTCAGGATCCGGATCCGGGCTGGGTGTGGGGCAGAGCTCGAGCGGGATTCCCAGCCGCTGTCCGCTACTATTGTTGGCAAATACTCCGGTGTCTGCGCCTGTTTCGTAGAGCGTGACGGTGATGCTGTCGCCGGTGACGGAATCGGTGACCGTCACGGAAATCGTGTCAACAGTAGCTGGATCGGTGTTCTGATCCGGATCGGTGGTCTGCACGTAGGCAGTGCTCTCCCCGCCGACAACGTCGTAGTCGGTGACCGGCGTGCCGTTGACATCGGTAAACACGGTGGCACTCCAACTGTGTACCTCGAACGGGTCCGTGGTCAAAGTGGACGAGTCGGCAAGCTGCGCCGTCAATGTCGACTGTGGCGTGGTGCCGTTGGGCACGACCACAGCCGTCCACATACCGTAAGCGAAACCGGGATCCGCCGTATCCAAGCCGTCGGTCACCGTATAGCCGCTTTGCAGAAATCCGCTGCCGTCGCTCGTCGGATCCGGGTCGGTGAAAACGAGGTTTCCCTGGGCATCGTAGTAGGCGATATCGTAGGCGGTGCTGGGAACGAAGCCCGGCCCGCCCGTGTAGAAGGCGGTCTCCGCATTGCCGGTGTTCGCCGGGTCTCGGTAATACAGCTCATCCAGCGTCGAATAGCCGCTGGCGCCGCCGTTGTCGCCCTCGTAGGACGCCATGCGCGGCACATAGTCCGTCACCCGGCCCTGTACTGGGACGGTCTGCTGATCGCTGGTCACCGAGACCGTGTTGACGAGCTGCAGGATCGACGCATCCAGCGGATCGTCCACCTGCACTTGATAGGTGACCGTCATGCTGGCGCCTGGGTCTAATAGGAAGCTATCCGTCGACGCGACCAGATTCGGCGGCACGCCGTCGACTAGATCCGGGTTGGCCCCGGCCGGGATGTTGTCCTTGGTGATGATCGTGGGCGCTCCGCCCGTTACAAGTTCGATCTGAATATTGTCCGCAAAAAAGACGCAGTCGTTGTTTGGTCCATGCGTGAGAAAGCGGATTTGGGTATCAACAGAACGAAAGGCGCTGATGTTGAACGACTCAGCCGTCTGAGCAGGATCTATGCCATCCATTTGGTACGTTTTGAGTGTTGTCCAGCCTGCACCACCATCGTCTGACACATCGAGGGTCAGGGTTCCAAAAGGCGCTGAACAACTATCAAAGGTTCCTCGGCGATAGCTATAGGTCAGCGTGGCCGTCGATGCGCCACTGAGGTCAGCGCCGCGGGAGACGCCAAACCCGGGATCGGGATTCGAAGCCTGTGAACCCCCGACGCGGAGACAGTTGGGGGAGACACAGTTAGTGCTGTTGGGTGAGACCTGAACTGGGCCGTTGGTTGGGCCCGGACCGGTGGGCTCGTTAATCTCTATCCAAGCCTGAGTACTCCAATCCAGGGTGCCATTGCTACCGTTGTAAATTCTGGTGTTGAATTCGTCTCGGTAGGTCTGTGTTGGTCCTCCGCCGCCGCCGATCCATCCGGTCACCGCGGTACTTTGCGCGACGTACACGGTGCCCGAGTGCAGCGGGTCGTTCACCGCGATGCCAGTATGGCGGACGCCTGAGTTGTTGGTGATGCCGATGGTGTAGGCGATGGTGTCGCCTGGCTGTGCAATGCGCTGGCTAGTGCTGGAGCTCTTGATGACGGCGAGCGGCAACTCGAAACCGAAGTCATTGCCCGAGTCGATGTTCCCGCCGCTGGTGAAGCTCGCCGTCTCGACATTGTCGGTGCTCAGCGTCGCGCCTACAGGGTAAGAGCCCAGAACGGTCTCGACGACGAAGTTCTCTGTGCCGCCTTGAAATACATCGTCATAACGATACTCTCCGTTTGCGTCGGTGATCAGGGTTGTCAGTAGGCTGTCTCCGCCATCGACCTGGCCGTCACCGTTATTGTCCTGGTAGACGCGTATGGTGACACCGGACTGGCCGATCTCGTCGACGTCG
>CAMYNL010000096.1 GCA_947259705.1 uncultured Gammaproteobacteria bacterium | reverse complement strand
GGGTGGAATGTGGTGTGGGCGGTCGCTCAGAACGCGATCGTGAAACGTTTCTTTGCTGAAGAAACCGCGGCATCACTTATCCACAATGATCTGATTCATCTACTATGGTCTGATGCAAAGGGGACAGGTCGGCAGGACGGTCAGTTTATCCGATTCCAGGCGGCTCGCTGTTTTTGAACACTCTATCGCCTTACCGCGGCCAGACAGATCAACGAACTCGGTTCATGTTTGGATATTGGTATAGATCTTTACGTTGCGTACCCCATGCCTCCTCTGGCGTGACCCGGCGTTACACGCGGCCTGCACCCCCAAAGATCCGGTCCCGTGGTTTGATGCGCGCAGTACTTTGTTTCATCGCCGCCCTTACCGGAGTTGTCCTTTATCTGCCCGAGGTGGTCTTGGCTGCGCCGCCCGCCTGGGCCCAGGGCCGCATCCTGGTGGCGCCGCGGGAGGGTCTGCGCCAAGCCGAATTCGACGGTATTCTGCGAGGGCGGGGTGCGCGCATCCTCAGAAAGCTGAATCGCATCAATGTCCATGTCGTACGCGTGCCGCCACGAGCCGAGGAGGCCGTCGCCCGCGCCTTGTCCCGCAATCCACGCATCAAGTTTGCTGAAAAGGATGTGCTGGTACAGCTGGAGCAGGTGATACCGAACGACCCCAGGTACCCGAATGCCTGGCACCTGCCAATGATCGACGCGCCGTCGGCCTGGCAATTTGCCTTGGGCGACAACATCAGTGTGGCAATCCTGGATACCGGTGTCGATGCCTCGCATCCTGATCTCGCCGCCAAGCTCCTTCCGGGCTGGAATGCGGCGAGCGGAAACGCGGATACTACCGACATTAACGGTCATGGCACGCTGGTCGCCGGCACCACTGCGGCGACCAGCAACAATGCTATCGGTGTTGCCTCTGTCGCGTGGAATGCGATGATCATGCCGCTGCGCGTCACCAACTCCACCGATGGCTCCGCGTTTGTCAGCACCATCGCAGATGCGCTGATCTGGGCGGCGGACAATGGCGCCAAGGTCGCCAATATCAGCTACGGCGTTTCCAACAGCGCATCGGTGAGCAGCGCGGCTCAATACATGCGCAACAGGGGAGGCGTCGTGGTGGTGGCGGCCGGTAACAGCGGCACGAATCCGGGATATGCCGACAACCCCTATATGGTTTCCGTGTCCGCCACGACCAGCAGCGATGTCAAGGCCAGCTGGTCGAGTTTCGGCAATTACGTCGATGTGGCGGCGCCCGGCGCCGGTATCTGGACGACCAGCCGGGGCGGCGGCTACGGAGCGGTCTCCGGCACCTCGTTTTCCAGCCCCAATACGGCGGGAGTGGTGGCGCTGATCATGTCCGCCAACCCGCTCCTGTCGCCCGGCGAGGTCGAATCCATCCTGGAGACGACGGCGAACGACTTGGGCGTTGCGGGCTGGGACCAGCAATACGGTCATGGACGCGTCAATGCGTTCAATGCCGTCGCTGCCGCTGCTGGACAGACTCAGCCGCCGGACGCGGAGCCGCCCGTAGCGACCATCCTCTCACCGAGCGAGGGAATCACCGTCTCGGCCAGCGTACCGGTCGACGTCACCGCGAGCGACAACGTCGGGGTCGCAAGGGTTGACCTGTATGTGGACGGCAACCTGGTGGGCAGCGACAGCACCTCGCCATTCGGCTTTGTCTGGGACTCGGCATCAGTCGCCGACGGGTGGGCCTCCGTTTCGGCTTACGCCTACGATGAGGCCGGCAATGAGAGCGCGCCCGGCACGGTGAATTTGCTGGTGGACAATGTGCCGGACCCCGTCGGCGACCCGGGCCAGGATGTCGTCTGGCTGGACGATGGGGTGCCGGCGGGTGCCAGTCTCAGTGGCAGCTGGAACTGGGTGAGCAGTGCTCCGGCGCCGCTGTCGGGCGCCCTGGCGCACCAGTCGCTGCTGGCCGCCGGCCGGCATCAGCATTTCTTTTTTGGTGCCACCCAGACGCTGTCGGTGGGTGTTGGGGACACCCTGTTTGCCTACGTCTACCTGGACCCGGTGAATCCGCCGCGCCAGGTGATGCTGCAGTGGAACGACGGCAGCTGGAATCATCGGGCCTATTGGGGGGAGAACCTGATCAACTGGGGAGTAGACGGCACCGTGAGTCGGCGCTACCTGGGCCCGTTGCCGGTGAGCGGTCAGTGGGTGCGGCTGGAGGTGCCGGCCGGCCTGGTGGGTCTGGAGGGGCGGGTCGTCAACGGCATGGCGTTCACCCTCTATGACGGCCGCGCCACCTGGGACAGCGCCGGGGTGTCGGCGACCCCGCCTTCGCCCGAGGTGGCGTTCGACAGCGCCGCCTACAGCGTGCCGGAAGACGGCATCACGGCCACCATCACGGTGACTCGTAG
>CAMYNL010000095.1 GCA_947259705.1 uncultured Gammaproteobacteria bacterium | reverse complement strand
CACCGAGCCGACACTTGACCGAGTTGGAGGCGAAGCGCACCAGGAGATCCATCGCCGCTGACTCCAAGTGGAGCGTCGATCTTTGTGCAGGTTTCTCGGACGCCGTGTTGCTGCGATTGATCTGCGCGCGGTGTTTGCCGGCGTCCGAGAAGCGCCAAGGCACGAAATCGCGGGGGCGGTGCGGAGTGGCTCAGGCGGGCCTATGGGGAATTGGCGGCGCCGGGACGGGCGGCTGAGACCGCGGAATAGCCGGAGCGGACGGGCCTGACGCTGTTGGGCGCCGGTCCTGATTGCGCATGCGGGGGTGACGAGCGTCGGATCGGCTGTTGCCGCGCCCGGATGACGCCGCGGCCCTGACACTCGCGCACAGCTGACCCCGGCCGCGGCGGTGTCTCGGCTCGATCATGGCGTGCGGAAGGCGTTGTGGCATGGTCATGAGCTGTCAATGGCCTCCGGGGTCGGTCGATGTTGCGGCGCGCCTCCTGGACCGAACGTCTCGACGATGACCAGACGCCCGCCGCAGCAGGGACACGGGAGGGCGAGGACACGCGGCTGGTCCGCGGTGTCGGCGGTCTCGGTGTTGAGCGTGGGTGCGGGGGCGGCGAGCAGTTCGCGGACGCGGGCGATGTTGGCGGCGCGGTTGCCGTTTCCCAGGAGGCCGTAATGGCGGATGCGGTGCTGGCCCCTGGGAAGCACGTGGATCAGGAAGCGCCGGATGAACTCGTGGGTCTGCAGCGTCATGGTCTTGTAGCGGCCGGGCCCCTCGATCCTGTAGTCCTTGACCCGGAAGGTGACGCTGTCCGCATCTGCCCGGATTAGGCGGCTGTTGGCGATGGCGACGCGGTGGGTATAGCGCGCCAGATAGGCGAGCACCGCCCTGGGCCCGGCGAACGGTTCCTTGGCGTAGACCACCCAGTCGGTCTTGCGCAGGGGTTCGAGAAAGGCGTCGAAGGCGGCTCGGTCGGCGAGCCTCGCGTGATCGCCGAAGAAGGCCAGGCGGCCCGCGCGATGGAGCTTGGCGAGCCCTTGCAGAAACAACCGCCTGAACAGCCGCGAGAGCACGCGCACCGGGAGGAAGAAGTTTGCCCGGCACGCGACCCACTGCGATCCATCCGCCGACAGGCCGCCACCCGGCACGATCATGTGGACATGCGGGTGGTGGGTCATCGCCGAGCCCCAGGTATGCAGGACCGAGGTGATGCCGATGCGGGCGCCGAGATGCTTTGGGTCGGCGGCGATGGTCAGCGTGGTCTTGGCGCTTGCCCGCAGCAATAGGTCGTATAGCTCGCGCTTGTTCTGCCAGACGATGTCGGCAATTGGCGCCGGCAGGGTGAAGACGACGTGGAAATAGCCGACGGGCAGCAGCTCGGCCTCGCGCGCCGCCAGCCAGTCACGCGCCGCGCCGGCCTGGCATTTGGGGCAGTGCCGGTTGCGGCAGGAATTATAGGCGATGTGCTCGTGGGCACAGTCCGCGCAGCGCGCGACATGACCACCGAGCGCTGCGGTGCGGCAGCGCTCGATCGCGCGCATCACCTTCAGCTGGTCAAGGCTGACATGACCTGCGTTGGCCAGACGCCATGCGGGCCCGTGGTCGCGGAGGATGTCCGCGACCTCCAGCGATGGACGGGACAAGGCGGTGGACTACGGCGTCCCGCCCCCGGTCTTCCTGCGCTTGCGCCCCCGTGTTGATCGGCGGGCGCCCAGATCGTCGAGCGGGCTCTCGACCGCCGAGATCATGCCGGTTGCCACCCGCGCATAGCGCGCCGTGGTCTCCAGCTTGTGATGGCCGAGCAATGCCTGGATCACCCGGATGTCGACGCCGCGCTCCAGCAAATGCGTTGCGAAGCTGTGGCGCAGGCAGTGCAACGTCACCGGCCTGGTAATCCCGGCTGCGGCGGCCGTCACATGAAACAGGCGCAGGAACTGGCGGGTCGTCAGCGGCCGGCCCGGCTTGTATCCCGGGAAGAGCCAGCGGCGCTCCTTCGCGACGCCGGCATCCTGGCGGGTCGGGCGCTCCCGCCACCACTGCCGCAGTAGTCCCAGGATATCGGCCGGCAGCATGACGTTGCGGTCCTTGCGCCCCTTGGACTGGACGATGCGGATGATGTTCTGGGCGCTGTCGATATCGCCTGCCTTGAGGCGGACCACCTCGCCGGCGCGCAGCCCGCAGCCATAGGCCAGCGACAGCATGGCTCGCACCTTGATGTTTGCCGACATCGCCAGCAGTCGCTTGATCTCGTCCCGGCTCATCACCACCGGGATCTTCTGCGGCTCCCTGAGATGGAAGATCTCCGACACCAGATCGTGCCGCCTGAGCGTCACCCGCAGCAGAAACTTGACCCCGGTCATGATCCGGTTGCGATGGACGATGCTGGCACCGCTCTCGACCAGCCAGAGCTGGAACCGGCGGATGTCGTCCGCCGTCGCCGTCTCGGGCGAGCGCACCAGGAACGCCGCGAGGCGCGCGCAACTCGCGAGATGACCGCGCTGGGAATGCCGGCCGAGATTGCGCGCACGCATATCCTCGATCATCCGGTGACGCAGC
>CAMYNL010000094.1 GCA_947259705.1 uncultured Gammaproteobacteria bacterium | reverse complement strand
GCATGAGGTGTCACCGCTCAAGCCCACGGCGCCGATGATCTTGTTGTCCGTATCATAGAGCGCGAGACCGCCGCCGAACACATTGACGCCGCCGATCTTCTTCCCGACCAAAAAGTGGGGTCAGATCCAACTTACTTGCCTTCCTTGGCAGGTCGGCATACTCCCAGGGAAACAAGTAAGATCTGACCCCACTTTAAAGATGGTGGCGGCGCCCTCTGTCAGACGCCGCCATACAACGATTCCGTATATACGATGTTCTAGCTTCGTGTTACGGTCCAATAGGATGGTCGTTCGGTAGGTTATTTGCGATATCGGTGGCTGTAGTGTCGCATTCCGGATGGCCGAAGCCTCCTGGACTCACCGTGTGACCGGTAGCCGGGTCTACGACAGTGTCGAAGATAATGTTGTCGTCCGCGGTGGGGCTCACCCCCGTCTGCACGTTGTCCAGACCGAGAGCATCGCGCACCTTCCAGGCGACAATATGGTCCGTGCACGAGGTGTCGCCACTCACTCCCAGGGCACCGACCAGGTTGCCATCGAGATCATAAAGGCCGAGGCCGCCACCGAATACATTGACACCGCCGACCCGCCGACCGACCATGGGGTCATTCCGTTGCCCAAACCGGGCCGCGTTCCCGCCGTATGCGACGCCGGTGTCGACGGGGTTACTTTCCTGCAAGCCGAACAGACTACCACCCGGCTGTACCGCAGAGTAAAGATTGGCAGTAGAAAGCGCGAGACCACCGTCGGGAAAGTTCACGCCTCCCGCACCTCCAGGAAGGCTAAAGGCGTTGGCCGTGTTGGCCTTTTGTGCCGAGATGACTCGGCTGCCTGGCCACTGTTCACCGCGGTCGTTACCTGAAAATGTCACTGCGCAGACAATGCCATCCCGATTTACAACCGTCGCCCACATGTCGTTGGCAAGGCCTCCATTAGCATTCGGGTTGCCCACAACGACCACACCGTCGAGGACTGCGGCCAGCTCGCCGTGACTCGGCAGCCCGCGGCAAGCTGCGCGATTGTTGCCGCCTTGCGCGGCCCAAGCCACAGGCGCCGTGATCATCGCAAGTATTCCACCGGCGACGGCGCCGGTGGCCCAATGGTTAACACTTCCTACCGTCGTTTTCTTCATATGGCACCTCCCATAGAGTGTCCACAGAAAAGTTGCCTTTTATCCGCTCGCTAATTTCGCGTTAGCGGAATGCTCGATTCCCGTAACCATCGGTACGCGACTGGCCAAAAGGGCCTTCAATATACTCTGTCGACGTACTGGGTACGGCAATTCCCACAGAAAGCATGCAAGAATTACTCCACTTATCTACAACTCGTGTAATCAATGCCTTACATGAGGCCGTCGAACCAGCTTGTAAAAAATTCCGCCACGAGTCGTTGGGACATTGAGATGCAGAGGCGGCGTTAGGCCGGCGATTCTCGCGATTACCGACTAAACAGCCGGGCGAATGTATTTACGCTCAGTTTGTCAAGAATTCCGACACGTGCTGGCGCTTTTTCTGGTTTAGGGTCGCCGGGGGTTGTTTCACTGCGACCGAGGGAATGATACGAGGGCACTTTAGTACATCATGTGACACTTCTCGCGCTATGCCGACGCGAGAATTAAGACAGGGTAGCGGGGTCTGACCCCACTTTTACTTGGGCCTGACCCGCTGTTAGCGCGTCAATCCACGTGCCACACCATCTCCGCCAGGGAATGGGCGGCATGCAATTCGACATCCACAGGGCGACCCAACTGCTTGGCGATCTGACTGCTTGAGAACAGACCTCGGACGTGTTGCCGTTCGTCATCGGCTTCCACATCTACGACCAGGACATGCTGACGCTCCAGTTGATCGAGGGTGGCGATAATATGGCCCACCTGAGAATCCACCACGCTGCGCATGTCGAGCACACCGAGCTCCGATTGCGGTGTCATGAGTTTTTCGACCGTAAGCTGGGACCGCTCCAAACGTTCCTCCCCCATCAAGCGGATAGGTTTGTCACCTTGCAGGTCATTGGCCGTGACCACACCAACGACGTGCCTGGACGCATCGACCACCAGCAGCAGCCGGACACCGGCTTTTTTCATGCCCTCAAGCGCGCGGTCGATAGAAACATCGGGGCCGACGGTTACCGGTCTTACGACGGTGAAATCAGTCATGACATCCAGCGCCGGGCTGTCCAGGCGCACCATCTCCGGCAGTTCACTGGGCCGCGCAAAGCCGGTCTCAGGCTGCAGTGCGATGACGTGTCGCGGAACAAAATTACTGATGCTCATTTTATTGAACTCCTCGGATGCTCTCTGTAGCCGCGGGGGGCGCCGCGAGTGCTATAAAGTTACCACGCTGCTTGCCGAATCCGGCACTGCATACACTTGGCGATCGAGCCCCTCTGTTACATGTGACCCCGGTCCTCCCGACTTCATTTCAACAACGGGTGATCCTTAGGCAACTGCCGTGCGTACCACAAATGGCCTTCTGCGAGACCTGTTCCTCGGGCAGAGGTTGTATTTTCCTGTCGTGGACCAGCAGGCGATAGATGTAGAGAATCTTGTCGGCGGCGGAGTCCGTCGGTTCGAATACGGCGGCACCGCGATCTTCAACATACTTCGACCCAGCCGAAATTGCCGCCTTCACCAACTCTGCTTCGTTTTTCAGCTTCTTCATGGGAAAACCACCGATCCGCACGTAACCCCCTGCACCGCGGCCGCGGCGTCCATCGGCATTCACGCGAGGTCGAGCCAGGATCGTCGATCACCAATTTATCATAATCTCCCCGACCACGAACACCGGCAACCCGGAGGGTGATACCGGTGCAACAGGCCCGTGAACGCGCCGCGCCGCAGCAATCACGTCTCAGCGTGAACCCCGTCAGAGTGCATACGAAATCTTGCCGGGCAATACCGGAACCATCCCGGAGCTCGCACACAACGCGGCCTGGATCCGAACTTGGGAGACAGGTCCTGCGGTTCTACAGCCCTCGCGAGGCGATGAAGAGAAGAAACTTTGATCTGACCCCACTTTGCAGTCGGCCGGCGGATGCCGGCCGACTGGCTGGTGTAACAATTACTGTACCGCTGGAAGCGCCGTTTCGTCGCCGGTATTGAGGCATTCGGGATGCCCGAATCCCCCCTGCGCTGTTGCCGGTGCCACCATCTGGGTTTGGAGTAATGTCATAGATGATGTTGTCAGGGCGGTCTGCATCATTAGCGCCAAAGAAACCAGGCGCATTGACGCAAGCTGCCGGCGTCGAGTTACCGTATACGAGGCGATGGTCTATCAGCTGCCATGTGCCGCGGTTTTCGGCGGTATCAATGTCAGGGAATAGCGGTCACTGTC
>CAMYNL010000093.1 GCA_947259705.1 uncultured Gammaproteobacteria bacterium | reverse complement strand
TGCGTGTCCTTTGCCCATGATGAAACGGGCTCCTCCGAGTGCTTTAGAAAGACCCCCACGTGATTGGTAGCCCGCTTCCCCGCCTCTCAGTTGGCTAAGTCGCTGGTAGAATTTGTAGCTGACATAAGCCAGCGGAACCGTCCCGACTACCATAATCACCCAAACCACATGGAAAAGGATATCATCCATGCGTTTTTCCTCCTGACATTGGACGGTGTGGAGTTAAACCATCGGAACCGCTGTTCAACCCACGATCAGACGTGCACCCGCATCACCCACGAGCCTTCTTGCGTCGGCTGATCTCCTCGGCGAGCGTCGCGAGGATCAAATCGAGGTTCATGATGCAGTCTTCTTTCCCCATATCCCCGGCGGTATCCCGAACTCGAGTCAAGGCGACCGAAGCCAGAATGAGCTCGTCGTAGGCAAGGGCTTCGACGTCTCGCACCCAGGGCATCGATTCGAGCTGCGATGTTCCGCAAAGCCCAAGATCCGCCACGTGCTCGAGAAGCTGTGCGACGGCCTCCGGTTGATCGTCTTCCCTTAACTCCTGGGCCAGATGCCGGAAGTTGTCTCGCCAGTCGTCCATCGGTCCTCCCCGGGGGAGTTCGAGCGAATCTCAAATTTGGAATATGGTCTCAGTCACCGGACAGGTCTAGCACAGTCGTCAAAACAGGTGGTCGTCGGTTTCGTCGTCGCGAACCAGCATGGGTCGCCAGTCTTGGGGGCTTCGCGCGCAAAAAAAGCGCGGCCCCCGAAGGGGCCGCGCTCTCTTATTGGACTGCTTTCCGGTTTAGGACCGGAACGTCGTCGAAGCGAGGTCGTACGTTTCGACCGACGGGCTTTCTCGTCATCTCGTAACGGCGCCTTCGCACCGTTCGTACGACCTACTCCTCAAAGCGACCCGTGGCGTCACGATCGCGGTCGTATCGTCTCGTGAGCGGAAACGGCGGCAACCAGGACTCGCGACGGACGATCCAGCTTTCGTAGGTTGGCATCAGTTGGTCAGGGGCATCCAGGGATCCTACGTTCACTTCGATTTCGTCTGCGCTGCGTGCGAAAATGGACGAGCCGCAGCGGGGACAGAAAAACCGCCCGGCGTAGTCGCGTGTTTCGCCATCGATCGTCACCGCATCCTGAGGGAACACCGCGGAAGCGTGAAAAAGGGCCCCATGATGCTTGCGGCAGTCGAGACAGTGACAAAGGCCGACCCGGTATGGGAGTCCCGACGCCACAATTCGGACGTTGCCGCACAGGCAACCGCCGGTGACCCGGTCCATGCTGCGTCTCCTCTAAAATCAAGCGGTCGGAGTGGTTACAACCAACAGCACTGTCATTGCAATTGCCCGCTGCGGGCGGGGACGCGTCGTTCCTCCGTAGCGGGCGATAGTGATCATCGCTTCCAGGCGAACAGAGCCTATCAAATGACACTCCTGCTGGGCAGCCCGATCTGATTGGTCCGTACTAAATGTTAGTGCATGACGGGCCTCTGATCCATCGGGATGATGGTTTCGGGTGCTGGTGGCCGGTATCCGAGTGCACTGTGCGGACGTACCGTGTTGTAGTGTTTGCGCCATTCCTCGATGACGATCTGGGCCTCTTTGAGGGTGTAAAATATCTCCCCATTGAGCAACTCGTCCCTGAACCGGGCATTGAAGCTCTCGCAATAACCGTTTTCCCACGGTGACCCAGGTTCGATGTAGGCGCTCTGCGCCCCGACGGCTGTGATCCAGTCGCGCACAGCTTCGGCGACGAACTCGGGGCCGTTATCGGACCGGATGAAGGCCGGTGGCCCGCGCAGGATGAACAGGTCGGTGAGGACATCGATCACGTCCACGGAGTTGAGCTTCCGTTTGACCCGTATCATCAGACACTCCTTGGTGTATTCATCGATGACGTTCAACGTCCTGAAGGCCCGGCCTTCATGGGTCCGCTCATGAACGAAGTCATATGACCAGACATGGTTGGGATATTCAGGCCGCAGCCGCACGCACGAGCCGTCGTTGAACCATAGACGGCCCTTCTTCGGTTGTTTGGGCGGAACCTTCAGCCCCTCTCGCCTCCACAGCCGTTCGATACGCTTGTCGTTGACCTGCCAGCCTGCCTGGCGCAGAAGCGCGGCAACGCGGCGATAGCCATAGCGACCATACTGCCGCGCCAACTCGATCATGTCGGCAACAAGGTGCTCCTCGTCTTCCCTGCTTCTGGGAACACGGCGCTGTGTGGAACGGTGCTGACCGAGCACGCGACAGGCTCGGCGCTCTGACACGCCAAGCCTGTCACATACCAGATCAACGCAAAGCCGTTTGCGAGAGGGGCTCAGAAGTTTCCCTTGGAAGCCTCGGTCAGGATCAGCTTGTCCAGGGTGAGATCGGACACCGCTCTCCGCAGCCGCTCATTCTCCTTCTCCAACTCCTTCAGGCGCTTCAACTGGTCGGTCTTCAGGCCGCCGAACTCCTTGCGCCAGCGGTAATAGGAAACTTCGCTCACGCCGATCTGACGGATGGCCTCCGCCATCGACATGCCCTGGCCGTGCAGAACATCAACCTGCCGCAGCTTCGTAACGATCTCTTCGGGTTTGTAATTCTTCCTCGCCATAACGGTCCTCCTGTCTCTTTCTTACTATCAGGATGGACCACTTCAATGGGGGAGGATCACAAC
>CAMYNL010000092.1 GCA_947259705.1 uncultured Gammaproteobacteria bacterium | reverse complement strand
TGCTCATGGAAAAATGCCTGGACGACGGCGGGGAGCTTTTGCAGCGAGCGCAGGAAGCCAATGACTTTGCGCTTCAGATCGTCAGGCCCGGTAACCGTTTTTTTACCGACTCGATGACGCTTGAGATGATTCCACACCAACTCATCGGGATTGAGTTCGGGTGAATACGAAGGGGCCTTGGTGCATGAATAATTCGCGCCCCACGAAAAACGGTAATGTGTGCATCATTTATCTATTTGTTTCCACTTTCCTAGCGATAATAGGCGATATCCAACGTACGCGTTCCACTCACGTACGAGTCAACCCGATTCATGCAACAAGGCCCAGTACCGACGCAGAAGGACGAGATGAAGTGACGAAAACGCTCACCGCCGCCCGGCGTCTGGCCGAGTGAGGGCAGTTACGGGACTCACCCGAGTTGTCCAGAATCTGGAGTGTGCTTCCTATGAATAGTGGCAATCCTCATCTTTGGGGCGAGGTATGCTGCGCGTGGCAGCCAGGATTCGCTTGCGTGTACCAAAGCGCCATTCCGTTGGCTCATACCTTGGCCATCTTCCGAGCTAGATCCACACCCACGTTAGCCAGCCGTGGTCACCAGCTTGACAGTAGCGACTCCACCGGCTGGTTGTCCAACTCGTGCTGGTCCTTGGGGCATTAAGGCCATCAGCAGTGAGCCAGCGAGGCAGGCAGCACCGGCAACGATGAAGGGTGTCATCCATATGCCCGGGTCGTTGGTACCTGCGGCCGCGTCTTTGAATACACCGGCTAGCTGCGGGCCGACAATGCCGGCGACGCCGTAGGCGGTGAACAGCCAGCCGTAATTGGCACCCACATTCCTGTTGCCGAATAGGTCCGCCGTGGCCGCCGGGAAGAGCGCAAAGTTCCCGCCGAAGTTGAAGCCTATCAATGCTGCCGCAAGTACGAAGCCGTATTCAGCTCCCAGATATATGAAGCCATGGTAGATAAGCAGCATTACGAGTCCCTGGGACGCGGTCATGAGCACAACCGCGTTTTTGCGACCGAGGTGGTCTGAGAGCCCGCCCCACAGGACCCGACCCAGGCCGTTGAATATTGCGTACCAAGCCATGGCCGTGCCGGTTATGGCGCCGAGCTCAGCGACACCGCGGCCATTCAGGATGTCGATACCGAATAACTTGATGCAATAAATTACCATTAGACCGGCCAGCGCGGAGCATACGAACACCGTCCAAAGTATGTAAAACTGCGGGCTGCGCAGCATCTCGCGGGGTGCGTAGTCCACCCCGCCGTTGGCGCTGGCGGAGAGCGTTTCGGATGGCGCCCATCCCTCGGGCGCGTAGTCCTCGGGTGGGTTGACCAGGGTCAGGCTGCCTAACACCACGAGGGCGAAAAACGCAATGCCGTATACGATGAAGACACTCTGCACGCCCGGCAGACCGAGGATGCTGAGGGTATTCAACAGGCCTCCGAACCAGGAGCCGGCGAGTTTCACCCAAATCACCGCCCCGAATCCGAATCCGGCGACCGCTAGACCGGTGATCAGCCCCTTCTTGTCCGGGAACCATCTAACACCGACCGCAATGGGTACGACGTAGGCGAGGCCGACACCGGCCCCGCCCAGGATCCCGATAAACAGCAACTGCGCCCAGAAGCTGCTGCCGAAGATACCACCCAGAATGTACCCGAGGCCCAGAGTTACGCCGCCCGCCAGCGCAACGGTAGTTGGGCCGACTCTTTCCTGCAGCTTGCCGGCCAGGATCATCGTTGCCGCGAAGGTTGCCAAGCCCGCTGAGAAGACCCACGCTGTTTGGCTAGCTGAGAACCCATACACGCCATCAGGATCGGAAAGTGCCCCGGTGAACGCGGACCAGGCGTAAATTGCGCCCAGAGCGACTTGAACGAGCATGGCGCCTGCAACCACCCACCAGCGGTTGAACGCTTTTCTGTTGTCGGCCATAAACACCCCCAATATTTCCCGACTTATAAATCTAAATACTTGATGGGTCGCCTGAGACGACCAATCAGTCACCCTCCTCTTCCCAGCCCCATGCGTCAGGCATGGTCGGCGAGAGCCGTCATGTGCGACCCCCAGACACCATCGGCGCACATGCAGACAGCTGTTTTTATAAGCTAAGCATAGACCACAGGTCGGAGAGCGACGAGGCCAACGAACGGTCAATCGAAACAACGCGAATCGGCTTCGTCGCGGCGTTCTATCTCTAAAATTATAGATAGCGACATGAATTTTGGGATGAAACCCGGGGTATAGCGGTCCGGCGATTGTTGATTGGGGCCAAATTCTTGGGGACCACTTCGATAGACCGTGATGCGGTTGAGGACCAGATCACGACTCAGGAACTGATCGACCAGCGAGCCTGCAAGTTATGAGGTTCCGGAGATTGGCGGGCCACGGATGATATCGATACAGCGGATCCTGGTCGGAGCTCAGTAATCGAGGTGTTGGGTGACCGCGAATCGCTCGGTTTAACATTCGGCACGGCGCAGGGCTATCGAACGTGCCCGCATGTGCGGCGAATCCGATGATGCGCCGTGTAAATTGATCCATCAGCAGCAAGGCCCCACTGGGATTTGAGCATCACCGACTCACATCGAAACAGATTGACCCTCCAGAGACTGTCTTTGATATGTCCCAGGAAGGTTAGCCAGGACGGCCCGTTGCCAGCCGATAAAGGTTGATAATAGCGAGCCAGAACGCGACGAACCACGTCTTTGTCCAAGGTAAAGCCAAACGCCAGTGATATCTGCGCCGCGATGC
>CAMYNL010000091.1 GCA_947259705.1 uncultured Gammaproteobacteria bacterium | reverse complement strand
TGAGCGACCGTTCGTCTGCCCGAATAGCCGGCGCGATCGTCGAGAACAAAAAGATGCGCGTGTGTTGGAGTATTGCTGTGTCGAAAAAGTCCGTTCCCGTTCGAGTTCTAGTTTTTTCGTCATATGTGGCGTTGCTGCTGAGTGCATGTGCTACAGCACCCTACCGGCCAGCGGCACTGGACTCGATACCCTTTCAGGATCGCGCCCAGACCCAGACCAGCGGCCTGGTCATGGTCAGCGCCGCCGTTCCGGGCCCGGAGGAAGCGCGGGCGCTGTTCGACTTGCCCCTTTATGACAGCGGCATCCAGCCAATTTGGCTGAAGGTTGAAAACGGGAGCGATTCCTGGATTCGATATGCGCCGGTTGGAACCGACAGGGAGTATTTCTCCCCTCAGGAAGTCGCCTACGTTCACCGGGGTGCGTTTTCGAGAGAAGGCAAAGTCAGCATGAACCACTATTTTTACGAGATGGCGATGCCGCGGAGAATCCCCCCGGGCGAGACCCGGTCGGGGTTTGTCTTCACGCATGCTCATCCGGGCACCAAGGCATTCAACGTGGATCTGTTCGGCGGAAGCCGGGAGCAAGATTTATCGTTTACATTCTTTATTGATGTCCCGGGATTCAAGCCGGACCATTCCGAGGCCTACTTTCAGGAACTCTACGCAAGCGAGCAGATCAGTGATTTCGACAGGGAGGAACTGAGGTCTGCATTGACCGGCATGGACCACCAGGCCCGGGATCGGTCGGGCGAAAACCGGGGCATGCCTGTCAACGTTGTCATCATCGGTGAACCGGAGCAAGTATTGCAGGCACTCATCCGGGCCAACTGGGTTGAAAAGCCGCGCACGGATGCTGAACTGACGGCCGACCAGGAGTTCCTGTTTGACCGGGTTGCAGACGTGGTTTTCAGGAAGAATCTGAGCGCAAGCGGCGGGCGGAATGAATTGCGATTCTGGTTGAGTCCGATGCGCGAGAACGGCACGCCGGTATGGTTGGTGCAGGTTACTCATTTCATAGGCGAAGGCGAAGGCCGCGGGCATTTGGACCCCGACCTCGATGATGCGGCTGCCTATTTCCTGCAGGACATCTGGTATGGGCAGGGCCTCGCCGGATATGGTTGGGTCCGCCGACCGGGGCATGTTCCCTTTGACAATCAAAAGCAGGCCGTCAACGGGTCATCTTACTTCACTGACGGTCACATGGCCGTTATGTGGTTGTCAGGTCCGGCGGTGTCGATGTTGGATGCACAGGCCGTGGATTGGGACGATGGCCCCGGGAGGGTTACACGATGACGGTCATTGGCAGATGGGTTCTCGTCACCGGCATGCTCCTCGTGGCTGCGGCGACTGCGCAGGGTCAGGGGGAGGCGCAGAATTCCGCATTTCTCGACCGTGCGATAAGCCAGAGTAAAGCTGATGTCACGATTACCGTGGCGGTACCCAGTGACAGCGAAACACGCGAACTGTTCGGCGTGCCACTCTACAAAAGAAAGATTCAGCCGGTCTGGCTCGACATTAGCAATGATCGGGAATCGCCAATTACGTTTCTTCCTTTGGGCCTGGATCCTCAATATTTCACGCCTATCGAGAGCGCTTTGCTGGGGGCGGGCGGTGCCGGGAAGGCGGACGCCACCATGCGAAAATTCTTTTTTGACCGCAAGATCAATATGTTTATCGAGCCCGGAGAGAATCGCTCGGGATTCATGTTCACGCAGCTGCAGGAAGGCACCAAGTCTTTCAATGTCGATGTCTATACCGACGAGGATCAGCTCGTTAACTTCACGTTTTTCGTCCCGGTTCCCGGGTTACAGCTGGACCATCACGATGTCGATTGGGATAACCTATATCCCGATGAGGAAGTCCGCGCGCTTGAGAAAGATGATCTGATCGAAGCCCTTGAAGCCATGCCCTGTTGCACGACGGACAAGAAGGCCGAGGGAACGGGTGATCCCCTCAATCTCGTGGTCATTGGCAGCGTGGACGACGTGTACTATGCGTTCATTCGTGCTGGATGGGACGAAACGGAAGCGATTAGCCGGTCTTCACTAACGAAAATGGGTAAAGCGTTCGTTACAGGCAGTGAATACGGATCCTCGCCTGTGAGCGGGCTTTACCTTTTTGGTCGCCCCCAGGACGCCGCCTTCCAGAAAGCGAGGGACAACATCAATGAGCGCAATCACCTGCGGCTGTGGCTATCGCCCCTGCGGTTCGAAGGCGTTCCCGTGTGGCTAGGTCAGATCAGCCGCGACATCGGCGTCCGCTTTACGGCCAAGACCATCACCACCCATAAGGTCGATCCGGATGTGGATGAGACGCGAGAATTCCTGGTCGAGAACCTGGCCTATTCCCAGGCGCTGGCCAAACTGGGGTATGTCGATGGCGTCGGTGCCGCGTCACTCGAAGCGCCGCGCGGAAACCTGACCGGTGATCCCTATTTCACCGATGGCAAGCGTGTCGTGCTTTGGATTTCTTCGCAGCCAAAAGACTTCGACGATATCGAGGATCTCGACTGGGGCGCTCAACCAGTGCGTTGAGCGTGGTCTGTCAGTGCCTGATCGAACCCGCGTCATCAGCTTGGGAAGCTGATGTTCTACCGTTGAACTACACCCGCTAAGTTACGTTTCCAATAGTGTAAACAGACAATTCGACGGTTACCAATAGCAGCATCTGACCATCCCCGGTAGAGGAGTGGTGTCGAAACGCGAGTAAGGAATAGTTTGACTAGCTTTGAAGTTATCCTAACGCTCCAATCCATTTCGGTTTTTGCGTTCGAAGCCGGAAGCGTAAGCAGGTGTATGGTGTTTATCAATCGTATAACAGTCAGGAACGGTGGGACACCTTGCACACCAGAGTTAATTTCAATGACCTCTT
>CAMYNL010000090.1 GCA_947259705.1 uncultured Gammaproteobacteria bacterium | reverse complement strand
GCAGCAAGCCTGTCGCGAGTGCCGCCACCAACAGCATGGAGAAAACCGGATCGACGATCGAGATGATGCCCCAAGCAATGCGTGCGTCCGAGAAGGGCCAGAGCAGGTGCGTGCCGTAGCTCGTGCAGGCATCGAGGACGCCGGCCAGCGCATAGCCCAGGAACGCGTAAAGATAGACGCGCGCAAACGGGAGCCGCGCCCGCAGCAACGGCCAGAGCAGCAGCGCCGCAATCAAGGCACCAATGGGAACGAACAGCAACGCATGGCTGAAGTGGCGGTGATATTCAAGAAAGAGCAGCGGGTCGGCGTCGCTGCGAATCAAGCCATCGGAGTCGGGCAACAGCCCGGCCGCGAAACCGGCCACGGTCGCCATGCGAACCTGACTGCGGGGGGCAGCAGTCTGCGCGAGCGTCGCGCCCATCAGGCCTTGGGTGATGAGGTCCAAATGCGGTCTCCGGTACTGGTGAAATACAGTGTGCGGATGTCGCGGGCGTGATACAACACCTTGGCGCAGCCCCTCCGCTCAGAGTCGGACAAGAAAAATCTGCATCACATTTTAAAGCGGGGACCCTGAGCGGAAGACCGAATCGGGGCGAGACAAGATGAGCATCGCGCGTCGCGGCCGGACCGACCTCCAGAGGTCCCGAGCGTCACCCGTCCACCCAGTAGCGCCGGGCATCCGACGCCTTGAGCCTGCTTCGGCGTGACGGGGTGCAACCTCCATCATCGTCAAGCGATTCTGCCAACCATAACCGCTCGGGAGAGACTGGTGGAGGCTTTATCTAGTCGGAGTGACAGTTGCCTTAGCCTTAATCTTGAAGACCGGTCGCAACAGCGCCTCCCAGCGTCTGCCGGATGACGCGGACAGACTGACCCTGTCGACTCTGTTGTCCGAAAAAAGGTTTGGGGGTATCACGTCCTACTGTAATCGCCCGTAAAACGTAAGCGCTCAATGAACACCGCCATTGCTCACGATGCCGGCGTGTAATTGTCGGCAACGTTATGCGGTAGTAGCGCCTCGATGTCTTCAACGGTGCTGGCGGCGGGCAGTTCGGTAAACACGGTGCGAAAGTACGCATAGGGTTCAAGGCCGTTGGCCTTAGCCGTTTCGATCAAGGAGTACAGGTTGGCGCTGGCGGTGACGCCTTTGACGGAGTCGCTAAAGAGCCAGTTTTTCCTGCCGACGACGAACGGCCGAATCGCGTTCTCGGTCAGGTTGTTGTCGATCTCGAGGCGGCCATCATCCAGATAACGGATCAGCTTGTCCCATTGATCATTCAGGTAAGCCAGTGCCTTGCCGGTCGCGGTCTGCGGCGGCACGGTCGGTAATTTGGTCTCGCACCAATGGTGTAGCCTGGTCAGGACCGGTTTGGCGTGTTCGTGCCGGTAGCCATGGCGTGCTTCAGGGCCGAACTCTCGCGCCTGTTTCTCGATCTTGTACAGCTTCTGGATCAAGGCCAGAGCATGTTGCGCCACACCGGCCTGTTTCTTCTTGCCCTGCGCCTTCACGGCGTCACTGAAACGACGCCGGGCGTGGGCCAGACAACCGACGTGGACAAGACCGTTTTGTCGGACCACGGCGCGGTAGCCTTCGTATCCGTCCGTCTGCAGGTACCCGGTGTAACCGGATAACAGCCGCAGTGGAACCTGGCCGCTGCGCGACGGATCGTAGTCATAGAGCACGATCGGTTGGTCCGGCGGACCGCCCCGTTGCACCCACAGATACGATTTCGATTGCGCGGCTTTGCCCACCTCCTTCAGCACCTGGACTGTGGTTTCGTCCATCTGAATGAGG
The DNA here is from genome assembly GCA_947259705.1 of uncultured Gammaproteobacteria bacterium. Lineage (GTDB taxonomy): Bacteria > Pseudomonadota > Gammaproteobacteria > Arenicellales > JAANXG01 > CAMYNL01. Next base: position 1,656 of record CAMYNL010000090.1, on the reverse strand, counting down.
TCATAGTCCAGTAACTGGTCCCGCAGCAGGTTGATCAGCGGCTGGATCAACGATCCGGCCCGGATCATCCACTGACACAGCGTCGCTCGCGGCAGATCCACCCCGATCCGGGTCAGGATCTGCTGCTGGCGATACAGCGGCAATGCGTCCTGGTACTTCGACACCGCGATATGCGCCAACAGACCGGGAGACGCCAGACTCTTCGGGATCGGCTGCGGCTTCATCGCCGCCGTTTTGATGCACTGGCCACACGCGCAGGCGTACTTCTTGCGGATATGCCGGATGACTTGGATCTTCGCCGGCACGATGTCCAGCTGCTCCGAGACCACCTCGCCAATTTGTTCTAACACCGCACCGTCATGCGGGCACAGCCGCTCGGCTTCGGCCAGGTCGTGGATGACGTCCACTCGGGGGAGGGTATCGGGCAGCGGCTTGCGGCCCCGCGGGCTGCGACGATGCGCCGCCACCGTTACTTCTGCTTGCTCTGGCGCGACTGCCTCGCCTGACTCGACCTCGGCCTCCGCCTCATCAAACAAACGGATCTGATCCGGCGAGATCTTCTCGCTGCTGGCGGCATAACGCCTGGCCAGCGCCAGCGCGAGTTGCTCTTCGAGAACGACCACCCGAGACTGCAGCTGCTCGTTGCGAGACAGCTGATCGGCCACCAGAGACTTCAATGCATCGACGTCATCGGGCAACTGATCCAGGGCAATCGGCATGCCCCGGATTATACCGGATACCTATACCATAGACCTTATGACACGCTCGAAAAATGCAAGCGTTCATGCGGCTGTACACGCAACACATCGATCCCATCCAGCAGCCAGTTCAACTGCTGGCCCGTCCACGTGAGCACCGCCCCCGCTTCGCGTCGCGGCCAACAAAACCGGTCCCGCTCCAAGCGCTTATGCCACAAGCAAAATCCGTTGCGCTAAAATGGATCCAGACCCAGCACGTCTTCCACCAGCACCGCTAGACCATTGATCCCTTTGCGGAAGTCCACCGCCTCACGGCATAAATACACCACCGGCAGATCGTTCGACGGCCGCATCATCGAATCCCCATCACCGCGGCCAGCACCGTCGACAGCACGGCCTCGTCAACCAATCCAGAAAACTCTACCTGCACCCCATTCGGCAAACAAACCCGCCACTCGCCTGACGGCCGCTCGATACTCGTTACCTGTACCCGGTCAAAACGAGCCGGTCGACTCGGCCACACTCCTTGCCGGACCAGCCTCTTGCGCCACGTATACAGCGCCGACACCGATAGAAAATGCATTTCCGCATACGCCTTCGTCGTCTGGCCCGATTCCTCGCACTCCCGGATACGCTCCAGCCAGTAGCGTTGCCGCTCGCTCAGCCTCAATTCTTCTCCCGCCATCGCTTCGCTCCAATACTCAGAGCCTCGAAGCTTCGACAACTACCCCCTGAAAAGAAAGAACGTCGGTTACTGAGCGCTTACGCCATTGACCGGGGTTACAACGATTATGGCTGGTATAACCAATTGACGGAAAAAGGCATATTCTTTGTCACCCGGCTTAAATCCAATGCCCATTACCGGGTTATAAGCCGTCGGCAGGTATTGAAAGACAAGGGTGTGACCAGCGATCAGACCATCGAGTTCATTGGCGTTCAGACCTCGAGGAAGTGCCCG
>CAMYNL010000089.1 GCA_947259705.1 uncultured Gammaproteobacteria bacterium | reverse complement strand
CCAGGCCGGTGACGACGTCGCGGCCAACTGCGCCGACGGCGACCAGAAGGGCAGCCTGGTGGGGCCAAACGGCAGCATCACCTACAACCTGTACACCCCGCACGAGGGCGCCTTTGTGATCAACAGCTACGGCGCCACCCTGGGCAGTGAGCAGAGCAGCGGCAACCTGGGCCTGGGTATGTTCGGCCAGTTGAACGTCCAGCCCGTGGGCGCGAGGATGTACCGCAGCCAGCTCACCGAGGAGGAGCTGCGTCTGGCCACGGTGGGCACCGTGCCGTCTGACTGCGCCGCGGCCGGTGCGGACCAGATACTCGGCACCGTTGACGACATAGCCCCGCCGGCAGGCGAAACCGTCGGCGTGAGCTGCAACCCTGGCGGCCAGCCGATCATCGACTACGAGGCGCTGTATCCGAACGTCCCGCCGTGGATCGCCGAGGGCAAGGCCGGTCTGCCGATCCTCAACATGCTGACCGCCGGCGGTGAGCTGGTGCACAGCGACATCAACGCCATCATCGTCGGCCCCAACGCCGACGGCAGCTTCCCGAACTCCACCTACCCGCTGGAGAGCACAGATACTGCGAACAACCCGGCGCTGCCGAACCGGCTGGAGCCGTTCCGCGAGTTCACCTCGGTGTTCCACGACGAGCAGACCAACTCGCAGGTGTTCCCGCGCTGGTACAACAATGCCGTGCTGGGTTACACCCTGACCGGCGTCCGCGACCAGTTCATGATCAACTATGGTTCCGGCGGCATCGGCTCGGAGATCATTGCCAACCGCCTGCACACCGGCCCCATGCACGACTGCACCGACTGCGCCTACGAGGAGTTCTTCCTGGCCTCGCAGACCGTCGGCGACCCGGGCCAGCTGGTCAACTTCCCGGCCAACACCGGCATCGAGCAGTGCGACCCGACCAACATCCTGGACGCCAGCTGCTGGCGCCAGTTCAACGACCCGGTGCACGGTCCGGTCGGCGCCAACCCGCCGATCCCGAACAACTTCGCGCTGTTCCAGGAGGACCCCTCCAACGTCCACCATTCGTATACGGGCGACTTCGTCAAGATCCGCAACACCCACGCCGGTGCGTTCGAGCAGCACATCTTCCACCTGCACAACCACCAGTGGCTGTTCAACCCCAACGACGACAACGCCAACTACCTGGACGCCCAGGAGATCATGCCCGGCTCCGGCCACACCTATGAGCTGGTCAACGGCGGCGCCGGCAACCGCAACAAGACCGTGGGCGACGCCATCTTCCACTGCCACTTCTATCCGCACTTCGCGCAGGGCATGTGGTATCACATCCGCATCCAGGACATGTTCGAGAAAGGCAGCTTGCTAGCGGTTTCCACCGCTGCGGGTGACAATGCCGGCAACAACGATGGCAACGCTGACGGATTCCATGATCAGGCGTTTGCGCTGCGCAGCGCACAGCCGGCCGCCGGCGCGCGGGCGCTGCCCGACGCCGAGCTGCCCGACGGCTTCGCCATCCCGGCCATCGTGCCGCTGCCCGGCAAGCCCATGCCACACATGCCGGCCACGGTTTCCGTGGTGGCGGTGGATCGCGGCGACTTCGGCGTGCTCTCCGGCCGCCGCCCGCCCAACGGCCTCGGCCAGGGTCCCGACTCCGCGCAGGCGGTGGTCGACATGGCAAGCGTGGCCGGCGCCGACGGCATTTTGAATGACAACCCCCTCACCGAAGCTGACGAAAGCGCTGATAACGTGAGCCCCGGCTTCCCGTTCTGGCTGGCAGGCAACTCCTGCGGCGACGACGGCACGGTTTGCCCGCAGGGCACCGTCGGCCAGCGTCAGCCCACCCCGCCGCTCGACATGCTGACCGTGGGGGGTGCCACCGCCAACGGCTATGCCCCGGGGCAGGCCGGTGGCTGGGACGGCGGTCTGCCGCGCCACGGCCTGCGCGGCTACACCTCCGGCGGCGTATCGCTGGACACCCAGAACCGCCTCGACTTCCGTAAAATCATCGAGATCGCCCAGCCGGTGTACTTCCCCGAGATCGGCACCGACCTGGAGCAGGTCGGCATGGCCTACCAGGCCGTGCGTGAGCGGCCGAGTGTCGCCAACAACCTGACGGGCACTGGCACGACAGCGGGCGACTTCGTCCTCAACGGCGTCGCGCCGGTGCCGGGCGGTCCGTTCCAGGATCCCTGCATCGACGACGACGGTCTGCGGCTAGGCGTCGATGAAGGAGCGGGCTCCTGGTTCGACGGCGACAACAACCCGGCCACCCTGGGCACCAAGGGCGCGTCGGAATTCAGTTCCGTGAACCCGCGTACCTACAAGATCGCCAACGTGCAGATCGACGCGGTGTTCAACAAGGTCGGCCACCACTACCCGCAGGAGCGCATCATCGCGCTGTGGGAGGACGTGGCGCCGACGATTGCCAAGCAGCGTCCGCCGGAGCCGCTGGTGATGCGTTTCAACACCTTCGACTGCGGCAAGATCCTGCACACCAACCTGGTGCCGGCCGAGTTCGAGCTGGACGACTTCCAGGTACGCACGCCGACCGACATCATCGGTCAGCACATCCACCTGCCGAAGTGGGACCTGACCACCAACGACGGTGCCGCCAACGGCTGGAACTACGAGGACGGCACGCTGTCGCCGGGCATGGTCGACGAGCGCATCCACGCCATCAACAACTTCAACGACCTGGCGGGTGCGAACACCCTGCTGACCGACGCCCTTGCCTTGCTCGGTATCGAGGTCAACCCGATCCTGGCCGCTGCGGTGGCCAACCATCAGATCGACCTGACCGACCTGGCGCCGGTGCCGACGCTGACTGCGGCGGAACTGGGTGACCCCGGGTCGCCTTCGCTGGTCGACCGTCTGCCAGGGGATCACCTCGAAGCCGTGCCCCACCCGTTCTTCGGTGCCGGCATGGGCGACGAGTACCTGGGCGCGCGCACCACCATCCAGCGTATCCTGGTGGACCCGCTGGTGAACGTGGCCGGTGTCGACCGCGGTCTGGGGCTGACCTTCTCGCACGACCACTACGGTCCGTCGACCTTCCAGCAGATCGGCCTGTACTCGACCATCCTGGCCGAGCCGGCGGGTTCGACCTGGGTGCACAACGAGAGCGGTGTGCCGCTCGGCACCCGCGACGACGGTGGCCCGACCACCTGGCAGGCGGCCATCCTGCCGCCGGCCACGGCGCTGCTGGGCACTTCGAGATGAGCGACTTCCAGCACGCCTATAATGCGGGCACCTATGTCGGTGCCGGCCCGGACGGGCGGCCGATCGTTCTGCCAAACGTGTTCGACGAGGCGGATAGGGCGAACGGTATCTTCCAGCCAGATCCGTTCGATGCGACGGTGGCGTTCGCTGATCCAATCGACGACACCTGGCAGCAGGCGGTCAATCCGGTGCTGAAGCTCGAAGAGCATGTGTTCCCCGACGTGGTGTCGGCGCGCGGCGCATGCCCGGGACCGGCCGGCAACTTCGACCCCAACGTGCCGCGGCCCTGCGCGGAGGCGATCAATATCGGCCACGAGTCGATCTGGGTCACCAACTACCGCAACGAGCCGGTGGGCCTCAGGGTGTTCGATCCCGATGGGGTCGGGCCTGACGGCCAGAACGGCACCCAGGCGGCTGGTCTGGCGGGCGATCTCGCCTTTGCTTTCCAGAGCCGCCAGGATCGGGCGATTGCCGAGCTGAACACCATTGTCGGCAACACGCCGTATCCCACCAACCCGGGTTACTGCCAGGGCAACCAAGGCGACCTCATCAACTGCGATCGGCGCCGCGGCGATCCCTTCACCCCGATCATGCGCGCCTTCGAGCGTGACGAGGTGAAGATCAAGATCCAGGTCGGCGCCACCGAGGAGCAGCATCAGGCCACCGTTCACGGCGTCAAGTGGCTGTCCAACGGCTCCGGCTTCGGCCGCTCGGGCAACTCCGGTTGGCGCGGCTTCCAGTCCCATGGCATCTCCGAGCAGTTCTCGCTGCAGGTGCCGGTCAACCCCGACCCGAACCAGCGGGGCAATACGGTGGATTATCTGTACGCCAACGACGCCACCCGCGACGGCATCTGGCTGGGCACCTGGGGCGTCCTGCGCAGTTACGGGCAGATCCGCCAGGACCTGTTCGTGCTGCCCGAAAATGATGTCAGGCAGAACCTCCAGGTCGTGAACCAGCAAGACTTCGTCGGAGTCTGTCCGCGTGAGCCGCGGGGTGGCGGCGGTGGCGGCGGTGGCGGCGGTGGCCGGCCGATTGCCAACCTGGTCGAG
>CAMYNL010000088.1 GCA_947259705.1 uncultured Gammaproteobacteria bacterium | reverse complement strand
CCCCCCTCTGTCAGGATAGTTGTCGCCTCACGTAGTTGATACGAAATATTCAGAGGAGGCGGAGAGAGTCAGTGTAGTGAAACGTTATCCAGAAGAGAGAAAAGCCGCAGTGTTACGCAGGATGATGCCACCGGAGAATACCCCGATACCGGTGTTGGTGGAGGAGACCGGAATCTCCGATGCCACGCTGTATACTTGGCGCAAACAGGCAAGAGGAGAGGGTTTGGCAGTGCCAGGAGACGGTAAGAATCCGGAGCAATGGTCGTCTGAAGACAAGTTTGCAGTGGTATTGGAAACCGCGTCGATGAACGAGGCGGAGTTAGCGGAGTATTGTCGCCGGAAGGGCTTGTATGTAGAGCAGATTGAGGCCTGGGCGCGGAGTTGCCGCGAGGCGAATGCGACCGCGATGGAGCGGGCGCAGGCGCAGAATGCGCAGATGAAGGCGGCGCACAAGAAGATCAAGGGATTGGAGCGCGAGCTGCAGCGCAAAGAGAAGGCGTTGTCGGAGGCGGCGGCGTTGTTGGTGCTCCAAAAAAAAGCCCGGGCGATCTGGGGGGACGACGAGGACGCATGATCAGCGCCCAAGATCGCCGACGAGCTGTGATGCTGATCGATGAAGCGGTACGCAGTGGCGCGCGCAAACGCAAGGCGTGCGAGGTGTTGGATATCACTCTGCGAACCTATCAGCGCTGGACCTGGGACGGGCAAGTGAAAACCGATGGACGCCCGCAAGCGAAGCGTCCGGAGCCGGCGAACAAGCTCACTGACGAGGAGCGAGCGGCGGTGCTGGAAGTGGCGAACAGCCCTGAATATCGGAGTCTGCCGCCGAGCCAAATTGTCCCGGCGCTGGCCGACGAAGGCCGGTATCTGGCATCGGAATCAACGTTTTACCGGGTATTGAAAGCAGCCGGACAACAGCATCACCGTGGGCGCAGTCACAAACCGCAGCGCAAGGTGCCGAGCACCCATTGCGCCACCCGCCCGAATCAGGTGTGGTGTTGGGACATCACTTGGATTCCGGGACCGGTGCGGGGACTGTTCTTTTACCTGTACCTGATCGTGGATCTGTACAGCCGCAAGGTTGTGGGCTGGGAGGTGTACGAGGCGGAATCGAGCGATTTGGCCGCGGCCTTGGTGAAACGGGCCTGTCTGGCTGAAGGGATGGCCACGCGTCCGATGATCCTCCATTCCGATAACGGCAGTCCGATGAAGGGCGCCACGTTGATGGAAACTCTGCATCGGCTGGGGATCACCCCTTCATTCAGCCGCCCCCGGGTCAGTAACGACAACGCCTATGCGGAGTCTTTATTTCGCACCTGTAAATACCGTCCAGAGTATCCGGTCAACGGGTTCGCGGATCTCGCGCAAGCCAGGCAATGGGTGCTGCGATTTGTGCGCTGGTACAACACGGTTCACAAACACAGTGGGCTTAAGTTCGTCACGCCACAGCAGCGGCACTCAGGTAAAGACAACGCGATCCTGGAGCGACGCAAACAAGTGTATCGGAAAGCGAAGTCCTGCCACCCGCAACGATGGAGCGGTGACATTCGCAACTGGAATCTTTCGGATCGGGTTTGGCTTAATCTGGAGAAGAATTTCACACAGCGCGAACAGGCTGCGTAGCTTCAGTGAACGCGACAACTATGTTGACAAACACCGATATCTCCCCACTTTCTTGAAGTGAAGCGACGGATGGCTCAGATTCGCTTTCAGTAGCTCGAAGCTTTTGTCCGCAAGCGTCTGAGCTTTCTCGGGAAGGGTTTCGTAACACTGCCAAAACCGGGGAGAAGCAAAATGTCTCAAAGCTCTTTGCTTTTGCCAGCATCGTGTTCGGAGATGGCTTCCTCAGCAAGTCGATCCAGCTTACCGGCCTGGGCATCTTCCTCGAATTGGCGGTCCCACGCGGCTGCATCAAAGCGGTTAAACCAGCGCCTGAATGCTGCAAGCTCTTGCCTGGACAATTCCTGAATCTCTTTTTCCAGCTTCTCAACTTTCGTCATGAGTCAAACCTCACCGAGTACGGCCGCTGTGGCCTAGCGAATTCATAACCACCGTAGTTAATTATAACGCCCACGATCTTTGACCGCAGTTATCGCAATAATTTTCAACGCAGGGGCACCTAGCGTGGCGAGCTATGAAGTTCACGTGCGTGACTATATCGTGACCGCTGGTAGTACATCGGAGTCATTTTCTGTCCTTGCGACATGTAGCTAGACAGTGTTTTCACAATAGCTTCTTGAACTCGACTGGCGTAAGACCTGAATCTCGAACGATCCCACCCATCGTATACGCATTGATTGGCTTAGCTCGAGGGACGGTAATGATTCGAACACCATCGGACATCACGATGTGCTTTCGGCCCTCGCGTTTCACTTCAAATCCTGCCTTGCGCAGGGCTCGGACGGCCTCTTGATGCGATACGCCAGGAATTTTCGGCACAACTAACCCGCTACATCAACTTCACGGAGTTCTGCACCTTCGATCTGTTCGTTTGCGACCGCCAGATAAGATTCTATCGCGTCGCGGATATTCTCTAGTGCTTCCGCTTCCGTTGCGCCCTGCGACCAGCAACCCGGCAGACCCGGTACTGATACACTGTAACCTTCGTCGGTTTTCTTCAAAGCAATTGTATACTTCATATCGCAGCGATTACGCTATTTCTCGCGGCTGACCACCGGGTCTCACAGGTGGAGTCCAGGCGGTGCGTGCCGCTGTATTCACGTGATTGTAGCGGACGTTTGAAGCGCTATCGACAACTAACGGGAAATAGCAGCGTGACAAAATCGTGACCGCCGCCAGTCCATGGGAGTCATTTTCTGGCCTTTCGAGTCACGTTGGCGCGGGGCCGGCGCACGTAACTCGTTGAAAATATTATCTTCAACTCCTCAAGATCGAAACTGTTAACCACCCTGTCGGCGGTTCGAGTCCGTCCCTGTTAACCACCCTGTCGGCGGTTCGAGTCCGTCCCGGGGAGCCAGAATCCGCGATATTTTAGGAACTTAGCGAACAAATCTCCGGCGCTCATCTTTTGCCGCCCGCAAAGTTAGCATTGAGTTAGCAGCGTAAAGTGCGCGCCCGCATAGAACGCGCCGCCCCATGCCCTTGTCTGCATTTAAGGGCCAATCTCGCCGCAGCGGGGAGCTCAGGCGGCCGGATTTTCCCGCCTCACCCGTATGGGTGAAGAAAAAGCGGCCGGAGTATGGTCAGATTCCTCGTATGGCGAAAACTTACCTAGACGGGCGCGAACTCCGCGAATTGCTGGCGGCGCACCCGCAGAAAACCGTGCTCGAGCCGGCCGCACTGGAGGTACGCCTTGAACTCCCGCTCGACATAGGTGGGCAGCGCCTTACCCTGCACCGCCAGGTGCGGCTTATAATACCGTAGTGGTCTGGTGTGAATCATTTGGCGAATTTATCAGCGCTGCACAGTATCAATAAAAACAGATTAATAAAGTTAGGATCCTATGACCGAGAGCAACAAAGTAAATTCTGCCAGTATTTATTTATCCGCCGGACAACAAAAGGTTCTGGCACTCATTCCCGTCTTTTGTTTACCTTTTATCGTTCACTTAGTTTTTACGTTTGGCGGCCCTGATAAAGATTTAACCGTTGCTGCATTGGGGTTACCCTGGTTAACCGGCAGTTTGGTATTTGCACTTACGGCATTTCACTATATTCAAAAAGAACTCTCAATCGTTAGTTGGCTATGGCGAGCGGTGGTTTATACGTTGTTGATTCTTGCTTTGCTCGACATCCTTGATTTAGTCGAAACACCCTTCTAGATTGTTAAGCAGAACTGTCCATATATTTTAGAGATTTCTATTTGAGCCGTTCATAAAACGGTAAATGAAAATCCAGATAAGCACCAAGCTCAGGTACTTGTTGGCATATTCGTAAAAACTCGTCTGAAACTCTGCGATCTGCATTCTTGTCGAGTGTCCGTATACCCTCACTGTCGAGTATAAGGCGAATAAAGGCCCTTTTTCGCTAGGAGACCACGTATCCCCGGGTCATCCGATGCAGGTCAACCGGTGCTTGGGGCCGACAGACGTAAGAGGAAAATTGCTGTCATATATCCGGCTTGTTGATGGAAGTGTTGTCTTCTGAGCCCCGATGGAAATCCGCACCCTTTCGCCTCATCAATACCGCGGCCTTTACCAGTGGGCCGTGACAAGTTTCAGGTTCCGAAAGGGCCGGTCTTACCTGTTCTGCCATCTAATCAATCCACATCGCAATTTATAATGGATGGGCGAGTGTGTTCAGCTCGCCGGGCAGTAGCTCTCGCCCTTGTTGAGGACGACCCAAGCGCGTCGAGCTATTTTGTTGGCCAGTGCCACAGTCGCTCGATTGATTCCTCGACGCGCAATCAATTCTCGCAACCATCGCGCTTCTTTCCCCTCATCATTCTTCTTACGGAAAATGACCGCGCGTGCCCCATGAATCGACAATGTTCTTAAGTGGCGATCGCCACGCTTACTGATACCCAACAGGGTTTGTTTGCCACCGCTAGAATGTTGGCGTGGGACCAATCCTAGCCACGCGGCCAGATGGCGTCCGTTGTGAAACTCTTTAGCGTGATTGACTGCCGAGAACAACGCGGTCGCCGTCATCGGACCAACACCGGGAATTGCTACCAGGCGCTGACATGCTGGAGTATCGCGAACCACTTGTGCAATTCGACGATCAAAAACACCAACGCGTTCATCAAACCAACACAACTGTTCGTAAAGTGATTGAATCACTTCGCGGGCTATAACACTCAAATCGTTCTGCGCATCTTCCAGCTTCTCGGGTATTCGCTTTCGAAGAGTATTTATGCCTTGGGGAACCACAACACCATATTCTCCCATCAACCCTCGGATCTGATTCGCCACTGCCGGGCGTTGCTTGACCAACAACGAACGCGCTCGATGTAAAGATTGAATGTCCTGTTGTTCCATCTGCTTGATGGCAACAAAACGCATGGTCGGACGGCCCGCTGCCTCGCAGATTGCTTCGGCATCCGCCGCATCGTTCTTATTCGACTTCACATACGGTTTCACAAACTGGGGGCTGATCAAACGCACCTCATGCCCCACTTCCTCAAATGCACGTGCCCAGTAGTGCGCACTACTGCAGGCCTCCATTGCAATCAGACAGGGTTCAAGTTGCATCACGGTCTCACGCAATTTCGCACGCGTGACTTTCCGCCGCATCACCACTTTCCCTGTATCGTTTACGCCATGTAACTGAAATAGACTCTTTGCCAAATCGACACCTAATACGCTAATGTTCATATCGGACTCCTCGTTGGATTGTGTTTTACACTTTCGGATGGATGCTCCATCCCGGCACTTATGATGCCTCTTCCAACGAGTGAGTCCATTCCATTAGTACCCGTCGCTGCGCTCCTCGCAATGACGCGCCGCCGTTTACGTCGCTCACATTGCCTTAGGCAACACAGCACATGCTACAGCGACAGCCGCGACTGCCATCAACACAACACGGCTTGGAGCCACAACCACTAGAAGATCTACAACCCCCTCCGACGGCCCCTCCTACTCCATCTAGCAGTTCTGCGCCCGCGACTGTCTCGCCCAACTTTTCGATCGTCACCTCTACCGTTTGGAACTCTGCGCCATAAGGCAACCGTATGCGATACATCTCATAGCCGACCATCCCTGCATGAACCTTTTCTTCGGCGGTCCAAGCATACACGTCGCCGATGATGTCGGCCTTGCGAATCATGTAGTACGAGCGACCATTTAGCGGATTTCGATAGAGCCGAATATAGTCTGGATCTGTGTCGGCACTGATATGGCCGTCTAGTGCGAATATCTCCGCATGTTGTTTGGGCGGAAAGGCCTTTTTCTCGATTATTTGCTCGATCTTCACTTTTCTCTCCTTTGCCAGCTCAAGCTTCCAATATAAGTTTGGGACTTCAGCGTGATAGCACCATCAAGCCCGAAGAAAACCACCAACCGCAACGGCTTCTAGATGCTGTACTCGAACCGGGACTGAGATACCCGATCGAAGTCGTGTAGGACTTTAGAGGTATTTGTTGTGAGGCGCTGTGAAGTATTCACAGAAAAAGGTCAGAACTTACCGATTGCCGCCAGCCGAGATACGCTTACGGAATCCTCATACGCACCGACAATGACAGATCGCTGCACTCATCCCAACATACGAACTTTTCCTAATAGTGCTTTTATAAACGACGGCAAGTCGAAAGGCTGCCGCGAGCTTATGCTTATAGGCATAATAAAGGCCCTTTTCCGC
>CAMYNL010000087.1 GCA_947259705.1 uncultured Gammaproteobacteria bacterium | reverse complement strand
AATAGAAAAAGAACAAAGCCGGGAGCGAGAAAGAAGTTCTGAAGCGGTTATCACCGCCTTTCCCAAGGTCGTTGAGAGACCTTACGTAAGCGGCAAATTCCTGTTTGCCGGGAACTCGGAGCTGTATATCAAGGGTGTTACCTACGGCACCTTCGGTCCCAATGAGGACGGTGATGAGTTCCACCAGCCGGACCAGGTCAGGGCCGACTTTGCCGCCATGGCGCGCCACGGCATCAACACCGTCCGCACCTATACCGTTCCCCCCGTGTGGCTGCTGGACCTTGCCCAGCAGTTTGGTCTGCGGGTCATGGTCGGGCTGCCGTGGGAGCAGCACATCACCTTCCTGGACGACGCGGCCACGGTGCGCTCGATAGAGCAGCGCATCCAGGCTTACGTCGGGCGCTGCACCGGGCACCCGGCGCTACTTTGTTACTCAATCGGTAACGAGATTCCCGCTTCCATCATCCGCTGGTATGGGCGCCAGCGCATTGAGCAGTTCCTGCACCGCCTCTATCGGCTGGTCAAGGCACAGGATCCCACGGCCCTGGTCACCTACGTCAACTTTCCCACCACCGAATACCTCGAACTGCCGTTCTTGGACCTGGTGTGTTTCAACGTCTACCTGGAATCGCGCCAGACCCTGAAGGACTACCTGGCGCGCCTGCAGAACCTGGCCGGTGACCGGCCGCTGATGATGGCGGAGATCGGCCTCGACAGCCAGCGCAACGGCGAGCAGGCGCAGGCGGAGACCCTGGCCTGGCAGATCCAGGCCACCTTCGAGGAAGGCTGCTGCGGGGCCTTCGTGTTCGCCTGGACCGACGAGTGGTACCGGGGCGGCGCCGAGATCGAGGATTGGGACTTCGGCCTGGTACGCCGCGATCGTTCCGCCAAGCCGGCGCTGAAGGCGGTGCGCACCGCGTTTAACGCCGCGCCGTTCGCCACGGACCGGGAGTGGCCGCGCGTGTCGGTGGTGGTGTGCAGCCTGAATGGCGCCGCCACCATCCGCGACACCATGGAGGCGTTGCAGCGGCTGGAATATCCCGACTACGAAGTCATCGTCATCGACGACGGCTCGACCGACCGTACCGCCGAGATCGCCGCCGAATACCCGGTGCATCTCGTCAGCACCGAGAACCGCGGCCTCAGTGCGGCGAGGAACCTGGGGCTGCACATCGCCAGCGGGGAGATCGTGGCCTACATCGATGACGATGCCTACCCGGACCCGCACTGGCTGCATTACCTGGCGACAATGTTCGCAGAAGGCGGCTATGTCGGGGTCGGCGGCCCCAACCTGCCGCCGGCGGGCGATGGCTGGATCGCCGACTGCGTGGCGAACTCTCCCGGCGGCCCCATGCATGTGCTGCTCACCGACCGCATCGCCGAGCATATTCCCGGCTGCAACATGGCCTTCCGGCGCAACGCGCTGCTGGCCATCGGTGGCTTCGACACGCGCTACCGCGCCGCCGGCGACGACGTCGACGTGTGCTGGCGACTGCAGGACAACGGTGGCGAACTCGGGTTCACCCCCAGCGCCGTGGTATGGCATCACCGGCGCAACTCGGTACGCACCTACTGGAGGCAGCAGAAGGGCTACGGCAAGGCCGAGGCCATGCTGGAAGAGAAGTGGCCGCAGAAATACAACTCGCTGGGCCATACCACCTGGGGCGGGCGCATCTATGGCAAGGGCAGCACCCTGCATCTGGGCGGCTGGCGCAGCCATGTCTACCAGGGAGTCTGGGGCAGCGCGGCCTTCCAGTCCCTTTATCAGCCGGCGCCAAGCGGTCTGGCATCGTTGCCCCTGATGCCTGAATGGTATCTGCTGACGGCGGCGCTGGGATTTCTCTCGCTGCTCGGGGCGGCGTGGACACCCTTGCTGGCGGCGCTGCCGGTGTTGGTGGTGGCGCTGCTGTTGCCTGTGGTCCAGGCCGTCATGAGCGCCACGCGGGCCCACTTCATCAGCGGGCCGCAGACCCGCTTACAGCGCTGGCGCCTGTACGGTGTCACCGCCTTCATGCATCTGCAGCAACCCCTGGCGCGGCTGATCGGCCGACTGCGGCACGGGTTGACACCCTGGCGCGGCGGCAACACCGCCGGCTGGTTCACCCACCTGCGGTTCCGTCCCTTCGCGCTGTCGGTGTGGCGGGAGCAGTGGCAGGATCCGCATGAGGCCCTGCATCGCCTGCAGCAGGACCTGCTCAAGCGGGGAATCGTAACGGTCAGCGGCGGCGAGTACGACCGCCACGACCTCGAGGCCCGCGGCGGCCTGCTGGGACGGGCGCGGGTGCTGCTGGCGGTGGAGGAGCACGGCGCCGGGCGGCAGATGCTCAGGTTCCGGCTGTGGCCCAAGTGGACGCGGCCGGGTTTGGTAATGGTCCTGCTGCTGGGCGCCCTGACCGCGGCCGCATTGGCGGACGGCGCCTGGGCCGCGGGGCTGGTGCTCGGAGCGCTGGCGCTGGCGGTATGCGTGCGCGGACTTTACGAGTCGGCAATCGCTGTAGACGGCGTCATCAGAACCATTGCGGGCCGACAGAAGGCCGAGGCGAAGCAACAGGCCGACGCGGCCAAGCTTGTCGAGGAGGACTGGGAAGCGGAGAGGGCGACCGGGACCGGGACTGCCAACGCGGTTTGAAACCGCCGTGTCTGCGGTTACTCTAATAAGGGTACACAAGGAACCAGGCCTGCCAGATGACTCAAGCAAAGGGAGCCGATCTCGCCCTCCTCAAACGCCTGCTGAATGAGGCGCGGCCCTACTGGCCGCACCTGGGGGCGATCTTTGCACTGAGTCTGCTGGCCACCCCGCTGGCGCTGCTGACCCCCTTGCCCCTGATGCTGGCGGTGGACACCGTGATCGGCGACGAGTCCCTGCCCGGTTTTCTCGCCGCCGTGACTCCGGATGCCATTGAGCAGTCGGACGCAGCGCTGCTGATGATGTTGGTAGTAATGGTGGTGCTGGTCGCGCTGCTGTCCCGTACGCAGCAACTCAGCACTTGGTTGCTGCAGACTTTTGTCGGAGAAAAATTAGCGCTCACCTTCCGGGCCAAACTGCTGAATCACGCGCAGCGGGTCTCCTTCGCCTATCATGATGAAAAGGGGACGTCTGATTCCGTTTACCGCATTCAATACGATGCGCCCGCAATCCAATGGGTGGTGGTCTATGGGTTGACGCCTTTTCTCACAGCGTCGTTTACCTTGATTGGGATGATATATGTCACGGCCCGGTTGGACTGGCAACTTGCCTTGATCGCCTTGCTCGTTTCACCGGTACTCTTTTTCCTGACGCAGGTCTTTCGAAAGAAGTTGCGCACCCAATGGCGCGAAGTTAAACAGCTCGAAACCTCGGCACTATCTATCGTGCAGGAGGTGCTGGGGGCGCTAAGAGTCGTGAAGGCCTTTGGGCAGGAAGATCGTGAGCACGATCGTTTCTTCGAAAGATCTAGTGAGGGTGTGTGGGCCAGGATCGGCGTCGTGATCAGGGAGAGTGCCTTCAACCTGAGTGTGGGTATGACCATAGCAGTTGGCACGGCG
>CAMYNL010000086.1 GCA_947259705.1 uncultured Gammaproteobacteria bacterium | reverse complement strand
GTCAGCGCTCGCTGCCATTGGCGCAGGCGTCGTGTCTTTATTTGGCATAGTTGCCACTGTGTTTGTCGTCACGCTAATCGTCGCCTCGCTAGTCGTTCCGCTGCAGCGTGCCTGGATGCGAATTACGGTGCGGGTCGCCGGGAGTTGGGTAACAGCGGCCGGAATCCTAATGCTCGGCTGGTTGTTGCAAAGCACAACGTAAGTTGGTGCCGGGCACCGCGTCATAACTTTTTGCGGTGCAGATTCAGCCTCCGCATCGTGCGTGACAGCGCCGGCTGAGATCGCCGGAATCGTGTCGCGACCTCCGTGATCGTCGCTGACTGAGCGGCGACCGCGTCGGTAGCTATTTCCGCACGGATAGCTGCCAGCTTGTGCGATCCTGACGTGCTACTGAGTTCTTTTTCGGTCACAGCGTGATTCCGGCAGTGCTCAACAATGATCTCATCCAGGCTTATTTGTGCTCCGACGCGCGGCCCGACGGTTTTGCACTTATCTAGCCAGTCATCAGAACCGATATGTCTGCTATCTCTCTTGCAGGCGGCCCTGAGCAGTGACTGAATCGAGTCCTCTTGCCCGGCACCAACTGGTGAAGGTCATGCCCGGCTAGTTGCCTAAAAAGCCTCCGTAACAGACAGGTAGACGGCGTCGCTGTCGGTTGATCGACCGTAGTCAAGGCGCATGTTAATGCGTTTGGCCTGCAGCACTGTGAAGCGAAGTCCGATGCCGTAGCTGGGTACGATATCGTGATCACGAAGTTCGCTAAATGACTTGGTTATTTGCCCGGCCCCGGCGAAGCCAACCAGCCCCCATCTTTTGCTCATCCGCCATCGCGCCTCAAATTGACCAATGAGAGATGACTTGCCCATGTAGTCAGTCGCTGGAAAACCACGCAAGCCAAGACGACAAGCATCCCAAATCGGAACCGTCCCCGACTTCAGGCAGCCCACCACCTCCCACGCAAGTACTACCGGAGTCTGCAATTGGTGATATGACCGGTACGCCAATTTATAAGCTTGATACGAATTGTCACTGCCAAACGATTTCTCATTGAACAGGACTCCGGCCTGGAAAAGCCTGCCCTCATAGGCGTTGGTGGGCATGTCCCGACTGTCATATGCGACACTGATACCAAGGCCACCGGACTTGGTTTCTGCCGGGAGGTCAAAGTGTCGCGATGGCAAATCGACAATGATGTCCTGATCGATATCGACAAACCTGCCAAACAGCCCCGCGTACCAACGGCCGGAAACTTTTCGGGAGAGTGCCGCATACGCAAAACCTCCACGGACATCCCAGGCGACGCTACTGCCACGAGGGGAAGCATCGGGCGCAAGCAACTCTAGCTCCAGGTCCGCATAGCCAACTGCCCCAATGAATCGCCAGGTATCGTTTTTCCAGAACGCTTCGTGCCCGGCCCCAAAAGCGTAGCTGCCATTGTTCATGTACATGCCGCCGGCACCTGTTACCGATGCGGGTTGAGTTTTCTTCTGTTCTTCGGTCTGAGGATAGAAATAACCTCCGCCGGCGACCAGCCCCGAGCCCAAGGTGGGATCCGAAAGCGGAATCGGCACCGCGACAAAGTTTCCTTTCTCCAGCTTTAGATTCGACGGCTCACCACGCACGTCGGGAGCAATGGATGCGCTACGTTGTGGCGTGGTGGTATCGGTTTCGTCCTGCGATTCTGCGAAAGCGGCCGACGCACAGAGCAGCAGTAGCAACCCGCTGGTTCCAAATCTGATCGTTGACAACATGGTTTCGGGCTCCAATTTCACAGCAACAGTAATTTGAACTAGGACAGCCAACTGGCCATTTCGCGCCCATGGCGCGAAATGGCCGGTGGCGTTAACGTCCGTGCCCTAACCTCTCTGAATGGCTAAATCAGGAGAGGGAAAAATGATTGCAAACATTTCGTTCAGGAAGTTTGGCTTGTTGCCGACGTTGCTCGCGGTGTCATGTCTGGCAGCTTGTGCAAGCGGCAGCAATATTCGTTCAACGTATGACGACTCGAAGGACTTTGCGCAGTACCGAACCTATAACTTCATGGAAGGCGCTGGAGAAGATTCATCCGGCTATCAGAGCATGTTCACCAACTACATGGTCCAGGCGATCTCAAAGGAAATGGAGCAACGCGGCTATGTAATGTCCGACAATCCGGACCTGCTCGTGAATTTCAACGCTAACTTCCAGGATAAGACCAAGGTCACGACGACGCCGGCAACAATGCACGGTGGAGCCTATTACGGCTATCGAAGAGGCTATTACAACGCCTGGCCAGCTTATGGTTATGCGACCGAGACCCACGTCTCCCAGTACACCGAAGGCACGTTCAACATCGACCTCGTTGATGCCAGGAAAAAACAACTGGTCTGGGAAGCTGTCGGCGTCGGGCGCGTCACGCAGAAGAAACTCGGCAACCTGGAGCAGGAAATCCGGGAAGGCGTGCCGAAGTATTTCGAGAACTACCCGTTCCGTGCCGGACAGGGCATGTAACGACTGCTTCCAACACGTTGGCGCGATTTGGCCGGATGTCGGTGACGTCTGGGCGTAGCTTTTCCCTTCCCATGGCCGCGACCGTAACCAAAATCTGGCATGGCCTCTGGTTGATGGCGGTGCTCGCGTTCGCCGCACCGACCGCGGAATCTGCTGAACCTGCGAAATGGAATTGGTTCATGCAGGCCGGCGGCTATGTTCACTTCAGTGATGACGAGGACTACGAAGGCCCGCCCTGGTTCGCAGGTGTTGAATATCAGAAGACTGAGGCGAAGTGGTCGGTAGGGCTGTCGCTGTTCAACAACTCCTTTGGTCAATTCACGCAGTACGTGTACCTGGGCAAGTCGTGGTATCCGTCCAGCAAGTACCCCGGGTTTCGCATCAAGCTAACCGGCGGCATCGCCCATGGTTACGAGGGTGAGCACCACAAGATCTTTCCAATCCGCTGGGGGGGGTGCCTGGGGTTTGGCGATCGTTCCCGCCGTTGGTTACAAACGTGAAAAATGGAGTTTCGACGTCGGCATCTTAAGCGCCTCCGGTCTGCTGTTCCTGGGCGGCTACCAATTCGACTAACGCACCCGTAGAACCCCGGCGCGAAATGGCCGGAAGGCGCCAAGTCTAAGCCCTAATCTATCTCCAGCATCTACAGAGGAAGTTCAATATGAACAACAAAATCTTCGCCGCACTGGCGGCAATGAGCATGATCGCCGTTGGCGGTTGCGGGCAACCGGCATCCCCCCCCTCCGGTAATGACGCGGCCGCCGCGGCACCTTCCGTCGCTAAGGTTGTATCGCCGACACTTGCGATGACCACCGATATCCCGCCGGAAGTCACTATTCCGGACCAGGTGGAAACGCGCCTCGGCACGCTGCGCTTTGACGACGGTTTCCCGACCCAGGAAACAGCCGACAAGATTTATGACCAGTTGGACTTCCAGCGCGGTGTGGAGTCGGTGATTCTGAATACGGGCGGTGCGTCGCTGCAAGGTTTCCGCAACGGGATTCGCGAATTTGGGCCGGACAACACGACCGCGATCATTTGGGAAGAGCGTATGGACTCGAAAGTCATACTGCTCACACCGAATACTACGGTGATCTACGTGTTTCAGTGGCTGGACCTGAAAGATGGTCCA
>CAMYNL010000085.1 GCA_947259705.1 uncultured Gammaproteobacteria bacterium | reverse complement strand
ATGACAGGTGTGTTCGCCTGATGGGAGCGGTATGAGTCGAGAGGCTCACGTACCGTTCTACGAGAGGCTGGGGGTGCAACTCCCCCGGCCTACTCACCGTTTATGTCTGAGTTATCGTGATATCGAAGATTTGCTGGCGGAACGCGGCATCATAGTTTCCTATGAGGCGATCCGTCGCTGGTGCAACAAGTTCGGCCCCGGGTATGCGAATCGATTGCGCCGCCAGGGTAGCTGCGGAGACACCTGGTTCGTCGATGAAGTCTTTGTGCGTATCGGTGGTGTGCGTCACAATCTCTACCGTGCCGTTAATCAGGACAGCGATACTTTTGACACCCTGGTTCAAAAACGACGGAACAAACAGGCTGCCATTATCTTTTTTCGTAAGATGCTGAAACGTAGAGGGCAATCGCCTAGGCTGCTGGTCACGGACAAGCTCAAAAGCTACTCTGCTGCGCATCGTGAAGTGATGCCCTCTGTTGTGCACAGCACCGAACAATACGAAAACAATCGAGCCGAGGTTTCGCGCGCACCCACTCCACAACGGGAACGGCAACTGCGGCGATTCACATCGCCGGGCCAGGCACAACGGTTCCTTGCAATGCAAGGTGTCGTTGTTAATCTATTCAGACTTAGACGCCATTGTAGCCGCGCGATTCACTATCGGGCATTTCGTTATGATGCCTTTGAGGCGTGGCGGAGGGCGGCGTACGTGACTACGAGCTGAGAAAGAATATTCATTAGATTGCCTTGGCGCTAGACGTTTTAAGTATGACAGCACCTTTTACTCGATACTGGCGACAAATGTGACGTCAAGGCTGTCTATGGCCCCACGGGCCAGGAGGTTGGGAATTACTCCGTGATCGTCAATCGAGAGGGCGACGATTGGTACGAGATCTGGCGCCAAATATGCTAGTAGGCTGAACAAGGTGGATAGTGCAAGCAACGTTCAGAAGTTTTACTACATGACAGTTCTTGAAGAGATCGGCAACAAACGAATGCTGTTATCATTCGGCACTACGCGTGGCGTCTATAATTTTCGTTATGTGATGGAGAATACTTATCATGAAAAAGTCAATATTGGATTCCGAACTTCTGGCTATGATCGCCCGCCTCAATGCTGGCCATGACAATGCGGCGCCCATCGCGTTGGAGCAGCTTGGCAGGCAGATTCGTGCCGCCGGGGTGGCAAGCGAAGCTGACGTACCTGCGCCGGAATCGCCCAACATAACGCTTAAACTGATTGTCGCACCGGACAGTGCTAAAGAAACAAGCCACTGGATAGAAGAAAACGGGGGCGAATTGGTATCACGCGGTACAACCGTATTCATTGCCAACCTGGATGTGGCGAAACTTCCTGATCTAGAGAAACTGCCAGGTATTCGACGAGTCGAGGCTTCACGCAGATTACAGTTCAAAATGGAAGACGCGCGTGGATCGGCCACCGGGGCCGACGACGGCATCGCCACTCACTCCCTCTCCGGCCAGGGCGTCGTGGTGGGCGTGATAGATAGCGGCGTAGACTGGTCTCACCGGGATTTCAGACATAACGATGACACCTCCAGGATAGAACTGTTCATCAAAGCGGAACGCCCTGACAATGCGAGCACATCGACCTATCACGAGTTTGACAACGCGGCTATCAATAGCGCGCTGACAGGCGGTGCGGCCATACCGGTTGGGGACCCCCATGGTCATGGTACGCATTGCGCTGGTATCGCCGCCGGCAACGGCCGGGCGTCATCTGGGCAACACCGCGGTATCGCAACGGAAGCGACGTTGATGACCATGAGCAGCAGTCTGTATGACGATGAAATCATCACCGGTATTCGTAGAATTTTTGCTGCCGCTGGAAACCGGCCGGCTGTGATCAACTTAAGTCTCGGGGGCCACTGGGGGGCGCATGACGGCACCGCCGCCATCGAAAATGTCATTGCTGCTGAATCAGGGCCGGGCCGGATCATCGTTGTTGCCGCCGGCAATGAGGGAAACGATCTCATTCACTGGAACGATCAACTAATTGAAGGCGATGACCTGGTGATTACCGCCCGCATCGGCGATCCGGATTTCCAGTTTATCGATGTATGGATACCACGAGGTGATATTGTGGACGTTGAAGTCGAAGCCGGGATTGGCGATATCGTGCCCATCGACGGCATGTACCACGCGACCGCCATCGGTAATGTAGGCGGTATCGCTCGCGTGGATCCGATCAACGGTGACCAGAACATCACTTTGTTTTTAGACAACTGTTTGATCAACGAAACCGTACGACTGAGCCTCAGCGCCACCACCGTCACCCAAGGGGACGTACACGCCTGGAGCGGGCCAAACGCAAGGAATGTTTTTCAGGGCGCGGCAACCGATTATAGCGTCGGTATGCCTGCAACCGAAGAACAGGCGATATCGGTTGCCTCATTTGTCAGTCGCGCCAGCGTTCATCCCGGTAACCCCCACTTACCCGGACTGTCGGTTGGCGGGCTGTCGCCGTTCTCGAGCAGAGGTCCAGCGCGAAGCGGCAACCAGAAACCAGACGTCTCCGCACCCGGTCAGTTCATCACTGCATCACTGGCTGCCAACAGTATCATGGCCACAGATTCAAGATATGCTAGCCGCCGTGATGCCGCGGGAGACTATATCACTATTCAAGGGACTAGTATGGCCACACCGTTTGTAGTTGGCG
The DNA here is from genome assembly GCA_947259705.1 of uncultured Gammaproteobacteria bacterium. Lineage (GTDB taxonomy): Bacteria > Pseudomonadota > Gammaproteobacteria > Arenicellales > JAANXG01 > CAMYNL01. The sequence goes on along the minus strand of CAMYNL010000085.1, from coordinate 1,006 downwards.
TGATCGCACTGATGCTGGAGAGGGAGCCAAGCTTGAACCCTGCTGAAATTCGGCAGCGTTTCAGGGCCACGTCGACACGAGACATCGCCACTGGTCCTGTGTGGAACCCCGATTTTGGAGTCGGTCGAGTCAACGTAGCCGCTCTGCTAGACTACGGCACCTGACCCAGTGTTGATTGAAAGACGTGTGCAGCGATCCTCCTGACGACAATCCGACCAAGGTGCCGGAGGCGGTCACACCGCCAAAATCGATTATTGCCGACAATCAATCCGTCCGGCGCACGGTGATCCTGCGCATCAGTAGCTCAGCCGACCTGGCCACGCTGGCGGAGGATATCACTGCCGCCGGCTGCACCACCGTCTCCGACGGCGTCGGGGTGATTGTGATTGAGGGAACCGGCCAGGCGATTGAGAAACTCCGCCAGCATCGACATGTCATTTCTATTGACGAGCCGCAACGTCTGCAGATGCGTCGCCCGTCGGGGACGCGCGGTAATGACGATTCCTAGGGGTTTTTGGCTGGCCGGTCGAACGATTCTTTACTAGGTTCTACGCAGACGTTCTATCTTGTAAACATAGATTGAGCCTCCTACTCGGGCCAATGGATCATGACCACGGAGCCACGCAGAATACTTGGCATACTGTAGCGTAAGGGCATAGAGATGATTTACGCTGATTGCCAGCATTCCGGTCTCGGGCGTGCAACCTAGGATTTGGCAGCGCAGGCTCCGATATACACACTCCTCGACACCGAAAAAGCTGAGCTTGATCTCGCCTATGTCGTGGTCGCGGACGAACCGCGCAAGCCCTTTTAGGGCTTGTCTCCAGTCAATGCTCAAGTCAAGGAGTGAGCGAAGACCGCCAACCATACCGCCAGCCAAAACATCGAAATAGGGAAGATAATGAGGGGCTGCGGCCAGGCTAGAAAATAAAAAAGTAACCGTTAACTATTCCTACGTCAACTCTCCTGACTAATCCAACCGGATCTCATAAACTCCGCGCCCATG
>CAMYNL010000084.1 GCA_947259705.1 uncultured Gammaproteobacteria bacterium | reverse complement strand
GTTGTGCCACTTCCCTGAGTAGTCCACGAAATAGTAAGAACCTGATCGCAGGTATACACGCTCTGGCAAGTGCTTGTGTGATTTACGCCGTCTTCCCACATTCCAACTCCTCCAAAGCTTCGAGATCGGGCATGCATGGGCTAGCGTCCCGCACACCGAAATGCTCAGCCAGCGCCAGTCTCAGGACCACTTGTCCCTCATCATTACTTATCCGCGATTGAAAACAGCAGGTTATGCTTTAGCGCTGACTCCGTGACACACTCCTCCGCGTGGCTTGAGATCACCGCGTCGAAAGGGCACACTCCAGCGCCATGTGCAGTCCAATCGTCTTTCTCGTCGCTCTCGGTGTCCACACCCTTAGAGCCCTCTTTCGTACCCGCGAGGAACTGCTGATCGAGAATCTGGCGCTACGCCAGCAAGTGATCGCACTGAAGAAGAAGCGTCCACGGCCGAGGCTCGATGATATGGATCGCGCCTTCTGGGTCGCACTGCGCGCCGCATGGCCAGGTTGGGGAAACCATTTGTTCATCGTGAACCCAGACACAGTGGCAAAGTGGAATCGAGATCGGTTCCGTCGCTATTGGGCGAAGATCTCCCAGCACAAACCAGGCCCCGGGCGGCCTCCAGTTGACGCCGAGATTCGCCGTCTCATCCGCACCATGGCACACGATGGCTGGGGCGCACCCAGAATCCACGGCGAGCTGTTGAAACTCGGGTTCGCCATCTCCGAGATCACGGTGTCACGTTACATGCCGCGTTGTCCCGCCGATCCTCACAAAATAAAGCGCTGGGTCACTTTTCTACGCAACCACAAGGATGCCATTGCGGCGATGGATTTCTTCACCGTTCCGACGGTCTCTCTCAAAGTGCTCTACGTATTGTTCGTCATAGAGCACGGCCGACGACGCATTCTGCACTTCAACGCCACGTTCAACCCGACAGCGGTGTGGGCTAGCCAGCAATTGCGGGAAGCGTTTCCTTACAACACTGCGCCAAAGTATCTCATTTTCGACCGCGACGCGATCTTCAATCCGCGTGTCGTGGACACGGTCAGAGCAATGGGCATCAAGCCGCGTCGCACCGCGTACCACAGTCCCTGGCAAAACGGGGTTGCGGAACGATGGATCGGCAGTTGCCGCCGAGAACTCCTTGCGTATGTGGTGGTGTTTGGCCGCCGTCATTTGCTCCGACTGATGCGTTCTTACATTGACTATTATCACGAGGATCGTTGTCACTTGGGGTTGGATAAGGACACGCCACACGAACGACCCTTGGCACCGCGACCATCATCGACAGCAAAAGTTGTGGCGCTGCCGCGTGTGGGCGGATTACATCACCGCTACGAATGGCGCGAGGCGGCCTGAGACGGCACGTGCTTATAGGGCTATATTCTCGCGGATAAGTAATGACGAGCGACAGCTCTTGTATCCCAGCGTTGAGTGCCGGCGCCTGGGATTGTAGAACCGTTCAATGTAATCGAACACATCTGCCCGCGCTTCATCCCGGTTGCGATAGGTTTTCCGGTTAATCCGTTCGGTCTTGAGGCTGGAGAAAAAGCTCTCGACCGCCGCATTGTCCCAGCAATCACCTCGCCGACTCATGCTGCATGCAATACCATGCTCGGCGAGCAAACGCTGGAACTTGTCACTGGTGTACTGGCTACCCTGGTCGGAATGATGCAGAAGACTATCAGCTGGACCGCGTCGCCAGATCGCCATCATCAACGCATCCGTGACCAGATCCGCCGTCATCTGCGCCTTCATTGACCAACCCACTATACGGCGTGAGAACAGATCAAGGACGACAGCCACATACAGCCAACCTTCGGTCGCCCAGATATAGGTAAAGTCCGCTGCCCAACGTTGGTTCGGGTGGGTGGCACGAAAGCTGCGATCAAGCGTATTGGGTGCCAGAGCATGGGTGGGTCGCGGGCCATCATCCCTTGGCAGCCTCCGCTTGGGTTGTCGAGCCTGGATGCCTTCCTGGCGCATCAGTCGGGCAACACGTTCACGGCCTACGTCATACCCCCAGGCCAACAGATCCGGCCATATCCGTCGAACACCATAACTCTGAGCACTCTCGGCGAAGCTGCGCCGTATTTGTAGCACCAGCATTTCATCCTCCCGGGCCCGTCGGCTTGGTGGCCGGCTCAACCAGCTGTAGAACCCACTTGGCGAGACATCGAGCACCTCGCACATCCATCTCAGCGGCCACAACCCCCGATGCTTCGCAATGAAACCATATTTCACTTCGATTCCTTCGCGAAGTAGGCCGCGGCTTTTTTTAGGATGTCACGCTCCGCCCTCAGCTTCTTGATCTCACGCTTCAGCGTGGCGACTTCCGCTTGCTCTGGCTTCTGCTGCCCCTGCCCAGGAAATGCATTGACTGGGTCGGCCTCGTACAAGCGAACCCACTTGCGCAATACATTCTCATGCAATCCCAGATCCCGTGCAGCCTGAGCTACAGAAACATCCTGTTCCCGTACCAGCCGGACCGCCTCTAACTTGAACTCCCGAGAGAATCGTCTTCTTGCCATTTTCTGCCTCCAGTTTCATCATGCCACCTATTCCAGGTGTACGTGAAATCTGGGGCAGGCCATGGTGTGTACGGGAAATTAAGTACGATCACAGTACGTACAACTAGACTCACTTGTATCGTACAGTCAAACTGGATGTAATTCTTGGTCACTTGACGGTATTGGTTTACATTCGCCCCAACGCTCGCTTAGTTCGACGGTTGCTCTTAACTTTACACTCGCCAAAAACCGTGTCTCCAGGGGAAATCGGAAGCCCCCCATAGGACCTTGAACCGCTTTTCCAAGAGCATCGGTCAACGGATTGTGTTGAAAGGGTTGGCCACTACTATCTGCCCAACCCGGTTCACCCAAAGGCAAATTTGGATTGTTCGGTTTCAGAAAGTTGCTCACCCAACGAATACTCAAATAACTTAACGTAACGTCATATATCACGGGTTCTCGAGAGGGATTTCTGGAACGGGCATTTTCAGGAATTTCGCAGTAACAGTACTCGTCGCATTCCCCCCACTGATCTACGAACTCACCCCCCGGTGGCGCCCCGACGGCTGTGCTAACTCCAAAGTAGTCTCTCAGGGCAAGTAAAAGATACGGATTTACTTGGTCTGGTGGGATATTGGCGGGAGAATCTTCTAGAGGTTCGCCGTCAGTAAGTTTCTGCGTAGATTGAGAAATGGAAACAATTTCAACGTCATCATTCCAGTTGCCGATCTTGCCTTTCACAATAAAGCACGTCCCTTCACATGACACCGATGGTTCTTCGATCGGGAACGTGGTGTCTTCATGATGACTCTTTCCCATTTGAGTTCTCCTTCTTGGGACGAAATCTTGATAATGTGGTTTATCTGAACAATTAGGATACCTCTAGACTAGACAATAAACACGTCTTCAGGGCCGACTACCTGCAGATACCTTCAACATGAATGCCTACTACTACAAATTTCGCATCAGGCCCATCGGCGATCGCGGCGCAGGCGGGCATCTGGTCTGGTTCCCTGATCTGCCCGGGGTTGACGCGGTCGGTACTGACGTTGCGGAAGTCGTAGGTCGGGCATACGATCGGGCGGGGGAGTGGCTTAGCCGGGCGCTGAAAGGCGGATATTCGATTTCTTCCCCGCCGTGAGCCATCAAAGACTCGGCGCGGCTTGACAACGTTGCTGGTATCTGCTGGTATCTCCTTGGCCCTGGCTGGAAATGAGAACGTCTGCTTGGCGATCTCATACAGCCGCCGCTGCTCAAAACTTTCTACTTCCGCATCCGACCCGATCCGGACCTTCGCATTCCCAAGGGTTCACGGTCGGCACGTTGGCCAGTTCGACAGGGTCATTTAGTGTTGAGTTTTTGAAGAGGGGCTCACGGAAACAGCCTTATACGGGTGCTAGGTCGCTTCGGTGACGGATACACCACTGTTGGTCGCGAGTGCGGCCAGTTGATGGTTTTGGGGTCGGGATTATGTGCGACCCAGCGTCGGACTTCGGGATCATTTCATCCAGGTTTGACATGTATCAAGATCGAATCACGCCGCGGGCATATCTTTGGTCTCCGGGAGAACGAATCACGAGCACGAAAAAGATTCTTGTAATCAACGGTTCCCATCGCGATGACGGTATTAACGATCAGGCGGCAAGGTCGTGATGCCATACGCGATGCAACACCTCACCGAGGCGACACTGGAATGACATCTCAATCCTCCACAACCAAATACGACGTCATAGTCATCGGGTCCGGCATGGGCGGTATGACGACCGCGACTGCGCTGTCTCGAATGGACCAAAAGGTCCTGCTTCTTGAGCAAGCAAATACAATTGGTGGATTGACTCACACTTTTTCTCGGGATCTGTATACCTGGGATGTTGGCATTCACTATTGCGGTACGTTTCGCCATGATCAGCCGGGTGGAAAAATGCTCGACTGGCTCAGTGGTGCGACCATCGAGTTTCGCTCGGTTGGCACCGTCTATGACACGATCCATTTTCCAAATGGGTTCAAGATCCCGGTCGGACGCCCGGCCGAAGCGTTCATGATGGAACTCAAAGATCGATTTCCCAATCACACTGCCGAAATCGACGCCTATTTCGAAGCATTGCAGTCGGGGGAGGATGCGCTGCATCTCGCAACGTCCGAACGAGCGATGCCCGAGCCATTCCGTTCCGCACATCGCTGGTGGAACAAGAAGAAGATCCACCGATGGTGTGGGCGCACGACCAGCGAAGTCCTCGCCGAGTACGTCAGCGACCCGAAGCTCGCTGCGGTTCTGGCCGCCCAATGGGGCACCTTTGGCGGCGTGCCCAGCGAGGCGAGCTTCGGCATGCACGCAACCGTCATCAGTCACTACCTCGATGGAGCGGGCTACCCCGTCGGCGGTGCATCGGCGATTGCAGAAGGCCTCGTGCCGGTCATCGAATCCGCAGGCGGCAGCGCCCTCGCAGGCACGCCCGTCAGCACAATCCTGATCGAGAACGGAACCGCTGTCGGCGTCCGCACGAGCTCGGGAGAAGAGTTCAGAGCGCCGGTCATCGTCTCGGCGATTGGAGCCGGCGAAACCGCCAAGCGCCTGCTGCCGCAACCAGTGCGCGAGCAGCCGTGGGCCACCGAGATCGCCGGGTTGA
>CAMYNL010000083.1 GCA_947259705.1 uncultured Gammaproteobacteria bacterium | reverse complement strand
ATCCACCGACACCGAGACCAGGGCGACCTCGTCCCCCAACTGGTCACCGAGCCGCTGCTGCACCTGGCTTAGCACGGCGGACAGCACCGGGCAGACAGTGGTGCAATGGGTGTAGACGAAGTCCATGACCACGATGTTGTCACCGATCACATCGCTGACGAACCTCACTTCCCTGCCGTCCTGATTGACCAGTACCCGGTCCCTCAAGTCCACGTCGGCGGCCTTGGCCGAGTCGACCTGCTTGTTCATCATCGCCTTGTGTTGGGCGTGCGGATCGGCGGCGTCCGCGGCCGCCGCCTCCGGCTGGGGCTGCTCGTGCGCGGATTGCTGCGCCGCGGTGGCGACACCGGCCGCCGCCAGCCCGCAAGCCACCACCAGCAAGGCGACGGGCACTGAATAGATGTTCGACATTGGCTCCTCCTATGGGGATTTCATCGTGACAGCGGGATCAGCACCTCGATCTCCGCGGCCTCGCGCAGCCTGGCTATTTCCTTGTCCACCGCCTGCTCCGCCCGCTCCACGCGGACGTGCTCGCGCAGCTGCTCGCGCACCTCGTCCAGCGGCACCAGGCGAGGCTGGAGATGCTCCTCGAGGCGGAGGATGTGCACCCCGAACGGGGTCTCGACCGGATCGGAGATCTCGCCCGGCTCGAGCGAGAAGGCCACGGCCTCGAAGGCCGGGACCATCTGTCCGCGACGGAACAGGCCGGTGTCGCCACCGCTTCTTGCCGTGGCGTAGTCCTCCGAGTGCTGCCGGGCCAGTTCGGCAAAGTCCTCGCCATTGCGGGCCCGCTCGAGTATGGGGGTCATCTGTTCACGGATCGCCGCCCGATCGTCGCGCATGCCCAGGGGCTTCCAGGTCAGCAGGATATGGCGCACCCGTACCTGCTCGGGGAAAGTAAGCCGGCGCTTGTTCTCCTGGTAATACGTCTCCAGCTCCGCGTCGCTCACCTCCGCCGTCGCCGCGCGTATTCCGTCCAGGTACCGTGTCGCCGCAATCATGCCCTGGACGTGATCTCGGTAGCTTTCCTCGGTAAAGCCCTCGCTTTCCAGTCGGCCGGCGAACGATACCGGGTTGTCGAACACCGAGCGCAGCTCTTCCACCTGTGTCTCGACCTCTTCGGCGCCGACCTCGATGCCCTGCTCCAGCGCCGCCTGGCGCACCAGCTCCTGCTCGATGATTTTGTCCATGGCCTCCTGCCGCAGCCGCGTCAGCAGCGGCAACTGGTCACCCCGCGCGCCGACCGCGATCCCCTGCGAGTTGCGGTACTCCACGTAGAAGCCGTTGAAGCGCTGGTAACTGATGTCGACACCGTTGACGCGCGCGGCGCTGCCGGGGTAGTGGCCCTGCGCCCAGGCCCCGCCGGACATCATCAATAGCAGCGACAGCCATGCCAGACGAAGCTGACCCACGGTCAATTCGCGGCCTTTGCCGCCGGTGTCGCTACCCCCATCAGGCTGAAATAGGGCAGATCACTGTACTTGAGCTTCTTCGACCGCGACCCGACGAACACGTAGTAGGTGGCGAGGCGGTCGATATTCACCTCCGCCTCGTAACGCCCATCGCCGAGCGACTTGGCCGGCACCACCCTGCGCCCGCGCCCGTCGGAGCGATAATAGAGCACGGTGACATCAGGGACGTCGGTCGCGGGCAGGCCGTTGGCGGTCTGAGTCAGCCTGAACTTCACCGTTGTGCTTCCACCCACCGGCACACGCCGGTCGATGAAGTCGTACTCCACCGCCATCTGCGCAGTCTCTGCTCTGATGTCGGGGTTCGGCTCCACCTCGGCGCTGAAACAATGCAGAAAACGCGGCGTGTCCATGATGAAGGCGACGTCGTAGACGCCCTCGATGGGGATCTTCACCCGCCCCGTGTACACCCCCGGCTCGCGCTCGCCGAGGCTGCGGTCCACGATCTCGATGGCACGAGCCTCATGGCCGTAATTGCGGAAGCTTCCCATCGGCGCGGCCATGCCCTCCATGTAGTAACTGACCGTGCCCTCCGCCTGGTTGACGATGTAGGCGGCGGCGGCCTGCTTGACCGAGGGCACGATGCTGTCGGCGATGCTGATCTCCGCGGCAATACCCGGCGGACGCTGGCCGGCCGGGATGTAGGTGACCGGCGGTGTCTCGGCCCCTTCCAGCTCTGAGATCGGGATCAGGCCGACGTCCTGGGTGCCCAGCGAGCGGATATAGCCGAAGCTGCGGGTGAAGCTCACCTGGTAGGGCTGCTTGCCCACCTTGATGGTATGGGCCAGCCGGTCGGCGGAGGCGTCGATGACGAAGACCTTGTTTTCGATCGGGTTGACGGTCATGCCCCAGCGCCCGTCGTCGGTGAAGCGCAGCGGGCCGAGGCCGGGCTCGGCCTGGATGCGACCGCGGATCTTCAAGTCCTTGGGATCGATTATGCTGATGGTGCCGTCCTTGCCGTCGGTCACGTACACGGCCTGCCCGAGCGAAGAAAACGCCAGCGAGATGGGCTTCTCCCCGGTCTCGATATCGGCGACCTTGGTCAGCGTCTGCACGTCGATGACCGTCACCGTGCCGCCGTCGCGGTTGCTGACGAAGGCCAGGCGGTTGTCGTCGGTAAAGGCGATCTCGTGGTGGCCCGCGCCGGTGGGAACGAAGGCGACGCGCTTGAGGTCCGCGGTGTCGATCACGGTCACGCCGCTCTGCTCGGCCTCGCTGGCGTTGTTGCCCACCCACAGGTAGCGCCCGTCCCCTTGCAACTCGACGCGCATCGGCCGCTTGCCAGCCTCGATATTGGTCGTAGCTTCGAAGCTGTCGGTATCCACCAGGGCCACCTGGCCGGCCACCGGCATGGTGACGAAAAGCCGCTTGCTGTCCTCGGTCAGGACCCAGTCGGCGCCGGGATGGTCCAGGTTGATCTGGGCAAACAGGTTGGTGACACCGGTGATACCCACCACCGGGTCGATCACCGAGATGGAGTTGTCGCGGTTCATTACCAGCAGGAAGTGGCTGTTGAGGTCGATCATTGGCCGCACTCCGACGATGCCCTGCAGGTAGGTCTGCACCTTGTCGCGGCAGCTCATGGGTCTCTCGCCCTTGGCCGCCCAGGCCGCGGCGAGATCCATCCAGGCCGCTGGGTAGCGTCCCTTGATGGGCTCGCCGGTGCTGGCGTCGGTGATGCGAAAGGAGACGTCGGCCCAGTCAGCCGCCATTACCGCCTCCGACTCGCCCTTGGTGCGGCGGGCGGAAAACTCCACGATCACCCCTTCGCGGGTGATGCGATTGGGGTCGGCGGGCTCCCCCGTGGCGGATTCGCTCTGGGTCGGTTGCGCGGACTCACCGGCCGGCTTGGCGGGTTCTTCGGCGCCGTGCGCCGTGGCCAGCCCCAGGGCGAGGACCACGCCCGCGAAAAGCATGTTGAATGAAAGCTGCACAGATATTCTCCCGTGTTTCACACTGATGTTTTACTCCGCTCCGGCAGGGCGCAAACGGACGGCCATGGTGCCGGCTCTGAAGGTGACGGGACCCGAAACAGGCACCCTCTTGTAATCACTTTCCCCGCGGCAAGTATACACGCTTGCCCGGTTATACAGGGACAGCGACAAAGTTAACTTTGTTTAACAAACGCCCAAGAAAATTGATCTAGATCAAATTGTTACGGGCTGCCAGCCACCGCCCGCCGGTCATCCGGCGAAGCCGCCCGGATCGGCGCGGCGCCATGCGAAATCCCCCTTCCACGACCCGCCACGCCCGGTCCGCGCAGCCTCATACCCCGGCATTCTCCGCCGGCCGATCGGCAACGGGATAGTCCGCGCCAGCAAAAAAAATGGGTGCACCCCGTCAAGGATGCACCCTC
>CAMYNL010000082.1 GCA_947259705.1 uncultured Gammaproteobacteria bacterium | reverse complement strand
TGACGGAACGACCTGTAGAAGCTGGACCAACCTTCACCGTGGTCATTGCGGTTTACAACGGTGAAACGACTATCGGCCGTGCTATTGAATCGGTGCTGGCACAGACCTACCCGGCGCATGAAATCGTTGTTGTGGATGATGGCTCGACGGACAAGACAGCGGAAGTCGTGCAGGGTTTTGGCGACAGAGTCGCCTATCTATATCAGGACAACGCAGGCGTATCGGTAGCCCGAAATGCCGGCGTTGACGCAGCCTGCGGCGATTGGGTCGCTTTTCTGGATGCTGACGACTGGTATCGTCCCGACCGATTGCGTTGGCATGCCGAATGGATCGCCGAGGATCCTGAACTGGATTTTCTTACTGGGGAGCAGGAGTACCATCGGCCGGATGGGACGTTCATCAAGAGGTCACTGGAAAGTGCGCCGGTCGGCAAGTATCTGCTGGAGAACGTCGCGAAGGACCGGCGGGCAATACTGGAGGGGCGGGCGATCGGAGATCTTATTGAGCAGCATATCGGTGACACGCCAACCCTCAGCCTGCGCAGACAGACGTTCTTGGACCTGGGCGGCTATCCGCCACAATTTGCAGTATCCGAGGACGTGCACCTTCTGATACGACTCGCGGCTCGCAGCAAGCGGATAGGTGTTGTCTGCGAACCGATGGCTGTTTATTGCGTATACCCGGATAGCGCCACTCGCTCGGATAGAGTCAGGGCGCAAGATCAAACATTAGCGGCGCTTCAGGACCTGAGAACGGATCTGCGGAATGCGCCGGTTTACATACGCGATGGCCTCGAGGGCGCACTGCGGCGCGCAAGACGTGACCTGGCGACGGTTATGCTGCGACGTGGACGGCGATTGGATGCCGTGGCTGCCGTGTTGCCGTCCTTCCTGAGGCGCCCGGGATTTGCAACGGCGCGGGATGTCATTTCCGTGATCCGGGGTTTCCCCGGCGGAGCTACGGTCGACCAGCAGGCCGTGCCTCCGCGAGAGGGCCCGGACCACGATCGAGCCTGACCGAACCGGCCGATCAAAAAGCTACGCGCCGGTTGCGAAGAGCTCGGGAGTGCATAGCGAGAGACCGGCACAGACATACCACCCACCCGGTTTGCAGCGTGGATATCAGTGTAATCGTATCTACCTATAATCGCAGTCACAATCTCCCCGATTGTATCTCGGCGCTTGCCAGGCAAGACGGTATGAAGAACCTCGACTGGGAGGTCGTCGTCGTCGACAACAACTCTACCGATGATACCGCCGATGTCATCCATGACCTCGAGGGAAGATATCCGATTGCCATTCGGTATGCTTTTGAAGAAGAACAAGGTCTGTCATGTGCCAGGAACCGAGGCATCGCCGAAAGCGATTCCCGATATGTGGCTTTTATTGATGATGACATCAGGGCCGAACCCCAATGGCTGAGCGCCATCGTTGGTGGCTTCCAGCAGCACCACTGTGATGCGGTAGGAGGCAAGATCCTCCTGGAGAGCGGTTGCGTCATTCCTGAATGGGTCCAGCCGGAGATGCTTGGCTTTCTGGGCCAACGCGATCTCAGTGACGATGGATTTTTCATGGATGGAGTCAAGAGCTTTCCTTTTGGCGGTAATATGGCACTTAGTCGCAAGATCATCGACAAGGTAGGATTGTTCGACACCAGGATGGGAAGGAAAGGGGAAGGTCGTAGAAGAGAAGAATTATTCAAGGGCGAGGAAACCGACTACTTCCGCCGGCTGGCCGCTGCCGGTGGCCGAATCTATTATGAACCCCGCGCGGTGGTACGACACAAGATCATGCCGCATCAGCTGAAGAAGAAATTTTTCCGAACGATACACTTCAACGCTGGATACCAGAAGGCCATGTTGGACGATGCGTCGTATGATCGTACGATCTCAGGCGTCCCGTTGTTCCTGTTTACCCAGACTGCACGGGCGGCGTTCCGATACCTTGCGCAGGTATTCTCCAAGGGGCCTGCCAGGGCGTTCAGGCAGCAGATGAATGTCGGCTATTTCCTGGGGATGACACAGGGCTACTGGAAAAGAAACGGAGCAACGTCGCCTCGAGCTTCATGACAGGCGTCATTCACGAGTTTCAGACCCAGCAAACAGCAACATGAACGCGCCCGTAGTTCAATGTCTCGCCATCTAGGAAACACAACGCGTGGCCGAGTCGGCGCCCGCGCCTTTTACGCAAGTCAGGAATGGTTGCTGCGCCGGCCCACATTTCGATATTTGTCGGAGCTGGAACGCACCCAGTGGCTCTCCCGCGAGGAAATCGAGCTGCTGCAGGGAACCAAGCTCAGGTCATTGTTGCGGATTGCGAGAGATCACTGTCCCTGGCACGCAGAACATATTGCCGAGGCGGCCATCGATCTCGATGGCGATGGTCCGGTCAGCATTGAGGAGCTTCGGCAATTACCGTGGATGGACAAAGTGGAAGCGCAAGACAACCGGGATCGCATGGCTTGGCAAAGTGTCCCCGGCGGGGCGTTCAAGTACAACACTGGTGGTTCCAGCGGCAGCCCCCTGATATTCTATTTCGGCCGTTGGCGACAGGCGTCGGATGCAGCCGGGCGGATGCGAGCGCGCCGCTGGTGGGGTGTCGAACCCGGTGATCGCGAGGTCTATCTCTGGGGAGCACCGGTAGAGCTGAGCAAGACGGATCGCATGAAAACAATGCGTGACCGACTGCTCAATCAACTGGTGTTGAATGCCTTTGAAATGTCGCCATGGCAGATGGATATCTACATCGAAAAGATCCGCGCATACCAACCCACCTGCATCTATGGTTACGCCAGCAGCATCGCACTGTTGGCCGCTCATGCCAAAGAGCGGCGAGCCGATATGAGACTACCGGGGTTGAAAGTCGTGTGTACGACTGGCGAACCGTTGTATCCGCCCCAGCGGGTCTTGATCGAGGAGATGTTCGGGGTGCCCGTGGCCAACGAGTTCGGCAGTCGAGACATCGGCTTTACAGCGCACGAGGCTCCGGGTGGCCAGATGCTGCTGATGAGTGAGAGCATCATCCTGGAGGTTCTGGATGAACAGGATCGGCCGGTACCTCCCGGTGAAACCGGAGAAGCGGTAATGACCGCTCTGGAATCCTTTGCCCAGCCCTTTATACGCTATCGTACCGGAGATATGGTACGCGTCGCGGACGAATCCTGTCGGGCTGGACGCGGGCTGGACGTCATCTCCGAGGTGCTGGGCCGTACCACGGATTTTGTTGTGCGGGCGGATGGAACCATCATGCACGCGCTGGCGCTAATCTATGTGATGCGTGCGGTTGCCGGGGTGGGGGAGTTCAAGATCGTGCAGCATTCAGTAGACCATATCGAGGTCCTGGTGGTACCCAATGCCGGCTGGCTGGAGTCCGGTCGTACGGAGATCAAAACGGGATTGTATAAACGCCTGGGTCTGGATATCCGCATCGATCTGCGGCTGGTTGAATCTATCCCGGCAGAGGCCTCAGGAAAACATCGCTATGTGGTCAGCCGGGTGCCCCTGTCAGACCACCTTAAGGTGGCCACCCGGGTGCCGATTAACTAGCGAGACACTGGTTCGAATCAGATGGATATCACCAAACTTGCCTCCCTGCCGTTTCGCTACCGTCCCTGGCAACCACGCCATGCGAGGCTCATTGTCGGGGACCTGTTCAGACGGGCGTCAGAGTCCAGGCAGGAACATGAGGTACATTTGCGGGGCACGATTGACTGGCTGTGCCGTGCCCAGGATGTCAGAAACGGAGAGTCCGATGCCGGTGGTGTGTCTGCCGGCTGGAGTTTTGAGGATGGCTGGTTACCCAGTTACCCGGAAACCACGGGTTATATCATCGAAACCTTTCTTGCCGCAGCGGATGTCCTGAAACAGCCGGAGCTGGTTGACCGAGCCGGCCGCATGCTTGACTGGGAGCTATCGATCCAGCTGCCCGATGGTGCCTTTCCCGGTCACTTCGGAGAGGAAGGCAGTCGGCCGGTGATCTTCAATACCGGCCAGATCATGC
>CAMYNL010000081.1 GCA_947259705.1 uncultured Gammaproteobacteria bacterium | reverse complement strand
GATTCTCCTCTCTGATTCAACAAGTTATGCACAAACTCATTGTATCAAGGACGGTGGAATCAGGCCTTTATATTTACCCGTTAACGGGACAGCAGTGATCCGCCACATCGCTGTGGCCCACCATACAGGCGCACCACCGTGCGTCCAGTCTTGTTCCAGACAAACTGCCAGCTGCTACCGGGTACAAAATAGCGGCAGTTTCTGATCCAGCACCTTCCGATCCAGTTTGGAATCAAGGGCCGGCGGCGGTCAATTCGATCCATAGATTTCTTCCACACAGTTCAAGAACCAGGGTGGTCGGTCAAGCAGCACGTAGACAAGTACAAACGCGAGAATCGGAAAGAACGGGATTACGGCGTCCAATATACCGAGGACGGTTACCCAGAGCAGTAGTTGGGTCTTCTTGGTCATGGTGCTGTTTCGGGTCCTACTGGTGGTCAACGGGTGCTGAAGTTGCGTTAGTCGGATGATAGCGGGAACGGCGCATCACGGGGCCCTGTATCAGCCAAATTATGCCCAAAGACCCACCCTGGAGATTGGACGGTATTCTGCATATGTTCGGCCCCCACGAGCGTCAGGCCACGTTGGCAGTATCAAAAGGGAAGGGATTGCGATTGGCGTGCAAGTACCGCGATGTTCAACTCATCATAGGAACGCCGAAGGAGGGCGGCAACAGGTTGGTTGATACATTATTTGGGAAGACCTCGTTGGCAATCTGTTGTAGAACGCAAGGGCTTTATCTAGCTAGCAAGGGCCGGCAATACAATCATAAAGACCGGCCATGGTCTCGGTAGGAGGGATTTGTAGGTGGACGATTTATATGGGACTGAGATCTTGACCTGTGCAATTGATTGCACGGCTTGATGCGAGCTGCGGGAACGTGCGGAGTAGGATGGATACCTTGGAGCTGAAGAGCAAATACTTGGGCTTACTGCTGGAGGATATGGTGCCGGATAACCGGCTGACAGAACAAAGGTCGAACAGAGTGTGAAGAAAAACCGCCGTAAGTGCTTGATTTAATGGTGGGCGATGCTGGGATCGAACCAGCGACCTCTGCCGTGTGAAAGCGAAATCATAACAATCACATAGCGTGTTTACATATCACACCGGATCACGTTGAATTACGTTGCCGTTGTGACAAAATTGTGACAAATCCGGTACGTTGCCACAGGAGTAGAAGGGTAACGTTTTTTCCGATGTTGATTAATCCAAAACGGCGGATAGGTTTTATCCCGGTGTCCGAAACGATCTATTTTATACTATTTACGTAATACGTAAAATCATGGTAGTATGAGAGTCAATGATTCGAGGCTTTGGGGACCGGAACACTGAGCGATTTTTTGAAGGTCGACGGGTCCGCGCCTTTGAAGGCTTCTCGGAACAGGCCGCGCGCCGATTGACCTACCTGGATAACGCAGAGAGTTTGCATGATTTGTCGAACCTACGGAGCAATAGGTTGGAGCTGCTGTCCGGCGATCGGGCAGGGCAGTACAGCATCCGGATCAATCGGCAGTGGCGGATTTGTTTTCGCTGGGAAGAGGATGGTCCCCACGACGTCGAAATTGTGGATTATCACTGAATGAGGTTTAGGTAATGAGCTTTAAGAATGGCATGCGGCCGGTCCATCCCGGTGAGGTCTTGCGCGACGAACTCGATGAGCTTGGAATGTCGGCCAACGCGTTCGCCGAAGCATTGGATGTTCCCGCCAACCGCATTTCAGCTATTTTGAAGGGACAGCGTGGAGTCACCGCGGATACGGCTCTGAGATTGTCGCGTTATCTGGGCACGACGCCGCAAGTGTGGCTGAACCTGCAGAAGGCCTTCGAACTGCGGGTGGCTGAGTTGGAGTCCGGCAAGGACATCGCTAAACGCATCAAACCGCGAAACGCAGCCGCTTAATGTCTTGTGCCCCCAAGGTATTAAACTTGACTCGGGCGGCCATTCGAATATATCCGCGATGGAGACAGCTTGTGCTCGCAAGACTGCGATCTAACTGCATCCTCAATGCGACAAGCCGTACGATAGGGCCCGACACGATAACGCCATACTTCGCGCAGCAGTGACGTAGTAGACGACTGAAACGTCGCGGGTCTTCGTTTGCCATTATTCGTTCCCGAAAAAAGCGATTTATTGCATTGCACGTTCGTTGCAAGAAAAACCCCGCCGCTATTTGAAAGGATTTACTGTGGTCTTCACGTGACACAGCGTGTCTCATCGTGCTTCCGAAATGATCAAAGCATTTTTCAGGAGACACGACTTGACGACCGAGCATGCACCGGAAAGTGGAAAATACTACACCGATAAAGAGGTCGCCGGCTTGTTGGGCATCTCACTGGGCCGGCTGCGTAACAAGCTCAGTGCCGGCCAGCCGCTACCACCGCGTATCCAACCCCCTGGTTGCCGCAACCGGCTTTGGTCCTGCGAAGCCGTCCATGATTGGCTGGGGCAGTTCACGGTTGCGGGGAATGGACCCGTCCAGAGCCAACCCGTCAAAACCCGCGGTCGACCGACCAAACAGTCGGGGAGGGCGTGTCGGGCGTGAGCATCGCGGCCATGAACTGGGCGTGGCATCAGTCACTCAAGCCGGTGCCGAAGCTGGTGCTGATGGCGTTGGCCGATGCGGCAGATGATATGGGGGTCTGTTGGCCCAGCGTTTCGACGGTGGCGACTAAGTGCAACGTGTCCACACGGACCGTGCGCCGGGTCATGCAAGCACTCGCCGCCCGGGACCTGCTGGTGTCCGAGCAACGCTATCGGAAGGACGGCTCCCGATCCTCGAATCGCTATCGCCTGATGCTTTCAGGGGGTGACAAATTGTCACCGGCCCCTGTCACTACCGACAGTGCCCCCGGACACCTCTGTCCGGGGGACCCTGACACCCGTGTCATACCAAGAACCACCAGAAGAACCCAAATAGAATCACCACAACCACCGGGGCCCAGCAATGAACCGGACGTTCCCACCCCTGCGGAGCGGGGTAGTGGGAACCCATCTAATCTGGAATACCCCAAAGGCCTGGTGAATGCGGAACGAGAACAAGCCCGACAATATCTTGAAGATCATCCCGTCGATTTGGCCCAGCAGCTCCTCGACGAACTGTCGGCGCACATGGCCGCCGGCACCGTTCGGGTATCTCCACTGGCTTATCTTCGCGGTCTGGTCAAACGTGCGCGAGCAGGGCAGTTTGAGCCCGAAGCCGGTTTGCAGATCGCGGAGAACCGAAGACGCCGGGCGCATGCCGAAGCGGCAAAGCGCCGCGCCGAGGCGGTCGGTCGTGATTTCCTGGCTGCCCATCCCCCGATTGTGCAGGGTCTACTCGCAGAACGGCTGGTCGACATTAGGAACCGCGCCAGGCAGGACCCCCCAAACCGGGATTGACCGGCGAAATCGGCACATCGCCCTCAAATTTTGCACCCTCAAAATTTGAGGTCACCTACGCTTGGTTTTTTGAGAGAACATGGCCAGGAGGGGCCTCGAATGCCAATAAATCAATGAGATAGGGACCAAAACAGCGAATGGAGAGGCGCAGATGGGGATGTGGCTGGGCAACGTGTAGACCGCCACGTGGGTTGAGCGTGAACTGCTGACAGTGTCAGCACTTGGATGGACCTTCTCGCGTGCCCAGGGCGGGCCGCGACCCGCGGCGCCGTGGCTTGTCTGTCTGAACCGAAGGCGCCGTCGTCACTACTCAGCGCAGTGGGGTAGTGACGATGGCGGCCGTCCCGTAAACCGCGCGGGTTTGCGACGAGATTTCGAGGTTACAGCGGGGTTTTGTGTTCATATACTACCGCCCTCGATCGATTTTATCCGTGGCCACTGCGTGTACAGTGGCGATTGAGCGCGACAGGACCCTTTGACGCGCTGCGGCTTACCGCCGTGGGTCCATCTTCAAATCAGATCAGATCATAGGATCTGTTCATCATCACAGGCACCCGCCTGCATTCACTCGTCGAGCCGAGACGCCCGCCCCAGGCGGTGCCATTGACGTTCATTTTCCATAAACCGCGGATATGTTCCGCACAATTAAATGGAGGTGTTTGATGAAACCACCCTGAAAGCAGGCCCGTCCGGGCCAAGTTGGCCAACGCTGGGCCATTACCCAACAGGGGAAAACAGTGTTGCCTTAAGACCAGGCATATTCAGGTCGTAGGGGAGTGGTGTCCCTGGTCGTATCGTGCAAGCGGGCCTCGGCAGCTGCTGTTGCCAGGTGACCATTAACACTGATCCATCGGAGATTACACCGTGAGAGACCTGAACTACCAACTCAAACAACTCTGCCGCCGCAACCGGGATGGCAGTTACGCGACACAAGCCAAGCGGATGAACCACCTGATGCTGATCGCGGACCAATTGCATGGCTTGGGGTTTCGCGGCATGAAGCCACGTTCTTTGAAGCAGAAGCATGTCGATGCGCTGGTCAAGAACTGGTTGCACCAGGAATTGGCTGCCGGAACGATCAAGAACAGGATGGCGGTGCTGCGCTGGTGGGCGGAGAAGGCGGACAGGCGCGGTGTGGTGGCTGGATCCAACGCCTACTATGGGATTCCAGATAGGCAGTTTGTGACGAATATATCAAAAGCAAAGGCAGTGGGTGCGCAGGATCTGGAAATGATCAGCGATCCGTACGTGCGCATGAGTCTCGAATTGCAGCGGGCCTTCGGCCTGCGGCGGGAAGAGGCTATCAAATTTACCCCGACCTTCGCGGAGCGTGGGGATCACATCACGCTGAAGGCAAGTTGGACCAAGGGCGGAAAGGAACGTGATGTCCCAATGCGAACGAGTGAACAACGCGAGGTGTTAAAGCGGTCGCATCGGTTGGCGGGCAATGGCTCGCTGATCCCGAGTGAACGTAACTATGTCCAGCAATTGCGCCTATACGAACGGCAGACGGCAAATGCCGGGCTGTCGAAGCTGCACGGCCTCAGGCACGCTTACGCCCAGGACCGATATGAAGCACTCACCGGCTGGAAGGCGCCGGCCGCCGGTGGGCGGGTGTCCAGGGCACTGAGCCCCGGTCAGCGGGTGATGGATCGTCAAGCCCGCAGGGTGATCAGCCGGGAGCTGGGGCATATTCGCGAACAGATTTCAAGTGTGTATTTAGGAAAGTAAGTGGTTATGTAAAGGAGCCGGGACCGCAGGCCACAAAATCCGCAAGTTACCTCTCCATCGCTTTACATAATATTTCCGCTCGTA
>CAMYNL010000080.1 GCA_947259705.1 uncultured Gammaproteobacteria bacterium | reverse complement strand
GAGCCCAGAGCAACCCCCGGCAATAGCTCCCTGCCTTACCCTATCCAGCCGCTGGTTCTTCCCAATCCATCAATCGAACAAGCGTGCCTGGGGCGGCACGAGAAATCGTAGCGAAGGCGAGGTGGCACTGGCGGCACCTTCGGGCACAAGGTTCGGCTTTGCAACCGCCTCCAATATTTTGTTGGCAAACACGGGAAAACAACGGCATATCCCGATGAAACTGGCAAAAGTATTGTAAGCAATGGGATGGACTCCTCCTCACTCAAACTTTATGGCATCTATGCGCCAGAATGGGAAGTGCAAACTGACCATTCAGAGAATGAGGAGAAGCCTGAGATGAAGAGTAACCGAGTTGGTGTAGATATTGCGAAGTCTATATTTCATGTTTACGCGGTGGACCGTCACGAGCGGCCCCAGTTGCAGACGAAGCTCAAACGCCGCGACTGGCTTGACACGCTCTGCGCCCAACTGGCGCCGGACGCCGACGTTGGCATGGAGGCCTGCGCATCGGCCCATCATTGGGGACGCGAGCTACAGCGCCGAGGATTCCGAGTGAAGCTGATCGCTGCCCAGTTCGTCAAGCCGTATGTGAAGAGCAACAAGAACGACCGGGTTGATGCCGAGGCGATCTGCGAGGCGATGAGTCGACCTGGTATGCGTTTTGTCTCCGTCAAGACGGTGATGCAACAGGACATTCAGGCGATGCACCGCATCCGCTCTGAACTCGTCGGACAGCGCACCGCGAAGGCAAATCAGATTCGTGGCCTAGTCGGTGAGTACGGCATCGTCGCACCGATCGGGATCCACCAACTCCGACGCGCCCTGCCGTGCTGGCTTGAGGACGCTGAAAATGGGTTGAGCGATCTGTTCCGCGGTTTGCTGGCCGACCTGCGCGAGGATCTCCAACGCCTCGACGAGCGGATCGCGAAACTTGATGCGAGCATTGCACAGTCGATCGATGGTGATCCGTTTGCGCAGCGACTTCTCGCTCTTCGTGGTGTCGGCCCGCTCACTGCGAGCGCTCTCGTCGGCGCGCTCGGTGACGGGGCTTCGTTTCCAAAAGGGCGCGATTTTGCCGCTTCCCTCGGCCTTACGCCAAGGCAGCAAAGCACGGGTGGGCGCGATCGTCTACTTGGCATCAGCAAGCGCGGTGATCCGTATCTGCGAAAACTGCTCGTGCACGGTGCTCGAGCGGTGCTCCGACATGCGAAGGGGCGGGACGATGCGCTCAGCCAATGGGCGAACGCGCTGTCGAGTCGAAAGCACGCGAATGTCGTTACCGTAGCACTCGCGAACAAGACGGCGCGCGTCGCTTGGGCGCTCGCGGCCGGTGGCACGGCGTATGATCCTGCACTCGTAGCCGCGTCACCGGTCTGATCGCCGAAAAACGGTATCCACCGAGGAGGTCATTCCAACCCGATTGCAGAGCACTTCGCTTGATGGCGAACAGGTCGAACCGACGTCGGCAAAACCCGTGTTTAGGCGCTGAGCCTATAGAGCTCGTGTAAGCGACTGGGAGTTGACGTGCGAATAGCCCATCAGGGTCCGACGTTCATAAGAAAACGTCATTCAGAGACCGGATACACGTTGGCAGTCGTACCGCTACGCTATCGAAAGAAATGCTTGCAAATGAGGAGGAGTCCATACACGCCTAAGCAACGGCGCTCTTGACGTTTTCGGTATCGGCCGGGTTGGCGGCATAGGGCAAGAGCGCCTCAACATCCTCGACCGTCTGCGCCTTGGGCA
The DNA here is from genome assembly GCA_947259705.1 of uncultured Gammaproteobacteria bacterium. Taxonomy (GTDB): domain Bacteria; phylum Pseudomonadota; class Gammaproteobacteria; order Arenicellales; family JAANXG01; genus CAMYNL01. The sequence continues at coordinate 2,434 of CAMYNL010000080.1, read as the reverse complement.
ATTCCGTGAATAGCAGGCGAAGATACTGATACGGTTCAATCCCATTTGCCTTCGCCGTTTCAATTAGCGAATAAAGATTAGCGCTGGCATTCGCCCCGCTGACGGTGTCATTGAACAAGAAATTTTTCCTTCCGACCACGAACGGCCGAATAGCGTTCTCCACCAGGTTGTTGTCGATACGCAAGCGGCCGTCATCCAAGTAACGGATCAACTGCGGCCACTGGTTGTTGAGGTAAGTCAATGCCTTGCCAGCCAATGTCTCCGGCGGCACCTGGGGCAAGGCCTGGTCCAGCCATTCGCGCATCTCGGTCAGGATCGGCTGGGCCTGGTCCTGACGGGCTCGATACCGGACTGGTGGTTTGGCGTCCTTATAGGCGCGTTCAATCTCATACAACCTCTGGATGAACTTGAATCCTCGCCAGGCGATAGTCGATTTACGTTTCTTGCTCTGACCCTTGATCGCCTCATCAAACTTCCGCCGCGCATGCGCAAAACACCCCACCTGGATAATCTTCGGCTGCTGCGTGACTACCGCGTCGTAACCCGTATAGCCATCGGTCTGTAGATAGCCTGCATAGCCTTCGAGTAACCTCAATGGCACGGCCTGGCTCCGGCTCGGATCATAATCGTACAGAATCAGTGGTGTATCCGGTGGACCACCGCGCTGCACCCAAATATATGACTTACTCTGCGGCGCTTTGCCCGGTTCCTTCAGTACCTGCACCGTACTCTCATCCATTTGCACATAATCATGCGCCAATAGTCGCTCGCGCATCAGATTGATCAACGGCTGTACCAATTGCCCCGCCCGGATCACCCATCTCGCCAGATTCGTCCGCGACAGCTCTATCCCAATACGATCGAAGATCCGCTCCTGACGATACAACGGCAAAGCATCTACAAACTTGTTGGTGACGATATAGGCCAACAACCCCGGCGAAACCAGACTCTTCGGGATCGGCTGTGCCGGCATGGATGCCGTCTTGATGGTCCCATCACAGCACGGACAGGCGTACTTCTTACGGATATGCCGGATTACCTGGACTTTGGCCGGAATAATATCCAGCTGTTCCGTGGCCACTTCGCCAATGACCTTGAGCGTTGTCCCATCGTGTTCACAGATACGCTCAGATTCCCCCAGCTCGTACACCACTTCTATGCGTGGTAATTCCGGCGGCAGGGGTTTGCGTCCCCCGCGTTTGCGTCGATGCGCCGCAATCTCTACGCTTTCGGATTCCCCATCGACCTTATCCGCTTGTTCAGCGGCAATAGATTCGGCCTCATTAAACAACCGCATCTGATCACGATGCCAGCGCTCACTGCCGGCACCATACTGCTTGTGCCGCGCCAGCTTGATCTGCTCCAGCAGTTGATCGATGAAGGTCGATTGGTGTTGTAGCTTGGCTTGCTGCTCGAGGGTGGTTTGATGCAGGGAAGATACCAGCGCCTTTAGTGTTTCTATATCATTCGGCAGCGTCGGCGGGACCCGTTCCATGGGCGTGATATTTTATCAATCCAGTAACGACCATACAAAAAAGATTTGAAAATGTTGAATAGAAAAAAGTTTATAACACCGAACGATAATGTAACCGAGCATGCGGCTGCACACGCAACACGTCGATACCATCCAACAGCCAGTTCAACTGCTGACCGGTCCACTTCACCACCGTCCCCGGTTCACGCCGCGGCCAATGAAATCGGTCGCGCTCCAGACGCTTGTGCCACAAACAAAATCCATTACGCTCCCAGTACAATATCCGCACCCGGTTCCGCCGCCGGTTGCAAAATACAAAAAGTTGCTCCGAGAATGGGTCCAAATCCAGTTCCGCTTCCACCAGCGCCGCCAGACCATTAATCCCTTTGCGAAAATCCACCGCCTCTCGACATAAATACACCACCGGCAGATCCTTCGACGGCCGCATCAGCGAATCCCCTTCACCGCCGCCAGTACCCGTGATACTTGAGCCACGTCCACCGATCCGGAAAACTCCACCTGCACCCCGTTCGGCAACGTTATCCGCCATTCGCTCGAGGTCCGCGGCAGCGCGCTCACCTGGACCCGTTCGAAACGACCCGCTTGGCTTGGCCACAGACCACGTTGCGATAATCGTTTACGCCACGTATACAGCGCCGACGTCGATAGCGCATGCGCTTCGGCATACGCCTTAGTCGTCAGGCCTGATTCCTCGCACTCCCGGACCCGCTCCAGCCAGTACTGCTGGCGCTCGCTCACGCCCGGTTCTTCTTCCAGCATCACTTCGCCCCTCAACTCAAAGGCTCGAAGCTTCAATCACTAAAACTTAGATTAAAAGGGTGTCGGTCCTTTGGCGCTTACATAACAATCACATAGCGTGTTTACATATCACACCGGATCACGTTGAATTACGTTGCCGTTGTGACAAAATTGTGACAAATCCGGTACGTTGCCACAGGA
>CAMYNL010000079.1 GCA_947259705.1 uncultured Gammaproteobacteria bacterium | reverse complement strand
TATCTGATTCGCGACGGCGACGGAATTTACGGTGAGCGGGTTCAGCGAACAATCCGAAGTCTAGGCATCGAGGAGGTCGTGACCACGCCCGCATCGCCCTGGCAGAACGCTTACGCGGAGCGCATGATCGGCAGCCTCCGCAAAAAATTACTGGATCAAGTCATCATTCTCAACAAGCGTCAGCTGAAGCATCTGTTGTCATCGTACCTGGACTATTACCATCCGTGGCGCACGCATCAGTCGTTGGGAAGGGATTCACCGAACGGCCGCCCGATACGATTGGCTGAAACAGGCGATGTTGTCGAATCCGCAGCCGTCCATGGACTCCATCACTACTATCTTCCGAAGGCGGCATAAGTAAACGGGACGCACAACTGCGAGGCTATAGCCGGCGGATTTCGTCTCAGTTGCCATCGGACTATTCCAGCAGTTGCAGATAATTGTGGTACCGATAGAGCCGGTTCCGTTTTCGTTCCCCCACTTCCGCGAGAATACCCGCGGCGATAAGCAATTCAATCGCCTTGCCAGCGGTCGGTTTGCTGGTCGTGAGCAGCCGCGTTACCAGCGGCATGGTGATCACCGGGTGCTCGGGCAACTGCTCAAAGAGCTGAATCGCCGTGACGGTCGTACCGGACGTTGCAAGGAGCGTCTTGCGATCCTTGTTCACACGGGCGTAAAGGCCACGTGCCGTGTGCGCGGCGTCGTCGGCGATTTCGGAGACGCCATCCAGGAAGAACCGCAGCCAGCCGATCCAGTCATCCTCGATCCGGATCGCGGAAAGCCAGCGGTAGTAGGCGGCCTGGTTCTGCTTGAGATACAGGCTCAGGTACAGCAGCGGACTCTTCAGCAGCCGCCAGTGGTCAAGCAGCAGCGCGATCAGCATTCGACCCAGCCGGCCGTTGCCATCCAGATAGGGATGGATCGTCTCGAACTGGACGTGGACAAGCGCAATGCGCAGCAATGGCGCCAGGTCATCCTCGGCGTAAATGTAACGCTCCAGATCCCTTAGCAGGTCGGCCACCCGCTCAGGCGGCGGCGGCACGAACACGGCATTGCCAGGCCGGCTGCCGCCGACCCAGTTCTGCGAGCGGCGCGTCTCCCCGGGCTGCTTGTTGGCGCCGCGCACGCCCTGCATCAGGATGCGGTGGCAGTCGTTGAAGAGCCGGATGGAGATCGGCGCGCCCTTCGGCGAGTGGATCTGCTCGAAGGCATAATTGATGGCCGCGACGTAGTTCGTGACTTCTTCGATGTCCTCGATGCGGGAGTCGCCGGCCTGGTCGGTCTGTTCCCAGGCCAGCACGTCCACCAGTGTCGCCCGGGTGCCCTCGATCTCGGAGGACAGCAGGGCTTCCTTGCGGACGAAGGCATAGATGAACCAATCGAGGGAAGGGATCATCTCGCCGGCTAGGTCGAGGCGGGCGAGTGCCGCTTCGGCCTCACGAAGCGGCTCGGTCAGCGTCGCGAGTTGCCTGGTGGAGAGCCGGGGTGGCAGCGGCCGGGGTACGAAGGCCTCGAACGACTCACCGGCGACGGAGGTGGTGACGTATCGGCCTGTGGGCTGCGCGGTCATGGTAAGAGAGTCTTTACCAGTTCCGGTATAAAGTAAAGTAAAACTTACCAATCTTGGCGGCATGCGAAGCGGGCTTTACTGACGGCGAAATACCCAGGTTGGGCAGGGCGTATGGTCAAAATATTCCAACCTGTTGAGTCATAGTGTTTTTTGCGCTTCGCGTGATGCTCCGCCGCATCTATGTTCTTCGGTCACTTGCCCTTAGAATCCCGACTCCAATTCGGTAACGCTGAAATACGGGAGGAAGCTGATGGAATGGGCTCGAATCCTGGCCTACATCGCCGTGACAGTCGACCAAGAACTGCTCGTGCGAAACGAGTATCTGGCGACTGAGAACCGGATCTTGCGGGGGCAGATCAAGGGTCGACTCTTATTGTCGGACACGGAAAAGAAGACGCTTGCCGACATTGGCTACCGGCTCGGCCGCAGAGCGCTCAAGGATGTGGCGAACACCGCCAAACCGGACACGATCCTCGGCTGGTATCGACGACTTATCGCGTGCAAGTTCGATGGTTCAAAAGCACGCTGTTACCCTGGCCGACCCCGCATTAATAGTAAAATCGAAGCGCTGGTTGTGCGGATAGGAAAAGAGAATGTCGGCTGGGGCTACGATCGAATCGTCGGTGCGCTGGCTAATCTTGGCTATACCCTGTCGGACGAGACGGTGGGAAACATCCTTCGTCGCAACGGCGTCCCCCCGACCCCAGACCGCAAGCGCAGCACGACATGGAAAGAGTTCATTCGTGCCCACATGGCGGTTCTTGCGGGGACTGATTTCTTCACCGTGGAAGTGCTCACACTGCGCGGCTTAGTAACCTACTACGTGCTGTTCTTTATCCATCTCGAGAGCCGTCGCGTTGAGCTCGCGGGGATCACGCCCCATCCCAATGAAGCCTGGATGAAGCAAATCTCCAGGAATGTCACCATGGATAAATGGGGGTTTCTCGACAGCCGCCGATATCTAATCCATGACCGCGATACGAAATTCACGGACTCCTTTCGCGCGATCGTGAAATCGACCCAGGTAGAGCCACTGAAACTTCCAGTTCAGAGCCCGAATATAAACGCATACGCAGAGCGCTGGGTCAGGTCGGTGAAAGAGGAAGCTTTGTCAAAGCTAATCCTATTTGGTGAAGCTTCGTTGCGGCGTGCGCTCCGTGAATACCTGATGCATTTTCGTCAGGAACGAAATCATCAAGGTAAAGGCAACGTACTGTTATTTCCAACCACCACCAAATCGATGAATCATGTTCACGGATCAGTCAATTGTAAACAACGCTTAGGTGGACTGCTAAAATATTACTATCGTGACGTCGCATGAGTTTTTTGACTGTACGGGGAATCGATGGCGTTTGTACGGATTACTTGGCGTTCTCATCCCACCATTGTCGCCCAGCAGCAGTTAACTTAATGGTATGGACCCGCCCCCTTCGTTTACGGCTTCAAATGAGCCAGCATGATGATGGTTCATTCATGCACAACGGAAGAGGACGGGGTCACTATGAACATTACGACAGTTGGTATCGATCTGGCAAAGAACATATTCCACCTTCACGGGGTGAATGCAAAAGGCAAGGTAGTGCTGCAGAAGCGGCTCTCTCGCGATCGCCTTCGAGAATGGGCGGTCAATGAGCCACCTTGTCGGATCGGCATGGAGGCTTGTTCCGGCTCGAATTATTGGGCACGGGTGTTTGTCGCGCAGGGCCATGACGTACGAATGATGAGTCCGCAGTTCGTCAAACCGTACGTCAAGTCGAATAAGAACGACCGCAATGATGCGGAGGCGATCTGCGAGGCGGTCACCAGACCGGGGATGCGTTTTGTACAGCGCAAGACGGTGGAGCAGCAGGATATTCAATCGCTGCATCGCATTCGCAGTCGTCTGGTGGGACAACGCACCGCGTTAGTGAACCAGATCCGTGGATTACTGCACGAGTACGGAATTGTTCTGCCGCGGGGTATTCGCCAGGTAAGAAGTCGTTTGCCGGAGTTGCTCGAGGACGGCGAGAATGCGCTGACGATGTTCAGTCGGGAGTTGTTTGCTGATCTCTACGATGAGCTTCGCTGCCTTGATGAGCGCGCCGCGAGTATGGAGCGTAAGATTCAATGGCTCTTCAGGCGCAGCGAGGTCTGCCGCCGTATCGCGCGAGTAGAAGGCATTGGTCCCATCACGGCCACGGCATTGGTGGCTACGGTGGGTGATGCGGGCGCTTTTCGCAATGGTCGGGAAATGGCCGCCTGGCTGGGCTTGGTGCCGCGCCAATGTTCCACGGGTGGCCGCTCGCGATTGCTGGGGATCAGCAAACGCGGCGACCGTTACTTGAGAACGCTGCTGATACACGGTGCCCGCTCTGTAGTCCGAGCAGCGGAACGCAAGAACGATACTCGTAGCAGCTGGATTATGGAATTGAAGGCGCGCCGCGGCAACAATATCGCCAGCGTGGCCGTGGCAAACAAAAACGTCCGGATTGTTTGGGCCCTAATGACCCGGGACGAGGACCTACGCGGCGGGAGGAACGGAAAAAGAGACGGGGATTTTCAAAGAGATGATTTCTTATCGGAGGTCAATGACCCACCATACCAGTTGCATCGATTGACTCGACAGATGGCAAGACAGGTCAGACCGGCGTTTCCTCAACCTGAGTACTGTCAGGGCCTGGTAGGCCGGTAACTTGATGAGGCGGAGGCGCGCGGATTCCATCGGGGCCCGGAGAGACTGACTCTCCAAACGGAGGCCGGATATATGACCGCAACTGACTCTGTCAGCCCCATCAGCGAGTTAGTCCCTTGCAAACGGGGCCGGGTCCATATATGTCAGTACCGTCCCGGTCAAACAGATGAGGAGGGCAATCACCATCCACCCGCCCGCCGGACTGTGACCGACATAGTCCTTCGCCCGGAAAAATATCAACGCCAACACGTAGCGCGCTGCTTGCGCCGGTCCATGGGCAAAGTCGGCGAAGCGCGCGTGCTCCCATCCGACAAAGCCCCAGATCAAGCGGATAACGACATACGCGCCGAGAAAACTGGGTCAGAGAACAATTTTTTCTAATATTAGCGATAATTGGTCTCTGACCCAGTTTTGCGAGATTCACAACGACATGTCGAGAAAAAAACGCCGATCCGAAAAACGTAAATCCGGGCACAAAGCCCCGGAGGCAGAGCCTCGCGCTGAGGCGCGCGTGGCGAAGGGCCGGGCTGGGGCGACCCCGGCGGGCAGTGCGCATGCGCTAGACAACGGGCTGTTCGGGCTTGCCCTGACCGGCATCGTGCTGACCGCCTACCTGACGTTCGTCGCGTGGTTTGGCGAGCACCCCGCATACTGCGGGGCGGAATCCGATTGTGGCCTGGTGCAGCAAAGCCGCTGGTCCACACTGCTGGGTATGCCGATTGCGTTGTGGGGTCTTTTGACTTACGCGCTGCTCGCGCAGCTGCTGTGGCGGCTTCGCACTCGCCCGAGCTCCTGGCGGATGGCGTTGACCATCGCCACTGTCGGCGCCGGCGTGAGTTGGTATCTCACAGGCGTGTCGGTATTCGTCATCGAAGCGGTCTGCGGCTACTGCCTCGCCTCGTTCGCAATCATAAATGCGCTGCTGGTATTGTTGCTGGTACGCAGGCCCGCGCACCTGCCGCAGCACAAGTGGACGGAATCGCTGCCCGGTCCGCTGGGCGCAGCGGTCGTGATCGTGTTTGCGTTGTTCCTGCACTTCAGCGGTCTGTTCGATCCTGCCGCGGGGCCCGAGAAGCCGTATCTGAAGGCGCTTGCCATTCACCTGCGCGAGTCCGGTGCACGCTTTTATGGTGCGTACTGGTGCCAAGCGTGCCAGCAGCAGAAGGCCTTGTTCGAGGCCTCCGTTGACCGCTTGCCCTATGTCGAGTGTACGCCAAACGGGCGCAGAGGCACGTACAACTTCGCCTGCATCACGAACGACATAAGCGACTTCCCGACCTGGATCATCAACGGTCGCCGCCTCACCGGCGTGGTCTCGGTGGCCGAGCTTGCCACCGTGTCAGGCTTCAAGCGGTCGGGAAAGACCGGGTCAGAGAACAATTAACGCTAATATTAGAAAAAATTGTTCTCTGACGCCGCACTTACTGCGCTTATTCAATTTTTTTTGCCACGAGAAACACCGCTTTGCCCTTTCCCAGCTGCCTGTCGGTGTCTAATTCGTAATTCTCACCTTAAATCAGTGACTAGTGCAATCTTGTTGTCGGCATCAATTCTAGTAATCTGCCGACACCATGAAGAACGTTTTGCTGCTTCTTATCCATCTGCTGACGGTTGTCGCCAAGTTGCTCGGCCCGAGCGGCATAAAGGGCATCATCGCTGAAAATTTCTTACTGAAGCAGCAACTGCTCGTCGTCTGCCGTCCCCGACAACGGGCTCCGAATCTGTTACCGGCCGACCGATTTTTACTTGGTTTGTTTTCACTGTTTCTTCGGCCAGGCCGCATCGTGAAACTGGCTGTGGGTATTCGACCCTCGACGCTGTTACGATTTCATGACTATCTAGTGCGCCGTAAATATCGAGCCCTGTACTCGTCCCACCGCAGAGGCAAACCCGGACCTAGAGGTCCGTCGCAAGAACTCATCCACGCCATCGTGGAACTCAAACGCCGAAATCCACGCTTTGGCTGTCCCCGCATCGCGAGAATCATCTCGAAGACGTTTGGCTTTGAGATCGATAGAAACGTGGTTCGGCGTGTTCTCACCAAGTATTACCACCTGCGGGTTCCATTTATTCATACTGCTTTCGGAAGATAGTAGTGATGGAGTCCGTGGACGGCTGTACATTCGACAATATTGCCTGGTTCAGTCGATGGTATCGGTCGGCCGTTCGGCGCGTCGCGATCCAAGGACTGGTGTGTTCGCCACGGATGGTAGTAATCCAGATACGACGACATAAGTCTCTTGAGATGCCGCTCGTTAAACACGATAACGTGATCGAAA
>CAMYNL010000078.1 GCA_947259705.1 uncultured Gammaproteobacteria bacterium | reverse complement strand
GGTAAATGTCACGGCAACGGTGATGCGAATATTCTGAGCCCCGAACCCGAAGGTGGTGATGTCGAGGATCAGGGCTTTGGCTGGTTGAACAAGACAGGTCGGGGTATCGGCCGCGATTCTGTTACAAGCGGTCTCGAGGGAGCCTGGACGACCCATCCGACACAGTGGGATAACGGGTATTTCGACATGCTCCTCAACCACGAATGGGAATCACGCAAGAGCCCCGCCGGTGCCTGGCAGTGGGAACCGGTAGATATCAAGGAAGAGGACATGCCGGTCGATGCCGAGGATCCGTCGGTCCGTCACAACCCGATCATGACCGATGCCGATATGGCGATGAAGATGGATCCGGAATACCGCAAGATTTCTGAGCGATTCTACAAGGACCCCGACTACTTCTCGAAGACGTTCGCGCGAGCGTGGTTCAAGCTGACGCATCGCGATATGGGGCCGAAAGTACGTTACATCGGTCCGGACGTTCCCGAGGAGGAACTGATCTGGCAGGACCCGGTACCGGCAGGCAGCACTGACTATGACGTGGATGCCGTCAAGACGAAGATCGCAGCCAGCGATCTGACTGTCAGCGAAATGGTTGCCACGGCCTGGGACAGTGCCAGGACGTACCGCGGCTCTGATATGCGCGGCGGCGCAAATGGCGCGCGTCTTCGCCTCGCGCCTCACAAGGACTGGGAGGGCAATGAGCCTGAGCGTCTGGCGAAGGTGATCGAGGTGCTGGAAGGCATCGCGGCTGATGCCGGGGCAAGCGTGGCGGATGTCATAGTGCTTGCGGGAAATGTCGGCGTCGAGCAGGCGGCCAATGCAGCTGGCCTTGACATCGAAATACCCTTCGCGCCGGGTCGTGGCGATGCGACCCAGGAAATGACAGACGTAGAGTCGTTTGAACCACTGGAACCTATTCACGACGGGTATCGCAACTGGCTCAAAGAGGATTACCTCGTGAAGCCGGAAGAACTTATGCTCGATCGCACGCAGCTCATGGGGCTGACGGCGCCTGAGATGGTCGTGCTCGTCGGCGGCATGCGAGTTATGGGTACAAACTTCGGCGGCACGAAGCACGGTGTGTTCACCGATCGCGAAGGTACACTGACGAACGATTTCTTCGTCAACCTGACCGACATGGGTAATGTGTGGAAGCTCAATGGCGATGGCCTGTATGACGTCCGGGACCGCAAGACGGACAAGGTCAAGTGGACGGCCACCCGACTGGATCTCGTGTTCGGTTCGAATTCGATCCTTCGTTCCTACGCGGAAGTTTATGCGCAGGATGACAACGAAGAAAAGTTCGTGACAGACTTTGCTGCCGCCTGGACCAAGGTCATGAACGCAGATCGTTTCGATTTGGCCTAGGCGGACAGGAAAATTTGGGTTCGGGGTGATCTTGGACAGGCACAGTCGCAAGGGTAATCTTGTGGGTGATCTTGGACAGGCACAGTCGCAGGATGTCGGTGTTGTTTTCTGGCGATAAGTCGGACGCGGTTGATCATTCCTGACTAAGGATGTCCGATGGGAAGGACGCAGGCAGCAGGTCGCCTCAGGACAAAGGCCTGAACAGGCACGCAACCCTGATCAGGCGGATCGCGCGATGCGCAGTTCGCCGTTGCGGCAGTTCCGACGAAAGGCCGTACTGCAGTTGAGCCAGTCCTCGGACGATAGCCCGAGCCTTGCGAGCATCGGCGACAGTGAGGCATCAATCCGGCCACGCTTGCCGTGCACCGCAATTCGTCCGGTCTGGTCGACCAGTTTCAGGTACTCGCGCTCATTCATAGGCAGGGCAGGCTGAGCCGGATATTCAAGCTCGTCCGCAAACGCCATCAGCGGCCGGACAGGAACATCGAAGTGACTGACGTCACCCCGCTCCAACAGCCGTGAGACGGCGCCGCTAAGGGTGGACTCTGGGTAGTGGCCCTCGATGCGTGCCTTGATGCTGGTGTACTCGGACTGCTCCGGCGTGAGAGCCATTCCGGCACGGATCGGGTTCAGATCGACGTAGGCCATCGCCGTCAGCAGTGCTGCCTCTGACCGCAACGGCTGAGAGTGAAAGCGCGCTTCCCAGAAATGTCCGTTGCAGCCGTCTTCGGCATTGGCCTGACGGGCAATGGGCTCGTTCAGGCACTTCATGAACCAGCTGAGGCTGCCAAGGCGCATCCGGTACACGGCGGCGATGTCACGCAGCGTCGCGGCTTCTGCGACTGACATCGATTTGCCGGCTCTGTAGCGCTGGACCAGCAGAGGGCCGCGGAACAGAGTCGTCCAGCGCTCGATGACCTCATCATCTGTCCAGTTGTCGGACTCGTCCGGGTTCAGCCGGACCACCAGGTGGTAGTGGTTGCTCATTACCGCGTAAGCACACAGGGTCACGCTGAACAGAGACGACAGTACGCGTACGCGATCCTCGATCCAACTGCGACGGTGTTCATAGCTCTTCCCGGACACACGATCGAATCCGCAGAGAAACGCACGCCTTACGCAGCGTGACGTAACGTGGTAGTAGGGCGTCTCGGAGAGACAAACGATATGTTTACGGGCGCGGGGCATATGAAGACGATAGGGTGGGGGCGGCTGCGTGCACAGGCAGAAAACCGGCTAAGATGGTTAGTAATGTGCCTGTCCAACTACTATGTCCAACTACTAATGTGCCTGTCCAACTACTACTTGCCTGTCCTACTACTAAACTACTAACCGGGGTCCCCACTATTTGAGGAAGAGACGCTATGCTACAAAGCCAGCTATTTGCACAGAATGCGCGTCTGAACCAAGCGTTCACAAATTCCCCGCCAATGCGCCGAGGGGAAAGGGATACAGCGGCCGTTGCGCTACTTCAGCAGGCTTTGCGCGACCTGAACATCGCAACCATGCGCCGCTCCATCAACGCCGACGGGACCTTTGATGGCGTCTATGCAGGCGAAACTGTTGAAGCCGTGCGAAAGTTTCAAGAAGACAACGGAATGACGAATGGCCGTAGACATGGTGACGGCGTAGTCGGATCGGACACTCTCGGTGCCTTGGATTTCCTGGCGGCAGCGGCGGGGCTCACACCGGTAGCCCCCGCGCCGCCGTCAAGCGTAGCGCCTTCTGTCGAAACGCAATCTACCCTGCCGGTTGGAGACCCCAGGATCCCGAATGCGGCGCGTATGCGGCAGGAATATGATCGCTTTGTCGACAGCGGCGGCAAGCCTTGCAATGCCAGAAGGGCCGACGGCCCTATCACGAATCAATGTGCCATACGTCTTTCGATTGCCCTTGGTCGTGCTGATATTGGTTTTCATATGCGTGCAGCAGAGGGCGTCACGCTGTATGTCCATCGGGCCGGGTCACGAAATTGTGGCGGTCATATTGAGGTGCCCCATGATGCGCGGGCGCAGCGTATTTACAACCACATCAGCTCATTCTGGAATTTCACTACTTATCGCCTAAACCGACGGCAAACCGGTGCCGATGTCTATGACATTGTCAGCGGCACCCCCGGCATCGTCTTCTTCGATAACCTGCGCGGAAGCAGGGCGACTGCAACCGCTGGCGGCGATCACATCGACTTCTTCGACGGCACGCGAATCATGAATGACGAATTGAACTATGCCGCCCCCGGCGAACCCAGAGGGCGTAATCCAAATACCACCTTTGCTGATACCCGTACGGCAATTTATTTCCTACCGATCAATCCATAGCTTTGATAAATATCTGTCTGCGCGATGACCAGGATGTGGTGGCCGACCTACGGCCCATTTCCAGAGCCGGCGGCGCGTGGGAGGAATGACCATGGAGGGACAGGGAGGCGTATCGCTTGGTTGAGGCGCGGCCCCGCTTCCCGAAGTAGTGTTCGCTTTGCCCTGGGAATCAGTCACCAGGTTAACATCGAGCCGAAATCCCGCTATTGACCTCCTTGGAATCACGGCCAGGGCACTGCCATGCTGATGAACTCGATTGAATACTGGGCAATGAACAACCCGCTGCGCGGATTTGTTCAACGCCACTATGAGGCCCCTCGTCTGAAACGCCTTTCGAAATCGGCGTCAGACAATATTCTCGAGATCGGCTGTGGCCAGGGGACGGGCGCCAGGATTATCTACGATCTGTTCAGTCCTCAGCGCTACGTCGGCATCGATCTGGATCCCAGGATGATTAGAAGGGCAAAACGAAAATCCGGTGCGTTGCCCGATGCCACGTTCATTGAAGGCGATGTTACGAACCTCGATTTCCCGAATGCGGCTTTCGATCTCGTTATGGACTTTGGGATCGTTCATCACGTGCCCAATTGGAGGGGCGCGTTGGCGGAAGTGCACAGGACGTTGAGGCCGGGTGGTGAGTTTCTTTTTGAGGACCTGCCAGTCGAGACCTGGGAGCGAGGGATTGGGATTCCCTTCAAGAGAATAGCTGATCATCCTTACGACGAGATGTTCAGAAAGCAGGAATTCGTCGACGAGCTTGAG
>CAMYNL010000077.1 GCA_947259705.1 uncultured Gammaproteobacteria bacterium | reverse complement strand
GAATTCCTGGACGCGGTGTTCGAGCACATACCGAACATGATTTTCGTCAAGGAAGCGAAGAACCTGACCTTCGTCCGCGTCAACCGCACCGCAGAAGAGCTGCTGGGGTTAACGCGGGACACGCTGCTGGGGCGCAGTGACTACGACTTCTTTCCCGAGGAGCAGGCGGATTGCTTCACCTCCAAGGACCGCGAGGTTCTGCGGTCCGGGCAGGTGCAGGATATTCCCGAGGAGCGCATCACCACCGCGGACAAGGGCGAGATCATCGTGCACACCAAGAAGGTGCCGCTGTATGCTGAAGACGGTACCGCCTCGTACCTGCTGGGCATCGCCGAGGACATCACCGAGCGCAAGCAGGCGGAGCAGGCGGTGGAAGTCACCGAGGAGCGCTATCGCCTGGTGGTCGAGCATGCCGCCGACGCGTTCTTCGTGCACGACCTTTCCGGTCGGTTCGTGGACGTCAACCGCCGGGCCTGCGAGAGCCTCGGTTACACGCGCGAGGAACTGCTGCAGATGACAGTGGCCGACATCGAGCAGCGTTTCGATGCCGAAAAAGTCGTCGAGACCTGGGAGGAGATCAGGTCCAGGCCCGACCAGATCCGCACCATCCAGGGCGCCCACCGCCGCAAGGACGGCACGACGTTTCCGGTGGAGGTGCGACTGGCGCGCATATACACCGACGGCCGGGACTGCATTCTCGCGCTGTCCCGCGACGTTTCAGTGCAGCGTGAGGTGGAGAAGAATCTGCGCCTGGCCAAGGAGAGTGCGGAGACCGCCAGCAGGGTCAAGGACCAGTTTTTCGCCAACATGAGCCACGAGATCCGCACCCCCATGAATGCGGTGATCGGCCTCACCGACCTGCTGCTCAAGACGCAACTCACCCAGCGTCAGCGCGAATACGTGAAAACCATCCGCAACAGCGGTGACCTGCTGCTGAGCGTGATCGACGACATCCTCGACATTTCCAAGCTCGAGGCCGGGATGGAGTTGCATGTTCGCGAGTTCGACCTCGACGATGTTACCGAAGGGGTGCTGGAACTGCTCGGCTACCCGGCGCAGTCGAAGCACATCGAGTTGATATACCGCTGCGATTTCGGCATCCCCAACTTCCGCGTGATCGGCGATCCCAACCGCCTGCGCCAGGTGCTCCTCAACCTGATCGGCAATGCGGTCAAGTTCACCGACCACGGCCACGTGTTGCTGGAAATCTCCATCGAGGAAGAGATCGACGACAGTATCGTTCTCAGATTCGCCGTCGTTGACACCGGTGTGGGCTTCGACGAGGAACGGAAGCGCGACCTGTTCAGCCCCTTCATCCAGGTGGACTCCTCGACCACCCGCCGTCACCGGGGCACCGGACTTGGCCTGACCATATCCAAGCGCCTGGTGGAAAAGATGGGCGGGCGGATAGACGCGGACAGCGAAGCCGGCCGCGGCTCCACCTTCTGGTTTACCGTGCCGTTCGGCAAACGCGACATTGACCAGCCCGCGAGCAGCGGTCTGGAAGGCCGTCGCGTGCTGGTAGTGGATTCGAATCCCATCCTGGCGGCCGCCGCTGCCGATGACCTGGAGTCCTTGGGGATGCGGGCCGACCGCGGCACGGACGTTTCCGGGGTCGTGGACCAGATCGCC
Source organism: uncultured Gammaproteobacteria bacterium (assembly GCA_947259705.1). Lineage (GTDB taxonomy): Bacteria > Pseudomonadota > Gammaproteobacteria > Arenicellales > JAANXG01 > CAMYNL01. The sequence continues at coordinate 3,025 of CAMYNL010000077.1, read as the reverse complement.
TCGGCCGCCGCTGATGAACCCTACGATGTCGTGCTGCTGGACTCTGAACTGCTGCCGGTGGACGGAGTCTCGCTGGCGCGGCAGATCCGCGCCCGGGTCGGCGCCGCGAAACCCGGCATCGTCATCATGACATCGGTGGCCCGACCGCTGCACCCCGGTGCGATATCCTCGGTGACGAACGCTCGCTGCGTCAGCAAGCCGCTGCTGCCCCGCACCCTGCGCGGCCATGTGCTCGAATTGAGCCGGACCGGCGCCGCGGCCCAGACCGCTGCCAGCGGCACCGCGGAATGTGCCGCACCGGGTGAGCAGAGCACGGAAAAACTCGATTATTCAGGGCTCTCGGCCCTCGTTGCCGAGGACAATCTGGTGAGCCGGGAGATGCTGCTGGACATGCTGGCGATTATCGGCTGCCAGGCCGACGCGGTGCCGGACGGGGAGGCGGCGTTGCGCGCTCTCGACGCGCGCAAGTACGACCTCATGCTGCTGGATTGCCAGATGCCCGGCAAGGACGGCTACGAGGTCGCCGCGACAGTGCGTGAGCGGGAGGCCGAGGGCGAACACATGACCATCATCGCGGTGACCGCCCACGCGTCCAAGGACGACGAACTGAAATGCCGGCAGGCCGGCATCGACGATTACCTTCCCAAGCCGGTGCGCCTGGAAACCCTGCAGCGCGCCATGGAAAAGTGGTTCCCCGCGGGCTCGGCGGCGGGGTGGCGGGAAATGGCCGATGGCGCGCCGATCGAAGCGGGCGCAATGGCAGCGATGCGCCACGATCCCCGGCTGCTGGAGAAATTCTGCCGCATGTTCATCGACGACGCCGAGACACGGTTGGCGGAACTGCGCGATCTGGTGATAGACGGTCGCCTCGAGGCCCTGCCACGGGCGGCGCATGAGCTGCGTGCGGGCTGCCTGCAGATCGGGGCGCAGCAGATGGCGGCGTCCTGCAAGGCGCTCGAATTCGCCGACTCCGCAACCGCGGTGGCCGACGGCCTGGCCCGGGTGGAGGCGGATTTTGTCCAGGTCAGGGGCTATCTGGAGGCCGCGCAGGGCGCTGCCGGGGCCGGGCACACTTGATTTATGTCAAGTTTTTTTGAGCTTCTTCAAAATTTTGATCACCTGATTGTTTACTCAGGCTTTACTCAGGTCTTAATGAAATGTTAACGTTCTAAAGGACAGTACCCGGGCGAAAAGGATTCCTAACAAACACCAAGGTGGGCTAATATGGGAACAGCAGCATCTCAAAGTACGCTGGGGGTGGGAGAGCTGTCCACCACGATAATAGTTGCCGACGATCATCCCGTCGTAAGATTCGGGGTCATCAGCCTGCTGGACGCGCAGCCGGACTTCAAGGTAATCGGCGAAGCGGACAGCTGCGCCAAATTGCTGGATCGGCTCGCGGCCCTCGATCCCGAGGTGGTGCTGCTCGACCTCGAGCTGGGTGACGCCTGCGGCACCGAGGCGCTGGCGACGCTGCGCAAGCACTATCCCGATCTAAAGATCATAGTTTTCACCGCCCATGACGATGACGCCCATGTGCTGGACGCGATAACCGCCGGCGTCCAGGGCTATGTGGTCAAGGGCTCGGCCAACGAAACCCTCTCCGACGCGATCCGCGTGGTGTCCCGCGGCGGGTCTTTCCTGGACGCCAGCATCACGCCCAAGGTCATCAGCCAGCTCAGCCGCAAGACACCCGAGGGCGACCGGCTCACCAACCGCGAGCACGTCGTGCTGACTTACCTCGGTACCGGCAGCCGCAACAAGGACATCGCCAAGAAGCTGGACATCACCGAACGCACGGTCAAATACCATATCAGCTCCATCCTGGCGAAACTGGGGGCGCAGAACCGGACCCAGGCGGTGCAGATCGCGGCGACCCGCGGCCTGATCAAGATCGGCGCTTAACAAAAAGCAAAGCAAAAGTGGGGTCGGAGTTGCCACTCCGACCCCACTTTTGGACCCCAGTTTTGACGTCAGGTCTCCGCCCACATGCGCAGCAGGTTCTGGTGGATGCTCACCAGTTCGGTGTAGGTCTCGCTGAGTCCTTCCTTCTCCTTGACCTCGGTATACAGCGAGACCAGGCTGGTGGTCACTCCGCCGGGTTCCGGGCGCCGCGGGGAATCAATCCCGCTTGATATGCGTCAATCCGCGGCAGCGCCGCAGCTGATAACTTGGTGCCAAAGGAATACACGAGGGCGGCGACATGCTTCTCAAGCACCGGGACAACGGACACATGATCGAGGTGCTCGGCCTCGACGACCTGTTCAATCCCCTGCAATCCTGGGTGATCGGGCGTTATCATTACGGCGAGGAGGCCCAGGACCCGGAAAAGTTCGGCAAGACGGACGTCGTCTTCCTGTCGGGAGAGCCCCTGCCGCGCTGCTGGACCGACATCCATTACCGTGACCAGGAGATCGCCAAGCCGTGACGGGGCAGGGCCGCGAGACCTTGCCAGACGCCTGTATCGCGAAGGCAGATCAATAACGCGAATAATGAGGAGCCAACCACCATGAAAGTATTCATGCTTTACACCGGCAGCGGGCCTATCGTCATACTGACGTCCCACACCTCGATACTGGACCAGCAGCTGCTCGGCAAGCTCGCCGCCAAGGGGGTCACCAAGTTCCTCGCCTTCGAGGTGCCGGTCGAGCTGGCCAGGGAACGTTACGGCGGACACTTCGAGGTGGTGTCCAGGGACCTGTTCGAGAGCGACGACCTGCGCGTGCTGGACTACAGCGGCGAACGGGCCTGGCGCCTGTTCAGCTTCGATGAACTGGGCAGCGAGGTCCGCTACGAGGCGGAAGGCAGCACCTGATAACGCCTGGGCCGCGCGCACCTGAAGTCGTTGCCCCGCCGGTCAGGCAGGCGGCGCGCGTGCGGGCCCGCACCTGCCTGCATAAGCGTCGTGGCCATGCGACGGGCCGGATGACGGAACCGCTGACTCGACTGCCCTGTGTTCGCGCCGCATTGGGCACCCCGTCTCGTTCTCATCATCTTCGCCTGTCGTCATCCCGAAAGCCACCGT
>CAMYNL010000076.1 GCA_947259705.1 uncultured Gammaproteobacteria bacterium | reverse complement strand
CTGTCACCCACCCGTTGCACCGCGCCTTCGAGGACCGTCCCGACGCCAAGCTCCTCGCCGATTTCCCTTAAGTTTTTGGTCGTGTCCCGGTATTCCATCACCGAGGTCCGGGAAATCACCTTCAGTGAGCGAATATTGGCAAGGCGGGTCAGCAGGTCGTCATGGATGCCATCGGCAAACAGCTGGTTTTCCGGGTCCGTGCTACGACTCGTGAAGGGCAGGACGGCGATCGACGAGTGGTCGTCGGTCACCTCTGGCACCACCTCGGTATCCCGCATGCCGGTGACGTTCAATGTGACGGATATTGCCAGCGCAATAACGAGTAATCCGATGATGCTGAAGTCCAGTTTTCGGCCGGTCCGCGCGGCGATCGACTCTGAACGATCGACGTTTTTCTCGAGCTTGACCCCCTCGGGCGTGACCTCGAATGCCCAGGCAAGGACCAGCGCCGCGAGAAAACCGGCAAGGACGATGACGACGTAGATCTGGAACGCCGATTCGGATGCCCCGAAGGTCGGCAACAGCACCGAGCCGGCCTCGATAATGATCCAGGCGACCACGGCATAAGCGGCTGCGACACGCAATACGTTGCGGCGCTTGAGTTCCGACAGGAATGAGGGCATGGGAGTGATTATCACCTACAGAGGGTTTGGACGCAGCATTATAGACATTCGCGGCGATTTTGGTTCACGGGCGTTGCAGTCACCATTCCGGCCCTTCACGGCGCTTTTCCCGCACGAACGGGCTAGAATTTCCTTTCCTTCATGTCTGAAAGGAAGAAAAACAATGAAACAGCTGAAGCATGTTATGAGGCAGATCACTGGCCTTGTGGTGCTCGGTTCTTTACTGGCCCTGGCGTCTTGTGCGGAAAAACAGCAGGCAGCGGCGCCGGCGGAAGCCGAAGTTGAGAAGGAAACCATCGTCTGGAAACTCGCCCAGACGTGGGGGACGGGATTCCCTATCTTTGGCGACGCGGTCATCAAGATGGCCGACATGGTCAACGAGATGTCCGGCGGAGAGCTGGAAATTCGGATCGACTCGGCAAACAAGCACAAGGCGGCGTTCGGCATCCTCGATATGGTCAAGGCCGGCCAGTATGAAATGGGTCACTCGGCCTCGTATTACTGGAAGGGCAAGGACCCGAATACCATGTTCTTCTCCACCATGCCCTTCGGCATGATCGCGCCGGAGCAGTACGCCTGGTTCTATTACGGCGGTGGCATGGAGTTGATGAAGCAGGTTTACGATCAGCACGGCGTCTACAGCTTTCCCGGTGGCAACACCGGTAACCAGATGGGTGGCTGGTTCCGCAAGGAAATCAACGCGCTCGACGACCTCAACGGTCTCAAGATGCGTGTGCCGGGATTTGCCGGCGAAATCCTTTCCAGGCTGGATGTCGTAGTCACGAACATCGCCCCCGGCGAGCTCTATACGGCGCTGGAGCGCGGCACCATTGATGCCCTGGAATGGGTCGGGCCATCCCTCGATCTCAACATGGGATTTCAGAAGATCGCGCCTTACTACTACACCGGCTGGCATGAACCCGCGACGGAACTGCAGTTCATGGTCAACAAGGCCGCGTTCGATGCCTTGCCCGGGCATTTGCAGGAGATCCTGGTCACTGCCATGCAGTATGCGGCCTACGATATGTATGCCCGCTCCTACCATGACAGCGCGGTCAACTTGGCTTCCATCGAGGAGGAGTATCCGGACGTCAAGATCCGCACCTTCCCGCCTGAAATCATTGCCGAAATGAAAAGGGTCAACCAGGAACTACTGGCCGAAAGCGCGGCCAATGATCCGACCTTCAGGAAAATCCTCGATTCACAAACGGCCTACATGAAAATGGCGCGCAAGTGGACCGAGATTTCCGACTACGCGTATCTCAAGGACAATCTCGAATAGTCCCGGCCGGACTCCCGGCCCTGGCCGGGAGTCCGGTGTCGCCATGTAAAGGCACTTCATGCTCCTGAGGCTCGAGCAACTCTTCGATCGCTTCTCCAACCTGATGGGGTGGGTTGCCGGCTTGCTCAATTTGGCGATGCTGCTCAACGTCTTCTACGACGCGATCATGCGTTATTTCTTCAGCAGCGGTTCGATCGCCCTGCAGGAGATGGAGTGGCACCTGTTTGCGATGGTCTTTCTGTTTGGCATCGCCTACGCACTGAAGGAAGACGGCCACGTGCGTGTTGATGTCTTATACGATCGTTTCTCACCGCGTTGGAAAGCCATTATCAACATCGGTGGCACCCTGTTGTTGTTGCTGCCACTGAGCGTGCTGGTCATCGAGGGGTCCGTCTGGTACGTGCAGGAGGCATTCAGTACCGGTGAAATTAGTGGTGATCCCGGTGGTCTGCACTATCGCTGGCTGATCAAGCTGGTCATCCCGGCGTCCTTTGTCTTTCTGATTGTCTCGGCAACCGGCTTTGTCATCCGCAATATCAATATTCTCCTGGGTCTCGCAGAACCACCAGAACGTCGTCCCGAGGTTCTGTAGATGATCGGACTCATCATGTTCGCCGTTGCCCTGCTGCTGTTGCTCGTTGGCTTTCCCGTGGCATTTACCTTTGGTGGCGTTGCGGTCTTCTTTGGCCTGCTGGCCGAGGGGCCGGAGATCTTCTCGCTGATGCCACACCGGATCTGGTCGATCATGAATAACACGATCCTGATGGCCATCCCGTTGTTTATTTTCATGGGCATCGTGCTGCAGAAGTCCAACCTGGCCGAACGTCTGCTCGAATCGATGGGTTTTCTATTCGGCGAGATTCGTGGCGGCATCGCCATTTCAACGATCCTGGTAGGGGCCTTGCTGGCGGCATCCACCGGCGTCGTCGGCGCCAGCGTGGTTGCCATGGGGGTTATCTCCCTGCCGGTCATGCTCAAGTACAACTATGACAAACGCCTGGCCACCGGAACTATCTGTGCTGCAGGCACCCTGGGTCAGATCATTCCGCCGTCCATTATTCTCATCATCCTCGGCGATGTTTTCCAGGAACCTGTCGGCGATCTGTTCAAGGCAGCGCTCTGGCCGGGCCTGTCCCTGGTCGTCTTCTACATCGCCTACATTGTCATCATCACGCTGATAAAAAAGGATTTGACGCCGCCAGTCCGACTGGAGCAGATGACTGGTTCAAAAAGGCAGCAGGTATATCAGGCGCTGAAGGCGGTCATCCCGCCGCTCGTGCTGATCATCCTGGTACTCGGCTCTATCCTGACCGGCGTGGCAACACCGACGGAATCGTCCTCGGTCGGCGGCGTCGGCGCTATCGTCCTGGCGGCATTCTATGGCCGGTGCTCGGTTCGCATGGTCTGGGAGAGTTCCCTGGAGACCGTCAAGATCACCGCCATGGTCTTCGCGATCCTGATCGGCGCGACCGCTTTCTCGATGGTCTTCACCTATACGGGCGGCGACTGGATCATCGAGGAGTTCATGCTGAGCCTGCCGGGCGAAGAATGGGGCTTCCTGATCCTCTCCATGCTGATCATCATGGCACTGGGCTTCTTTATCGACTTTGTCGAGATTTCCTACATTGTTGTGCCGATCCTGGTGCCCATCGCCGCCAGCCTGGGCATCAACCCGGTCTGGTATGCCATCCTGGTAGCCATGAACTTGCAGACGTCGTTCCTGACCCCACCATTTGGCTTCAGCCTGTTTTATCTCAAAGGTGTTGCGCCACCCGAAGTCCGAACCACAGATATCTACTATGGCGTCACGCCCTTTATCATCCTGCAGATGATCGTGCTGGCCATCCTGGTATTTTTCCCGCAATGGTTTGGTTTTTCAGCACAGTAGATGGGGCTGGACCTACGGAGCCACCATCCGAACACTCCCGTGCTTCGGATCAAACCGCCGGTCTGCGCCGCGCTCAGGTCAGCGCGACAACCTGCGGTGTGACGAGATTCGCAAAGTCGTTGTACGACATCTTGACGAGCTCGGAGTGCGAACCCGCGTTGAATGCGATCTCATCGTCCTCGGTCAGCTGCTCGGCGACATAGACGCCCATGTCATAGAGATTGCCGAATGGCGGCATGGCGCCCAATTCGCAGTCCGGAAACAGCTCTTTGAACTCCTGCTCGCTGGAGAGCGTGACTTCGTCCGCGCCAAGGGCCTCCTGCAGGTGCCGGAGATCGACGCGGAGCGACGCCGGCAGGACGGCCATGGCGAATTTATCGTCGATCTTCACAATGACGGTCTTCGCGAGCTCGCTGCCCGGGACATGCGCCAGTGCCGCGATGTGCTGCGCGGTGTAGGCGGGTGAGTGGCTGATCGTGACGTACTGGATCTCGTGCTTATCGAGGTAGTCTTGCAGTTTCTGGGCAGGCATCCTGGTTCCCCTTTGTCGATTCCAACCCTGACACGCCAACTATAGTAGAAAGTCCGGGATTCCAGAGCCCGCATAAGTACTTATACGCGTTGAACGCGGCGCAGCTCAGGCGAGGCTACTGCGCTGCCGCAGGGTCAGATGGGAACGACCTCATCAGCGTGAAACCAAAACTGGCCTTTGCCTGCGTCTTGAATTTCACCCGTCACATATTGCGGCAACCAGCCTCGGGTTCGTCTGTTTGGATCATCTGAATCGGTTTGCACCGGCATGATCAGAATCGCAGCTCGGTATCCACCAAGTACCATGTCGACGTGGTGTTGCCATCGTGTGTGGCCGCGCACCGGATTCTCCCGGGAATCAGCCAGGTTGTAGTGATGTTTGGTTCTCATCGGGTACCGCTGAAGTTGGCCGGTTTTCTCATCCCGTTGCCATTGGTGATCCCATGCGTCAAAAATGATCGTATCAACGCGATCGTGTGACCACGACGCGCGCGACACTTTCTCGTGTATACCCAAAGCGGCGAGCACTTGATGTCGCCTCATTAGGAACAAGTTGGAATCAACCGGTTCTCGACGTGGCGTTTCGACCTGACGGTCACCAACGATTGAATTCAGTCGCGCCTGCATCTTGTTTACCGCTAGCGCCAGCAGTTCCAGGTCCCTGGCGAAGCCCTTTACATCCTCCATGGTTCCTTCCCCTGTAATCCGGGAAACATAGAGTAACCAGAGAAGAAACAACGGTCAAGTGGGATATGAATTGGCTTGCCTTTCTCTCCAGGGGCGCCAGCTGGTTGCGATCCCTGACTACAAACGCTCAATGACAGTAGTAATGCCCTGTCCCAGTCCAACACACATCGTGGCAACGCCCAACGTGCCTTCGTTCTGTCGCATCACGTTCAGCAAGGTACCGGTGATGCGGGCCCCGGAGCAACCGAACGGATGCCCGAGCGCAATGGCGCCG
>CAMYNL010000075.1 GCA_947259705.1 uncultured Gammaproteobacteria bacterium | reverse complement strand
ATCCTTCCAGTTGATTGCGAACTCGCTCGCAGCGCTGCAGCCGATCCCGGACCTGCCCGACACCAGGAGTTTCGTTCGCGAAATCGAGTCGCGGGGTGACGAGCTCCGCCGCTCGGCCGGCGGCGATGAGGACGCTCGCGCTTCCGTCCTGCGCCTCATGGGCACAACCGCCCGCCTGGGCTCCCTGGCAGACGCGATCGATGATTGTCGCGACAAGGCGAATGCCCTCGATTGGGAAGCGTGGAACAGGAACTACCTCTAACTTGGCGTCTACAAGTAATTCTCTGCGAATGCTGCCTATTGCGCGTTCCACGTACGGGTTATATCTATGGACCTCACATCGATTCTTCTCGCTCTAGTCGTCCTGCTCCTGGCGACGGCGATTTGCGTCATACTCTTTGAGCGTCTTGGTTTTGGTTCCATACTGGGTTTCATAGTCGCCGGCATCATCATTGGGCCCCATACCCCGGGACCGGTCGCAACCGAGAATGTGGAGAGCCTGAAACACATCGCAGAACTCGGTGTGGTGCTCTTTCTGTTCACCATCGGTCTGGAGGTGCGTCCCGAGCGGATGTGGTCCATGCGTCGCCTGCTTTTTGGTTTGGGGTCGTTACAAATACTGGTGACCGCGGCAGTGCTGGGCAGCTACTTGATCTTATTCACCGATGCGTCATGGGAAAGCGCTGTCATCGCGGGTCTCGGATTCGCGATGTCTTCCACGGCCATCATCATGGCGACATTATCGGAACGAGGAGAACTGGCCACTGAACATGGGCAGACCTCGTTTGCAATTCTCATGGCACAGGACATCTGGATTGTTCCGGTCATGGCGCTGGTACCTATCCTGGCTCACCGGACGGCAGAAGCGACAGAGGCACCTTTGTGGGAGAGTGTCTTGCTGTTGGTGGTGGCGGTCGGCGGCATCATTGTCGTCGCGCGCTATCTGCTGCCCGCCGCGTTGAGTTACACGGCAAGGCGGCGCCATATGGAGGCGTTCGGGATCGTGGTAATTCTATCGGTCGTTGCCGCTGCATGGATTGCTGAACAAGCGGGCCTTTCCATGACGCTAGGCGCCTTTCTCATTGGGATGCTGCTCTCGGCCTCGGATTATCGGTACCAGGTCGAGGCGACCATCGCGCCTTTCAAGGACATATTAATGGGCCTGTTCTTCATTGCCGTGGGGATGTCGATAGATGTCGGCGCCCTGCTGAGTGACGGGTTATTACTGATTACCCACGTTCCGGTGATATTGGTCCTCAAGGTTGTGATACTCATCGGCCTCACCCTGGCATTCGGCATCGGTCGTCAGGCTGCCATTCGTTCAGGTTTTTTGATGTCGCAATTCGGTGAGCTTGCTTTTGTGGTTTTCGGTGCCGCTACCGTTGCTGGTGTACTGAGTACTCAGCAACTAACCATTGGGATGCTTGCGGTTGCACTCAGTATGATTCTGACCCCGCTGATGGTGAAGGTCGGCAGTGAACTGGCCGAACGGCTTGGAACTGTTTCGGTGATTGAAGGAGCTGAGGCCCCTGCTGATCTGGATCGGCATGTGGTTGTCATCGGCTACGAAGAGGTCGGGCAGCTTATCTGTCTCATGCTGGAAAGGGCGAACGTCCCCTATGTGGCATTCGACAGAGATATCAGTTGTGTTCGGGACGGTAAGCGAAGTGGTCGCAATGTTCACTTCGGTGACATAAACAGCCCATTTACGCAGCGGGTTGCGGGACTCGGCAGAGCCGATGCCGCATACGTCACTCTCTGGGATATGAGACAGGCTAAGGCCGTGGCAGTCACGCTGAAGCACCTCTATCCTCAGCTTGATGTCTTTGTGCAAGTGCGCAGCCTGAGGGACCAGGATGAGCTTGCGGCCCAAGGCATCAATAATGCCGGCACCGGGTATATTGAGAGCACGCTTCTGCGAGGGAGTATGCTACTCAAGGGTATTGGCATACCGGAAGCCGACGTGCAGGAACTTGTCGAAGACTTCCAGGGGGAAAATTACGCCCTGATTCGATCCGCCTACGCCAATCCCGAAAGATAACAGTAGTGCCGTTCACACCATATGCAGATCAAGCAGAATATCTGCCGTATTTGTCATGGCTGGGCGGCCTCTGGCCACAGCAAAAGTGCGCCGAACTCAACTGGCTGCCCGGGTGCGGGCTGACGCAGACCCTTGCGATGATGGCGGTGGGAGTGCAACACCGCGGGTTTCCCGTTTAGTGATGAAACCCCGACGCTTCGGTCGCATCCATGGGCACCTGGACCGGATGTTTGGCAAAGTAGTCCATCGCGGCTTTTATGTCATCGAACAGCAATGAGGCCAGGTCGCGACTGACCCCGTGGCGCACGAGGATGCGCTGGATGACCTCGGTTTCGCAGTGCGCGGGCAGTGAGTAGGCCGGTACCTGCCAGCCCCGGGCGCGCAGGCGATCAGCCAGGTCATAGAGGCTGAAGCCCGGGTCAGCGCCGTCCTTCAATCTCCAGCACAGAGTGGGAATGCCCTCATCTCGTTTGCCTCCGTATATCATTTCAAAGGGGCCCAGTTTCTCGAGCTCGGTCGCGAGGTGTTCGGCCGTGTCGTAGCAGGCATTATGGATTTTGCGATAGCCCTCGTGGCCCAGGCGCAGGAAATTGTAATACTGGCAGACTACCTGCCCGGCGGGCCGGGAGAAGTTCAGCGCGATGTCACGCATGTTGCCGCCCAGGTAGTTCACCCAGAATACCAGTTCATCAGGTAGATCGGCGGCCTCGCGCCACATGATCCAGCCCACCCCCAGCGGCGACAGGCCAAACTTGTGGCCAGAGGCATTGATCGACTTGACCCGCGGGAGCCGAAAATCCCAGGGCAAATCGGGCGCACAGAACGGGGCGAGAAAGCCGCCGCTGGCGCCGTCCACGTGGATCGGGATGTCCACCCCTGTCTTCTTCTGAAAGTCGTCGAGGGCGTCAGACACTGCCTTTACCGGCTCGTACTGCCCGGTAAATGTCACGCCCAGGGTGGGTACCACCCCGATGGTGTTTTCGTCACAGAGCTTGATCACCTCTTCCGGGGTCATCAGCAGACGCCCATTTTCCATCGGAATTTCCCGGTGTTCTATGTCCCAGTACCGGGTGAACTTGTGCCAGCAGATCTGCACCGGTCCGGTAATCAGGTTTGGCCTGTCGATGGGCTTGCCCGCGGCCTTGCGTGTTGCCTCCCAGCGCCGTTTCATGCCCATTCCACCCAGCATGGCGGCTTCGCTGGAGCCGGTGGTGGAACAGCCCACGCCATTTTCCACCTCCGGTGAGTGCCACAGGTCAGCCAGCATGTGGACACAGCGTGCCTCGATTTCCGCCGTCTGCGGATACTCGTCCTTGTCGACCATATTCTTGTCGATGCACTCGTCCATCAACTGATGGATCTCCGGCTCCTCCCAGGTCTGGCAGAAGGTTGCCAGGTTCTGGCGCGCGTTGCCGTCCAGCATCAATTCGTCATGTACCACCGCGTAGGCATGCCGCGGATCCCGCTCCGCTTCCGGGAACCTGTATTTCGGCATGCTGACACTGAGGTCAACCGATGCGTACACGTCATCGTCGATATTGCCCTGTCTCGAGTGTTTGTCATGACGCGCCATGTTGTTCTCCTTTTATTAGACAGCTCCGGGGAAAGTTGGAAGCGATGGGACTATCCACAGACCCGGTTATGATGCCAGATTCAGAGGACTGCGCACAGGATGAGGGTTACCAGAATATCCGCCTGAGGCAATTCCGGCTTCGGAGTGCACTGGTCCGACACAATACGCGCCAAGGTAGAAGCAGCGCCACCCAAACTCTCAGCCAACGACCCGATACTGATGTCGAATGGCTCGATATATGTCTCCCGGATGAACTCGCCCGGGTGCGGCGGATTGTGCATGGCCATCAGTGATAGTCCTCAGCGTGTTGCGCATCACGCAACAACTACTGTACTTCAGGGTTTCGTCCATAATCAGACCTTCGCTTGTCGACACTGACGTCACTGGCTGTCCAACTTGCCGATTGACTGCCGGTCTGAAAAGATTGACCCGTCTATTTCGTGAGACTCGGACATTATGACGCCCTCGTCGTTAAGCAGATCCATTCACCGGATGCTCTTGCTGCAACTGGCCGCAGCGACGATCATTCTGTGCCTGCTCATGGCGGCGCTAGCCTTCTACACTGATCAGCGCCGAATCGAACGGGAAGTCGCCGAGCTGGCTCGCCTTCGAGTCAGTCAGTTCAACCACTACGTCCGGGACTCATTGGACACTGCGGAACCTCTGTCTACTGTGACGCTGAGCCAAAAACTGGACGAGTTTATTGATAGAACAGGCCAGGTCGATGTCAGCGGTGGCAAGTTCGTGCTGGTGCGCATCTATGATGAAACCGGCAAGCGAGTGCTAGACCGGGCTGATGACAGTTATGAGTCCATGCCTGCCGTCAAGAGCGCGGTTGACGGAGCAACGATTCCAGCACTGGCAGCTGACGATTTTCATGTCGTAACAAGACGACTTGACGGGCTGCCGGTTGTCGGTGTCGCCCTGCCCCTTGCTAATTCCGCAAATGAGGTCGTTGCACAAGTTGTCGGCGTATTCGCAATCTCTGCAGAAGCCATTGATGGAATTCGCGGCAACATTTTGCGAACCCTGGCTTACGTCGTAGGCCTGGTCATAGCCACCGCTCTTGCCATCTATCCGATCATTGGTCGGCTGCTGGACCGGATATCTCGTCAGACAGTAAGGCTGCTCGATTCCAACCTGGAGATTCTGCAGGTTCTTGGCGGCGCGATCGCGAAGCGTGACAGCGATACCGACGCACACAACTACAGAGTGTCTGTCTATTCGGTGCGCCTGGCAAAGACGATCGGCTTGCCGCGCGATGAAATCCAGAGCCTGATCAAGGGCGCGCTGTTGCATGACGTCGGCAAACTCGCGATTCGAGACAACGTTCTTCTGAAACAAGGCAAGCTCACAAACGATGAGTTCTCGATCATGAAGACCCACGTCGAGCACGGCCTGGAAATCACCGCGCGAGCGCGCTGGCTGGAGGATGCCAATCCCGTTGTTGGTGGCCACCATGAGAAGTTTGATGGCGCCGGATACCCGGACGGACTTAGGGGTGAAGACATCCCGGTCGCCGCCAGGATTTTCGCAATCACCGATGTGTTTGACGCCCTGACTTCGCGGCGTCCCTACAAGGCGCCGATGCCGTTTGACGAAGCGATGGACATCCTCGAAAGCGGTCGTGGCAGTCACTTTGACCCGACGTTGCTTGACGCTTTCTGCGGCATCGCGCGGGACTTGTACGACAATTTCAGTGACAAGGGTGATGACAAGCCCAGACGGCAGCTCGAATCCATGATCGAAGAA
>CAMYNL010000074.1 GCA_947259705.1 uncultured Gammaproteobacteria bacterium | reverse complement strand
GGTCGAGGCGGCCGATTTTCATCCTTACAGCCGCGACGACTCGACGCTCGCACGCCCCTGGGCGGTGCCCGGCACTCCGGGACTCGAGCATCGGCTGGGCGGATTGGAGAAGCAGGATCAGACGGGCGACGTTAGCTATGATCCGGACAATCACGAGCGCATGTGTCGAATGCGCGCCGACAAGGTTGAACGCATCGCCCGCTTCGTGCCCGAGCAGGTGGTCGACGGTCCGGAGCAGGCCGACTTGCTGGTGCTCTCGTGGGGTGGTACCCGTGGCGTTGTCTCGTCCGCGGTCAGCGATTGCCGTGACAGGGGTCAATCGGTGGCCCATGCGCACTTGCGTTACCTCAACCCGTTTCCGCGCAACCTCGGCACTCTCCTGGCCCGCTATTCACAGGTGCTCGTTCCCGAACTGAATGGAGGCCAGCTGGCCCTGTTGCTTCGCGCCCGCTATGCAGTCGATACGATCTCTTTTTCCAAGCTTCAGGGCACGCCTTTCGGCATCGCCGAAGTCGAGGCCAAGGTCGAGGAGGCGCTGGCATGAGCGCGATCATCGAGCCACGTATACTGACGCGTCGTGACTTCGCCTCGGAGCAATCCGTTCGCTGGTGTCCCGGTTGTGGCGACTATGCGATCCTGGCACAGATTCAAAAGACCTTGCCGACGCTCGGAATAGCGCGCGAAAACATTGTCTTCATTTCGGGTATCGGCTGCTCCAGTCGTTTCCCGTACTACATGGAAACCTACGGCATACATTCAATTCACGGTCGTGCACCCACCCTGGCCACGGGCCTGAAGTGCGCGCGTCCCGAGTTGCAAATCTGGGTCACCACGGGTGACGGTGATGCACTGGCTATCGGCGGCAACCACTTTCTGCATGCCCTGCGGCGCAACATCGATATCAACATCGTGCTATTCAACAACCGCATCTACGGTCTGACGAAGGGGCAGTATTCGCCGACCTCGGCGATTGGCAAGCACACCAAGTCGAGCCCTGACGGCTCGATTGAAAATCCTGTCAACCCGATCGGCGTGGCCATCGGCGCGGAGGCCAGCTTCATCGCTCGCACAGTGGATACCTTCCAGAAGCACATGTCGGGAGTGCTGAGCAGAGCGGCGCGGCATACGGGTGCAGCGCTCGTCGAGGTTGCGCAGAATTGCCTGATCTTCAACGACGGTGACTCAACCGATGTGTTTCGGTAAATCGATGGAAAAGGGGATCCGCCTCAACGGACTGACGCCGGAAGTGGTCAATGTTGCCGATGTGGATGAGCGACAACTGCTCGTGCATGACGAGTGTGCGACAGAGCCGACACTGGCCTATTTCCTGAGCCGAATGGGGCCGCCGGACTTTCCGACTCCGGTGGGCGTATTCCGTGCGGTCCGCAAACCGGCCTATGACGAGGAGCTCATGGCACAGGTGAAAGCCGCCCGTGAGGCCCATCCTCCGGACCTGAATGCGCTCTATCGGCTGGGCGAAACCTGGGCGGTTCAGTCCACAGAACCGGAAGGGACACCGTGCCCGGTTTGCGAGTATCCGAACCTGCCCGGCGCCGCTGTGTGCGAGCATTGCCTGGCCAGCCTGGTACGCGAGGAGCTGTCGGCCGCCGAGGCCCAAAGCAAGATCCGCCACAGCCTGGCCAATGACAGTGTCGAGCAGCTGGGGCCGTCCGAGGTTATCTCAGTTCCTGGCACGGCAACCGCGGCGGAAGCACTCGCAATCCTGCGCGAGCAGCACATCGGCTGCGTACTCGTTACCGACTCGGCCGGCAAACTTACCGGCATTTTCACCGAGAGAGACGCCCTTGCACGCGTAGCGGCTGAAGAGCTCGATCCTGCCGGGATTGCAGTCAGCGACGTGATGACGTCCGATCCGGAGACGGTCAAACCGGATCACCCATTGGCCCACGCCACCCACCTTATGGTGGTGAGCGACCTGCGCTATCTCCCGCTGATCGACGACGACGGGGTTCCAATCGGGGTCATCAGCTCGCGTGATTTGATTGACTACGTAGCGTCGCTCGTATTGGGTTGAGTGCCGGCGCTCATACGAACAGGAGGAACAGGCCGTGATAAACCAAGCAAACATCATGACGAAGCTACTCGTAGCTACCCTGATTGGGGCGCTGATGTCGACAACCGCCGCCGCGCAGGCCCAGACCGATTTTTCTGAGTCACAGGATCAGTGGCAATTCGCCGGCGCTATCTACCTGTGGGGCGCGGACATCGGCGGCAAGACAATCGGAGGGGCCGAGGTCGAAGTCGGGTTCAACGACCTGCTCGATAATCTCGAGATGGCTTTCATGGGCGCATTCGCGGCACGTAAGAACAACTGGTCGTTCCTTACCGACGTTGTCTACCTTGACCTCGGCGTTGACAGTACGGCTGATCTGTCGATCCCGATTGGCCCGATCCAGGTTCCTGTCACGACGACGACAAACCTCGATCTGCAGGGATTGGTTCTGCAATTTGCGGGTGGTTACGGGCTGTACTCGGAAGGCAAGTCCAGACTCGATTTGGTCGGCGGTGTGCGCTATATCGATCTCGACACGGACTTGTTCCTGGAGTTGCAGTCACTGGGCCCCGGCCAGTCGCGAACAATCTCGGGCTCCCTTACTGCCTGGGATGGATTTGTCGGTCTAAAGGGCCAGGCATCACTGGGAGAACGATGGTATTTTCCGTACTACGTTGATGTCGGTGCCGGAGATTCGAAACTCACCTGGCAGGCGACCGCGGGCATCGGGTTCCAGGCTGGCAGGATGTGGGATCTGGCACTCGTGTACCGGCACCTTGAATGGGATTTTGATTCGACTCTGCTAATCGACGACATCAATTTCAGCGGACCGACGTTGGGCGTCATTTTTCGCTGGTAAGCACGACTCCCATGGAGGCCTCTTTGAGAGTGGCATAGCGCTACTGGGGAGTATCGGATTATGAAGGTATTTTGTTCCGCGGTGGGTGCCTGCTGTTGGGACTCTTGGGTGCCTGCTGTTGGGACTCTTGATCGATGACCAGAATTCGGATCCGACTGACATTTGCTGTTGCGACAGCTCTGTTTGCCTGCCTTGTTGCCGATCCCGGCAATGCGCAGTCGGTCCAGGCCGACAATTCAGATTCGGAAAGTTTCGACGAAGCGCTCGACGAGGTGCCAATCGATGTTCTGGACAGCATCGGCGACGCTATCGAACAACGCGGCCTGAGGTTCGACGGTGATTTCAGGATTGGCGACACATTTGTCGGGGACGATATTGACGCTGTCACGCTTGGCGACCCGGATACCACTCGGGCCCGCTGGCGAATCAGGTCGATCTGGGGAATAACCGAACGCCTTCGCGGTGTAGTTCGAGTGGCTGGTCTCTGTTCGAGCGACGAATGTGAGCCCGACTTCGTACTTCAACCAAATACATCGACGAGTACCACTATGGAGGACGGCCAGATCACGATCGATGAATTCTTCCTGCAGCGGTTTCGAACTGATCGTTTCAATGTCGCGATTGGCCGCATGCAAACGAAATTTGTAGCCAGAGGCGGCGTGTTCTCCAAGTCGCTCACTCAAAACAACAGCAACAACCATCGTGTCAACTGGACCGATGGTTTGCATGCTACGTTCAAAGCGAAGAACAGCTGGGAATCGCACATGGTCTTACAATACAACTCGGAAGATGGCCCAAGCAACGTGCGACGGGATCCACTCGATTTCAGTGACGACCGGTCACGAGTGTCTTATATATACGGCATCGAAAGCCTGCAGTATAAGCGTCGCTTGGTGCAGCGCGCATTCGATATCATCTACCTGCCGTCAGCGCTGCTGGTTAGTGGCCAGCCC
Organism: uncultured Gammaproteobacteria bacterium; assembly: GCA_947259705.1. Lineage (GTDB taxonomy): Bacteria > Pseudomonadota > Gammaproteobacteria > Arenicellales > JAANXG01 > CAMYNL01. The sequence goes on along the minus strand of CAMYNL010000074.1, from coordinate 6,394 downwards.
GACGGGCCGCTTGAAGACTACTTTGCGATCGTCGCATGCGCAGCCGCTCGCTGGCCGATCCGCTCGGAGGGTTGGAGAGTCCGGTTCTCGGGTGAGGTCGGCTATGCACCAAACACGCCAACGAAAACTGCTGCGGGACTCACTGGCACGGGCGACGCGGACGGGCTCGCGTGGAACATCACCGCAAGCGTCATGGATTTTGCGCCGCATCACAGCATTGGGATCAATTTCGCGCAGACCGGGGCAGGATGGCTCGTGTCGCCGCAATACACGGACAATCAAAGGCTGATCGAAATCCGGTACATGTGGCGTCCGACCGATCAACTGACGTTGGATATTCGCGGTCGCCTGCGTGAAGAGTTGCGGCAGACACTCGCCGAGGACCCCGGTCGGGACCCTTTTGATTTCTTCATTCGATTCACATGGAGATTTGACATCATAAATTCGCAGACGTAGGGAGCCCGTCCACCGACAGACGCTTCGTTCGCGAGCATGGTAAGAATGGCCCCGGCCGCGAAGGTCTGCACGAATGCGATCCAGGTTTCCGGCACGCCAGCCAGTAGCGCAAAACCCGCCGCCGATGCGCCGCCGCAGACGAGCGCAATCAGCAACCATAACGACAGGGTTTTCACTGGACTGCACCCGCTGGCCTTGAGACCGCTCGTGCCGGCAATTGCTTCGGGCAGATTCGAAATAAATACCGCAACCAACATGGCGATGCTGATCGTGCCACCTTCGAGCAGACCCAGGCCGAGCGCGACCGACTCGGGAATACCATCGAGGATGATGCCGAGCACCATCGGCACGACCAGAGACGAGGCATCACCGGATCCTGTTGAATCAGCCTTACTATCCACCATGCCGCTAACGTAGCGGTCGCTGACAAAGAACGTGACGGCACCGGCGAACACACCCAGGATGGCGGAGCCGGTCATCGGGGTGGCTTTGACTGCCTCGAAAACGAGTTCATAGGCAACCGCGGAAATAAGCACGCCTGCGCCGAAGGCCAAAATGAGACCGAGTGTACGCTGACTGATCGTCATCCATGAGGCGATCAAACCGCCGATGACCAGTGAGGAAGCGGCGATGAATCCCCAAAAAAAACGCGTTTAGCACGACCTGCTCCTGATTCTGTAGCTCTATGGCGGCGATACATTAAACCGCGGATGGTATCAGATTAGCCGCATTACCAGCCAGGCGTCGAGGATCTCGGCTGTCAGCGCGTTACGTTCGATAGAATCGCGCTGGCCGGCTTCGAGTACTGCTTTTCCTCCCCAGACGCTGGCGACATTCTCAAACAGAATCGAGGCGTATGAGCCAATGCGCGCATGCTACTCGGCATCTGCCGCCCTGGTTATTGGTAGTTTTTCGTAGTTGTTGCTCGTAGTTTTTCCTACCGGCTCGGCAATGTGTGGGATGAACAGCCGATGTCCTCGGGCTGCAGGACAACGTTCGCGCGATCCTGCTGACACCGCGGCGCAGCGCCAAGGGTGACATCAACTGCGATCCGAGCATCCTGTCCGAGGCGGACCTCCCTGGAGCTCCGTGCGGCCCTCAGCCTGAGCCGTCTCGGGAGCTCACCCGACGCGCACCAGCTACTCGGCGAGATCCTGGGGCGATTCACCGAAGGCCATGACACAGCCGACCTCCGCGCGGCGCAGACTCAGCGGGATCTGGTCCAACTGCTTTCCAAAGACTGAACGCGAACGCGGCGCGAACGCCCGGCGCCTCACATCGAACACCCGAAATCTCAGATGGAACGCGCGTCCATCTTCCCGTGAACGCGACCGGCGCGGCACACTAAACCGAGTAGTCGCCGGAAAGTGTCCGCCATGTCCAAGAATGACGTATCGCTGCCCGCCAACCGGGCCTTTGTCATCCAACTGCAAGCGAGTTCAGGGGAATCCAAGCTTGTTCATCGGGGACGTGTAGAGCACCTCGCTACCGGTAGAGCGACGCACTTTCCTGACGAAAACGAACTCTGGGCCTTTGTCGAAGACGTGTTGGCAACAGAGTGTACCGATAAGCGAAAACCAGAAGGATAAACAGGAAAGTGGCATGAGCAGACTCAACAGCACCGTTGCCCTGGCCCTGGCCAGCTTATTCCTGATTACCGGCTGCAAAACCGTCGGACCCGATTTTGAGAAACCCGAGGCGCCGGTTGCAGACAGTTGGCTGAACGCTGAAGACGAGCGGGTGGACACCTCTACCACCGCCTACCAGGATTGGTGGGAAGTTTTCAATGACCCGGAACTGTCCAAGCTGATCGATACCGCCTACCAGCAAAACCTGAGCCTGCAGGTTGCCGGCCTGCGGGTGATGGAAGCCAGGGCTCAGCTCGGTATCGCCACCGGCTTGAAATATCCACAATCCCAAAGTGTCAGCGGCAGTTATTCCTACGCCCGGGAAAGTATCAATGCCCCGCCCCTGGCCAACCTGCCGGACGATATTCGGCAACAGGTAGACCGTACGACCGACACCTGGAGCGCTAGCTTTGACGCCGCCTGGGAGGCGGATGTCTGGGGGAAATTCAGGCGCGGAGTCGAGGCGGCAGACGCCAATCTCGCTGCCAGCATGCTGAATTACGACGCGGTGCTGGTGACGCTGACCGGCGATGTCGCGGCACTTTATACAAATATCCGGACGCTGGAACTATGCACGCAGCAATGTAAAATTGCAGCAAGATGCATTGGGCCTGGCCAATACCAGGTTTAAAGAGGGCGCCACAGATGAGTTGGACGTGCAACAGGCCGCCGGGCTTCTGTATAACACCCAGGCATTGATTCCTGCTTTGGAATTATCCCTGGAACGCACCCGAAACACGCTGAGCTTTCTGCTGGGTATGCCGCCCAGCGATCTGCAGCAACTTTTGGGAACAAATGGAAAAATACCCGACGCACCGGCGACCGCAGCGGTCGGAATCCCTGCCGATCTTTTACGGCGAAGACCCGATGTGAAGGCGGCCGAAATGGCGGCCGCTGCACGAAGCGCCGTGATCGGCGTCAGCCAGGCCGAACTTTATCCCCACTTCGGGCTGGTGGGAGGAATCGGTGTGTCCGGCGCCAGTTTTTCCGACATGTTTGATTCGGATGCAGGGACCGGGTTCATCGCGCCTTTTTTCAAGTGGAACATTCTTAATTACGGACGGATCAAGAACAACGTGCGGGTCCAGGACGCCCGTTTCGAGCAGGCCGTCACCTCCTACCAGAGTGTCGCACTGGCGGCTGCGCGGGAGGTACAGGATGGCCTGCAGGGTTTCCTGCGTACCCAGGAACAGGTGAAACACCTTGAAAGTGCTGTACAGGCAACTTCGCGGGCCACCGACCTGGCGCTGATTCAGTACCGGGAAGGCGCTACAGACTACACGCGCGTCTTGAATACCCAGACTTCCCTGTTGGAGCAGCAGGATGCGCTGACCCTGGCCAGGGGCCAGGTGGTGTCCAACCTGGTGGCCACCTACAAGGCTCTGGGCGGCGGCTGGCAACTGAGGGCAGACGACAACTTCGTCAGGCCGGATACGATTGAAACCATGAAGCAAAGGACCGACTGGGGCGACCTGCTGACTGTCCCTGAGCAGCCCTGAGCCAAGTGAGTGGCTTTTACTGGAGGATGCTTAACATGACAAAACAGACGTTGAAGCGAATCACCTGGCTGCTTTGTATTGCCGTTGTCCTGACGGCATGCAAAGAAGAAACTGAAATCACCAAGATCATCCGGCCCATCGAGACGATTACCGTCGGTGAGCAAGCTGCCGAACGGATCGGAAAATATTCCGGTGTTGTCGCAGCGGTAGAATCCTCCGGCCTCAGTTTTCAGATAAGCGGCCAGGTCGTATCTGTTGAAGTCGATATCGGTGATAGCGTTACAAAAGGACAGGTGCTTGCGGTTCTCGATACCGAGCCCTATCAGCTGGATGTCAATGCGGCCGAGGCCGCGCTTGTCACGGCCAGAGACAATATTGCCAGGACACAGGCAGAGTACGAGCGCCAGATTCGGCTTTTTGAGCAGGGTGCCGGGGCTGAAAGCCGTATGGAGGTCGCAGAATTTGATTACAAGTCTGCCGTGAGCGCGGTTGAATTCCAGACTGCAAAACTGGATCTGGCCAATCGTGATTTGCGCAACACGAAACTGCCATCGCCTTACGACGGTGTCATAGCCTGGCGATCGGTGGAGCCGAACGAGGAAATACTGGCCGGGCAAAAAATTCTCGAAATCAATGCCGCCGGAAAAATGGAAGTCCAACTGGCCATTCCAGAGACCTCTGTCCACCGCCTAAACATCGACGACCCTGTAAAGATCACCTTTCCCACCATGCCGGGGGAACCTGCCACAGGCCGTATTTCCTATATCGGCGGCGCTGCCGTAACGGCCAACGCTTTCCCGGTCAAGGTGGAGCTGATCAGTCCGAATGAACAGGTCAAACCCGGCATGACCGCCGAAGCCAGTCTGATGTTGGAAGATGACGATCCCGAGCCCGGTTACCTGATTCCGATCCAGGCGCTGCTGCCGGCTCCGGAGCCGAACCGGGGATTTGTATTTGTGTTCGACGCCGACACTTCGACCGTCAAAAAAACTGCAGTCCGCTCCGGTGGCGCGGGACAAAACCAGGTCATCGTGAATGAGGGGCTGGAGGCCGGAGACGTCATTGCCGTGGCCGGGGTGAGTTTTCTTACCGACGGGATGGAATTCACGCTGATAAAAGGCGACTGAAAATGAATGGCATCACCGCATTTTCGCTGAACAATTCGCGAACCGTCATCATGACGCTCCTGGTGGTCATTTTTGGCGGTATTGCTGCGTTTATCAACCTTCCGAAACTGGAAGACCCATACATCACGATTCGCGAAGCGGTAGTGGTTGCCACCTATCCCGGGATGCCGGTGGAGCAGGTCGAACGCCTGATTACCCGGCCCATCGAAGAGAAAATCCGGGGCATCGGAGAGGTCGATGAAATCAAGGATTCCACCTCCAAGGTCGGTGAATCCCTGATCCACGTGACCATCAGGGACGAAGTCCCATCGGAGAACCTGCCGGAGACATGGAAGCTGCTGCGCAACCGGATGGCCGATGTCATGCCCGAACTTCCGGTAGGCACCATCGGGCCGATGGTCAACGATACGTTCGGCGATACCTCGGTGGCCACCATTGCGCTCTGGAGCGATGGGTTTTCCATGGCGCAGATGCATGAAACCGCCCGAAAGACCAGAGAACGCCTCAACCAGGTGGAAGGGATCATGAAGGTTGATCTGACCGGTGTTCAGGATGAGCGCATCTACCTGGAGGTGAGCAACGCCAAGATTGCGCAGCTGGGCATTGATATCACCGATATTGGCCAAACACTGCAGAACCAGAACATCCTGTTGCCGGCCGGCAGCGTGAACATTGCTGATGTGGAGGTCAGACTCGAAACCCAGGGCCGGTTCAAATCCCTGCAGGAAATCGAAGAGGTCCTGATCCCGATTTCCGGCACCCAGGCCACCATTCCGTTGCGCGATATCGCCAACGTCAGAAAAGGCTATGTCGAGCCGATCGACAACCCGGCCTACTACAACGGCCATCAGGCCATCGTATTAAGCGTCTTTGTCCTCGGTGGCGTCGACGCGGTCGAATTCGGCGACCGACTTCAGCAAAAAGTCCGGGAAATCGAGCAGTCTCTGCCGTGGGGTTACGAGCTCGAATTTGCCACCTACCAGCCCAAGCTCATCAAAAAATCCGTCAACGGCATGATGGTCAATGTGGTCGAAAGTGTGCTTATCGTGCTGTTTGTGGTCATGCTGCTGCTGGGGGTTCGAACCGGCTTGATAGTGGGATCTTTTATCCCCCTGGTGATGCTTTTCGGTATTTTGGTGATGTCTGTCCTGGGCATCAACATCGAGCGCATGTCGCTGGCTACCATGATCATTGCCCTGGGGATGTTCGTGGACAACGCCATTGTTGTGTCCGATGACATCAAGGTCAGACTGGCGACGGGAATGGACCGCAAGAAGGCGGTATTAGAGTCCGGCAATTCGCTGACAATCCCTTTACTCACCAGTACGCTGACAACGGTTTTCGCCTTCGGGCCAATCCTGATGCAGGTTGGTCAGGCGGGAGATTACACCTCCTCGCTGGGCTCGGTAATGATCATTTTGCTCATGGGGTCGTGGTTTTTTTCCATGTTTTCCACCACCACAATGTGCTACTGGTTTTTGGGAAGCCCGCCGTCTGCAGGCGGTGATAACCAACAGGCGCAGGATCCCTACCAGGGAAAATTCTATCAGCACTATCGGAGCATCCTCGAATTGTCCTTGCGCTTTCGATTTCCGACGCTGGCAGTGATCGGTGCCATATTTGCCGCCGCAGTTTATGCACTGACGTTAATTCCCCAGGCTTTTTTCCCGGGCGGCGACCGCAA
>CAMYNL010000073.1 GCA_947259705.1 uncultured Gammaproteobacteria bacterium | reverse complement strand
TGATTCTCCTCTCTGATTCAACAAGTTATGCACAAACTCATTGTATCAAGGACGGTGGAATCAGGCCTTTATATTTACCCGTTAACGGGACAGCAGTGACTATAATTATGAATCACGAAACACCTCGCCCCGCGGTATCTTCAGTGCCCGTTCTCCGTACAATGTCCCCCGGCTTGACCGCCATGTGTTCGGATCGCCACTCCTCTCTGATCCTCAATCGCATCGTGTCGCGCAATCTATTCACACCCATGAAGAACTCGCGCATCATCATGACCCAGTAATACATACCCTTCTCAGTCACGCGATAGCGCCCCCCTTCCTCGACCAGCGCTCCAAGCACCTTAAATGTAAGTAGCTCCTTCCACAATGCGCGTTGAAAGCCCCCATGATACTTCGCCTCAATAGCCTTTTTGTCCATCGACAGACTGAATAGCTTCATCAGGAAGTCGTAATCCATTTGTTCGCGCGGGTCGAGTCGCCTGGCGGCGGTGATGCCCGTGCGCCCTCCGTCTACCTGATCGATGTAGCAGTTGGTCGAGAAAGTGCTGGAATACATGGTGCCGTCGACATAACTGAACGCGCCGCTGCCCACGCCCACGTACTCATCATAGTCGACGATGTATTCATCGATCATGGACTTGCCGCGGGAAAAGCACCAGGCAGACGACGGCTGATAGCCCCGCTTCATCGCAGCCAGAATAGTTTTGTAAAAGGACTTCTCCCGGCGGAAGGTCACCTCCCCCATGGTGAGCGACATGGCCTGGCGCGTGCTCGGCGCGGTCATAAGAGGATAAAATGATACCTGGTCTACTTTGACGTTGTCGGTAAGAATCCTCAGATCATTTTGCAAGGATGCCAATGTCTGATGGGGAAGATTGAACATCATGTCCGCGTTCAATGTGTCAAAAACGCCCTGAACGCTGTGCAGTCTCTCCACAATGAACGCACTGCTACCGTAACTGTCGTACCGCCCCATCTCCTTAAGCAACACATCATCGAAACTCTGCACGCCCACGGAGAGTCGGTTGACACCTGCAGACTTGAGGAGCGATACCACCTCTGCCCGCAGATGGTTGGGATTCGTCTCCACTGAGATTTCGTTGACTGCATACAGTGAACGAATGAGCGCTAGCGTCTCGGCGAGCTCTTCGGGTACCACCGTGGGCGTGCCGCCACCGACATAGACGCCGGAGAAATCGAACCCGCGCTCGTGGTAACGCCTGATCTCCTGCCGCAGCGCCGCGAAATATCGCGACGCCCGCGGCTCCCTGAAACGCACACGGTGAAAGGGACAGAAGGGGCAGAGCACTTCGCAGAACGGAATATGCACGTACAAGAGATATTCATGCCCGCGCCGCGGCGCCGGGGGGCGGCCCCCAAGAGGCTCATCGTCGAAACGCATATGCGCCCCGATTATATGCCGCAGGTAGCGTGTCACTAGCCACTCGATCAGCACTGCCTGTGCGTCCCGTTTACTTATGCCGACTTCGGAAGATAATAATGATGGAGTCCGTGGACAACCGGACACTCGACGACATCACCTGCTTTAGCCTTCCGTATTGGTCGAACGTTCGGTGCATCCCTTTCCAATGACTGGTGTGTTCGCCATGGATGATAGTAATCCAGATACGACGACAACAGTTTCTTGAGGTGCCGCTCGTTGAGCACGATGACGTGGTCAAGTAATTCTCGGCGTAGAGTCCCAATCAATCGTTCCACATAGGCGTTCTGCCACGGCGACGCGGGCGCCATGACGACCTCGTCGATACCCAGGCTTTCAATCCTGCGCATACGTTCGCCGTATATGCCACCGCCATCTCGAATTAGATAACGGCGAGCAGCATCAAACGGAAACATTTCAACGATCTGTTGCGCCGTCCACTGCGCCGTAGGATGTTCCGTCACGTTGAAGTGGATAATTCGCCGTCGGTCGTGGGCGAGTACGACGAAGACAAACAACACTCTAAACGTAGCAGTCGGGCCAATGAAGAAGTCAATCGATACCAGTTCTCGAACATGCAGGTCGAGAAATGTTCTCCATGTCGGCGACGAAGATCCAGCTCGCTTTGGCCGATACTTTTCTACTGTTGACTTCGCAATATCAATTCCAAGCTTCGCCAGTTCGGCAACGATCTTGGGCGCGCCCCACGTCGGATTGGCCTGCCACATCCGCCTGATCAGTTACCGTAACTCCGGTTCAATCTGCGGGCGACCTCCGAGGTCTGTACGGCTCAAACACCGCCAATTGTCTCGAAAATGCCGCTTCTGCCATAGTGTTACAGTCCGCGGTTGAACGAAATACAACACGCCCCGCGAATCCGCCCAGAACCGCGCCACGATGGACCAAAGCGGACGATCGGCGCCGGTGACTCGCGGCCGGCGATGCTCTTTCTGATACATGGCAAGCTGATGTCGCAGCGCTGCAATCTCCAGCTGTAAAGAAAGCCGAGTCCGCAGGCTGGAGGCAAATAGTGTGATCACGAGTCTGGTCAGCCGAACCATGGCCTAGAGGATGGCCGACCGCGCAAAAAACAACAACAAAAACAACCAACATGGGTTTTCGGGACCCACAGTCGATCCAGGAAATCAAGAACGCCAAGCCAGTAATTAACAACCCTCGGTGACGTCAGGATGCCAGGACCAGTCGCAGCAGCCATGCGAAAGTGGCGACCGTCAAAACACCCATGCTCCACAAACTGACAAACCAAAGCAAGCGCCGGGCTCGTATGGACAGGGCACGCATAAGTATTAATGATATCCCTCCGCCGGATCCGTTTTGCCGCGGAAAACCCAGTAAGAGTAACCCGTGTAGGCAAGGATGAGTGGTAGCAGGACGACCGTTCCCACCAGCAGAAAGCCGAGGCTCGCATCGGGCGCTGCGACATCCCAGATCGTCAGACTTGGCGGCACCACGTAAGGGTAAAAACTAATCAGAATGCCAGCGTAGCACAGCGTAAAAATACCGAGCGACGCCAAGAACGGCAGGTAATCAGTCTGTTTACTCAGCCCTCGAAACAAAGTCCACGCACACAGCAGCACCAGCACGGGCACGATGACGCTGAACACAGCCGTCGGCCATGCAAACCAACGGGCCAAGAAAACGTCGTTCAGAAACGGCGTCCAGAGGCTCACCGCACCGATCAACCCCAACGTCGCGGCACCCGTTACCCGGGCAAAAACACGTGCACGCTGCTGGACGTAACCGTCGGTTTTCATGTTCAGCCAGGTTGCACCCAGCAATGTATAGCCGATCACCAACGCAACCCCGGTCAGCATACTGAATGGTGTCAGCCAATCCCACCAGCCGCCCGCATACGCCCGGTCAGCGACCTCGATCCCCTGCACCAGGGCGCCGAGCGCGATACCCTGCGCGAAGGTGGCGAAAAACGAGCCGCCGGCGAACGCCCAGTCCCACAGAAATTTGGCGCGCCGGGTGCGCCAGCGGAACTCGAACGCTACGCCGCGGAACACCAAACCCAGCAGCATGGCGATCAGCGGCGCATAGAGTGCGGGCATGATCGTCGCATACGCCAGCGGAAACACAGCGAATAGCCCACCGCCTCCAAGCACCAACCAGGTCTCATTACCGTCCCACACCGGCGCAACGGTGTTCATCATCAGGTCGCGCTCCTGCTCGCGCTTGAAAAACAGAAACAACATCCCGACGCCAAGATCAAACCCGTCCAGGATCACGTAAGCCAGTACCGCAAATGCAATCAACGCTGCCCAGATGAATGCAAGATCGACTACCATTGACTCTTCCTCAGTTGGTAGAGGTAGGCAGGACTCGTTCCACACGGACGGCCGGCCCAGGTGTTATGCCGGCCGCGCGGAACGGCCCGATGTCGACGGTCGCCGAAGCCGCGCCCGGATCGTTGGCCATCAACCGCACGATGTAGAAGAACCCCGCGGTAAACACCGCGAAATAGACGAGAACAAAGGCGACCAGTGACCCGCCCACCGCGGGCGCCTCGAGTGGTGATACGGACTCCGCCGTGGACAATAGACCGTAGACTGAATAGGGTTGGCGACCAACTTCGGTGGTTATCCATCCGGCCAGCACCGCTAGGAGACCAGACGGGGCCATCACGACCGCCGCGTGATGGAGGTTACGGCTGGCGTACAGATCGCCGCGCAACCGACGCCAAGCACTCCAAAGTCCGAGCACCAGCATGGCAAAACCTATTGCAACCATTATTCTAAAGCTGTAGAACACGACTGCCGCGGGGGGCCGTTTGTTTTTCGGCCATTCCTTAAGACCTTTGACTTCGCCGTCCCATGCATGGGTCAGAATCATCGACCCTAATTTGGGGATCTCTAGCGCGTAGTGAACAACCTCGGCCTCGTCATCGGGAAGTCCAAACAGGATCAGTGGAGCACCCTGCCGAGTCTCGTAATGGCCTTCCATGGCTGCGACCTTTGCGGGTTGATGTTCCAGGGTATTGAGGCCGTGAAAATCACCAGCCAGTATCTGGATCGGGGCGACGATCGTCGCCATCCACATCGCCATCGAAAACATGACCTGTGCCGCACGGTTATCCGGTCGTTTTAGCAGGTGCCAAGCACCGACGCCACCGACTACGAATGCGGTGGTCAGATAGGCGGCCAATACCATATGTACCAGGCGATAGGGGAAAGAGGGATTGAAGATAACCGCCCACCAATCCAGCGGTATAAACTGGCCCACCTCATTAATGTCGTATCCTGCCGGGGTCTGCATCCAGCTGTTAACCGATAAAATCCAGAATGCCGACAGAAAAGTTCCGAATGCCACCATCATCGTCGCCAGAAAGTGCAATCTCGGTCCGACGCGATTGAGACCGAACAGCATCACGCCAAGAAATCCCGCTTCGAGGAAAAAGGCGGTCAGCACTTCGTAACCCATCAGCGGGCCGATGACCGGACCGGTTTTGTCGGAAAACACGCTCCAGTTGGTGCCGAACTGATAGCTCATCACAATTCCGGACACAACGCCCATACCAAAGGCGACGGCAAAGATCTTCTTCCAGTAGTTGAAAACAGTCAGGAAAATGTCGTCCTTACGCCACAGCCACATACCTTCCAACACCGCGAGATAGCTGGCTAAGCCGATCGAGAACGCGGGGAAAACAATATGAAACGACATCGTGAACGCAAACTGTAACCGGGCAAGCAGCACTGCGTCTAAATTCTCAAACATTGCGACCCCAGAAGCGATGGTGAAATGACCGTGATAATTGGATTCCGGGCCTCCTATCCCGATGAGCGACGCCATGGCCCCAACGTCTAGGGCATCAATTCGAACGGCGGAGGTCCGCCTGCACTGTAAGTTTCCCGCTAATCATCGTAAATGTCCACCGCTTCGAGGCGCAACCGGTGTGAACGCGGTTAACGCGGCCAACGTGAGTAACGATGCACCGGGTACTGCCATATATGGACCCGGCCCCGTTTGCAAGGGACTAACTCGCTGATGGGGCTGACAGAGTCAGTTGCGGTCATATATCCGGCCTCCGTTTGGAGAGTCAGC
>CAMYNL010000072.1 GCA_947259705.1 uncultured Gammaproteobacteria bacterium | reverse complement strand
AATTTTGCGATCGCGTCGTGAAGACCCCGACTAAACGATACCGCCGATCTGTATCGGCGGGTGACCATCGTTCGGCGAGATTATGGGATATTTTCCTAGCTGAAGTTCGGTTTTAATACATTTTTAGTCTTATTTTAATGTCCGCATCGCGGTCGGCGGCCGGTTGGCAAGAAAACGCTGAAACAGCCGCCTGACAAGGGTTTCAGCGCTCCGAACGAAGTTCACGGTCTGCGACATGCTGGTCTACGCATCCCATGATCCGTCGTAACGGACCGATAATCGATTTTTGGTCTTTTCATCTGGTTACAGGGAACCGACAGACGGTGTTTTCAGGCCGGATATAGGTTGCGGTACACGACTATGGCATTGGCTGCCAAACCGGGGCTTCGCAACATCGCCTGATGGCTGGGGACCATTTGGTCAGGCCAATATCATGCTCATTGGCCATGACGCCCGCCTGTTCGGGCGTCACCCGAATCAGCACGACAAACACCTAGACCAGGGCCCTTGTGACTATACTTTAATGGTCCATACTACCCCTGGCCCCGAACCCATAACTCCAATAATGACCCGCCAGAACTGATGCCTTGGCACATCCAGCCCTAGACTCCGCACCTCGATCCGCTCCGGTCGCCGGTGAGAAGACGCCCGTCCCGCACGGCACGTATCCGCACATGTGGATAGTCAGCCTGTTGCTGATCGTGCTCTTCTGGTTCGGTGACGCCGCCGTGGACGCGACTATATTCATGCCGGAAAAGAACTTTCTGCAGTCGCTGCTGGAGCCGGAGCCCGTAGAGTTGTGGATGCGCTCGGTCATTGCCGCCCTGCTTTTAGGGTTTGGTATCTATGCCGGCAACGCGGTTCGCGAACAAAGGGAAGCCCACGAGGCGCTGTACGAACAGCGCGCCCAACTGGAGGCCGAGATCGAGCGGCGCAAGTCACTCGAAGCAGAGCTGCGTGAACAGGCAGATACCGACCCGTTGACCTCTGTTTACAACCGCCGCCGCTTCTACGAGTTCCTGCAGTATGAACTCGAGCGGGTGCAGCGTTATGACGGCTCGTTCTCGCTGATTCTCTGTGACATCGATCATTTCAAGCAGATCAATGACCGCTATGGCCATCATGTCGGCGACGAGGCACTCAAGAGTTTCTGCGGCACCATCAGTGCCAACCTGCGGAGTGTCGACGTGATGGCGCGATGGGGCGGGGAGGAGTTCGCGATTCTCGCGCCCGGCATCAAGCTGCCGGAAGCGGTCAATCTGGCGGAGAAACTGCGCCAACTCACCCACGAAAGGGTGCTGGTGTCCGAGACGGCACTCACCATCAGCCTCGGCGTCACCGAGTACCAGCTCGGCGACGATTCGGATTCCCTGCTGAAGCGGGTGGACGAAGCGCTGTACCTGGCAAAGCAGCGCGGCAGGAACCGGGCCGTCGCGGCGCCCTAGCTGCGCGCTGCAACCGGGGCGGCCGGCGCCCTCCCGCACCGCCCGTTAGTCCCAGTCCGGTTCAGGCGGCGCGGCTCTCGCTGGGAGACATGCCGGTCCAGCGCTTGAAGGCCCGCGAAAAATTCGCCGGCTCCGAGTAGCCCAGCATATAAGTCATCTCGTTGATGGTGATCGACGGATCCCGGACGTAACGTAAGGCCAGCTCCCGGCGCGTATCGTCCAACAACTGCTTGAAGGTGAGTCCCTTGCCGCTGAGCCTGCGCTGCAGGCTGCGAACGCTCATATTCAGCTCAGAGGCAATCATGTTTTCGGTTGTACTGCCGTCGGGCAAGCGCTCGATGAGTTTACCCCTGACCGCGGATACGACGTCATCCTTGTCCAAACTCGCCAGATAAGTGTCCACGATTCGGTCACATTCCCGTGCCATCAGGATGTTACTGGAAGGCAATGGGCTCTCGACGATACCCCGCGGGAACAATAAGCTGTTCTCGTCCGCGGCATACTCGATGGGGGCTCGAAAGTAATTTTCGAACTCCGCGGCGCAGTCGGGAACGGGTCGCTGCATCTTGAGCGCAATGGGAGCGAATTCCTCGCCGGCACTCATGCGGCATAGCTTCACCAATGCAGCAAATGCCTCGTCGAACTCGACGTCGCTGGCACGATAATAGACCTGCGAGAGGTCCCAGAAGAACAGATATCCGGCTGGTACGGCTTGCAAAACCACGGTTTCCTTGTCTGTTGATATCACCCGGATGTATCGCACCAGCCGTTCAAAGGCCTCCCTCAACGTATCGCTGGCCAGCCAAGCATATCCGAGTGCATGCGCAGCGCTGGGATGCCATTGCTGGCCGACACGCAAACCCAGACAGGGATCCCCGGTGGCCTCCAGCGCCAGGTTCCAAAGCCGTCTGACCTTCGGGTAGCTATAGCGAGCCCCCGGCCGCCGAACAGCCGCCGGATCCAGATCCGCACGTTCAAATATGTTTCGGCAGTCGAATCCACCCTGTTCCAGAGTTTTCCAGAGGGTCGATGTCGCCGATGCCAGCAAGGTTGAGTACATGACTAGGACGCGTGCATATCAAGATTAATACTGACGAGGGAAAACGCCAATCGCCGTGGATAAGATAACAGATTGGCATCCCGGGACAAGGTGCGAGCGAGAATCTTGCCATAGAGTGGCACACCTACCGATCGGACCACCGCATGGCCGTGACGATGCATAAAGACTGATCGAAGCAAGCAGCAGGTAGGACTAGTGCCAATGAATCTGAGCATAGTGAGATATTTCAAACAGCCCGAGAGAGCACCTCTTCGCGCTGCATTATTTGCAAAATGCCGACGGTACGACCGGCACCGAGTATTGGCAGACGCCAACCTATATCCGTACTTCCACGCATTGCAGAGCGCCCAGACCGCAGAGGTGAGCCACAACGGACGCCGCATGATCATGCTCAGTTCGAATAATTATCTTGGTCTGAGCACCCATCCGCGTGTGATACAGGCCGCCGCCAACGCAGTCCACCGCTTTGGTACTGGTTGCTCCGGTTCCCGTTTCCTGAACGGCACCCTGTCCATCCACGAGGAACTGGAACAAAAGCTGGCGCGTTTTCTCGGCCGCCCTTCGGCGATCGTCTTTCCGACCGGATTTCAGGCCAACCTGGGTGCCATCTCTGCCTTGACCGGCAAGGGCGACCTGGTCGCCATTGACAAGATGGACCATGCCAGTATCTATGACGGCTGCCGCCTTTCGTTCGCTCAATTCAGAAAGTTTACCCACAACGACGCCGAAGACCTGGACCAGCTGCTGACTCGAAGTAAGCAGTCCTCCTCGTTGATCGTCGTGGACGGCGTATTCAGCATGCAGGGGGATATCGCCGATCTGCCTGCCATCGTCTCTGTGGCGCGCAAACACGGTGCCGGCATCCTGGTGGATGATGCCCACGCTCTGGGCGTGCTGGGCCGCCATGGTCGTGGCACCAGCGAGCATTTCGGGCTCGAACACCGGGTCGACCTCATCGCCGGGACGTTCAGTAAGTCCCTCGCGTCGATCGGCGGCTTCATCGCCGGCGATACCGACATTATCGACTATGTGAAACATCACTCCCGGCCGCTGATTTTCTCCGCCAGCTTGCCGCCGGCCTCGGTAGCCGCCGCCTCTGCCGCCCTCGACGTCCTGGTCAGCGAGCCGGAACACCGCGAGAGGCTCTGGTCAAATACCCGTTACTTCCGGGAGGGCCTGGAGGCGCTGGGTTTCGACGTGGGACCCACGGAAACGCCGATCATCTCCCTGTTGGTAGGCGACGAAAAGCGGGCCCTGGTGGCCTGGCGTAAACTTTTCGACCGCGGCTTGTTTACCAGCCCGATCTTGCCGCCGGCAGTACCCCCCAAGCTGGCGTTGGTACGCACCAGTTGTATGGCAAGCCATACACCCGCACAACTGGAACGGGCGCTGGACGCACTCGAAAGCGTAGGCAAGGAACTGGGCCTTTGCTGAGGGTTTTACCGCGCGCGGTCGCCGCGGATAGTGGAACGGGTGTTCCCAGCTGCGCTTCAACCCTCGTGATCGCCGCTTCGCGTCAACCCGAACCCTGCAATTACATGTTCGGATAATTCGGCCCGCCACCACCCTCCGGCGCCACCCAGACGATATTTTGTGTCGGATCCTTGATATCACAGGTCTTACAGTGCACGCAGTTCTGCGCGTTGATTTGCAGCCGTGCGCCTCCTGCATCATCTTCGACGATCTCGTATACGCCGGCCGGACAATATCGCTGTTCGGGCGCATCATACTCCTTGAGATTAATATCAATCGTCACGCGTTCGTCCTTGAGTGTCAAATGACATGGCTGATCTTCCTCGTGATTGGTGCTGGACAGAAATACCGAGGACAGCTTATCGAAACTTATTTCCCCGTCCGGTTTGGGATAGTCAATCCTCTTGCACGCGTTCACGGGCTTGAGTTGTTCGTGGTCCTTGCTCTTATCTTTTATGGTGAACGGTAATTTGCCGTGAAACCAATTCTGCTCCAGATAGTTGTAGGCTCCACCGACATAGGGACCCCATTTGTGCAGAGCAGGACCGAAATTGCGGCTGCAACGCAACTCCTCGTATAGCCACGAACTCTGAAAGCGTTGTGCGTAACCGGTCAGTTCCCGCCCTCCCGCATCACCGCTGTGTAACGATTCGAACACCGCCTCCGCGGCGAGCATGCCTGATTTCATTGCCGTGTGGGTGCCCTTGATCTTGGAGAAATTCAACGTGCCTGCGTCACATCCAATCAACAGCGCGCCTGGAAGCGTCATCTTTGGTAAGGCATAGAATCCGCCCTTGGCGATTGCGCGCGCGCCATAGGCGACGCGTCGTCCACCCTGTAGGTACTGCTTTATCACCGGGTGGTGCTTGAAGCGTTGGAATTCGTCGAATGGACTGACGTGAGGATTGACATAATTGAGATCCACGATCAAACCGACGCTTACCTGGTTGTTCTCGAGGTGATAAAGAAAGAATCCGCCGGAACACCCGCTCTCTGTCAGCGGCCATCCGGCGCCATGGATCACCAGGCCGGACTCGTGTTGCTCGGGCTGGATATCCCACAGTTCCTTGATTCCAAGGCCATAATGCTGCGGCGTGGCATTGGTATCGAGCTGGAATCGCTCTATCAGTTGCTTACCGAGGTGACCCCGGCAGCCCTCCGCAAACAGGGTATACTTGCCGTGCAGTTCCATACCCGGCTCGAAGCCGTCTTTCTCGCTGCCGTCGGCCGCGCGCCCCATGTCGCCGGTCACCACGCCCTTGACGGCCCCGTCTTCTTCGTACAAAACCTCGGCGGCCGAAAAACCCGGGAAGATCTCGACCCCCATGGCTTCGGCCTGTTCACCCAGCCAACGGCAGACATTCGCCAAACTCACGACATAGTTTCCGCTGTTGTGCATAGGCTTGGGAACAAAAGCCCTCGGTATGCGGATGCTCTTCGCGGACCCGCGAAAGAAGTACACCTCGTCCCGGCTAACCTTAGTGTTGAGTGGTGCGTCCTTTTCACGCCAGTCCGCAATAAGTTCATCCAAGGCGCGCGTTTCGAGCACCGCGCCGGAGAGGATATGCGCACCGACCTCGGATCCCTTCTCCAG
>CAMYNL010000071.1 GCA_947259705.1 uncultured Gammaproteobacteria bacterium | reverse complement strand
GTTGGCCGCACGCCGACAGATGTACTACGATAACCAACCCAAAACTCTTAACCTGATGAGCTGAACCGTCTCTTATTTCAGGTCACTAAAATTCCGAAACACCCTGACGACGTACATTTAGGTTCATCAAGAGCGAAAGCGACGCAATCCAGTTGACACACCGCCGGGCTTGTATCACTGCGAATCGAAATCCACACGTTGGTGGTTTTACTGGCCCTTTCATAATTATATCCAATCGAATATAATTATGTTCCATGAATCTAGTACGAGAATTGCGGTCCCGGGCAGGGTTAACCCAGCAGGACCTGGCGAAAGCCGCGTGCACCTCACAATCAACGATTGCGGCCTACGAGTCAGGAAAGAAATCGCCTACCTTGCGCACCATTGAAAATCTAGCTGAATCACTGGGCTTGGAGTTGGCCGCGGACTTTGTTCCCCGGATGACTCGGGAAGACAGGCGGAGTCTCGCTTTTCATCGTGCCATCGCAGATATCCTCAAAAAGAATCCGGATCCGATTATCTATCACGCCCGGGAAAATCTGATCAGATTGATGAACGTTCAACCCCATGCGGCGGGGCTTTTCGAGCAATGGAATACCTGGCTCGACCTACCCGTCGCCCAGCTGATTTCGAAAATGCTTGATCCCCAACTTGAAGCCAGGGAAATGCGCCAAGTCTCGCCTTTTTCGGGCATCCTCTCCGCCAGGGAGCGCGCGCGATTACTACACCAGTTCCGCAAGGACTACGGCCGGTGAACAAAGCGCAGTTCGAACACACGATTCGCGCGGCGGGGGCGATTCTAGGCGAGAACGAGATACTGGTGATCGGCAGCCAAGCGGTCCACGCGTCAATAGATAGCGTACTGCCGGAGGCAGAGCGATCGATCGAGGTCGATGTCTCGAGTCTTGAGGACGAGGATGGCAGCAAGGCGGATCTCATTGACGGATCCATCGGCGAGCTGTCGGTGTTCCAGGACACATTCGGGTATTACGCCCAGGGCGTTACTCCACGGACCGCCGTGTTGCCCGGCGGTTGGCGGAAGCGACTGGTTCCCTATCGGTCTCCCTCGACCAATGGCATTACCGCGCTGTGTCTCGAACTGCATGACCTGTGGCTATCCAAGGCGGTCGCGGGCAGGGAAAAGGATAAGGAATTTTGCCGGGCACTATTGGAGCATGATCTGGTCGATCCGTCGCTCCTACGACGGCGACTGGATCAGATACCGGATCTAAAACCGAAAATTCAGGAACGGATACGGGGGTCGATACCGGGCGATTGATTTAGGTTTCGATGATGGTGTCGATTAGGCCGGCGCGTGGAGGTCGACAAGAAGTCGCGTCGCCGCGGTCGATCGGCCAGCACTCGAAGCGTGGGGAATAGCTCGGGCCGGCGTTGAATCTCGTCCAGGACGACGACTCCTCGCAGGTCCTGCAGCGCCAGCTCGGGGTCCTCTAACCGCGCCAGGTCCTGTCGGTGTTCGAGATCGAAAACCGTCGCCGGTTTCCCGACATCCTTGATCAGGGCTTGAGCGAGCATCGTCTTGCCGACCTGTCGCGCGCCGAGAATCGCGACGACGGGGTTTCTGGCCAAGAGTTGCTTCAAGCGTTTCTGCTGCCGGCGGGCGTTGGATCATGCCCCGTAGAAGAAAATTGGATAGTAGAGCTCCAAATTTCACGCTTCTGGTCGGATAAGTACGTTGCTCGCGGCTGAAGCCGCTCCTACGGCACGATGCAGGTCTACGCGTAGGAGCGGTTTTAACCGCGATCCGGCGTTTGTGATGAATCACTCCGAAGACGTTGGCATCGTAAGCCCGACAGCGCGGAGTCTGGATCTCGTTCATTCGTCAATATCCTGTCATGGACTTTCTACTCTTATGGTGATTCGTTTAGCGAAACACGTTCACTTCACCTTTTCGATGTCCGGCATCGTCCAACTCTTATCGAAGACAGGTTCTTCCGGGCCATAGAATCGAAACCATGCGAACCAGCCCTTTCCCGGCGGAGTGTGAAGCCAGTTCGATTCCTGGCCGGACCGTGCCTTGGGACCGAGGTAGATGTCCACCGAGCCGTCGGCATTCTGCTGTAATCCTTTGGATAACGAATCCAGGGAGGGAGTGTCGTGGTTGAGAATGACTACCGCGGTTTCACTGTCATACACGGGGAGGTCCCAGAACTGGCTTACGGGCACATTTGGCGGGACGTGCAGACGATAGGTATTCTCACCGCGAAACGTTTGGCCACGACTGTCGAAGTTCGCCCCCAGGTAGAAGCTGCCCCCGCCGAGCTTCGCGGGAGGTGAGAAGAAGCTATAAAAACCAATGCCGCGCGAATCGACATCGAAATAGTTGTCGACGGCAAACTTGAATCCTGTCTGCGGAACAATCGACGCCCCCGGTATTTTCCACTGGCTGCCAGGCCACCAGTTCGTGGTGTATGTCGGGAGCCTGGCGCGGAACCAGGCATGTGCTTCCGCTGCCGCTGCCTTCAGTTGGACAACGGTCGCGGCATCAGGCTTGAATTCCTTGGGTCGGTTTGAGGGAAAACCGAGCCCGGCACTGCAATCACCGCGATGGCGACCAGTGCCAGGATTGATTCCGTCAGTTTGTGGTTTTTCATGTTCTGACTCATTTTCTTATCATGGAGCGGATCTCGTTTAACAACGAGATCCGCTCCAGATCATTTGAAGTTTACTTTACCAACTCGATCTCACTCGGTCTCCAGGAGTGGTCATACCAGGGCATGAGCGGGCTGTAGAGCCGAAGGAGAACGAACCATCCCTTGCCGGGAAAGGTCTGAGTCCAGTTCGGTTCCTTGCCGGCCGGCGCCTTCGGCCCGTAGTAGAGGTCGATCGATCCGTCGTCATTGACGATTAGATCGTCGCCTTTCCAGCTGGCCTTGGTCGGGAAGGGTTGGTCGGTGCGGAGCAACGACCGGCTCTGCGTGTCGTAGACCGCAATGGACCAGAACTTCCGTATGGGAGCATCCTTGGGAAGGTTGATCTTGTAGGTGCGGCCACCATCGAGGATATCGCCGGACGAGTCCAAGTAACCCCAGGCGTATTGTGAGCCGGCCCCGAGCAGGTGCATCGACATCGCTGGCGAGTTCACGGTTGCGAAGTAGTAATAATGGGTGCGCGCGTCGAGATTCCGCCCACCCTTACCGTCGGCCTTGAGATACTGATAGTTGTCTCCGACGTATCCCTTCTTCCAGTAGCTCCCTTCGTAGATGAACTCGTCCTTGTTCCGCTCGTTCCAGAGGAGCGCCCGGGCGGTTCCATTCCCTACGGCCACCGCATCAGTCAACAACTTCTTCATTCGGTCATCGGGAGCAAAGGGTTTGCCCTTCTCGATGCCGATGGAGGCGAAGAGCCCCCGCAGGTCGGGCTCGAGCATGTCGACCGGTTCACGATCGATCACGCTGTAGAGCTCCTCGAAGAAGCTGAAGTCGTTGGAGTGGATGGTGTTGAAATCCATGCCCGTGGCGTTGATGAACTCCATCTCGGGTGGATTGCCCTTCTTGCCGTGCGCCAGCCAAGGCTCCGAGGCCGTCGAGTAGGGGTATACCTTCAAGCCCTCTCGATACAGTTTGGAGGACCAGTGTAAATCGGCATGCAAAAATGACCCACTTGGAGGGGTAATCGGCGTCGAAAAATGACCCACCTTCAACGATGCTCCCTGACTGGATTTCAGGCTGAGGGAGCTAGAGGAGATGTTGACGGTGGAGACGATCAAGAAGATTCGGTTGGCGGCCCACAACCAGGGGAAGTCGATCCGGCAGATTTCTCGAGATCTGTGCCTGTCGAGGAACACGGTCCGGAAGGTGTTGCGGGGCGACGAGACACGATTCGAGTATCACCGGGAGACGGTACATCGGCCCAAGCTGGGGGCCTTTGTGGAGGTGCTATCGGCCTGGCTTGAAGCCGAACAGGCGTTACCGGCCAAGCAGCGGCGTACCGCCCAGCGGTTGTACGAGGCGCTGCAAGGCGAAGGTTACCGGGGTGGTTATGACAGCGTGCGGCGCTTTGTGAAGGTCTGGTGGCAGGACCACCGGACGACACCTACGGATGCCTACATCCCTCTGTGCTTTGAGCCGGGCGATGCCTTCCAGTTCGACTGGAGCCACGAGACGGTCCAGCTGGGTGGCGTGACCACCGCGATCAAGGTGGCCCACATCCGGCTGAGTCACAGCCGGTGCTTTTTAGCCATTGCCTATTTGCGCGAGAGCCAGGAGATGGTCTTCGATGCGCATAACCGGGCCTTCGCCTTTTTTGGCGGTACCTGCCGCCGCGGCCTGTACGACAACATGAAGACCGCCGTCACCCGTATCCTGCGCGGTAAGGAACGGGACTTTAACCGGCGCTTCGAGCAGCTGTGCAGCCATTATCTGTTCGAACCCGTGGCCTGCACACCGGCGGCCGGCTGGGAGAAGGGCCAGATCGAGAACCAGGTCCGGACGGTTCGGCGGCGGCTGTTTACGCCCCGGCGCAAAGCCAAAGACTTGCAGGCGCTCAACAAGGCCTTGATGGCCGAGTGCCTGGGCTGGGCCAAAGCCCGAGCCCATCCGGTGTTCAAGGATAAAACGGTGTGGGCCGTGTTCGAGGCAGAACGCCCGGCCTTGCTGCAGGTCCAGCGGCCCTTTGATGCGTATGCCGAACGGGAGGTGCGCGTCAGCACCACGGCACTGGTGAGCTTTGACCGTAACCGCTACAGTGTCGCCTGTTCGGCCGTGGGAAGAACGGTACAGCTCAGAAGCTATGCCGAGAAGATCATCGTTATGCATGAAGGCCAGTGCATCGGCGAACACCCGCGCTGCTTCCAGCGTGACCAGATGATCTTCGATCCCTGGCATTATCTGCCGGTATTGGAACGCAAGCCGGGGGCCTTGCGCAACGGTGCACCGTTCCGGCACTGGGATCTGCCCCGTGCCCTGCAACGGACCTTGCACACCCTGAAGCGTTTTCCGGACTGGGACCGGCAGTTCGTCGACATCCTCGCCTGCGTACCGGCGTATGGACTGGAGACCGTGACGACGGCTTGCGACCAGGCCCTGTTGTCGGGATCAGCCAGCCGGGATGTCGTGCTCAACCTGCTGAGCCGGAGTGCGCAGGAACAGGCGCCGGAGACTGTCGAGACGCCATCACACCTGAGATTGAGTGAGCCGCCTGTGGCTGATTGTGCCCGCTATGACCGCTTCCGCAAGGAGGTGACACATGCCACGCGATGAGGTCATGGGCCTGATGAAGAGCCTCAAGTTCGTCGGTATGCCGAAGGCTTACGATGAAGTCCTGGCCACCGGGCGCAAACGTCGCCAGACCACGGAGACGGTCATCGAGGAACTGTTCCAGGTCGAGGTCAGCGAGCGCCGTGCCCGTTCCATCCGCTACCGCATGACCCAGGCCCGCTTCCCGATACCCAAGGATCTGGACAGCTTCGAGTTCGACAAGCTGCCGGTCGATGCAACGCAGATCCAGACACTCTATACCGGGGAGTTTATCGAGCAGCAGCGCAATGTCGTGTTTGTGGGTGGCACCGGAACCGGTAAAACCCACCTGGCCATTGCCATCGCCCGTCAGGCAGTGCGCAATGGCTTCCGGGCCCGTTTCTTCAACCTGGTGGACTTGGCCAACCAACTGGAACAGGAAAAGCTCGCGGGCAAGGGCGGGCGCTTAACCGATCGGCTCTCCCGCTATACGGAATTGGTGATACTGGATGAACTGGGCTATCTGCCATTCTCCAAGAACGGCGGTCAACTGGTCTTCCACTTGCTATCGCATCTCTATCAGCGGACCTCGGTGATCATTACCACCAATCTGGCCTTTGGTGAATGGCCCTCGGTCTTTGGGGACAAGAAAATGACTACTGCACTGCTCGATCGTGTCACACATCATTGCGACATCATCGAAACAGGCAATGACAGCTGGAGAATCAAGCACAGAAACTGACCTTTTTAACCTTTTCAGGTGGGTCAATATTCGATGCCGATGGTGGGTCAAATTTCAATGCCGGTTTACACGGCGAGCTGTATACACCCTCCGCCCGCGAATATCACCGCCCAGAGGTCCCGGAATACCCCTTTCACGACCGCACGATTCTCGTCACCCAGTGTGGCAG
>CAMYNL010000070.1 GCA_947259705.1 uncultured Gammaproteobacteria bacterium | reverse complement strand
ACCCCCTTGGGATGTGCAGGGTAGTTCCCTCGACAAATACCGGAATACCGAGCTTTGGTACGACATAGGCCGACGCGGCGGTGGCGATTTCGCGCAACATCATGTGCAGGGGTTCGGTGACAACCAGCGGTATTGGCAATGTGAAGAACAGGAAAACCAGGGGAAACAATATGGACTTCGTCCTTTCACTGCCGAGAAACAGTAAGGCAAGCCCGGGAAGCGCGATGAACAGTGAAACCGCGGACAGCAACTCGGTGTGCATGCCGGCATCAAGCATATGCAGCATCAACGCCGGTGCCAGGATGAAAAATCCCCACGCGTTGGCGCTGACGGCTAACTGCTTATGATCACCAAGCTCCCGCCACACCAGGTAGGCAACCATCGGGACGATGAGCAGACCATGAGCATGCTGCCAGACACTCAACGTCCACCGATGCCACAGCCAGACTACTGTCGGCGCATAAAGGAAAGTCAACTCCGCGACGATCAACCACAGCAGCCACCGCCCACTGGACTGGCTCTGGGTTCCGGTGAAAGCATCTCCTGCCGGCACCCGATCAACAGTTGCGCGTTTACTGCTGATCGGCGTAGACACCGGCCAGAGCCTCTCTCGAAACTGCGGCTTGCATCGAAACTGGTGACCCTCCATAACGTTCGTCGGATAGACTTCGCCTCGGTGCCTGATTGACTGCGTCGTTCAACTTGTTGCCCATAGCAACAGAGCTGTCATAAACGTTGGGTATAAACGTAAACGACGCCACTGTTATCTCTGAGCGACCACGTCCGGGCGACTCACTCAGGATCTCGGACTGTGTCCCGACAACAACGAATAACAGCCTGAGTGGTACGAGTCCGGACATCAGCAAAACAACATAGAAGGTTTGACACTTTTCAGAGTTTCTTTCGAATCGAAGCAATAGACGAATAATCCCGGAGCGTTTCTCTTCGGGTCGTGACGGCTCGATTCAGAATCAACAGTTGACCAATCGACGCTGAAATGCTTCGAACATTAGCAGTGACCAAAGCGGTACGCTGTAGTCTCGGGTTCGGGATTCATGCTGATCCAGCATCTGCTTCAGGAACGCGTGGTCAAATAGACCAGCATCACCGATAACGGGGCCCAGCACAGCTTCACGCACGCGCTGCCGCAGCGGACCACGGAACCAACTCGCCAACGGCACTTCAAAACCCATTTTCGGCCGGTACAGGATGTCGTCGGGAAGATAAGGTTCCATCGCCTTCTTGAGGACATACTTTCCCTGGCTTCCCTTTAACTTCATTTCCGGCGGCAACCCGGACAGCCATTCGACCAGTTCGTGATCCAGGATCGGTACCCGCACTTCAAGCGAGTGGGCCATGCTGGCACGATCCACCTTGGTCAGAATGTCACCGGGAAGGTAGGTCTTCATATCCAGGTACTGGACCAGTGACAGAGGGTGAGTGCTGGGTGCGCGACTCGCGTGGTCGCGCAAGACATCAACGGCTTGGTACCCGCCAAGGTCACCACGCAATTGCCGGCTGAATAATTTGCTGCGCAGCGAATCACTGAGCAGCGACACGCTGTGAAAATAGCCCTCGACGGATCCTCTCGCCAGGGATTCCAAGGTCGACTTGGCACGGAAGACCTTTGGCGCCCAGTCGAGCTTCGGATATACCCTGCCCAGCAAACCAAAAATGTGACGCCTTGCGGCGTCGGGAAGCAGGGACCGGACGCGTTCCTCGTAGGTGTGCCATCGATAGCGACGATAACCTGCAAGCGTCTCGTCGCCACCGTCCCCGGAAAGGGCCACGGTAACCCGTTTTCGCGCCAGCTCGCACACCCGGTAGGTAGGTATCGCTGAACTGTCCGCATACGGTTCATCGTACAGCTCTGCGAGGGTGTCAATCAGGTCGAAGTCGTCCGATCGCACCTCCTCAACATGGTGGTTGGTGTGGTACCGAGCGGCGACACTCTCCGCGTAACGCGCCTCGTTGAACTTGGGATCACCGAAAGAGATGGAGCAGGTATTGACCGGCGTTTCGGACAATCCTGCCATCATCGCCACCACGGCGCTGGAATCGACACCGCCCGAAAGGAATGCGCCGAGTGGCACCTCGGCCACCATACGCAGCCTCACCGCCTCCCGTAACCGGTGCACGAGTTCCTGCTGCGCCTCCTGCACGGTCAGCCGTTCGAGAGGTCGGAACGGAACATCCCAATACGCCCGAGTCGGGGATTCCGCCTGTCCGCGCCGGATCGTCAGGACATGGCCGGGCGGAAGCTTGCTGACGCCATGAAAAATGGTCTTCGGTTCGGGCACGTAGCCATAGGCGAAGTAGTCCTCAACCGCCTGCGGATCTATTTGTCGGGGCGTTTCGGGATGAACCCGCAGGGCCTTGAGTTCGGATCCGAAGATCAGCAGACCGCTGCCAAGTCGCGCATAAAAAAGAGGCTTTATTCCGAGCCGGTCACGGGCCAGAAGCAGGGTTTCGCGTCTGCTGTCCCATAGCGCGAAGGCAAACATGCCGCGGAACCGACGCACGCACTCCTCCCCCCACTGCTCCCAGGCATGAACGATCACCTCCGTATCGCAGCGGGTACGAAACCTGTGTCCCTGTGCGACGAGCTCGTCCGTCAGCTCGCGGAAATTGTAGATCTCGCCGTTGTACACCACGACCACCGAACGATCCTCGTTGTACAGCGGTTGCTGGCCGGCAGAAAGGTCAATGATTGAAAGCCGACGATGCCCCAGCCCGAGTCCGGGTTCAACATGGAGCCCACCCGCGTCCGGGCCGCGGTGAAACTGGGTCTCGTTCATTCGTTCCAGCACGTCGCGACTGGTCGGCCGCGCCGCCACGGTATCAAAGATGCCGACGAACCCGCACATGCAACCTGGATGGCGATCGACCCCCGGTGAACCAGGGAGTCACGCGCTCCGCCGCAGGCCCCCTGTCCAGTCGTCGGCGCCGTTGAGCAGTATCTTGAGCGGCTGCCACATCCGGTCCCAGGAACAGTTTGCCACCACCGATTCTCGCCCTTTGCGGCCCAGTTCCCTCGGGATGCCACCACTCAGTAATTTTACTGCCCGCGCCGCGAACTCCTCTGGCTCATCGGTTATAAGGTCCTGAAAATCTCGTGGCGCCTGCAGGCCTTCCATCGCGGCGGGGGTGGCCAGCACCGGTATCGCCATGGCCATGGCTTCAAGTACTTTGTTCTGGACGCCGCGCGCCACCCTCAACGGTGCCACCGCCAACTGCGCGTGCGCAAGATACGGTCGGATATCGCGCACCGTTCCGGTCACGCGTATTCCTTTCTGCCGAGCCAATCGGTGCACCTGCTCCGTCGGTCGGGCGCCGACGACATAAAGCCGTGCTTGGGGTACCTGACTGAAGACCATCGGAAAGACCTCTCGTGCAAACCAGGCGACCGCATCGATATTTGCCCAATAGTCCATCGCCCCGGTGAATACCAACACCAGCTCACCATTGGGATACGGGTTATCGTAGTGCCTCGACGGCGAGAAAAATTCCGTGTCTACGCCGTTAGGTATGAAAGAAACTCTCTCCGATACCTCGGGTGCCAAACGACGGAACAGTTCAGCTTCTTCCGAGGTAACAAAAAACGAGGCATCAAAATGTGCCGCCAGTTTCCGTTCGAAACCCAACAGCTTTTCGCCCTCCCTGCGATAAAGCCAGGTCATCGGCCAATGTTGTTTGTCGCTGTACTGACGCCATTTCTCGGAGTCAACGTCAACAAAATCCGCAATCCTGCGTAACGGTGCGTATCGCTCATCCCAGACATACTGGGCCATGGGTGAGGAAAAGATCAATACCCGGTCAATGGGATTCGACGCCAACGTGTGCCGCACCCATGCAGCCAATCGCCGGTGTCGATAGTACGGCAGGCTGAGCGCCTCCCCTCGCAGCAGCCCCCGTGCGCTGAGCAATTTACGCAGTCGAGGACTTATGACCTCCGCCCGGACTTCATGACACATCTTCCGCAACGCCGGCACATGCCGAGCATCATCGGGATCGTCTATGAATGTCCCAAGGTATACACGGTACCGTGTTGACAGCTGCTTGAGGAGATTGAACGACCGGATCTTGTCGCCCTTGTTGGGCGGATACGGCATGCGGTGGGTCAGAAAGAGAAGGCTGTCCAAGGCCTAGCCGAGATCCTTGGCGAGATAAGGTCCGACAAGGCGAGATAAAGGAAGGGGCAGGTTGCGCCACAGCTGGATGAATAGCCGGTATTTCGGGTTGAGCGGATTCTTGGCATCCGGCACGTGATCATCCGCAACGAGGAAGTACGCATAATGAAGTGGCTCAGGCTCAAATCCCCAGTTGCATTTGAAATCGTATGCACCGGTTCCGCGTTTGCTGCGTCCGTAGTCGAACAGCCTACAGCCACGCTCACAGCCCCGGCGCATCACCTCCCAATACATGAAATCATTGCATCCAGCGATGTGCCGCGCCGCTGTAGTACTGCCGCCATAATACGGCAGGACCTGGTCGCGAAAATAAAAACTCAAGGCACTTGCCACGGGACGTTCGCCTGCGACGACGGTCGTCACTTCACACGATTCGCCGAATACCTCTTTCAGCACTTCGAAGTACCGGTAAGAATAAACAGGCGTGCCCAGATTGCGTACACTCTCCGAATAGACCGCATAACATCGCTCAACGTCCGTATCGACTTCGCTCCTCAGATTGGCCTGCACTCCCTTACGTATCATCGCCCGCTGCTTGCGTGGAATGGCGAGCATGTTTTTATCCGGATCAGGATCCAGCGCCTTTCTGAAAGTGAAGTATAGATCCTTCGTGGGCCACGAGGGATTGCCAGGCGACAGGTTGCGCATTTCGAGGTAATCGACATTGAATTGCCGGGCAAGCTCACACGCTGCTTGCTCCAGGGCCTGCCGTGCGCCGTCCGTAGCAGCGGCTATACCCCCGTACACACAAAACGGCGTCGAGACGAGCGCATCCCCAAACAGCCGGCTCTGCACCCGTCCGAGAGGCAGGACGCCCTGGATATGTCCAGCCTCCTCCGCATAGAGGTAGTAGGTCCGGTGACCGAATGCCCGCTCAATTATCTGCTGCCAGCCGGCACGATGAAAGAACGTCGCCTCCGGACACCGTTCGACGAACGCGTCCCACCGTTCCCGGTCCGCTGGCGCCAGTGTCTTGATTTCCACTCGGGCCCACTCCGGAGTGTCCCAATCATCCGTACTGGGATATGGCCGAATTTTGAGGTAATCCTGCTGGGGAGCACTCGGAGTCATCGAAGAAACACCTTATCAACACGTCCCCACCGAAAGTCCGCCAGCAGCTGTCCCAGACGACTTTCCGTCTTGTGCAGGTTCATGTAGTGCCGGAATCTGGCCTTGAATCCGATGTCGCTCTGCCGCGGCTGATCCGGGTCGATCTCCCACGGATGGAAGTAGAATACCGCCGGTTTCCCTTCCTCTTGATTTACCCGCTGCAGGGCTCGCCGGAAAAACCCATAGGGGTAAATGCGGAAGTAACCGCCGCCGCCGATCGGAAGGTTCTGATTCAGCATCCTCACCGTGGTGATTGGGATTTCGAGTAGCCCGCCATTATTGTGCCGGAACGGAAAGCGCGGCGCGTCGGGAATACCGTAGAGGTCATGGTGTACGGGATAGATGCTCGAGCTGTAAAGGTGGTCGGTTTCCTGCAAGATATCTACCGCCCACAGAGTATCCTTGCGGATTGAGAAACTCGCTGCGCGATAACCCTGAATCCGGCAGCCACTGATATCCTCCAACAGCTTCTTGGTCCGCGTGACGTCCTGCCTGAACTCCTGCGGACCCTGTTGGTAGATGCGAATATGTTGATATCCGTGACTCGCCAGTTCATGTCCGCTGTCTACGATCCTGCGTATCAGCGATGGATTTCTTTCGGCGATCCAGCCCAAGGTGAAAAATGTGCCATACACGCCATGGGTGTCGAACAACTCCAGGATACGGTCAGTGTTTTGCTCCACCCGTGCCGGGAACTGGTTCCATTGGTTCCGGCTGATATGCGGTTCGAACGCGGAGACTTGAAAATAGTCCTCGACATCGACGGTAATCGCATTGCGCAATATGCCGCTATGATAATCAGAGCGGGCAACACCAGTCTGCTTCTCCACACGTGGACTTACATTGGACGTGTTTCTTAGTGTTCTCAGCATTCTTGCTCCGTCCTCAGAAGGTCATGGCGACCCGCGCTTCCACCCGGTTTTCATCAAAGCTGAACTCCTCATTCGAGGACTCGCGCCTGCGGAAACGGTACTCGAGCGATCCGTTGAGCCGCCGCCCGAAGGTGTGCCCAAGCGTGACTCGGAAACTGCCGTCATCGGCCTCGTCTTCCAACGGGTCGCTGTCCCGAAAATCAATATGATCGAATTCGAGGAGCGTGGTGAGACGCGTCTGCCGCTTGAGACGCGTCTGCCGCTTGAAGCGCCATGTCCAACTCGCGCAAGCGCCGACGCCCTTGTCCGCATCACCTGTTTCCTCGAACACAAACCGCTCATCGAACAAGGTCAGCCCGAAGTCATTCTTCCTGCCGGCACTCACCCCGCCGAACAGTGCGAAACGTTTACGCACGAAGACTTCGTCGGTCAACGTAGGCGTGCTCACCCGGTCCGGACGACAAAGGACGGCGCCAACCGGATCCAGTACGGCCTGACCGAACGGATTTTGCGAGGGGAAGGCCCGCACGCCTTCCAGGACTTCCTGGGTAGTGGTGGCTTCCTCGTTGTAACTCCCGGAGAACCGGGCTTTTCGGGTGCGGTAGGACAGCCGACCCGCATAGACACGACCCGGGTTGGAGCCCACGGAGCGATCCCGGTAACGGACCTCGAGAGTCGAACGACGGGACGGCGTAATTGACACGTTCACAAATTCGTTGTTCTGGCCCTTGCCGCCCTCGATGGTAAAGCGCCGGCTCGGGCTCCAACCCGCCCCAAGGCTCCAGAAGTTGCCATCCGTGAGCGACCGCGTAGAACGAAAATCGCTTTCCTCACGGCCCGCCACACCAAGGATATAGAGTTCTCTGGTCACCCGGAACCGAGTCTCGCCCTCAACGCGGGATCGTTCGAAATCGTCTTCGGGATCATCCCGCTCTTCCCGCCGGTACTCGGC
>CAMYNL010000069.1 GCA_947259705.1 uncultured Gammaproteobacteria bacterium | reverse complement strand
GGCTTCATGGAGCACAGGCAACAAGTGGAAAGCTGATGCGCGGGAATCGCTGCAGCGATACCGCATCGGCGACCTGGCAGGTGCATTTGACAGCCTGGCCAACATTCAGCCAGACGAGATCGATGATCCAGGATTCTTCATCTATCGGGCGGCCTTGCTGCTCACGGTGGGCAGAGTGGATGAGGCCGCGGAGGACATCGACCGGGCATCGGCCCTGGCGCCGCGAAATGCGGACGCGGCGGCGTTGCGGTCTATCGTTGCTCTTACCCAGGGCGACAAACAGGCGGCACTGGAACTGGCGACTAGCGCGGTGAATCTCAACCCCGGATCCTCCACGACAAGGATCGCCCTGTCCTACGCGCAACAGGCCGGCTTCGACATACAGGGCGCGCGCGCAACTATGGAGCAGGTCGTTGCGGACGACCCGGGCAATGCGCTGGCCTGGGCCCGGCTGTCCGAGCTCTGGCAGTCGGAAGGCTATTTGGACCGGTCGTTGTCCGCCGCGAAAAACGCAACCGCATTGAATCCCGACCTCGCCAGGACTCAGACGGTGCTCGGTTTTGCCTATCTTACTGAAATCAAGACAGAGGATGCGCGATCCGCCTTCGATCGCGCCATCGCACTGAACCAGGCAGACCCGTTACCACGCATTGGACTTGGTCTCACTTTGATTCGAGGAGGAATGCTGACGGAAGGCCGGCAGCAAATCGAAATCGCGGCCGGGCTCGATCCCAATAATTCTCTGATTCGAAGCTATCTGGGCAAGTCTTATTTTGACGAAAGGCGCAACGACGATGCACGTTCGCAATTCGATTTGGCCGACATGCTCGATCCGAACGATCCGACACCACTATTCTATCGTGCCATTCAGAAACAATCTGATAACGATCCAGTAGGTGCCCTGAGCGACATCCAGGAATCTATCGAACGGAACGCGAATCGGGGCGTGTATCGATCCACATTATTATTGGACGAGGATCTGGCTGCTCGGAGCGCAAGCCTGGGTCAGATATTTAGAGACCTGGGATTTCAGCAGCTTGCGCTGGTCGAGGGATGGAAGTCTGTCAGCCACGAACCTGACAACCATTCGGTTCACAGACTCCTGGCGGATTCGTACTCAGTATTGCCACGCCATCAGGTAGCCAGAGTCAATGAGTTGCTCCAGGCGCAACTGCTCCAACCACTTAATACAACACCGATCCAGCCGCAGTTGGCGCAAAGCAACTTGGGAATATTGGACGGTGCAGGGCCGTCGAATCCGTCTTTTAGTGAATTCAACCCCATGTTCTTTCGTAATCGTCTGGCTTTACAGCTGAACGGTATAGTGGGTAGCAATAGCACGGTGGGTAATGACCTTGTTTTTTCTGGTGTGCAAAACAAGTTTTCGTTCAGTCTTGGCCAGTACCATTACGAAACAGACGGATTCCGGCAAAATAATGATCAGACGCAAAATATCTACAATGCGTTTCTGCAGGTAAGCCCCTCTAGCAGAACAAGTATTCAAGCGGAATTTCGCAAAGCCGACTTCGATAGAGGGGACTTGGAATTGCTGTTCACCGGGGATTTCAGTCCCGACCTTAGGCAAACAGATGATATTGATACGATCCGGCTCGGCCTGCGCCACGCGCTGTCACCACAATCGACTGTCTTAGCGTCCGCGATCCGTCAAGACGCAAAGCTTGTAAGCGACGTTATACCCGATTTCTTTACACTGGACAGTGATATCGAACAAATTGTGGGGGAGGTGCAATATATTTTCAACTCGCCTCGATTTAACGTAACAAGCGGCATCGGACACCGACAAATTGACGATGTGACAATAACGACATTCGCCGGCGTCCCGGGATCTGAAAATCTTGATACTAGTTTCGACAGCATATATGTCTACTCAAATATTGACGTAGCGAGAAATCTCAGTGTTGCTGTCGGTGGCAGCGCTGACTTCTTCAGTGGAGCCAATGAGGTCGAGGACCGTGATCAATTCAATCCAAAGCTTGGGTTAATATGGAATCCCACCTCTGCTACCACTGTTCGCGCAGCGGCTTTCAGGACTCTGCAGCGCCCCCTGGTCTCGCTACAGGACATAGACCCCTCTCTTGAACCAACCCAGGTGGCGGGTTTTAATCAGTTCTTTAATGGCGGTGCCGGGGATGAGGCGTGGCGCTATGGTATCGCGATGGATAGGGCGTTTTCTCACTCGCTCTTTGGAGGCATTGAACTGTCAGCACGGGATCTTGACGTAGTGTTCGTAGATGTAAGCGATCCGTCTCCCGTGGCATTCAGGCGGGACTGGAAGGAATATCTCGCCAGAGCTTATCTCTATTGGGCTCCCTACCCCTGGTTGGCCATGAATGCCGAATATTTCTACGATCGCTTTGAGAGAGATGCGCCAGATGGTTTCGCAGATATTGAGCAATTCACCAAGCTACGTACACATAGTTTTCCAGTCAGTATCAAGTATTTCAGCCCCTCCCGGTTCAGCGCTGGCGTTACGGCAACCTACATCTCGCAAAAGGGAGACTTCATAGTTGGACAAGAGTTCGGCTTCGATAACGTCACTGGAAAGGACGGCTTTTGGGTCGTGGACGCCTCGGTTGGCTATCGCCTGCCTAAACGGTTCGGACTAATCAGTTTGCTTGCCAAGAATCTTCTTGATGAGAAATTCAGCTTCCAAGACGTAGTTCCGGGGGAGCCCACAGTACTGCCTGATCGTGCGGTATTTTTGAGGTTTACACTCGCGTTCTAGCTAACGAGTAGATAATTCGTGGATACACCTGAACTTACATATCAATAAGCACGAAATTTACAGTCTCCACTCCTCCCTGGAGAGTGCAGGCTTCCAAGACACTGTAGTATTTATCAACCACCACTGGAGGAGCCAACATGGGTGAATATGTCATTATCAAGATTCGCGAAGAAGATGGCCAGGTGACTATCGAAGACGAGAAAGGGAGACCGCTCAAGCACGTTGACGAACAGCGTCCCGGCTTTGCGGTAAAAGTGGGAGAGCAGGTGCGGTTTCTCG
Organism: uncultured Gammaproteobacteria bacterium; assembly: GCA_947259705.1. Classification (GTDB taxonomy): domain Bacteria; phylum Pseudomonadota; class Gammaproteobacteria; order Arenicellales; family JAANXG01; genus CAMYNL01. The sequence continues at coordinate 3,781 of CAMYNL010000069.1, read as the reverse complement.
ATGGAGCATTCTGGTATAGCTCGAGTCCCATTTGCGTTGTTCACGCTGGGAGACGGTACTGCAGCGGTTAAACTGAACAGGGCAGACTACCAACAAGAACCGTCAACGTTGACTCCGGAGTTGGCGGGCTCCGGGGTCAACTCCCTTGATTCACGATAGAAAAGGACTTCTCAACGCGCGGCGGTAACGATCAATCCGCGGTTTGCTCTCGCGGTAGTCATAGAGTCATCCGTCTTCGCCCTTTTTATATACTAAGCAGCACCGGGGCAGCACTTGTTTAGCGCCCGATGTTTTCTCATTTCTAGGCCAGCTTCCTCCCGGCCGGCGTGGCTGGCCAACGTCAACATCGGTCGCCTCGGCGTCGATGAAGGCGCTGGAATTTTTGCCGTCTTGACGACGACACTAGGTTCCATGCCAGCCTTAAGGGAGCACGGTCGAAAAAGAATAGGCTCGCTGACGTCCGTCGAACTACGCCAACGGTCAAGCCCGACAATCGGACCATTATCCGCAGCTTCAGGGAAATGACTTCTGGCCTGACCGCGGCTGGCACAACTAGGGCCAGCCAAGGAAGCCAACTGGGTACTCACGAGCGCGGGATGTCGTAAGTCCGAGCGCTACTTCCCGTCTCCCCCGCACCCCTGGCAGTTTAGTTTTGCCATTCAACCACGAGACCCTGCGGGGCTATATTATCGCCTCGACTGTGAAATTATTCACAGCAACAGAATGCGGAAAAAGGTCAACTATCAACCGTACGTCCACATGACCGCGACCTAGATAGACCCGCGTTGGTCACCGGACGCGACACGAGTCGAAGGAGCCAACCTGATCTGAGGAGACCAGCCATGACCGCGACCGCTAAAATGATACCAAGCACGAATATCGTCGTTGATGAACTGCCGGTACATGATGTACCGGAAGTCCGATGCATCGCCATCATCTGGGCACGACATGCCTCGCAGCAGAATGTCAACCATCGGATACTGGACGACCTGCGCGAGACCAACGGGGTCCAGCGTGCGGTCTTTTCGCGGGAAAAGCCGGACTTGCTGGTGGTTGATTACGATCCTCGGCACGTGCGGATCGCCGCAATCCTCGATGCCGTGAATCGTCCGGGAGTCAGCGCCATGGTGGTTGGCTGCTGATTCTGATCGCGCGTCCCGCCGTCGGGCCGGGTACGGCCAGGCCGTGGCATCGGTGTCCCGGAGACGTCAGTCCGGACCTGCCGCGCCTTGGCACGGTTGCGGGACATCGGCAGTACGGGTACCCGGTTATCAGGCACCGGATCGGCGTTACTTGGTATCGATCGTTATCACGCCGCTCCATTCGGGGTCGGGGGCCTGGGCAATCAGTCGCCGGCATTGCCCCAGGTAAAGGCGCACAGTGGAATCGCCGGGTTGGCTGTTCAGAAGATCTTCGAACATGCGCAAGGCCCTTTCCCAGTCACGCCGCCGATATGCATGCAATGCCTGCTCAAAGTGCGCTATGCCCTCCAGCATCACGGGGTCGCTACCACCATCCTCCGCTACCAGTTCATGCAAAGTCACCGGGCTGTGCTTGCCCGCCAGCAGAAAGCAGCCGAGCTCGCGCGTGACCAGCCCGTCCACTCCCTCGATCACCTGCTCCGACGCGAGGACGCGCGTGCCAAGATGCCTGTTGACCGCCTGGATGCGCGCAGCGGTATTGACCATGTCACCCAGCACGCTGTACTCGTAGTGGTCCATGGCGCCGATATTACCCAGCAAGAGCTGGCCGGCGTGCAGACCGATGCGGGTAGGCAGTTTCCGTTCACCCAGGGTCTCGTTCAATTGCCCCACCGCTTCGCGTATAGCCAGTGCCGCGGTGCATGCCCGCCGCCTGTTACCCGGCTCCGCCGCTTCCGAGGCCCAAGTTGCCAGCATGGCATCTCCGGCCAGGTTGGACACCATGCCGCCATGCTCCCGCACCGGCCGAATCATGGTCTCAAAGTAGCGGTTCATCAGCACGCCCAGCTCGGCAGGGGCCATGAGTTCCGACAGCGAGGTGAATTTCTCCACGTCCGTGTAAAGGCAGACCCCGTACATCTCCCGGTTCTCACCCGTGATGCTGGTGATATCCCGGGCCACCTTCTCCACCACCTCGGGTGGCAGGTAGTGCTCGAATGCCTTCTTCATCTTGCGCTGCTCCCGGATGGAGTCGACGTAACGCCAGACGAAAGCGGTTAACAGCGCAACCGGGGTCTGCAGCAGCAGTGGGATAGCGAGGGGATACCAGAACCCCGCGCGGGCAAACCCGAGGTATGCCCACAGCGCATAAGCACCCGCCAGCGCGAGGGTCCCCCCGACGGCGATGGGCGTGGCAAACAAGCGCGCCACCACGCCCGCGATCATGCCCCACACGAAAATGATCAGGAGCGTCATGCCGGTAACAAGCTGGGTTACCGGGCGCCTGTCCACGAGGTTGGCAAACGTGGTGGCAGCGATCTCCACCCCGCTGATGTCGAGACCGGTGGTCTCCGAGGTGAAGGGTGTGTAGAAACCATCCCGCTGGCCTGGCTGGGCATCCGCCGAGGTCCCGACGAATACCGCCTTGCCCCGAAGTTCCCCGGATAAGCGCTCCGCCGACGCCGAAAGCACCTCGTGATAGGGCAAGGTGGTGACCGTGCGCGCGGGCCCATAGTAATTGACGTAGGGATCGTGCCTCCCGACATACATGAGGATGACGGACCGGAGCATCTCCCGGGCAGGCTCGTCCCGGGCGGGAGACCGACTGTCCAGCACCTCCAACAGTCGCGCGCCCAGGGCCGTATCACCCCGCATCCGCATGCGCAGGGTCGACACCAGATCCTCCAGCCGGCCTGCGCCCAGTGCCTCGTCGCGGGAAGCGGGCAGGCTGGCGGCGAACTCCGGATCCGCCCCGCGGATGAGCAGGACCAGGGCCTCATAGTGATCCATGACATAGAGCTGGAACATGACCGCCGGCAGGGTGGGCACCTCGCCGGATATCTTCTTGAACAACCACGCCTGCTTGACCTTCGCCGGCACCTTGGGCAGCGGAAAGGGCGCCAAAGCGGCAGCGGCTTCCACCAGTTGCGGTAGCGGTGAGCGTAGCTGGTCATCAGGCTCATTGCCGCCGGCGACACCGTCATCACTGGGTTCTGAGTTCCGCTCCAGAAACTGCAGCAGCACAACGTTACCCGCCGCGGAAATCGCCTCCGCAAGTCGCCGATCCCCGGCAGGGTCGCGGTGCCTGCGCTCCGCGAACAACACGTCGAAGCCGACCGCGGCCGAGCCGGCTGCCGTCAACCGCTCGACCAGCCCGGCGTGGACCGCGCGCGGCCACTCTTCCAGCTTGCGGGGAAGCCCCAATTCGCGCCGGGAATCGCCATCGACGGAGATTACCACCACCTCCGGCGGGGGCTGTGCCTGGCCACGCAGCTTGTATAGCCAATCGAGGCCCAGCTCCTCCTCAACGGAGGTGCCGTGGGGAGGGAGGCCGGCGATCACGCCGAGAACAGCGCAGAACAGACCGTTGACAAGCGCCTTCGGGAACGAGAGAACCATCACGTCAGCGCGACGGGGGCTGCGGGACAAACCAAGCGGGTGAAACCGCCATCACGACAACGAGGCGACGACAAGCCGGATCCGGTCGCTGAGTTCGACCAGCCGGCTCACCGCACGGAAACAATCCCGGCAGTGCGCATCATTACCACCTGGCCGGCAGTTTCTGATTGATTACGATCCTGTTCTTTTCCCTGGTGATGTAGCCGCCCTTGACCAGGTCGTTGAAAATGCGGCTCACCATT
>CAMYNL010000068.1 GCA_947259705.1 uncultured Gammaproteobacteria bacterium | reverse complement strand
TCAGTGTGCGAAGATTAATGATTTCGAATGGCAATCGCATTGCCGTGGTTTGGTCCAACTTCCAATCGCTGCATGAACGCTAAATCGACACCGACACGTCCGGATCTGTGGGAATCCCGGAGCGAGTAATCGCCCGGGGTGACCCGGCCCAGGGACACGCCGCATGAGTATTTTGACCAAACGACCAAGGCCCCATGACTCTGAGACTAAATCGGAGTCTTCGGAAAAAGGCAATGAAATCAAGCTTGATTATTTTGTAGGAGGCACAAGGGCATGCCGTCGAAGAAAAGGCCGTTTATACCATCCGTTTATACTGCTTATACGCCATCGACATTGTGATTGATGTGTTTTGACAATAAGCCTGTCTACGCAAGGCTTTATTGACCGAGATCAACACCAGACTCTCTTTTCAGTATTAATTTTACACACGCATGATTCCTCTAGTGTGTGAACTTTCTACATACCGGATTCCCGATGACGCCAAAGTGCATACGCAACCTCCTCATCGCAGCATGTAGCCTGCTTCTGCTCACTTTTTTATTCACCGGGCTGCTACCCACGGTCACCGCCCAGGCGCCACAAGTAACCAGCGCTGTCACACTCTCCGCACAGCAACAACAGACTGTCGAGCTGCTGGGCTGGCCGCATGCCTTCGCCATTCGCCGTATCGAGGAATCGCCCGGCCAGCACGCGCGCTACGAGGCCTGGACCTGGTTCGACAGTGAAATCACCTACATCTTCGTCGATGGCGAGTTTCGCTTCTGGGAACCGGCTGCCGGACTGGTGCCCGGCATGCCGCCGACGACGTTGCGCCCTACTGCGTTCGTGCTGGGCGAATCACCCGAGACCGTGCGCGCAGCCCTCAACACCACACAATGGGAGTACATCGAACTTCTTGATCTAATCGACGATGCCGAAGGCTACACAGCCGATGGCGTCGCAGTGTCCTTCCACAAGGATGGGCTTACTGCCGTGGAAACCTGGATGGAGGCACGCTAGCCGCATGCCGAGGCAAGCGAACACCCGTATGCGATCGCCAGGCCCGCTGCGCAGGCTGGCGGGTGTGCTGTTGGAACCGGGTTTTGCAGAATACCACCCTGGCACACTGTACGGCGGCGGCATCGCGTTACTGTTTTTGGCACTGGTCATCGCCGGCAGTTACACCATGGTGAGAGATGGACTCACGGGCGTCTACACCCTAGACAAAACCGACATATTGGTCGCGCAACTCCGTGATTTGCCGAACAAGTGGCGCGTGGAGGCCGACCGTCGTTTCAAGAACGGCGAGATCAGTGGCTATCAGCGGCAGATCGAACACGCCCGTGCAGAGTCGATGCGCTGGGATGCCGAACGAGCGGCCGACAAGATTCTGGAAATCGGTGATGCCAAGGGAGCTAAGCTCATCAAATCGGCTATCGGCCAGGCAGCGCTCAGCCTGGTGTTTTCAGCGGTGGCGCCGAAAGTGCTGGACAAGTTGCCTGCCAGTCGCGCACCCACGCTGGTTAAAAAGGCCGCTGAAATCCTCAGCAAGGAGATTGGCAAGTTCGGCAGCGGCTATTGGACTGAGGGTACAGTTAAAGGTGTCGATGCGGCGCAATCGTTGGTGGTCGATCAGGTCATCTCCTACGGCATGGACATGGCCACCGGCAAGGCGCCTGATCTGGAAAAGGCCTTTAACGATCAGTTCGCAGGTTTGCAACAGCTGCGCGCCGAAACCCAGGCCAAAACTTCCGATGACTTAATGGCCGCGCATCTGGCCTCGGTGGTCAACACCCTGCACAAAACCAAAGCCGAAGATCCGGAGCATTACCAGACCCTGCTCGAGCGCAAGGCGAAAAAACTGGATCGATTCCTGTCACTCACCGAGGCGAACCAGCGTGCCCGCGGCCTGAAAGCCAAGTCGCCCTGGAAAACGACCAAGGATTTCCAGCAGTGGCTGGCGGCCCAGGTGGTGGCCAGGGAAAAAGCCGAACAGGAAAAACAAATTGCCGGCGACCTCAATGCCGTATTCGCGGCCGGCCCGGTACAGGGCAAGGCCCCGCTCACGGTGAGTTTCGATGCCAGTGGATCGACCGGCAAGATCGAATCCTATCGTTGGGACTTTGGTGACAAGGAAAGCGACAGCGGCAAACGGGTTGATCACATCTATCAGTCGGCCGGCAGCTTCGATGCCACGCTCACCGTCACGGGTCCGCAAAACATCACACGTACGACCACGCGCAAGATCACGGTACTGCCCAAGGCCAAACCGGCGGTCACCGTCTCGCTGGGCCTCTCTCCCACGGTGGCCAAACCACGTGATACCGTGACCATCGTGGTCAATCCCCAAGTGACCAACCTCGAGGAAGGCGAGCTGGTGATCGTTGTGGATGTCAACGGCCGCGAAATTTTTCGCCAGGCCCACAGCGGCGACCTGACCGGTGATCTTTCCAAGACAGGGCGTTACCGCATCGCGGCCAAGCCGGCCACGACGAACTACACCGTCACCGCCCGCGTCGAACTCAAACTCCCCGAAGCTATGCAAAAGGCGCTCGATAAGCGCGCATTGAGCGCCAGCGCGCAAAAAAGCTTCCGCGTGGAAATACCCAAGAAAAAAGTATCACCACTTGAAGCCTTCAAAGGCGCATGGCGAGGGACGTTCATAGTTCAGGATCCCGATAATCCCATGCGCGGCAGCTACTACATGCATATCGCTATTGTTGATGAACACACACTACAGGTTACCAGCGGTTCTTCCATGCCGGGCACCGAAGAGCAAACTGATAACTACACCGTACAAAACGGCACCGCTACGTTTTCACGCCGTTTTGTCGAGGAGGGCCTGGAGCACCAGGAATCGACGCGCTTCTCCCTGACCGGTGAAAATCAACTCTCCGGCTCTTCTGTCACGCGCGTGTATGACCTCGAACAAGGCCGTCAGCACCTCCTCACGCTGACCATGACTTTCCGCGCCATACACACTGAGTGATTATTTTGCGCTGTAGTGGTTCATCGATGTTTGTGGCAGATCCTTACCCATCTCGATGAGAAGGCCACCGCGCCAGAACCCCCCCCGGCGCCCGCCAAGTCGCGCGCCGCCCCAGTCCCGCTTGTTCGATTGATGGATTGGAATGCAAGACCAGTGGCTGGATAGGGCAAAGCAGGGAGTTGTTGCCGAGGACAGCTATGCGCCCGACGGTGCCCACCATCAGAAAATCCGCCGAGGAGAGTGATCTCTGCTGGCTGGGAAGGCGCGTTGACGGCTATCGTTTCGCGCAAGCACCGGTTGACGTGCTCCAGAGAAGGGCAATCGCCGAGATGAATATTAACGGACAAAGTGAAAAGCTGCTCGGTTACGCATCGTGAATTGATACCCTCTGTTACGCACGATACCCAACAATACGACAACAACCGAGCCGAGGTTTTGCACCAACCCATTCGACGACAGGAACGGCATATGCGGCGATTCAAATCACCGAGCCTGACACAACGGTTCCTTGCGGTACACGGTGTCGTTCTGAATCAATTTAGACTTGGGCGCCATTGTATCCGCGCCATGCGCTATCGGACATTTCGTGACGATGCCTTTGAGGCGTGGCGGAGGGCAGTGTGTGACTACGCGTTGAGAAAGAATATTCTCTAACTCCCCGGCACGCTAGACATTTTGAGTTGACAGTACTCGTTGCGAAGGTCTAACCCCGATCGCTGCGCCGGCTCATCACCGTGCTTCACCTCGATCAAGGCGTTGTGCCAGAACAGTATGGATTGCGCGCCACGCGGCTCGCCGATCCAGTCCGACCGGCCGCGTATCCACGTGGGCGAGCCCGTCGATGAGAAACAAGTGGGATCGTCCGGCCGGTGCAGCGGCGGCCAGGGCCACGCTCTCTGTGTAGGGAATGATGGCGTCGTCCGTACCGTGCAGAAGTATCAGCCGCGCTTGCAGTCGGGAAAGGTCCTTGTCTGCAAGATTCAGCGCCTGAATTTCCGCGCGAATCTCCGCCGGCAAACCGGCTATCAGCTCGGGGGTACGCTCCCGGTCGCGGTTCTCCAACAAATCCACCACCGATTGCCCTGCCTCGGTGAGATTGCTGCGCAGGTCTGCCACCGGTGCCCGAGGATTCTTCAACTTGCGTTCGGCCATCGTTCGCAACACCAGGCGATCGCGTGGGTCGGAGAGGCGATCAGTATTGCTCAGCACGAACACCCACTTGCCGTATTCGTTGGGTTCCAGGTATTCCCATCGCCCGTTCTTAAGGAAATATCCAGTGGTAAAGAAGTTCACGACACGATGCAAGTCGTGATACCCGCCGACGCCCAATACAAAATTCACGCGCGTGCGAATGCCCGGCTCCATTGCCGCCAACACGGCGGGACCCACCGCATAACTGAAGGCGCCGATTCCACCGCGGGCTTTAGTCGGAATTTCCGGACGCGATCGCAAATGCTGAAAGGCAGCTGCGATGGTCCCGGCATCTTCTGCCCTCACTTTCAAGGCGCGCAGGTTCGGCAAGTCCGGCACCAGGACCAGAAACCGGGTGCGCGCGAGCGTAGTCGCAAAGGCAACCAGCCTTGGATCGTCTTTTCCCTCGGCTGCCGCTCCCGGTACCAACACGATGCCGGCGAGGGCGGGCTCCCCCGGCAAATAAAGATCAGCCTGGAAATTACGGCCGTCCTCAACGTACGCCACTGAACGACGCTCCGGCTCCGGGGTGCTACGTTTTAGCCGGCTGTCCCCCATTCCCGCGCCGAGATCCTCCAGCGCCCACGCCGCCTCATCGTCGGGCAGCGACGCACAGCCTGCGAGCAGCAGCACGACGCTCAGTACCGATTGTGTGAACGGCCAATCAAATTTCGCTGACCTCAGTTCCATTGGATACATATTTTTCCCATGAAGTAAGAACAATACCCGGTTGCGCCGCTCGGCTACATGAACGAATACCTGTGCATGGCGAATTGCCGGTCATGCCGCCATGGGCGTTTGACACAAACCTCGGTAATGTGATTGCCAGCGATATTTACGTATATCGATGAGATTGGACTTCTCCATCACGGATTGCGGGTGTCGAGCCATCGAGTGACCCGTGAACGCCATAGTGATTGTGGTCTTTTCCCTCAAGTAGTACCAACGGTTAGTGCCGCCCCAGACCCGCCTGTTCGATTGATGGACTGGATACCCCGCGCGAGATCAGCGGCTGGATAGGGCAGGGCAGGGAGCTGTTGCCGGGGGCTGCTATGGGCCCGACAGCGTCCGCCGTCTGGAAATCCTTTAAGGTGCGCGATTTCTCCTGGCTGGGAAGGCGCAGCTGTCTACTAATTGGTGGATGCTTGTAGGTCCTTATTGCCAATAAACCGCCCAGTTTACGAAGTCCATGGGCTGAGCTCCTAGCCCCGATTTCTGATGAAAATGCAAATACAAGGAATGGGCAATGGAGAGCTTTCGGATGGGGTCCAGATCAGATCCGCCGATGGTCATGACCTGGTACGGTACATTCAAGTTCACAGGGGGCACCTTGGTAATGGAGGCACATTCGGTGTTTCCGACGTGATTTTGAGCGCACACCGAGATAGTGACAACTCGGTTGTTGCTTTTTGACACATCACGCAATTGCACCTCAAGCTTCTCTAAGGAAGCGGGCGTCCGCGATTCGCTCCGGGGTATCGGGCAGTAAGCGTCGCATTTGGCGAAAGTGAAAGGAAACTCCAGAATGTCGATGCCGTTACAAATCAGGTACGGCTTGAAGGGATAGGTGACGAATTTGCCGTTTTGAAAGACGCGCCCGCCCACTTTCCCCATGCCGGAAGTGATAGGGCATGATAGGGCGGCTGGGAAAAAATCATAGCGCAGCGACTTTGACTTCTCCATGGGCCCGCCCTGCGCCGACACCGTTGTGGCAGCAAGGAGCAGACATGCGAAAACCAGGAAGTGTTTTGCCGCTGTATCCAAAGATGGGCCCCGGGATTGTCGGCTAAGTAGATTGGGCGAGGATAAACTCCCAGTCTCGCGGTGAAAAGCCTTCATGTTCGGAAAGCCCCTCTGAAAGCGGCTACCCCAATCAGAAAATCCGCCTGAAAGAGCGATCTCACGTGGCTGAGAAGGCCAGCGACGGCCGACACCACGCCGCAGACCCGATTGACGTGCTTCAGATGATGCGGTGATACTTGGTCACCCCAATGAAAGGGTCTTAATTCGACCTATACTCCTCCTGATCATGCAAAAGGGACGACGGTAACGGGTTGTCCTGCGGTGCTGGCGCCTTGGCCCCTAAAAAGTGATCGCGATCGCGTGGAATCGCTGACCGGATTGCCGTGGAATCAGTGACCGGGATCGCATGGAATCGCTGACCGCGATCCCGTGGAATGGGTGACCGGCATCACGTGGAATACGCAGTTACTCCTACATTTTCCTTATTTCCCTCAAACAACAAAATCGTTTATTCATCGTCAATACCAAGGCAGCGACTTAATCGCTGAGCGAATTCAGCCCGCCTAAATAGCAACTCCTCAAATAACAACACATGGACATTTTCCATCCCGAAAATGGAATGGTAACCGCGTATTAACCGAGAGAACTCCAACAGACGCGTCACACTGTTCGCACGATGATACGAACACCCCCCCTCCAACCAATCTCCTATAAGCTGTCTTCGTTGTCCCGATGTATCCAGGTTCTTGATGTACTGGCCGTACAATGACACCATGAAGTCTTCAGGACGACGCAAACAGAGAAGAATTTCCACTGACCCGAAAATATCACGTACCCGCTCAGCTTTAGTTAATCGGTCGACCGTAAGGGTTGTTAGTGACTCGGCAGAGACCAACAGTCGACCGTCTAACCCATGAAATTTACTGAGAACGTCGCGAATTTCTTGTTGATATGATGATGGATCAAATCTAAGTCTATCCTGCTTGACGATGTCGGCAATCACCCGACGGATAATATCGCGCTTGAAGATTAGGTCCTCCCGGGTAGACAATATCCGAATGATTTGGGAATACATGCAATTGCAATGTCGATGTCGCGGTCTTCATCAACCCGACATGTACAACCGATTTACGAATTGGCATCACCTCACAATTCTGGCGACGACCCGCCGTTCTATAGAATCATTCGGCTCCGCCAAATATTTATTCATCACTACCTAAATTGAAACAAAAAAGCACGCTTTGCGATTTGGGATACGGTATGAAAGGAACACACCCCTCACCCCTTTTCATCCGCGTACAGCTTTCGCCCGTCAATATAATCATCCTGAGCACCGACCTATTGGATGAGCCTCTTGAAAAATAGGAAAAGCTGGGCAAACAAAGATGATCTGGACCGCGCCAATGCTAATAGATATTTTGACCTGTACCAGAAGCTTTTCTGTCGTCGCAAAGGATAAGGTGCCCTGCGTATCAGGACACTGCTTGAAACAAGGGGCTTGTTGCTATCCTTAGTAATGGACTTGTCTGATATGAATGGCAGACCGCGCGCATGTTTGTGGCTCGCTAGAAAGTGTTCCACTGCATACACCGTGCCTTCATTCGCCAAACCATAGTCATGGACAAAAATATACCCGTTGGGACTTAAGGCCTCAAAAATGAGTTCCAGTTCTGGCCTTACAGCGCTATAACTGTGATCCGCATCTACCAGCGCCAAATCTATTTTAATACCGCTGTTTCTCAAACATAACGCCAATGAATCCGGCGAAGCACCAGGTACAAATTCCAGCATTTTATTATTCTGATACCTGACCAACCCAGGTCTTTGTCTAAGAGCCTCGTCTATCATTTCCTGAAAATCAAACGAGAAAACTTTTCCACTTATTTCATTGGCCGCGAGAGTGTTACAGAGGAACTCGGCGGTAGCCCCTCTGAACGTGCCAATCTCTACTACAGTCTTCGGCCTCACCAAAAGCATCAAGTGAGAGAGCAAACTTTTTTCAATGCCTCTCAGAGATCCAGCGGACGTATCAAAGTTTTCTTTGATGAAGGCTTCTAGATTTGCTATTTTATTGCCCTCCTGTTCGTTCACATCCATACGTCCTCAAAGCCTCTCCTACTTCCGATACAAAATCTGGACAAGATTCCGTCAAGCAGGTCTTCCACGTGAACAAACCGGTGATCTCCCCAAGCAGTGCTGGGCGAGGCGTCGTTCTTTTGCCAGTAAATCACCGGCCTGTTCTTGTTCCTGGTTCTCATAACCCCCGGCATCGATAAATGACACATTCGCACAGCGGGTAATGCCCCCACGTGCAATCCATCTTGAAACCGTGTCTGGGTGGACGCCGGTGTACTCAGCGATCTGACGCCTCCCAGGAAGAAACTGATTAGCTGGTGTCACAGTAGCCTCACAATTGGGTTATTACACACTCATTCTACGCTAATTAGCGGATTACTTAACCGGCTAAATGTGCCGACCAATCTTTCCATACCGACAAGAACGGTACGGGCATTGGTATGACAACTTCCTTCAAGATGAACATCCACAGCAACACTACATCATCTGTGCATCATAAAAGTCGGATTGCAATTGACCCGCCATTTCCAGGCTATTCTGTACGTCGTCAGGGTATTTCGGAATTTTAGTATTCTGATTTAAGAGACGGTTCAGCTCATCGGGATGAGGGTTGTGGGTTGATTTTCGTAGTACATTTGCCGGCGTGCGGCCAACGTGTTTCTCTTGATCTTCTCCCTACGCTCAAGAATCCCCTGTCCACGGCCATAGAAGACATCCGCCGGAGTCAGATTGTTCAACGATTCGTGGTAGCGTTCATGATTTTAGTAATCGACGAATTGGCGGATTTGTTCTTCAAGTTCGCCCGGCAAATGGTACTGCCAAGTTAACTGGAGTTCGGCGACAATAGTTGGATGAAATTAGCAAAAAAACTGTATAAACGTCACCGATTTCCATCGGAAATCATTCAATATGCGGAACCTGTCAATGGAAACGAGACACGGGTTAACGGAATTTAGTGTCTAATTATCAGAGTGTGTTACCTCACTCAGGTTCTTCAAAGGTTTGTTGATCCAGGCGGCTTCAGGTAAGGATTGCGGACGCGGTTGCTTTGCTTTAAAGCGGCTGGGGTGAAGATCGAACGCCAGTTTGAGTGTCTGTTGGCGTTGATTCAAGACAACCTCGGCATGGCCGTAATGGACGGTTTGCGGGGTTAGCATGGCGATCCCGGAATGCTTATGCTGTTGGTTATACCATCGGAAGAAATGTTGGCAGTGAGCTCTTGCATCCTGGATTGAACCAAACCGCTCGGGGAAATCAGGCCGGTACTTCAAGGTTTTAAACTGTGCTTCCGAATACGGGTTGTCATCACTGGTGCGAGGCCGGGAGTGGGTTTTGGTGACCCCCAGATCCGCCAGCAAATGCGCCACAGCCTTGGACTTCATACTGGCGCCTCGATCGGCGTGCAGCGTGAGTTGTCGGGGTTGGATGTGTTGTTTGTCACAACTGTCCTGGATCAAGGTCCTGGCCAAACTGGCCGCCTCTCTGTCCGCGATCATCCAGCCCACCACATAGCGGCTGTAGATATCGAGAATGACGTAGAGGTAGAAGTAGGACCAGGTCACTGGACCCTTGAGTTTCGTAATGTCCCAGGACCAAACCTGGTTCGGCGCCGTGGCCAGGAGCTCAGGTTTGGTATAGTGACCCTGTCGGTGTCCGCGGCGGCGTTCTTTGAGTTGGTGATGATGCGCCAAGATCCGGTACATCGTCCGCTCAGAACACACATATTCTCCTTCATCAAGCAGGGTCGCCACAATACTCGCCGGCGCCTGATCCGCAAAACGCTCGCAGAGCAACAGGGCATGGGCCTTATGATACTCGTGTGGACTGAGCTTCAAGGGCGGTGCCGAACGGGGTCGATGGTTCCGTGGACGCTGATATCGGTAATAACGGGATCGATTCACTCGCAATGCCGCACACGCTGGTTTCACCCCGACACTCACGCTTAATGATCGTACCGCGTTCATGATGAACTCTCGTCCTTGGGTGGCGTCGATAGCATCGCCGAAAGTTTTTTTTGGACATCAATAATCGTGTGCGCTTTCTCTAACTCGCGTTCCAATTTCGATACCTGCTTTTGTAGACGGGCAATCTCGCGTTGTTCCGCTGCTGCTGCTTTGGGCTTGGGGCCGCGCTGTTGTGGACTGAGCCCTTGCAGCATTCCCTCTCGGCGTTGACGTCGCCAAGTGCTCAAGTGTGAAGAGTACAGCCCCTCGCGACGTAACAGCGCACCAATCTCTCCAGGATGTTGGCATTGATCTGCCTGTTCGACAATCGATAGCTTGTATTGGGTGGTGAAACGCCGTCGTCCGGCTTTGACTTCTACCTCCGGATCGGGCAGCGACCGTGATTCTCCACTCGCCCTACGCGCTCGTTTCAAATCACCGTCAACGGCTTTATCTAATGGGTTATTATTCATGTCTAACATCATAAGCTTTCTCACTTTCTACAGTAAATTATCCTAAGAAAGTGTCTCGCTTATATTGGCAGAGAGGGGTCTCCCGACTTCTAGCTAATGGTTACCGAGCGAGGCTTGTCCGCTTCAGCCCTGGGTAGATAAACGGCTAGTATGCCCTCCTGGTAATCCGCTTTGAC
>CAMYNL010000067.1 GCA_947259705.1 uncultured Gammaproteobacteria bacterium | reverse complement strand
CGGACTGATGATGCACATTGCGCACGAAATCGAATTAAGTATTGTGTCCCCGGAACTACGGACTGCATCCTCTGCTCAATTCTTTCCCAGATACGCCGCCAGTTCGCGGTATCCATTACCCGCTGCCACATCGGCGGCAGTATTGCCCTCGTTGTCGGCGACGTCGAGGCGTACGCCCTGCTGCACCAGCAGTAACGCGATCTCCCGGCTTCCCGCGGCGGCCGCGTAGTGCAGCGCCGTGCGGCCGTCCTGGTCGGTGGCGTTGAGGTCGGCGCCGGGTACCGCCAGCAGCAACCCGACGATCTCGGTCCGGTTCCGCTCGGCGGCACGCATCAGCGGCGTGCCCAGCAGCGAGTCGCGTGCGTTGACGTCCGCACCGTGCCCGATCAGCAGCGACGCCGTCTGCGCATGACCCTTGAGCGCGGCGATCATCAGCGCCCCGCCATACTTACCGACAAAGGCATTCACATCGGCGCCATGCTCGATCAACAGTCCCGCGATCCGGTGCTCGTCGTACTGGGCGGCGTACATCAGCGCCGTGCCGCCGGCGTCGTTGCGTTGATCGACCGTTGCTCCTAGCTCCAGCAGGCGCCGCGCCAGATCCGCATCACCGTTGGCAGCGGCCACCATGAGGGCAGTCTTGCCGCGCCGGGCCGGGATATCCACGTTAAATCCGCTGACCGCCAGCGTGCCAAGCCCCTCGGTGTCTCCGGCTGTGACCGCGGCACGCCAGGCGCCAGCGTCGGCGGCCAGCAGCAGCGGCAGCAGCGCGATTACCCCGCATCGCGCCCGCCAGGATCGTCGATCCATGCGGCGCCTCAGCAGGGCAGGCATGGTTCTGCTGTCTCCGTCTAATGCACGTGTGGCGCAAGGGTCCCGGCCGGTGCCGGTATTCGAGGACCCGCCGCCTGTCCAGCCGGACGGCTGCCGGCGCGCAGGCCAAAGTATCTGTACTAAATGCGCGATGGACATGTATTCAGCCCCTTCCTCAAGCCCGACCTCCAACCTCGGCCCATCGTGCCCGCCGCTTCTGTTCAGCGACGGTGCACGACAGCATCCGGGGCATAGTCACCGTCCGCACGGGATGCTCGAACCCGTTGCGAACCGTCCTTGTCAGGCTTGACCCGGAGATCGGACATCCAGTTTATCACCGATGCCGGGGCCGCAACGACAAGCGCGATCCGCGGGTGCCCAATTCGACCGGGCGCTCACCGCGCAACCAGGGCACGAAAAAACGCTGAAACATGCACCAGATAGGTCAGTCCGCGGTCGGCGCTGCTTCACGATGGTGCGCATTCCGCCGGCATACTCGCCGCAAAGCGCGGTTTTCCGCCGCGTTGTGGCTGGCATGATCAATGCAGTGTTTTGAGGGCTGCGGAACTTAACGGGCACTGCCATGACTGATCAGAGCGAGATCATCGCGCTGCAGCGCGACTTGCTGCGCTATTCGCTTTCTCCGCGCCTGGAACGGCTGGCAAAACGCTGTGAACCGGTATGGGAAAAGCGCCACCAGCGGGACCAGATACTATCCATCTGGCTCCGGCGCATTCCGCACAGCCGGCTCATCTACGCCACCGACACCGGCGGCATCCAGGTCAGCGCCAACGTCTACGAGCATGAGCTGGCCGAGGCCAACATCGGCCAGGATCTCTCCCAGCGCCCCTACTTCGATGATGAAGTAGCGGAGGACGGGCTGTCCCTGTCCCGGGTCTACATCAGCAGCGCCACCAAGCGGCCGTGCATCACCGCGGTTCGACCGGTGCACCGCGGAGACCAACTGCTCGGCTACCTGGCGGTCGACTTCGAACTGCGCGACCTGCCATTGCTGCAGACCACGGTGACCCCCACCAACCGCTGGCAGCAGATCAGCGGGGACCCCGCAATCCAGACCCAGGTGATGATGCAAAGGCGCAACAACAGCGCCATAGACTGCCGTATTGGCGACGTGATGGCGATCATTGATGAATTGATCTGCGAGCGCGGCATCTTTCACGCCAAGCTGCACTTCTCCAGTTTGCGGGCCACCCTGTGGCTGATGGGCGACCCGTACCGCTACCGTATCCACGTCATTGAGGAAATCATGGACCCGTCTGTATGCATGGCCTATACCCGCCGCGCTTACCCGACCCCCGCCCTCGTCAAGCGAGACGAAGTTAGCCTGGTGCTGGATCGCTTCGTGGAACTGCGATTCGCCGATCCCAGATTTTATCTGCGCTCCGGATCGCTGAATATAATGAACGGCCTGGTGGGACTCAAATTCTAGTCCGATGGCTCCCATTACATCCCGGTGGCTGAGTTTCTCGACAACAACCAGCAGTTCTGGATGGGATACCTGAAGCACTTGCACGACGGTGCTGCCATGTCCGGAGGATTGGATCAGGCAGGGGCGCACCCGGGCGCGGTGAACTAGAACTTCTCCAGCAGTCTGGACTTGGCGCGCTGGTAGATGTCCGGCTCGAACACGCCGACCTCGGTCAGCCGGCGCAGCATGCGCAGCTCGCCCGCCACGTGCTGGCCCTCGTCCAGCTTGGATTGCTGGTGCGCGTCGGCAATGCGCTGTTCCAGGTGAGCGACAAAGTTATTGAATCGCGGCCGGTCGGGCTGGTCTAACTCCAGTTCCAACAACGGCACACGGGCATGGCAGGATACGAAGACCCGCCGTTTACTGATGCCCCTGACCATCATGATCAGCCCGGCCACCGATGCCAGACCGGACACCAACAGCACCAGCGACAGCGCCGCGCCACCAGGTTGCAGCACCAGCCAGCCGATCAATGCAGCCGTGATGCCGGCGATCACCAGCCCCAGCCAGTTCCAGGGCACGTGCACGGAAGTTCGGCCGCGCGGATCGATGGCGACGATGTCGATCACGTAGGACCGGCTCTTGCGCCCGCTGCGCTCCGAGACCCGCAAGCGGCGCCCACCGATGAACTCGAACCGGCGCTGCTGACCGAATTTTCCCGCCTGGGTGAGCTTGGAGATCGCCTGCGCAGGCATGTCCATCATCATCAAAAGACCTTTAATGAGCAAAATAGACCAATAATCCCGCCCACACCAATAACCTGCTGAGGATGCGCTGTGCCCCTTGGTGGCCGCCCCGAGCCTACGAGGGGGCGGAAATTCCAGCCCGGCGACAGCGCGCAATCAACGCAAAGCTGTAGAATGCCTTGCCGCAGGTTGCCGCGGCATGCCAGCAATGCTAAACAGAGGGCGCCGATATGCAGCAGGATTGTATCTTTTGCCGGATCGCGGCGGGCGAGACCCCATGTTTCATGCTTTACGAGGATGAATTCACAGCGGCATTCATGGACATTAACCCCGCCAGCCCCGGCCATGCCCTGGCTATCCCAAAGCGGCACTTCCCAGACCTTTACCAACTGCCCGCTGACCTGCTGGCCGCTACTGCGGCGACCGCCCAGAAGGTAGCCGTTGCGGTGAGCGCCGCCCTGGAGCCCGCGGGCTTGAACCTGGTCCAGGCGAACGGGCCCGGCGCCGCGCAATCGGTGCTCCACTTTCATTTGCATATTCTGCCGCGTGGCGATCGTGATGGGATGCGGCTCAACTGGGGCCTGCAGCCTGGCGACATGTCGCAGATCGAGCAGATCTACAAATGCGTTCGCGCACGTCTCGATTGACTCCGGTGCGCATTGAATTCGATCTGCAGCGGAACATCTCACCACCGCGGAACACCGTGCGCGGTGTACGGGCAGGCAGGTCTTACTGTCGACGCACCCGTGGCCACCCTGTGGTGACTCTTCAAACCGCACAGGCAGCAACTTGGACATAGAACTTAGAACGCTGACCGGAACCGGCATCAAACCGTGGCTGACGGCTATTGCGCGTCTCAGAATCCAGGTGTTTCGGGAGTTCCCTTATCTGTATGCGGGCGACGAAGAGTACGAACAGCAGTACCTGCAGCCCTACGTGCGATCAGCACGTGGCGTCGTTGTCGTCGCCCTGGATAGAGACCGCGCCGTGGGCGCCACCACCGCGCTTCCCCTTGCCGATGCGGACGGCGAATTCCAGGAGGCGTTCAGAGACCATCCGATACCGGCAACACAATGGTATTACTTCGGTGAGTCGGTGCTCCTGCGCGACTACCGCGGCCTCGGCATCGGCCACCGGTTCTTCGACATCCGCGAAGCCGCGGCCCTCGCCCACGGCTATGAACACGCCACCTTCTGCGCCGTGGTCCGGCCGCCGGATCATCCCATGCGCCCGCCCGACTACCGTACGCATGATGCGTTCTGGCACAAGCGAGGCTTTCATCCCGATCCGTCATTGACCTGCGAGTACCCCTGGCTGGATATTGGAGACAGCGAGGAAACCCGCAAAGCGATGATCTTCTGGGTCAAGACGCTGTCCTGAATCCACCCATGGCGGTCGAGCCGCCACTTCGTCGTCGCTTCCACTGCATTTCGCTTCACGGGATATGGCGGTGAAACTCTGAAAACAGAACTTCTCCAGTTCGACATTCTGCGGAAACATGGTCCGTCGATACTGCTCGCGGCCACAAATACTGTTGTCGTCCCTGACCGGATCCGAAACGGTCAAAGCCAGATCGCACCAGCGAGGTGAATTACCAGTCGAACATGAAGAGCAGGCAAGACGATTGTTTCGCAATCGGAGTAGGCGTGGCAATCGTCATCGGCACACGTTTTGCCGGTACCATCGCGTCCGTAGTCAACTATAAGAGAGAGGAACAGATCGCAATGGGGCGTCCACTCGAGCTGCCAGAAAACCACGAATACCTTCCCGCCAACGACGACTGACCGGGCTGTCTGGTCGCGATAGCACCAGCGGAAGCCTGACGGGGGCAGCGGCGCGGGCACCGCCTACGCTTTTACCCGCGGCAGAATTGCCAGGATCAGAGGTCGCTCCGGCACCTCATCGACGCGTGACCAAGATACTCGCTAATGGATTAACGGTCAGTCGGACGCTACCAGGTATATCACGTAACCATTCAACAGGTAGATCGTGAACAGCACGACGCTGGTCCAGCCGACGGTCCTGAACAGCCTTGTTCCGGGCCGATAGAACAGCCCGACGATGGCGACCCCGGTCATCATTACCGCAGACAAGGCCGACACGGCATGCGCTGGTGACACGTACTCGAACAACGGCCCCTTCATGAAGAACACGTCATCAATCGCAAGTACCAGGATGTTGAACAGATTGCTGCCGAACAGGTTGCCGATAGCCATATCGAGCGCGCCGAGGCGCAGCGCCGCGATGGTGACCACGACCTCCGGCAAAGAAGTGACGAAGGCCACGAACAGGGTGCCGACAAAACTTTCCGTCCAGCCCATCTGCTTAGCCAGTTCGCCTGCCACGAAGGGCAACCACGCCCCGGCCGCGACCACGAACAGGGCAGCGATCACATACCTGGTGACCGCCTGCCGCAGCGTGATGTCAGGATAGGCGTCCTCCCGCGCTTCCGCGTATTCGGCGACCTCGCGGCGCTCATAACGGAACACGGTGTGCATGGCCACCGCGTACATCAGGAATATGATGGGGGTGGCGGAGCTGATGTGACCGAAGGAGGGCATGCTCTGGCTGGTTGACAGCAAGATGTGAAAACCGGCGAATCCGATGAGCATGATGCTGAAAGCGGCCCCGAGGATATGACCCTGGCTGGCCACCAGGTACAGGGACTGGCGACGATACATGAAATCCAGCAGGAAAATGATCATCAGATTGAAGACACAGCTGCCCAGGACATCACCCACGGCGATGTCCGGAACGTCGGCGACGGTCACTGAACTGATGCCGGTAACGAGCTCGGGCAATGAGGTGACCATCGCCAGCATGATCACACCGACCCAGGTCCTGCCCAGGCCGGTCTTATCGGCAATGGCGTCGCCGAAGCGAGACAATTGCGAGCCCGCGACGGCGATCACGAGACAGCACAAGAAGAACTCCAGCCAGGGCATATTACTTTATTATTGTCGCGACAAATTCCAATTGGCGGGACATGGCTGCGATGATCAGTGGTGGACCCCGAGGCTTTGAATACGACGACGCTGGCCAGGCGCGAAATAAACACCAGGTGAAGCAGGCTGCAGGTCTGAATACTCCGTGGTCCGCCTAAAGGTGACGATTCTCCGAGAAGTCAGGCACTTTGTACAGGTCCGTCGGTTACCCCGCGCCTTTCCACACGCCGGCCGCGAGGGTCGGTGGCGGTGCGCGTTAAAGCGATGAAACGCACGCGTGACCGGTGGGAATGGCTGAACACCTATGAGGCCAAAACCGGCGGTGACGTGCTGGCGATCGCTCATAACGGTAACCTCTTTAACGGCATCATGTTTCCGCTCGAGGCCCGGTCCGACGGTGTCAAGCGGGGCGACGACTACGTCACCGGGCGCGCACAGTGAGAGCCGGTCTGCGAAATGACCCAGATCAACCGTGACGGCGAGGCCCACCCGCTGCTGTCGCCGTAAGACGAGTTCGCCGATTACGAGAACGGGGACATCGGCAATCTCGACGTCTCCGAGGCCAAGACCAAAAGTGGGGTCAGATCTTACTTTTTAGCAACGCCATAGCAAAGGCAGTAATAAACATTAGGGTCTGACCCCACTTTCATTGTATCAATCCACGTGCCACACCATTTCCGCGAGGGAGTGGGCGGCGTGCAATTCGACATCCACAGGGCGACCCAACTGCTTGGCGATCTGACTGCTTGAGAACATGCCTTGGACACGTTGCCGTTCGTCATCGGCTTCCACCTCCACGACCAGGACATGCTGACGCTCCAGTTGATCCAGGGTGGCGATGATATGGCCCACCTGGGAGTCCACCACGCTGCGCATGTCGAGCACGCCGATCTCCGATTGCGGTGTCATGAGTTTTCCGACCGTAAGCTGCGACCGCTCCAGGCGCTCCTCCCCCATCAAGCGGATCGGTTTGTCACCTTGCAGGTCATTGGCCGTGACCACACCAACGACGTACCTGGACGCATCGACCACCAGCAGCAGCCGGACACCGGCTTTTTTCATGCCCTCCAGCGCGCGGTCGATAGAAACACTGGGGCCAACGGTCACCGGCCTTACGACGGTGAAATCAGTCATCACATCCAGCGCCGGGCTGTCCAGGTGCACCATCTCCGGCAGTTCACTGGGTCGCGCAAACCCGGTCTCAGGCTGCAGTGCGATGACGTGTCGCGGAACAAAATTACTGATGCTCATTTTTAATGCACTCCTCGAATGCTCTCTGTAGCCGCGAGTGATATACAGTTACCACGCTGCTTGCCGAATCCGGCCCTGCATACACTTAGCGATTGAGCCCCTCTGTTACATGTGACACCGGTCCTCCCGACTTCATTTCAACAGCGGGTGATCTTTCGGCAGCTGCCTTGCGTACCACAGCGCGAGACGGTGCCGAATGGCCTTCTGCGAGACCTGTTCCTCGGGCAGAGGTTGTATTTTCCTGTCGTGGACCAGCAGGCGATAGATGTAGAGAATCTTGTCGGCGGCGGAGTC
>CAMYNL010000066.1 GCA_947259705.1 uncultured Gammaproteobacteria bacterium | reverse complement strand
CTTTGCCGACGTGGTGCGCACCGGCGATCCGATTTCGGTGGAGATCAAGAAATCGCAATTCCACGAAGGCGATAACCCCATGCTCGGCAACCGCGTGGTCATGCGAAAAGAAACCAGCATCGTCTTGATGGGCCACAAATGGGAATCCAGGCGGCCGCTTTTTTCCGCTCAACTGGACGACCGTCTGCCTGAGAACCTCAGCGAGGTGCCGGATCGCTCACATCTTTGTGCGGGCGAGATCTTTCTCAAACGAAAATACATGAACACGGGAAACGCGAAAAATTTCCTTTCCGGTTCGCTCGTCGAGCAGGCGGATTACTTCGACGAATTGGAGGACAAGGCCGATTTCCCCGAGACGTTTCCCACTGCGCTGATCTCCTGCGCGTTGCTGGAGCGGGCACATAAGGAACGTCACGACTTTGAGCGGCAGCCCATGGTGTACACGGCGCACGAAATATCCGTGGACCGGGAAGGCATAGCCGCCTTACACAGCAATGACGTGCTCCATATTCTGGTCAGTCTCCCGGGGACCACGGCCCGCTCAAAGAGCCTCGGAAAACT
Source organism: uncultured Gammaproteobacteria bacterium (assembly GCA_947259705.1). Taxonomy (GTDB): domain Bacteria; phylum Pseudomonadota; class Gammaproteobacteria; order Arenicellales; family JAANXG01; genus CAMYNL01. The sequence goes on along the minus strand of CAMYNL010000066.1, from coordinate 7,037 downwards.
GGACATCACTCAGCAGGTATTCCATTGCTGGGGTCTGACCGACCGGCCCGGCCTGTTATTTTTCGCCAATATTTATATGGCGCTGCTCGAGGATGTCCGCAAGGACGATGCCGCGGCACGACGGGCGGGTTCGAGGTCCTGATTCAAAGGTCGTCGGTCGCTTTACCCCGGGTTGTATCCCACTGGTTCACTACGCGAGGTCCCAGACCAGACGCCGGCTCAGCATGCAGCCGGTTGCCGTGGTGCCTTCCAAACCGGGGATGGTCCTCCCGAACGTCGTCTAGGTAGCTGACCGAAACCCCGGTAATTCCTGATCATGGCGGATCACTGAGACACGGCCAACGCATGGTGAGCGATCCAGGTCCAAGTTTCAGCCGCGCAGAGATTACGTGCTCTGGACGTCGCGGAAGTCTACTCGAGCTTCACCCGCCGCGCTCCCAGCGGTACTGCCAGGACAAACTAGCGCACCGGGCAACCGGTCGTGGAGTGCTATGCGCGATCTGTGGGGAGCGAATTGTGTGGAATAAGCGCGGCCGCGCGTAGTAATGTCTAACGACTAGTGGGCGATCCGCGACAGGTTTTCGGCCGTTTCGGGGCCGGCTTCGCTCGACGTAAATAACGCGGGCTCGAGCAGCGGGAACGTTTCACGGAAGAACTTGTTGTCGGATGAGTAAAGATCCAACTGCAGCACGTCGGGCAGCGGCACCAGACGAATCTCGCTGATTTCCGGTGAGCGCGGTTTGATCCTGCCGGCGTTCAGGTCCGCGCGTAAAAGATCGATGCCGTGCTCAGGGCGGCAGCGGAAATAGAAGTCCAGGCGGTAGGGGCCCGGCTCCTCGGCGACGTAGGGGACCGCCTCGACGCGCAGCATCTGCTCGATTTCGATTTCTATCCCCAGTTCCTCCCACACTTCGCGCCGCAGGGCGGTCTCGATGACGTTGTCGGTGCTCCCATCCGGATGGTTATCGTCGTGATCGGATATCGACTCCAGCGCTCCGCCGGGCAGCCCCCAGGCCCCTGTTCTTCTGTAGCTGTGATGAACCAGCAGTATCTCCGGAGGCGACACGCCTTCATCGATGATCACCGCTACCGCTCCCACCATCCAGTGGCGGGTCAGCAGGCCCTTCAGAAAGCCGGCCACGCGCGGCGGAAACCGCCGCCACACTGCCAACGCACCGCGGTGGAGGCGGGGATGCCGCTCGATGAAATGTGCAAGCCAGGCAAGCATTCAGTCGTTCTGCGGTCTGTTGCGCCGATGAGCGATCATTGTGGGATTACCTTGAAGTGTATGTCCACGAGGATATTTGTCACGTTCAAATCTGGCGAGTTCCTGTCGCCTGCTATTCGAGCACGCTGACGACGCACGCGTCGAATCCCTGATCTGATGTCCCCAGCCTGGTAAGGGACGCGTCTGCAGCGGCGGTATCACGGAACAGGGATTCTCGCCGAGGGGACAGGTCACGGCGCAGGCAAGCAGGCATCCCTGTCGTGTTCACGGCGGGGGGCGCAGAGGCCTAGGGGGTTGCAACTGGCGCATGGTCTACGCTCGCATCCTGGTGGATTTGACCGTTCCATGAAGTTCACGCCACGCGAACGCCCCGGGCCCGGGATTTCTTACTCGATCAGGGCGCGCCAACGCAATCGGCACAGGGCACGAGCACAACCGCGCCGGCCCCGTGTCGGGGCGGGGGCAGACAAAACCGAGACACTGTTCGTTCGTCTCGCATTCATGCGGCTCTATCGGGCGAGGGTTTGCGCTCATTGAATTTTCCGAGTTGGTAACTTAGGATTTTCGCAAAGCCTGTACCAAAGGGAAGGTGTCGGCAGATCTTACCCGGATCAACTGTCCGGTTCGCTAGCTGGCGCCAGCGAAAAGCCCCTCAGAGGGGGCTGGTAGCGACAAAGAGCCATACGGAAGGATATTCACGCGGTTTCAGCGCAAAGTCCTCATAGAGGGTCATTGCGGGCTTTCTGCGCGGTAATACGATTGGCGGGGTCGCCCGCGCCACCAGGGCCGATAGCGGGTTCTTTAACATGGGATAAGCCGCCCGGAACAGCCGAATCGAGGTGATGCGGCAATTTTCGTGACGTTTGTATGCAGAACCCACACCGTTTGTCGGGTAGAAGGCAATGCTGTGGGCGCGTGTTTCCCGGCGTCCAGGAAGACGAGGATAACGCCCGTGGGGTTCGCGCCTCGATGCGTTGGCTGGCGCTAACTAATTGTATTCATTAAGGTTTCAAATATCAGTGTCGGAGCGAACCCGAGCTGTCGTGCGGGGAAGCGGTGCCCGCGAAATAGCGGTCATTCGTCCGTAACCGCTTGATGCGCGGTCACTTTCACGTTAATTTCGAATTAACTGTCATATTTTGATAATATGATTTTAACAAAACGAATTCCGGTACCCGTATTTTGTCCGCGAAACCGGCTCACTTCCAGCGGGACGTCGCCACTGCCATCAGGAAGACGGTCCGCCGCTACGGTAAGAACTACGAGCCACCTGACTCCCTCAGGGCGCTCGATAAGCTGCAGATCAGTCAATCGACGATCGCTGCCGCCTTGCAGGCGGAATCAAAGATCAGCGTCAAATCCTACCAAGTCAGCGAATGGCTGCGGGGCACCGCGCCATGTCCGACCAAGTACCACGAAGCCTTATTCCGGGTTTTGGAGATTGCCGTGGACGCGGCAAACAGCGCCCTGCGGGACGCGAAAAAGTCTGGCCGATATCCGCTTGCCGCCCTGGAGCATTACGGAGCACAGATCAGGGATGCGGAGCAGTTGTTGCGGGCGGGAAAAGCCACTCAAGTGCGATTGGTGTAGTGAATAAGAATAGGCCGAATCAGGGGGTGCATTTCCTTTAACCAGCAAAGGTAATGCTCAATGCAACCTAACCCGAGATCATTGGCCGTAAAGTCGTTCCAGAAAACTGACGCGCCTCGCGTACAGGAAACAGCGCGGGACGACGCCCTTGGCGAGATGATTGATCTCGACTCTGTGCGGGAGGGAAGGCGACATGAATACCCAGAATACCCTGAGGTCAAAACGAGAATTGGTATCGGGACCCGTGTCATGGATGCGGTAATGGGCTGGCTGTTTGTCCTGGGACTGTTCGTGTGGGTGTATGCGCTGCGAGGCCGATCCTCCAACGACGCCAAGAATCTCAAAGCTAAGGATGACCACCCGCAGGTCGATCATTGACGTTCTGCGCCGGTCGCCTCTGGCACATCGGTAAGTTTTGTTCTATCCTGAAACAAGAACCCGCGTAAGGTGGGGGTTCGAAGATCACCGCTCACGTTGGTGGTCGGCTGCGCAAAAAGGCGGGTAGCTCAGTGGTAGAGCGTTGCTGTTACTTGGCAGTGGTCGGAGGTTCGATTCCTTCCCCCGCCTACCATTCCCCTCTCTAATGGTCTGAAAACTCCGTCTTCCTGGGTACCGCTGGTCTGATCGAAAATATCTCCGCCCCGCAGCGGCAGCGGTCAGCAAATTCCCGTGGCGCGAAGATTACGCTTGTTACGTATTGTGATCGGCGTGCATGACCGCGTCCCCTCAGCCCAGGGCAGCTTGATCCAGCGGAACAGGCGAGCCAATGGCATAACCCTGACCGAAGTCAACGCCCAGCTCGCCCAGCGCGTCGACAATGCGCGAACTCTCAACGTATTCGGCGATAGTTTGAATACCCAGGGTATGGCTCAATTTATTGACAGCTTCGACCATGGCGAAGTCGGCTTTGTTTTCGGTCATGTCTTGGACAAAGCCGCCATCGATTTTTACGTAATCTACCGGCAGTTGCTTCAGATAGGTGAGGGAAGACAACCCACGGCCGAAATCATCCAGCGCAAAACGACAACCGCTGTCCTTTAGCTTGGTGATCAAGTTGGCGGCATGCGCGAGATTACTGATAGCTGCAGTTTCCTTGATCTCAAAGCAGATTTGTCCGGCAGGGACGCCGGTGTCGGTGAGCTGATTCAACACAAAGGATACCAATGTGTCGTCGTTGAGGGAGTCATCCGACAGGTTGATACTTATGCCGGCACCCCGGCCCACGTGGATGGATTCCGCATAGTGCACACATGACGCGCGAATCACCCATCGGTCCAATGCAGTCATCATGCCGTAGCGCTCGGCCGCGGGAAGAAAAGTGTCCGGCAGTTGGATCTTTTCGCGTTCCTGCAGCCGCAAGAGGATTTCATAGTAAGCGGGACTTGTTCCATTCGAAGACAAAGGAACAATAGGCTGGCAGTAAAGATGAAATCGACCTTCCTGCATGGCACCGCGAAGTTCAGCGGCGTGCAATGAACGACTTCTTTCGTCGCTCGATCGGCGACCGATATCCCAGTAGACACGCACTGCGCTGCGTCCGTCCTGCTTTGCCAGGTAACAAGCCTTGTCGGCCTGATTGAGGATTTGTACCGTGCGTTCGCTTTCCGCGGTAATGGGGGCCACGCCGACGCTGGCGCCGATGTCGAAGTAGCGATCCGAGTAGCTGAAGTGCAGGCGGCGCACGTCGGAGACGAGGGACTCGGCAATCTCGACAGCCTTGCTGATCGGGCAATTTTCCAGCAGCAGTCCGAATTCATCCCCGCCCAGCCGTGCCAATGTGTCGCGACCCCGGATCCGGCTCATCAACAGATGCGCGACCTGTCTGAGCAGTTCATCACCGGCAACATGGCCTGCCGTATCGTTGACGAACTTGAAGCGATCCAGATCGATGTAACAAAGCGCATGCTGGATGCCGGATTGCCGCGCGTTGAGCAGGGCCTGCTGTAATCTCTTCTCAAACTCACGACGGTTCACCAGGCCGGTCAAAGCGTCGTGCGTGGCCTGGTGGGCGATCTCCCGGGCCATGCGCCGCGACTCGGTGACGTTGGTGAAAACCAGCACCGCCCCGACCGCGCTGCCGTCCACGGCGACGATAGGCGCGACGGAATCCTGTATCGCAAAATGTTCACCCGACCGGCTGACCAGGACCGCGCGATCTGCCAGATTGGTGACATGCACTTTGTCTATGCACTCCGTGACTATGCTCGGCATCGGTTCGAGGCTGCGCTCATCCACTACGCGGAACACCGATTCGATGGCTCGCCCCTGGGCTTCGCCTGACCTCCAGCCTGTCATTGCTTCGGCAATCGGATTCATGTATTCGATGTTGCCATCCGCGTCCGTCCTGATGACCGCATCACCGATGGAATGAAGGGTCACTTCGGCACGTTCTTTCTCCTTGGCGCGCAACGCCTCGGCGCGCTTACGCGCGCTGATTTCGCGGCGTAACTTTTCGTTGGCGACCGTCAGTGCGCGGGTGCGTTCCTGGACCTTCTTCTCTAACTCGTCACGGGCATCTTTCAGGGCATTTTCGGCCTGCTTACGGTTGGTGATGTCCTGAATGATCGAAAACAGCAGTTTCTTGCCGCGCACTTCTAACGGCGAGGAATGGACCTCCACGTCACGGACATCACCGGACGCCAGCCGATGCCGAAACTCAAAGCGTCCTCGCTGCTGTGTTTGCACGCTGGACATACGCGCGAAGATTTCCTCGGGTGGCAGGGTATTGATGTCCGTGATCTTGAGTTTCTTGAATTCGTCGAGTGAATAGCCGTAGAAGGCGCTGGCCGCCGGGTTGGCCTGGACGATATATCCCGTCTCGGGGTCGATCAGTAACTTGACGGCCTCGTTGCGCTCGAACATAGCCCGGTATCGTGCTTCGCTCTCCCTCAATCCTGCTTCCACGAGATGTCGTTCGCGCACCTCCTGACCCAGGCGCTTGGTGATTTGCTGCAACTCTGTGTTGGCATGGCGCAGCGTATCCACGAGTGAGGAGTTTTCCTCGGCCAGCTTGATCGACCGCAGGACGCCGGCATTGAGACGCCGCCCGAGAACGTACAGCGCCACGATGAACACCGCCCCCACAGTCCCCATTGCTATGTAAAGTTTTTCACCGTGAAAGAGCAGGCCCAGCTCCATGGGCAGCAGCGACGGCACCAGGAAAAAGAGGTACCCGGGAAAATACGCCCCCATGACCGCGAGCGCCCCCAGAGCCATGCCGCCGATCACGAATGCCACGAATACCAGATAGGGTAGGTCGAGATAGAGGGCGCTTGCCAAACCCACCGCTCCCCAGGTAGCGCCGGTAAGTCCGGCACCGATACAGAACATCCCGGCCCAGCGGTCGGGATCGGATTCAGCCGTCGGGCTGTGGCGGTAACGCCATATCATACCCATGCGAAGCAGCGCCACGACCAGGACCGCCGCGAGCCAGGCTGATATCATGACGTGAGGGACTTGTCCCGAGATCACGGCGGCAACGATGAGGCTGTTGACGAGATAAATCGCAATCCCCGTCGAGGCATTGCGGTAGGCCAGCCGCAACTGTTCTACACGAATCGCCCGCTGGTCGTTTCCGTCATCCATTGCATACGGTTCTTCTGATTCTTTCACGGATCGATCATCCATGGACATCCCCTTAGCATAGACGAAATTCACAGCGGAAATCGCATGCAAGCACGCCTTCATCGCCGCCCGTCAGTTGCCCTACCGCCTATGCCGGGAGCGATGAATCAGGCTGCCGGTCTCGCTCAAGATTCACCCCATCGCGTACCGATCACGTGGGCGATCCCTTTGCCGCGCCAATGACGGTAGCGGGTCTTGCGCACGGCAGGAATCACACCCACCGGGGCAGGGTACAACCTGATATTTTCGTCTCGCAAGTAATAATTCACATTTTTGTCGTGGGAACACAAGAGACTTGTATGGCCAGCACGATGTCGACTAGCCATGAGCACAGACTCTCCCACGGGTCCACGGATCGGTAGAGTCACGGACGCGAGAACAACGTCGTTTGACCGAGTACTACCGTTGTCAACATGTTCTGCAGCGCTCCTCCCCGCCTAAGCCGAGTTCGGTGAGCGGCGCGAGGCATCCCGCTGTGCCGCCGCCAGCAGATTCGATAGTGGCCCGATTCGACCTTCCAGTTAGTGCTATTGACGATTTCGTCGGGGGGTAACCGGGAGATGGCTGGGCCCGACTCGAATCTTCGTCGCCGGTG
>CAMYNL010000065.1 GCA_947259705.1 uncultured Gammaproteobacteria bacterium | reverse complement strand
GGCTGCGGCCAGGCTAGAAAATAAAAAAGTAACCGTTAACTATTCCTACGTCAACTCTCCTGACTAATCCAACCGGATCTCATAAACTCCGCGCCCATGCGTGGCCGCCCGCAGCAAACGTTGCGTTGGATGAATCTGCAGATCGAAGACGGGAGCGTCCGGCAGGCCGTTTTGCAAAGGATTCCAGGATGTCCCTGAATCCTTCGAATGCCATACGCCAATATCGGCACCGACATAGATATTGTTAGGTTGTGCTCTGTCTACGATCAAGGCATTGTGTTCGACGTCCAATAATCGTGTGCCGGTCGTCGCGCCATGCCGGGCTGCCCACATCGTACCGTCGAAGTGCCAAACGCGTCTGTCGTCGCCGAGGCCGCCGAAACAAATGTATATCGAGTCCCCCGTGGAATCCGCCCAATCGACGGCGACGTCCGTAATCAATCCAGTCAGCCCGAGCGGGCCGGTGGCGGAGTTGTCAATGCGTGTGACAGTCCAATGATTCGCCGATTTATCGGCGCGGTATACCCGGCCCGCAGTGGTGCCCGCAAAAATTCGTTGCGGGCCCGCAAATGCCAGCGCGAAAACACGTTCGCCTGGAAACAGCGAAAAATTTGACGTCCAGGTCGTGCCGAAGTTGGTCGAAATCCAAACATCCTCGCCCGCCGCTGCCGCCACCATGTTGGCTTCGTTCGGATGCGCGGGATTGTACGGCGGTGATACAATGGGTTGTGTCATGGTGGCCCAGCCGAAGGTGACGTCGTGTGACCAGGCGGCATGGGAGTCGCCACCGGTGCTGGAAATGAGAATGGTCCCGTTCATGAACACCATGACGCGATTAGGGTTGTTCCAATTAATCAGGCAATAGCCGCCATCTCCCCAACTTACGTGCTTCCATGTCGGTCCGTTTGCCGTGTGCGCAGTGCCGTTGTCCTGCAAACCGGTCATCAGTATGTTCGGGTCGGTGGGATGTTGGGCAATAAAATTACTGCACAAACAAGACAAACCCTCATTGCGGCTTGCGAATTGTCCCGACCCACTAGGATCGCGATTGAGAAACAAGCCGCCGTCGCAGCCACACCAGAGTTCAGAAGAATCACCGGGTGAATGTAACAGCTTGTGTACGTCGGCATGGGCGTGTGTGCCGATCTGCACCGACTCGGAGATACGATAGCCGGTACCCTGGCGGCGTATCTTGCATCGCCAGACGGAACCCGCCCATGGCGACGAGCCCATATGATCGCCACCAAGGTAAACAATGCCATCGTCGTTGGGGTCAACCGCGATGGTCAAATTGTAGTCGCCCTGGCCATGCAGCACGGGCGGCACATTCCCGATGTTGCGCCACGCACCGCTCATGGAGTCCAACCGATACAAACCGTGAGCGTCTCCGGCGGTATCGGAAACAAATGCGTACACCAGATTCGGATTGTTGCTTTGTACGCCGATGCTCACCCGGCTCACGTTTGCGGTCGGAAAACCGGTTCCCGTTGACAACCAGTTACCGCCTTGTGTCGAATGAAATACGCCGCCTCCCCAACGGGCGGCAAAGAACCGGGTAGTCGCGCCGCTGGTGGCCACCACAACGTCCGAATAGATTCCCGTGCGCCGGCGTACCCAGTGAAAATTTCCGCTACCCGCGGAAACACGTTGATACAAACCGACGGTCGTGGCGCCGACAACGTTTTCGCGGTCACCGGGATCCACCGCCAAGGCGAAGAATGCATCGCCAGCAAGATCCGGAGAACTCGGCTCGCAGTGTTCTGTATGCCAGGTCTGACCGCCATCATCCGATCGGATCGGACCAATGCCGCGATATGCGGGTAGCGCATTAATTACCCGGTGTTGAAACATCGCATGAGTGTCGCCTTCCCCCGTGCCGACGTACACGCGGTCTGGATCATTCGAATCGATCGCGATCGCGCCGCAGGCGAGACTGGCACTGGCAAAATCTGTCGGATCGACATCGAAGCCGTCCATGCAAGATGTCCACGATGCGCCCAAATCATCGGAACGAAACACGCCACCGGCCGCTGTCGCGACATATAGGGTATCGCCACCCGGAGTGACCGCGATTCCGGACACCCGGCCGGCGACCGGATTGTCTCCTACAGTCTGACCCTCGAGCACGACTTTCGGGCCCAGTGGCCGCCAATTCCGCCCACCGGGTATTGCCGGTGCGGGCGGGGCCATGCCCACGGGCGCGCGTACCCTCGCACGCGTTATTGCGGCGGCTTTCCGTTTACGATATTCACTCAGTACATCCCGCCACAATGATTTCGACGGACGGGCAAGTATGGCTTCGCCCGCGGCCGGCGCGTAACGTCCGCGAAACACCGAACCCGCCGGCGCCTCGGGGAGGGCCGTGCCCGTGGGCGACAAGCGTGTATAGGTTTCCTCAATTTGCTGAAGAAACCAATCCCCGGGTCCCTCCTCGGGCTTTCCAATCTTCAACTCCGAAATGGCGGTTCGTACCGGACGCCGTGTGCCGTTCGAGCGGTTTGACCCGCCGGTTCTCTTGGACCTTCTGACTTTCTTTGCCATCAACTTGATCCTCCATTATCGAGGTCCTGGCAGGTGCTACTTCAGGTATTCCCCGATGGAACTAGTAAAAGATTGAAATTCAATGAACCAGCGAATTTGGCGCCCGCCCCGATTATTGCGCAAACTTGCCGCGCAAATAGTCAAGCTAAGTCTCTCGTTAGCCGTGGGATGTCCTCGAAAACCAGTTCCTTATCATGTTAAAGACAAAGCTGATGCAATACCAGGTAACGAGAAATCCGATACACTCAAGCAAGAAGCTATGCCATTTGTAAAACAGTTCCGCTATCAGTAAAGACAGGAAAAAACCGGGTGCCTCGGTAAAAATAACTTCCCGTGACGTGATGTTTCGAAGCAGTGTGAACATGATCGTACCCTCGTTTGTTCCGTAGTATCCAAAGGTAATTCTACTTCTCTCAACTAAATGCGAGAATTGTTACATGGCAATACCCGAACGAGAATCGATGCGCTATGATCGGTGTGGGATAGTTAGGCCCTTGACCACCACGTCCCCTGACTCGATCAACTCACCGGATCTTCGTCCGTATTTCCGAACTCAGTGACTTTCTTGACGATTTTGTATAATCCATCCGCGCCGCCCGTCAGCAATGCTCAGGTGAGAATGACACCGACACCGGAGAAAATCCAGCGCTGCCAGTCTTCGAGGTTGCACGGCACGTCGAAGGTCCGGGTTGCCACTGCCTGGGCTGTTTTGATCTAGTCACCGGTCAGTCTTCTTTTCAACGCTTTATCGATCACCTCGCGTGTATTCGAATCAATTGATGCACTGACAAGGCTTGATTCGGCGGCGATTTCGGTAATGAATTACTAATTCGTTGCGCCAGGCAAAGGACGCACAGGGGTTACGGCAACATCGTCGAGACGTAGGCGGCGGGGATCAGCGGTAACTGGTATACGGTATCATTGTGCCTCACTGCCGTCTTTGGGCCGCCCCGCGGGGACGCTAAATGAGATCGTAGTACCTTGGCCCACCGTACTACGCGCCTCTATCTTGCCGCCGTGATGCTCTATGATGCGTTGCGATATGGCGAGGCCGAGACCCGAACCTTTCGGGCGTCCCTGTACAGGATCGTGCACCTGGTGAAACTTTTCGAAGATGTGCGGCAGCTCATGCGGCGGTATTCCACTACCGTTATCGGTAACGTCAAATCGGTATGCGCTGCCGGCGTTTTGCAAGCTCACTTTGACAGTGCCGGATCCGGGCTCGGAAAACTTGTTCGCGTTCGATATCAAATTGATGAGCACCTGGATCACGCGATCGCGGTCAACCGCGGCTATTGCCGGTTGTGAGGGCAGGTCCTGCTGCAGGCGTATGTCCCGTTCCTTGAATAGTTGGGCGACGGCGGAAGCGGCGTCCTTAACCAACTCGCGCAGATCCAGGGATTCCATCCGCCATTCCATGCGTCCCGATTCGATCCGTGCGAGATCCAGCACTTCGTTGACCAGGCGAGTCAGGCGCTCCGTCTCTTTGACCATCGTGCCCAGAAACTCCTGGCGCTCGGCAAGCTCCAGGTCTGGGTTGTCGTATAGAATTTCGCATAGGGCGCGGATCGAGGTGAGGGGGGTTCTAAGCTCATGACTGACAGTGAAAACGAAATCATCCTTTAGTTGGTCGAGTTCCTTCAATCGCCGATTGGCTTCGCGTAATTCTTCCGTGGCGGCTTCAAGTTCGGCGGATTTTTCTTCGAGACGATGACTGTATTCGACGACCTGTGACGTTTCATCGAGTATCTCCATCACATTTTCCAGGCTCAGGGCCTCACCCTTCACGGTGGATGACACTACGACCCGTGCCGACGCTGACCCGATTGCGCCGGCCAACTCGCGTTCGACACGATTGATAAGAATCGGGTCCGCCTGGAGGTTGTCGTATAGCTGAATAGAACGTTCCTGCGCATAAGCCGAGAAAATCTGTTCGGCGCGCGCGGTGCCGAGAAACCGAGAGCATAGAACATGCAGTTCAGAGACCGTTGCAGTGCCGCGCCAGAGATCAGTGGTACCGCTGATGGTCTGCCGGTACACATCAACGAAAACCGTTGCCTGCACGCGCTCGATTGCGCTTTGGCGTGAAAACAAGGAAACGCCTGTGAGACAAGCGATGTTCAACAGCAGGCTCCAGAATACGGAATGTGAAATGGTATCGAACCCGCTGAGACCAAACAGCGAATACGGCTTGAGTAAGTCGATGCCGAACAGTCCAAAGTCGATAAAGTCGGTAGAAAACCATCCGGACTTGGCTAACGCGGGTAGCAGCAAGGTGAACGCCCAGATGAGAAAGCCGACAGTCAACCCGCTCAAGGCGCCGGCACGGCTCGCTCCCCGCCAATAGATACCCAACAGTATAGGCGGGGCGAATTGCGCAGCGGCCGCGAATGAGACTAGACCGATGGTCACTAAGGCGTAGGATTCGCCGATAGTGCGAAAATAAATGTAGCCCATGAACAGGATAAAAATAATCGCGCCGCGGCGGATCGCCAGCAACAGACCGCTCAGGTCGTCCCGGGAAGGAAGCGCCAGCGCCTTGATCCTAAGCAGAACCGGCATGACGAGGTCGTTGCTAACCATCGTCGAAAGTGCGATGGTCTCCACGATGACCATCCCAGTGGCGGCGGACAATCCGCCGAGGAATACGAACATAGCCAGGAGGTCGTGTTGCGCGATAATTGGTAGCGCGAGTACGAACGCGTCCGTGTCCACTGCGCCGTTCGGGAAGCGCAGCAAACCCCCGATTGCAACGGGCAGGACGAAAAGATTAATGATGAAGAGATAAAGGGGGAACAACCATGCTGCCTTGCGCAGGTGATCTTCGTCGACATTTTCGACGACCGCCACCTGAAATTGGCGCGGCAAAAACACAATCGCAAGCATCGCTAGCATCGTCAGGAATAGCCAGCCGGTACCGCCGCTCGTCGTACCATCTAAAGTCATGAGACGGGCCAGATCTGGGTTCTGCGCTGCCTGGGAAAATACGTCAGCAGGCCCGGAATACATGCTATAGGTCACAAAAATCCCCACCGCCAGAAAAGCGAGCAGCTTGACCAGGGATTCGAACGCAATCGCGGCGACCATACCTTCATGCCGCTCTGAGGCATCGATGTGCCGGGTGCCAAACAGGATAGTGAATGCAGCCATCATCAATGCCACGTACAACGCTGTATCGCCAAACACCGGCTGTGCCTGGCCGCTTGAAATGCCGAGCTCAGAGGACAGGTGCAGGATGTTGAAGCTGGTGGATACGGCTTTCAGCTGGAGAGCGATGTAAGGCATGATACCGACCACGGCAATGATCGATACGAGTCCGCCGAGTAAGCTGCTTTTCCCATATCGGGACCCAATGAAATCGGCGATGGTGGTGATCCGCTGAACCTTGGCAATTCTCACAATCTTGCGGAGGACCATCCAGCCGATGGCCATCATCAGGGTCGGCCCAAAGTAGATAGGCAGAAATTCTATACCTGTGCTCGCCGCCCTGCCTACACTGCCGTAAAAAGTCCATGCCGTACAATAAACCGCTATTGAAAGCGCATAAATATAGGGATTGCTGATAATCGAGCGCCCCTCGTCGGCACGCTTGTCGCCGTAATATGCGATCGCGAACAACAGCCCCAGATACGAAAAAACGACAACCAGAATAATCCAGTCACGTAGCACGGTGTGTCAGTGTCACCTGTCGTGTTCCAGCTTGTGTCGGCGCATCACCCAACTGATGCAGGCGATCACTACAGCCCAAACCAAAAACAAATAAAGATACAGAAGGGGCATACCCAGCACGAGGGAGGAACCGCCGAACAAATGCAAGATGGGATAGTTCAGTGCCACAGCCGCTGCCATGGCCAAGGCGACCAATTTTTCGGATCGTCTGGACTCGCCAATTTTCATTGTTCGGACCTCCTTGCGTTGCTTTGTCCGTTAGTGAGCGAAGACGGGGCGCGCGATGAACTCGATCTTCAGCCGTTATTTAAGAGTTGCTCACACAGCGCCACAACTTCTTTGGTGGCAAATGGTTTCGTGACATAACTGTCGGCACCCATCGCCATGCCTTTCTCGCGTTCCACGTCGCGACCTTTGGCGGTCAGCATGACGATGCGCGTATCTTTCCACTCCGGGTTATCTCGTATCGCCTGGCATACTTCGTATCCATTGCAACCGGGCATATTGACATCCAGAATTACCAGCTCCGGCCGTTCGCTGGCCATGCGCTCTAAACCTTCATTGCCGTCGGTAGCGGTGACGACGTCATAACCCGCTTTCTTCATCAGAAATTCGAGTGAAAGCACAATGCTTGGTTCGTCATCGACGATCAGGATCTTTTTAACCGCTGTGGTCATGCACAGGTACTCCGCTCCACGAAGACACTCGGATTATAACCGAAGCATGGGTCACGTAACTGCCATAGGATCACACATATGGCTTCGCGCGCTGGCTTTTGCGACACTAGGCGCTCTTACTCAACACAATAGCCAAATGCCAAAATTTGCCGAAGCCAAAGTCTTGTTCGACCGGGAGGAGATACGGGTAACTACCAAGGGGGTAACCACGCCGGTGGGTGAATACGGTTTCAAGGATATCGAATCCGCCGGCCGGCGTATCGCGAAACCTCTCTGGGGACCGGTTCTGCTGGCGTTACTCGGCACGGTGGCCCTCGTCGCCTACGTCGGCAACGCTGAGGAGCGGGCCCTGGCCGGGGAGCAACTGGTCGAGGTCTACGTGGTCACCACGCCGATCGCCAGCGGCACCGCGGCAGACGACCTGGAGAGCTACGTCGCCGTCGAGCAGGTCCCAACCAAGGTGCAGGCCGTCGGAGCGGTCAACAGCCTGCCGGGCCTGGCAGGTCAGGTGGCGGCGGTCGACCTCCTCCCCGGTGAGCAACTCGTGGCGAGCAGGTTCATCGAGCGCTCGGAGTTCGCAGACCGGATGGCAGGAGTCGAGATCCCCGAGGACATGATCGAGGTGACGATCGAGCTCGACGCCCAGCGAGCGGTCGGCGGTCTGCTCGAACCGGGGCAGACCGTTGCCGTGCTCGCATCGTTCGAGCCGTTCCAGCTGAGCGCAACCGTCGTCGAGGTCGACGGCGAGGAGGTGGCGCTACCCGCCGCGGTGGCCGACGAGGTGGCGGG
>CAMYNL010000064.1 GCA_947259705.1 uncultured Gammaproteobacteria bacterium | reverse complement strand
GCGGCGCCTTATCAAGGCTTGAGCCGTGTGCGGTGAAAGTCGCTCGCTCGGTTCTGAGGGGAGGGGTAGATCGTAAGGTCTGCCCCTTACCCGACCGGTAGTACGAATCCGAGGATTAGCCCGTCAAGGGCTGCACGCCGCTCCCAAGCAGCCGCCGGCTGGACGATAGCTCTAATGGCGCTATCGACCCGATCTGGACGTTTCTCCACAAATGTATTCACGTGCCCGGTCAATCTGGCTGCAACTGTACTGTGCTCAATACGTTCATCTGTGATGCTTCTGGACGGTTATCGGTCTGCCAGGGCCACAAAAGAGCGCTGCGGCTCGCCGACGTAGAGTTGTCTCGGGCGCCCTATACGCCGATCCGGATCCTGTCGCATCTCTTTCCAATGCGCGAGCCAGCCGGGCAGTCGGCCAAGCGCGAACATTACGGTGAACATATTGGTCGGGATACCCATTGCCCGATAGAGAATGCCGCTATAGAAGTCCACGTTGGGGTACAACTTCCTTTCGAGGAAAAAGTCATCCTGTAGAGCTACTTCTTCGAGATTCTTTGCCACTTCGAGCAACGGATCATCGATATTCAACTCACGCAGTACCCTGTCAGCCGCCTCCTTCAGCAACTTGGCACGTGGATCGAAGTTCTTGTAAACGCGGTGTCCAAAGCCCATCAATCTGAATCCGGATTCGCTGTCTTTGGCCATCGCCACGTACTTCCGATAATCTCCGCCGTCGGAACGAATCATCTTCAGCATCTCGATGACGTTCTGGTTTGCACCACCATGTAGTGGCCCCCAGAGTGCGCAGATACCCGCGGCTACCGCGGAAAACAGATTCGCATCGCTGCTGCCCACCAAGCGCACGGTAGAGGTGCTGCAGTTCTGCTCATGGTCGGCGTGTACCACCAATAGAAGATTCAATGCATCGTCAAGGACCTGCGGGACCTTGTAGGGTTCGGTCGTCACCGAGAACATCATATGCAGGAAATTCGCCGTGTAACTGAGCGCGTTTATAGGATAGGAAAAAGGATGTCCGATAGACTTCTTGTAAGCGAATGCGGCGATAGTCTTGGCTTTTGCGAGTAGTCGAATGATATTGAGGTCTGGGTCTTCCTCAGCGTTGGCCACCGGATAATAAGTAGAGAGCGCAGACACCATGGATGAAAGGATCGCCATTGGGTGAGCCGACCGCGGATAACCCTCGAAGAATTTTTTCATGTCTTCGTGAATCAAAGTGTGGTAAGTGAGCCTCTCCCGGAAATCATCCAACTGCTCGCGATTGGGAAGCGCACCGTAGAGCAGCAGATAACAAACTTCCGTGAACTGGGCAGCACGCGCAAGCTCCTCAATGGAATAGCCTCGGTAACGGAGGATGCCCCGCTCTCCATCGATGAACGTAATCTCGCTCCTGCAAGCCCCGGTGTTCGCGAAACCTGGATCGAGTGTGATAATCATTGATTCGCTACGCAGCCGAGTAACATCGATGGCGGTCTCCCCCTCGCTGCCAACCATAACTGGCAGTTCGTGTTCTCGATCGTTCAAAACTAGCTTTGCAGTATTCATGTTATTTGCCTCGCTCTTACGGCTAAAATCATCAACTCAATCTAGGACTAGGAGCAACCTAGGTTACAGCGCCACTTTGTCACAGTGGCGGTGCCAAAAACCCGTGAGAAATCAAGCACGATATTCGCGGTCCAACGGCATTACCCTGCCATAAAGTCAAAACTCTTCTTTGACTGAGGTCAAGCAAAGGGAACTCATCCTCGTCCTACCGATGAGCGGAAGTGAAAACCTACCGGGGCGGAGTGTTTATATTGGGCACAAAACCGAAGTACGGTGCAAGGCTGTTGAAAACCGTGGTGTAAAATTATAGGCGACGGCAACGAGGTGCACACCGGACGATCAAAACAATACTTGTGCAATATGCGCGGGTCTCTTGTTGGCCGGTAATTCGTGATCAATTTGCTCCGCGGCAGCTATGCCACATTGAGGAGCCAAACGACAGTGCACCGCCGAAGATCGGTCGGAATCCCACCTGCGCCGTAAGCATCCGCACTGGCGGCGCTGTCAAGCCCCGCAGTTGCATGGCAGTGGTATCGGACGTAGGATAACTTTACGAGGGCATCTCCCATGCAACCGCTGATACGACCCTACAACGACCATACCACGCCGCAGATCAGGCACCTGGTGGAGACGGCCCAGTTCCTGTCGGTCTCCGAGGCTGAGGTCTTCCGTCTCGCCTACCGTTACTGGTACGACCGCGAGCTCAGTGAGGCCTTACAGGACGAATTGATCGCCGAGTACCTCAACGAGCAGAAACTGCCGGGCTGGGTGCGCATTTACTGCACGCGGGTGCTGGATGCGGCCGCCACCGGTCGCTTCGATCATCGCGAGTTTGGCGTCGACAGACCGGATACGATTCGCGCCCTCGACCAGCACGCCGCTTCCCTGATCACCTTTGCCGGCTTTCTGATCTACTGGCTGTTTCTCATCTGACGCGCCGGTTCGCCTTGATCGGCCGCAAACGCGCTGGCGGGGCGAGGCCGGATCTGTGCCCTACTCGTGTTCTGGTCCCTCGGCGCGTCCCGGGTAGCCTTCGACCTCCTTGTACTCGGTGCGGGGGTGACCGCAGATGGGACACTGTTCGGCGGGCAGCGTGGTGAGCATTGATCCGCATACCTGACACACGTAGTACCGTTTCGACTTGGCCTCGATGTGCGCCGCCAGCATGCCGAACCAGGTGCTGGCCGCGGCGTGGATCCTGCCCATCAGGCTCCGGTGTTGCTCCTCCGCCTTCCAGGCCCAGGTGATCCTGGTAATCGCTTGCTGGTGGCCCTCTGCCTTGATGTATTCCAGAACTGCCGGGTACTCGCGGTCGATCTCCTCGGTTTCGACCGCCGTCGCATGCTTGAGGTTTTCCTTGGTGCTGCCGACCTCGAAATCGATCTGTGAGGTGTTTGGCAATTCCTCAGGGGTCACCCCCAGTTCCAGCAGCAAGCGCTCGAAGTTTCGCGCATGAATGGCCTCGGATTGCGTCAGTGACTTGAACAGGTGTGCTATATGGGGATAGTCATCGTCGATCGCCTTGTGGGTATAGACGGAGTATTTCCGGTGCGCCTGTACCTCCTCCGCGTAACGCTTTTTGAGCGACTCGATGGTACGCACATACGGACCCTGCGCATCCGCCAGGGTCGACGCCGCCCCACCGGACATTATCAGCGCGGCAAGCACCGTGACCCATAGTTCGCGATATTGCATCGATCAGGTACTCCTTTCAGTTCATGATGTTCTCCGCAACGATGGCGGAGCGTGATGATTCAGGTCAAACAACCGTGCTGACCGCATCAAGGCGCGGGCCTCGCCGTGACGTCAAGGATTATTGGTGCCGATCAGGGAATACAGTTTGTTCCACGGGTGCGGCGGGGGTGCCGGTTGTCGACAGCGACATCCGGTCCGGTATCAGCATGAGGAAATGGCCTTTACCTAACCCTGCGCGGCGCGCACGTCATCGGCGGGCTCCGCATCCACAGATGTCTTTTTGATCTTTCCCACCCAGTCTTCCAGCACCAGGGCCAGGTCGGCGATCAACACCGGCTTGCTGACATAGGCATCCATGCCGGCATCCAGGCACCGCTGCCTGGCGCCCGCCGTGGCATCCGCCGTGATGGCAATGATGACTGGACCCCCCTCGGGATATCTTTCGCGCAAGCTGGTGGCGACGGCGTATCCGTCCATCCCGGGCATCTGGCAATCCAGCAGGATGATGTCCGCCGGATGCTCCTGCATCAGCGGCATTACCTGGGACCCGTCCCCGACACCGGTCACCGGGTATCCCAGCCGTCGCACCATATCGCACAACAACTCCCGACCGACCACGTTGTCCTCGACCACCATTACTTCGATCATCGCCCTGACTTCGCGGCGGTAGCGGGGGCGTTGCCGTCGGGTCTGCACCGGCGCCTGGGCATCCGCGATTGTGTCAGCATGGGTCATTTGCGTCTCCTCGGCGGCGGGCTGCTCCAGCTTCAAGGGTACAGAGAACCAGAACGTAGATCCCTTCCCCAACTCACTACTCACCCCCATCTCACCGTTCATGGCCTCGACCAGCCGCTTGGCGATCACCAGCCCCAAGCCAGTGCCTCCATGCATCCGAATACTGGACGAGTCGAGCTGCCCAAAAGGCTTGAACAGCTTTTTCTGGTCTTCCTGGCTGAGTCCGATGCCGGTATCGATGACGTGGAACAACATGGTTACGCGCGAATCGTCGCTTTCGCTATGCCCAATCTTTATAGTGATGCGGCCAGTATCGGTGAATTTGATGGCGTTGCCGACCAGGCTCACCAACACCTGTCTCAGACGATCCGCGTCGCCACTTACAGTGGTATGCTTGAGGTCGTACTGAGTGCCGATCTCCAGTGATTTGCGGGCTGCCTCGTTGGCCAGCACCGCAACCACGCCATCAACGACCTCTCGTACGTCGAAGCGAACCTCTTCCACGTTAAGCTTTCCGGATTCCAGTTTGGAAAGACTGAGTATGTCGTCGATTAGCGCCAGAAGCATGTTGCCGCTCTCGGTTATGGTGTCGATATACTTCTTTTGCTTATCGTTTAGGTCGGTGCGCTGCAACAAATCCGTATAGCCGATCACCGCGTTCATGGGGGTACGGATTTCGTGGCTCATATTGGCCAGAAACTCGGACTTGGCGCGCGCGCCGGCTTCGGCCTGGTCCTTGGCGTCCCGCAATTGTCGCAGCAGTCGACGGCTCTCATCACCTTGCCGCCGAATCACGCCATCGGCATGGCGTACGATAATAAACAGAACAATGAACAGTACGGTGAGGGTCGCACCATTAATCAGCGCCAATCCCAGGCTTTCCCTTTCCAGTGTCGTTATCGCCGCCGTCGTGTCGTAATACAATTCCAGCACGCCGATTATCTCAGGATCCTCTCCGAATCGAAGCGGCACGTAGGTTTCCAGGACGTCTGCAGCTGGATGGCCCTCTCGACCGCTGCGCCGCCCCGATACCCATTCGCTGACAATCTCGCCGTTCAGCCCACGCCGCACGTTCTGCGACATCATGTCATGGCCTTCATCAATAGTAGGCGTGGTGCTGTAAAGGAGAGCGCCGTCGCGGTCCCAAATCTTCAGTTGTTTGATGTCAGTGCCATCTATATACCGCTTGACGTCCCTGTCCAGGATATCCAGGTATCGTGGCCGTTGACCGGGATCGATGCCGCCCAGTAGTAAGGGTTCATATACATGAGAGAGGATATTTTCCAGCACCGCCACCAGGCTCTTGTTATTGGTCTCGCCGACCTGCAGATTCTGCGCTATATCAAGCTGCCTGTGGACGAAATAGCCCACGGCGCCGGTGATGCTGAACGCCACAACCGCAGTGATGGTAAAGTTTCGAAGCAGCTTATACACGTATCATGGTAACGGTGAAGCGATACGCAGCATCCAGCCAGGGCAAATAACGACAACTCTACGTGGCTTCACCCTCCTCTGAGGCCTATTGTCAAGCCCGTGCGGAACTGGGTCAAGCACGAGTCGACGTCGCAAAACCGGATGAAATTGCCGGGCCGGACATTTCCCACTCAATTCCTGGGCGATATTCGCTGATCGGACGGTGTGACCAAGGATCAAACGCGAAAATTCAGAATGCTCTGCAGACAGCATCGGGCGAACCGTTTTCCGGGTCCCCATTCTCATGCGTTCGCGCACCGGCAGTCAGCCTGGACCGCGCGTTGAGATTTACCAGAGTCCTTTAGGGAACTCTCAATTCGACTCGCTATCGAACCAGCCCTGTTCTGGGGCGTAGTCGGGCCGGATTCACTTGCTTTTTGTCACCGAACTGATGTCTCACTTATATTTCGTCTTGGCCTTGCCAATATACGTAGCGCGACTTATCTTCACAGCGATCGTTATGACCTACCGTCAATGGATGGCAAAGCCTGATAAGGCGGGGAGAAGCAATTGAGCGGGGCGAAAACACCGGACATCACGGAAATATTCGAAAGTTTTGCTGCGGATTTCGAGGCGGCGGTGCGTGACGACAACTGGGCACCGCTGGCAGCGTACCTTGCGGAGGACGCCACCTACCTGAATGTCGGCGGACCGGACCCGAAGTGTGAAGGGCGCGCTGCCATTCTGGATTATCTGCGGCGGGACGTCTCGAACTCGGACCGGCGGTTCGACACCCGGACACTGGTCGCGCTCTCCCCTCCCACGGCTGATGGTAATCGTCTGTCGCGACGCTGGCGCTGCACCTATACACTCGCCGGGACACCCGAGCTGGTGGTGGAAGGCGAAGCGAGATATCGGTTCGAGGGCGGCTTCATCAAGGAGATAGAGGAGGCGCCAACTGCCGCGTCGATACAGAATGTGAGCGATTGGATGCAGAAATATGGAGATCGATTGGGCGCCTGACGAGACGGGTATCAGCAGTCGCCCGAGCCTGATGTGATACTTAGACGCTGTACGCCCGATCTATTACTTCCCTGAGATCAAGGAATTATGCAATTCACCGAACTCATTTCCGTCGCCGGCTATGCCATTGAGGCGGTTGGCGTGCTCGTCGTTGTAATTGGGTCTCTGGTTTCCTCGGTTGTCTTTATGCGCACCTTTCGGCAACAGCCCGAAGGGATCGCGTACCGGACTTTCCGCCGGCAGCTCGGTCGGTCAATCATCCTGGGTCTGGAATTTCTAATTGCCGGCGACATCATCCGCACTGTCGTCGTCGCGGATACATTGGAGAACGTCGCCGTCCTCGGACTGATTATCCTGATCCGGTCCTTCCTCAGCGTGACCCTCCACCTCGAGGTAGAGGGCCGGTGGCCGTGGCAACCGGAACAGCGTCCCACGGGATGACTTCTCGCCACCTCATGACGTGGAAGAGCCGGACCGGAAAACTCACTCTGCATATATATCTGATCAGGTGCCTGCCGGTAGAATGCTCAAGCGAGTAACACAAAGCAGGGAGATTGTTTTGCCGACAAATTACGTACTTATCGATTTCGAAAACGTCCAGCCGAAGAATCTCGAGCTTCTCGCAAACCATCCTTTTAAGGTGTTCGTGTTCGTCGGCGCAAACCAAAACAAGGTGTCGTTTGAACTCGCATTAGCCATGCAAACCCTTGGCGAGAATGCCGAGTACGTAAAGATATCGGGTAATGGTCGTAACGCTCTGGATTTTCACATTGCCTGCTACCTGGGCGAGTTGGCCACCAAAGACCCCGGGGGCTGTTTTCATGTGATCAGCAAGGACACAGGTTTTGATCCGCTGATAAAGCATCTCAAGAGCAGAAAGCTGAGGGTTCAAAGAGAGAAGGATCTGGCGGAAATTCCGCTGTTGCGTATGTCGTCTGCGGTCAGCGACGATGAAAAGATCTCAGCCATAGTGAAGAATCTCGCCTCACGCGGGCATGCCCGGCCGAGAAAGGTCAAGACCTTGGCCAACACCATCAATTCGCTGTTCACCAAAACGCTTGACGAGGAAGAGCTCTCGCTGCTCCTGAAAGAACTGCAAGATCGTAAATACATCGTAGTTAATCAGGGCAATGTCAGCTACAAACTGCCTCAAGCAGAAGCCTCATGAAATGAACATATGGGTAGACGCCGATGCATGCCCGCTGGTGATCAAGGAGATCCTGTTCAGGGCAGCAGAGCGCACCGGGGTCCAGCTCACACTGGTCGCCAACCATTCCTTGTCCATACCATCGTCACGCCATATCAAGCTTCTCCAGGTGACAACCGGATTTGACGTCGCTGACAACGAGATAGTCAAACAAGTCAACGCCGGTGACCTCGTAGTCACCAGCGACATTCCTCTCGCGGCGGCGGTGATGGAAAAGCAAGCTTACGCTCTCAATCCCCGGGGTGAGTTGTATTCCGCTGACAGCATCAAGGCTCGACTGAACATGCGGGACTTCATGGATACCCTGCGGGCCAGCGGAATCCATTCAGGTGGTCCGCC
>CAMYNL010000063.1 GCA_947259705.1 uncultured Gammaproteobacteria bacterium | reverse complement strand
CCACTTCGCCGTGATGTTACGCAAGGCCAGCCAGATAAGTTTGGTCGCGGCCTCATCACTCGGAAAATGGCCCTTATTTCGGATACTCTTGCGCACACCGCTGTGCAAGCTCTCAATAGCATTCGTGGTGTAGATCATCTTGCGTACCGGCGCGGCAAAGGCGAAAAACGGGATGATCTGCGCCCAGTTGCGCCGCCAGCTCTGCGCCACCGTCGGGAAACGCTCGCCCCAGGGGCTGGTCTCGAACTCGGTCAGCGCCTGCTCGGCGGCCTCGACATTGTCGGCCTGGTAAATGGGCTTGAGCGCCTGGGCCAGCCCCTTGCGGTCTTTCCACGAAGCCAGCCGTATCGAGTTGCGGATCAGGTGGACGATGCAGGTCTGCACCACGGTATCGGGAAATACGGCAGTAATCGCCTCCGGAAAGCCCTTGAGGCCATCGACCACCGCGATCAGGATGTCGCCAACCCCGCGGGCCTTGAGTTCGTTCATCACCCGTAGCCAGAACTTGGCGCCTTCGGTCTGCTCGATCCATAGCCCCAGCACCTCCTTGTGGCCCGAGCAGCGCATGCCGATGGCCAGATAAATCGCCTTGTTGCGGACCAGCCCCTCGTCGCGGATCTTCACCCGCAGCGCATCGAAGAATACGATGGCGTAGGTCGATTCCAGGGGCCGGGACTGCCACGCACGCACCTCGTCGATCACCGAATCGGTGACCACCGACACCAGATCGGGTGAAATGGTCACCCCGTACAGCTCGCCGACGTGCGCCTGGATGTCCCGTGTGCTCATACCGCGGGCGTACAGGGCGATGATCTTCTGATCAAAGCCGGGAAACCGGCGCTGGTACTTTGCGATCAGCGCCGGATCAAAGCGACCGTGGCGATCCCGGGGAATCGACAGCACCACCTCGCCCTCTTCGCTGAGTACCGTCTTCTGGCTAGAGCCATTGCGGTGATTGCCGGCCTGTTGCTCCGCCTCAGAATCGAGATGAACATCCATCTCGGCGTTGAGCATCCGTTCAGCCAAGGCTTTCTTCAGCTCCCCGAGGAGTCCCTCAGAGCTCAGTACCGTCGGCCATTGAGATTCATACAGATCGGGGACGGGATTTATTTACCGAGGTCGAATGATTCTACGAACACACGTCAGTCAACGAGTTTCTTTTTGGCGAGGGTGTCGAGCACCCCAATGAGCCGCCGCTTGGCCTTGTGCTTGCGGCGCAGTACTTCGAGAAGACTCAGCCATTCACTGTGGCGGTGATTCCGCTTGTAGGTCTTCTCCATGAGCCGCAGGTAGACCGCCGCCGCCTCGTACGCTCTCGGCTTGACCTCAGCGATCAGGCTATCGACGATGTTTCGCCAGACGTCGAGAGAGAGATCAGGGTGCGTATGGGCCACGGCCTTGGCCACCGTCTCGTCCGTCTCCCAGCTCCAGCGTTTAGTCTTGCGCAGGCATTGGTAAAGATCGACCACGTCGTCGAAACGCTTTTCTGTGATGGCGATGTCGATCAGCGTAGTCAGATCGGGAAACCGTTGATAGCCGCTTCGCCGTTTGTTTGATGGCTGCTCGACCTCGGGGGAGGGCAGGGGCCAACCGCGTATTTTGCCCTTCTGGCCGTTGGAGGCAGGGCTCTGGCCAGTCTCAAGATACTGAAGAGCCGCGGTCCGCACAGCTGGCCAGCATTTCGCCTTCTCAGCTGCTTTTTGTAGGTCGGTGTAACTCCTATTTGAGGGATCGCTGAAGAAGTCCAGTGCTCGATAGGCGGCGACCAGGTCGTGCCGCCGTTCTATTTCCGCCATCGTCCGAAGCCGCTCCTGCAATGCTCCGGCGATACCGGGGGTGCCGCCGGCTGTGCGCGTGTAGCCTTCAATGCACCAATGACGGGCCCGCTACCTCTCGCCGGCCGCCAGCAGTGCGTCGACCAACTGTGTGTAACACATACAGGCACCCGCTTCTGCTTCGAGCCGGGGGATGATCCGGTCTTTCCATCCGGCGCAACCATAGGCATCGAGCAAATGGTTCAGAAGCCTTTCTCGCCGGTAGCGATCGGAAAAGCTAGTCGTTTGTGGTTTTTTCATGGACTGCAGGCGATTTTCCAGCGTATCGGCCACTACCCGCCAGTGAGTCTTGGAGTAAGTGCGCCGCTTCAGCAGTTTATTGGCGGAGGCCATCAGGGAAGATTCGTCCTCCAACGCTCGGTCTATTACCCACAGCATTTGCTCCGGTGGCGACAGTGAGGACTGGGGCAACGCCGCCATCACGGTGTTCAGGCACGCAGCGATTGCTATGGCGGTTTCCCCCTCGTCGTCGGACTGTTCCACCTGGGCCGTACCTCTGGTCCAGAGTTCCGAACCCAGCTGGAGCACGGCATCGGCATGGCCTTGATCGGCAAGCGCCCGCAGTTTTTCTTCGAGGTGGGTGTAATCGGGCAGGTTGCCTTCGCCCTTCCAGGGGGTGTACCGGGCGGGCTCGGCGGTAAGCTCCCGGATCTCCGATCGCAGCGCACGAACGAGTTTGTCCACCTGACCGCCGACGAGCTGCTCGGTTTCGACGATGTGCTGCCTGACGTGCGGAAACCGGTCGCTCAAGTCTGTCAGCAAATCGAGCAGTTCTTCGCAGCTTTTGTCGGCAAGAATTGTCGCGATCTTGGCCTGGCTACTCCAAGAGAGTCTCGTTGTCGTCATCCCGGTGTCTCATGGCGCGATGGCCGACGCATCACCGTTGAACAACCCCGCGCGCATTGGCACCATAGCGTCCCCGCAGTAGTCTAAGGATTGTCTATTACACTGCAGTATCGTCTAGCGGTTCGGCACGATATCTTCATCGATAAGCAGAATGCCCGGACCCAACCCAAAGCCGACCAACCTATTGATCATGAGATTCCGACTCTAGTTATGATTGGCGTTCATAGAGGATGCTCATGAAAGCGATTGTATTTACACAATATGGGTCACCGGATGGTCTTGAACTAAAAGAGGTCCCAACACCTACGCCGAAGGACGACGATTTGCTGATACGTGTTCACGCGTCGTCTATCAATTCGTGGGACTGGGAGTTCCTGAACGGTATACCGTTTATAAACCGCCTCATGTTCGGACTCCTAAAGCCAAAGCCAGGGAAGCAGATACTCGGAGCTGACATCGCGGGGACGGTCGAGGCAGTCGGCAGACACGTAACGCGATTCCAGCCCGGAGATGAGGTGTTTGGGGATCTCTGGGATAACTGGGGTGGTTTTGCGGAATATGCCCGTGCGCATGAAACTGCCCTGGAACCGAAACCTAGAAATTCGACTTTTGAGGAAGCAGCGGCCGTACCTCAGGCAGGCGTCTTGGCCCTGCAAGGACTTCGTAAAGCCGAACAACTGCATCCGGGACAGAAGGTATTGATTAATGGAGCGGGTGGTGGTGTAGGTACATTTGCAATTCAGCTTGCCAAGCTCTCCGGGACTGAAGTGACGGGCGTAGATGCCTCACATAAGTTGGATGTCGTTCGCTCGCTTGGCGCAGACCACGTTATTGATTACGCGCAGGAAGATTTCACGAAAACCGGAGGACGTTACGACCTGATCATTGATTGTCAGGGTCTTCGCTCCATGTTCGACAATAATCGCGCATTAAGACCCGGGGGAACCTATGCCATGGTCGGCGGTTCTATGCTACGAATCCCGCAGCTCTTGTTTCTAAGCTTCTTCGCGTCACTCACCCGCGAGAGTAGGAAATTTCGTTTGGTGGCGGAGGGACCAAACAAAGGTCTGGCAGATCTGAAGGGACTAATAGAAGCCAGTAAGCTCGTTCCTGTTATCGACAGAACGTATCCATTGAGTGAAGTGCCTGCAGCGTTGCGTTACTTCGGAGAAGGACGTCACAAAGGAAAAATCGTAATCGCCGTGGAAAGCTAGATGTCCGCTTGTGGCCGGCCGTTAATTGTACCGCAATATCACCGCGCGGTTCTCCGCGATAACTTCATCGGTGAGGGTAACGCCTGGACCCGACCCACAGCAGGCAATTCAAGAATGAAGTCCATTCGGCCGGTGTGTGCCCGATGCGGTCGTTTCGTCGCGGCGCAGAACAATGGGATTTCCAATCCGACGCGACCGCATCACTTGATGAGTGAGCACGCGATTTTGCGCCATAAAAATTTGTAATTCGCGATCACGCGGTCGAAGAACCCAATTTCGCGTCCACTAATCCTGAATCTCAGCGCGTTTCGAGTTTTAGTCTCGATGGTATGGTTTTTCTTTTCCCCAACAACCTGATAGGTTTCGTACCGGAACTCAAGCGTAAGCCGGAATCGCGCCTCCAACATGCCCACCATGAAAGCCCTCCAGTACCAACGCTACGGCGGTCCCGACCAACTCCGGGAAGTGGAAGTGCCCCGCCCCACGCCTGCGCCAGGGCAGATCCTGGTCAAGGTGGCGGCGTCCTCGGTCAACCCGATTGATTGGAAACTCCACAACGGCAGTTTCCGCTTCGTCAAACCGGTCAAGATGCCTTCCACCCCCGGTTTCGATATCGCCGGAGAGATTGTCCAAGTTGGCGCAGACGTGACCCAGCATCATGCCGGAGACCTTATCTATGCGATGTTGGACAGTAAAACCGGCGGCGCCGATGCAGAATACGCGGTGGTGGGTGAAGCGGCCGCCGCCCCGATGCCCGCCGGCATCAAATGGCAAGAGGCCGCGGGTATTCCACTTGCCGGGCTTACAGCCCTGCAGGCACTGCGGGACAAAGGGCAGTTGACCGCCGGACAGCGGGTACTAGTGGTAGGCGCCTCCGGCGGCGTGGGTCACTACGCCGTGCAGATCGCCCGCGCGCTGGGTGCTCATGTGACCGGTGTGTGTAGTACGGACAATGTCGATATGGTCAAAGGTCTCGGGGCAACTGAGGTTATTGACTACAAAAAGCAATCCGGTTTCGGAAGCGAAACCCATTACGATGTGGTGTTCGATACGATCGGCGCATCTCGCTTCGGGGATTACACCCCGGCGATGACCCAAGATACGGTGTATGTCTGCACCCTCCCGAACCTGTCTCTAATAGCCCACGCTCTCGTATTGCCGGTCTATTCAAAGCGCCGGATCAAGATGGTGATGGTGAACTCCAGCGGCGAAGATCTTAAATACCTGACAAACCTGGTCGAGCAGAACAAGCTTCGCACCGTCATCGACCGGGTCTTCCCGCTCGAGGAACTGCACTTGGCCCACGAGTTGAACCAGCAAGGGAGAACGGCGGGAAAAATCATCGTAAACGTCGGCAACCGGGATAATCCCGCTTGACCGGCCGGAGGGCCGGTTCTGAGCGCCTGGCGCCACACCGGATTCTCCACCCACAACGGCGTGTGGCTGCGCGCCCGGGCCGCACAAGGCCGCGGGCAACGGGACTGCTACATGATCCGGCCATCGTTCGCCCTGGAGAAGATAGCGTACGTCGAAACCGGCGACACGGTGATCTACCGGTCCAAGATGCACGCGACCCTAAAGCGCAACTTACAACCAAGGTGAGAGTTATGAAGTATACAAGCATTACGCTCGCACTGCTCACCGCCTCGTCACTGACGATTGCGCAGATGCATAAGCACCATGATTTCCCCGCCGCGGTAACGCAGTTTCACAATCTTATGGCGCCGTTGTGGCATTCGCCGCCGGGTGGCGAACGCAGCGCTGCGATCTGCAAACAAAGCACCAAGTTACTACAAGACGCACGCGGCATCGATGGCGCACCGGTACCCGACGGTGTTGACCCCGCCGACTGGAAATCCGCGACGGCACGACTCATCGACGCGGTGGATCAGGTGCGGGTGGCCTGCACGAAGATGGAAAGTTCGACCAATGACTTGTTCGACGATGTCCGCGAAAGCTTCCACCAACTGGTTCGTCTGGTGGGTCACAGCCATTAAATTCGCGGTCCGAGTCCAGATTCCAACCATAAAAGCAGGCAGGAGTGTGCCCAAATCGGACCTTACCGTTGAGCATCAGAACGAGTTGCTGCGCCGCTACAGGACAGTCTCTCATCGACCCAATGGAGCCGTTCGTGCTATTCATTCCAGAATGACCGGTTTGTGTGACTATGGGGCCAGCGACAATCGAAAATCAAACGAACCTGACCCTTCTGATTCCCCGCCCAAAGGTGCTTATCTCGAATCTGCGGCAAAAGGACGCCCACGTTTTTTATTGCGCAAATAACGTAAACGCCACCAGCGTGCCACGTGCTTCGGTTTACTTAATGGTCGCTTTAATTCTTGACTGTTTTAGTGGGGTGACGCGAATAACGTGGAATGTCTGAGCATATGGGGGGGGGTGAACAGGGAATCCCTCGCGGCAGTTGCAGAGTACAGAGATGTTGATGAAGGCCAGGACCTGTACGACATCGTGCGCCAAGAGCGTGACTTGCTTGCTTCCCAGGTGATTCGGACCCTCAGTTGACGATCTTCCAGGATCCGTCGGGCTGCCGACAAGCAGTACCGTACGCGCTCTGCTGCTGCCCACCAACGATAACTGTCGTCGTGTACTCGCGGCAAGGTGCTCCGTCGGGCGACCCGTAGGTCCGAGTGGGAAAGGTGTAGCCTCCGTTTCCGGTATCCGGGTTGCGCCAGTTCGAGGCTGCACCGGTGGGATTGTATTCCAGGGCGTAACCGACGGAATTGCGCGCCATCGCCTGATCTGCGGCATCGAGCTGCTGACCGATCCGCTGTCCGACCAGGCCTCCCAGGAAGGCACCCAGCACCACGGCGGCGGTCTGATCGCGATGTCCCTTCCCAAGGCCATAACCGAGCGCCGCACCCGTCACGGCGCCGGCAGCGGCGCCCGCTTGTTCCTTGGGTCCGGTCTGGGCACAGCTGGCCATGAGCGACACAGAAAGAATTGCAACCAAGAATCTCAAATACATCATCTCTTTAACGTCTCCTAATCTGACCCACACTGTCGAGCGACTTAGTCAGCGCTGCAACTTCCAGGAACCGTCGTTCTCGCGACACGCCGTCCCATAGGCCTGCTGTTCCTGACCACCGATCATAACCGACATGATGTACTCCCGGCACGGACCCGCGGACGTCATGTGGGTACGGACGGGTGTGGTAGTGAAGGTATTTCCCGTGTCCGGATCCTGCCACGCTGTGGCCTGGCCGGTGCGGTTGTACTCCAGAACCGAGCCCACTGTCGGATTAACCACCACAGCCGGCGCCGGCTGGTAGACGACGCTTTGACGCTCGACATAGCGAGGCTGAGACAACAGGTACGTCGCGGCCCCGCCGAGGAGCAATCCGCCCAACAGATAATCGTACTTGTAGCTGTCGTCGTAGCGGTACCCGTAGCCATAACCGCGATGCTTTTGGCCGTGACCTCGGTGGCCGGAGTAGTGACCGCGGTGGCTTTTGTAGTGGCCGCGGTGGCTTTTGTAGTGGCCGCCGTGGCTTTTGTAGTGGCCACCTGAGTAACCCGGTCCGTGCCGCTTGTAGTGACCACCCGCCTGCGCGCCGCCGACCGTTAACTGAGTAACGACCAGCGCCACCAGCGTGACGAGAGTGAGTAATCCGCGTTTCATTTGCCTATCTCCCGCTCTGCTTTTCCTTGATTGGGTGACCGTAATCATAAAACAAGTTGCATGAACACTAGCTGAATGAGCCTGGCGGAGGTTGGGATCCATGGTAGTAGGAATCGTTCTCATTACGGCTGGCATATTGATCGCCTTATATCCACCACTGCTCTCGATGATCGTGGCAATCTTATTGATTCTACTCGGTTCTTATTCTGATCACCGGTGGTATGGGTGTATTGTCCTGGACGTTCGTATGCCGGGCATGAACGGCCTCGAGGAAAGTGGAGGCCGGCATAATTCGAGTCATGGAACTGCAGGAGCAGGGTTATTCCTACGTGCGTCCGTAACCTGACAGGACCGCGTGGGTGCGGACGCCCCGCTCTAGCCACGTCCGTGAGGCTGCTCGAAGTCGAGCTCCGGGCCATCCGGGACGATCCCGAAAGGATTGATATGACGGTGGGACTCGAAGTAGTGGCGCTTGATGTGCTCCATGTTGACGGTCTCTGCGACACCCGGCATCTGGTAGATCTCGCGGGTATAGCCCCACAGGTTGGGGTAATCGACAATGCGGCGCAGGTTGCACTTGAAGTGGGTCACGTAGACGCTGTCGAAGCGCACCAGGGTGGTGAACAGGCGCACGTCGGCCTCGGTAAAGGTATCTCCACACAGGTAACGCTTTTCCGCCAGGATGGCCTCGACCCGGTCCAGGCCGGCAAACAGGCCCTGCACGGCGCGGCTGTAGGCCCGCTGCTTGCGGGCGAAGCCGCTGCGGTAGACGCCGTTGTTGATGTCCCGGTAGATCCACTCGTTGAGGGCGTCGATCTCGCCGCGCAGGGATGCCGGGTAGAGATCGAGGCCGGGTTTGGCGGCGAAATCCTGGAACTCGCTGTTGAGCATACGGATGATTTCCGACGACTCGTTGTTGACGATGGTGCCCGTCTGCTTGTCCCACAGCACCGGCACCGTCACCACGCCAGCGTAGTCCGGCCTGGCCTGCAGATAGACTTCACGCAGGGTACGACGATCGTTGACGCGGTCACCCGTGGCGCCCGGTACGTTCTGCTCGAAGGTCCATCCAGTCGGCGGCAGCAGGGGATCGACCACGTCGACGCCGATGGCGTCTTGCAGACCCTTCATCCGGCGCACGATCAGGGTGCGGTGCGCCCAGGGACAGGCGAGCGAAACATAGAGATGATAGCGGCCGGTTCCGGGTGCAAACGGCGTGCTGCCGTCGACGGCAATGGCGGA
Source organism: uncultured Gammaproteobacteria bacterium (assembly GCA_947259705.1). Lineage (GTDB taxonomy): Bacteria > Pseudomonadota > Gammaproteobacteria > Arenicellales > JAANXG01 > CAMYNL01. The sequence goes on along the minus strand of CAMYNL010000063.1, from coordinate 488 downwards.
GTGGAAACTGGTCGGCCGGCGGTTGTATTCACCCTCGTCGTCTACCTGGCGGTCCCAGGTCGTGCCGGTCATTGGTTTTTTCAAATTCGCTGACGTCGTCATTCAATCCAATAGCTTAATACAAACATTTTAAAGTACGAAAACGGGCGTGACGGTGCCGTGAATCGCCCCCGTCGGACCCGCGGGATCGAATACAACGCCTCCACGTACGGCAGTCGGCCGTCTCAATCGGGTACGGCCTCGTGCAGCCCCGTGCCCCAGGAGCCCGACGGCCGCTTGATGCGCAGGTAGGCGGACAGGGTCGGCGCCACGTCGATGGTCTGCACGCCGCGGTGCACGGTCTGTGGGTAAATGCCGGGACCGGCAAAGATGATCGGCACGTAGGTATCGTAGCGCCAGGGCGAGCCATGGGTCGTGGCCACCACCGTTCCATCGAAATCGTTCAGGAACCAGTGCGGCTCGAACACGATATAGATGTCCCCGGACCG
>CAMYNL010000062.1 GCA_947259705.1 uncultured Gammaproteobacteria bacterium | reverse complement strand
GAGACCTGATGGCCTTGCTGCGCGGCGATCCTCCCCGGGATAATCAACTTGCTGTCAATCAGATGGCTTTACTGTGACAGTTAACGGGACAGCAGTGAAGCTGAATACCAAGACGGGTCTCTCAGTTCATTCCCGCGACAAGTAGTGTATGCAACCATATGTAGAAACATTTCCGGGAAGCGCGTGGTCATAATGATCGGTTGATTGTCAACTTTACACGTGCCTCTATGATGAATGCCGTGGCTACCCGAAGGGTTCGGCATGGCATACAGCCGCATCACGACGAGGTGATGGCACAACACCGTGACTATCTCAAAGCACTGCTGCAGGTACTGAAAGCGGAGACGATTGAGGTAGTGGATGCAGTCTCTTTCGAGCATCCATGTGCGCGGCTGAGCTGATGAATGTGCAGGTAATGTCGAGACGCAAGGCCAAGGCGATTACCGAGGTGCTGTATTGCGATGGATGATGTGTCGTGCGATACGGACATCGATTTCCTGCAGGTACTGTATTGGCTTTACGCCGGCGTTACGTAAAGAATGCCAACTCGACATTAAGACAGGTTGAAACGCTGGGAGAAGCGGTGTCCGAGGGCTTGCCGACTGGATCGAGAACCTACAAGCCCATCCCCATCTGTATGTATCCGGTCGGACATGCCTCGTAACATATATGACATCCCGTACAACGCGTATAGTCCGTGAACATCACCTCGCCTTTCGGACGCTTCTTGTTCCGGGAGATAGCCTCTTGGGGGCAGTAAATCCGGCATTGGTCGCAGACGTTACATTGCCCACAACTCATACAGCGGGCCGCCTCTGCCAAAGCCTGGTCCGAGGACAACGCGGCCTTGATCTCCGCAAAACCGGCGACCGCCTCGTCTATCTCCATCTCTGCTCCCTCATTGCGCGGGGCGGGCTCATAGTACTCCAGCCGTAGATCGTCGGGTTTGACCAGCGGACCTGTGTGCGGCTTCCTATAATCGCGACCTTGCAGATAGGCATCCATGGCCCGGGCAGCGATGCGACCTTCGCCCACCGCCTTAGCTGAAATCCCGAGACCCAGTACATCGCCACCAGCGTAGATTCCGGGCTGAGGGGTAGCCTGAATGCTGTTGGCGTCCACCCAACCCCACTTGTTGGCCAGTTCGGCCATGCCACCCCCTAGCTCCGGGCGTTGTCCAATGCCTACCATCACGGTGTCCACCGGGAGCGTGTATTCGGACCCCTCAATGGGAACCGGGCGACGGCGACCCGACTCATCCGCTTCCCCCAGCTCCATACGAATACACTCAACGGCGGTGGCGCGCCCCCCCTCGGTAACGAAACGCACCGGTGCGGACAGGTACTCAATGCGAATACCCTCGCTCTGCGCCGCATCCACATCTTGCGAGATCGCCGGCATCTCTCCTCGTGTCCGGCGATAAACGATAACAACCTCCGAGTACTTGGATACCCGCTTCGTCACTCGCGCGGCATCCATCATGGTTTTGTCTGAAATCGTATCCTGCACCGCCACCTGGGCCTTGACCGCCCTGTCGAGCTCCTGTACGTCCACAGCTTGGCCGTCGGCGAGATCTTTTTCCTCTCGTTTCAATGCCTGGAGACGCACGGAGACCCGCGCTGCGTCGACCGCACTATCACCACCCCCGATGACCACCACTCGATTACCGATCTCGACTTTGGCTCCGGTATTCACTCGATTCAGAAAGCTGGCGGCGGTAAAAATGTTAGCGGACTCCTCCCCGGGAACGCCCATATTGGCACCCTTGTGCGCGCCACCGGCGATATACACTGCATCGTAGTCCCTGCGTACGTCTTCGAAAGGGATGTCGTGACCCACCTTGGCATTGCAGATCAGCGCAACACCCATGTCCAGAATCCTTTGGATTTCGCCGTCGAGAACGTCTTTTGGCAGACGGTACGGAGGAATGCCATAGCGCAACATACCTCCCGGTTTCTCGAAGGCCTCGTACATGGTGACCTGGTAGCCCCGGCGCACCATTTGATAGGCGGCAGACAGGCCGGAAGGCCCGGTGCCAACGACCGCCACTTTCTGAGGTTTCACTTCATCGGTGAGCCTCGTCAACTTGAGCCTATGTCTGAGGCCATAGTCACCAATGAATCGTTCCATATTATTGATTGCGACGGCCCCATCTTCCTTGTATTTACGATTACATTTCGATTCGCACGGGTGAGGACAGATTCTACCGTGCACCGCGGGTAGTGGATTCTTGTCGGTGAGGATCTCCCAGGCTTCAGTCAACGCCTCATCGATCGTCTTTCCGAAGTAGTCCGCCTGCTCGATTACGGTAAGGTAACCGCGAATGTCCTCACTGGCCGGACATTGGTTGCGACACGGTGGAAGACGCTGCGTATAGACCGGACACTTCCAGCTCTGCCCATTGCGTACCACGATTTTATCAGCGTCATGAGGTGCGAGCGACGCCTCGACCTGTTCGTGCGAGAGCCCGTCACGAAATATTGTGGTTTCCATCTACCTGCTACCTCTTGGTCTCGTTCTGTTGACGGCTATATTCTGACGTGCGTCGACCGGTTGTAGGTCCACATGGCATTTGGACTGTCTTCAATATGATACTTGGTAAAGGGAAAGCCGGTTTTTTCAAAGAAGCGCTGCCAGCCGATTCGCTCGATCCACTCGCCCACCCGTTCCCAATCTTTGGCTCCCTCCCGGTAGGCCTTGAGGATGGTGCGCACTGCCTCCGAAACCTCGGGCCAACGCGGAGGATTGTTGGGCAATCCCCACACTGCGAGCTTCATCAGCGACGGGCCACTGCGGGTATTGGCACCCTTTCCACCTACCCAAATAGAAAGCGAATCGGTGTCGGAGTCACGGATCTCCATGCTCGGGCACTGGCCGTGGCAGGCTCCGCAGTACATACATTTTTCCTCCACCACCTCGACTGTCTGATGGCCGTCCACGACAGAAGGCCGAATGGCCGCCACAGGGCAGATTGCCACTACCTTGGGCAGCTCGCAGATCTGCATCTTGTTGTGGTTGATGCGCGGCGCATGGTGATGCTGAACTATGATCGCAATGTCCGAGTGTCGGCCACAGTTGATCTGGCAACACGACGTGGAAAGCTTTACGCGGTTGGGAAAGTTCTCCTGTTCAAATTCTTCGATCAGGTCGTCCATCAGCGCCTTGACCGCGCCCGCGGCGTCCGTCGCAGGCAAATTGCAGTGCAGCCATCCCTGGGTATGGGCAATATTCGATATCGAAGCACCAGTGCCACCTATGGGGAACCCCAACTCCGACTTGATCGCTTCGATCAGTGGTTCCACATCCTCTTCTTTGGTCAAACTGAATTCCACATTGGTGCGCATACTGAAGCGCAGGAAGCCCTCACAATAACGATCGGCGATATCACAGATCTTACGTACCGTGGTCGGGCTCATCGTACGTGGCGATCCCGCACGCACGGTGTATAGCTTCTCTCCACTTTCAGCCGTGTAGACCAATACACCCGGCCGAATTCTCTCGTGCTCCACCCACTTGCCGTAGTTTCTCGCCATGGCGGGATGGAGACATTTGGTGTAATCGGGTGCTCCTTGGTCCCGTGGTGCTAGTTTCGTGTCGCTCATGAGTTTATCCCCTCAAACTGATCACTCTATTCCGCGTAACAGTTGCGTTTGCAATCGCTTAGTCGCTGGGTTCCCGTGTGTCCGGTTCCCGGTTCCAGACCTTGGGCTGCTGTGTTTGCTCTCCCTCGAAGAGACCCGGCGCAAGTTCCTCGAATTTGATATATGGGCTGGTGCGTGTAGATTGCACCATCCTTGGATCGGGGTCTATGCCACATCCCTCCAGAAAAGTCGCCAGGCCCACCCGAGCAATGAACTCGCCGATACGCTCATGATCCATGCCGTTGTCGTTCCAGAACTCCCACATCCGATCTATCAGGTCGGTAAGATTTTGAAAGTCCTCCTCGGTTTCCAACTTCATAAATGGCACGATAACCGAGCTCATGGTATCGCCAATCTTCAAGGTTCGCTTGGCACCGAGACAGATCGTCACTCCCCGATCCTTACCAGGCTTCAAGGCTTTATGCATGACATTGATGCAGTGCATACAACGTACGCAGTTCTCATTGTCGACCACCATTTGCTTGCCTTTCAGGGACAAGCAATTTGTCGGACAGCGAGTAATTACGTTATCGATGACATGTTCTACACCTTTTTCTTCGATGTACTCGGCTACTTTCTCTTGATCGATCTGCATGGGACCGCGCCAAGTGCCTATGATGGGCATGTCGGATCCGATCATGGCATTGGCGCAGTCGTTGGCACAGCCCGAGACTTTAATCTTGAACTTGTACATCAACTCTGGCCGGTGAAGAAAACTTATGTAGTGGTTGGTAAGAAACCGGGTGGTCTTCATAGTGTCGAAACATGCCATCTCACAACGGGCCTGTCCCACGCAACACTGCAGACTGCGCAGCGCCGGTCCGGAGCCTCCCAAATCCCACCCATTAGCCATCAACTCCTCGGCAGCGGCAAAGGTTCCCTCATTATCGAAACCCAGCGCCAGGGCATCACCGGTGAGGCCGTGAAGCTGAAGTATTCCCGCGCCATGCTTTTCACAGATGTCCGCCAGATTACGCAATCGCTCGGTTGAGTAGACGAAGCCTGGGGGTGGGATGACGCGGATGGTGTGGAACTCCGCCAGATCTGGATATTTATCTGCTTTTTCCGACAGTCGCGCGATAACGCCGCCACCATAACCCGAGACGTTCAAAACGGTACCGGTCCAGTAGTTCCACCGGTTTTCGTAAGATTCCTCGAGCTGATTTAGCAGCTGGGCGACCTGGGGTTTGGTCTTCGACCATTGCTTGAGGTCTGACACAAAACTTGGCCACTGCCCCTCTTCGAGTTCGTTCAACAGTGGAATGTTCAACTCCGGGTTGGTCGTTCCCTTTTCGTCGTTTTTCTTAGCCATCGACAGCCTCCTAAACATGCTGAAGTGATCTATGGACTTATGGCTAGTATCGGCACGATCGAGTAATTTAAAAACGGCTCAAAACCAAGTTATCGATTCATTTTCCGTTTTAGTATGCTGAACACTAATACCGATACTGCCGCAAATTAAGATGCCCTAGCCGTCATGCTCGGAAGGCAATGGTTTGGGTAATCCAGCTAACTTACACAACTCGGAAATAGGATCACTGGGAAACAGCATATAAAGAAATTTCTCATATTCCTTGTGATCGTGAAATTTCTTTCCGATCTTACCTCCGAGCCTTAGCACTAGCACACGCATCGTCGGATGAACCTGATGTTCCTCATAGTAATCGCGAAAATAATCGATCAATCCTATGTGTTCATCCTTCAACTCAATCCCGTCCCGGCCGGCAATCGCCTCAGATACGTCCTCGGACCAATCTTCTCGATCAACGAGAAATCCCTCCTCGTCGATCTCTATCATTTTGCCGTTCACTTCAATCGCCATATTCTCCTCCTCGAAATCATCTTGACAGAAAATAGCGGCCGCTTAAGCAGCCTTGGTCCTAGGCAGCAGGGGCCATCGAGGCCATCTTACAGACACAAGCCGAACCCGGAACGTCTATAAGCGTAAACGAATCCGGTCGAGCACGATTGTTGATCAATTTTAGTGTAACTGCTACGTGAACATTCCTCTGCGCTTACGGTATCTCACTTCGGGCTGGTGTTTGAAGGTTCGCTTGAACGCCTTCTGCATTCAGAGTTTCCGGCCGCTGATCAGTTATACCTGTTCTACGATCAGTACGTCCACACCGGGGCGCTCTACCCCGTGTCAAGGTTCGCAAACGATTTTCGCATCCGCCGCTTCCTCTCCGATCTCAACGAAACCCTCCTCGATAGTCAGCCTCATCAGGATCGAGATCGATACGACGATCGCGGTATGAGCTATCAGCGCGAGTCAAAATCAAGGCATGCGCGCCTCTGGGTCACACTGGAACAACAGGTTCCGTATCGAGTTCTCGTACCTATCATCCACCCACCGGGGGCCCAGATCAACCCTGATATAGAGCGGTAATTGTGGAGCAAAGCGGGTCAGCAACGGAACAACCTCTAGGGAACGTCTATGTAGATGACTGGGACCCGGATGGGAGCTGGCCCAGTGGGAGAATTTCTACGACTTTTCTGGGCGTCGAGGCGCGTTTGCGGGTAAACCCCTGATGAGGCAATGCGGTAGACGTTGCCATGACTTTCTCGACCGGCCCTGCAGATGGGTCATGGCATGAATCCGCCGATTCGTCCGGCTCGCAGCTCGCGCCGGCACCGTCTGAGACTATGGCTGCTGAAATTCCCAAGAAGTTCTCTGGACCATTAAAGTCTGTAACGTTTAAAGTCTGTAACGTTCTTCTACAAGATCATCGAGAGTCCCGATTGTGTTTGGAAGTTCCAGGTCGCGCAAATACAGGTTGGGCATTGCGAGGTCCTGGTCAAGCTTGCCCCGGGTGCTTCCCGTCACACCGAGACATCGGACCGCGTGCTGCGCTAATGCGGTCATGGCCGGTTCGAGTATACACTGCGCGTAGTTGACCACATCTCGTTATACCCAAACGGCAAGCGCAAGATTCTCATCGTCGACATCAATGGCGTGGCGTCAAATTCGAAGATCCCAGCGCTGGATAGGGATAACAGAAGGGGAGCGCAAAACAGTCTGGATATTTGAAAGAAACAAGCATTCGATCGGCCGCTCGTTTCACCGTGACGAGCTCGGCAGCTTTAGCGATACGAAGCCCAACGGGATTGGTTTCTATTTGTGAGCAGTGCGCATTCTTTTTCGTTCATACATCAGTGCGTCCGCTTCCGCCAACAGGGGATCGATGGTGTCATGTCGGACCGGGTCGAACTGCATTACCCCGGCACTGAAACGAATATCATAACCCCGGCTTGCTTGCCGATTATATTCATTGGTGGCAGATATGAGACGTTTCAACAACACTTTTAATCCCCGCTCATCGGTGTTGGATAGCAGAACCACGAATTCGTCTCCACCCAGTCTGCCTATTACGTCTGCTTCCCTGCAAGTGGCTTTCAATAGTCTACTGAAAGTCGTCAGTACGAAATCCCCTTCCGCGTGCCCATACTGATCATTGACAGCCTTAAAATAGTCCAGGTCGAGGTACAACAACGACGCAGGTTTCTTGTGACGCACACACGAATTCAGGACATGCTGGGCCAAGGCAACGAATCCACGCCGATTGGAGAGCAGGGTCAACTCGTCCATCGTCGCAAGCTGGACGGCTGCCAGCTCTTGTTCCGCCATCCGTGAAAGGTCATGGAGTAGATCTCGATCTTCGTCGCTCAAAGTTCGGGGTTTTCGGTCGATCAAACAAAGCGTGCCTAATTTGTTTCCGTTGGCGACCGCGAGCGGAAATCCTGCGTAGAAGCGGATATTGGGGTCCTCAGTGACCAGCGGATTGTCATGAAACCGCTCGTCGAGTAACGTGTCCTCGACCATGAAGATGTCATTGCCATGGATGGCATGGCCGCAGAACGAAATGTCTCGCGATGTTTCGCGGGCATTCAGACCCTGGCGGGATTTGAACCATTGACGTTCGGCGTCGACGAGACTGACCAATGCGATCGGCACGCCGAATAGCCGTTTCGCTAACCGTGTTAATCGATCAAACCGCTCCTCCGGCGAGGTATCGAGAATGTTCAGTGAGCGCAATGTATCGAGGCGCGTGGATTCGTCGTTTGGTATGGGCGGCAATTTCATGATGTGCTGTTTCGCGGGATTTAACCCTCAAAAGAGGGCATCGCCGCGCCGACTCAGGCGTCCGTTGCTGTAAGCAACTATCTGTCTGCGATCCACTGCGTATAGAATGGCTCATAGCGCCTCCCTGTCAAGCCAGCGCTTGCGTCCGACCGACGGACAAGGACTTTGTCCCCCCCTGTTCGGTAACGAAAGGCTCTTGCCTGGAAATTCGTAGGCCATAACCGACGTCCCATCGATCTGGACTGGTAATGAACTGTCGTCTGAATACGACAATCCGATGTCTAATCCGTTATGCAGGTTCGGCTACAAGCATTAATAGGCCTTCGTTATGTCCGCAATATATCTACAGTCGGTACCAAACGTCCTTCATATTGTTCGCAAGTTACCGGAGTCGCTGTCGACGACGATTGCACTGGCAATTGATCTAAAGTGAGAACTACCCCAATCATTCCATAAATCTTGACAAGAATATGGTCAAGCGGCGTTGTTGAAGACCTGCAAATAATGCAACAGCTCAGATTTCACTGTGGGATTAGCGC
>CAMYNL010000061.1 GCA_947259705.1 uncultured Gammaproteobacteria bacterium | reverse complement strand
CGTAACCGGCCAAATTAAGACGTAGTTGACTTTAGATCTGGATATCCGAAGTCAACGGATGGTCGGCGAAGTTTTGCTTCCAGTTACGTGGGATGAGTTCGTCGACCTTCGACATCGGATGGGTACTGATCCGTTGCAACACATCGACCAGGTACGTGTAGGGATCCACGTCGTGGAGCCGACACGTGACGAGCAGAGTTTGGATGATACCCACCAGCTCGGCGCCGATCTCCGTCCAATTGAACAACCAGTTTTTCTTTCCCATCGGAATCACCCGCAGGGCCCGTTCCAGATGATTGGTATCGATCGGCACCTCCGGGTCGGAGAGATAGACCTTTAGTTGCGCCTCGCGTTGGTGGACATATTTGAGGGCTTTGGATAAGGGGTTCGTATTCACCAGATCCAGCCGCTGACGCTGCTCATAACACCAGCCAAAGAAGGACTCGACGACCGGATAACTGTGCCGTGTGCGGTATTCGAGCTTCTTTTCTTCGGTTAATTGTTTTTTCCGGATCTGCTCTTCGATCTCATAGAGCACCCCGATCCGCTCGAGTGCAGCACCGGCCGCCTCGGGCTCCATGTTGAGGGCTCGCTCAAAGGTACGTCGCGCATGCGACCAACACTGGGCATGGATGACGTCTTGATGGCGCTTGGCATAGCGCACATAGGCCGCATACCCGTCACTGAGCAGGGTACCCTGGAAACCTTGCAATTGATCAGTAATATGCCGGCTGCCCCGGGTGCGCGAGAAACTGAACACCACCTCATCGCGATCTCCGTAGATCGGCCAGTACCAAGCTTGTTGCATTTTTCCCGGCTTTTTCCGCCCCGCCTTGATCGGCGTCTCGTCCATGGCCAAGGTCTTGCTCAATAACACCGAGCGATGTTGGGCCTCATAGATGGGGGCCAACAGATGTACGCTGCGATGGACCAGATTCGTCAATGTGGTGCGGCTGAGCCGGATGCCGCTGGCCGAAAGCCGTTGGTGCTGGCGGTATAACGGCAAGTGGTACATAAATTTATCCACCAGCATCCCGGCCAGGAAACTCACGTCCGCAAAACTCTTGTCCAAGACCGTAACGGGCGCCGGCATCGTGGTGATTTTCTGGGTGACTTTGTGCTTGACCACCGGGCGGGTGTATTTCAACACCACATAGCTTCCCGGGCGCTGCCCCAGCCGATAGCTGGTCTTGGTGCTGATAACCTCGTAGTGCTCGGCATCCGCACCGGACAGTTCCGGTGCCGATAAGGCGATCTCCTCAACCGGCACCTGCTCATCGAACCGAAGCCCGCTGTCCTCGGGCGTGCCTTCAAGCTGGTTCTTGTGATTCTTGGCCCGCTCGTAGCGGATCGATTGGGTTTGAATCGTTTCCGGAACCGGTGGGGTTTCGGTCAGGACGTCGGCAATGGATAACTGTCCTTCCGGAAACTCCCTGATGCGCTTCTCCGACTTGCGCCCAAACAACTGGCGCTTGAACCAGTCCAGTTGCCGTTGCAGGGATTCAATTTGTTGTGCGTATTGAACGTGACGACGCTGATGGTCTTGGAGAGACTGCCGCAGTTGAGCGTTGATTTCTTGTAACGCAGCAACGGATTCCAGGGAGGGAGGGGTAACTCCGTTTTCATGGACGATCATTTTAACACGCCAACTCCTTCAGAGCGATGTCGATAACGTTTGAAGCGTTGTACCGTGCGAAGATCGATCCCTTCCAGCAAACACTTTAACCCCGTCCAGTCGAGTGCTTGTTTTAAATTGCCATCGCTCCGATAGAGAAACTGTCCGCTTTCCAAGCGCTTCGCCCAAATACAATAGCCGCTGCGGTCAAAATACAACACCTTAAGATACGTCTTCTTACGGTTGATGAATACGAACAAATGGCCGCTTAAGGGATCCTCTCGAAGTTCGTTGGCCACTAGTGCAATCAAGCCATTAAACGATTTGCGCATATCCGTGGGCCGGGTGTACAACCACACCCGAAACCGAGACTCGGGGAAAAACATGATCCTATCGGATGCGCACCACGATCCCTTGCCCCAGGTCCAGCTCAACGCGCCAATCCGGCGTCGGACGAATCGCGCCCGACATTTCCGCTTCATTAAAGTCCATCGGTATCTCAATCAGGGGCGAAGAACCATTCTCCTGGCTCAGGCGCTTTCTCCAGTAGCAGAAACTGCTGTAGGCAACGCCGCGTTCATTGCAGAATCTCCGTTGCGTCAGGCCGCTGGCCTGATAGTCAGACAAGATCTGTTCCCACTCCAAACGCGTACGCCGTTTCCGGTCCACCACCATCGCTGTCTTCGTATCCATTTGCAACATCGTCTGCCTCCTCGATCAATCGGGGAAACACACGCTACGCAATAAATCTCAATCCGGAAAGGACGTCGCAAAATGGCCGCTTACGCTCGAGCATCACGCTGCCCCGCACGGTTTACTGAGCCCCGGCGGATTCTAATCGTTCGTAACCCATGCCAAAGCTGTCGGCGCCGGTAATTCCCCCGCCTGCTCCAGGCGTGGGACCCCGACCTCCAGTTGCCAAAACGCGATATTTCACAAATAGGTCGCGATATATCGTGTTCATGAGTGCGCTGGGTCGCCGTTTGTTCTCGCCGACCTGATCCCAAAATGTAGCTGGATCAGTTTGTTAACGCGTATTCGGGGCCAGGTTTGGAATTTTGGCATCGATGTTGCACCTGACGTAGGCATTGCACATACAACCGTGTAGCTGAGAACGTGGCCTAATGATCTTGACAACGTTAGGAATCGCCGTAGCGCCAGAGAACATGGAAAAGGCGATGGGCGTCATGCTGCCGATGCTGGGTCCCACGCGGGCCGAGTCGGGATGCATCGCATGTGATCTGTACCAAAGCGCGGACGACGAAATGCGACTTATCCTCATTGAGCAGTGGGAATCGTTGGCGCACTTGGAACGACACATTCGATTGGATAATTTCCGCAGGGTTTTGGCGTGGATAGAGATGTCGGTTGAACCGCCGGAGATACGCTTTGACACCGTATCGACCAGCCGCGGTTTAGACATAATCGAAACGGTTCGCAACCGGAGTTGAGTCGTTGGTAAGAAAATGTATCTGCCAACTGCGGACTTTTACGGACGTTCCGTTGTAGTTCGACATCGCTCGAGCGACCTGATGGCCCTGTGACGATAGCGACGAGAGGACAGCGTGATGAAAGTGAACGTAAACGTAACGAAGTTCATGCTCTCTACTAATCGCGAGCATGCTGATCGCACCGAGTGCGCTTGACGCCTATCAGGGATCATTGCGCGGACAGTCTCTCGCAAGGGCCTGGGTGATGGCTTCGGATTCCGCCGTGTTCGGCGACCACCTGTCGAGATTTGCCGGCGTTGCGCTTCGACAACTTGTCGAAAAGCGGGGTCTAGAACTGATTGCCGCGATACGCAGCGATCGTCAATCAGGTGGATTTCAGCAGTATTGATAGTCAGCAACGTTAATAAATATTGAAGGAGAGAGACGATGAAAAGATTTCCTAAGCTCTTCAGCGTAATGACAGCGGCGTTGTTTATGCTCGGAGTTGGTGCGTCCAATGTCGTGGCGCCGACTGCGAACGCGCAGGAAAAACAAGGTGGCGGCAAGGTGAATACCGGCAATGACCCGCGCGATTTTTCGAGCAAGTTCATGCCGTATTTCCGCTATACCGAGCTGGAGAATGGCCTGGAGCAGCGTGACCTTACCATCTTCGGTATGTGGGCTTTAAACAAAAAATTCGCATTGACATACGAGACGTCACTCGGAATGAAGCGGGACATCACCGGTACAGCGGCCTGCGCCGGCCTGCCAGAAACCAACTGCGTCGGCGAGGTTCCGGGCGGCGGCTTCTTGCCGAACGGACTTCCTGCCGAAGGTGACGGCGTGGAAACCGGCATCGGCGACACGATTCTCCGTTTGTTCGCGAGCACGGACATGAAGTTCCTCGGTGGCGCGTTCCTGCCCGGCCTCCAGATGACTCTTCCCACGGCCTCGGCCGATGAGCTGGGCAGCGAGACGGTTTCCGGCGGTCCGATTCTCACCTTCGTGTGGGACGCCAACTGGTGGCCCGCGCCGGGGGCCTTTTTTGCGATGATGAACATTTGGGATTTCGACTGGTACAAAGACACTGGACGCGACAATATAAATCGCTACCTGGGCCGCTGGTTCCTGCAGCTGCCGATCAACAAAAAGCACAAGCTCTATCTCCTGACCGAATTCCAGCCGGTATACGACTTCGAAAACGATAATCATTTCTCGTTCTGGATCGGTCCCGAATTCGGGAAGGCGTTTGCGCCGAGCAAGGGAATCTTCAGGAACGGCGGCGCGCTCTACGTCAAACCCGGATTTGGCGTCAGCCCCGACGCAGAATTCGGCGATCGTAAATGGACGTTGGAGATCGGGTTTCGCATGTTCTTCGGCCCGGCGCCGGACCTCTACGGCAAGATGACGGGGAACTGATGTCGAGGAGAAACCCCAATGAATCGAAGGCGTATTAGGGGGGCGCGCCTTTAACGCGCCGCACGCCGAGGGCGGTCGACCACGCCAGAGAGTACAACCTGCAGGATCAGGACTGGCGCTCGCAGAGATCGCGATACAAGCCAAACAAGTAACGTCTATAAGGACGGCTTAGCTCGACATCGGCAACATCGCGCTGAACTGAACGACCCGACTAGGAGGCAAACATGCTTATACCGATACGAACCTTTTCGATACTCTCGCTCGGCCTACTTTGCACGGCGCTCGCGTACATATCGTACGACTCAACCTTGGTCCAGACGGCCACGGCCCAGCAATCAGCGCCGGAGAAGCGCCCCGACGCCTGGTATCCCCGTACGGAGAAGGTCGGGCCGGACGAGATGTTCGTCGTGGCGCTCGGTACCGGGATGCCGACTCCCATCACCCGCGGCCAGAAGTCCTCGGCCTGGTACGTGGAGCTGGGCAACGGCGACATCTTCCTGTTCGATATCGGCAGCGGCTCGGTGGAGAACCTGTTCGCGCTGCGTCCGGAGTTCCACCGCGTCGACAAGGTCTTCGCCAGCCATCTGCACACGGACCACGTCGGCGATGCCGCCGCGCTCTGGGTCGGCGGCTGGCTGAGCGGACGCTACACGCCGCTGCACATCTACGGGCCCTCGGGGGCCAAGCCCGAGCTGGGCACGGCGGCCTATGTGGAGGGCCTCAAGAAGACTTACGCCTGGGACGTGTCCGGCCGCGCCGGCATCCTCCCCGACGCCGGCGGCGAGCTGATCGCCCATGAGTTCGACTTCAAGCAGGACGGGGGTGTAGTGTACGAGAAGAACGGCGTCAAGATCACCTCTTTTCCGGCCATACACGTTCTCGACGGCCCGGTGAGCTATCGCCTGGACTGGAACGGTTTGAGCTTCGTCTTCGGCGGCGACTCGGCTCCCAACAAGTGGTTCATCGAGCGCGCCAGGGGGGCCGACTTCGTCATCCACGAATGCTTCTACACCCCCGAGGGACTGGCCAAAACGCTGGGCTGGGGCCTGCGGCAAGCGACCTTCGTCTCGTCCTACATCCACACCCCGCCCTCCGGCTTCGGCAAGATCATGTCCGAGGTCAAGCCGCGCCTGGCCGTCGGTTACCACACGATCCGAAGTCCCGGGCTGGATCAGCTGATACTCGAGGAGATCCGCACCACCTACGACGGCCCCCTGGCCATTGCCAACGACCTGATGGCTTGGACGATCACTAAGGACGCGATCGTCCAGCGCGAAGTGGTCAGTGCCGAGCGCGTTCAGGCACCGCCGACGACCCAGGGCTACAAGGAGGCCAAGCGCAGCGGTGAGGCGCGATATTCCGAATTCACCAACAACGGCAAGTGGGCGGGCTACAAGCCGCCGCCACTGCCGGAGCGGTAGAGGAGAGAGTAATGAACAGAGTAATCGGATACCTATTGATGATGTTCCTGCTGGTTGGTGTGGATTCTGCCTATGCCGCTGGCGGCGTGGTCAAAGACCCGGCCGGGGTAGCACCAGATCGTTACGTCTACTACCCGGGTACTGAGGCACTGCAAGAAGATGAAATCCGGGTGGTGGTATGCGGATCCGGCATGCCCGCCGCCCGCCACGGTCAGGCAGCAACCTGCTTCTTGGTCGAGACCGGCAACGGCGACAAGTTCCTGTTCGATATCGGTACGGGTTCCATGGCCAATGTGGCGGCGCTGATGATCCCCTACCAATACCTGGACAAGATATTCCTCACCCACCTGCACACCGATCACATGGGCGACATCGACGCCATCTGGGCTGGCGGCTGGACCGCGGGGCGGCCCAACGCCCTGCGGGTTTGGGGTCCCAGCGGCATGAGGCCGGAACTGGGCACCAAATGGGCCATGGACAAGTTTTTGGAACACGCCAACTGGGACTTCGTGACGCGCAAGTTCCAGATCAGCCCGGTGCCGGGCAACATCGAGACCACCGAGTTCGACTACAAGGGCGAGAACCAGGTGGTGTACGAGGAAAACGGGGTAACGATCCGTTCGTGGCCCGCGATACACACCGGTGACGGACCGGTGAGCTACGCGCTGTACTACAAGGGCATGAAGATCGTGATCGGCGGCGACACGTTCCCCAACAAGTGGTTCGTGAAGTACGCCAAAGATGCGGATCTGGTGATCCACGAGGCGTTCATGGGCCCGGAGCTGTTCGTCAAACTCTACAACCAGCCGCCGCAGCTGGCCTGGCGCGCGTGCTGTGCGTTCCATACCTCCGGACAGGCCTTTGGCAAGGTGATGAGTGAGCTGAAACCACGGATGGCGGTTGCCTATCATTTCTTCAACGAGGAGGCGACACGCTACTCGCTCTACGACAATATCCGCGAGACCTACGACGGCCCGCTGTCACTCACCACCGATCTCATGGTGTACAACATCACCAAAGACAAGGTCACCGAGCGCATGGCCGTGGCGACCCATGAAGCCTGGGCGGTACCGGGCACCGGAAAGCAGCCGGGTCCGGAGCCGGGACAGCCGCCAGTTTTTTCGAAGGCAATTGTTGACGGGCGGCTCGATAACATCGTGCAGCCCGCGCAGAAACAGATGCTTGACGAGTTCATGGAGAAGTACAACCTGCAGGATCAGGACTGGCGCAAGCAAATGAAGAAGTAGCCGGAACAATAGTGACTACTTTATGAAGGAATTGCTCACTGAGATCTGGGATGTGGTTAACTGGAAAAATGGAACCGACATCAAACTGGAGCCCGAATCTGTCTGGTGAGGGAACTCCGGGGACAGTTTACTTGATTCTCATTTTTACAGAGCGCTTCGGTACGGCCTGTTGGAACATCGAGGACGAATTAAGTAACCTGTCCCCCGGATAGCACAGAGGAGATCATGATGAGACATATTTCGCTGGGATTGTTAGCGATACTTGTTTCATTAAGCGTATCGAACGCTGCCAGATGTGCCGACGAACCTTCGGCGATAGATCCCGAGGCGGCGCAGGTGCTGCGCCAGATGAGTGATTATCTGGGTTCGCTCAAGCAATTCACGTTTCGCGCCGACAACACCATCGACACGGTGGCACGATCGGGACAGCAGTTGCAATTTAGCGCTCGCGTTGACATCGCGATCCAACGGCCGAACCGGTTCCGGGTGAACCGCAAGGGGGACAATGTCGACCAAGAGTTCTATTTTGACGGCAAGACACTGACGTTATATGGGAAGGGAGTGAACTATTACGCCAACATGAGGGTGTCGGAAACCATCGACATCAACACCGCGCTCGATTTGGCCAAGGAGGAAGTTGGGGTCATCCTACCGGCCTCCGACCTGGTCTATCAAGACGCTTACCAGGTACTGATGGAAGATGTGGAGTCCGGGATGGTGGTCGGCACCAGTACCGTCGGCGGGGTCGAAGTCCACCATCTGGCGTTTCGGGGCAGTGAGGTGGACTGGCAGGTCTGGATCGAGAAAAGCGACAAGCCCTTGCCCAGAAAATATCTGATCACCTCGAAGTGGATGACGGGGGCGCCGCAGTTTACCGCGGTGTTCTCGAAATGGGACACCGCGGCGCAGCTGGACGACGCGTTGTTCCAATTCTCACCGCCGCCGGAGGCCGAGGAGATCGGATTTATCCCGCTGCGCGGTGTCTCCAGGGTCGGCATAGGAGGAACCCAATGATGAAACACATTAAAACTATTGCCATTGTAGTTTCATTGTACCTGCTTGGGGGTGTTATACCCGGTATTTCCAGCGTGCCACTATTGAACCTTTCCCTTATCGACGCTGCCCACGCCGCACGTCCAGCGGCGCACCGCAGCGCGCATCGGACGGCACGGCCCGCCAGAGGACACACCAGTGTCGATGTGGATGTCCGCGGCCGCGGTGGTTATCGCCGTGATGTCGACGTCGATGTCGATCGCTACGGTCGCCATCGCAGCGTGGATGTCGACGTTCGACGCCGCCCCTCTGTCGGCGCGGTCGCCGCGGCGGTTGCGGTGGGGACCCGGGTCGCGAGGCTGCCAAGCGGCTGCACCACGGTGGTAACCGACGATGTGACCTACCACCATTGTGGTGGCGTCTATTATCGCCCCTACTATCAGGGCACGACGGTGGTTTACGTTGTGGTGGACGCGCCTTAGGGAGGTGGGTAGGCCCTGAGACTTGGGCGTCATTAGCGTGAGTGGATTCGTTCAGGTGCGATTTAAAAAGTGAGCTATTGTTGTGCGTCTTCCAATTGACCTGCTGTAGATGCTTCGCGAGAGCGGACCTTCAAAAAGCAAGTTTTCTCGCGTGCTGAAGGTCGGGTTATGGCCGAAAGCACCACTACGTTTCCGTCGAAATCTGATCCAAACACTCAAATTTCGACTGTCCGCAATGAATGGGTCAACTGCCGGTCAGTTTTTTCAGGTTGGAGAGCGAAATCTACAGCGCTGCATGGACGGCAAACGGCCACAAGCGGCTGTTGTAGTCGATCAGAAACGATTGTTTTGAGCGGCCGGTATGCACCTCATTACCGTCGTCCATAAGTTTTGCAATATGGATTACGACAGTGTTGGACGGTGATTCCGTAGTGTGCCCAAAGCAACCATTGGTTGGATGCGGCAAAACTAGCGAACCGACCTAACCGTAAAGGTTGGCGCTGCTCCGGAACGCGCGCTCGTGAGATCGCCCTCCATCGGCACCTCACGGCCATAGCCCTGAGCGGCAAAATCGGGCCGTTCGACTTCCTCGGGTGTGAAATCCCACCCGGCAAAGATCCTTACGGTGATGCGGGTACCGGTGGTGGCGTAGACCTCCTTAGGGCATGGCGATAACCCTTTTCGGGACTATCCACGGACCCGGTTGGGATGCCAGACCCACAGCAAGGCAGCCATCAGGAAGATGAACGGAACGTCCGACCACAGGTGGGCGTGTTCGTTCGGGTAGAAGAAGGACTGGGGCACCATCACAAGACCGTGCAACACGCTGGACAGGATGCCGAAATCGAACAGGGCAACGTTGAGACGAGGGTCCTTTGCGCCCCGAATCAACAGGATGCCATAGGCGATATACAGCGCCCCCAGCATGTAGAGGTAAGGATGCAGGCCATCGTAAGGCGAAGGCGGGTGAGCCGGTCCGATAATCGGAAAGCCCTCCGGCACCGCGCCCCACATGAATCCCGGGGGATAGATGAACACCATCGGTACGAGGCCGACGACCAACAGCCAGCCCAGGATGCGCATGACCAGGGCTGACTTTCGAAGGTGTGTGTCCTGTTCGTCGATCATGTTTGACTTTCCCTTTTGATCGGGTTCAGGACCTCCTTGGGCATCGTGATCCCGAACCGCTTCGCGTCGTAAGCCGTCCAGCGCGGGGTGGGGATCTCGATGACTCGAACGTAGTAGAAGGCGCGCTGTTTCGGATCGAAGTCGGGGTCCCTCCAGTGGCCCATCAACATGACGTCCCCGATGGAGTTGGTATAGCTCGCGTCGGCGACGTCCACCGTGCTGCCGACTTCGCGTTCACAGTGACGATTGACGATCGCGCGCCCGTCGGAACAGGCGACGTCGTAGATGCGCTCGTGGGTCTCCCTGCCGTCGAACCAGCCCTTGATGACCTGTACCCGGTCGAGATTGGCACCGTCGGGATCGCGGAGCGCCCGAACCATGAACGATGGCGCCTTGCCTGCAGGGCCGTTCGAGAGGTCACCGCCCATCGGCACCCCACGGGCGTAGCCTTGGGCGGCGAAATCGGGTCGCAGGACTTCATCGGGCTGGAAATCCCAGCCGCCGAAGACCCGCACGGTCATGCGGGTACCGGTGCTGGCGTAGACCTCCTTGCGGGCCATGGCGTCGAAAATCGCTTCGCGGGTGTTTTCTCTCGCCCACACCGCGACCAGCCCCGAGGCGACCAACTGCCAGTTGCTGACGATCACCTCGCCAGTCTTCTTGTCGCGCAGGAACGCCCCTTTGTATCGTTTGGGCGAGGGCTCCTCATTCGGGAGCTTGCCGAAGTAGTTCTCCTCGCGGGTGGTGGTCATGCTGACGTGGTCCGAGCTTGTCCTCCAGCCGGATCCCATTCTTGAGTGTCGAACGGGCGTATTCGTACTGCAGCATCCAGTCTTCCTTGGGGTTCCCAAAGGAATCGCCAAAGTCCCAGTTCTCGAAGTCCGCGAACTCGTCTTCCGGCGAAAGCTTGGGGTGCGTCTCGCCGTCGCCCTTCTCCTGGGTGGCCTCCATCAGGGGTTCCCAGCGAGCGCGGCGCTCGGCGTAGTCCTTGGTCATATCCTTGCCCTTGATGACCTCCCCGTACATCTGACCGTTGCTGATGTTGCCGTTGTGGGGGATCGCCAGGATCTGGCCGCCGGTCTTCTTCTCGTATGCGGCCATGTACTCCCAGAGCTTCTCAGGATCCCCGCTATCGAAGGCGCTGAAGGGAAGGACCTGCTTCACCCGATCGGGCCCGTCGCGAAAGATCACGACCCGGTGCAGGTTGGCACCTTTCGGGCCCGAGCCGTCTTTCCCAGTGCTGATCGTTGACCATTCGTACCCGTTGAGAGCGGTGAAGGTACCGGGCTGGTTGTATTTGGAGGCAATGTCAACAACGTCGTCCCAGACGGAACGTTTGACCTTGGGGTCATCGAATCGCGGTATGCCGGAAGTGAAGTCATTCTGCATGGAAACGACTGTTTCCCAGGCTTTCTCCTTGCTCCCCTTCATGTCCGCGTTCGGTTGCCAGCAAGGCGGGGTCTGCCTCGTTGAGAAGCTTGGCGATGCCGAGATATTCCGCGTGGTCCGTGACCACGAGGAAGTCCAGCGGCCGGACCAGTTTTACCCGTTGGCCGGTGTTGGAGATGACCTCCTCACCCCGGGCCAACCGGAAGCTCACTTCCGGGCTGTTAGTGTTCCCGATCAAGCCGCTGTCCACGGACAACGAGGTATGGTGGTGGGCGTCGCCCCAGAGCACCCGCTGGGGGAAGTGCTGATCCACGTAAGGGGAATAGGGTTGCGGATGTTCGACCACCTTGTCCTTGTGCAGCGTTCCAGTATCTTGTGCCAGCGCAGAACCACTCAGCACGGTCAACGCGATTGCGGCCATGGTCAGGATGGATTTCTTCAGTGCGTCGTCTTTCATGGTGTACTTCCTTTTTTAGGTTTTTCTATAGCGCTCGATCAGGGAGCGTACCAGATTGGTTTGGTGAGGTGTAGGCGAGATCTGAAGCAGTAGCCCATACTGCTGGTGCACCCACAGCGAGAGCCTTTAAAGCCTTACGGCGACTCTTTTCACTCATTATTTTTATACCTCTTGGGAGAGTTATTGTTGTTGCCAACAGCGACGGAGTATTCCGAAATTTCGGATTGGTGTGAGTCGCCACACGACTGGCCACGAAGACCATGCTGCGATGGCGGGAAATTGTAATTCAGCAACGAAGTTCTATGTCCGCAAAGAGTATTGAGCGGTAGTTCAATTGAATGCATGCACGAGTTGAATTTGGATTTTGCGACTCCGAGAGGAACGTCCGCTATAGATTAGAACCGACGTTCATCCATTCTTACGGCGATTGGCAGCTGTGTGCCAATAGTGTTGAAAAACTCTTGAAGAATTAGGGATTGATTGGTTAACTCTGGTGAACGTATTGCTGGAGTACAGTGGTTATGATGGGACGAGATGATTGTGATCAGGAGCAGTTTTTTTACGCATTCAACCTCGAAGATTACATACCCGAAGACCATTTACTTCGCGGCATTGATAGGTTTCTTGATCTTTCCGATCTCCACCGACACTTAGCCCCGTATTACAGTCATACCGGACGGCCATCGATTGATCCGGAGTTGATGATTCGGATGCTGATTGTTGGTTACTGTTTTGGAATTCGATCAGAACGACAGTTGTGCGAAGAAATTCAGCTGAATCTAGCGTATCGCTGGTTTTGTCGTTTAAGTATTGAGGACAAGGTGCCGGATCACTCGACGTTTTCGAAGAACCGCCATGGGCGGTTTCGGGAATCGAATGCGTTTCGCTATGTGTTCGAGAGGGTATTACGCCGAGGTATTGAGGAAGGGCTGGTTGGCGGCGAAGGATTTGCCGTGGATGCGAGTATTGTGAAGGCGGATGCGAGCCGTATGCATCACCGTGATGATGATGACGATGATTGGGGGAGTGGTGGTTCTCGAGCGGTTAGGGAGTACCTGGACGCATTGGATGAAGCTGAACCTGCGCTTGGCAAGTTGCCGAAGAAGGTGTCGTCGACGGACCCGATGGCGACTTATACCGGGGCGATGGGGGGTCCGGCTTTTTATGCTTACTCGACGAATTATCTAGTTGATCTCAAGGCGGGTGTGATTGTTGATGTCAAGGCGTCGGCGGTGAACAAGACAGCCGAGGTAGCGGTGACCCAGGCCATGCTAGAGCGGGTTGAGGAGAAATTCGATCTTAAGCCCAAGCGTCTGGTTGGAGATACCAACTATGGTTCAGCGGCCATGCTGGATTGGCTGGTGGAAGAGAAAGGTATCGAACCGCATGTGCCGGTGTGCGACAAATCGCAACGACATGATGGCACATTGGAGGTATCCGAGTTCCCGTTTGATCCGATTACCGATACTTATACGTGTCCGGCTGGCAAGCGACTGAAACGCAATCGCTACAAACCGAGGAACGGAACCGGCATCACCAAAGCCAACACGATGATTTATCGTGCTCGTGTGCCGGATTGTACAGCGTGTTCATTGAAGTCACGTTGTTGTCCTAAGACACCAGCACGTAAGATCGCCCGCTCGATATTTGAACCGTCGCGCGATGTAGCACGAGAGATCGCCAAGACTGATGGGTACAAGCAATCGCGCAAAGACCGCAAGAAAGTGGAGGTGTTATTTGCGCACATGAAGCGCATCCTGAAGCTCGATCAGCTTCGTCTGCGCGGTCTGACCGGGGCCACAGATGAATTTCTACTCACCGCAACGGTACAAAACTTAAGACGTATGGCCAAATTCCTAGGGACCGGTCCGCCCATATCTCTTGCGGGGGCTATACCGTGACCGAAAACGACACGACAAACACAATAACAAACTATTAAAACAAAAATTCCGGCAGCAACCGGAAGCCCAAAGCTCGACTAATCAAAATCTACAGAGAATCGAGAGAATCCTGGCCTACTTTTTCAACACAATTGGTCGGTAGCTGCCTGTTAGTGAAGGCTTATACTGTCTATGTTTGGCTGCCAGTCGAGGGGCTGCTGTAAACCTGTAAGCAGCCACTTGATGTGCTTTTATTTGACCAGCGATGATCCTAAGCAGTAAACCCAGGTCGGGTTGGTACTATCCCAGCTTCCGGGCCAAATCTTCTGCTTTGAGGTGCGTGTATCGGCGCAGCATCCGCAAGTCTTTGTGGCCGGTGATACTGGCGACTTCCATGATATTGAGGCTCTTCTCGAACAAGCGGCTCGTGGCTTCGTGGCGCAGATCGTGAAACCGCAGGTTCTCGATAGCAGCGCGGCGCGCGGCGCGGACGTAGGCGAGTTTGACTGCCTCGGTGGTAAGGCCAGGGAACACTCGACCGTGAATGCTGCGCGGGAGGGAGCGCAGGATTTTTATCGCGATGGTTGAAAGCGGTACGGTGCGCGACTCGCCGTTCTTGGTGTCCGGCAAATAGACAGTGCGGCGGGTGAGGTCGATATGCTCCCAGCGCAGGCCGACGAGTTCCCCTTGCCGCATAGCGGTCTCCAGGGCGAGGCATACAATGGGCAATAAATATGGGTTACGCGCCTCCCGGCATGACGCGAGCAAACGAGTTTCTTCGCTGTCATACTCATTCTCACCAGCTTGTAGCCGTCTATCTCGCGCCTTGGCATCTGACGGTATTTGAATGTCCCGTACCGGGTTGTGCACATGAATCCCCCATTCTTTACGTGCCACCTCGAATACGTGGCCAAGGAGTACAAGATCCCTTTTGACCGTAGCTGAAGTTACTTTCTGCAATCGTTCGTCGCGAAAGCAGGCCATGTCGACGCCGCGAATACCGGCGACAAATCGACCGGCGAGGCGGTGACGCATGAAAGCTCGCAGACGGTTCGTTTCGGGTGCTGCGCCTTTCTTGTGCGGGGTGATTTCCGCGAGGTAGCGATTCAGCAACTCTTTGAGGGTGGTGTTTTCGGCTTCCGCGCGAGAGATGAACACGCCCTTGTCCATCTCAACTTCAATGGCACGTGCCCATTGTTCAGCCATAGCGCGTGTTTCAAATGTTTTGGTTTGTAGGGGTTGGCCCTTTTTTCGGACCTGGGCCTGCCATTGATAAGGGCCGCGTTTTCTGAAGGTTGCCAATGCCGCACTCCATTCGTTCGCGAACGAGTTGGTTTCTAACTGATTGATTTTATTGGTGGGCGATGCTGGGATCGAACCAGCGACCTCTGCCGTGTGAAGGCAGCGCTCTCCCCCTGAGCTAATCGCCCGAATCGCACGCGGCTAGAGTTTAAGGGGCGTGCCTGGGAGGGTCAATCAGAACTTGACCGGTTATAATGCAAGAATTAAAGTACCGCCCCTTCCGCGCGGCGGTGTGAGTTTGGGGCCATAGCTCAGCTGGGAGAGCGCTACAATGGCATTGTAGAGGTCGGCGGTTCGATCCCGCCTGGCTCCACCAGTTTCCTATCCCGTCCCCATCGTCTAGTTGGCCTAGGACACCGGCCTTTCACGCCGGCAACAGGGGTTCGAATCCCCTTGGGGACGCCATTAAAAACAAGTAGTTACCGGCCCGCCCGCCGGCTAATTTCCGCTGCGGGTAAGTTTGCGGGTAACTATGTACTCACGCACCAGCTAGTCCAGCACCGCCGGGAACGCGTAGCGTATATAGCACTGGCGACATACACACTCGTCACCACCATCGGCCCAGGCGGCTACGTGACTATGTTGCCGCGTGTCACCGTGATAGATGTCGGAGCCGCGCACGCAGTCGAAAAAGAAGCCGCCGCCCGGGGGTGCGGACGGCCGCCCGAACAACGATGAGTAGTTGCGCGGCCACACTGGCGGGAATTCGCCGGGCCGCCAGTGCGTCGCAGCCGCCGCGCCGGCTGCTGTCCGTCCCGGCCTAAACTTCCACGAGCGCCTTCACGCCGGCACTGGTCGCATCCACAGCCGCAGACTCGCCCTTCGACAGTGACGCGAGGGCCGTGACGGTTTGCGTTGTTGTGGGCGAAACCTGCACCTGAACGTAACGACTTAGCGCCCGCGCATCGACGTTGAAGCGGACGCCTGTCCCTCCTGAATATTCGTACTCATTGATTTTGTTGCCTTTGTCGGAAGTTCGAGTTACGTTGTGAACCGTGCCGGGGTTCCCGGAGGCTCCAAACTTTGAGAGGATGGAGTCATGAACAGAGCAACGAGATATTCCCCGGAAGTGCGGGAGCGGGCGGTTCGAATGGTATTCGAGCATC
>CAMYNL010000060.1 GCA_947259705.1 uncultured Gammaproteobacteria bacterium | reverse complement strand
GCCGGCGCCCGAGGCAGCCGCAACCTGAAGGCCCGTTGACCATGCCCGGGCCCTGCACTCGCGTCAGACGGAGTGCGACGACCGCGCAGTCGCCGGCGAACTTCGGTGGGATTGCAGGTTAAAAAAAATGGGTGTCCATGTGGGCCATAATAGACTGTGCTTAAGTACAGGTTTTGAAGCCGACCAGACCGCCGCTGATCGCCCGCGACGAGCGGTCCCAGGGGTTTGGGGCCAGATTAAGAAAGCTTAATTGGCGCAACCGTTCGTTGTGCCTGTAAGGTTGTTTCGTCGTCCGGCGAGCGCTCGCGGGCGGTCCCGCGGAACTTTGGTGACGCCGAATCCGGCCGCTTGAGGTTCATGGTCCGAGAGGCGGTAGCGACGCGCTGACGAAGAACGGGCCAACCCCGCGGTCGGCGCGCATCATGGACATGGAAACCTTACTCCCCTAAAGTTGTCCACGGTGGGTGTTTCTACCAGCGGCCGGCGGCCGCATCGGAAGGTATCTCAGGCAGGTATCTCACAAGCTGTGACGCGGCCGGGGCCGCGGCGACGGCATTGACTACAACGATCAGGAATTACGATTATGCGAACAGAAGTACTGGTTTTCGCGCTGGCCATGGGGCTGGCGCAGGCTGCCGTGGCCGACACCGCGGCGACGGTGAACGGCGACGAGATCACGGTCGAGCGCCTGGACAACGGCGTCAACGCCATCCTGCGTCAGCAGGGCGTGGAGTCCGCGGACAAGGCCGACCCGGCGCAACTGAAGGAGGTGCGCGAGCGGGTGCTGGAGGTGCTGATCGGGCAGCGCCTGCTGTGGCAGCAGGCGAAACAGAAGGACATCATGGTGTCCGATGCCGAGGTGGAGCAGGCGATCGCCGAGGTCAAGGGCCGCTTCGAGTCCGAACAGGCCTTCCTCGACCGCATCGGGCAGAGCGGCTTCTCGGAACAGACGTATAAAGAGGACCTGAAGCAGCAGCTGTCGGTACGGCGCTATGTGTCCGAGGACCTGGCCAAGGAGGTCACGGTCAGCGACGAGGAGATCGACGAGTTCTACAAGGCCAATCTCGAAAGCATGCAACGGCCGGAACAGGTCCAGGCCCGCCACATCCTCATCAAGCTGGAGGCGAGTGCGGACGAGGCCACCGACACGGCGGCGCGGGCGAAGATCGACAAGCTGCTGGAGGACGCCAAGGGCGGCGCCGACTTCGCGGAACTGGCGACCAACAACTCCGAGGGCCCCAGCGCGGCCCGCGGCGGTGACCTCGGCTTTTTCGGCCGTGGCCAGATGGTCCCCGCCTTCGAGCAGGCGGCCTTCGCGCTGCAGCCCGGCGAGCTGTCCGGCGTGGTGCGCACCCAGTTCGGCTACCACATCATCAAGTCCGAGGCCCGTCGCGGCGGTGAAACCGCCACCAAGGAAGAGGCCGCGGACCAGATCCGCGAGCACCTGCAGCAGCAGAAGCTGCAGCAGCACGTGCAGGACCACGTGAAAGGGCTGCGCGATCAGGCCGAGGTGGAAGTGCTGGTTTCCAATTAGCGCAACGGATGCCGCGGCGGCGCCCGGCGCGGGCGTGGCCGCGCGGCGCTTGCCGCACGCGGCACGATGCCTCGCGCCGGCACGGCTTCGCTGACTGAACCTGCCGTGCAGGTGCGCGGCGGTGCTGGCGAGGGTACGTAAGTGTTTATCCCGGAGACCGGGGCGGTGCTGTATATCGACTGTCGCCGACGGTCCCGCGCAGCCGGCGGCTCATTCCATCTGGGTGACGGTGTCCCCTTCTTCCACGGGTATCCTGTCGTGCGCGATGAATTTGAATTGCTGCTTGCCGATCTTGATGCGGTCGCCGTCCGCCAGCTGGTGTTCCTGCTTGCTGCGCCCGTTGATGTAGACGCCGTTCTTGCTCCGGCAGTCGGTGAGCAGGATATGTTCCATGTCCTCCGGGCCGGAGCCGGGCGTGACCGTGATCTCCGCATGAAAGCTGCTCACGGTGGAGTCCGGGAGCTGTATGTCATTGTCCGCGGAGCGCCCGATGCGCTGGGTGCCCTCGTGCAGTTCGAATTCCTGCACTGTCATGCCGCCGATGCGGCGCAACAGCTTGGCCATCACGTTACCCCTACATGAAGCTGAATCTCGTGGTCCGGGCCCGGCTCCGCATGCGGACGGCCCTGCTACTACCTTTAGCACAAGATCGGGCCTTTTTCCGCGCCCCGGGACGGCCGTGCCCGGCCAAATTCCCCCTGGATTGCCGTCGCGGCGCCGGCCCTCCCTCGAGGGGCGGTTGCTGCCGCACCCAGAGCGTATCGCCGTATTACATGGAATAATAAGCGGGTGCCCGGTGTACACCGGGTTGCAGGCGCCACCGGTGGCCTGTTTGCATGCTAATTACATCCACACCAAGGAGACCAGAATGAAGAGATTCACGAAATCGGCGCTCGCCGCGATGATTGCCGGCGTCGGTCTGACGGCGGCGGCGACGGCCCAGGTGCCGTCCTCCCCCAACGGCATCGCCTTTCCCGCGGGCTACCAGGACTGGCGGGTGATCAGCGTATCCCACCGCACCGACAACAATACGCTGCGGGTGATCCTCGGTAACGACGAGGCCATCTCCGCCGCGCGCGCCGGGAAGACCAACCCGTGGCCGGATGGCGCGGTGCTGGGCAAGGTGGTGTGGAAGGACGTGACGGCCGAGCACTGGCCCGCGGCCACGGTGCCCGGCACCTTCGTGCATGCCGAGTTCATGTTCAAGGACGCGCAGCAATACGCCGACACCGGCGGCTGGGGCTGGGCACGGTGGAAGGGGCTGGACCAGCAGCCGTACGGCAAGGACGCCAATGTGGCGCAGGAATGCGTCGGCTGCCACACCCCGGTCAAGGACAACGACTTGGTGTTCACCCGCCCGGCCAGCATGCCGCTGGTGCTGGAGTAGCCGCGATGGCGGGCGGGGGTCACCACCCCGGCCCGCTACGTTAAGCGGGCGATACGGGTTTTGATGCGCCGGTGGCCAAGTTGAATCACCTGCCGCGACATCACGGCCGTGCCGTCGCGACCCGGAAAATCGGGCCGTGAGCGGCAGCATTCCCGACGTCTGCGCGGAGGTGGTGCTGGCAGTAGACCTCGACGGTTCGCTGATCGATACCGACCTGCTGAAGGAATCGGTGCTATCGCTGCTGCGCAGTCACCCCCTGGCGCTGGCCTGGTCGCCCGCGTGGCTGGCGCGGGGGCGCGCACGGTTCAAGCACGAGGTGGCGGCGCGGGTGGACCTCGACATCACGGCGGTGCCCTATCGCCAGGATGTTATGGCATACCTCCGCCGCTGCCGCGATGCCGGCAGAATCCTGGTGCTGGCCACCGCCTCCAACGAGAAGTACGCGGCGCAGGTTGCCGATCACCTGGGCCTGTTCGACGAGGTACTGGCGAGCACGGCCCGGTACAACCTCAAGGGTCGGATGAAGGGCGAGACCCTGGCCGCGCGGTTCGGGGCGCGCGGTTTTGACTACCTGGGTGACTCGCGGTCAGACCTCGCGGTGTGGCGATACGCCCGCGGTGCCCTGCTGGTGAACCCGTCGCCTGCGCTGCTGAGACGGGTGGGCGTGACCTGCGAGGTACTGCATGCCTTTGGCTGACCGGGGTTCGTTGCGGTCCGTCGCCGCACTTCACAGGCCGGGCCCGGTTGATCGATCAGCCTCGCGACCGTGCGCTCACCTGCGGCCCTTGCCGGATGGGGTCATTCGCCGAGCCTGGCCTGGGCCGGCCGCACGTGACCGAAGGTCACCTCCAGCCGCAGCCGTGCGGCCAGGGTGGTGTCGTAATCGCGCTCCTCCGGCCAGGTCACGATGGGCCATACCTCGACGTAGAACCACGGCCGCCATACGTTGCGCCGGTAGCGCAGCCTTAGCTGAAATTGGTTGTATTTGTCCTGCGGCTCGACCAGCAGGTCCTCCGGGTCGAAGACGCTGTCGGATTCCGGGATTATCCGGGCCAGGGCCTCATAGGCGAGGGCGCTCTTGTAGCTGAGTCTCTGAAACAGGGTGAAGCGCTGCTCGGGAAAGATGTCCGAGCCTTCCTCGTCGAACCACTGCGCCCGGGTGCGCGAACGGAAGAACAGGCTTTTCGAGATCTTGCGCTCGAAGTACTGCCGCAGGTCCACGCGGCCGCCGGTATCGGTGTAATAGTAGAAACGGCCCTCGGAGCGTCCGGCCCACTTCTCACCCATTGCGTAGGTGCGCACCACATTGAGGCGCGGATAAAAGCCGAGGTCACTGTCCTTGATACGCACACCCAGGTCGACACTCAGGCTCCACTTGTCGGTCTGCACACCCAGGTAGCGCAGCGCCAGACTGGTCTCGTCGCTGAAGTCCTCACCGCTGCCCGAGCGTTCGTCACCGTCGTCGTCGTCATTGGCCACGAAGCGCAAGCGGCCGGAAGTGCCGGGCAGCAGCAGGTGGATCTTCAACTCTGCGCCTATCTGGGTGCCCGCATTCTCCACCGGGTCGACGTTGAGGCGCACGCGCACATTGGACTTGTTTTCCACCCAGCTCTGATAGCGCTCAGTGGCAAAGAAACCGTCGATGCCGTCGGCGGTTTTCAATACCGTTTCCGACAGGCTGGCCTGCATCCGGTCTAGACTGCCGACGATGCCGCCGCCTTCTTGTTGTTCTTGCTGTTCCGGCTCTTCGCCCTGCTGGGCCACAGCCGCGCTCGGCACCGACAGGCCCGCCGCCTGCGCAAGCAATGCTGCCGCGAGTGCGGCGCGGCGCAGACCGGGATGGGTGACAGAAGGCGAAGTGGCGTCGCTGACGATCGTGGGAACGCGCCTGGTAATTCTGCGGACGTTGCGGTGCATGTGACGCGAGGCAGTTATTGTTTGGATTGGTGTTGACCTCCATCGCCGTTGGTCCGTTGCGGATGCGAGGCACGCGTATTCTCGTCGACCCATTACCGGCTGTCGACCACCCTCCCCGGTGGCAATTTCCTGGCAGCCGACAGGCGGATCACTCCGAACGGCAAACCACCCGCCGTGGGGTCAGATCCCACTTTTCGCCAACCGCTATGGGGTCAGATCCTACTTTTCGCGCGGCGATAAAGTGGGATCTGACCCCACTTATGGACCCCACTTATGGTCCGGAGAAATATGAAAGGCTTATGGAACCTTTCTGACGAATGAAGGGAGAAAACCTGTACCAACAAACAGCTAGAACCTGATCGAAAGACAACTGAGTTTACCTAGGGCCGGGTCAGTGCAGGCCAGACAGCCCGTAAATCGCGAACCTGCGTACAGTACAAAACCTGTTCTAACGATCAGGTTTGAGGTGTCGTTTCAGGCAGGTGGTTCGATCACCCGTCGCCGGCCCGCATCCATCCTGAAGCACCAATCGCGAGCCACTCATCGTCGTCCGGCGCACCAGTCGCTGGTGACCTCGGCAATGGCGTCCGCCAGCCGCCGCCGGCTCGCGGGCCAGCTCGCCGCGCCGGTGATGGCCTGGTTGAGCTCCAGTTCGATGCCGCAATAGGGCGCATCGCCGCTGCGCCGCCGCAGCGTGGTGGTGAGTCCATCCGCTGAGCCGCGGTAGGGATAGTTGCGCCGGACCCGGTACCCGGCGTCCCGCAGCGTCGCGGCGAGCTCCACGCACAGCGTCCGCTCCGCCGCGCGCGCCGGATCGTACAGCAGGCCGATATCCGCGTTGCGGACCTCGCCGCGAAAAACCGGCGTGAAACTGTGCGCCGAGTAATGAATCACCGGGCGGCCCCGGGACAGGGCGTCGGCCACCGCGGTCATCACCCTGTCGCGGTAGGGCGCGTAATAGCGCCGGACGATCTGTTCCCGGGTGTCCTCGGGCAGCGGCCGCGTGAACCGCGAAAACCAGTCGCGATGGCCCGGCGAGCGGTTCAAGTCCACCAGCAGCCGCGTGACGGTGGAGTAGTGCAGAGTCGCTTGCAGCCGCCCGGCGAGCACCCGTGCCAGCCCCAGCGCGCCGATGTCATGGCCCGCATGAGAGGCCAGCAATCGGTCCGCGCCGCGGAACAGGCCGCGGTAAGGCGCGGGAACGCGGTTGCCGCCATGCTCACAGGTCACCAGCAGCAGGCAGGCCACGAAACGGTTCTCCCTCGTGCAGGCAGTCGCATAGATGCGCGTAGATAAGGTGCAGGCGGCGGCGTGAACAGTCGTGGCCGGCCGCGTCCCTGATTCGCTGCGCGAAGCAGCCCTGGTGACCGAACAGATTCAAGGCCGGTGCCCAGACCATATCGGCGTGTCCCACGGATTGCTCGTGACTTGCGATGAGATGACGCCACAGGTCCTGCGCCGTGCACTCTCCGCCGCCGCGGCCAAGTGTGTCCAGGTAATCCCTGTCGGCGACCATGGCCGCGCCGCCCTGCCGCATGGTCGCCGCCAGTGTTCCACCGCTGACCAGGTCGCCCACTTCCGCGATCACCCGCTCGAGCGACAGGTCGTCGCCGTAGTAGCCATACAGGGCGTGCAGGCAGGTCGGCCCGCAGGTCCGGTCGTCCGGCTGAGCGAGTATGGAAACCTTGCCTTTCATTGATACCGCAATGGTCGGGTTGCGCCCCCCGAGGACGGCTTCATTGCCGGTTGCCGGGCCGGGAGTATAGATGCGGGCGCGGGCTTTGAATAGAAGCGCGGGAGCGATCGTGTGAGCGCGCCTGCCCGTCGCTCAGCGTTGCGGACCCGGTGCGCTGATGACAGGAATCCGACGGTGCCTGAGGCGAGACCCGCCGGGGCAGCGGCCGGTCACCGCTATCGACGGTCCTGAGTATTCTGCATCGCCACGAGCAGCGGGAACCCGAACCAGCGACCCGGCAATGGACTGAGCAGCCGCTCCAGTTTCAGCGGCGGCGCCGCGGCGAAGGCGGGGAGCAGCGACCAGGATCTGAAACCGCCGGTCAGGGGGAGGGATGGCCGATGTCGTGCTGCGGTCCGGCCATCGTGGGTTCGCGACCACGGTTCACTGTGACTGTTTCCCATCGGGAGCAGAGGTGGTAGGTATGCGTGCAATGGTGGCAAAGCTGCTGTCGTGATGCGTTGCCGTCATGAGCTGCGAATATTTGCTCACAGGCTGCGCCAGATCAAAACCAGGGCGCTGAGGGTCGAGATCACCACCACCGCGGTGCGCGCGTAACCCTTGTCGACATGGCGCACGATGCGCAGGGACACCAGGTAGCCCAGTAGGAAACCCGGCATCAGCAGCAATCCGGACCGGAACTCTGCATCCCCGAAGCGGCCGGCCAGGTGCAGCGCCAGCAGCATCACCACCGAGGAGAACAGATACAGCAACGCCAGGGTTGCCCGGATCGTCGGTCCGGACTGGTGCTGATACAGCAAGGCCAGCACCGGTGCGCCGATGCCGGCGGACGTGCCCATGAAGCCGGACAAGGTCCCCGCGCCCAGCATCCCCGCCGGCACCTGCGGGATCGAGGGTGAGCGGATGCTGATCGCCACGGCGGCGAGGATGAAGCCACCGAACACCAGGCCGAGGTCCTCTGGCGGCAGCCTGGTGAGCATGGCGGCGGCGGCCACGGTGCCCAGGACCACCCCGGCCAACAGCAATGGGACGTTCGCATACGCGATGTCCGCCCGGCCGCGGTAGGCCATCACTGTGGACAACGCCAGGCTGGCGAAGATCATTGGACCGGGTACCAGCTGCAGGTTCACCATCGCCAGCAGCGGCACCACGATCAGGCCGGCCCCCAGGCCGGTGACCGCCTGCAGCAGCGCACCCAGGACCACGATGCTGTTGGTCAAGAGGAAAGCCGTCAATGTCCACTCCACGTATGTGCCCCGTCAGTTGGCATGCCCGACACTGCCTGAACCGGTCACATGCAGGAATGCCGGGACCGCATGGCTCCGCACCGGTCCGCGGCCCAGGCATCGTCCCATGCGTCCTCGACGCCGCGAGCCAGCCGCTCTGCAAATATCGTTGTTTGCCATTGTACAGCGCGCTCCCGGCGCCGCGGGTCCGCCGCCGCGCCAACCGCAGGAATGTGAATTTCGCACACCGTCGGCGCGGCAGAGTGCGCGGTGTCTCGGCAAACGAAGTAGTACCTTGTGTCCCGCAGGAAGCAAAACTGGTGACAGGGAGACCACGAGGAGTATCTGAACGGCGACAATTTTCTGGAGGATGAACCATGATTAAGCAGTATCTCTTAGCGGCAATGATGAGCTTCCTGGGCCTGGCGTATTTCTTGGCGGGCACCGCAAATGCAACGGATCAGTTGCCCGGGCAGGAGCGCCCGGCGGTGTTGGGGGTCGCCGATCCGGATGAGGATTGCTAGATTCCAGGCGGGGGTGGCGATGCCGGCCCGGTTACCGGGCCGGTTTCGTTTCTTCCTGGGTAATCAGTGGATTGGCGGAATCAAGAACCTGG
>CAMYNL010000059.1 GCA_947259705.1 uncultured Gammaproteobacteria bacterium | reverse complement strand
GATGTCCTGCTCGTAGTCGGTGTTCACTCGGAAGCCGTCCGTCTCAGTGTGGTATTGACCAAGGCTGAAAGCGAACCGCTCAAGCAATCCGGCCAGGATTACATCCTGGCTCCAGGTGCCCTGTTCTGCGACCGCGCCATCCACCTGTAATGCAAAACCATTGCGTGTAAACAAAGGATTATATTCGTTATACGAGATAGTGCCCGGGCCGGTACCGTCAAGCAGGCCGAGGTTCGAGTTATTGAGTTGAGGCTGCAGCGGGTCCAGGTTCAATGGTTGGGTGATTCTCGATTGGAGCAATTCACTCTGACGGGCTGCATCGACGTTGACTTTTCCATAATAGCTATCCGCCAGAAGTCTATGCGCTGAGTGATTACCCGGATCAATCGACAACGCATCGGTCGCCTTGACAGCGGACAGGTCCTCGATATTGAGATCGTTATATATGCGGCCCAAGGCAACACTCCGTGCAGCAAGATCTTTGTCCAGCAACAGTCGGGAGCGGTACACAAGGCGGCGGTCATTGCGCTCGATCGCCTGCTGCTGGTTCTGCAGGGCATCAACGGGCCGGTTTCGGGATTGCAGCAGAATGGAGTTATAGAACCAGGGCGTGGGGTCATTGGGGTCCAGTTGCTTAGCCAGTTCGTACTGCACCGCCGCTAGGTCGTCCCGCTTCTCCTCGTAATAAGCCTTGCCGAGATAACTGCGGTTCAACGAGGCGCTTGCGTCGAGCCCCACGGCGACTTCAATTTTCTGCCGGCCCTCCTTCAATTTGCCATCTCGTATTAATGCGAGACCCATCCCCAGGTGCGGCAGCGGGTCACCCTGATCCAACATGATTGCGCGATGGTAGGCAGCCTGCGCATCCGCGGTGTTAATCTTCGCAAGATATGCAAAACCGAGTACGGTCTGGGTCCTGGCAAGATCAGGGTTCAATTCGGTTGCCTTTTTGGCAGCGGTAAGTGACCGGTCGAGATACCCCTCCGATTGCCAGAGTTCGGACAGCCGCGCCCAGGCCAACGCGTGGCCTGGGTTGTCCGCGACGGCCTGTTCGACCGATTCCCGCGCACCTTGAATGTCGAACATGCCCTGTCGCGCATATGACAACGCGATCTTTGCAGTAGGGGACTGGGACTCAAGTTCGACAGCTTTGTTCGCCAGTTCCAGTGCCGTTTTCGTTTCGCCCTGGGTAAGGGTAACGATAGACCGCAACGCCGCCGCGTCCGCATTTTGCGGGTCCAATTCCGAGGCCCGGTCGATGTCCTCCGCGGCCTCGTCCACTCTGCCCACCGTGAGCAGCAAGGCCGCCCGATAGATGAAGAATCCTGGATCGCCAGGCTGTCAAATGCACCTGCCAGGTCGCCGATGCGGTATCGCTGCAGCGATTCCCGCGCATCAGCTTTCCACTTGTTGCCTGTGCTCCATGAAGCCGGTAGCCGGGGGTCAATGATGGGAGGGTAGTAGAGTGCCCACCGCACGGCTTCACGGAGGCCTATCGCTGTTCGCGGGACCGGCGCCATCCCTTTCTGCGCCACCACCGAGTCACCACTTTGGACCATGACGCTGCCCTGCGGATTGCTGGCGGCCACCGTACCTTCGAATACTGTGATGACGGCCCGGTCCGGCACTACCTCGACAACGAACTCCGTCCCCTCGATGCCAGCGTTGACGAAAGGGGTCCGCACATCCAGCGAGCGGGGAACCCGGGAGAAGAAGTGGACGATTCCCTCCAGCAGTTCGAGCCAGGACGGCTCGCCTTCGGAAACCGTTCCCAGGGTGATGGTGGTGTTTTGGTCCAGGCGCAGAACCGCATGATCGGGCAGGACGACGGCCGCACGACTGTGCGTTCCGGTTCGGACCGAGTCCCCCGGGCAGAAAGTGTCATTAAGACCTGCCGTACGCCACGAACTTGCCGATGCCGCCCGAGACTCAACGACACCCTGAACCGAAACAAGTTTGGCGGTCCACGATTCGCACTCGGCCGCGTGCACCGAGAGGTGCGCGAAAAACATTACGATGGTCGCCAGCAGTTTTCCTGGCTTGCGACTCAAGGGCTGCATTATTTTCATTGCCCTCTCCCTCCCCCTGATCCGGGGGGTCGGCGCTAAGCGTAACAAATGTGCGTTGCAAACGAAAATTTCCATTGCGTTGCTGATGCCTCGCTGGATCCGTGCTTTGCGGCTATGGATCATACGTATCTATGTTCCCCCAGCCCGCATGATCCCTGTTAGACACCGTCGGTCAGCGGCTGCACGGGCTGAGAACGCACCGATACTTAGCAAAAGCAGGCCCCGCCCCATAAACGATACGCAGGTGCCGGTACGAGCTACCGCTGGAGTGCGGTTCAGCAATCCAATCGGCATGGATCGCCCCGGGATATCTCCCGCATTGTCTGCGTCCTTCGACCAGGGCGGCTTGCATGCAGTAGCATGAGGTCCTGATCAGCCCGTCCCGGGCGACAACGGCGTAACGAGTGCACCCGGATCTGCAGCGGCTCGCATGATTCCCAGTCGTTTGGCCAGCACGACAACGCGCAACAGGACAGGGGGTATGGGCAGCGGTACTCGTCCCCACGAGTACAACCTTCTCGGCGCGCTGACGGACCGCTGCAGAAAGAGTACCGCCAACGTGGGGTCACGGCAGTGACGTTTTTACGCTCTCATCGCCCAATTGTGCATAGTCCCCACAGTGGCGATAACCTAGCCTGTTACACGCACCTTCAGCAGCCCGGTTTCGAGGCGGACTGCGATTCCTTTTCACTGGACAGGAGGGCTACACCATGACCGATCATCGAATCCTGATGAACATTATCCGTTCATCCTGCATCGGAATGTGGATGTTCCTGGCAGCAGCGGTCCAGGCGCAGGATGGTTTGGCGGACTACAATGAGGACCTCAGCATGTACGGAAATCTCCGCCCTGCCGGGGCGCCGAGCCCCCAGCGGGGGTCAAGCCACGTAACAGTGGCCGATGTGGACGAAACGATATTGGATCGACGAGTCATGCGCGATATCGTTCGCGATCATCGGCACCGGGTAGTCGACCAATTCGGGGACTATTCGGAGGATTTCTCGGGATACTCCCTCGGGGGTGAACTTGCTGACGATACCGCTGCGTCTTCTCATGCCTTCTTCGCCGAGCACGGTCAAAGCACTCCCGTGCTACTGGGGCGGGAACCAGATCGTGATATCGAGGTAGTCATCACCATCCGGACCGATGACATCGGCGAGCGGGAGATTACGCGTTATATCACCCGGTTGGGTGGAGACGAATCGCATACCGTCACCATCTCTTCAAGTAATGATGCCAAGGCTCGGTAGACCGCACAGATCGTGGTGGCACGGGGCATCGCGTGTCTTGCTCCCGGTGCATCGAGCAGTCCCGGTAATGCATCAGCAGGCGGGGTCTGCCGACGGGACT
Source organism: uncultured Gammaproteobacteria bacterium (assembly GCA_947259705.1). Classification (GTDB taxonomy): domain Bacteria; phylum Pseudomonadota; class Gammaproteobacteria; order Arenicellales; family JAANXG01; genus CAMYNL01. The sequence continues at coordinate 6,462 of CAMYNL010000059.1, read as the reverse complement.
CTAGATCTGTTCCAAGCGGCCCCGCCAGTCCGGAGGACATGCAATCGGCACAATTTCTATGTGCAGTTGTTCACAGCCTTGATCCGCCAGAAAGGGTTTTAATCCACGTTGATATGAAGACGATTCATTATGGCAAAACACGCCGGCGTTCCATCACGATGAGACGCGGCATCGTCGCTAACGCCACAATGACGCGAGGTGATCGGTATGAATACAACGGTAAACAGGACACTTGAAAGTAGAATGACTTATGCCATGCGGGCGGCCGAGCCGGTGCGCGAAATGAAGTGCGTCGGTGTCGTGTGGGCACGGGGAGCTTGCCGCCAAAGCCTGGGGCTGGAAATCCTGCACGACCTGATTCGAACGCAAGGCATACGGCGAGCCGAATTTTCCTGCAAGAAGCACGATCTGTTGTTGGTCGACTACGATTCCAGGCATATCGACGCGACTGACATACTGAACGCGATCTGCCGGCCGGGCGTGTGGGCAAAGATCGTAGGCTGCTGACCGGAGGATTACGCGCTGGTCCCGCCGGCGCAGACAAGCCATCCGTTGCGCGGTCGTCGCGGAACGCGCATGACCGTTCATAGCCCGCCAGTCCTGCTCGACCAGAATTCCGAACCGGTGGGGCGAGGATAGACGCCCTGCTCTAAGAGATGTACGCTCCGAACGTCGGCACGGGCGCTACCGGCGTCAGGCGGAATCACGACAGCGCTGTATGCGTCAGGCTGCCGCGCTTCGGGAGCATAAGGCTCTATGCCACGCAAGCGTCCTGCAAATCGGCTTCACGTTTAGAATATCCATGGGCGCCAACGCGCTGATCGCTAGATGATGGCGAAGGGGTCCGGCGGCCAAACGCCGGGCCGGAGCGAGGAAAAAGTGGGGTCGGAGTCTCGTACTCCGACCCCACTTTTTCTATTGAGTAAAGCTCAAGTCCAGATTCTTCTTTTGTGTTTCCGCCGCCTCAGTGCAATATGCGGGCTGGCCGCCTGCCGGCAAAAAAAGCGAAAACCGAAGCGTCGGGGCGGACTGCGCATAACGGGCCGGCATGCGGTGGTCAGTTGGCGGCCACTGGTAGTCCGCGGCTTTCCCGCGCCGCGGAGGAACGCGGTTCTCCGCTTCCGCAATGCAGACTGTCCAGGTCACTTGCGTAGCGCAGCGACTTCTTATCCATGCGGGCCTTCTGCCTGGATGTCATGGTCAGGTTTATCTGAACGAGAAGCCCTGCGGTCAGTTCGCTGTTAACGTCGTAGCGTCGGCTGTATTCCGTGTCCTGATACTCCCGCCAATGCAGCAGCAGGCGCTCGAGACCGGCGACCAGCGTCTCCCGGTCATGCCGCAGGGCGAGCAGTCCAGCCAGTTCCTGCTGCCAGCGCTGGCGGTTTTGCCATCCGGTTTCCCCCATGAGTACCAGTTGCCGCGACCACCGCCCCACCGCCTGTTTCTGGCCCTCGGTCAGCGGGCCCAGCCAGCGCTTCAGTGACTTTGCCATCCACTTCGCGCTGTCCTCGCGCAGCTTGGCCTGCGGCGGGTCCACGTAGTCTTTGCGATATGCCTTGTTGTCGCGTTCCAGTCCGGCAATCAGTTCGCTGACCTGTTGATCGGACAGCGAGCCGGCGAGGTCAGCCAGCGCGGGAATACTGCGGGCCATGATACGAAACCAGGCCGCCTCCAGAGCCTGGGAGTGCCCTCGCAACTGCTGCGTCGTGACGGTGTGCTGGAAATCCTCGCTCAGCTGTCGCAGCCATTGCGCGTAGCCATGGACCTGGGTGCGGCAATGCCAGTCCAGCAACGCCTCGATGTGGGACTCGAGCAGGCGCTGCTGGTTTTTGTCCAGCGTCACGTATTCTCCCACCTGCTTTTCGATCACCCAGTCCAGCTGCTTGTAGGCGATACGCACCGCGCTGCACGCGGACAGCGTGCCCAGGCAGGCGGCGAGCACCACGTACTTCAGCGCCCTGGAAAACCCGCGCGCCTTCGTCATTGCAGGCGTATGTCACACATGATTACGGGTAGACATTGAAAACACCGCGTTGCTCCCGCCGCCGGTGCCGCCGTGCTGTGCGGAGCGACAAAAGGTCGGCGGGCGGCGGTCACGCGTGCTCAGGGGTTATTGGCCTGCCGCGGTGCAGCGCGGCAGTGCGCCATGGCGCAGGGTGTTGCGGCGCCATGGCTCCGCCGGGGGCCTCGCCCAGCCCTCGGCGTACCACCGTTGCGGCCAGGCCGCGGGGAAAGGCGAGAAGGCGGCACCCGCCCGTGCCGATCGAGGATGCGAAGGCATAATGGCCGTGGATAAAGCGGGATAGCCGACGACGGCATCACGCGGCCCGCCCGTGACCCGTGAGCGGGCACCCTGGTGGTCCGGTGACCGCGTTTGCCCGGTGCCGCGATGCACACAAGGGTTGACATGGTACTAGTTAGTAGTAAAATAGTTCTAACTAGAACAGTACAGCATCGAGTCAGCCATGACCAGGATCACCGCCGGCAACGCGGCCAGACAGGACTTCATCCCGCTGATGCGGGAGTTGGTCCGCGCCTACCAGGCGTTCGCCGCCTATGACGCCGCCGGCTACCGGGGCAAGGATCTCACGGTGCCCCAGGCGGACGTGATCTTCACGCTGGGCAACACCCCAGGACTGACCTTCAAGCAGATCGGCAAGTCGACCCTGATTACCAAGGGCACGCTTACCGGCGTCATCGATCGCCTGGAGGGCAAGGGTCTCGTGAAGCGAGTGCCGTCCGCCGATGACGGCCGCTGTACGGTGGTCGGTCTCACGGCGAAGGGCCGGCGGCTGTTCGAACAGGAGTTCCCGCGGCAGATCCGTCATATCAAGGAACGCTTCGATCGCTTGACCGGGAGCGAGAGGGAGCAGGGCGTTCGCCTGCTGCGGAAAATCACGGCGGCATTCAGGTGAGTTTTTTTGACCAATTAGTTCTGGTTAGAACTAATTCCAACGTTACGCGGTATGCAGAATCCATCACTCACCATCAACCATCAAGTAAGGAGAAGACTATGACATCGCAACAACAAACCGACTATGCGGCGTTCATACTGCGCCTGGGACTTGGCGCCATGTTCGTTTCTCATGGCCTGCTGAAGGTCATGGTGTTCACGCTGCCGGGGACCGCGCAGTTCTTCGAATCTGTAGGGTTTCCGGGATGGACCGCCTACCCGGTGGCGCTGACGGAGATCATCGGCGGCGCCATGCTGATAGCCGGTGTCGCCGTGCGCTGGGTATCCCTGTCACTGCTGCCGGTCCTGCTCGGCGCCCTGTCGGTACACCTCGGCAACGGCTGGCTCTACACCAATGCCAACGGCGGCTGGGAATACGCCGCGTTCCTGATCGTCGCGACGGTGGTGCAGGCGCTGCTCGGGCCCGGCCGGTACGCTCTGCGCGTGCCCGTGCCGACACGGTTGGCGACCACACATGGCGCCTAGTCGAGGACAGCCGCGGGTCCTTGCAGGGACCCGCGGCGCGGCGGCGCATAGGCTGCCGTACCCGGCCTCGGCTCGTGACGATGCCCTGTGCGCCGGCGATCGGGGCGTACCAGGCAACCGCAACGGCTCCGGCGCGGCACTGAGAAATGACCTCAAAAGTAACTTTCAAGCCGCTGCTCCGTAATTTAAAAAACGCTATTTGTATATATATTTCAACCGCTTATGTAAGATCTCTGTAATCGCAGCGGCGCCGTTTGGTCACAACAAACCGCTATTGTGTGCCTTCCCTTTCCGACCAGTTGGTAGCGCGATATGGACTATTACCTGCGTGAACGTGCCGACGGCACCCTGCTGATGCTGGACCAGGAGGGCAGGGTCTAAAAGTGGGGTCAGATCCGACTTATCATTATCGGCCGCAATGGAACAAAAAGTCGGATCTGACCCCACTGTCAGCAGCACAGTGACGCATGCGGTCGCTTGGCTGGTTTCATGGCGGGCTTGGCCCCTGGTGCCGGCAAGTTAGCGCATCGCCGAAGCCGGCCGCGATCGGATACACGCGTTTATTCGAGAGCGGAGAGCGCGGCAGGGCGCTCGCGCCCGATGCGTGAACGGCTCTGCGTCGGTACACCCGGCGACTCCTTCCTGGTAATCATCCGTGTCGAATGGACTCGAGTATGCTGGGGATGGTTTGTCTTTCTCGCCGATAGCGGAGTTCATGCACCGGCACTGCCGCCGCAAGTCGGATGCAGAATGCGAGATGAGCGGCCAACAGGGGCGGCGGAAAGATGCGCGAGGCAACGGTGTGCCTGACCAGCGCCAGCGTGGCATCGCGCCGCGCAACGGGCTTCATCACGACATCTGCGGCCTCATCGGGCTCTCCCGGGGCCAGCAGGTAGATCCGGCAAAGTTCGACGCGCTCCGGCGCGCCGCGCGGATATTGCTCGTCGTTTGACATCTTCAATTGCGGGTAATGCGGCAGCAGAACAGCAGTCCCCCCGTGAAGGGCGACCGGCACGACGTCATCCGCAATACCAGGCCAGTCATCGCCGCTCGCTTCGGCCAGCGTGGACTTACCGACGCCGGATTCACCGATCAGCGCTACCGAGCGGCTGTCCGGCGTGCCCAGGGCTGAACCGTGCAAGGCGAAGATGCCGGCATAGGCCAGGCTCAGCAGGATCCCGGGGCCCACGATGGCGCCTTCCAACAAGACATCGATGGGATCGTGGTGTTGCGGAGCGGGAGCTGCTTTGCAGACGATGACGCGCCCGTGGTCGCGGAGGATCAACCGGCCGATGCCGTCGATGTCGATCTGCAGATCCCGGGCCGAGGCACGACAGGACACGCTGTGACTGCCGTTAGCGACAACAAACCTGCCGGAGCTTTGCCACTCGACCTTCACCAGCTCGTTGTCGTCGAACACCGCCATTGGCCACGACTTCCCGCTTTCGACGATGGCGAAGCTGGCCATGCAAGGCAACGGCACATCACTGACTACCTCGCGCGAGGCGACGCGATAGCGGTAACCGCGGGTTTTTTCGCTGGTGCGGGACCGAATGCAGATAGATTCGCTAGTACGCAAAATCTGTGCCGCACATCGTTTGGGGTCGTGTCTTTAATGTCTTCGGTGATAACCGCGCATGGTCGACTAATGCATATTCGCAGCAATCTCCACCCATCAAGGGCCGGGGAAGGGACCGAAACCGCCTCCGGAGTCGACCACCAGGGGATTAGAACCCCCCAGGGTCAAATCGCGTATGTCACCATAGCTGGTTAGACGCGGGCGCGAATATCGCCGCTTTCTTCGCGCTTGCCCGCGAGTCCCGGTAGTCTGCTCGGCGCTACCTCGCGGTGATTCCGGTTTGCTCATTGCTCCACCTTGGGGCGACGTTAATACAATTGAGTATAAACCTTGCGACGCCACAGTTCATAGCACACGCATAGCCACACCACCGTTGCCGCCACACCTGACGATGTATTGCCGGACAGGTAGTCATTCACCATGCGGGAGTCGACGAACTCGGGCCAGCCTGCGCCCGGCCTTTGCAGCAGTTGGGACACGAACGTCCTTTTTTCACCCAGCCCGTGATTGAAGAGTTCGTACAGCAGCCCGGCGCGCGGGGCCTGGATGACCGCCGCCGGCAGCATGCCGGTCATTGATTCGCGGACCAGCTTCTTGTCGAGATCCGGGCGATAAACATGATGCTGCGGCAGGTTGGCAATGAACTCGATCAGCCGCCGGTCGCGATAGGGACTGCGCCGTTCGATCCCCGCTTTAGCGCTTAGCCGCGTGTCCAGGCACTCAGATCGGGCCGCAAACATGCCCACCGCCTTGTCATAGCGGTCACCGCCGAAGCGCTGTGGCGGTACCAGGGGCGAGTATTGCGAGGGTGGAAGATTCGCCCTTGCGGTCGGGGTCAGCCAGTCGCGCAGCGGGCGCGTGCGGCCCCGCCGGATGCCGTTCAAGGGCAGCAGGCGCCGCAGCACTTTGCGCGCTGTATCGTTGCCCCGCGCGGCCGCCATCAGCTCCGCCAATAGATCCGGCAATGCCGTGGTGATTTCTCCGCAGGCGAACGCATCGCGCAGATAATACAGCTTGCCGGTCAGCAACAGGTCCGCCGCATCGCCATTCAACATGACTCGGTGTCGGCGTTGCGCAGCGGCGGTGTAGAGTGCCGACTTGAGCAGGCCGAATGGATTGGCATCGGGTGAGTTGATCGCTACCGTCTCAAACTCAGGGTCTGCCAGTGGATAAAGGTCATCGCCGCGCAGCCAGTGGTATTCCAATCCCAGCGCGTCGACTACGCTGCGGATGGCGTCGCGTTCATCGCAGGCCGGCAGGGTGTCTAACACGAACGAGTAGGCGCTGATCGGCTGGTGCCGGCAGGCTAGGGCGGCAATACTCGTCGAGTCCAGGCCACCGCTCAGCGAGATCGCCACCGGTGAGTTGGATCGCAGGCGGCAGGCCACGGCTTTATCGAGCAGCTCGCGATAGTGCTCCTGTACGGCTTGCGGTCGCCAACGGC
>CAMYNL010000058.1 GCA_947259705.1 uncultured Gammaproteobacteria bacterium | reverse complement strand
TCAGCGGAAGTCTTCCGCCTCGATCTGCTGGAAAACGAAACTGATCAGCCGCCCGAGCTGGTCGAACCCGAACCAGTCGGCAAAGGCGGACAGGTCCGCCGCCACCCGATCGCGCATCTCGTAATCCTGCATGCCCTCGTCATAGTATCGCTTGACGCTGTGGTGAAGCGCCCGCAGGAAGCGCAGCGCTTCCTCGGGGATCTCCCGCGCGCCGGTGACGCCGTGCCCGGGCACGAAGGTGTCGACGGGGAGCGACAGCGCATACTCGATGGCGGCGATCTGGCCCGCGATATCGAAGTCCTGCGGCACGTCGGAGGACACGGCGCGCCCGTGCTCAATGATGTCCCCGGCAAACAGCAGGCGTTCCTCGGCCACCTCGATCATCACATCGCTGTCAGTATGGGCGTGGCCGGTGTGATGCACTCGCAAGGTGGCGCCCGGGAACTGGAGCGTCTCGCCGCCCTCGAGGCCGTGGTCCGGCAACACGGGTTTGGTACCGGTCACTGCGCCCCCGGTCATGCGCATGAAGATGTCCAGCCACTGTTGCGCCTCGCTACCCTGCAGCCGTTCTATGGCCCGCTCGTGGGCGTAGATACGAACACTGGGAAAGGCATCGCGGACGGCCGCGTTGCCCAGCCAGTGGTCGCCGTGGACGTGTGTGTTGAACACCGCGGTGACCGGCTTGTCGGTCAGCGCCCGGATCCGCGCCACGATCGCCTGTGCCACCTGGGCACTGCCACCGCTGTCCACCAGCACGACGCCCTCGTCGGTGAGGACGATGCCTGAGTTGCTCATGAAGCCCTTGTTGCCGGCATCGGGGAGCGCCTGCATTCCATGCACCACATAAACGCGGTCACTGATCCGGGCCAGCGACAGCTCCCCCAGGCCACCCGGTATCCGCACCTCGTGAGCGCGGATCGGGGTGATCACGAGCAGCAGCCACAGACCGGCCGCAGGTATCAAGGATAAACGCATGCCCCCCCTGGCGATGGAATACTGGTTGGCAACCGATAAGCTAGAGCTTACGCGGCCTCCCCGGACCGCGCCACACGCGAGGCAGAAAGAAGCCGGCTTGCACCACTGCCCGGGCCAGTGCACGGTCCGCACGGCACGTTGTCGGGGCGTGCGTTCGGTGTTATACGTGTGCTACGTTTTAGTCACCTATGCCAGCATTCACGAGGTCATGCAGATAACCATCCCAGAGCGAGTGTTGTTCCGCGAAGTAGGCAACGAGGGCGTCATCCTGTCGCTGGAGGACGGCCATTACTTCGGGCTCGACGAAACGGGTACCCGAATCTGGAAGCTGCTGCAATCAGATCATGACCTTGATGCCATCGCGGAGTGCATCGTCAGCGAGTACGACGTCAGCGCGGATCGGGCAAAGGCTGACATCGACCGCTTCATTCAGGAACTGCTCGCGGCCAAACTGATCACAATAGCCCAAGGCGCGCTATGACGTGCCGGCAGCGGCCCCTCATCGCCATCAACACCCGCTGCCAACGGGCGTGAACGGCCGGGCCGTCGAGCCGCTGGTCGCGGTAATCACCCGAGATCGCACCACCGACGTGGCGCCAGGGCGTCGATTGCCGTCATGAACACCTTCGCTGAACGGCTGCTGGGCTGGTACGACCACCACGGCCGCCGCGACCTGCCCTGGCAGCACCCCCGCGATCCTTATCGCATCTGGGTAGCGGAGATCATGCTGCAGCAGACCCAGGTGGCCACCGTAATCCCCTACTTCGAACGCTTCACCACCCGCTTTCCCGATGTCGCGACCTTGGCGGCCGCCCCCCTGGACGAGGTGCTGCACCTGTGGACCGGGCTGGGCTATTACGCCCGCGCGCGCAACCTGCATGCCGCCGCGCAGCGAATCTGCGCCGTGCACGGCGGCGCGTTCCCGCGCCGGCTGGACACCGTCGCGTCGCTGCCGGGCATCGGCCGCTCCACCGCCGGCGCCATCCTCGCCTTCGCTTACCGCCAGCGCCACGCCATCCTCGACGGCAACGTCAAGCGCGTGCTGGCCCGCCACCGGCGTGTCGCCGGGTGGCCGGGACACCGCGCGGTAGAAAAGGAACTGTGGACCGTGGCGGAGACACTGACGCCGCGCACGCGGGTGCGTGACTACAACCAGGCCATCATGGACCTGGGCGCTACGGTCTGCCGCCGGGTCCGACCCCGTTGCGACGACTGCCCGCTCGCCGGCGACTGCCTTGCCAACGAACACGGCGACCCGCACCGCTATCCGGGCCGCGCACCGAAACGCGAACGGCCGCGACGCGCGGTGCAGATGATCATGATCCGCCGCGGCGCGCACGAGGTGTTGCTGGAACGGCGGCCGCCGGCCGGCATCTGGGGCAGCCTGTGGGGGTTCCCGGAATGCGCCGACAGCGAGGACGTGGCGCGGCACGTCGATGCCCGGCACGGGCTGCGCGTCGTCCCGCAGGCGCCCTGGCCGGCGCTCGACCATGGGTTCACCCATTTCGACCTCCGCATTACCCCGGTGCCGGCCCGGCTGCTGGGAAACGGCGCCCGGATCATGGAGCGCGACGACGCCGTCTGGTATAACCTAGCAGAGCCGGATGCGCGCGGCCTCGCCGCTCCGGTAAAACGCCTACTAGACAAGCTGAGGTAAGTAATGGCCCGTGTCATACACTGCGTAAAGCTAGGCCGTGAGGCCGAGGGGCTTGAGTTTGCACCCTGGCCCGGGGAACTGGGCAAGCGGATCTTCGAAAACGTATCCAAGGAGGCATGGCAGCAGTGGGTCCAGCACCAGACCATGCTCATCAACGAGAACCGCCTCAACGCCCTGAACCCCGAGCATCGCAAGTTCCTGCAGGGGGAAATGGAGAACTTCTTTTTCGGCGCCGGCTCCGAAAAACCGGCAGGATACGTGCCGCCTTCGGACTAGTCCCGATCCGCGCGCAAGCGCCGGACATCCCGGGGACCTGAGTATGCGCAAGCTGTTTACTGTCGGCTGTATCGCCTGTCTGCTCAGCAACGCCGCGGTGCAGGCCGATATCCGTATCGCCACCGTCGGCCCGCTCACCGGGCCACGGGCCTGGTCCGGCGAACAGTTCCGCCGCGGGGCCGAGATGGCGGTCGCCGACATCAATGCCAATGGCGGTGTGCTCGGCCAGCGCGTGGCGTTGATCGTCGGCGACGATGCCCAGGACCCGTCCCAGGCAGTGGCGGTGGCGGAAAAGCTGGTTGGCGACGGCATCGTTTTCGTGGCCGGCCACCGGTCCTCCGACGCCTCAATCGCCGCGGCGCCCGTTTACGCCGACGCCGGAGTCATCCAGATCTCGCCCTCGTCCACCAGCCCGGACTTTACCGAGCTCGGTTACGACACCGTGTTCCGGGTTTGCGGGCGCGACGATCATCAGGGCGCGGTGGCGGGAGCGTATCTCGCCGCGCACCATGCCGAGGGGAACATCGCCATCGTGCACGATGGTTCCACCTACGGCGAGGGCCTGGCCACGCAGACCCAGACGACTTTGAACGGGCGCGGCGTTCACGAAATCTGGTACGACTCCTACGAGGCGGGTCAGGCCGATTATTCCGATCTCATTGCGCGTATGAAATCGGACCGCATCGACGTCATCTATGTGGGCGGCTACAGCACCGACGCTGCGCTGCTGCTGCGCCAGGCCCGCGAGAGCGGGCTGACGGTGCAGCTGGTAGCAGGTGATGCCCTGCACAACTCCGACTTCTGGGCCATAACCGGCAGCGCCGGCGAAGGCGCCCGCTCCACCTTCGACGAGGATCCGCGTGAGAACCCGGCGGCAGCCGACGTGGTGACTCGGTTCCGCGAACAGGGCTACGAGCCGGAAGGCTACACTCTGCACACCTACGCCGCGGTGCAGGTCTGGGCCGAGGCGGTAGGCAGGGCCGCAACCGTGGACAGCACGGCGGTCAGCGCCGCGCTGCATGCCCACGAATTCGACACCGTGCTGGGAGAGATCAGCTTCGATTCACGCGGTGACATTACCTCCCATCGCTACGTCTGGTACGTCTGGCGCGGCGGCCGCTACGTGCGCGAATGATACCCATGTTCCAGCGCCACGGTGTCCGCGGAAGGCTGCTGATCGCATTTCTGGCCATCAGCGCGTTCGCGGTGCTTGCCGCCGGCGCCGCAATGTACTCGTTCCTCGAGGTGGGCAAGGTGCTTGAGTTGATCACCACGCGCCGGGTGCCGGCCGCCAACTCGGCACTGGAACTGTCGCGGCAGGCGGAAAGGATCGCCGGGGCCGCCCCCGCCCTGCTGACCGCCGAGGACGCCACCCAGCACCGTATCGTGTCCGCCAACATCGCCAGTGAGGTGCAGACGCTCGACGGCCTTCTGTTGCAGCTGCAGGACAGCGAGTTCGCCCGCGAGGCGCAGGCGGAAATCGCCGGTACGGTCGAGCGCATCCGCGGCAATCTGACCGAACTCGACGACCTGGTTGCCCGCAAGCTGGCGGCCAGGGCACACAAGGATGAGATGCTGCAGAACCTGGCCGGTGCGGTGATTGCGATCCAGCGGCCGATCTATCCGCAGATTCTGCTGCTCGACTCGCAGTCGGCGCAGCTGCGCCGGGCCGTCAACGACCCCGAACTTGCAGGCGAACAGAACCAGCAGGCCGCGACAGACCTGGCGGCGGTTGTGGTCTCACTGCTGCCGCTGGAAAACATCATGCTGGAGAGCACCAAGATCTCGGACAAGCTGGCCCAGGTGGCGGCCGAGACCAAGGCGGCGGACCTGAAGCTGTTGATGTTTCCGCTGCGACGTTCACTGGACCGACTGCAGGGTCTGGCACAGAGCGTTTCGCAGCAGTATCCCGAGCAGTTCCAGGACAGTGTGGCGCAATTGCTGGGTTTCGCCATCGGCAGCGAAAGCATCCCCGAGGCAAGGCAGCGCGAGCTCGACATCATCGCCGACGGCCAGCGCCTGCTGGTGCGGAACCGCCAGCTGTCGGGCCGGCTCACCGATGCGGTTGACCGACTGGTGGTGACCGCCAATAGGGACATCGAGGCCGCCAACCGCGAGGCCCTGGACGTGCAGCGATTCAGTGCCGGGATACTGCTGGCGGTGGTACTGCTGAGCCTGCTGAGTTCCAGCCTGATCTACTGGCTGTACGTCAATCGCAACCTGGTGGGCCGCATCCGCGCGTTGAGCGACAGCATGCTGGCCATCGCCGCGGGCAATCTCAAGACCGAGATCCCGGCCGCCCGGGGCAAGGACGAGATAGACCGCATGACCGGCGCGCTGCATGTGTTCCGCGACACCGCGGTGGAGGTCGAGCAAAGCAACTTGCGCGAAATCGAGGCCGCGCGCCGGCGCCTGACCGACGCCATCGAGAGCATCTCGGAAGGTTTTTGCCTCTATGACGCCGACGACAGGCTGGTGGTGTCGAATTCCCGCTTCAAGGAGATGGTCAGCCGCGATGGACTGGCCGACCGCGTCCACGACGGCATGACCTTCGAGCAGATCGTGCGTGAGTTCACGGCGCGGGATACCATTGACATCGAGGGCGACCCGGAAGACTGGATCGCCAGACGCCTGCAGCAGCACCACCACCCCACCGAGCCGCACATACAACACCGCCGCAACGGCCAGTGGATCCTGGTCAACGAGCGCCGCACCGAGGACGGCGGGCTGGTGGCGGTGTACTCGGACATCACCGAACTCAAGCAACGCGAGACGGAGTTGTCAGCGGTGCTGGACGCCATCGACTACGGCGTGGTTTTCACCGATGCCGATCTGCGGGTGCGCATCGCCAACCGCGCGTTCTGCCGGAGCTGGGACATCCCCGAGGAGTTCGTCGCCCGGCAGCCCCACGTCCGGGAGCTGTTCCTATATAACAACTGCAAAGGCCTGGACCAGTTGCTGGGGGACCAATGGGAGAGCTATCTGCAGTCACGACTCGAGGCAATCCGCCGCGCCGACGACGAACTCGTCGAGGTCTCGAGCGCCGACGGCCGCGTCTACCTGCATCGCTGCCTGGCGCTGCCGGGCAACGTTCGCATGCTGACCTATTTCGACATCACGCAGATGAAGCAGCGCGAGCAGGAACTCGCGACTGCCCTGCAGCAACGAGACGAGGTGCTGGAGGCGCTGCGCGAGGCGAAGGAACAGGCCGAGGAGGCAAGCCGTGTCAAGAGCCAGTTCCTCGCCAACATGAGCCACGAGCTGCGCACGCCCTTGAGCGCCATCATCGGCATCACGGAGATGCTGCTCGAGGACGTCACCGAGGTCGGAGACATGGAACGCGCCGAACCGCTGGGCCGCATCTCCCGCGCCGGCAAGCACCTGCTGCGCCTGATCAGCGAGATCCTGGACCTGTCGAAGATCGAGGCAGGCAAGGTGGAGCTCAACCCGGAGACCACTGATATCGCCGCCATGATCGACGACGCAGTGGCCACCTCCAGCCCGCTGGCGGAACAGAACGGCAATTCGATTGCCGTGACCTGTCCCGCCGACATCGGCAGCATGGTGATCGACCCGACCCGGCTACGGCAGATTCTGCTCAATCTCATGAGCAACGCCTGCAAGTTCACCCATGACGGGGACATCACGATCGAAGTGAACAGAGAACGGGACGGTGAAGGTGACTGGGTGGTGTTCAGCGTGCGCGACACCGGCATCGGCATGCCGGCGAGCTATCTCAACAGCCTGTTCAAGGAATTCAGCCAGGCGGATAGCTCGACCACGCGCCGCTACGGCGGCACCGGACTCGGCCTCGCCATCAGCCAGCGCCTGTGCCAGAAGATGGGGGGAAGCATCAACGTGGACAGCAAACAAGGCAAAGGCTCGGTATTCCGCGTCCGGTTGCCCGCGGGGACCGCGACAGCGCCGCCGCGCACGCAATCCGCGTTACAGCACCAGGCCTGAGGCCGGCAACAACGGCGCCGGCGCCCGACGCGCCGGGCCGACTATCACACCACCTCGAACCAGGTCTCCATGCCGGCCGCCATGTGTTCCGCCATGTGGCAGTGTATCAGCCACTTGCCTGGGTTGTCGGCGACAAAGGCGACGTCGATGCGATCACCGGGGTCCACGATCACCGTGTCCCGCCACGGCCCGTCATTGATCGGCGCGCCGTTCTTTTGCAGCAGCTGGAAGTGATGGCCGTGCACGTGCATGGTGTGCGGCCAGCGGGTGTCATTGATGAAGGGCATCGATACCGTGCGACCCCGCGCGACGCGACCCAGCGGCCGCTCCGGCAACCCGGCCACGCCGTTGAAGGACCAGGCCAGCCCATGTTCCCGGACCAGGGTGCGGATGTCCACCTTCTGCCCCTTGTAGACCGCCTCCCGCATCTGCCCCATGGCGCCGCCCTCCATGCGGATCGGCAGCTCCACCGCCTCGGCCATGCCTAGCTTCTTTTGCAGCGGGTTGTCGGGCAGCTTCGGCGCGTCGGAGGTATCGGTGACGGGTTCGCCGGCGAGCACAAAACTGCCCAGCACCACGTCACCCTCGCGGTGTCGAAATAGCAGGTTCCGCTCATCGCCGACATCACCCTCGAAGCGCACCCACAGGTCTGCCCGCTGCCCCGGACCGATACGCAGGCCCTCCTCCGGCACCTGGTGATGGGTGCAGGGCTGGCCGTCGAGGGCGATCACCGTGGCGTCCACATCGCCGATCCCCACCGGGAAGACGCGGGCGTTGGCGGCGTTGATGAGCCGCAGCCGCAGGGCCTCGCCGGGCGGTACGTTGATCTTCAGGTTGGGGTCACCGTTCAGCGTGGCCCAGTTGCCCATGCCGCCGCCGTGGGTGCGCGGGTGCATGCTGGTGAACTGGTGCTCGACGAAACTGCCGTCCTCCTGCAGCAGCCAGTCGTCCAGAATCAACGGTATGTCCCGCGCCGCCGGCGGTTCATCCTCCTCGACGATCAGCGCACCATAGAGACCGCGGGTCAGCTGGTCCACCGAGTTGTAATGGGAGTGGTACCAGTAGGTGCCCGCATCGGGGGTCGCAAACGCGTAATCGAAAGACTCGCCCACCGGCACCGGCTCCTGGGTCAGGCCGGGCACACCGTCCATGGCGTTGACGTTGCGGATGCCGTGCCAGTGCACCGAGGTGGACTGGGTCAGCCCGTTCACCAGGCGTAGGTCCAGTGTCTCGGCCCGCCGCAGCCGCAGTACCGGGCCGGGCACGGCGCCGTCGAAGCCCCAGATCGGGGTGGTTACGTCATAGCCGTCCATCAGCCGGGCCTGCCCAGGCTTCGCTGTCAGCAACCGCACGGGATCAGCCGTCCGGCCGATGGCAGGGACGAGTGAAGACGCCGCCGCAAGCACGGAAGTCTTGAGAAACTGTCGCCGGGTGAGGTGCATAGATCGAGTACAGCGGTTTCGTGGACGGCGGATCATACCCCCACTGGGCCGCCGGGCAACAGCCTTTGGCGGCCCTTGACCTTTCCACAGCAGTAGTCTTTAATCCTGCGCTCCTTCCCGTGAGCACGCGGCAGCAATCAACAGACGCCTCACCATGGCCAGGTAGCTCAGTCGGTAGAGCAGGGGACTGAAAATCCCCGTGTCGGCAGTTCGATTCTGTCCCTGGCCACCATAAGAATCATTCAATTGCGACCAGATTAAGAGTTACTGCCGACTGCCGTTGTGCCAGTTTTGTGCCAGTTATTCGACTGGCTGCCGCCTTCAAATGGTCCGCGTTTAAATGTGCATAACGCAAGACCATATCGAACGACGACCAACCACCTAACTCCT
>CAMYNL010000057.1 GCA_947259705.1 uncultured Gammaproteobacteria bacterium | reverse complement strand
GATTCTCCTCTCTGATTCAACAAGTTATGCACAAACTCATTGTATCAAGGACGGTGGAATCAGGCCTTTATATTTACCCGTTAACGGGACAGCAGTGATTCAGCTTGTATCCTTTTTTACTCCTTGCACGGTGAATATTTCACGGAAACGTAGTGTAAGAGTTGTTCGCAGCCCGTCCGCTTTGTCCATTAGTGTGTCACTTGGCTCGATTCAGACTCGCGAGCCATTCGTCGGCCGCGCCACTTCTGTACTTGATGCGGTCGGTACATTGCGGACCGTGTTCATTATCAAGGAGGTTGGTATGGCTACCAAACCAAGAAAGGCAAAGATAGAGAGAAAATTCCGACACCCAACGGCGGGTAACGTGCAGCAGGACGCCCGCTATTTGGCGATCAGATGGAAGACAGGCGCCAGTGGAGAAGCAAAAGCCGCATTACTCCGAAGAAATAATCTTTCGTTAGCAAAGATTACGGGAGCGGCTGAACGCCCCCTACCTCAGGTCAATCAGACCGATGGATTGTCTTGGGTCGAATTGAAAGGCGCCAAGAGTGGAATCGATGAAGACGCGATTGCGAGCCTCGAAGGCAGCGACCTAATCGAGTGGGTGTCGGTCGCATTTCAGGGCCAGCGAAGCAAGGATCATGGAAGCGGCCTGTTTGCGATCAATCCGACACGCTTCTACATCGCGCAACAGGCGCTCGATCGTGCCGGCAGTATCGCGCAACTTGGCGCGGATCTCGCTGTGGATACGGAACGAGCCAGCCGTATCCCCGGTTGGATCGCAGTAAGGGTGGAAGATGCCAGTACCGCACGCGGTCATACCGCAATCGAAGCCGCACGGACTGCGGAAGCAGGGGTCAAGGCGACCGCAGGTCCGGCACTGGTCGATATTGTCCATTTCGAGAACATTCCGTTCTTTTCACCGACCTGTCAGGTCGGTCGTTGCCGTGTGCCAATGGGCGAGTTCACCCCCGACGACCCCATGTTTGCGCAACAGTGGGGTCTTCATCGTGTTGAGATACCACGCGCCTGGGAGATAGTGCGGGGCAGCTCGGATGTCACCGTCGCGGTGATCGACGAGGGTGTCGAGCTGGCACATCCGGACTTGAACATGCACCCGGTCTCGTGGAACGCGAGCAACGACACATTCGACGGCAACCCCACGGGCAACCATGGCACAGCTTGTGCAGGCATTATCGGTGCACAGTTCGATAACAGCCAGGGTGTCGCCGGCGCGGCTTCCGGTGTACGGATCATGGCAATAGCGACCGCTACGTGGGCCGATGTCGACATCGCCGAAGGGCTCTACTTCGCGGCGGATAACGGGGCTAATGTCATCAGCATGAGTTTCGGTGTATATGACTCCTGGGGCATGTGGGACTTTTCGTTGATTCGCGATGCCTTGCAGCATGCTCATGACCAGGGGCTGGTCTTGATCGCCGCGTCGGGCAACGAGAACGGGTCAATCGCCCGGTTCCCCGGCAGCGACTCGCGCACCTTATGCGTGGGTGGCAGCAACCGCAGCGACGAGAGAAAACGCATCGGTGACAGCTCCAGCGAAAGTTGGTGGGGTGCGTCCTTTGGTCCCGATGTCGACGTTGTGGCACCGTGTCTCGAGATGCCTACCACCGACCGGCTCGGCAACTCGGGGTATTCAACGGGCGATTACTTCGATTCTTTCAACGGCACCTCGTCGGCTACACCGCTGGTCGCCGGCCTGGCCGGACTCATTCTGAGTCTGCGCCCGACCCTGACCAACGTCGAGGTTCGCGACTTCATCGAAAGTACCTGCGACAAGATCTCGCCTTCGTTATACACCTATGCCCATGATAATGCGAAGCCGAGCGGGACTTGGAATAACGAAGTCGGGTACGGCCGTGTCAATGCAGAACGGGCCATACTCAAAGCCTGTGCGACAGACCATGAAGGCGAAGAAGAGTGTTCAGGATGTAGCAGTGAATGCATAACCGAAACCCCGACAGAGTGCCGCGGTCCGAAGCCGGTACCATGGCTGCCGCATGATCGATGCATGTACTTCTACGAATCACGGAATTTCGACAGCGGTATCCTTCAGGACAGGTTGAGACTTCAAATTCGTATTGACTACCAGCATTGTTTGAAGCTGGTGGGAAGGCAGCAAGGGCCGTTGCTATACACCACGACGCTGCTGCCCGGCGAAAAGGTACGGATCTATGAGTATGACCGCTATCGCCGCGTTCGCTCTGAGACGCAACGAATGAGTGTGCACACGTCGTTCCGGCAAACTGTGAGCGCCATGTCACAATCTCGATTCGCGACGAGCACCAGTGCGTATGCGGATTTCTTGAATACCACGCGAGCCAGTACGGACAGCTCTGCGTCGGTAGGCGGCGGGCTGGCGGGTTTCCTGGGCCTGCCACAGGGTAAAACGGAATTTTCGGCCGACAGCGAGACCACGATCGCTAGTGGTGCCTCTGTACGCACCGCATCCGAATCGTTTACCCGGTTTGCAATCGCCGCGTCGCAGGCAATGGAAGCAGAACGCTCGACCGTCATCAGCACGTTCGAAGACGAAGAGCATCGCAGCGCGACGGTGCGGACCCTGAAGAATCATAATAGCTGCTATGCGGTGACCTACTTCGTTCGGCGTGTGAACGAAGCGTACGAGTCGTCATCGCGGATTGTTGGCATTGAATGGCGCCTTGGAGACTCCCCGTGGCGCTCGCTCGAAGATGTCGAAGGTGTCCCGGACGGTCTGCGGAAGTTGTTTGACGTACTGATGCGGCACCTCCCCAAGGAAGGCGATGTGACGCTAGACAAGCGTCCTGTCACCATCCCGACCGATGGCACTTTGTACGAAACGGAGTTGGCCCACTGTTCCTCCTGCGAGCCGGTTCGCAGTGCCGGGGAGGTGGTCCAGCTGGAACTGCAACGCTCCGCGGCACGCAAGGCATGCCTGGAGGCCGAGTTACTTGCTCTCGAGCTGGAGCGACGCCGCCGACTCGCGGAAATGGGTGACTCAGTCCCGCTGGAGACCGAGACCTGGCCGTTCATGACCGAAGTCGTTCCATCAGGCAACGAGCCGGAAAGTGACCAGTAAGGGTATGTTCACCTAACCATTTCACTGGCCATGGGTATGGCGGATCCGATAGGGATCCGCCATACATGGTTCCGAATTCGATCCGTTGGCGGCACGCTATACCGAAGCGGCGATCTACTTGCTAGGGGCACTAACCCGTATATTGTACCGAGGATCCCGGATGGTGGGGATGGGATCGGGTGGTTGGACGCCGTAACTAGGCTGGAGTCGTGGCCAACCCGACGCGACAGAACCAAGTGATCGGTCCTCGACCGCGCAGCTTCACCCCGAATACTGCCCGCCTCCCGACATCGCGTGAGACGATCGCGGTCCTCACTCGGCCGGGCGCATGTCGAAAAGGACAGTGGTTGCGATTTTCAACTCTTTATCGCTTCAATCTTCTTTCGCATTCTGTTGGGTGGTGGCTCCGGTTTCCTGTCATGCTGCCGAGTAGACGGCCTCTTCGTTCATCTCCTCGAGCAATTTCATATTCATGTACTCTCGAGTGCCCCGGGTGGTAGCAGAGACATTCCGCAAGCGGGCAGCGACCAGCATCAAGGCTGAATGAGCAGCTATTTAAAATAGGTGCATTGTGTCCAGATAATCGCCATCAACTAACGAATACGGCGCCACTCGGTATCCGATTGTTCTGCAGAAGTCAATGAAGCCATAAGACGAACTCGTATACCCCAAAGGTCGGAGATCAGGCATACTCGACCGGTGATTGCTCGGTCTTTTGGTGTCGAATTACGCTTACATCAGTCAAATTTGTGCTTGAGAAATGGGTTTACCTTCCCTTCCCCGAATAGTTGATATTCATCACCAATTTTTTGCACTGAAAAACAGCGATCTTTTGCTTTATGCCATTTAGACCACTTCATACATAATCTGCTATTTGCCTTGTCAATACGCCATTTTCCCTCGTCCCATTTTCCGCCCTTCATACAAACATTGCTTTGTCTAATCTCCGAACAATTAATATGGTCACCAGTTAATTTTCCGCTGGATTCAAATCTGACTTCATAGACACTGCCGCGCAGCTGTGATTTCGCAAACACAAGAGTCTGTGTTAGCACCAAGTCACTTCCATATAACCTTTCAAGTTCGTCACCGGAAAGGTACTCCTTTGCGTGGCAAGTAAGAGTTATCAAGAGAACTATGGCTGGTATTACGCGAATTAACATTCTGTAGTCTCCGGTCTATGGCCAACGGAAAATCTACGAGATCGATGTTTAACGCGGCCATGTATATCTTCTGAGTTAGGGACACAAGATCCAATTATGCCGCAACGCAACATGTGGCCGCTTCTTGGCCTTAGTGGCAATCATCCACCTATCCAGATCCGGGATCAAGTCCGTGTAAATGCTGCTGTATGACACTAGCGATATCGAGCGACGAAAACCGTCATCATCAACCAGTTCTGCCCACAACTGGCCAGCGCAACATGAGGGCAATCAGAATCAAACGCATCTGCTCGCCTTAATCCCTCGCCGACGATGCACAAGGCCATACATGCCCAGGCGAGCCGGGAGGCGGCCCAAGACAGGACTGAGGACGAGTTAACCAAACTCACGGCGACTAAGCTGAAGGCCGCAGCCGAGCTGGTGGACGATAAGATCCATGAGACCCTTATCTTTTATGCCTGTTCCTCGCAGCACTGGATCAAGTTGGAGACCAATGATACAAAGGGGCGAATGCTCGAGGTGGGCGAACCTGCGTGTGATTGACATTGACGAAATCAAGACAGTCACCAGTGTTCCCTTGTCCCATCCCTTTGTCGAATGCCTGAGAGGAACCATTCGCTGAGAATCTCTTGATCATATAGTTTTCTGGAATACGGTTGAACTCGAGAGAAAACTCGAAGAGTTCCAGAATATTACAATCAGAAACGTGTTCACGCTTCGCTTGACGGAGATATACCAGCCGAAGTGGCTGGAGAATCTATGACACCGCGCGCGAAGATTGACGATTACCAATGGCAATTACATTGCCGTGGCTTAGTCCAACTCCCGCTTGCGGCATATTCGAAAATTGGGCACCGACACGTTATTCGGGTTTGAGAACGACGTCCAGGCGATGGTGATTGCCGACCCGGACGTCGACGTCCTGTTGGTGGGTGGTGTAGCCAGGGGCTCGCACTTCCAGCCGGTGCGCGCCGACTAACACCCCAATCTGGAACGTGTTATCCGCCTCCCGGGCGAGCGGATGCCCATCCACGAACACCATGGCGTCTGCGGGCCGGGCGGTGACGATCAAGCGCCCGGCGGGCCTGATGGCGCCCACATCCACCCCGGGATCAGTGCGCGAGTACGGGTAAACCCGGTATCCGTACGGGCGATAGTAAAATTCCCCGCTGTGGCGGCGAAATTGCCAATCGCCGACGCCGATGGAATGCCGCTCGACAAAGCGAAGGAGCCCGTGGTCCGTGGGGGAAAGCATGAGTTGGTCTTTGGAATCGGCCTGTGCCGTCGACCCCGCAGACAAGAGAAATCCGGCAAAAACTAGGCCCCCGAAACGCGCTGCGTACCACCACACTGGTCTCATCATAACGGTCTACCCCATTGCGATTACCTGCTAAAGTGTAAAAGAGGGGGCCGCAAAGGTAAAATTTGAGTGCACTATTTCTTTAAGCGAATGACCCACTAGAATTAGAACATTCCGAACATTCCACGGAGGAAGGCCTTATGTTGAAAACCATTACGTACGCAGCGGTTGCGGTACTGGCCCTTGGGGTGGCCCAGCCGGCCACGGCATTCAAGTTGCCCGGGGTCGGAACCAAGGCAACAGTCACGTCTGGCGAAGACAGCGAGGGTATCCAGGAAAAGCAAGCGGAGGCGTACAACGGACCCAAGGCGCGCGTGGCGGTCAGCCGTTTTACCGACAAGACCGGCAAGGGTTGGTGGACGGGTGCCATCGGCGACGGTATGGCCGATCAGCTGACCACTGCGTTATTCAACACCAACCGCTACATCGTGCTCGAAAGACAGACCCTGGGCGACGTCCTGCGCGAACAGGACCTCGGGGCATCCGGCCGGGTGCGCCAGGATACGGCGGCGCCCATCGGTGAGATCGAGGGAGCGGAATTGTTGATCGTCGGTGCGGTGACCGAATTCGAAGGTAACGCGAGCGGCGCGCAAGGGTCAGGTGCCGGCGCGCGCAGGGGCATCCTGGGAGCGATCACCGGTGGCTTCAAACGGGCGCACATGGCGATCGACCTGCGCGTCATTGACGCGAAGACCTCACGGGTGCTCGCCGCGACCTCGGTCGAAGGTTCCTCTACCGGTGTCAACTTGGGCGCGTTGGCCGGGGCCTTCCGCGGCAGCGGCAGCTTGGCGGCCGGCTTGAGCGGTTGGGAGAACACCCCGGTGGAAAAAGCGTTGCGCGTGTGCATCCAGGAAGCCACCAAGTTCGTGGTCTCCAAGACCCCGCAGGCATATTACAGGCACGGTGCCGGGCCAGCCGTAGCCGCGGTCACGCCGTCGGCCGCTGCCGGCAGCCCAAGTAGCGGCGGCGGGGTGAACTCCGGTCTGACCAAGAACGTGGTGCGGCAGATGCAAAGCATGCTCGCCTCCTTGGGCTATGATGTCGGCACCCCGGATGGGGTGGCGGGTAAGAAAACAGTGGTCGCGGTGAGGCAGTTCCAGGAGGAGAATGGCCTCGACGTGAACGGCGAACTCACGCCGGCGACGATGAAAATGATCCGCAAGAAAGCCGGCTTGTAATCGGTCTGGCAACGAAGCATCGATCCGACCCGGGTCGCGAATGCGGTCCGGGTTTTTTATGGTGCGCCCGGCAGGGCGCACTCACTTGGAGGTGGCCACCGTTGGCACTGGAGAGATGGACTGCATTGCGTCACAATCTAATCACAACGATTGGTGAGTGTTCTTAATTTTGAACACGTGTTCAGCTTTCATAATTCGAATATAGCGGGCCTTCGAGACCTATTTTTCTCTGAATCTGGGTCGCCATGCATCTAGGCGCGATCTGCTGGCAGCAATTAATCCTGAGACTGAGGCGATACGTGCACGAGCAAAGCGACAATACCCCTGACAACAACAAGGGGCTGCGCCTGGTGTTCGGGGCCAGTGGTTATATCGGTACCCACCTCGTACCCAGGTTGTTGGCCGAGGGCTTCAGGGTGCGCGTCAGCTCACGCGATCTCGCCATACTCGAGGCACGTGCCTGGCAGGGCGCTGAGATCGTCGCTGCCGATGCGCTCAAATACGAGAGCCTGGCTCCTGCCCTCGAGGGCGTCGACGTGGCCTACTATCTGGTGCACTCCATGGCCGCAGGCAAGGACTTTGGGCGCCTCGACGTCGAGGCGGCGAAAAACTTCGCCGCGGCAGCCGCGCTCTCCGGCGCTCGCCGCATCGTCTATCTCGGGGGGCTGGTGCCGCTGGATGCCGCGTCCGAACATATTGTGTCAAGGCGGGATACCGGCTATGCGTTGCGCGAGGGAAAGGTTCCGGTCACCGAGATCCGTGCCGGGATCATCGTGGGCCCCGGATCGGCCGCCTTCGAGGTCATGCGCGACCTTGTCTATCACCTCCCGATGATGATCACACCAAGCTGGGTACGCGCCAAGTCTCCCCCGATCGCTCTCGACAATCTCCTGGAGTATCTACTTCGGATCTCGGATATTGAACAGGCGGCAGGCCGCATCTACGACGCTGGCGGGCCTGAGACACTGACCTACGAAGAGATGATGCGTATTCTCGCTGAGGCGGTTGGCCGGCGGGCGCCGCTGATCATCTCGGTGCCCGCGTTGTCTCCAAAGCTTTCCTCCTATTGGCTTAAGCTGGTGACATCCGTACCCACCAACATTGCGCGGGCCCTGGTAGAGGGGCTCAAGCATGATTTTGAGGCCGACGATGCCGAACTGCGCCGCCTGGTGCCTCAACGATTGCTAGGATTTCGCGAGTCGGTGGACGCAGTCTTCGAGGCCGAGCGCAACAGTTCTGTCGAGGCGCGATGGACCGAAGGAGCCTTCTTCATGCGAAACCAAAGAATCGACTATGCCTATTACGCAAAACGCGCCTCCGGGAGCGCCGTGACCAGCGCTTCTCCGCAGAACGTGTGGAAGGTGCTTACCCGGATCGGGGGAGAGAACCGCTACTTCTATCTCGACTCGTTGTGGTCTTTGCGCGAGCGCCTTGACTGGCTCGTGGGCGGACCTGGCCTGAAGCGGGGGCGCCGGCACCCCAGCGAGCTGCGGATCGGGGACAAGGTCGACTCTTGGACCGTGATCGGCATGAAGCCCGAATGCCGCCTGACGATATCCTTTGGCATGAAGGCTCCCGGGGCGGGGGTATTGGAGTTCGAACTCGCGCCCCAGCCAGGTAACGGCACGCGCCTGACCGCCACCGCGTACTGGCATCCTGCCGGCGTCTGGGGCCTGATGTATTGGTATTCATTGAAGCCCGCGCATCTGGTCATCTTCGAAGGACTGACTCGCGAGATTTGCCGTCATGCGGAGGCCGAGGAACATCTGTCGTTGGTGAGTTGATCTATATGCTGACATTGGCGTTTGGTACAGTCCTCGGCAGTGTGATTGCCAGCGATAGTTGTTGATGTGGATGGTCTTGTGATCTTCTGCCGCGGCGCTAACTGGGGGTGTGGAACCATCGAGCGCGCTGTGGGCGCGATAGCAGTTGTAATAGTCCATGAATTCAGTCAGCCTACACTTCAGGTCGCGTTCGTTCCAAAACAGCATTCTATCCAAGCACTCACGACGAACCGTACCGATGAGTCGCTCGACAAAGGGGTTTGACAGCGGCACATACGGGACGGTTTTGACTTACGTGATTTTGCGTATCCGGAGATTGGCGGGCCACGGATGATATCGATACAGCGGATCCTGGTCGGAGCTCAGTAATCGAGGTGTTGGGTGACCGCGAATCGCCCATCGAAACATTCGACATAGCGCCGGGCCATCGACGGTGCCCGCATGTGCGGCGAATCCGATGATGCGCCGTGTAAATTGATCCATCAGCAGCAAGGCCCCAGTGGGATTTGAGCGTCACCGACTCACATCGAAACAGATTGACCCTCCAGAGACTGTCTTTGATATGTCCCAGGAAGGTTAGCCAGGACGGCCCGCTGCCAGCCGATAAAGGTTGATAATAGCGAGCCAGAACGCGACGAACCACGTCTTTGTCCAAGGTAAAGCCAAACGCCAGTGATATCTGCGCCGCGATGC
>CAMYNL010000056.1 GCA_947259705.1 uncultured Gammaproteobacteria bacterium | reverse complement strand
GACCAGGGCGAACAGCTCGCCGTCGACCCCGAAGGCCTGGTAGCGGTATTCCTGCACCCGCGTCGAATCGATCACCGGCGAGGGGATCGGCGTGTCATTGACCTGGTACCACTCACCGGCCTGCTTGACGTACAGGTCAAAGCCCAGATTGCCGGTCTCGGTCGCCGTCGACCAGACAAACTCCACCGCCCCGGGATTGACCCCGCCGAGCGCCTGGAATGAACGCAGGGTGACGGGTACCGTGGCATCGGTGGAGGCGCCGACGAAGCCGACCAGGTTGGGGTCGGTGGTCTGTATCGGTTGGCCCGTGACTGACCAGCAGCCGTGGGCGGTATAAGACGTTGGTTGGGTGACCGTAGCCTCCCACACCCCGATCACGCCCATGGCGCCGATATCGGCGTTGTTCTGAAACGCCCGGTTCACCTCCTGGGCGCCGCCGTCGGTGCCGCTGCCGGACTTGCTGCCGAATACGAAAGTGCCTGGGTTGCCGGCATCCTCGATACAGGTCTCGAAGGTGCCGTCGCCGTTGCCCGGCGTGGTGGTGGAGCCGTCCAGGCTCATGGCCACGAACACGTCGGCGTCGGCGGCCAGGGTGAAGCCGCCGTCCAGGCCGGTGACGGGCGCCAGCGCGTTGCTGCTGGTGGTGGCGCTGGCCACGGTGTCCTGGAACCAGGGGAAGTAACCGCCGCCGTTCTGATCGAAGGCCAGCGACACTGCCGCCAGCGAGGCATTGGTGGTGGTGATGGCGCTGCCGCTGACGCTGCGCGTCTGCAGGCGCACCTCGTAGACCTTGCCGCCGTCCAGGTTCTCCGCCACCGCGTATAGCTGCACGATGCCGTCATCAGTGCTGCTGGCGCTGCCCGACAGGGTGCGGCTGATGGTGGTGCCGACATCGGTCCAGGCGCCGCCGTCGGTCAGGTTGCGGTACTGCAGCTTCCACTCGCCGGTGCCGCTGGTATTTTGGCCAATGGCACTGTCTAAGGTCGCGGCGATGAATATCGCCCGCGGCGCGTCGACGTTGTCGACGTTCACCGCCACCGGGTTGGCGGTGTCCGGATCGATAGTGGGCACGGTGAGGAAGCTGGTTGAAGTGGTAATGAACTGGGACGGCAGGACGCCATGGCCCCAGTCCAGTGACAGCGTGGGTGTGTCCAGGGGAATCGCGGTAATGGTGATCTGTTCGGTACGGAAGCGCCGGGATCCATCATCGCGGTGCTGCAGGCAGATGTCACCGGCAATGACATCGGCCGCGCGATACACCCATACCGCATTACCGACTCCCTGGTCGCTGCCGCCGTTCAAAAACCGGCGGTGGGGCACGCTGTTGAGCGCGTTGTGCCTGAGCCGGAAGCGCCCCTCGACCTGGGCGGTGGATGAACCGGTGGTCTGCGACGAATACGACGCAATCACCAGCAGGTCCCGCGCCGCGGTCGGATTGCTCAGGCACAGGGCGTCAGAAAACCCGCCGTTCGTCGTGCTGGTGGCGCCGTTCTGGGTCACGACCAGCATGTCCAGGGTTTCCAGCGCGAAGGCCGGACCCGCCTGGCAGGCGAGCCATGCCAGTGCCACGGCGAACCATCGCGGTAGGGCCCGGCCCAACCGGAAATTTCTAAATGTTATAGCCACGAATAACCCCCGGAATAGATCCACCACGGCACGATGGGATCAATGGAGCCAGTCACGCGTGCCATGTGTTAGCAAGAAGCTTAGCAAACAAGTAGGGTTTATCCAGGCGCGAGAACAATCACAATCACCGATCGAGACACATCGGTAATCGCACCGTTGGACCCACTCTCGAACAGTATCTCGACGTTTTCGCAATCGACGAGATCGGTCGACCTGTTACCGACGTTGATGCTGTATTGGAATTGCATGGTGGCCGACACCTCGTATCCGGCGGCGCTCGAGTTGGCGGCGAGGGCGGTCCAGCCGTTGGCCGCATCGAACCGGCGATCCGGCTTCCCTCACGTGCCACCGGACTGATCGCCCCGACGTAAACCATCATTCAAGAGGCGCCGTTGGGGTCCGCCCGGTGAGCGACACGGAAAGCGGCCGCAGTATCTGTACTGTCTGGCTTGCTCGGGCGCGAACAATTGGTGTCTACCGCCAGGACACCGCTGGCGGTGCAGCACAGTTTCTTTGCACCCGGTGCCGGCAGGAATACGAAGCAGCGTGGTCGGTGATGAACAGCGCTGCTCACCAGCAGGGAGCCAAACGACCGTCGGAGCATGGCGATGGACCGTCAACACCGGCGGTCATACGCCCGGTCGTGGGTACGGAGAAAAAAGCGCTCAATTCAGCTAACATACCCGCCCGTCACGACACCTGGACGAGGACTTTCCCTGAAATGATTAAAACGAAGCTTGGCTTGAATTCGGTCGTATTCGCCGTTGCCTTGGTCACCGCAATCGGTTGTTCGAGCTATGATCCTGGACGCGCTGACGTCGCGCGCCAGGAAATCGATGCCACCATCGGCCGCTTCAAGGCCAATGATCCCGGCATCAACCGCTTTTTCAAAAACGCGTATGGCTATGCGGTGTTCCCCACCATCGGGCGGGGCGCCGTCGCCGTCGGCGGCGCCTATGGTTCCGGCTATGTATACGAGCAGGGTCGCGCGGTTGGCTCGGCCCAGCTCTACCAGGGGTCGATCGGGCTGCAGCTTGGGGCCCAGTCCTACAGCCAGATCATCTTCTTCGAGAGCAAGGCATCGCTGGACCGTTTCAAGGCGGGAAAGCTCGAGTTTTCGGCCCGCGCCTCGGCGGTTGTGGCAACCACCGGCGCGGCCGCGGAGGCGGCCTACGAAAACGGGGTGGCGGTGTTCGTGCTGGTACAGGGCGGGCTCATGGGTGAGGCAGCCATCGGCGGCCAGAGCTTCAAGTACTCGCCTTACTAAAAGTGGGGTCAGATCCCACTTACCTAGGTCTCGTGCGGCAGGTGCGATAAGTAAGATCTGACCCCACTTTCGGGAGGGGCGGTAACTTTGATTGAAGAATTGTCGTCGCAGGCATATTCTCTTGCCAACACGTCAACCAAGCCGGCGGCCGACGGAACAAGTAAGTGGCGAAGACAGCAGCCTTTGTATCGATCGTATTAGTGATGGCCGCCTGTAATGGAGGCGAGTCCTTCACCGGCGGCGGCAGCATACTGGGGCCCACCACCAATACCGGGCAGTGGACCCTGACCGCGAAGTCCGCCGTTACCGTGACGACCCCTGACACGAGCACGCTCAACGACAATGCCACGGACCCGGGCGGTGATGGCGGCGCCGGCACCACCTCCGGTGACACCGTCGCCATCGTCGAGATCAATCCCAACGGCAGCGTCACCATCCTCGATACCAACTCCGTATGCACCCTGGTCATTGCCGTCAACGGCAACACCTTGAGCTACGAGGAGAAGTGCCCAGTACCGGGCACCACCTGCATCGTCAATATCAAGTCCACCGCAAACATCGCCGGTGACTCGGTGGCCGGCCCCATCGGGCCGGACAGCTTCATCTGCGCCGGCCGCAAGATTGCCTATTCCGGTAATCTGCTCGGGTCGCGGGGAGTCCCCGCGACGGAACCGGACCCGGAACCGGCGGCGACAGCCGGTATTAGGGAGACAGGGAAACTGGTCCGGTGATGGGCCGGCATGGGGTATTGCCTGGCACAATGCTGTCCTGGCGGTCAGCCGCCGGTGCGGAGTGCCGCCCGTAGCCGGGCGGATCATCGGCAAGACGAGGAGTGGACCGTCGCAACGGCGTCTGATGGGGGGACCACTGCCATGAAATTGTCCGGGTCGCAACTGCGCGAATTCGAGGAGCAGGGACTGCTTTTTCTCGGCGACTGCTTCTCCCCCGCCGAGGTAGCGGTACTGCGTCGCGCGGCCGACGAGGTGTATGCGCAGGATCGCCCGGAGGTGTGGCGGGAATCCAGCGGCGCGCCCAGGACCGCCTTCGCCGCCCACACCTACAACGACGCGTTCCGCCGCCTGGGTGCCCACCCCCGCCTGATCGAACCGGTGATGCAGATCCTCGGCGGCCCGGTCTACATGCACCAGTACAAGGTCAACGCCAAGGCCGCCTTCGACGGCGAGGTCTGGCAGTGGCACCAGGACTACGGCACCTGGCGGCGGGACGACGACATGCCCGAGCCCCGGGCGATGAATATCGCCGTGTTTGTCGACGAGGTCACCGCGGCCAACGGTCCGCTGCTGCTCATCCCCGGCAGCCACCGGCAGGGCGTGCAGGAGGCCGGGCATGACCTGGAGACCACAAGCTATCCGCTGTGGACCCTGGATCGGGCCACGGTGACCAGACTGGCGGACGAGGGCGGCCTGGTCGCGCCGACCGGTCCTGCCGGGTCGATGCTGATGTTCCACGGCAATCTGGTGCATGCCAGCCCGCCCAACATCAGTCCCTGGGCCAGGACCATCGTTTATCTCAGCCTGTGCCACGTCGACAACCACATCCGGCGCTTCAAGCGCCCCGAATGGATCGCCCACCGCGACTTCACTCCGATAAAGCCGCTCGCGGACGATTGCCTGATCCAGCCCTGAGCAGCCCTGCAACGTATCCGTTGTTGCGGTCGGCACGGGCGTCGGGCCCGTTACGGCGGCGGGGCAGGCCCGCTGCCCGGACCCGTGCGCGTTGCTCCCGATCGCGCTCCGGGATGCGGGCGCGCGGTCTACAGCGGTCGGATGTCCAGCGGATGATCCGGCAGGTCCAGGTCATCTTCGAGCTTGCCGACGGCGTCGCGCAGAGCGCCCTGCAGGGCCTCCTCGATGGTCGGGTGATAGAACGGCATGCTCAACATGCGGGTGACCGTCAGGCCCTGCTCGAGGCACCAGGCAATCAAATGCGCCAGGTTCTCCCCCTTCGGCGCCACCATGCAGGCCCCCAGCAGCCGCGCATCGGCACGGTTCACGTAGACGCGGAGTATGCCCCGGTTCCTGCCCATCACCAGGGCCCGCCCCAGCGGGCCGAAGCGCATCTCGCCGACCACGATATCCCCGGGTTCGAGTTCGTCAAAGGCCGCCCCAACCTGGCAGATATTGGGGTCGGAAAAGGTCACCGCCATCGGTGTCGTGCGTGCAAACGCCGTCGCCTCGGCACAGGTCGCGTTGTAGCCGGCGATGCGGCCCTCGTTGCCCGCCTCGTGCAGGATCTGCCGCTCTCCGGTGATGTCGCCGGCAATGAACACCCTCTGGCTGTCGACCTGCATGGTCGAGGGGTCCACCGCGGGCATGCCGTGGTCGTCGAGATCAAGCCCCAGATTGTGCAGTTCCAGTCGATCCAGATTGGAGCGTCTTCCCATGCTGGCCAGCACCTGGTCCACCAGCACGCTGTGGTCACCGGCGCTGACGCGAAGTTGATCGCCCTGCTCCACAACTTCCGCCGGCTGGCCCAGCAGCAGCGGGAATTCCTTGCCGAGCAGCTCGACGGCGGTATTGCGGACGGCAGGATCGGTGAGGCCGGCGATGGTATCCAGGGCGTCGAAGCCGGTGACCTGCACGCCCATGCGATGCAGCGCCTGGCCCATTTCCAGGCCGACGGCGCCGAGTCCGATCACCGCCAGGGAGCGGGGCCATCGCTCCTGCTCGAACAGCGTGTCGGTGGTCACCACGCGGTCGCCCAGGGCCTGCCAGGCCGCGGGTACGACGGGCCGCGAACCCGCCGCCACTATGATAGCGTCCGCCTCGATACGCTCGCCGTTGACCTCGATGACACCGGGCGCCGCGCAACGGGCGTAACCGTCGATGAACTCATCCCCCAGGTTGTCCGTGGTGCGTGCAAGCACCCGGTCGACCAGGATGTCCCGCAGGTCCCGCACGTGCTCGAAGGCTTCGCTGATATCGAGGCCCAGGCCGTCCCCGCCTTCTATACCTTCGCGCTCGAAGATATGACGACGGTGGAAGTCGTCGGCGACCTGTATTGCCACCTTGGACGGCATGCAACCGACCCGGGCGCAGGTGGTGCCAAGTTCACCGCCGTTGATCAGCACGAAATTGTCGGTACGCCGGCGAACCTGCCCCATGGCGTTGAGACCGGCGGTTCCGGCGCCGATGATCGCTACCTCTACCTTGCGTGTCATGTTCGGGAAATCCTGTCTTTCGGCTGGTGTAGGACAATGTCACGCGATTCTAATCCAGCCGCATCACATTGTTCATTGACCTGCGTGCCCCAGTGGCCCCGATACGGCGGCTTTTCGCCGTCGCCCACTCGCCGGTGCAGCGGGGGATTGGCCGTCACTGCGAAGCCTCCCGCCGTACGCCGCCGGTCGCCCCTGGTTGCGCCATGCCACACCGGCGCCGGAGACAGCCGTAAACCGCAGCAGTGGGGCCCCGTTTTGCCTCACAGGGAAGTTTTCCCAGTGGGAAAAATGAGTTGCGGGACGTTGTCGGGCCTTGCCAGACGTCTAATCTGAATAAGTAGGAAGGCTCTGCAACGAAGGAACACTTTGGGGGTGTTTATGAGCACGATGAAGGCTTATTGGCTCGACGGCCGCCGCGATCTTGCCGCCGCGGCGCAGATGAGAAAGGAATTCGGCCTGCTCGATCGACGATGGATGGGAGTTTTTCCGGTCCTGCTGGCGGTCGTGCTGGCCATATTGCCAAACCTCGACATCAATATCACACGCGGCCTGGACATCGGTCGAGAGATCCTGCTTTGGCCGTTTCTGGCCGTAGTGCTGTTCGTACTGTTCAGGTACTCACGGTTCACAACGCTGATTTCCATAATTGTGCTCGGCATCGGCGCCAACCTGCCGCAGCATCTCAGTCCCCCACTGGGCGTGAGCCCCACCATACTGACGGTTGCGCTTGGCTTGTTGGTGGTGGCCTGGCTGCTGAACGCAATTTTCCAGCTTGTGCCTGCCCAAGTCAGCGCTGACATGTTGAAGCAGGTGCGGATCCATGAATCCTCGGCGATCATGGGGGCGATCTACAACGGCAATATCACGGAAGTGGACCGCTTGCTCAAGTCTGGAGTCAGTGCCAATGTCCGCAACGTCAAGGAGCGCACGCCGTTGATGCTGGCCGTCGCCCTGGGCTACCAGGACATCGCCCGGCTGCTGATGAAGTACGGCGCTGATGTGACCGTGCGGGACGCCGGCGGTCAGACGGCGTTATCCATTGCCAGGCGCCGCGACCAGGCCGACATGATCAACCTGCTGGTCGCCCTGGGTGCGTTGGAATAGGGCCACCAGGTCTCGATCGGAATCTCCGTAAAACGCGGTACTTGTTCCGGCGACGAGCAGTGTGGCCGCGACGTCTTAAGCATTGGCTGCCTGTCACCCCGACCCGACCAGACGTTTGCCGCCAGAGTGAAGGTTTCTCGCCCGGCATGTTTGCCGCTTCCCGTGCCGGCAGCGTTCAGGACCGGCCGTAGCTCGGTTTCGATGAGCGGAAACCTCGAGTTTCCGACCGTCGCCGTCCCGGGGACGCAGCGCTGTTCGGATAGCGACCAGCGAGCTGCTGACGGGCACGATTTGTGCTTCTCCATTCAGTGAGGGTTGGGGCAAGGCGGCGGCGCTGCAGCCAGCTCGTTACCGCGGTGCACCGGAAGATCGCTTGTGCTGCAACGGGTTGAGCGAGTCGAGTGGAAATGTCAGCGCCGCGACGGGCCGCCGTCCAACCCCTTTCTAGCCGGGCTCCATGCACCGCCATGGTGCGGTGATGCACCGGGAAGGCACGGAAACACCAGAGGAGGAGAATCATGCTGACGTTGACCGACTGCGTACACTTCAGTGACCTGACGTGGGATGAACTGGACGCCTTTGCCGAGAACCGCCATATCCCTGCAGCCATCGCCTGTGGTGAAGCGCAACAGCTGTCGTCCAACCCACGCGGCTGCCGCACCATACTCAGGCACCTGCTCGAGCGCATCGAAACTGCGGAGGCTCGCCAGGACTGGGACCGTTCCCGGCAGCTGCACCGCGCAATGGTCCACTTCGCGGCCACTCATCCTTATCTATAGACAGATAGCGCCGCAGGCGGCTCAAGGCTGCACTGCGGCCTTCGGCTCTTGTTCTGCAGCACCGGCCGTCGTCGAGAGACCGCCGCCCGCCTCTGCCACTCACTCCGCGATGGTGGGGCGCGGCCGGAGTCGTTCAACTCCGGGGTGCGCTGATCGGCGCCAGTGGGTATGCCGAGGGCTGGAGCAGGTGCTCAGCATCCCCCGAGCATGCCACGGCAAAGATCCACCGCATCCCCTTCGTC
Organism: uncultured Gammaproteobacteria bacterium; assembly: GCA_947259705.1. Classification (GTDB taxonomy): domain Bacteria; phylum Pseudomonadota; class Gammaproteobacteria; order Arenicellales; family JAANXG01; genus CAMYNL01. The sequence goes on along the minus strand of CAMYNL010000056.1, from coordinate 1,977 downwards.
ACCGGCAACACCATAGCGCTGGGACCTGAGCAGCCCGAGCTGATAGTGCACCCGCTCAGTTGATCCCGGCCACCCATGAGCGGAGCGGAATCATGACTAATGTCATGCATGGGCTGGTTCACCCAGCCTTGTTCTTTGCCTTCGTCGTGCTGATCTTAGATTGATGCCGTCGGCGGGAGAGCCGCGCGGGATTGGTACCTGGCCGACGGCGGGTGTTGCGACGGGTTTCGTCATTGTGAAAAGATTAGGGTCCCCCGCAGCAAAGACGTCACACCGTGGATCAGTACTTCGCGGCACCTCGGCGTGCTGGACAAGCTGCTGCTGGACGTGTGGTCCGCTGGTTTGGATGCAGGTTCGATGCAGCCACCGGGTTTCGTCAACCAAATTGGAGCGAGGTAGAGTCTGTGAGCAAGGCCAAGAAGAGATTTTCCGGCAAGCAGGTCGACGTGGATTGGGACGGTCGCCTGTGTATCCACATCGCCGAATGCGGGCGCGCCAAGGGTGAGCTGTTCGTCGGCGGGCGTGACCCCTGGGGCCAACCAGACCTGGTGTCGCAGCAGGAAGTCATAGACGTCGTCGAGCGTTGTCCCAGCGGGGCCCTGACATACGCGGTCAAGGACGGCACTGTCAGTGAGCGCCCGGCGCCGGACAATACAGTGACGCTGAGTTGCAACGGCCCGTATTTCTTGCGTGGCGAGATCGAGATCGAAGGCGCGCCCGATGACATGGACGGCGTGTCGTTTCGCGCCGCCCTGTGCCGCTGCGGCGCCTCGAACAACAAGCCCTTTTGCGACAACAGCCATGAAAAGGCCGGCTTCAGGGATTACGGTGCGGTCGGCGAGAAGGGCGAAAAGCTCACCGCTGCGGGCGGCAAACTAATGGTCAAGCCTTTGTCGGACGGCCCGCTGGTCGTCAATGGCAGCTTCAGTATCGTCTCCGGCAGCGGCCGGGTGGCCTGGACCGGCACGCAGGCGGCCCTGTGCCGCTGCGGCGCCTCGAACAACAAGCCCTTCTGCGACGGCAGCCACAGGACTGCTGGATTCAAGAGCGGCAACTGACCACTGCCGACGCACACCGCCGGCATGGCGGACATGGCATGTTGTCTCGTGCCAAGGGCGATGACGGGTCGGCGAGGGGCCCGATCGAAACCCTGTAAAGCGACCATGTTGGGTGTCGGTACCGCTGTAATGAGCGCCGCCCGCCGCAGGACTACTAACTCAAGGGATCAAACCATGAAACCTGCCACCCTGTTGCGCCACACCGCCATCATATTGGTGCTTGCGGGCTGCGCGCACCCGCAGCCGGAACGGGTTTCCGGCGAGTCCGACACGCCGGGCACAGCGGTACCCCAGGCACCTCGGCTGGTGCTGCAGATCACGGTGGATCAGCTGCGCGGCGACATGATTACGCGCATTATCGGCGACCGCTTGAGCGAGCGTGGGTTTCGCTATCTGCTGCAGGAGGGCGTGGTGTTTGCCGATGCCCACCACGCCCATGCCAACACCGAGACCATCGTCGGTCACACCACCCTGGCCACCGGTGCCCATCCCGCCGATCACGGCATGATCGGGAACATCTGGCTGGACCGGCAGACCGGCGAGCAGCGCTACAACATCGAGGATGATCGTTATCCGCTGCTGGCCGAGGATGGCGGCGTGGACAAGTCCACCGAGATCGACCCGACCCAGAAAGTGGCCCGCACCGACGGCCGCTCGCCCGCCGCGATCCTGGTTTCCACCTTCGGCGACGAACTCGCGCTGCATACCCGCGGCCGGGCCAAGGTCTTCGCCGTATCAGTCAAGGACCGTGGTGCGGTGTCCATGGCCGGCCACGCCGGCAAGGCGTTCTGGTTCTCCAAGGCGGCCCAGGAATTCGTCACCAGCAGTTATTACTACGACGACTACCCGCCCTGAGTGCAGGCCTGGAACCGCCAGGGCCTGGCGGCGTCCTTCGCCGGCACGAGCTGGGAACTGATGG
>CAMYNL010000055.1 GCA_947259705.1 uncultured Gammaproteobacteria bacterium | reverse complement strand
GGGAGCACCGCAGCATTTCTCTAATGGATCGCTGATCCAGATACATAGACACGCCCTCTATCACAATAATGACGGGCAGATTAATGCCTACCGCAGCTAATTTATCTGCCAACGACTCGCTTGAAAAACCTATCGAAATCCGACTTAGTGTATTTGGACACTCCACTATTGGAAGCTTCGCATTTTTGTAGTCAATGATTTGCGGGTCATCGATCTCTGTCCAGACACCACCATTGAGCCGATAAGGCCGCGTATCAAACCCAACCCCGATAGCAGCAACATTAGCTATGCGATCTTTACTGAGTTCATCGGAAACAATGTCATCAATAATTCTGCACCTGGTTATATTGGAAATATTCGGCACCGTCTCGGACTTAAAGGGCTTAACTATCTCCAATCCCCTCTCATCCATGAATCGTTTCGCATAGACGTCATTAGCGACCGAAAACTCCCTCTCCGCATCCTCCATTCCTACACCACAACAATAATAAGCAGTATTGGCTATTGTGTTCATGTTTTGCCCGGCTGACGAACAAAGCAGCTATCTTTGGCTTATGGAGATGTATGACCAGTTACTTCATATTCGTTACAAGTACCTGACACCATCTTTTCTAACGCGTAAAAACGTCCGTGGCGATCTATCAGCATTAACTTTCAGCCGCCTCCTGCAATGGAAACTTGATGCGTCCGATTCGTCATCTTTGAAAGATCTCGCATATAAGCCCCAACTCTCCGGTATATTGCCGCCCCAAACACGATCCCGAAGAGCGGATCAATCCAAGTGATGTCTATAACTGAATCAGGAGAAGGTGAAAGACAGGAAGTTCCATTCTAGTGCAACGTAATAGTAGTGGCCTCTCAGGTTCTGAAGCGACCATCATCTACGTGCCAACCAACGGATTCAATCTCGATCGGGCGACACGATCTGCAGCGTTTGTCGCGAGAGACAGATTCCGGCACCGCGGCCCTTCCAGGACCGGACCGTTCGTAATTCGAACGCCCATCAGGATGACCAGGCTGTGACGCAACCTCGCCAATCACCGTACCTTCCCGTGACTTTAAGTCCCGATCGCGTGGAATCGGCGCGCGTACCTCATGGAAAGTTCGTGACTACAGGTCTTCCGGCGGCTCTGAACTCGCCATGTCGGCAGTTGGATTCTGTTCCCGGCCACGAAGAGAATGTCACGGAAAATCCATACTTCGTGCCCCGTGGCCAAGCACGCATGAGGTTTTTAACGCCCTCTCCACGGCACAAGCCTGTTCACTCGCGGAGACATCTTGTGGCATAACCGCTCGCATAGCACGAAATCCTTTCGCAAAATTTGCGCGACGTCTATATGCCAATCACAGCGTGATCACTGCACCAGTGCTCGGCGAGTTGCAGCATGACTACGCTCTCGTATCGATGTGCACGGCGTTGTCATTATTGATTGCAGACCACAGTGACCCACGGATTCCAGCAACACAGGGAACGTCGTGGAAGTCGCTGATCTACCAGGGCAAGCCGAACCGGCAACCGCTACCCGAGAGCCCGCTGGACTAGGTTCAACCCACGGCTGCAACAGATTACAAACGGGCATGAGTCCATGTTCAGCAGCTGGAATCTGCTACCTTTACTCTGCCTGTGCTGTTGACGGTTATCGTCCGGCCAGTGCCGCCGTTGCATAGTTGAAATGTCGCAAAACTGGGGCTGGGGCCGAGCCCGGAACCTGTCGTGCTGACATAGCTGGTGGCGGTGTCATCACTGTCCTCTGTGGTGGTGCCGTCATCGCTCAGATCAACGACCCCCCCTTGGCCAAGGCCCGCACCGTGCTCGCGGCTGGATTTTTCCGAGACTAGGGTTTCCGTAGCCCCCTGCACCTGCGAGCCACCCGACTCGGATGCGTAAACCGCCGTTCCCGGCAACAGGCGTATGAGCAGTGGCAAAGTATTCGAATAGTCGTGATCCGCGTACGGGGCATCGGTATTACCGTTCAGACAGTCGTCATCGCAATGGTTTACCAGCCCTTCCGTAGTCGGGAACTGCGGGTAGGCCGGTCCTGACAGAGATACATCCACATCGGCGCTGACGAGAAGAAGCGCATCACTGCCGTCTACCATGCCATTCGCGTTTTTCATGCCCTTCACGTTTTCGTACATGGAAACTATCCGGTCCTCGTTCCAAGGTTTGCCTCTACATTCAGCGCGGTTGGAGCTGGAACAGACCGAAAGCGGTGTAGACTGGGTCACCGCCTCGCTGCGCGACAGATTCCTGGCACTCACCAGACCGTTGGCGCCGGTCGTGAGTTTGGAATTGAAGACAAGGAATTGGACGCCTGGAACGCCGATGCCGGTAATTATGCTGGCAATCGACAGGGCGACCAGCATTTCGTGCATGTGGAAGCCGGTCAGGCAAGTACGGTACGGGCTAGTTTTCCCACCTTTTTTTGACATGGTCACCCCCACAGTGCCTCGTCTTATGACAGCACCATATCACTTTGTGGCGATTAATCACAGGAATTTATAGGAATTATTCCCATGCAGATGGAAATCACCGTGGCGCCGGCTTGGTTGCTTCGCATCGCCGTTCGAGAAATGCCCGCACCTAAATGGTCGCTATCTTAATAAGTTACGCGATTTTGTTAAGAATATTTCGGAGCTGGGTGGTGGACCAGACACGAGTGACTGGTCGACGCGGTCTCGTTCAATGGTCACCGAGATCTCGATCGCGCGTACATTCGTAAACAGCTGCCCGAAGGTCCCCCCCTCAGTGGCCCGGCGAAGTGAATGACCGATGCCCGGCAGGTAAATCAACGCCTTGCCGCAATGTGATCCTGGACATTCACTATGTCTACACCGACGAGGTATAGCTCAGGTGCAACAAGGCATCTGGGCTCCCACCGAGGAGATCCGCTTTTTACCGCGGGCTGAGAACCTGGCTCAAGGGCGACACCGCCCGGCCGACCGCTTCCCCGTGATCAACCTGTTGCCATGAAAGGCCGCTGACGGCTGATAAATTGTGTAGGTGGAATCAGCCGCTCTCACCGTGCCGACGCTGGTGCGGTGATGGTTCGGCGAAGCCAACCACCGACCCCCAAGGCTGTGGATTGGCTCGCCATAACTATCAGCAAGCGGAGCGGGGCCTACCTGGACCGGCGAGGACTGCTGACACGCGATGTTTAAGACAGCTACCTGCAGCTGGAGACCCCGGACGAATCTGCCATGGGCGATTTGAGGGGACAATAAATCACCTATCGCGGCGCCGTTGGCCCCAAGCCAGCCGGGGGGCGTTGGCTTTGCGAATGTAACGTGTTCGAGAAGATGGGAAGTAAGATAGGCGACTCGCCATGGCAACTGGATTCCATCCCTTGGCCCGTCAGCAGCACGTCCGTCTTCTGGTTCTCTCGCTGATCATCGGGGTGACCGATCTTCTGGCACTTATCTGTGCTGTTCCGCGACGCCGAGCCGGCTGGTCACATGCCATTTGGAGTTTCCCGTGCCAACTGAGGTAGAAATTTCCCCCGATCGGATCTGGTTTGTTTCGCGTCCTTGGGCTACAATGCCTAACAGTAGGAAAAATTCCTACATATAACAGGTACATTCTGGCAAACATCCAAGGGGGTGTGATGTTTGTAATAAAAGAATCGTCGCGGGATAAGTGGCTTCTCGGCTTGGTGGTGCTGATGAGTGTTGCCGCCAATCTGCCGGATGATGTCGCGAGTCGAATTTCCGTCGACAAGAAATATCTATTGTTAGGCCTAACCGCGGTCCTCATGGTGTCGCTGGTCCGCTACGTTCGTATCGGACTGGTGCTGGTGACGCTGGTATTGGTCGTGGGAGCGAATCTGCCGGCAGAACTTGCCAAGCAATTCGGTATCGACCAAACCGTTATGACGTTCACGTTGGTTGCGTTGGTGGTCATTGCGCTGGCCAATCGCATCATCAAGATACCGACCGGTCTGGAATCAACGCATATGGCAAATTCCGTCTACGGTGCAAAGGCATTGTTCAATGCGGTCCTAAAAGGCAGTGTCACTACTGTCCAGCAGCTGATCCGCTCCGGGGCGAGCGTGAATGTCAGGACCGTGTCCGGCAAGACACCATTGATGGCCGCATCTTACCGCGGCTACCCCGACATCGTGCAGATGTTGATCGCCGCGGGTGCTGATGTCGACGCCGTGGATACCAAAGGCAACACGGCGCTGTCCATAGGCAGACGAATGAAATATTCGCGTGTGGTTACGTTATTGAAAATCGCAGGCGCCAGCGATAGCGTATCGCCGCTAAAGCTCGTAAGGGATGGGAAGAAGCCAGCTCAGAATCGGCCAGGTACCCAGCGTCAGCGGTACGCCAATGCGCATAAAGTCGCTGAACCGATAACCGCCGGCGTTAATCACCGATAGGTCGGTCTTGCAGGCCATAAGCATGGCGAAGCTAATGCTGGGGCCTAATGAAACCGCCAGCACGAGCGGTTCCGACAGCGAGTCCAAACTGCGCGGCGATGGGCTTCATGACTGGCTGTCCAACGGGGAAATGTAGTAGTGGCCATCAGCTTGATGCTTAGCACGGTACATGGCATTGTCCGCTTGACTTATCAATTGGTCCGGACTGCCGCCGTGCGCGGGGTAGAAGGCCACACCTACACTCGCGCTTATCCGTATATCTACACCATCCAGACGCATGGGGATTGACACTACATTGATCAATTTGCGTACGATGCTTTCAACTGAAGCTACATCCACCTCATTTTGTAACAGTAGTATGAATTCATCGCCGCCGTAGCGTGCGAGAGTGTCACTCTCCCTAAGACAGCCACGCAAACGACGCACAAACTCGAGCAGGCATAGGTCACCGACTCGATGTCCATATTCGTCGTTAATGGGTTTAAAATCGTCTAAATCAATGAACAGCACCGCTAACGAATCCTGCCGCCGGTGTGCCAGCTTAATGGCCTGGTCCAAGCGATCGAGCAGTAAATTGCGATTGGGTAATCCGACCAAGGGGTCGTTCCCAACCAAGTCCTTCAACTGATTTTCGAGGTGTTTTTGATCCGTGATATCCGTTGCGATTTCCATGCGGACCAGCCGCCCGTCGAACCAACGGATCGCGCGATCCCGGCATTGATACCAACGCTGGTTGACAGTGTTTTGAAACTCCCATACCACACCGGCGGTCGGCGTACCATCCTCGTTCAATAATTGACTGTTGGTACAGAAGTCGCAGGGTCCGGATTGGCCCTGCTGAAGCGTATTCCAGCATGTTTTGCCGACGATATCCCCGAATAATTGTTTGCTATAATTATTGAGGAACAACAATTTATGGGTGCGCATATCGGCAATGTACACGATAGCATCCATGCTGTTAAGAATCGTGTCGAGACTCTCCTGCGATTGTCGTCGAATCTTCTCGGCGCGTTTCCTCTCGCTCATATCCCTTGCTATACCCGAAAAGAATCGGCGATTCTCGTCCTCCCACATGGACAGGGAAATTTCAACCGACACTGACCGACCGCTCTTGTGCAGAGCCATGACCTCGTAAGTCCCGCCAACAGTTGTGCCGGCGCCACCTCTGGTCGCGACCTCAAATGCACGCGTGTGACGTGACTTGAGATGAGCGGGGATCAAACGAGTAATCGTATCGCCAATAAGTTCCTGCGCGGTGTAACCAAACAGTTGCTTTGTAGAGTCATTGGCAAAAACTATTTTGCCTCGATCGTCGATAATGATGATCGCGTCCCTTGCCGAATCGGTGATCGCACGCAGAACTTCGGCCGATATCTCCAGTTTTCGCTGGCTGCTGTTCATCGTTGTCGTGGGCGCGCATATGACAGACAATCGCTAGGCCAGTTGCTGTCGAATACTCTCGATTGTCGCTTACTTCGATGTGGTGGCAACTAGATATCTGGACCTAAGCCGTTACGCAGTTTGGTCTGCGTAGGACGAGCGTTGTGCCGCACCGCAATAGACTGATAATCACTATAAACCCCCTGTCTGGTAATGAAAAGCTCTTGTCTGTAGATGAGGGTGATGGGGTGTCAAAATGCGTTGCTTGAGTTGTAATTTTCGCCGACGTCGGCTTTCGATGCGCGGGTGTGGCCATGCGCCGGGGGCTAGCGGCCGGCCTGTCGGCATTTCCGGCTATGCAATGCTTATCTGACCAGGACTGACGGGGCAAGCTGGAAACACTTTCCGTTTCTTCGACGTCATGGGATCGAATCAAATAGACTGTCCCCGGATTACGGGGTATTTCCGGCGGAATGCGCACCCTTTTCACGGCGCGGCGCAGTTTGCCGGCTATTGGGGTGCGAGCATCCGGATACTTCGGGCATAATTCAGTCATGCGAAACTCCCACTCCAAAGCAACTTGGCAATGCGCATCCTCGGGTTCCGGCAAGCCGGACCCGGAGGGCCGGCATTGAGTTGGAACCGACGCCGGTTCCTGGCTCTATTGGGGCTGGGCGGCGTTGTGAGTCTGTCGGGCGCTGTCTACGTCAAGGGCGTTCGTTATCCCGTGCTTCAGTTCGAGCCGCGCCCGGCGCCCCGTTCCGGATCCGCGTATGGGATCATGGTAGCGGCGCAGGGCGCGATGGCACAACCCGGGGCCGGCGCCGCGCTCTTTCTGCGGGCCTACGCGCCCGAGCCGGAGCTGCTCGTCCAGGTGACAAGGGAAGGGCCGTGGGTCTTGACGATCAGCAACCTGCACCCGGAAGCGGTCCTCGAGGTCAGCGATCCGCGCGCGCGTCTGCAGGAGGAAACCACGGGACTAACGCGACGGGTGACGGGTCAGCTTGCGCCTGCCACCCCGTTCCGCCTCGCCTGGCGATTTCCGCGTTCCGAGAGCTATCGATTTGCTGCCATCGGTGATACCGGCGGCAATGCCGAACTGCGTTGGGTGCTGCGACGCTCGGTGGAACTGAAAGCGGATTTCCTGCTCCATCTGGGAGATATCAACTACCAGCCTGGAGACTTCCCCAGCGCGCTTGCCGCATTCGATGCCGCTCGCATCCCCAGCTATGTGGCGATAGGGAACCACGACTTCACTGACGAGAGTGGTTCGGTGCATCACATCTTCACCAGCACCATCGGTCCACGCAACTCCACCTTCAACCTGGGAGGGGTCCAGTTCGTGAATCTGGACACTGCGCTGGATTCGCTGCCGCCGGGAATGGGCCGTCGCGGTGAGATCATCCGCTCGCTGCCGGCATTGGACGTGGCGCCATTGCTGCGCGATTACGTCGTGTTCACACACCGGCCCCTGGTGGACCCACGCGCCGCGGCCGAGCCAGATGCCGGACACGGGGTCAATGGTCTCGGCGAGGCAACCTGGCTGCGCCGGAATCTGCTGTCGCGCGGCATGGACACCCTGCTCGCGGGTCACGTGCACATCGGCGTCGAGAACGATGACCAGGGTCTGCATACTTACGTGTCGGGGCAGGGCCTCGCCCATGCGGACCTGCTCGTCGATAGGCCCATTGCCCGGATTCTAGTGGGCGATGTGGCGCCCGGGGAACCTGTCCACTATCACTGGGAGGCGCTGAATATGCCACTGTCATCCCATTGCAACACCAGGACCTGGCGTGCCGTGGCCGGCCCGGGTACGCAGCTACCCGCCGCCTGTGGTTCCTGACTCGGGATGCCACGCCGCTCGATTCCTTCGGTCTGCGGATGACGGTAACTGACGACACGCACGGGTGAGGCCGCGCCCACCGCCCCGCTCGGACCGCACCTTGTCGAGTGGCAGTGGTGACAAGGATCTAGCGGTGCAGAAAACTGGACAAGAACCCACCGAGAAAAGCAAGTCTTGATGGACTTCAATATGTTTGGAAAATATTACGAATCCCGATGCGTTTACGATGGCGGTTCTATATCGTCAATCCGCCACAAGCCAAGACTCTTCCGTTTGCCTTGATATCGTTCCTGGCCTAGGCATTCATCGATTAGCTCCATGGGCTGGGGCCAATTGAAAGGCTCCAATGCCAGGTTCAGCGGCCTGAATTTTCCTGTCAACTTATTCCTGTTTCTATCAAGGCCGGGAAACGTAGTCGTAATCAAATACTCAGCCCCGCTTTTCTTGATGTTACGAACCGCAAGGGCGATCGACGCGAAGTCGAGATGCACCAGACAGTCACGGCAAAATACCACCTCACACGCGGGCAGCGGGTCTTCAATTAGATTCAATTGTACGAATCGCCGTCCGGGCCGGCCGTATGTAATCTGATTATGTTTCACCAGATCTGCAACGATGTCCGCCCCAACATATTCATCCACTCCGAGCTCTACCTGCTGCATCCAATGAAAATCTCCGCACGGGATGTCAAGCAGGGATCTCACCCCGATAAGTCGAAGCAGCTCGGGCAAGACCTTGCGGATATGAGCCGTGGCTTCGAGATTGGAGCCTTTACCCGAACGTGACTCCGTATCGCCCCACCTATTGGTCTGGTGAATGTAGGTAAACACTTGCTCTACGGACGCGCGGCGGAACATTCGCTTCTCGCGCCATGCGCGTTCCCACTTCAGGATACTCTTCGTAAACTTGGTTAACACGTGGGTCTTCTCAGTTATTGGAAACCTGTGGGCGCCGAGTTCCTGATTTTTCCGTGTAAACAGCAAATATCCAATATAGCCGTTCTTGGCTGTCCTGCGCCAACCTGCCCGGACACCAGGACTGACACCAGTACAAACCTTCGCCTGCCCGAGCAGGGATAGCGATGAAGCGCAAGCTATGCAAACAACGCGGAAGAGGTCAAGAAGTTTTTGCCCCTGCAGGCTTGGCATAATCGAAAAAGTCGTCTTATGTTGTTGGCGTAGATGTGTGATGCTCCCGGCTCACGGTGGTGCGATAGTGACAGTGTTGAGTCCATCGCTGCCCGCGATGCGCTTCACCTTTACTGACAACTCACTATTCGATACGCTTGGTTCGACAAGCAAAATACATTTGAAGGCTGGGCAGGAATGATCTGCAAGGAACTCAACCATTCTCAATGCAAGACCTACCTCGTTGCGTGCGAAGATACGCGTCGAGCCGTGCTCATCGACCCGGTGCGAGCGAATATCGATCGCTACCTTGCCTTGCTGGCCTATCATGCACTTGCGCTAGATGCGGTTATTGACACCCACACCCATGCCGACCACCCATCCGGCGCATCATGGCTGCAGGAGTGGACAGATACGCGACTGATCATGCATACACGGGCGCCCACGCCCAAGGCGACCGAGCACGTCGATGACGGAGATATAGTGAAGGTGGGGGGTTTGGAATTAAGGGTGTTGTACACGCCGGGGCACACTCCGGACAGCATCAGCCTTTACATCAAAGACCGGGTTTTCACCGGCGATGTGCTATTGATCGGTGGCACCGGGCGCGCCGACTTCGCCGGGGGTGATTCGGGAGAGCAGTATGACGCAATCACCGAGAAACTTTTCACCCTGCCGGGTGACACCGTGGTCTATCCCGCTCATGACTACAGAGGCAACTCGTTTACAACGGTAGGCAAGGAGCGCCAGACCAACCCGAGGATTGCGGGGAAGTCCAGGCAGGAATACATCGACCTGATGGCCAGTATCGACTTTCCGCTGCCCAGCAAGATCCAGGAAGTCCTGCAACCCAACCAGACCGCCATCGACGATGATGCCATTAAGTTTCCCAACCTGGTTCAACTCAACGAGGTTCGGCAGTTAGCTCCGCAGGAAGTCCAACTCAAGCTGATGGGCGACCCGGCACCCGTGCTGATTGACGTTCGCGAACCCGACGAATACAACGGCGAACTTGGTCACATAGAGGGCAGTCGCCTGATACCTTTGAAGGAACTGCCGGCGCGGATGAAGGAGCTTGACAATCAGCAAGACAGGGAGATCATCGCTATCTGCCGCTCGGGCGTGCGCAGCACCACCGCCGCTGCACTGCTAACCGGGCTCGGATTCGCTCATGTGCATAACCTCAAGGGTGGAATGGTGGACTGGAATGTGCATAGGCTGCCGGTCCAAAGGCGTTCGTAGGTGCTGTTGGCATACGTCCTGGGTCATTAGCCGGCTCTCCGCTTTCGGGTACGGCGGGTCGGAAAGGTTGATCAGAAGAATACAGTGATGCAGTACACTCAAGCCTTCCATTGGTTTTCCCCGGAAATAGTGAACACCTGAGAAAAGGGCGATAATGGCCCTGGAGGTGTTTGATGGACAAGAAGAAGAGACGAAAGTACTCCTCGGAGTTCAAGAGGGAAGCTGTGTCAAACGATCGTAGGGGTGGCCGCGGATCTGGGAATTGGGGCCAGCCTGATCCAGCGTTGGAAGCGGGAGCTCTGCCAGCTCGGTCAGCAAGCCTTTGCGGGACAAGGAGTTGCCCGCGATGAGGAGCTGATGACCTTGCGCCGGGAGCTGGTGCGGGTGAAAAAGGAGCGGGATTTTTTAAAAAGCGCGGCGGTGTACTTCGCGAAGGACGGCAAGTGAGGTATGCGTGCATTGAGGCCCAGCGTGGCCAGTTCCCAGTACGTATGATGTGCCGGTTGTTGCAGGTGAAAGTCAGCGGGTTCTACGCTTGGTGTCGACGCGGACCGAGTCGTCGTTCTCAGGAGGACGAGCGGCTGAAACGACGTATCAGCGCTGTGCATGCGGAGTCCGATGGTGTCTATGGCTCTCCGAAGGTGCGCGACGAGTTGCTGGAGCACGGTGAATCGGTGGGCAAACACCGCGTCGCTCGCCTGATGCGGGAGCTTGGGCTGAAGGGCTGTCCGAAGAGGCGCTACCAGGTCACCACCGACAGCGGCCACGGCTTCAAGGTGGCGCCGAATCACCTGGAGCGAGACTTTACGGCCGCGGCGCCGAACCAGCGCTGGGTGGCGGACATCACCTATATCCGAACCGGTGAAGGCTGGCTGTACCTGGCGGTCGTTCTGGATCTTTTCTCGCGCGCCGTGGTGGGTTGGTCAATGAGCCATAGAATCACCCGTGACCTGGTGCTCAAGGCGCTGCTGATGGCGTTGTGGCGCCGTCGTCCCAGCGGCGATCTACTGCATCATTCGGATCGCGGCTCGCAGTACGCCAGTGGCGATTTCCAGGCTCTGCTCGACGAGCACGGCATCGTGTGTTCCATGAGCGGCACCGGAAACTGCTACGACAATGCGGCGATGGAAAGCTTTTTCGGATTGCTCAAACGTGAGCGCGTCAATCGGCAGCGGTACCGAAGCCGCCAGGAGGCCCGCTCAGATATCTTTGACTACATCGAGCGGTTCTATAATCGGCAGCGCCGCCATGGGTCAGCGGGGCGGATGAGTCCACTCGATTATGAAGAATCCGTTCTTAACAAACCCGTTCACTAAATCCGGGGAAAACCAATCCGTACTTCACGGAACAGGGATACAACACAAGCACCGTGCTCGCCGGCACCGCCACCGATACGGACCTGGATGGAAATGGGCATGGTACGGGAGAAT
>CAMYNL010000054.1 GCA_947259705.1 uncultured Gammaproteobacteria bacterium | reverse complement strand
AGTACCGAGAGTCCCATCAAGGCCATGGCCGCCAGGTAGCCCGAAGCCCCGCCGTGTCCGACCGAGGAGTACAGGATCGCCATGACAGAGACCATCAAGCCCAGCGAGATCAGGTATTCGACGCCCAGTCCGTAAGCCATCATGTCACTATCTAAGCCTTCCCGTTCATGCCTGCTGATTTATGATTACAAATCCAAATCGTGTTCCGATCATGAAAACATCGGGAATTCTCGTCTACAGCGCAAGGTATTGATTGGTGGTGTAGGAATCATGTCGTAACCGGCCGGTAACAACCTGGGAAAAGAATTTCTAGTGCGGTACTGAAAACGAATCTCAAGAAAAACATATTGAGGCAAAGTTTCCCGTAGGGTGATTGAAGGGGCGGGGGGATGGGACTCCAAGGCGACTTGACCTGAGTAACTCTGTGGTCTCTCAGCACACCAAGGATATCTGGCGCCTGTCGCAGGTTGTGCACCGGCCAGTCGAAGTAGGCGTAATGGTATCGCCGCATACAGGGCATGAGTGCAACTGGGTTTTCACAAGTTGCTCCCATTTCCCGTCAACACAGTCGCTTAAATGTACTGGCTCGCCGAACGTGACCGCGTTGTCCGGACATGCTTCGATACATAGGCCACAGTTCGTGCATCTCGCCGCATCGAGTCGAATTAGCTGATGATCGGAATTTCTCTCTTCCGAGATCGCGCCCCTGGGGCAGACCAACGCACAAACACCACAGGCAGAGCACCGCGCGGCATCAATTTGTAGTTTCCACCACCATAACGGCGCAGCAAACCTCCCCGCAGCGGTGAGTTTTTCCCGCAGGAGATCAATCAACAAACGACGTTTGTCTGGTTGATTCTTCTCATCGTTAATTACGAGATCTGGCTGGGGGGAGCACCTATCGAGATCTTCTACATGCTCAAGGGAGGGCATGGAATTGATTCGTGGTCTGTTGGTGATGCCCGATAGAAACTGTCGCCGATTCACAGCGTCCCTTCTGTGTTTTTGGTCGACTCGCAATAGAACCTTGGACAGGCCCAGATCATTCAGTAGCATCCTTGTTGTATCCAGCGACTTATCAAATAGTAATTCACCCGGCCTCAGGCGACAGCGGGAACAGTCCCCCTGAAGCAATCTAATTTCCCTGAAGCCTAACGCGGCTGCGATGACCATCGAGAACTCGCTTATCACTCCTAAACAAGACACGGTGATCAAGTGTCGACGCTTTCTCTGGGCGAAGTGACACCGGATGACCAATGTGCCTTCCGTTCCTGTGGGTTTCGGTCTCGCCCGCAAAATCTGCATCAGCGATACAAGATGATGATCCGTATCCGGCGACTTCCGAAAAGCTCCTGTAGGGCAGGCGGCTATGCACAGACCGCAATCCACGCACCCCTCCATGATCCGTGGGCCGTTATCCAAGGCGATCATGTCGGTGGGGCAGACTTCCACACATTTTTCACAACGGCTCCGCCGCAATCGTGACCGTTTGCAGTCTCGGGCCTCAACAGAGATGTCTGTAGCCGGATCGTCCGAAGCCAAGTTCCAAAGAAATCTCATGTCCCTCCATCACCCATCAATTCTCAAGACAAGGGATCATCCATGTATTGTTTTGGGTGCCTCCGACTCGAATGTGTCGATGGGTACCGATATGCCCGCCAAGTCTCGCGTAACGTACTGCTCGCTCAATTCGGTCATGCCGGAAAAATAAGGGGTCAAGGCGTTGGCCTGAACCGCCCGACGCAATTGTGGCAGCCAGACAGCAAGATGCTGTTGCAGGAACGCGCGCTGAAGCTCTCGATACTGATTAACCTGATTACTCGTTTCCGACTCAACATCGGCGTCCGCTGCTTTACGATGGGTATGCCAGGCTTCGGCTTCCCTGTCGCACAAGAAACTCATAAACGAGAACTCGACGCCTGCATGTGTCGGAAGCTCTTTGCAATCGTCGATCATCGCTGCGCCGGCGCGGCGGTAAGTCCGTATCACTGATATTGCGTGGGTACCCAGCAACGGGCCTTTATCGAGTTTCGATCCCGGCGCGCACTCTCGATACACATCTTCGAATGGAGCCACGTATCGTTTCGTCGGCACGACGAATAGATCGAAATATTCCTGCCTCAGCGTGGGCAGCTCTTCTTGTTCCAGCTCAGCCGCAAACCCCTGCAAGACCTTGATTGTTTCTGATTCAAAGAGGGAACGCAGATCGTCCAAATGGAGCAACTCGGGTAATTTTTGCACCAGCGCTCCATCGGGAGGACCAAGAAAGACATTCGAAAAGAAGCGATACATGCCCGACCTCGCCTCGCTTTCGTCGGCGGGCATCATGGATACTTCGTTCACTTGAAGGGCTCCTACTGTCCGGTCGCAAACTTGACGGAAGGTACCGTCAGCGCCGGATCCGCGAAACCATCGGGCGCATTCAATCCGGATTCATCTGCAACAAAATCTTCCACTACGTGCAACGCGTTGCCGACGCAGGAGGTCACGCACGCCGGCAGAAAACCTGTGCGCGTGCCTTGACTGTCATACAAACGATGGATACAGAAAGTGCATTTCTCTACCAGCAGTGTCTCCGTGTTGAATTGCGGAGCGCCATAGGGGCAGGCATGGATACACCGCCTGCATCCGATGCATGTCGTTTGATTGATCAGCACGACGCCATCTTCCTCCCGCTTGAAAATGGCGTTGTTAGGGTTAGACATGTCATTGACGTCTGCCACCGGGCATGCCGCGAGACAAGCGGGATGTTGGCAATGGTTGCAGGCACTGGTAACAAAGGTGAGCGTAGGCTGCGGATAGGCCCCTCCCTCCGTCTTTACAACCCAGCGGTAGCTGACATTGTCGGGGAGAACCCCTCTGCCATTCTTGAAAGGCATCGGCGACTCCAGCGGTCGGGTATTGTTTTCGGACTTGCATGCGATAGTGCAGGTGTCACACCCGGTACACTTATCAAGATCAATTAACCAACCCAGTTGCGCCATTTTCGTCGCCTCCTAGTTTAGACTTTCTGCACCCTCACCGATGTGTCATAGAACGAGCAACTGGCCCCGATTGGCTCCTGCAGGCTGACATTTCCGTATCGTCTGTCGGTACGCATTATCTGGGTCGGTTGCAGGCCTGCCCCGCGACTGGGGTCGTGCGGCATCGTGACACCATCGACAATAATCGGTCGTGAGTGTTGCTCCCAGTGGCCGTAATGATGAGATATCGCCACGACACCGGGCTTCAGTCCCTGTGTGACCTTGGCCTTTCCCACAATGCCCTCACGATGCGAAGCCGATGAGACCCTGACCGGATCTCCCGTCTCCACCTCCAGGTCAGCGGCATCTCGCGCGCTGATTTCAACGAAATTCTCGGGGGCCATCAGCATGAGCCACGGATTCACGTTCGTTCGTGCCTGCCCATGCTGCACAGTCTTGAATGTGATCAGCCTGTAAGGATAATCAGAGTCGCTCACGGCAACGCCATCTGAATGCACAATCGGCTGGTACTGTGCAACGCCTGAGTAGTAATCACCGGTGACGGAGTCCCTGGTATGGGCAACGGGGTCGGCGAACGTACGAATGATGTTTCCGTAACGGTAGTTAAGCAGTTCCCCGTCATACTCTTCACCCGGATTATCGAACACGCCGCCCTTGGCCAGTATTTCGTCGATGGTGATCCCCGGATGCTCTGCCTGGGCGGATGCGGCGATGTTCTCGAGCATCGCCTTGGCCCAGTCCCAGCCGTTATGCAGGTCGCCAACTGGAGTATCGGTAGCGTCGAGCAGGGCGCTAGTTCCTACCCCTGGCAGGCCCAGCGCTTTCGCCAGGCCGATCTGGATGTCCAGCACCGCCTTGGTATCCGGGAGGTATGGCGTGTACTCGTTGATGCCGTTGACCGGTATCGTATTTCCCAGGCCTCCGTCTGCGACACGAACGCCAATCGGTACACCGTCAAAGGCGCCCACCACCGGTCGCTGGAAGGCCGTTCCCTTGTTGACCCGCCAGGGAACGCCCGGCACCGCGAACTTCTCGAGGTAGACGGTATCAGGGAGCACATAGTCCGCCCAGGCGGCGACCTCTCCAATCACCGGGCTGATTGCAACCAGCAGCGGGAGCGTGTTTTCATCCGCCAATGTCTGTTCCCACACCCGCCTCAGCGCCGGCACCGAGTAGGGCCATGCGTTCCAGTAGGTGATCAACGCCTTGACCGGATAGGGATACTGGTCCTGTATGCTGGGAATGACTTCCTGGTAGTTGCCATGCGTGCCAAACGGAAACCAGGGACGTCTTGCGGGGTAGCCCTCGAACAGAATCCCCGCCTCGTCCCGATCGTAGAACGTCTTCGCGCGGTCGATGCGGATCCCTCGCGCACCCGGATCGCCATCCACGGAACTCAAACTGACCATACCGGATTTATGCCCCCATCCCCCTGCACCCGCGGTGCAGCCGCCCTTCCAGTCGTAATTCCCGATCAGGGTGTTGAGGTGCTGGATGGCCAGCTGGTTGTGAAGACCATTCGTGTGTTTGATTGGACCGCGATAGGTCATGGCGACGGCCTTCTTCCCATGGCTCACGAATTCGCTGGCCAGATCCATCACCGTGCCCACCGGAACATCGCAAATCGCCGCATACTGGTCGATCGATCGCGAGAAGGCCGATTCCTTCAACAAGGTAAACGCGGACTTGAGTTCCACGTCGACGCCGTCGACAGTGGTCTCTGTCACCGTGACGTCGAGGGTCCCGCGATCTACCTCCAGGTGCCCCTTTAGACCATCCACCCAGACTACGTTGTCGCCCTCTGACACGGTCGTTCCATTGGCGATGCCGAACTCACCCGCGGTGACATAGCGCTGGAACTCCCGGCCGTCGCCGTCAGTAAAGGTCCCGACCAGATAGGTAGCATCCGTCCACGTCGGGCTCGGGGGGTCGGCGACTGCAGCCGCGGCCTGGTTGGTGATTGCCAGATAATTCGTATCGGCGCCGTTGTCGATGATCAGCTGGATCATCGCCATCGCCAGGGCCGCATCGGTCCCCGGAGTGATAGGCACCCATTGGTTGGCTTTAGCCGCGGTGTTGTTGAAGCGAGGATCCACCACGACGTAGCGTCCGCCGTTCCTCTTGAAGTGCATCAGGTTGCGGGCCATGCCGACCATCGGGAAATCGGCCTCCAGCGGGTTGGCGCCAAAAAAGATGATGTATTCGGCGCCGAGGATGTCTGTTTGCCAGCCCTCCGTCCTGCCGGCTCCCTTGCTGTTTTTGTTGCCTGCCGGATCCCAGGTAATCAATTCGTTTGCGACATGCCGGGTCGACTCACAGACCGAGGTGTGACTCAAACCGTAGTTGGCCGTGCCCCAGGCGTGTTTCCAGATGCGCTCGCTCATCTCCTTCTCTACGCTGCGCCCCGGAGCGAAGGCCAGTTGGTTCCTCTTCGTGCCGAGTTCGGGAATGTCGGGATCGATGGGCGCGTCTCTATCAGGAATGAGTTCGTTGATCCTGGCGGCAATTTCCTGGAATGCCTGGTCCCAGCTGATGGGTTCCCACTGACCGGAGTTCCTCGTCCCCACCCTCTTCAGCGGGGTCCGTATCCGGAGTGGATCGTACAGCGTCTGCACGCCGGCCTGCCCCTTCAGGCATACCCGACCGAGCTCCTCGACATTCAGGCTCGGGTCTTCGCCATAGGCCAACCGATCGTGTTCCCCATTTTCGTCCACGTCGCGATTGTTGGGGTGATACGGATTGCCGTCGATCTTAACCAGTACACCATCTTGGACCTTGGCCCGTATCCCGCAGCGTGAATGGCACATCTGGCAGACACTGAAGATAATGTCTTCCGCGCTTTCCACGCGGTCCGGTTCATTTTGTCCCGTAACCAGGGTGGGCGCCACGGGTGCCGCGACCGACTTCGTGGAATGAAATACCGGGCCCGCCACCGCCGCGGAGGCGAATGCGCCACCCACTTTCAGGAACGAACGGCGGTTCAAGGTCGGCCCGGACCAGCCAGTCGCTTTGCTTCGCGTCTCTTTCATTGCCAATTACCTCGCATCTGAATCCTTTGATTCACGATTCAATCGCCGCCACCCCCGCCGCCACCGAGCGCGCCGGCAATGGCCTGGATCTGTGGGTCGGTGAGCGCCTCGAGGGGACCCATCCCCCCTTCGTCATCGAAGATTGCTTCCCGGATGTCGTCGACAGACTCGCCTTCGACTTCGGAGTCCTGCAAGCCGCGGTGACAGCCGGAACACACCAAGTCGTACAGAACTGCCCCATCCCCAGGATCGTTTCCAGTAATGCCTGTCTGGTACAGCTGTCGACTTGGCCCGGCAGGCCCATGACACACGCTGCAAAGTGTTGCAGCCACGTGTCGTCTCAGGTTGCCTGCGGAAAATTGGAGTAGATCTACGGACCGATGACAAAACACGCACTTTTCTTCGGTATCTTCACCGGGTGTCGACGAAAGCATTACTGGGTGGGCCGCTTCGATAGTCGGATCGAGGCTGGTCGCACTGGGTATGGCGGCATGACACTCGAGGCAGTTTTCGTCATACTGCTCAGACTGACTATCATGTATCGCGATCACATTAACGCCGCTAAAAACAGGCGTCGGGGTGGGCACGTCTGTGGTGCCGGTAGGTTCTTCGCTACGTTCGTCGTCATCGGACAGCACTATAGAAGGCGCAACAGCCCAAAGACAGAAAGCCACTATCAAACTGATGGTGATTCTTCGTTCCCGAGGTGCTGGCCAGCCAGCTATTTTATGCAATAACATAACGCGCTCCCTGGTTCTATGAACGCTGATGATTCCGGTGCTTGAATCGCTCCAATTCCATACATTCCAAATCCATACAAATTGTGATCGAAAAACTAGTCTTCCCGCGATCCTCACGCAAATCGGTTATGACCCTTTGTCGCGTATATCCGGTAAGGCATATGACCTTTCGTCAGCGATCCATTGCCGAATTTTTGTTGATCCAGATCAATGCATTAATTTGTTTTTAATTGGCGCTTAATCTCCCGAAATGGATTGATCGAATCGACGTGTCACGGCACACATCGAGTGCGAACGACACTTAATCCTTGGCGGCAACGCAATCGTTCGCTTCGGCAGCTCGTTTCTGGATCGCGGCTTGTGCTTTGTCGCTTGGAACGGATCGTCCAATCCGCTCGTTGTCGGTAGTGTGCTACCGTTCAATATTTGTATTGATCTCGATCAAGTCGAAATCACTTTCTTCTCTGCGCGGGATTTAAGACAGGGGGGTTCGACTTGTCGATGATGAGGCACCTGTTTAGATGCGGTTTGTTGGAGCAGTAGCTGGTAGTGATAGGTACAGTGCGATCTGAAGTGTCGCAAACCGGCGACAAACCGTTTATCAATGCATGGTTGTCTCTACGTCAGCCGCTGATCGCGAACCAAACCCTACGTATTCCATGCTCGTTAGCTGATTTGAATGAGCTTTCCTGGTTCTGTGTGCTGGGTCCATTACTCCCTTACAAACCGGACTGGATGGCGATCGGTCTGGTTATGCTGGGACACTGACCGGGAAGGATCATGCATTTGTTCTGGCGCCGAGTTAGGCAATCTGATCGCCGTGGCCAAACGGGCGTGTGACAAACTTCCTATGCTGATTGTGCTGAAACGGAAGGTCGTCGTACGTTCGCTAAGCGGGCTTGACTTCGAAAGTCTGGCCCCATCCAAAGAGAAGATTGTAACGACCATCGGAGCCTTTTCAGCGCCGCCTTGCCCTTCGCATAATGGGTCCAAGGAAATTATCCTTAACGACACGTCAATGAGCATGCTGTCCAGTGCATACACCGGGTTGCGGAAACGGAAACCATGGCCCGGCGCCATACCCTGACACTGCCGTACAGCCCGGTAGACAGCGCTTCATACAAATCGTAGGGCCGTTGTTCGTTCACCTGCGCCAGGGATGACCTCGTCACCTGCCGGCAACCTACAAGAGAGAGCCGGGGGGCTTGGGCATTAAGATTCGCAATGATGTCCTGTATACTCTGTCGGCCCGCCAGCTAGCGCATCGCCAACGCCACGAATCGGGACCCGTGGGTAAGAGAACGCAATTTCCGGCCCCGATAATGCCGTCAGGCCAGCGATTCAAATTCATGTGTGGAAAGCAGTTTCAGAAGCTATGCAATGACGGTATTATGGTGAGCCAAGGCTTGGTTATCTTTCTCGTCCAAGGAGTTGTTGCAAACCCGATTGTGTGAAGACGGAGTTGACCAAGCCGTTCTTACTTCAATTTGTAAAAAGCAGGAGGAGTATCACCAATTTCCAATATCTCCGGTTTCTTGAGTTGATATTCGCAAAATAGGTGGCTTATGCTTCCTATACTAAGCGGTACCGAACATTGGAGGGGGCGCATGACCGCGAAAACCGATATGCATGCCCGAGACGCTTTGTCCCGTTTGGGGAAACGGATTCAGATAGTCCTGGTGACTGTATTTGCGGCTATGCTTTTGTTGCCTTGGCAAAGCATCCACGCCCAGGGTCGCGATCGCAGCGGTAAGGAAGTAGTGGAGGCGTTCTGTGTCGCGTGCCACGAGGCAGGTACGGACAATGCACCGAGAATAGGTGATGTGGAAGCATGGAGAGCACGCGTTTCCTTAGGGCTTACCGGGCTCACGCAACACGCGTTGGAGGGTATCCGCAAGATGCCGCCCCATGGCGGCAACCCGGAGCTGACCAACCTCGAGATTGCGCGTGCGATCGCTTATATGGTCAACGCTTCGGGTGGCAATTGGGTGGAACCCGTGAGTGCGATCGAATTGATGGCGGAGCGCACCGGAGAAGAGGTCGTCGAGATGCAATGTGCGCAGTGCCACCAGAACGGCGAGGCTGGCGCTCCCCGGATAGGTGACAAAAATGCATGGATAAGCCGGCTCCAGCACGGGCTTCATTACGCTGTCCGCTCCGCGATTATAGGGCACGGCGGTATGCCGCCCCGGGGTGGGGCCGCCAATCTCACCGACGCCGAAATACGAGAGGCGATTCTTTACATGTTCAACCCGGCGGGGGCCGACGCGCCCCGCAGCTCGGCGAGAGCGGAAGCATCGCCCACGGACGCTAATCACGTGAGCGTCGGTGGGATCGACGTGTACCTGGGCGTCATGCCTGTGGAGCAGCTACGGTCCTACCCGCCAGAGTCTATCGAACGGTCCATGCACGGAGGAGTCCCGAGCGGTGACAACTGGTACCATGTGAACGTCTCTCTGCTGGATCAAGAGCGTCATGTGCCGATTACCGACGCGCAGGTCGATGTCCACGTCAAGGAGGCCGGCCTAACCATGTACTCGAAAAGACTCCAGCCGATGGCAATCGGACAGGGAAGCTACGGGAATTATGTCCAAATGAAACAGAACATACCGTACCGAGTCATCGTTTCGGTGCGAACGTCCGGCTCGCCCGAATCTATCGAGGCCGAATTTCGCCGTAAGCACGACTGAGGCCCATCGCCTCGAAACACAGTGGAATGGCCCATTACGGACTCCGGTCATATCACCGATCGGAGCCCTGACGGTCAAACGTCTTCAAGATCGATATCGAGACCGGCAACCAGTGCGGCGATGCCGTCAAGGTTGTCGTTATGACCGAAGACCAAGCAATATCCAAGAAACGGATTCTCGATCATCTCGAACATCATGTTGAATCCCCGCAACCAGTCCTGCATTCTCCCGGGTCCCACCGCCGGCCACCGAACTGAATCGACCTCAATTAAATAGATTCAGAAGAACGGACGCAACTCGAAACATATGTCACTCCGGTTTCCAAATATTCGCCTCAAGATATATGAATCCAGAGAACTCCCGTTAACGATAGTTTTCCAAATCACGCAATTCCCCAGGACGATGGTCTACGATCGCGTCTTCGTCAAAAGCTTAAACGTTCGTAGGTCATATCGATCGTCTAAAAAGTCCCTGCGTCGCTTGATAATCGCATAACTCAGAAGAGGCCACCCCGCCGCTTTCGCGTTCGAGTTTTCGTCTTGTAGTAACCGCCTTACGACTCTCTCGCCCGGTCTCTCTGCCAAATAAACCAGTATGTCGGCGATCCGGGGTTTCAGTTTTCCAGAGGTTCACCGAGTCTGGTCCGAAATGCTTGCAGCTCGACTTATTCATCGCCAATTCGTACATCTCGTCTGTGGCCATGATTATTTCCACTGCCTGTGGGCGGCGAATTAGTAATTCCTAACCGAAATCGTCTTCGAAACCAAGCCACGTCAGTGCGGAACGGTTCGCCATGCTACGAAGACCATGCGCGATTCGGCCATTTTGTTTCGCCACCTGATTACCACCACCATAAGGCTGCTTCGACCTGGCGGCGCCCGGTCGATCATCGCTAAATCTCTCCTGGTCAAACATCAACTCTCGATCATCAATCGATCGCGCCAACGCGGGCCCAATCATCGGACGACAGATCACATCATTGCCGCGCCCTGCGCATTGCTGATTCGCCCAGGCCGTGTGGCCCGCTCGACTGTTCTCCCCGATACGTTCTGGTACACCGGGTCCGAAGGGCCCTTCTCATGAACTGATCGACGCCGTCGTCGTGATGAAACACTGCGATCGAAACTGGAGCTGTCCGTGCATCGCGGCGCAGATATCACTGGCGTTTGGCTTTACCTTGGACAAAGACGTGGTTCGTCGCGTTCTGGCTCGCTATTATCAACCTTTATCGGCTGGCA
>CAMYNL010000053.1 GCA_947259705.1 uncultured Gammaproteobacteria bacterium | reverse complement strand
AGCGGCCTCCGCTAACATTACGGCCAACTATGCCATTCAGGACCTGACAAACTCAGTGCCGGTGACAGTGACCGGAGCAGTGCTGCAAGCGGAAGGCAAGACGGTCAGGCTTTTCACCGCCAGACACCTGGGAGACGACTTTCAGCTCACCGTCACTGGCGTCCGAGACGATTCTGTAGCAAAGAACACGGTAGCACCCACCGTCTTGCCCTACGCGATAGACACCGACGGCGAAGGCACGCCGGACAATGTCGATTTGGATGACGACGGCGACGGGTTGCCGGATACGGTAGAAGCCTCTCTCACCGCTCCGCCGGAGGGGCCGTTGGATTCCAAGGATCCGGACACCGACGATGATGGGATACCGGATGGCGACGAAGACAATGACGGCGACGGGTTCACCAATCTCACAGAGGTGTTGCTGGGGTCTGACCCCGGTGATCCGAATAGTTTTCCGACACCGTCTTTTGGTGATGTGTCCGGCGCTGACCCGGATTTTCTGTACGTAGAGTTACTTCGCTTAAACCTGATAGTCGGAGGTTGCGGCCCTCCCAGCGATCCCGAGGTGTTACCGCCACCGATTGGCACGCCATTTTGTCCCAATCAGTTCATGACACGGGACGGCGCGGCAAAATGGATATCGCGGGCCTTCAATGAAGGTCTTCTCATACCAGACGAATCGGGCACGGTATTTAATGATGTGGCCTTCGGTGATTTCGCGGCTGCCTTCATCGAGAACATCGAGTTTATAAAGGACCTTGATGGAAACAGTATTACAGAGGGATGCGAAGGAGCGTCCGGCACCCCGCTGTTCAACTATTGCCCGCAACAGGCCCTGACCAAGGCGCAGGCGGCGCTGATGCTGATGCGCGCCAGGGCCGCGAAGACGGGGGAGGCCATTCGGTCTGCCGTGAACAGCCCATTTACGGACGTTTTGCTGACCGATGTTACCACGGACGCAATAATCGATCTGTTCAATCTCGGATTCACCGAGGGATGTGACGGCACGGCCTCTACGCCGCCGACCAGGTTCTGTCCCAACGAGGCGATGACCAAGATTGGTTTCGCCGCACTCGTGGCCAAGTTATTCGGCGTTACCGCACCCGCGCCCGGGCCTTGATCGGGAAGGGTGGTAGCGCGGCAATCGTTCAGAGCGTCGAATCGATGATGGACGCATGCACACTGTATGGTGAAACTGCTATTGACTTCTAACAGCCCAAACCGGCTGTGAATCTGGTCTATCCTTTCCGGTAGTGTTCTAATCTCAGTGAGTTGTGGAGCCTCGCCTCACTGACATCCTCATGCCGAATTCTGCGATGAGCGAAAAAGTCCAAGCCCAGGCCGGGCTGTTGTGGCGGTGCTGGGACGATGAATTCGTGGTCTACAATCCCGCCAGCGGCGACTCGCACTACCTGGACTACCTGTCCGGTGAGGGCCTCAAGGGCCTGGAGCGACGGTCCATGACCGTTTCGGAGCTGGCCGATGAGTTGGCCAGCTCATGCGATATTCCTCGAGACGGCAAGCTGCAACAATACGTCGAACAGATGCTGGCCAGCTTCTCCGATCTTGGGCTCACCCGGTCTGCACGGTCGTGAAGCTGTCCGATCTATCGACCGCCGGGTTCCGGGATCGGCTGCGACGTGATGGCGTGTTCGTGCGGACGGGGGAGTTCGTCTACCGAATTCAGTCTCAAGTGGCCTACCTCGCCGAACCGTTCCAGCAGCTCTACGCCGACTTCCAGTTCATTGAACACTGCGAATTTTCCGACTTCCACCTAGAGGTGAGCGAGTGCCGGCCGCTGTCTGAGTGGTTCCGACCGCACGTGACCGTGCGTCAACTGGGCCATTTCGAGACCACCCCGGTGCCGGTGGATCAGTCCGTTGCCTATCTGGAATGGTCGCTCAACCGCTGTGTCTTTGCGCAGGTGTATAACCGCCTGCTTCTGCACGGGGCGGTGCTGGCGCGCGAAGGGCGTGCGGTGGTGATCGCCGGGAACTCGGGTGCCGGCAAGAGCACGCTGGCGGCAGCGCTGGCGCTCAATGGCTGGCGCCTGCTGTCCGATGAGTTGACCGTCGTTTCACCCACGGACGGCTCGCTGATGTCGCTGGCGCGGCCCGTCGCTTTGAAGAACCAATCCATCGAATTAATCCAGTCGCTGGCGGATGATGCCTATTTCGGCCCGGTTGCCGTCACCACGGCCAAGGGCAGGGTCGCGCACATGCGTGCGCCGGTCTCCGACCCGTCGAAGATCGCCGAGCCTGCCTGGCCGGCGTGCTTTGTATTCGTCAATTATCAGGCTGGTAAAGACATTACAGTTCAAGAGGTATCGCGGGCGCAGGCTTTCACGCGGCTGGCGGAACTTGCCGGGATCAACTACGGCGTGCTCGGAGAGCTGGGTTTCGATACTCTTTCGCGCGCCGTGGATTCCGCCCTGTGCCTCGATCTCGAATACGGCAGCCTGGATCAGGCGATCACGTTTTTCGATTCCGAATACAGCGCAATACTCGGGCTCGACCAGGAAACGCCGGCGGTCGATGAGCATGGATAAGGCGCTGTTCCTTCGAGCGGTGCGGGATCCCGCGCATGCAGCGGGATTTACGCTGCCCCAGTGGGACGAGTTCCTGCCCATGGCCCATCAACTGGGCATGATGCCCAGGCTGGTGGCCCGACTGGAAACCCTCGGTCTCTTGGAACCATTGCCCGAACAGGTCGGTACGCACGTGGAGTCGGCGCTCTTGCTCGGCCGGCGCCACGAGCAGCTGGTGCGCTGGGAGGCGAAGCAGTTGCAGCAGGCGCTTGGCGGGCTCGGGATTCCGGTGGTGCTGCTCAAAGGCGCCGCCTATCTCCTGTCGGGCCTGAACATCGCCCATGGCAGGATGTACTCGGACGTGGACATCCTGGTACCCAAAGCGGCGCTGGCCGATGTCGAGAGCACGTTGCTGGCGCATGGCTGGACGCAGCAGGAGGAGACGGAGGGCCAGGAACAGTATTATCGCCGGTGGCTGCACGAATTGCTGCCACTCATTCACGAACGGCGCCGCAGCAAGCTCGATGTGCATCACAATATGCTGCCGGCTATCGACAAGCGGCAGTTCGATCCCGCCTTGCTGCTTGCCGATGCCCGCCCCCTGGAGGATCACCGCGGCCTGTATGTGCTCTCTCCGACCGACATGGTGCTCCACAACGTCGTACATCTTTTTCGCAACGGCGACTATCGGCGGGCCTTGCGGGACCTGTTGGATTTCCAGCAAATGCTGGAGCAATTCTCGGAGCAGCCGGGATTTAATCGCCACTTGCTGGAGCGGGCGAAGCAGCTGGACCTGCTCACGCCTTGTTATCTTGCCGCGCGCTACGCCGGCAGGTATCTCGACGCCCAGATCGCCCCCGAACTGCTGCAAGGATTTGCCGCAGGTCGCCCGGCTTGGCCGCCTGTGGCACTGCTCGACCGGCTGGTCGAGCTGGCCAGCTTCCCTACGCAGTTGACAGGCAGTCCGACTGTGCGACGCTGGGCTCTATGGCTGTTAGAGCGCTATCCGCTGCATCTGTTGAGAAAATCCATCGTTCCCAAGCTGGAACGCTTGGGGATTCCCACGGCGGCACCTCGCTTCTAACCGACCCGTGGACTAATCTGTCCAGGAGTCGGGGTGTCGATTCGGGCCGGGTTCGCAGCGCGAGTGGTATTCGGTTCGCCGGCGCCACGAACATCTATCATTTGACACCGATCTGAGGGAAAATGTCTCGAAATGCACGTATATAATACGCTGCTGCGGGCGCGGTCGGTGGGGACGCGCCGCGTAGCAAAGACAATGGCGCCACGACGGCAGTGCACTGGTCGCGATTTACCTGGGCGCGCCGTGGGCGGGCAGGCAGCGGGGGCGGCTGATTGGCTGGCCAGCCGGCAAAGGTCACGGATCTGCCCGCGCGCGCACCTTTGCCCACTAGGCATCGCCGTGACGGCGGCAGAGCATGCTCGCGCCGGGCAAACACTTAAAGATTCCTGAAACTCCACCCTCCCGGTTGCCATGGTATGTACCACGACTTCTACCAGCTGACGACTGATCCCTTTCGGTTGAGTCCGGACCACCGCTTCTGCTTCGGGCATCGAAGCTTTAAACGGGCCAGGACCTATATGGAGTACGCCCTGAATCGGGGTGAGGGGTTTGTCATGGTGACCGGTGAACCGGGTACCGGCAAGAGCACCCTTATCGAGGATTTGTTTGCCGGTCTGCGCGGCGAACCGGTGGTCAAGGCCAAGCTGGTGAGTACGCAGCTTTACGCCGAGGATTTGCTGCGTATGGTCGCCTATTCTTTCGATATCCAGGCGGAGAGTTTGGACAAAGCGACTTTGTTGAAGAAGCTGACCGACATGTTCATCCAGCATAGACGTGGCGGCCGGCGCGTGCTGCTGGTGGTGGATGAGGCCCAGGACCTCCCCCCCGGCGCGCTAGAGGAGCTTCGATTGCTCACCAATCTACAGGAGGATTCGGAACCATTACTGCAGATTTTTCTCGTCGGTCAACAACAGTTGCGTGACAGGATCCGTGAGCGGGGAATGGAGCAGATACACCAGCGAATCGTCGCCGCCTGTCACCTCGAGCCGCTGAAGCTCGAAGAAACCAAGGCTTATGTGAAGCACCGTCTTCACTGTGCCGGCTGGACCGGCGATCCGTGCATGAGTGACGCTGCGTTCTATATCATCCAGTATTTCAGCGATGGGGTGCCACGGCGCATCAATCTGATCTGCAGTCGACTTTTCCTGCATGGTAGCGTGGAGGAAGTACACAAGTTCGCTGCAAAAGACGTACGCCTGGTTCTTCGAGAACTGCAGGAAGAAGACTTGTTCTCTTTCGATGAGGTTACCGCAGAGATCGGAGATGTACTGGTTGATGTTCCATTGGGTGTCAGTGACGACTGTGTACCCAAAAAGGCGCGGATGCCCGTAGCAACCGAGCATAGCGAACCGGCGATGTCTGCTCAGCATGGACACGCGGAGACGTTAATCGATGCAGCGGATTCCGTCGAGCAGCAACCATCCATACAAACGCCCCCTGCGAACGGCGGGCAAAGCCCGCGAAAGTCAACCAGCGCCGAAAGGCCGCCACCGGCGGCTGTGGTAACGCCCATGGCCAAGTCGGCGGAAGAGCAGACACCGGCAGCGCAACAGTCAGACGTCGTGGCGCAGCAGGGGCGCAAGGCGAGCTGGATCGGCAGGTCGCTGATGACCCTGGTTGCCGCCGCCCTGATCGGGGTTTTGTTATATGGGTTGGATCCCGCTGCTGTTCGTACATTTCTGGGCTTGAGCACCGACTTGCCTGGCTCAATGCCTACCCAGGCAAGCAAGGATTCATCCACACGCCAGGATGAAGCAACGACGTTGCCGCAAGCCGAACCAGACGGCGGTGCCGAGGTTAGCGGCCAGTCTGGGTTGGCGGATTTGGAGCGAGCAGGGCAGGGCGCATCAGAATCACAGCCGCTCGAGGGCGCACCGATGGCCGCTTCGGTTGGCCCGCCTCCGCAGGACCCGTCGCAACCCGCGGTGCAGTCGGTAGAAAACTCACCGGTCACGGAGGCTGCGCAGGAACCGGCAATGAAAGCGGACGTTGGTAGCAGCACAGAGGCCGCTGACAGCGTCAGTCCGCAGGAGCCGGTTCAACAGGTGCTGGGGACGCCTCAGCAAGTCGACCAGGCAGCCGCGATCCTGGCGCGCATGGATGCGATCGAACGGGCACTGGAGGCCTTAAACCTCTCGGTTGCCCAGACTGAAGATGGCGCCCTCGAGGTGAACCTTCGCAGAGCGGTGCCGTTTGGGAGAGGCAGCGCGGTAATCAGCGCCGACTCGCGCGAGTTCCTTGACCGGGTCGCCAGCGTTCTGCGAGCCTACGACGACATCTCCTTGCGGGTTGTCGGTCATACCGACCGATCTGGGTCGGAGACATACAATCTGCAACTCTCCAGGCAACGAGCCGCCGCGGTCGCGGACTACCTGAAACAGGTCACTAGCGCACGCATGGTGGTCAGCGTGGAGGGGCGGGGGTCGAGCGATCCAGTGGTGCCAAACAATAGCGCACAGAGAGAACTCAATCGCCGTACGGTCCTGTATATCGAGCCGATTCACGAGGGATAGACCACATCATGCAGATAGCAGGCCCCGAGGGCGTGTATTCGACGGGCACATCAAAGAACCGGCAGACCACGCAGGGTCGACATGATGTTCGATGAAGCGACGGCATCAAACCCAATACATTGCTTGGGAGTCTCCCTGGGACAAAAGGATTCGAGCCGCTGTTCGACGCATGTGCTGGCGGAGAATGGCAGGCCTGCTTTCGAAGCTGGGGTATTTGCCCAGCAACCCTGCCTCTGTTGCCGGGCTGACCGGGAATCGGCTTGAGCGATGAGCAACCTGGCTGTCATCGCTTATTCGTCCGCGGCCATCGCATTTGCTTTTCTGGCGATCTTGTTGGTTACCGGCCAGCGCCGGCAGCCGTTGCGGGGATGGTTCGTCCTCGCTTGCGTAAGTACGGCCCTATGGGCAGGTGTGCAGTCATACCACCTCACAGCGAATGCGGTGGTGCCGTATCTACTTCTGGAACTGCTCGAATTGCTACGGGCTGCCTCGTGGTTTGGTTTCTTGATTGCCGCTGTTCGAGGTTCTACCAGCTTAGAGTCGAACGGATCTTCTGTGCTGCGCGGCATAGGGATTGTCGCGCTGGCACTGCCATTGGGGCTGCTCGCAGCACTGCTGCTCTTCCTGAATGTCTCATCCGATTCCTCGCTGAGCCGCTACGCCGGCAACATTCTGGGCGTAGGGCATTTGTTGCTCGCAGTGGTCGGGTTGGTCCTGGTGGAACAGTTGTATCGAAACACGGGTGCCGAGCAGCGTTGGGGCATCAAGTATCTTTGTTTCGGGATTGGCGGGTTTTTCGCATTTGATTTCTATCTGTTTTCAGACGCCTTGCTCGTGCGGCAGATCGATGTCGACCTGTGGACGGCGCGTGCTATCGTCTATGCGTTCGTCGTGCCGCTCATGGCTGTCTCGGCGACGCGGGACACCCTGTGGAGCAGCAAGGTACAGATATCCCGGGACGTCGCCTTTCACAGCGCGGCCCTGCTCGGTGCCGGGGTCTATCTCATGGTTATGGCGGCGGCAGGCTATTATATTCGCGCCTACGGCGGACACTGGGGTGGCGTGTTGCAAGTGGTCTTTCTCGCCGGTGCCGCCATCGTGCTGGCGATCGTGGCGTTGTCCGGCCGAACGCGAGCCCGGCTGAAGGTATTCGTTCGCAAGCACTTCTTCAAGAGTAAATACGATTATCGCAAGGAATGGCTGCACTTTGCGGATGTCCTGTCCGAAGGTGAAGACCAGCACGATATCCGCCAGCGCATCCTGAAGGCTATTGCCAAGATCGTAGAGAGCCCCGGTGGCGTAATGTGGGCGAGGACGTCCAACGACAAGCACTTCAGCCCGGTCGCGCTGTGGAACGTAAACGTGCCATTCGGTACGACCACAACGACCAGCGAACCACTGGTGCAGTTTCTCAACGAGCGGCAGTGGGTGATTGACCTGGCCGAGTACAGGTCGATGCCGGAACGTTATGGGCATCTGCAGCTACCCCATTGGCTGCAGGAGTTTCCGAAGGCGCGGCTGATCCTGCCACTGTTTCATCAGGATGATCTGGATGCCTTCATTGTCCTGGGTCAGCCCCGCGTGGACATGGAATTCGACTGGGAGGACCGTGATCTGTTGAAGACAGTGGGCAGTGAGGCAGCGAGCTATCTCCGGCTGATAGAGACGACTGAGGCACTGTCCGAGGCACGGCAGTTCGAGGCGTTCAATCGTCTATCGGCCTATGTAGTCCATGACCTCAAGAACGTCGCCGCTCAGTTGTCGCTGGTGGTCACCAATGCCAGGAAGCATCAGCATAAGCCGGAGTTCGTCGCGGACGCGGTGCGCACGGTGGAAAACGCAGTGGGCAGGATGAACAGGATGCTGGCGGAGCTGCGCAGACAGCGCAGCCCGACCGGGTCCAACGAGGTTGTGGATTTGATCCAAGTCCTGCGAGACGTCGTGTCAGAGCGATCCTCCATGCGGCCGATTCCAAGACTTAGCACGGATGATGGCGAAGCGTTCGTCGTTGCTGACCCGGATCGACTGGTGGCCGTCATCGGGCACGTCATTCAAAATGCCCAGGAGGCCACGCCGGATGATGGTCACGTGGAGGTGCGACTCAAGCTAGAAGGGGACTGGACGGTCTTGGGCATACAGGATACCGGTTGCGGCATGGATGAAGAATTCATTCGGGCACGTCTGTTTCGGCCATTCGATACTACCAAGGGTAATGCAGGAATGGGTGTTGGTGCTTATGAGACCCGTGAGTTCGTGCAAGGTCTCGGTGGCGAGGTGGGTGTGGTCAGCCAGACGGGCAAAGGCACGACATTCTATATAAGACTGCCGCGGGCCCGCGCCATCGAACAGGATCGCGCTGCTGTCAGCGCCGTCCAATAGGCATGGCAGATTAATGAGCAAGAAGAAGCTATTGATCGTCGAGGACGACCCGGGACTGCAAAGCCAGCTTCGCTGGGCGTTCGAGGATTACGAAGTCGAGATTGTCGGTGATAAAGAGTCGGCGCTGAACTACATGCGCAGCGGCGAGCCGCCGGTCGTCACGCTGGATCTTGGTTTGCCGCCCGATCCCGCCAACGCCACCGAGGGTCTGTCAGCCCTGGAGGAGATTCTGAAGTTGGCCCCACACACCAAGGTCATAGTTGTGACGGGTAACGATGATCGTGAGAATGCGCTGCGCGCAATCGGCCTGGGCGCCTATGATTTCTACCAGAAGCCCGTCGATCCGGACGTTCTCGGGCTGATCGTGCAGCGCGCTCACCAGCTTTACGAACTCGAGGAAGAGAATCGGCAACTCGTGCGCAAGTCCGAGGCTTCCCCGCTGGAGGGTGTGATCGCCGCCAGCCCGCAAATGGTCAAGGTTTGTCGAATGGTGGAGAAGGTGGCGCCAACGGATGCTACCGCATTGCTCCTTGGCGATAGCGGCACGGGCAAGGAGCTGCTGGCACGTGCCATACATGGTCTCAGCCCGCGCAAGGATGGCCCGTTCGTGGCCATCAACTGCGCCGCCATCCCGGAGACCCTGTTGGAGAGCGAGCTGTTTGGGTATGAAAAAGGTGCCTTCACCGGCGCTGCCAAGCAAACCAAGGGTAAGATCGAACACGCCGAGGGTGGGACCCTGTTCCTGGACGAGATCGGTGACCTGCCTTCCTCATTGCAGGCCAAGATCCTGCGCTTCCTGCAGGAGCGGGTCATCGAGCGCGTCGGCGGGCGCGAGGAGATAGCGGTGGACGTGCGCGTAGTATGTGCAACGCATCAGGACCTCACGGAACTGATTGGAAAGGGGACCTTCCGAGAAGACCTCTATTACCGCGTCAACGAAATCACCCTGAATCTTCCTTCGTTGCGCGAGCGCACTGGCGACGCTGTATTGCTGGCCCGCGCGCTGCTGCAAAAATTCATGCAACACCAGGGGCGTTCGCTGCGCGGGTTCAGCGACCAGGCGGTTGCCGCCATCGAGGCCTACGACTGGCCCGGCAACATCCGTGAGCTCGAGAATCGGGTAAAACGCGCCATGATCATGGCGGAAGGTAACCGCATCGAAGCCGACGACCTGGAACTGGAAGTGCCAGACAAGGAGTCGCTTCCCCTCTCCCTGCGCCAAGTCAGGGAAGTCGCCGAGCGTGGGGCGTTGCAGCGCGCGCTCGGCCTGGCCCAGGGCAATCTGTCGAAGGCGGCCCAGGTCCTCGGCGTCAGCCGCCCAACCCTCTATGACTTGATGGCCAAGTTCGGGATGAAATAAAGCTCAGTGCTTACCGTGACCTTTGGCGGACCGGTGACACAACCAGATCGCCAGAACCGCACCCAGCAGGTTCAGGCCCATATCGGTGAGGGAACCATAACGGCCCGGTACTGTGGTCTGGTAGAGTTCATCGAATACTCCGTAGGCCGCCGTGAGAACAAAGGCCGCCGCGTACCGCAGCCAGCCCCGCTTCATCCAGGTCTGCAGCGACCAAGACCACAGCCACGCCAGTCCACCAAACAGGGGAACGTGCAGGAGGTTCTGAATCTGTGGGGGTATGAAACGGGGCGATCTTGAGAAGCTGAGCAAGCAGGAACTGGTTGACGCATACCTTGCGCTGCAGACCAGGTTGACGCCTCCTTCCAAGACGTCGCGGACGTCATCAAAGCCTCCCTCGACTGACAGGAAAGCGCGTCGGTTGCAGTCGAAGCCGGGCGGCGCAAAGCCTGGCCATCAGGGTCACAGCCGTTCTTTGTACGAGTCGCCTGATGAGACGTTTGAGTATCGCCCAGAGATTTGCCCGCAGTGCAGCACGGCTCTTGATGCAGATTTGTTGGCCGATGTCATCGGCGAATACGATGAGATTGACCTGCCGCCAATTACTCCCTTTGTCCGGCGTCATCGTCGGTTGCGTGTTTGCTGCCCACAGTGCCGGGCGCGCGTGAAGGGGGCTTTGCCACCGGCGGCTTCCGGCTCGCCGTTTGGCCCCCGGCTGCACGCCCTTGTTTTGTACCTGAAG
Organism: uncultured Gammaproteobacteria bacterium; assembly: GCA_947259705.1. Classification (GTDB taxonomy): domain Bacteria; phylum Pseudomonadota; class Gammaproteobacteria; order Arenicellales; family JAANXG01; genus CAMYNL01. The sequence continues at coordinate 220 of CAMYNL010000053.1, read as the reverse complement.
ACCTTTCAGGCGATTTCCTATGTCCGGCTGGCCGGGATGCTTGATGAAATGTTCGGGCTGAAGCTGAGCCAGGGTGCATTGGCCAACATGCTCAAACGCAGCCATCAGCCGTTTGAGGCCGCCAAGCTGGAGATTATCGACACCTTGCGTCAGGCCGATGTTGTCGCCAGTGACGAGACCGGCATCCGCATTGAGGGACTGATACCAATCGCCCCATCAC
>CAMYNL010000052.1 GCA_947259705.1 uncultured Gammaproteobacteria bacterium | reverse complement strand
CCCACACGATGCATTGGGCGGATTACCGCCCGTTGTTTATAGCAACCGAAAGCTGGAAAACTCTAATTATGAACTGTCGCCTTGACGGGGAAGCTTACGAACTGACGGCGGGAGAGCGCCCCGGAGGGGGCAACGGCGGGAGGGGAAATTTCAGGCGGGTTGCTTGAGGGAGGGATAAATCAGCTCAACCTGCTCCAGCGGCAGGCCCTGTCCCGGGGGACACAACTTGCCGTAGGTGACCAGCTCAGTGGGTGGAATGTGGCCCGCGACCCGGCCAAGATCGCGCAGGCGGGCACCCTGGCGCACCAGGAACAGCAGATATGTGTGGCGCAGTGCGCGGGATGTGATCTCGGCGGGTCGGGTCAGGCCGGCATCGTACGCTGCGGTCTCCACCATCGCGTCCAACTCGGCGGGCTCCGCATGTCCGCCCTCCTCACCCACCCAGAGGGCCAGTTCGCCGGACCGCCCTTGCGGCGGTAGCGCGGTCAGGTATTCCCGCAGTCGTGGCGCAAGCGGCACTGTCCGCGCCTGGCGTCCACCGAGGCGTATCTGATCCTGATCGAGATCCACATCCGCCCAGCGCAGGCCGGCCACTTCCTCGACGCTCAGCCCATGCAGCAGCGCCATGATCGCCGGGCCGGTCACCTCGTTCGCCGCTTCGATCAACTCCATCACCTCGGCTTGTGTAAGCTCGCGCGGGGATTCATAGCCGATCGCGGGCGCCGGTTGCTCGACAGGAAACTCTGCGACCGGCTGAGCACGCTCAGTAATACGGTAAAAGAACGGCCTGCCCGCCGCCGCGACGGGATGCACCCCGCGGCGGGTAAAGAACTCGTATAACCAGACCGCGAGCATTCCCAGCACGAACGCAGCCGCGACGCTGATGGCGGCATCACGCAGGTACAAGGGCCTTACCGGACGTTCCGGCAGGTAGGCGCGCTCCAGCACCTCCAGGCGGGGCAGCTGGTGTTCCGAGATCACCTCGGTCTGCACCAGGCGCTGCTGCACGTCCCGATACAGCTGCTCGAGTTCACCCAACTCTTCCTGCAGCGCGCTATGCTCGGCGAAGCGTGCGGTGAATGTGGCCACGGTCTGCTTGTACTCGTCGAGCTGCTGTTGCAGCGTGCCGCTTGCCTGGCGGGCGCTGGCCAGCTCCTGCTCGGCTTCGGTCAAGGCGGCCTGCTGGGCCTCGCGACGTTTACTCCGAAGGTCATCCTCGGTCTTCGCCAGGTTCCGCTGCAACGCCTTGATGTTGGGGTCGAGTTCCATGTAGGCGGGTGTAAATCGCTCCTCGTAGCCCTTGAGCTGTTCGCGCAACTGCGTTGCGCGCTGCTCAAGATTGGCCAGGCTGCGCTCATCCTCGATGCGTGCCACCGGTTTGCCATCGGCCAGCGCAGCCCGCATGGCATTCAAACGCGCCTCCGCGTTGACTTCCTCTTCACTGGCCTTGTTGAGTGAATCGGACAGTCCTTTCAGTTTCGCCAGGGTCCGGTTCTCGTCGCGCTCCATGGAGAGGATGTCATTCTGCTGTCGGAAGTTCTCCAGCGCCCGGCGTTTGTCGGCAACCTTCTCCGAGAGCGCCTCGCTCTGCTGCCGCAACGCCGCGTCGGCGGAATCGGCCGTAGTCTTCCGGCTGGCCGCCTGCGTGGACAGGTAGGTATCAATCCAGGTATTGACGACCACAGGCAGTGCTTTGGGTTCCGCACCTTCGGCGCGAACCTGCAGTATCTCCGCCTCGCCCACCGCCGACACCGAGATCATGTCATTCAGGTCATCCACGGTACGCGGCAATCCATCGCGTGACCCTTCGATTGGTGACAGTTCATCCAGCACCTTAATCAGCAGGGAATGGCTGGTGAGGATCTCCCGCTGCAGTGCCACCCGTTCACTGCGCGACGCCTGATCTCCCTGCTCGCCCGCAACCGGCGACGCCATGACCAGGATCGCGGTGCTCTGGTACACCGCGGGTCGCATGAACGTATAGGTGATGCCGAGCAGACAGGCGACGGCGAATACGCCTAGAAACACACGCAGCCGATGCGGGCTTGCCCGATGTGCCGGTGAGTCCTCGAGACGCGCTTGCCCGGACCCGCTGTACGGCTCGCTGGAGATCAGTTCAACATGTGGTGACGAATGTGGCATCAGGTGAGGTTTCGCTTACAGCCCCGGCTGCGATAACACTATCGCTATAGTAGCGCTGCGCGGGACTCGCCGCCAATGAATGACCGCCGCGGCGAGCCGTCGGCTACTGCCCTTGCAGGCTCGCGAGCAATGCCTTGGCATCGTTGGCCTCGGGAAAATCCGGGTGGTCACGCAACAGACGCTCGAGTTCCCTTTGTGCGTCCTCTGGCCGGTCGTTCCGAGCCAGTGCGGCCCCCAGGTGGTAACGGATGCTGGGTACATGGGGCGCCTTCGCGGCAGCTTCCCGTATCAGCGCCAGACCGCGCTGGACCTCCCCGCCTTCCAGCAACAGCCAACCCAGCGTATCGACGACCTCAAACTGGTCTGGAGCCAGTTCGTAGGCTTTCTGTGCGTACTGCACCGCGCCGGGGTCATTCTGTTCGTGGAGTGCCCAGGCCAGATTGTTGAGCACCACGACGTTGTTGGGCTGTCCTTCCACTACCGCTCGATACTGTTCAATGGCGGCCACCGTTTCTCCCGATTCCAGGTATGTCTGCCCAAGTACCTGGCGCACCCTGAGATCATCCGGATGATCCGCCAGCCATTGCGACAACACTGCGCGGGCAGAGTCATTGTCTCCCAGCTGCCGGCGCGTCTGAAACAGCTTCAGTGCGAGTTCCGCGTTGGGCGAGCGGTCAAAGCCCGCAGCGAAGATCTTTTCCGCGTCAGCATAAGCCTTGCTGGCCCAAAGCAGGTCCCCTTCGAGCAGATATCCTAGTGCGTTTTGCGGGTGTTGCTGCTGGATCTGGCGTGCCAGCCGCAGCGCCTCCTCGGGTTTATCGGTGCGCTGCTTGAGCCGCACCAGCGCGCCTTGCGCCTGGAGATAGTCCGGCTTCAGCGCCAGCGACTGTTCGAGGCTTTCGATGGCGGCCTCATAGTCCTTGGCAACCGCCTGTGCGTTCGCCAGCAGCAGGTACGCGTTGGGCGACTTCGGCTGCAGCTTCACCGCCTGTTGGTAGCTGTCCACGGCGCTGGCGGGCTCGCCCATGGCCAGTCGCGCAGTGCCCAGTAGCTGCAAGGGTTGAGGATTTTTCGGGTGAGCATTGGTGAGTTCGCGCGCAATGGCCACCGCTTCCAGGGGTTCGCGCTGTCTCAGGTAGTGCTGCGCCAGGACAAGACCCGGCTGCAGCGCACCGGGGTTCTTCTCCCAGGCTCGTTTCACCCACTCAAACGCCGCCTCGGCCTGCCCGCGTCGACTGGCAATATCGGCCAGAGCCATCATGGCCGCCAGGTTGCGGTCGTTCTGTTCGAGCATCGCCTTCAAGCGCTGTTCAGCCTGATCGACCGCCCCCTCCTGCAGATCGAGACGCGCCAGGTTGATGGCGGCCGCGGTGTATCCGGGAGACAGACTGAGGGCCTTCTCGAACTGCTGGCGCGCAGCGGCGGTTTGCCGTTTGGCTCCGTACACCGCACCCAACAGGTTGTACGCCACAGGACTATCAGGCAGCTTCTGCACCAGTGCCTCGGCGGCGGCAAGCGCCTCATCGAACTCTCGATTGCGCAAACGTGCCAGCACCAGCAGCACATCGGACTGAAACAGCCCCTGCCCCAGATCGACCGCCGTCTCCAGTTGTGCGATGGCCTCCGCAGTCTCACCCTGGGACAGATGGCTCAAGGCCAGCTGGCCGCGCAGCGCGGCGAGATCCGGCGCCACCGCCACCGCCTTCTCCAGCCACTCGTTGGCCTGGCTGGGGTCGCCCACCTTCTGATAGGCGCTGCCGAGCAGGGCCAGCCACTGCGCGTCGCTCTGCGCCTGGTCCAGCCCCACCTCCAGCGTCGCAATGGCTTCCCGGGGCTGGTCGAGCTTCAGATAGGTCGCCGCCAGTAGTTTGCGCCCCGGCGCATGGCCGGGTATCGCCGCTACATATCGCGCCAAGGGCGGTTGGGCCTGTTCATACTTTCCCTGGCTGTATAGGGTGCTTCCCATCAGCAGAAGCCCCGGCAGGTAATCGGGGGCCACCTTCAATACCTTTCGCAGGGCCTCCTCACTCGCCGCCATGTCCTTGTTCTGATACGCGATGAGCGCCGCCAGATAGTTGGCCAGGGGCTGTTCCGGCAGCTGCTTTCTGACCGCGTCTATGTTCTCCTGCGCCGCGTCGTGCTCCCCGAGTGCGATCAGCACCGCGGCGTACCCAAGACGGGCGGCAATGCTGGTGGGCGCGATTGCAACGGCCCGCGAGAAACTTTCACGGGACAAGGCGAGATCGCCAGTCTGACGGGCAAGCTCGCCCCGCAGCACCAGGATCTCGACATCCTCCGGTGCCAGGGCCAGCGCGCGCTCGAGATGGGCAGCGGCCGCGTCGAATTCCTTGTCGAGCACCGCCAGGCGCGCCAGGCCTAGCAAGGCGCCGGCGTTGTCAGGATCTCGCTGCTGGGCCTTGGTGAACGATTCGCTGGCCGCGGGCAGGCGGCGCAGCGCCAATTGCGCCTGGCCTTGGAGCACGAGAATATCCGCCTGAAGGCTCGCTGTAGCCCCCTTAGGAGCCTGGATCTCCTCGAGCAGCCTGTCATGTTGACCCGTTAGCAGGTAGGCCCGTCCCAGCGGAACCAGCACAGCAGCCGTATCTATCCCAAATTCCCGGGCGCGCCGAAGCTCCTTTTCCGCATCCGCACCCTGGCCCAGTTTGAGATAGGTTTCCCCGAGACGGAGCCGGGCCTGGGCGTGTTCCGGATCCGCCTTTAAAGCATTCTTCAACTGGATGACGGCGGCGCGCAGATCATTGTTCTGCAGGTAGGTTTCAGCCTCGCGTAGATACTCGTCGCTGTCGGTGGCCTGGGCACCGTTGATGGCAAAGACCAGACTGACTACAGCCATCGCCAGCCGCGCGCGCACTCGAAAATATCTTTGATCATTGCTCATTTCTTGCTTCCATCACCAAGGACCGCAGATATTGCGGTCAGCCATAAAAAATACCAAAGGAACGATAGCTGACGTACCCCAGCACGTCTGCAGCGATCATATACCCACACCGTTATTGCATTACCGACCGGACGAACATTTTTAGCCACGGTCAGCGCTCACCTGTATTGGCCGGTCGTGGTAATCCGCCAACAAGTTCGACTGGACGATCAGCTGCCAGTGCCCCACGCCGCAGCATCCGGTGCGCCCTCATTCTGCCACAGGATGTTCACTATGCGTCCGGCGGCCTTGCCGTCCCACAATGTCGGGACTCTCCCACGTTTGGATTCACCCCGCAGGATCCTGCGTACCGCATCGGTGAGGCGCTGCGGGTCACGGCCAACGATGACATTGGTGCCCTCCGAGACCGTGATCGGGCGCTCCGTGTTCTCCCGTGCGGTGACGCAGGGCACGCCGAGCGCCGTGGTTTCCTCTTGTATGCCGCCTGAATCCGTGATGACCAAACGGGCGCTCGCCATGCACTTTAGAAAATCCTGATAGCCCAGTGGATCGACGAGGTGTAGACCGGAACAGGCGTTCAGTGTGTCGATCAGCCCGAACTCAGTCAACCGCTGCCGCGTGCGTGGATGTACCGGAAATACCATGGGCAGTTCCGTCGACAGCGCACTCAGGGCGTTCATCAATCCAATAAATACCTCTTTGTGATCCACGTTCGACGGGCGATGCAAAGTTACCAAGGCGAAATCGCCGGATTTCACGCCCAGCGCCTCTAGTACCGTCCGCTGCGCTGCCTTTTCCCGATGCCGCAAGAGCGTATCGATCATCACGTTGCCGACAAAGAATATCTTCTCCGCATCGATCCCCTCGCGGACGAGATTATCCTTAGCTGACGCTTCGGTGGTGAACAGGTAGTCCGAGATCTGGTCTGTCAAGATCCGGTTGATTTCTTCGGGCATAGTCCGATCGAAGGAACGCAGCCCGGCCTCTACGTGAGCGAGTTTGATGCCCATCTTTACCGCCACCAGGCCACAGGCAATTGTCGAATTGACGTCGCCAACGACCACCACCAGGTCGGCTTGGATTTCCTGCATGGTCTTCTCGAAGCCGATCATGATCTTGCCGGTCTGGGCACCATGCCCACCCGAGCCGACGCCAAGGTAGCAGTCTGGTTCAGGAAGGCCGAGGTTATTGAAGAACAGCTCAGACATCGCACGATCGTAGTGCTGGCCGGTATGCAGGAGATACGGCTCGATAGCGGGATGGGCGCGCATCTCGTCATAGATGGGTGCGATCTTCATGAAGTTCGGGCGCGCACCGACGACGTTTACGATCTTAAGTTTTCGCATTGAATCGGCTTTTCTTCGACAGGCAGACTGTTATGATCCATTTGAATCGTTTTCAATCCTGGCGTAGTGTCGGCGCCACACAACCCCTCAACGCGCCCCCGTGGCAATGCCTTTCTTTCTCAGCAGCGCCTTCGCATAGTCGATGGGTATAGCGTAGGTAATTCCGCTGGGATTCTCCAAAACTGCCTCCTTTGTGCCCTGCACAAAGACCTTGTTGATGACGCCCAACACCTCTCCCGACTGGGGATCGAACACCGGACTGCCGCTGTTTCCGGGATAGGCGGTGGCATCCAGTTGAAATACATCGTAAGGCCTGCGCAACCGCCGGATGAGTTTGGGATTCAGCCGTCCGGCATTCGGCAGCGGAGTCACGATCGGTGTCACTGCGGATACAGTCCCGGTGTGTGTCACCGGGTGCAAGCCCAGCACGGAACCAATGGGAAAACCGGTGAAGGCGATGGCGCGCCCTTCCTGCACTGCGCTCGAGTTTCCCAAGGTCAGTGACGGCAGGGTCCGCCGTTCCAGTTCCAGGACCGCGAGATCGTATTCCGGATCGAGTGCGACCGTTCGCGCCGGCACCGCATCGACCTTCTCCCCCCGGCCGACAAATACAGTTAAGCGCTCCCCCTTTCCCTTGCTGTCGATGACCTCAGGGAGCACATGCGCATTGGTAATCACGTGCCGACCTTCCCCTATAGCAAATCCCGTCCCACTCAGTTGAGCCGGCGGTTGTCGCGTGGCCTGATACGTACCGATTCCGACAATTGACGGCTTGATTTTCTTTATGGTCTCACTAAGAGAACCGGCATGCGCAAACGCTGCAATGATCATCAGCGGCGCGACGACAAACAGCTGCCAAACGCGTTGTCGTTCGCCGAGGCTTGAATTACCCATACATTCTTGCATCTACATCATCTAAGTCTTTGTATTTACGTGTTTATCTCACGATTGGCGGCCACCTCCCGACACCGCAAGACTTCCCCGAAAAGCTATGTATAACGTTAAGGACCGTTAATGGTATGTCTAAAGTTGGCGCTTTCTCACCAACCCTCATTTCGGCTATCATTATTCTATATCATGCCAACCACGATTATCCGGTTTTGGCCCCGGCGGTCTCATCGCCTGGCCAAGCAATTTTTTGGCGAGGTGGGGAACAACCATGAGCGAAAGCCGCGCAGCACAACTGCCGGAGCTGAACGAGCAAGACGCGCAGGGAAACATTGACGGCGCTTCCGCCGAACTGTCCACTAGCCGTTTTCGGCGACGTCGACACCGCCGGCAGCAGGAAGGTCCCCTACTGGTTGGCGTACTCGGCCTGACGTTACTTGTCTTCATCCTGTTGTTCTTCGGCGTCGTGAAGTTCAACAGTCTGAACTCCGGTAATGAGCTTTTGCGTGCCAAGCTTCAAGAGATGCAAACGGATTTGTCGCAGACAAAGTCGGAACTCGCAAAAACTCGTGTAGATCTAGAGGCTGCCGTCGAAGGACGTTTTCCGCAGCTTCACCGGTTAGAGTTCGACAAAGTCGTTCCACTGCATACGGGGTATCTGAAGAACATCGTGTTTACGTTGCTCGGGAAAACCAATCAGCGCAATTACGAGTATAAATTAGTCATAGAAAACAACACCGAAATTTCCACCATTCCGGAAGTCAAGGTGCTGATTTTCGATGGTCTTGGCGTTCAACTGGGGATGGATGAGATTGCTAAACAGGAACCGTTGACGCGTGGCGAAACACGGTCATTTTCATCGGTAGTCGAGCTCTTAGTCCCTGGTGAACCGCGCTATTTCTACGTCGTTGGAAAGTGATTCAGCACCGAAGGTGTTGGGTACGGCGAGCGGCCGTCTAAACATTTCATCTGATTGTCAGTCGATACGACGCCGGTCCTTGGTATACAAAGGATCCAGAGCCACCCTGATACCATCGGTAACCACCATCTGGTCCCCGGCCTTCCCGAATGACAAAGTCAGCACGCCTTTCAATGTTCTTCGCCCGGCGACGAGGTATTGTTTTTCCGTCGCCAGCTCGAATACTGCCCCCTCGAGGTCGAGCGCGTTATCCACAGTATGGGCCAGCGCCTCCTGTACCAGATCCACACTTGCCCCCTGATTGAGAAAACCCTGCATTTCGATGCGACTTCCGGCGGGCGCTTGGGTACCCGTGGCGCCGGCAAAGACTCCGTCGGCCCGTACTCTACCTATCACCTGTCCGTTGAGCCCCGGACCGAATTCATGTTGGAATCGCACTTCAATCTGCGCGCCATCTTCCAGCGCCACAAAATTCGCGTCGCCCAGGATGACCAGATTACTTCTTAAACTCTGCTGGCATACTCTGGCCTTCCTGCCCTTCTCGCTGTCTTTTATCTTCACACCTTGATAGTCACCTGCAATGTTTATGCAGGTTGCAGTCGGAGAATCAGGCACCAAGCTCTGGCCCTGAATAATTATCTCCAACGCGTGGGAAGACCATGGACTTACGCCAGCCATTACTATCAGAAAATACATGGCATGCTTCGTCGAATTATTCATGTCTCTGTCTCACAAGTTGATTTCATTGAAGTGTGCTTGATTTCACTCCGTGCGTTGTCAGGCGGTGTGTCTGTACAACTCTGATTTAGCTACGGCACGAGCTTGTCGAACATCATTATCTTCGCGAACCGTCAGCTACCAAGATACCAGCGACGACACTGACCAGAGTCACTGGACCACTCAGCTCGGCAGATCGACGCCTGAAGGCCGCTGCAATAAACCTCTCATTGGCAAAAGATACCACGTCATGACGCCTTAAGGCTCATGATTCGTGTATGCCGCGCCCCCGCATCTCGGCGTGGTATAGCGACACGAACAACAACAGAAACAGCAACAACGTCAATCGCGGGGCCTCGACTATGCTGTCCACCAGACCGACGGTTAGCCCGCCAACCAGTGACGCCAATAGAACCAAAGACAACGAGTCGCCGTGCCATGCCCCCCTGCCCAACCGTGTCAGGGTCACCGCCAATAGTAAACCAAAAGTCACCATGCCCAGCCAACCCTGTTCGAAGAGAATGTGTATCCAAAGGTTGTCCACGCGCCAGCTCCTATGATCGTCACTGGTGAAGAACCAGCGCTCAGAACCTCTCGAAAACTCACCGTTAGCAACCAGTTCACGACCGTCAACGCCCCGCACACTGATACCGTCGATATCCACTACGGTGCCGGTATTTGGATTGTATAGAACCAGATATACCGAGCGTCCTGCTTTACCATAGTCTGACAAGCTCACGATCGCGTGCTTTTTCTGCCACGCTTGCTCCTCCGGGACAACACCGAAGACGATCGACTCACAGCGTTGAGAATAAAGTAACGGCTTCTCGCATATCATCACCGAAAGGCCACGCGCCGATTCTGCCGCACGCAGATTCAGGCTCACTTGGTGCTGCTCATTCTGGGCCGGTCGAATTCGTTGTAGTATGTATAGCGGCTTTCCTGAGCCCAGTCGGAGGAAATCATTACCATCTTCGCTTACATAGGCAAAGCTTGCGGGTCGCGATGGTCCGGGATCAGTCCAGAAGAACACGCGAGGAAAACTTCCCACACCCATTCCAAACAGCTGTACCGCAGGTCCGGTATCTCTCAGCGCCAGCGCGTTCTTCCAGTGGTCGTGGCGCGATGCGGCGTCCTCGCCTACCGTCGCAAAGCGCACCATCGTATAAGGAGCGAGGAACAAGGGGACGCTGATCAGCGCGGTAACCGCGACCAGCGGCAGCGCAACCTTGAAATAACGGTGCCCTAACGTTCGGTCACGCACCAGACCCACCAGGATCACAAGCGTGGACATTCCTATTGCGATGTAGTTGATGCGCGAAAAAGTAACCAGAAAAGCGTAAAGACCCAGGGCGTAAAGTATCATTCCGGTGGCATAACTCAATGCGTTTCGCCACAACAGAAAGCACAACGCTACAAACGGCATCACCAATGCCAGATAACCGTCAACCGACGCACCCCCCAGGTGCATACTCGAGAAGAAAGCGGTGGCCCGAAAGTCGCTGGAAAGATTGAAAAGTCCGGGAAATGCCCATCGTTCGTAGAGTATCGCCAGCACGGTCATGGCGAGCCCGGTCAATACACCGGGTACAAGATACCGTTCGAGTTCATTTTTCGTCTGTAAGGCATTGCGCAGGAACGGCAATAGCAGAAATGCCCATACCACGCCTTTCCCCACGCGAAGAGCATTATAGTGACTGTAGTAACTTGCGAAGGCATTGTGATCCAGTGGTTGCAGGGGCAACAGGCCGATTAACAGACTGATGCCATAGATAACGCCGAAGGCACTCAGCAGCCAAGCAACCGACCGTGATAACTTCAGCTCAGTTACGCCGCTTTCTTCACGTACGACAAGCACCGCAACGGTGACAGCAAGCAACAGGTCATACTCAGTGAGGAAGTACCATCCGGTCCAGGTCGCGAAATCGAAGACAGGAAGCAGTGCGGGAACCATAAACAGCCATAAACGGGGCCTTTGCCACAACAAGATCGCATACACTGCGAGACAGGAAAACAACCATATTGCACCAACCGGGTACTGTAATACGATCCATACCACCAGGGTGGAAATGCAGAGACCAAGCAACCAGGACAAGGGTTTGCGGGAAACCGTCACAGGACCAACGGCCGCGGTGTACGAGTGCTCCTCAATCGACACGGCCGCGGTGGACGAGTGCTCCTCAATCGACCCGATTTCTCGTGTTTCCTGCGG
>CAMYNL010000051.1 GCA_947259705.1 uncultured Gammaproteobacteria bacterium | reverse complement strand
GCATCTACCCAGCTAAGACATGTGTTTTCGAGGTGACCCAAAAATGGTGAAGGCGGCAGCAGTGAACCGATACAAGCACTCATTCAGCTCGCTTAGGTTGATAAGCATTGCGATCCTCTCCGGAAGCCTCGGCATGATCTTACCGCAAGCAACACCTTTGTTTGCCGCCGACGTCGAATCCATCGATTGGTCGCAGATTTCTGTGTCAAAACCACGACTGTACTATCCTGGTCAATCCAGTTACCAGTGGCTGCGCACCTCGGAGCACAAAAAAGCGGCTGAAGAGACCAAAGCCGGCGAAGCCTGCCTGCGTTGCCACAAAGGTGAACAGAAATCCCTCGGCGAAATCCTGGTGGTGGAAAATCGCCTGGAGCCTGACCCGATCGAGGACAAATCCGGCTATCTACGACTGTCGGTACAGGCGGCGCACGATGATCAATACCTCTACCTGCGTTTTGGCTGGAAGACCAGCGGCGAAGGCCCGGGCAACGTGGGAAATCTCATGCGCTTTGATGGCTCCGAGTGGGCGTGGTGGGGCAACCATCGACAGCATGAGGCAGTCCTCGACGAGGAGCAGCCCGCGATCTATCCCGACCGACTCGGGATCATGATCGGCGACGCCAAGTCGCCGCTCTATCCGGAGCATGGTTGCTGGATGACCTGCCATGATTCTATGGTGGGGATGGCCGAACAGGCCGATGAGGAAGAAGTCGGCGAACACCCGGTAATCAGCCAACTTTACGAGAAGATAGGAATACCGATCCTCAATTATGCGGTTCGTAAGTATCTTCCCGATTCCCGGTCCGACGGTACGGAGTGGGCCGCCGTCAAGAACGAGGACGAATTGATCACTCTCCGCAAGGAAGGCGCTTTCCTGGATCTGATCATCTGGGATGCGTCACTCACCAACCCGGCCGGTGTCGCGGCGGATTTCAACGTACTGGAGATGAAACAGGTGGACGACGGCACCAGTGCATTGTGGCCGAATGGCGAGATGCGCGGCGGTCCGAAATACATGTTTGACGAGGGCACGGTGGGCTTCTCGGCCCTCACCGAGGCGGATCTTGCGGACCCGTCGAAGCCGAAACACCTGATCGTCGGTCACAATACCGCGCCTTTCGACGCCGCGAAGATACAGGAAGGCGATCTACTGCCAGCGCACATCTTGGATACCGGCGCCGCCGAGGGTTCCGCGGCCGACGTCGATTATGCCAAAGGAGTATTCGAGAACGGACAATACACGGTCATCATGCGACGTAAATTGGACACCGGACATCCCGAGGATGACAAGGTGTTGAAAGTAGGCGGTATCTATACCTTCGGTCGATTCATGACGATGCGAGCGGCAAGCGCGCCCACCATGTTTCGTTCCCGGTCTCGGTGAGCATCGGCCCGGGCAAGGCCGATATTCAGGCCACTACTCTCAACTGACGACATACCCTCTGAGGTCATGCCTGTGAGCGTGTTCGCGAATCGAAAAACGGTGGTCGTTGGTGTTGTTGTTTTTCTCGTTGTTGCAGCGGCTCTGGCCTTCGAACCGGTGACCCGCGCATTCGTGGCACAGGATGATCTGTGCGGTTATTGCCATGTTGATTATGAGTATCGCGCCGGCGTGCGGTTGGCCTACTCCAAGCATCATCCCCTGGCGACTACGGAAGGATTCGAGGACAAGCAGGCGCGCTGCGTGGAATGCCACCTCCCCACTGGTTTCATCAATACGTTTTACGCCTATACGCATTTCGCCAGCCTCACCGATCTGTTCGGACATTTCCGCGATCGCACGGCTGAACGCGCCGGGTCGTGGCTCCCGCCGCGACAGGTGGCGGCCCACAGGGTTCGAGATCGCTTGTTCGAATACGACAGCCCGACGTGTCGAATCTGCCATATCGAGGAAGAGATCAAACCCAAGCGCGAGCGCGGCATCAATGCACATGAGAAGGCACTCGAAGACAAACAGACCTGCATTGAATGCCACTACAACGAAAAGCACCGCGCGGTAGATGTGCGTGAAGGCATCTTCAAGCAGCAGGAGGCTTCGACCAATGATGCGAAGCAGAGACCGGTCAGTTGAATAATGAGTTTGTAGGAGAATTTGGAGCATGTCATGAGTGAAGGCAGCGATAGCCCCGTCAGCCGGCGGAAATTTCTTAAAAAAATAAGCCAGGGAGCTGCCGCCGTGGCCACTGGGGGCGTTGCAGGTGGTGCCATGCATGCCGCCGCGATCCAGTCGTCCGCTGACACCGGAAAACAGGGCAAGGTTCAGTACGGCATGCTCATCGATCTCAGGCGTTGCATAGGTTGTCAGGCCTGTACAGTAGCCTGCAAGGCCGAAGCGGATGTACCGATGGGTGTCACGAGAAGCTGGGTGGAATACGCGGAGAAAGGGCTATACCCCAACGTTGGGCGCAGCTTCCTGCCACGTTTGTGCAATCAGTGCTCGGAGCCGCACTGCGTGCGGGTCTGTCCCACCGGTGCCACCTACAAGCGTCCTCAAGATGGCATTGTGGTGGTCGACCAGGGGGTGTGTATCGGCTGCCTCTACTGTGCGCAGGCCTGTCCCTATGACATGCGGTATCTAAATCCGGTGACGCGTTTTGCCGATAAGTGTGATCTGTGCATACACCGAGTCGCCAAGGGATTGGTGCCGTCATGTGTGAACACCTGTCAGGGGCGGGCACGTATTTTCGGAGATGTCAACGACCCCACCAGTGAGATACACAAACTCATCGCTAGAAATCCCGTGTCCGTGATACGCGAGACCTACGGCACCCAGCCCAATGTCTATTACATCGGGTTGGATACCACTGACGAGAACACCAAGAAGCCCGGCCAGTACGTACGGGTCACGACAAATAAGGCAAAGTCGAAGAAGAGAACCTGACCATGGAACATCATCTCATGTGGCACTGGCCGGTCATCGGTTATTTGTTTCTAGCCGGTCTGGGGGCGGGCGCGATAGCGGTGAGCGGCATCGTGGTCCTGTGGGACCCGGCGGGCGAGTTCCGCCACCGGGCGGAGTTGGTCGCGCGCCTCGGTGCGTTCATCGGCCCGCTGCCGGTGATAATCGGCACCGCGTTGCTGATCTTCGAGCTCGGCCGGCCGTATCGCGCGCTCAATCTCCTGACCAGCAATTTCTGGTTCATGCTTTTCAACCCCTCGCCCATGAACTGGGGCAGCTGGTTCATCCTGTTATTCTTCATTTTCGCCACCGTCTACGCGCTCACCTTCTTGCCCTGGAAGGCGCTGCTGCGCGGCGAACGGGGTGAGCGGCTGGCAGCGCGCAGCGAGCGATGGCGCTCGCCGATGGCGGTGATCTGTGTGCCGCTTGCCATCGCCATGGCGATCTACACCGCGATTCTGCTGGCGGCGGTGCCCGCGCGCCCCCTGTGGCACACACCGGTGCTGTGGTTGCTGTTCACCGTCTCCGCGATCTCCACCGGGTTGTCGGCGATCATATTGGTACAGCGCTTCATGTTCCGCAAGCCCGGCGCAGTCCGAGGCGCAGTTCGGCGCGAGGATCCCGCCTTCCGCGTCACCGAGTACTACCTGGTGAGCATGAAGGTGATACTGATCATCGCCGAACTGGTGGTCATCGGGCTGTTTATCATGTTCGCGCACATGACCATCAACTCCTCGAAGTTCGCGGTACAGACGCTGTTGCCGGGGGGCGAAATGGCGACTGCCTTCTGGGTCGGGGTCATACTGGTGGGATTGCTGTTACCCGCCTTCATCGAGGGATTTTACCTGCTCCGCACGGCGGTGCTGGGGCACGAATTCGAATGGCCGTACGTGATCAACGTCTCCGCACCCATCGCCATACTCTTCGGTGGCGTGATGCTCCGCTACGTGATCGTGGTGGGCGGACAGATCACCGGGCCAATTGGTATTTGAAGACATGGTGATGATGAATCGACGAAACTTTCTACGCATCGGCGCGACAATCACAGCGACTACCGTAACGGCTCCGCTGAGATCTGCGTTGGCGGCAACCGATACAGATACCGCCGATGCGGCTGGTAGTTTGAAGAGTGAGAGCAAGGTCTTCATTCAGGGGGGAAAGGACTACTCGTTTCTTCATGGAATCGAGAAGAAAGCTACACCCAGCGCCTGCTGGCAGTGCGTATCACGCTGCCCGATTATCGGATTTACGGAAGATGGAGTGCTGACCAAGATCGAGGGACAGCCTGACTCCATCCGATCCCTCGGCAAGATCTGCGCCAAATCGCAGGCGGGGATCAACCAGCTTTACGATCCCGACCGAATACTTTATCCCATGCGACGCGTCGGGAGACGGGGCGAAGGAAAATGGAAACGCCTCAGCTGGGATGAGGCATTGGGCGAACTGACAGAACGACTGAAACGCTTACGCGATGCCGGCGAACCCGAAAAATTCATGTTCCATTATGGTCGCATGAAAGGCGGTACCAGTAAGCTGGTACATAATTTTCTAGCCGCCTACGGAACCGGGACCATCGGCAATCACACCAGCCTTTGTGAAGGAGGAAAGTGGACCGCTCAGGAGCTGACTTGGGGGAGGCATTATGACAACTGGGACTTCGATAACACCCAGTTCGTCCTGAACTTCGGTAGTAATATTTTCGAGACCCACACTAATCATATCTCCACCGCCCAGCGCCTGATTACAGCAATGGTGGAGCGCGACGTGCGTCTGGTGACCTTTGACGTGCGCCTGTCGAATACCGCCGCGAAATCTACCGAGTGGGTTCCCGTCCGACCGGGTACGGACCTGGCGGTGGTGCTGGCGATGTGCCACGTGATCATGTCGGAGGGTCTGTACGAAGCAGGCATCCCCTTTCTCGACTTTTGCAGAGCAACACCCCATTATCGCGCCTCCATCGACGAAAAGATTGATGCCTTGAAGGTACACGTCAAGGACTACACGCCGCAGTGGGCCGCAGAGATCAGCGGTGTGCCTGCACAACAGATCGTCGAGATTGCGCGCGAGTTCGCGAACAAACACCCGGCCTGTGTGATCAGCTACCGCGGGGCGGTTGCTCACTATAACGGTAATGAAACGGAGCGGGCCATCCAGATGCTCGCGGCAATCACCGGCAATATCGATAACCCAGGGGGGCGCTGCAAGGCGGTGGGTGCGAGCTGGAATTATCCCAAGCCCAAGAAGATCCCCGAGGCGAGAAAGCTAGATCTCATGGATGGCCATCCAGGACAGATTGCCTTCCCGACACATCATGTGAGTCACCAGGTATTAGAACGAATCAAGGCTGGGGATGCCGGACGCCCCGATGTCTACCTTTGGTACTGCTACTCACCTGTATATGCAAACGGCCACTGCAAGGCCAACGAAGAAATCCTAAAGGATGAGTCGCTGCTGCCCTTCACTGTATCTGTAAATCCTTACTATGATGAGGCAGCGGCTCTGGCGGATTTAATCCTGCCCGACACCACGTATCTGGAACGGTGGGACTGGGAGGACATGGTCTCGCCTACTCAGATCCCCGAGTACTACATACGCCAGCCTCTCGTCGAGCCGTTGGGCGAATCGAGAAACTTCCCGGATGTGTGCGTTGATCTGGCCAATCGATTGGGGCTGGACCTGGGTGTAGACTCCATGGAGAACTTTGTAAAGCGGTCGTGTAAGCTGACTAAAGTGGTCAAGAAGAAGGCACGTGGTTTTCGTGGGATGGTGAAGAAAGGCGTATGGCATGACAAGCGCTCGCGACCTCAATACTTCTCGTACCTACAGGATGTGAAAGCCAAGGAACTCGACAAGAAGTCGATCATCCTTGACGAGGCCACCGGTGTTTACTGGGACTGGAAGAAGGCCGGCGTTGACAGTCTCGAAACAGCCGAAGAGCAGGGTTATGTTGACACCAAGAAAGCCTACAGGGGCTACGTCGCGCAACAGATCGGCGAGCGGGTGTATGTGGGTTTTCCACCAGACAAGCTCAACAAGTCCGGCTATTTCGAGATCTATTCGTCTCTTATGGAACAACGGGGACTGCCGCCGATGCCAACTTTCATGGCCATTCCCGAGCACGCGAATTTAACACCGGACCAGCTGGTGCTGACGACCTACAAGGTTAACGTGCAGACACACTCCCGTACCATGAACTGCCAATGGCTCGCCGAGCTGTACCATGAAAACCCAGCATGGATTAATCCCGAGACCGCGAAAGCCCTGGATATTATGGAAAGAGACACCGTGAAGTTGACTTCCGCTATCGGCGAGATCGAGACGCAGGTGCAGGTGACACCTGCCGTGGTCCCGGGAGTAATTGCCATCTCCCACCACTGCGGGCACTGGCAGTATGGGCGAATTGCCTCGGGAAAACGCGCGCCCCAGGGCGTGGATGATATTCCGGATCGCGATGTGCGTTGGTGGGACGGGAATGGTGTGCATCCCAACTGGGTGATACCCAATTCACCAGATCCGATTAACGGACAACAACGCTGGATGGATACAGTGGTGCAGATCACCAAGGTCAAGTCAAAGCAAGGCCACAAGGCTTGACATGTGTACTTACGTTTCATCCTTGCCGATTCGGAGAATCCATATGAAATCGAGTTTTCGTTTATGGATCGGTTTTATGTGCCTAACGGTGGCGTTGTCGGCGCCCGCTCTACAGGCTGGTGATATAAAGGATGACTTGGCCGAAGTCGTGCGCCAGATGGGTTACGGCGCCGGGATACACAATTTCAAGAATTATGTACTTCGGGGCAGGCCGGAGTACCATACCGATGCACGTTCAAACTTCGCGCGGACTCTAGAGGCAGTCGCCAGGCTCGAGAAAAATGCCGAATTGAACGCCGCGGAGCAACAGTCGCTCGCGGCGGTCAAGTTTGTAGTGGAATCCTACAATGCGGGTCTCGACCAGGTAACCGAGCTGCGCGACAAGGGATGGCGTATTGAAGACATCGACCGCGCAGTGATCATCGACGACACTCCCGCCGTAAAGGGATTGGATTCCCTACGCAAAAGATGGACCTGGTCCGAGTTGGAGGAGATCGAATTTCAACTTGGCTACGGTAAGGCGATCCATAACTTCAAGAATTATGTGGTGCGCGGGCGCGAGCAATTCCATACTGAAGCCCTGGAGAATTTTCTGGCGGTGGAATCGCTGCTGGCAAGCCAGCTCGGCCAACCAGAATTCAGCATGCCGCAAGCCGCCGCGCTCTCTCTGGCTAGCGACAAGGATTGGGTGGATCGCGCCGACGCAGCGGAATCCGACAAGACCGTGGAGGAAATCACAAGAATGCTTCGTGATGATCGGACCGCGCTGGAGATCGTGGAAAGGACCGCTCACGCTTATCGCGAACACCTGGACCTGATCGAGCGGTTGATCGCGATGCAGCGCTCGGTTCGACAGATCGATCTCGCGGTCAAGATTAACGACGGCCCGGCCAAATCAGCACTTTTCCGCCTGCAAGGCCGGGATGCACGGATAGCGGCCCGGCTGTCACGGCCCTGAGTTCCCCAAATCCTCGATGCACCTGCACTACCGGAGACGGGTTGTGAATCCCGGAGCCTGCGGTACTTGATCTCGCAACCACCCGCCCGCTGCCTGGCGAAACTGCGTTACCGCGAGGTAACCGAATCGGCGAGTATGGTGCCGGTCAGGTTACTATCCGGTAACGGACTCCGTCGTCATAGCAATAACCTCGTAGCCAACTCCTTGATTTCGTGCAGAAATAATTCCTTGGTTCGATTCTTGCTTGAACGCAGTTGATGTCATCGAAAACGTTCGCGTCGTGACCCAATCCGGTGTCGAGTCACTGGCCGGGTCAGGGTGCAGATCCAAATTCACACAGCCGCAAGAACAATCAACCGAGGAGAAATGGGTATGACGACTGCCTTTGCGCCGACGATGACCCGTCGGCAGATGTTAAAACGCGTCGGGGCGGCAACAGCCAGTGTCACGGTGGTTGCCGCGGCGCCGATAACCGCGCGTGCCGCCAAGCAGGAAGTACGCTATGCAATGGTCATCGATACGCGTCGCTGTTCCGGATGCCAGGCGTGTAGCGTCGCCTGTAAGGCGGAGTTCGAAGTCCCCCTGGGAGGCGTACGGTCCTGGGTTGAGCACATCGAAGTGGGCAAGTTCCCGAACGTCGAGCGCCGCATGCTGCCGCGCCTGTGCAACCAGTGTTCCGAGCCGCCTTGCGTCGAGGTGTGCCCCACCGAACCTGATAAGGCCACTTTCAAGCGTGAAGAAGACGGCATCGTCGTCGTGGACGACAGCCTGTGTATCGGTTGCGCCAAATGCCTGGAGGCCTGTCCCTATGATGCGCGCTTCATGAATCCGTTTAAGGGCGATCCGGTCAAGACCAAGGGCAATGGTGTGGCGGACAAGTGCGATTTCTGCATGCACCGTATCTCTCAGGGGCTGCAACCGTCATGCGTGAACACCTGTCAAGGCAAGGCGCGTATCTTCGGTGATCTCAACGACCCGACCAGCGCAGTCGCCAAGCTTGTCGAAGAGTTCGAGCCAACGGTGCTGTTGCGCGAGAAAAAGACCAAGCCGAGCGTCTTCTACATCGGTGCCGAGTATCTCGAGGCGAAAAAGGATCCGAAGGCCGATCAGTACTTCCGACTGGACACGCATCGCAACGAGCGGTCCAGCAAACGTTGGTCTTAGGGGAGGTATAGTCATGTTAAATCGTCGTAATTTTTTGAAACTCGGCGCTGCTGCCGCAACGACAACCGTTGCCGGCGGGGCCTCCCTGAATGCTCACGCAGTGAAGGATCTACCAGACTGGGGGAACAAGGGTTTCTCGCCGACTACCGGTAAGCCGCGCCAGGCCATCCCGAGTGCGTGTTGGCAGTGCGTGACGCGTTGTGCCAACATAGGCTACGTCGAGGACGGCCGGCTGGTGAAGATCGAATCAAACGTAAACTCGATCCGCACCGAAGGCGTGATGTGCGCCAAGGGCCAGGGCGCGGTCAACCACACCTACGACCCGGACCGCATCCTGTATCCGATGCAGCGTGTTGGTGAGCGTGGCGCCGGTGAGTGGAAGCGCATCTCGTGGGACGAGGCGCTCGACATGATCGCGGCGCGCATGAAGAAGAACCGCGACGCCGGCACACCGGAGAAGGTCGCGTTCCACTACGGCCGCATGAAGGCGAGCCATTCGAAGACCATCGGCGGCTTCTTCAAGGCCTACGGCACCGGCAGCATCGGGAACCACACCGCGCTCTGCGAGGGCGGCAAGTGGACCGCGCAGGAGCTGACCTGGGGTGGTCACTACGACAACTGGGACTTCGACAACACCAAATTCGTGCTGAACTTCGGCAGCAATGTCCTGGAGACCCACACCAACCATATCCCTACGGCGCATCGCCTGCTGTGGGCGATGGCCGAAAAGGGCGTGGAGATGGTCACCTTCGACGTGCGGTTCTCGAACACCGCGGCAAAGTCGAAAGAGTGGGTGCCGGTCAAGTCGGGGACCGACGGGGCCGTCATCGCCGCGATGATCAACGTCGTCATGAGCGAGGGCCTGTACAAGGGTGACGGCGAGGAGTTCCTGAAGTACACCCGCGTGACCGAGGACGTCAACGCCGACGTGCCGACCAAGATCGCCGCGATCAAGGCACACGTGAAGGACTACACACCGGACTGGGCGGAGAAGCTCAGCGGCGTACCGGCCAGCAAGATCACGGCGCTGGCCCGCAAGTTCGCGACCACCAAGCCGGCCGTGCTGGTCAGCTACCGGGGACTGGTCTGCCACTACAACGGCAACGAGGGTGAGCGCCTGGCGCAGCTGCTGTGCGCGGTCACCGGCCAGATGGACAAGCCGGGCACGCGCATGAAGGCGGTCGGCGCCGGCTGGAAGTTCCCGAAAATCCCGAAGGCGAAGAAGGTCAAGAAGCTGGACATCTTCGACGGCTTCCCGGGGCAGGTCGCATACCCAACCCACCATGTCGCCGAGATGGTGTTGCCGATGATCAAGGACGGCCGGAACGGGCGGCCCGACATGTACGTCATGTACTGCTGGACGCCGACCTACGCCAACGGCCACGTCGGCGAAGCCATCGAGATCCTCAAGGACGAGAAGCTAATGCCGTTCGTGGTCTCGGTGGACCCGTTCTACGGCGACTCGACGATGTACGCCGACCTGATCCTGCCCGACACGCCGTTCACCGAGCGCTGGACCGCCGAGGACATGGTCGACCCGGCGCAGATCGGCGAGTTCTACATCCGCCAGCCGTTCACCAAGCCATTGGGCGAGGCGCGCGACTTCTCCGACGTGGTCTTCGATCTGGCCAAGCGGCTCGGCGTCGACATGGGCGAGGCGAAGTCGCACGAGGACTTTGTGCGCTTGGCGTGCGAGAACACCCCGGGGGTCAAGGAGGCCGGCGGCTTCGAGTACATGAAGAAGCACGGTGTCTGGCACGACAAGAACGCCATCCCGCAGCAGCAGGTGTACAACCGTCCGGTTCCGGAATCGGTCTACAAGGCCAAGGGCGTGGCGCTCGATGAGGCATCCGGTGTCTACTGGAAGCCCGCCAGCGAGGAGGACACTAAGAAGGGCTACGTGGCCACCAAGGGCGCGTACAAGAAGTACGTGGCCCAGAAGATGCCGCACGGCGTCTTCTCCGGCTTCGCCCCGGACAAGGTCAATAAGTCGGGCTACCTGGAGCTCTGGTCACCGCTGCTGAAGGCGAAGGGATTCAATCCTTTTCCCACCTGGATGCCAATCCCTGAGCACCAGAAGATGGGTCCGGACGACCTGATCCTGACCACGTTCAAGCACGCGACACAAACGCATTCGCGTACCATGAACTGCAAGTATCTGGCCGAGCTCTATCACACCAATCCCGCGTGGATTAACCCGGAAACCGCCAAGGCCCGCGGTATTTATGACGGCGATCGGATCAAGGTCACGTCGGCCATCGGCGAGATGGTCACCAAGGCGCGCGTGACCGAGGCGATCATCCCGGGCGTGGTCGCGATCTCGCACCACTGCGGTCACTGGGCGTACGGCCGTTACGCCTCGGGCCGTCGCGCGCCGTTTACCGACGAAGAGCGGGGCGACCGCGACTTCAAGTTCAAGTGGTGGACCGACAACGGGGTGCACCCGAACTGGGTGATCCCCAACGCGCCGGATCCCATCAACGGCCAGCAGCGCTGGATGGATACGGTGGTCAAGGTAACCCGAGTATAATCCCGGTCCATGAAGGACTCGGGTGGAATCCCTAACCTCCACCCGGAAGATCTGGCCAGGACAGCCATGCAGGTGAGTCACCTGCATGGCTTCCTGGCCGCTGTTTTCCGGGAGGAGCTTTCAGCGGAACTTCTCAGGCAGCTCCGATCCGATGAGCTACGCACTACCCTGGCGGCGGCGGGCGCCGAACTGGCTGACAGTCTCTCCGGTGGCAGCGAGGCCGAACTGCTCGAAGGGCTCGCGGTCGAGTATGCCGCTTTATTTCTAGGCCCGGGTGGTCACATTTCACCCCATGAATCCGTGTATGCCGAGGGCGGGACGGGAAATCTCTGGGGAGCGGAGACGGTGGCTGTCCGGCGTTTTATCGAGCGCCTGGGATTTCAATACGACAAGTCATATTCTGGAGTTCCGGATCATGTAAGTGTTGAACTCGAACTGATGAGTGAGCTAGCCAGACGAGAAAGCGTGGCTTGGAAGAATGGCGACAAGGATCAAGCGGCCAATTGCCTGGAGTATCAGCAAGAGTTCATGCGTGACCATCTTTGCACATGGATCTACACATTCTGCGACAGGGTCGTAACGACGGCGCAACTGCCCTTCTATCGAGAGATGGCCCGCCTGCTGGCTGACTTTCTTCGGGGCGAGGAGGAGGACATAGAGCGCCGTCTGGTCGCTGCAACGACCTGAGTCAGCCGTCACTGCACCTGTAGTATGGTCCCCTACGAACAGCCAAACGGTAAGGCTGCCCCGTCACTTCCTATGTTTGGTGAAGGCGTTTTTCCGCGATACTTACGAATTCTTGGACTTGGCACAGCGTTGACGATCGCTCAACATGCTTCAGCGTGCGGCTGGTGGGGTGACGGCGAGTCAACCGATATATTGCGTGTCGTGACTGTTCGTGGTGATGGGACTATCGCCCGCGAAGACGGCTCTGGCGCTGAGTCGCCAGAAGAGATGATTCGTATCGGAAATCGATTCCGCACCGGCAGTGGCGGACTGCAGGACCTGTCCATGGCAGTATACTGGTATCGGGAAGCGGCCCAGCTAGGTTTTGCTGCCGGTCAGTATAACTTGGCCATGATGTACGAGCAGGGTCTCGGTGTTGCCCAAAATTACAGCCAGGCAGCCAAATGGTACCGTCGCGCCGCTGAACAGGACGACGTACACGCGCAGCACCATCTTGGGAAAATGTACCTGCAGGGTCGCGGGGTGCCGCCAGATTCTGCCGAAGCAACCTACTGGTTTCTGCAGGCCGCGGAGCAGGGACATGCGGACGTTTTCGCTACTTTGGCCAGATTGTACTGGGAAAGCAATAGTGTCCCGGGTGATGAGCTATTGGCCATAATGTGGTGGAGGCTGGCTGCGGAGCATGGCGACGCATCGCTACCAGTCGATGTGCGGGCCGCGGGTGCCCAACTCGGCCCAGACATCGAGGCGACGGTCCAAGATCTGGTGGACAAGTGGAATAAGAAATGGCAATAGCCCGGTCGCGGTTCCAGCAGTTGAGATAGTATTTGCCACCTGCTATGCGCGTAATTGAAATGATTCCTAAAGTAGCTATTCTCGGTCGTTGTGGCAAACCTAAACTCAAATGATCTCTCGATGGGACTAGAATGCCACCCTGTTTCCAAGGAGCGCTGGGAGGATCTAGAAAAACTCCTGGGGGACCGCGGTGGTTGGCAGGGCTGCTGGTGCATGCGCTGGCGCCTCGCACGAGCCCGGTTCGTGAGTCGGCGGGGCACGCCTAACCGCCAAGCGCTGCACCGGGAGATCGCCGCAGGGCAGCGAACCGGCATTATCGCCTACCGAGATGGCGAACCGGTGGGCTGGTGTTCGGTAGGACCACGCGAGAACTACCCGGTTCTGGAAACCAGCGACCTGCTTGCCCGCGTCGATGATCGGGCGGTATGGTCGATCACCTGTCTATTTGTCGCCAAGCGGGCCAGGCGCCAGGGCGTTTCCGTACCGCTCATCCGGGGGGCGGTCGCGTTTGCCGCACGCAACCACGCTGACGTCGTCGAAGCCTATCCGGTTATTCCAATGTCTGAAGCAATGCCGGTTGCGGCGGCCATGACC
The DNA here is from genome assembly GCA_947259705.1 of uncultured Gammaproteobacteria bacterium. GTDB lineage: Bacteria > Pseudomonadota > Gammaproteobacteria > Arenicellales > JAANXG01 > CAMYNL01. The sequence continues at coordinate 831 of CAMYNL010000051.1, read as the reverse complement.
GGTATCTATTCGGCGTTTAAGAAGGCAGGGTTTATTGAAATCTTACGGCGGGTAGACGTTCGCCCGATCATGCGTTTCGAAATCATACCGGTGCAAGATGATCACAACCCTGACCCACCGAGACCACAATTTGTGCGGTCGCGTTAGAAAGTCGACCGGACAAGAATTTCACTGCCGTTCCTGTTCCACGCCCGCAATCACTGACATGACGTGTGAACATCAAGAACTCGATTGGGATGACTAGCGCGGCTGAGCACGCACTACCGCGCTTGCCCTAATGCCAAAAGGTTGACGAGAAGCCATGAGCTCAGAACACGCAGGGGTTGGCGAGTGACGTGTTACCGATAGGTAACAACAGAAAAAGGAGTGTTACCGATTGGTAAGCCAAGGCCTGAGGAAACCCTAGCCGCGCTATCTAATCGCCGTTAGTCTACCCCGCCCCGCACCGACAACTGCCAGAATGGGGCGCGCGAATGTTGTTCACCATATCAGGCATGCAAGTTATGCGAATCGCATCCGGAGCCCCCGTCTGAAGCCGGATACTGGCCGCGATAATTATGCTCGACAACATGCCATCAGGTCACCACGCACAAGGCAATCAGGATTCGTCATTAATGCAGGATTGGCATGGCAATTGCATTTTTAATACATGGTCATGAGGCGTGAACGGGGAGGATGAGATAGTGACATGATGGCTTACGGACTGGGCATCGAATACCTGATCTCGCTGGCCTTGATGGTCTCTGTCATGGCGATCCTGTACTCCTCGGTCGGACACGGCGGGGCTTCGGGCTACCTGGCGGCCATGGCCTTGATGGGACTCTCGGTACT
>CAMYNL010000050.1 GCA_947259705.1 uncultured Gammaproteobacteria bacterium | reverse complement strand
CGTCGACCACGACGAGGTGATGGTGCACCGGGATACCGCACGGGCCGTGGATATGCTGCTGCGCGGAATGGACCCGGGCGCCCAGCGGCGCTTGCGGCACGGCGATTCGATCAAGGTCAGCCGCGACACGACACCACCGCCCGTCATCAACGACGAGGTCATCGCGGCAAATCCGGACCGGCCGCTGCGCATCTACCCTTATGCAATCAGCCGCGACTCGGTGGAGCGTGTGCTGCGTGACTTGAGGCTTAACGCGCGCACCGTCCCGCGCGCGGAGAATGCAGATTTCATCATCGCCCTGCGCAGCCGTGCCGACGATCCGCGCCTCCAGCGCCTGCTGTCGATCACCGAGGCACCGCTGCATGTGGTGAGGAAGAACACCACGGCACAGATTCGCCGCCTGTTACAGGGCATGCTGCATGGGCAACCGGAAGACAACATGCCAGAGCGAGTGGCCGGGGGGTGATGCGTTTCAAAACCGGGGTCAGATCCAATGCTGTTCCGAAACCTGGTCAATTGATCGGAGTCTTTGAGCTCCCTGGGAGAAATATATCCATATTGTCTTGTTTCCGGGTAAACACACACCCCATGGAATTGGGCTCCCAACATATATCTTCATTAAGGTCTATTCTATGCCTATACATTTTGTAGTTTCGGTGACGTCCTTTTTGATGCGGAAGTTGGCACGCGGCCAACATTTATCATGCGAATACAGTGGGTCACTTTGCAATTCTGCCCAGAGAAAGAAATGTATGATCTGACCCCACTTTCAGACTGACCCCACTTTCAGACTCATAATCACGCAAAGGAGAACGCGATGAAGACGGAAGTGCTGAGCCAAAGGGAAAAGAACTGATAGCTGTAGGAGCAGCAGTTTCTGCAGGTTGTGCCATGTGTTCCAACCACCATTTCAAACAGGCATGTAAACGAGGAGCCACTAAGGATGAAGTACATCATGCCGTGATTGCTGCTATCGCGGTTATGGAAGACAGCATGGGAGACTTACAGCGTACGACGCATAGATTAATGGATATAGAACGACAAGAAGTACGCATAAGCGATGTCGAGACGACTGAAAAGTTAACGGCTCTGATCAAACTGGCAGCCTCGGTTGCGGTCAATAATGTGATTAATTCGAAAAGGTATATCGGGATCGCAGATAAACTGGGTGCATCGTCACGCGAACTCCACTCCACGATTAAACTGGCCAGAGTTATACAAAAGAGGGCAGGTAAATTCGTAGACGAAGCAATCGAGGAGGCGTTTGAGGAAATCGATGTCAGAGACAAAAGTCACGAAGTTAGCAAGTTATAATCATCTGAACTCTGAGGTTCCAAGACGAACATCACCTTGCGTCAGCGGGACTCCAGGCTTTATCGTCGCAATTTTGCCGTAGCATGAGCGTCCATTTGTACTCAGCCACTCGTAATGTAAATACGCAGGCGCTCCAGCCAGTTATCCATCCCCCGTTCATCGAGAAAAAAATCAAACCTTCCCAGGCTGCGTTGCAAGTTCATCAAGTCGATGAGAAAGTCGAAGACTGCATTGCTTGCCGCTTCCTCGGCGATCAGGGCGGCATTCTGTGCATCAAGCACATCTAGAATCGAGACAGCACCGCGCGAATAAGAGTCAGTCACCAATTCCAGATTGTTTATGGCGCTGGTTGCCGCATCCTTGGAAAGCTGGATGGATGGGTACGAGGCACTTATCCGGTGCAGCGTCGCCCGGATACGTTGTTCGATACGCGCTGTTCCAGCGTCCCGTTGTGTGAGTTGTTGACTGAGCGTTAGCCGGCTACCGGACAGACGCGCGCGCCGGGCACCACCTTCGAATAGAGGCAGTGAGATATCGAGAATCACCGACCAGTCAGTAATGTCCTCGGCCGACAGTCCGGCGAAGCGCCGTTCATCGACGACCTGGCCGACTTCGCCCTGTAGCGTAACCGTTGGTAACCAATAGGCTCGACGATTGGCTTTGAGTTCCCGGCGGGTAGCCGCCAGCAATGCTTCCAGGGCTGCCAGCTCTGGCGACGCTGCCAAGCCCTCCTTCACCATGAACTCGCCCATTAGTTCGAACGCGCGATCGTTGCTTACGTAATCGAATAACTCCTTGCGGCTGACGATGAGGCTGGGGTCTTCAAGGGTAGTCGGTTCGGGGATGAATGGCTCCTTCAGGGGCCGGTTCAGCAGGCGGTTGAGGGCATCATGGGCCTGTTTAAGTTGGGCCTGAGCGTCAAGCAGAACCTGCCGGGAAGTGGCAAGTCGGCTCTGCCAACGATAAACCTCAGCGGCATTGGCGGTGCCGATCTGTTGCCGATCCCTGGCGCGTTCCAGGTTTGCGCGGCTAAGACTTGCGTCTTCCCGACTGATACGAACGAAGTTTTCTGCTTTAAGCAGATTGAGGTAAGTCGTGGCGGCTTCCTGGATGATGTCCAGCTCCAGCTGGTGCTTGAGCGCTTGCCGATTTTCCTGCAGGTAGCGCTGAATCTCCACGTTGGCGCGTACTGCGTCCGAGTAGATTAGCTGACTCAGCGTAATAGCGGCGGTAGTGGACTGCTCGGCGACCAGACCGCTAATTACCGCCGTGCTATCGTCATTGAGCCGGATGTAATCGACACCGGCATCGAGCTGTGGCAGCAATCTGGCGCGCGCCACGGTTATATCGGTCTGCCGCGCCTCCAGCCCCAACTCCGCAGCGCGCAAGTCTAGATTCGCCTCAACCGCTTCCGTTGCGACCATTGCCAGGGAGAGCTGCCGTCCCTGCGGGGCCTGCTCTTCATGCAGCAGCAGCGCCGAGTTCAGGATGTCGTAACGGGGCGAGATGCCGATGGCCCGCGCAGTAGCCATATTGATGGTCAGGCGTCGCTTGCTCCGAAACACGACCGGTTGATTTTCGGCAGATTCGCCGTGTAACACCGCATGAATGTTCAAGGCGTTGCGCCGCGCCAACCTCTGCCAGTCTGAAGCCGGGGCTTCGGCCATCAGCAAACCTCGCTCGACCAGTTGAGAGTCGAGCAGGCTGTAGCTGGGTAGTTCCTTTTCAATCAAGGCCGCGATTAGACGATCCATGGCCGCGCGATCAAGGCGGGCCAGGTCCGTAATGACCACGCAATCGACGGCTTGCGGCAAGCGGGTCGCCAAATCTTCGTTTCTTGTCCGTTGCTGAATAAACAGCAGCTCGACATCTGCCGCGGCAGTTACCTCCCGGGCCCGCCGAATCAAACCTGGTTGAGCCTTGTAGTTCGCTTCGTCGATAAAAACTGCGATATTCCTGCAGTTGGCAACACTGTTGAAAACCTGCAAGTCGCGCACGAAATCGGCGCCGCTACTCAAATAATTGAGGTTCTTGACGCCGCTGGTGTTGCCTGATTTGGGTAGTCCCTGCAGATCCGCATCCATCACAAAGGGTGCAAAGGTCGGCTTGCGCAGCGGGCTGGTCACCGCGGCAACCGCGCTAGAGACATAACCCAGCGCCAACACCATGTCGACCGCTGGGTCCTCTTGAAGCTGCTGGTGTGCCGCCGCGATGCGTTCGGCCGACCATCCCCCGTCGATATATTTTCCCTCGGGGAAGCGAACGTCGAAATCGGCCTCGGTCAGCAACAACAATTCGTTCTTGAATAACTCAGGTGACCAGCTGGTGTGTTCAATCGGACCATCCATGACAATGCCGATATTGATAACCCTTGCCGCTTGAGCAGTGGCCGTAAGCACGAGTAACAGCGTGGCCAATAGACTGGTGATGGAGCGTCGTCTCATGTCGGTTTCACCTTGTGCGTTCACGATCTTCAGATGTGGGTCAGCATTACGGTCTTACGAAAACGCAGCAGCGCGGCTGAAAAGAACGCCGCACCTATGACCGCCGTGGCGAGTAAGTTCGGCCAAATTACGTCTATGCCGGCATCACGAAACAGTATGGCCTGAGCCATGCTGACGAAATGGGTGGAGGGTACGAAATGCATGATCATTTGCAGGGCCACGGGCATGCTCTCCAAGGGGGTGTGGCTACCGGACAGCAGCAACATGATTACGAACACAATCATTGCCAGCAGGCCAAACTGCGGCATGGAGCGGGCCAGTGTCGCCAGATAGATACCCAACGAGGTTACCGAGAAAAGATAGATGACTGCGACTGACAAGTAGAGCGTGATGGAGCCGGCGATCGGCACCGCTAGCGCACCCTGTACAATTAGTTGCAGTGACAGGCTGGCGACCAGAACCACCACCAAGCCGTTCGCCCACACCTTGGCCAGCATGATCTCAATCGGCCGCAGGGGCATCACCAGAAGATGTTCAATGGTACCGTGTTCACGTTCGCGGATGAGCGCCGCACCGGTCAGCAGGATGGCCATCAGGGTGATATTGTTGGTCAGGGCCATCACGCCCTGAAACCCTATGGTCTCCATGTTCGGGTTGAATCTTGCGCGGGTTACAATATTGACGACAGGTGTCTCCCGATCGTTTCTTCGAAAAGCCCGCACTTCCCGGGCGATAATCTGTTGAATATAGCCGGCACCGGTAGCGGCCAAACCCATTGCGGTGGCATCCACATTGAGCTGGATCACAGTTGGCCGACCGGCGAGGAGGTCCGCCTGAAATTTCGGCGGAATATCAATGACGAACGCATAACGCGCCGCTTCCATGCTCGTATCGATCTGGTCGACTGATATGTCCACCGGTGCCTGAAAGTGGGGCTGCAGCAAGGCATCACCGATACGACGTGACAGCTGAGAACGGTCTTCGTCGACGATGGCCACGGCCGCGTTAACTACTCCAGTAGTCGCATTCTGGGCTTCCTCGAAGATGGAGAAGCTGAACATATAGACAATCAGAAACAACATCACCGGGTCATAACGCAGGCTGTAGAGTTCTTTGATGCCTAGTTGAAAGATGTTGGTGAGGGAGCGCTTCACGATCAACGCTCCTGCGTCTTGAGCAGGGCCAGCCCGAGGACCAGGTAGACCACCACCAACAGGGCCAACATGACAAAATTGAACATCAATTCGTCAAATCCCAGAGACTTGGTGAATGTGCCCAGACCGATCTGTTGGAAATAGCTGCTGGGAAATATGTAGCTGAACACCTGGGCACCGGGCGTGAGGGAAGCCACCGGGGCGAAGAAGCCGGAAAAGTTGACTGCTGGAACGGTGGTGATGATGGCGGTCCCGAAAATCGCGGCGATCTGGGTCTTCATGAACGAAGACATCAACAAGCCCAGACCGGTTGTGGCGATGACGTAGAGCAACCCACCCACCAGGAGAGCAGCGATGCTGCCTTTGATCGGCACCTGAAACAGAAATACGGCCAAAAACACCAGGCTTGCGAAGTTGGCCAGGGCGAGGACTATGTACGGAAGCTGTTTTCCCAACAGAAACTCCACGCCACTCACCGGGGTGGCATAGAAATTAGTGATGGAACCCATCTCTTTTTCCCGCACCACCCCGGCGGCCGTCATCATGGCGGGAATCCAGATCAACAGCATCATGATAGTGCCAGGCACCATGGAGTAAATGCTCTTGAATTCCTGGTTATAGCGGAACCGGGTTTCAACGGTGACGGGCGGGTCTTGCCGGGGACTCACGACTGTACTGCGCAACCACTCCTCCAGATAAAGATGGTGTACCCCGAGGATGTATCCACGCGCGGTCTCGGCAGGAAACGGGACGGTACCGTCAAGCCAGATAGCCACCTCCGGTTGCCGTTCGCGCTTCAGGTCTTTGCCGAACTCCGGTGGAATTTCAATGGCGAAGGTCAATTGGGCCTTGCGCAAGCGGTCTTCCAGATCGCTGTAACTATGCAGTGGCGAACGCTGTTCGAAATAGCGCGAACCGGCGTAATTTTCCAGGTAATCGCGGCTTTCCAAGCTCTGATCACGATCAAGTACCGCGTAGGAAATATTCTCCAGATCAAACGTGATGCCGTAACCGAAGGCGATCAACAGGAGGATGGGCCCAAGCAGGGCGAAGGCGAGCCGAATCGGGTCACGCGCGATTTCCAGGGTCTCGCGACGAGCGTAAGCCCAGCCCCGACGCGGGTCAAATAACGCGCTTCTCGGTCGGGTTTGTGCGTGGTCGGCTTGGCCACCTCGATCAGGCGACTTTGCCGGCCCGGCTGGCACGACGAAGTCTGTGGCGGCCTCCTCCAGACAAGTGATGAATGCATCTTCGAGGTTTTCCGCCCCGTGCGCGCTGATCAACTCAGCCGGGGTACCCTGGGCCAGTACTTTGCCGGCATGCATAAGTGAAATGCGATCGCAGCGTTCGGCTTCGTTCATGAAGTGGGTGGAGATGAAAATGGTGACACCGTCGTCCCGGGACAGCTGGACCAGAAGTTGCCAGAACTGGTCACGCGCCACCGGGTCGACCCCCGATGTAGGCTCGTCCAGGATCAGCATCTCCGGACCGTGGACCAGCGCCACAGCAAGAGATAAGCGTTGGCGGACGCCCAAGGGCAGTCTTTCCGCCAGCTCATCGATCACCTCGCCAAGGCCGAAGCGTGCAATCATCTCGGCCACTCGCGTTTCCCTGTCCGCACTCGGCAATTGAAAGATGCGGGCATGTAGTTCCAGGTTCTGGCGGACCGTCAGCTCACTGTACAGCGAGAAGGCTTGCGACATGTACCCGACACGCTTGCGTAGCTCGATGTCCCTGGCGTCGACAGGCTTTCCGAACAGCCGGGCCTCGCCCGCCGAACTCGGCAACAGCCCGGTGAGCATCTTCATCGTGGTGGTTTTACCGCAGCCGTTGGAACCTAGAAAACCGAAGATTTCACTCCGCTCGATGCTGAAGCTGACCTGGTCGACTGCGACGAAGTCGCCAAAACGGCGGGTGAGCCCGTCGGCTTCTATGGCCGCTGCGGCGTCTTGAGTTTGGCGGGGCGGGATGATCAGGGGCCGATGGCGGCGACGTTTCTCGGCCGGCAAAAGCGCAATAAAGGCCGCCTCCAGGCTGTTGGTGCCGGTGCGGGATTTGACCTCAGCCGGGCTGCCGGTGGCAAGCACCTTACCCGCATCCATGGCGACCAGCCAGTCAAAGCGTTCGGCTTCGTCCATATAGGCAGTGGCGACAATGACGCTCATACATTCACGGCGCGCACGTATGCGCTCGATCAGCTCCCAGAACTGCCGGCGTGACAAGGGATCAACACCCGTGGTGGGCTCGTCGAGAATAAGCAAATCAGGGTTGTGGATCAGGGCGCAACAGAGTCCGAGCTTCTGTTTCATGCCGCCGGAGAGTTTGCCAGCGGGACGATCGGCAAAAGGCGCCAGGCCGGTGCCTTGGAGCAGCTCCCGGATGCGCCAGGCCCGCTGTTCCTGGCTGTGGCCGAACAAACGACCGAAAAAATCCGCGTTCTCGAAAACCGACAAGGTCATGTAGAGATTGCGACCCAGGCCCTGAGGCATGTAAGCGATGCGGGGTCCCACGATTACCCGGTTCAGAGCGCGGCGCATGTCACGACCGAGTACCTTCACAGAGCCATGCTGAATCTTGCGCACACCTGATATCAGGGACAGCAGGCTGGACTTTCCCACGCCATCCGGACCGATCAATCCAACAATACCGCCCGCCGGAAGCTCCAGATCGACGCCGTCCAGCGCCACGCTTTTTTTGTAGCGGTGACTAAGACCGGTCACGCTAGCAATGGTCTTCATCGAACGAATCTCACTCCCGGTTGCTCTACGACAATTATTGCCGTCTCTATCACGGTCATGGCCCGTTATCCGCCGTTCGTAAGTGCGCCGGCCATTCGGCGTTTGGATCGATACGAATATAGGCAACACCTGGAACACCGGCTTTTGCCAAGGCGGCATGAGCGTAGAGAAACTCACTATCGAGCTGGACTTTGATTCGAAATGACAGCTTTTCACGTTCCGTGCGGGTCTCGACCTCTTTGGGCGTAAACTGGGCACGAGACGCGACAAAGGAAACCTTGGCCGGTATCACCTGGTCGGCAAGACCATCAAACACGACGCGGGCCTCGGCACCGATGCCCACTCTGGCGGCAATTTGTGTGGGAAGAAAAAGCGTCATATACATGTCGGTGGGATCAATGACGGTGAGCACCTTGCCGCCGGCGGGCAGGACTTCCCCGGGTTCGGCCAGCCGGTAAAGCACGCGACCCCTGATTGGGGACCTCAGCGCGCTGTCATCGATTTGCGTCTTGATCAGCTCGGTGTTGGCAATTGCGGCTTCGATTGCCGCTTCCGCGTTCGCGAGCTGGGCGCGCGCTGCCGTCAATGTCGCCCTGGCGGTTTCCACCGCTGTTTCATCGCGCTCGAGCTTTTCCAGGGGGATACTATCGTTCTCGTAAAGCCCGATGGATCGCTGCATGTCTTTCTCGGCGAGAGAAAGTTCACTTTCGCGCTGGGCGATCACCGCCATGGCAACCTGCCGTTCCTGCCGTATGCGGCGAACGTCTGCCTCCGCTCTACGGAGTTGGGCATGCAGCTCTCGCGTATCAAACTGGGCCAGGATTTGGCTGATCTTTACCTCATCGCCCTCCTTGGCCAGAACACGCTCCAGCCGACCGCCGAATTTCGTAGTGATGTCGACATCCGTCGCCTCTGTACGTCCGTTGCCAGTTGCGAGGCCTGCGGGCAATTCGGACTGGCGCATGAGCGCTACGACGTAGACAACTAATACGATGCCGACAACCGCAATAACAGCAAAAAGTGCTTTCAATTTCTTTGAACGACTAATCATTACGGCCACTCCTTGATTGGCATAGCTGGCACGGACATACGTTGTTAGCCAAAATCGTCATTCATATCGCCTGGACTGTATCCAAGCGCGCGTCCTCACCAATATGATGAGCACAGCCGACAGCACCAATACCAGGGCGATGCCGCTGCCGACAGCCTTACGTGTGAACGTGTTCAATGAAGCTTTCATCCTATGGCAACCCACCCGTCGCACTCCTCTCCGGCTACCAGACACCCGGAACAAGGCGAAAGCGAACCCGCGCCGCATACTGTAGGTAGCCGGGGAGTTCCGCTTGGAGCGTGCGGTCCTCGAGCGCCGTGCGTACCACGATTCCGACCACCGCGAGCAGGGCCGGTACCAAGGCCCAGACGAGTCGAGCAGGAGCAGTGTTGAGACGATTCAACCAATGAGGCCCGCATAACCGGGGTGGCGCACACAGGCGCAGGGTCCCGTATCGATTACCCGATGGCCGCGCTCCGTCTGGATGCGCACAGTCTTCTCAAAAAACGGATTCACCACCATAGACGACGTGAACATCGCCGATCTGGAGACGAAGATCGCCAAGCCGAGCAGCCAGACTGCTCCCGCCGCACCCGAAACGCATCCCACTACCTTCTTGCTAATCGGAACGCCCGTATACATGACGATAATGCCAGTAGTAATCCCAGCGCTGTTAGCCACAGTTGATTGCACCTATTTGAATCGGAACTTGCTAAATCAACCTCAACAACTGTCCGATTGTCTGCAATCCAGACACACTCCGATAATGCCCAAATGGACCTCGACATCCATTTTGATACTCACTATCTATTCGCGATCTCGGGAAACAGAAAAACCCAACGTGTATCACAGAGTCAACTCGCACTTCTTGATCCACATCATCGATGACTAAGCAGATGAGAGTTTGATTGATGGGGTAGGGCACCTTATGTGAGGTCTACCAAAAGTGGGGTCAGATCGCACTTTACATGGTCGGTTCGTCGATTCGCTGAATCAGTGAGGAAAGTGTGATCTGACCCCATTTATAGATCGACCCCATTTATAGATCTGACCCCATTTATAGTCGTTCAGCGGCACGGTTGGCGGTTGCGCGTCCCCGGTAAATCCAACCCTGCGCCCGGCAATGCCTTTTAAAGGCAGTTTCTTTGATGCAAGACAATGAAAAACCGACGTGGTTCGGTTGCAATTGCCAGAGGAACCGGCTTGGTTTACTTCAGCAACCAGGCAGGGCCGCGATCACACCGTCTGATCGCGGATGAACCCCCGCACCCGGGTGTGCCGCGCGTGACGGGAATATGGAGGTGATTATGGTTGAGATCCATCCCAAGGAACCGATGGCGATGTGCCCGCTGGCATCGACTTGTAAAGGCCTCGCCCAAAACCCGCTTGCAGGGCCATTTCTGATGATTCCCGGAATCGTGTTCATCCTGATTGGGATATTGATCATCCTGGAACCCAAGGTCCTCGTGTGGATCACTGCCGGCGTGACGATCATGGTCGGCATTTTTTTCTTGATGATCGCAAACCTCATACACCGGATGAGCGGGCAGTTTCGTGGCATGCAGGGTTAGTCCATGCAATCGTTTCGAGCGTCAAGGGTCGCGCCTTGAATTTTCGGATGTATACGGGCGTGCTGAGCAGCGCATTGCACTTCCTGGACGTGCATTGTGTAAAGACCTAGGCTGTAGCATCGATCTGACAGAACGGCGTTTTGTTTTAGAACTCCGATCTGACTATTGGCATCGCCTACGCTCAGGACGCTGTAATCACATTAACGGGCTCAGTGTCCGCTTAAAGGGGTAAGCCGCCGTCCTACTGCTGCAGTGCGGCAGGCAGCAATCGACCCGATGCCGTCATTGGACTTCTGTTGCCTGAGAGACCGCATAATGCTGCCAAGCGGGCATTCTCAAAAAGTTACGCTCTGCTCAAGGAACGTAATAATTTGCCTGACAAGTAAACCAAGATAAGGATTCAGAACCTCAATAACCGTATACTCTATCTATGGATAGAAACTTGTATGACCAATCACTGCCACAAGGTGCCTACCGTGCGGTTGATGTCCCAGCTATTGATGTCTCCGCAAGCAGCTACTACGGTGGCGGTATGGGTCATCAAGTGAAAGACAGCAGAATTATCGGCGTTTGTTTATTTGAGGTGTATTCAGCGCTCCACTCAGTTCTCATCACCCTGCAACTACTGTGCGACAAAACCTCCATCTACTACCATTGTATGCCCGACCACATACGAAGCTGCATCCGAGCATAGCCACACTACAGCTTCAGCCACCTCTTCCGGTGTTCCCATCCGCCCAATCGGTTCAAGATTTGTCATGTGCGATTCAAAATCTGGGATCTTAGCGATGAAGCGATCCACCATTGGCGTACGGATGGGGCCCGGGTTGATTGCATTAATTCGAATGCCCCGTTGGGCATATTCCACTGCCGCTGTCTTGGTCAGTCCGGCGACCCCATGTTTGCTGGCAATGTAGGCGGACGCACCTTGTGCTCCAACTAGCCCCCATATTGAGGAAGTGTTAACAATGGCACCGCCACCTTGTTCGAGCATGACCGCTATCTCGTGTTTCATACACAACCACACACCCTTGAGATTTACGGCGATTACGCGGTCCCAGCCCTCTTCGGAATACTCATGGGTAGATACTCCAATTTCTCCCTCGATGCCAGCATTGTTAAATGCGCAGTCCAACCGACCGTAGGTTTTGACGACTTCTTTTATCAGTGCGGCAACCTCCGATGCTTCCGATGTATCGGCCCTGAAAAAATGTGCCTCTCCGCCGGCGTCTCTGATAGTGCGGACTGTCTGCTCACCATCTTCAACAGCTACATCAGCAGTAGCGACCTTGGCCCCTTCCCTGGCAAAGGCCAATGCGCTAGCCCTACCAATACCGGTACTTCCACCGGTTACCAAAACGACTTTGCCCGCCATAGTGTCACCCATGTTGATTCTCCTCGTAGCTGTGATTCCGTAAAGAATGCTTGCACTATCCAGAGCGCGTTTCACTATACCAAACTCGATCTATAAGTGTGAACCGCCCTGGGAAATCCGGGAAACCGTTGGTGTGAGACCATCCTTAAATCAACTTACCCAGCGCGGCACATGTAACATAGACTGGACAGAATCCGAAGATTCTCCTGGCTTTTTGCCATAGAGCTGGGTCCCGGGTCCGAGGCACTCCTCATACCGGACGTTCGAATTGATATTTTTGACGCAGTTGAATACCCGCTTCTGGCCGGTAAGCGCCTGTTGTAGCAGGCGCTCCCGACCTTAGAGATACTACACTTCTGTCTGCTCAGCCATCTCTAGGGCGTCCTCAACCTCCACTCCGAGGTATCGAACCGTGCTCTCCAGCTTCGTATGGCCCAGCAGAAGCTGCACCGCTCGCAGGTTCTTCGTTCGTTGGTAGATCAAGGTCGGTTTCGTGCGCCGCAGCGAATGCGTCCCATAAGCCACCGGATCGAGACCGATCTCCGACACCCATGCGTTAACCATTCGCGCGTACTGGCGGGTAGAGATGTGCGGTGACTGCCGAAGCCGACTGGGGAAGAGATAGTCGCCGGCCGCAAGCCCCTTTGCCGTGATCCAAGCATGAACAGCGTCCCGTGTCTGTTCAGTTAACTCGAAGCGGACCGGCGAACCCGTCTTGCGTTGCATCACAGTTGCACGGGACAAGACCCGGGAGGTGTGGACAACATCAGCCACGCGGATGCGCACCAAATCGCAGCTGCGTAGTTTGCTGTCGATTGCCAGATTGAAGAGCGCGAGGTCCCGGGTTCGGTTCTGAAGCTGTAATCGAATCCGGATTGCCCACACCTCTTGCAGCTTTAGCGGGGGCTTCTGACCGACAAGTTTGCCCTTGTTCCAGGGATCGCGGCCGGTAGGAACTACCTGGTTTTCTAGCAAAGTTTTCATGGTCTGTTTCCTCCAGTATTGTAGGAAACAGAAGTCTGGTTCGATTAAGGCCGGCCTTGGGTAGAAAACAGATCAGTTGTTACAAATGCCTGGTCCGGAAAGCGGACCGTGGTTTGTGCGGCCCAACAGGCTGTGGGCGACCCACAGCGGCCTAACGCAGTATGAATGGATGAATGTCCGTTCTCATCTATAGCAGACATACCCCACTGCGCTGCAGAATACAAAGTCAACTCGTTCGTGCA
>CAMYNL010000049.1 GCA_947259705.1 uncultured Gammaproteobacteria bacterium | reverse complement strand
TATTTAGGAAAGTAAGTGGTTATGTAAAGGAGCCGGGACCGCAGGCCACAAAATCCGCAAGTTACCTCTCCATCGCTTTACATAATATTTCCGCTCGTACCCCGTGGCCGCAAATGCCACCTAAAACCGACGGAGGATTATGTATGAGTGCTCGCAACTCCAAATCCCAGAAGTTTTCGCTGGACGAAATGGTCTTTGGCGCCTTGAGCCAACTCCAGGTGCATGACTATGACCAACGCTCGATACGTCGCTACCAGACGGTGTGGCGAAATTTGATCACCTTTGCCCGGCAGCAAGGTTACAAAGGCAAACTTCGAGAGCAACTAATCCTCGATTTTTTGGCCCACCATGAAATCAGTGCTCAAGTGCCGGTGGCGTCTTTGGAGGGATGGAAAAAACATGCCGAGCATGCCTTGAAGTTGTTATGGCACTACGCCCGCTTCAATTACTTCGAACGCGGGAAGCAGCATGCCGCAAAACTACGCATTCCGAGCGCCATGCAGAAAAGCCTGCGTGACTACACGAAATACTGCGAGGAGGAACGTTACCTTAGTCCTGATACGGTGAACGATCATGTTCGGCAGGTCGGCATCTTTCTCGACTTCCTGGGGAAGCGCGATGTCGACGACTTCAGCCGGATCCGTGCGGAAGATCTGTCAGACTTCGTTTATTCCCTGTCACGTTATCGCCGGAAAACGATTGCCGTGATCGTTTCCTGCGTGCGGCAATACCTCAGGTTTCTGTTTTACAAGAGACAAGTAGACCAAGACCTGAGCGACAGCATACCCGGGGTATGCTTGCCTGAAGGAGCCACGATCCCTTCAGCCTGGGACAAGGAACTCCTTGCTCGGTTGCTGGACCGAATTGATCGGCATTCACCGAGGGGCAAGCGCGATTACGCCGTACTACTGCTCGCCTACCGGTTAGGCCTGCGATCCAGTGATATCAGGGCGCTGACCCTCGATCACATTGACTGGGCCGCAGAGACGATCACCTTCACCCAGGTCAAGACCGGAATGCCGTTGCGTTTGCCTTTGACCAATGAGGTAGGAAACGCGTTGATCGATTATCTCCGTTCCGTGCGTCCGGAAACGCAGTATCGCGAAGTCTTTCTCAGCTTGAGGCCACCTTTTAAGCCGTTCAGCAAGAACACTCACCTGCACCATATCGTCAAGTACTGGCGAGAACTGGCCGGCATTCACTTCAAAAGCCCGCAGCGGCAAGGTTTGCATTCGCTGAGGCATAGCCTGGCGACACACTTGCTGGATGACGGTGCACCATTTTCCTTGATAGCCGAGATTCTGGGACATGCGTCGACGTCTTCGACGATGATTTACGCAAAGGCGAGCGTCGAATCGTTACGGCAAGTCGCGCTGTCCATTCAGGAGGTGCGGCATGTCAACGAAACGTAAGGTACTCAGGTATGAAAGCCCCCTGGCGCCGTTGATGGAACGGCTCGTGCGCGAGAAGCGTGCCGGCGGGTACAAGTACGACACGCCGGCGCGGGTACTCGTGGACCTTGACGATTTCCTGTGCGGCACGACCATCGCGTCCATTGAATTGCCGAAAGCGCTCGTCATGCAATGGCTGGCGCAAAATCCGCATGCGCAAGCATCCACGCAGCAACGCCGGATTATTCTTGTGCGACAACTGGCGCGCTTGATGATACGGCTGGGTTATCCCGCGTACGTACCGCCCGAAGGTCTCGGCCCCCGCCGTTCCTATGTGTTCTCGCCCAGAATCCTGACGCGCGAGGAGGTGCATCGGATCATTCAAGCCGTCGACAACCTTCCGCCTAGCTCGAAATCGCCGCTTCGCCACATCATCCTGCCCGAAGTGTTCCGCTTGCTGTATGGCTGCGGCTTTCGACTGAGCGAGGTATTGAACCTGAAAGTCCGTGATGTTGATCTTCAACAAGGTGTCATTACGGTACGGCAGGGCAAGTTCGGCAAGGATCGTCTCGTGCCACCCACCATGGAGATGGTGGAGCGCTTGCGGCGCTACGCCGGTGAACTGGAAAAACGAACCCGGACAAGGCAAGAGCCTGATGCGTACTTCTTCCCGTCCGCCCGACAGGCCGCCTGGGGTAGCTCGACTATCTACGACCTCTTCCGCAAGGCGTTGCTCCACTGCGGCATCCCGCACGGCGGGCGAGGCAAGGGACCCAGAGTCCACGACCTGCGTCATACCTTCGCCGTTCACCGTCTATTGAAGTGGTATGAGGAAGGCGCTGACCTGAACGCCAAGTTGCCCTTTCTCGTTGCCTATCTCGGCCACAAGGATTTTACTGGCACGCAGAAATACCTTCACCTGACCGCCGAGCTGTTCCCGGAACTGACCGCGCGAATGAATCAGCAATTTGGCGGCGTGATACCGCAGGGGAGGCAATCATGAAGTCAGCAACCTTTTCCAGGCATGTCAGTCACTTCCTCGGCCATTACCTTGCAGGCCAACGAAATCTGAGCCCAAACACCGTCAAGGCGTATCGTGACGTCTTTGTGCTGCTTCTGCGATTTTGCCGGGATGTACAAGGCATCGCTGTTGAAAAACTCGCGCTCGAGCAGATCGATGCTCGGTTGGTCGGCGCCTTTCTCGACCATCTGGAACATGAACGCCATTGCGCAATCCGTACGCTCAATCAACGGCTGGCCGTATTGCATGCGTTCTTTCGATATTTGCAAGTCGAAGAACCCGCACTGTCCTTGCAAAGCCAGCGGATCCTCGCCATCCCGTTACGCCGTTTTACTCGTCATGAAGTAGGCTACCTGTCCAGGGATCACCTCGCCGCGCTTCTGTCTCAACCGGACCCCGGACGGCCCGACGGCAGGCGAGATGCGGTGCTGCTCAGTGTTCTCTATGACACGGGAGCCCGTGTGCAGGAACTCATTGATCTGACGGCCGGCGATGTGCGTCTGGAAGCCCCGGCGCAAGTGAGGATCCTGGGCAAGGGGCGCAAGGTGCGGGTCGTACCATTGATGCCGAATACTGCGCAGTTGATGCGTCATTACATTGACGAGAACAACCTGGCGCTTCCTGACAATTACGACCGCCCGTTGTTCCGAAACAAACAAGGTAATCCGTTGACCCGGGTCGGGGTCAACTACATTCTGCAAAAGTACCTGCGGAAGTTGCGGGAGACCCGTCCCGATCTGAAACAAAAAGTCAGCCCCCATACCCTGAGACACACGAAGGCAATGCACCTCGTCCAGGGCGGCGTCTCTCTGGATATCGTGCGTGACTTTCTAGGCCACGTCGACATCAAGACCACCGAACTGTATGCGAGAGCGAACCTCGAGATGAAGCGAGCAGCGATCGAAAAAGTCAGTGCAACACCTGCCCCTGACCTTCCATCGTGGAAGCAAAACAAGTCGCTGCTGCAATGGCTGCAAAGTCTTTGAAGGGCACGATCATGCCGAATCGAAGTCGCGGGCCACCTGTGACCAGCGACGCATTATGTAAAGCGTTTGGGAAGCAAGTCTTCGATGTTATTGGCTTTTAGCGAGCTCCTTTGCATAACCAATTACTTTCCTAAATAAGTATTATGGAAAGCTTTCCATAATGTGTACCTCGGTCGTTGACCGGCTTACTTCGCCCACACCACCGGCTTGCACTACACGGCCCGTTTCCGAGTTACTTTCTGAATACCAGATCAGGCAGCATGTCGCAGAGCGCCGCTTGAAGCTCGGCCATTTCTTTGTTCGACGCGGAGAAGTAGATCTGCACATGTATGGCGTCCCCATACTCGAGCCGCAGCATGCCATCCGAAAGCACGGCATTGCGCACTCGATAAGGACCGCTGAGCTCGCGAATGTGTGATTCGATGTAACACTCATCCCCATCCGGCATTTCGAACTGCGTTTGAAGAAGGAAATAAGGCGCGTCGCTGTCTCCGTCACCATCAAACGACACCTGGTAATAATCTCCGGACACCATAGTGTGGACGTTCTTAAACCGCAAGGTGGTCATGGTGTTTGAGATCTGAAGCGCTGTTGACGCCTTTACTTCTTGTCGTCGTTGTCCAGGTATTCCCACATTGCGTTCTGATGCAGCCATAGGGGATCCGCATTCCTTCTGATGAATTCGTCCACGTCCATACCGTCAATCGACTCAGGCCGCTTCACCCGGACCTGCTTTCCATTGCGAAACACGGTCATGGTCTTCTCTTGCCTGGCTTTCTTTGCCGCCTTTTGGGCGCGAGTGAGTTTTTTCTTTTGTCTGGCCATGTCTTCCAGGCTAATGGCGTGTTGAGCTTGAGGGCTCCACATCAGGTTGGGCCGTTCTGCAGTGATCCAGACGTAAGAGGTTCGCGAATATGTCAGTTGGCGCCAGGTGCGTTAGCCAACGATGACCTTTAGTCAGCGCTCAGCAGGCGTTCCACCCTCTTCGCTGCCTTGGCCAGTTCGGCTTGATCGACTTCTATATTAAACGCTTCGGTTAGCATCTGGGTAATGGCTTTTTTCACTATAATCGGGCCAGCAATCAGATCAATGGAAGGTATGGTCGAAAGTGGTGTTTGGTCGAGTTGAAAGGTAGCGGCGTATCTGGTTGAAATGGTTGTTGCGACACAGCCAAATCAACCGAGGAGATACGCCACTGTGAAAGAGAGTAACGTGATTGACCTGTCGGGTCGAGAGATTGTCCGCGATGAGCTGACGGAGTTGCTGCGCAACGGCGCCAGAAGGCTGATTGCCGAGGCCCTGGAGGCGGAGGTAACGGAGCTGCTGGAGGGGTTCAGAGGCCGGCAGGACGAGCAGGGCCATGCGGTGGTGGTACGCAACGGCTATCAGCCGGAGCGCGAGGTTCAGAGCGGAATTGGTCCGGTGACCGTGAAGGTACCCAAGGTCCGCAGCCGCGGCGGCGAGGTGGTGGTATTTCGTTCGGCCCTGGTGCCGCCCTACGTGCGTAAGACGGCCAGTTTGGAGGCAGCGCTGCCGTGGTTGTACCTGAAAGGGATCTCCACCGGCGAGATGCAGGCGGCGCTGGAGGCGCTGGTCGGGCCCCAGGCGCAGGGTCTGTCGGCAAGCACGGTATCGCGGCTGAAACGGCGCTGGGCCGCGGAATACGACGTCTGGCGACGCAGACGCTGGGATTGTGATCGGTGGGTGTACATCTGGGCCGACGGCATTTACAGCGGTCTGCGCGCGGAGCGGCAGCGACTGTGTGCGCTGGTCGTCGTGGGTGTGAATGAACGCGGCGAGAAGCACTTTCTGGCGATCGAGGATGGGGTGCGGGAATCGACGCAGAGCTGGCGTGAAGTGTTGTTGGGGCTGAAACAGCGCGGGCTGCAGGCGCCGGAACTGGCCGTCGGTGACGGCGCCCTGGGTTTCTGGGCGGCCCTGGAGGAGATCTTCCCCAAGACGCGACAGCAGCGCTGTTGGATGCACAAAACCGGCAATGTGCTCAACACGCTGCCCAAGACCGTACAGGCCAAGGCGAAACGGGCCCTGCACGAGGTCTGGCAAGCGGCGACGCGGGAAGACGCCGAGACGGCATTCGATGCATTCATCGAGACTTACGAGCCGAAATACCCGAAGGCGGTGGCGACATTGGTCAAGGATCGTGATGTACTGATGACGTTTTACGACTTCCCGGCGCCACATTGGCAGCATCTGCGAACGACCAACCCCATCGAATCGACGTTCGCGACGATCCGTCATCGCACTGCCCGTACCAAGGGCTGCGTGACCCGCGATAGCATGTTACACATGATGTTCAAGCTCGGCGAGTGTGCCGAGAAGAACTGGCGAAAGCTACGCGGCTTCGCGTACCTTGCCAAGGTCATCGAGGGAGTGAAGTTCGTCAATGGAGAAGAGGTTCAGCAACCAGACCAGGTCGCCGCTTGATTTCAGCTCCGTACACCAGATTTGACCATAGCTCAACTCATCGTTGCGGCTGGCCGATAGTCTCGCCAAGCCCTGCGGAGCACGCGAGACGCGGATTGCAGGAAAAGAATCAGGAGAGCTAAGGCAATTAGAATATCAGGCCACCCTGAACCGAATGCCCAAACAGAAAGCGCCGCAGTGATCACCGCAAATCCCTCAAAAACATCGTTTCGCGAACACTCCCATACAGACGACATGTTCACGTCATTTTGCCTATACGGGTAAAGAAGCGCCAAACATAGTGTATTTGCAAGCAAGTTGATTACCGCGGCAATGTGCATTACCTCAAAGATCGGCGTTTCCATGTGAAACAGTCGCCAACCAATCTGTGCGGCCACCGCTAAAGCGGCGGCGGAAATAAAAACTCCCTTAAAGAGCGCCACTTTCGCCTTCATGGTGGTCGACGATCCTACAACGGCAAAGCTAAGGCCATAGGTCAACGCATCGCCCAAGTTATCCAACGCCCCCGAAAGTAGCGATGATGAACCGCTCATCATCGCTGCAACGATCATCATCAAAAAGGTCGTGGCGTTGATTGCTAGTACAATCGCCAGGATGCGACGCTGGCGCGTGTGCAGCAAATGCGTATCCACGGAACCCTGGCAACAACTATCGCTCATGTACGAAGTATCCGTCCACTTAGGCTACGGTAAATAATATCGTGGATCCCGTGAAGGCGATGATCGTCTTCCACATTTACAGGATGCTGTTGTCGCCATTGAGCTAATCGGTAAAATCGTCCAAGCGCCGGATTTAGCCGAACCCGGAGCCTGGCTCTCCCCCACAAAAGCCTGCTCACACAGCGGGTACTAAATGCGTGCTCCCGACCCATTTGAGACGGTCGGGTTTCGCGCTAGTGCCCCTGATAAGATCCAGTTAGCTGACGCTCAGCTTCGGCACGCGGTGGTCTCTAGATAGCCATGAAGAGACCTTACAGTGTAGATGGAAATCATCGGGTGACGGCCGGTCATGATCGCGATGCGCGGCGGCGTGCAGGAAGGCTCGGTGTATGCGGACCAGAACCGCATGCCTTTGAACGCCAACTTGTCGGGCGCGAGCGCAGACGAGGCGGTGCCGCGGTGCTTGCCACCGCCCTGCCAACAGAGTTCGCCCCAACCGATATCGTCGGTCAGGTCCGATTGAAACAGTGATCTAACAGGGTTCGGTTTTCAATCGGACCGGACCGACCTGACCTCATCGAATTTTCATCGAATTTTCTCAAGGCGGAGCCAATGCCGCGTCTTCGGCTACGTGTGTCTGCGTCCAACTTTTGACATGTAGATCGCGTTGCGGATACGGGATCTCGATGCCGTGTTCACGCAGCCTGCGGTCCATTGCCAGATTCAAATCACTCACGACACTGTTTTGCTCCTTGATATCTGTAATGAAGCAGCGCAGCTCAAACCGCAAAGTGCTCTCACCAAACCCAAAGAACAGAACAATCGGCTTAGGCACTGAGCCGTCTTTGATGACCTTAGGGTGCTCCTGGGCGATATCGAGCAGGGCCCTTTGCACTAAATCCGTGTCCGTGCCATAGGCCACGCCCACTGGAACGCGAACTCGACCGGAAGGCCTCGTTAAGGTCCAGTTCGTCACCTGCGCCGCGATGAGATCTGCGTTCGGCACGATGATATCAGCCTCATCCCAGGTCTGGATCACGGTAGAGCGTAAGTTGATCTTGGTGACCACTCCTCCGGTCGTTCCCACCACCACCCAGTCGCCGACACGGATTGAGCGCTCGAATAGCAGGACGATGCCAGAGCTGACGTTATCGATAATGTTTTTCAAGCCAAACCCAACCCCGACCGATAACGCACTGGCAATCAGCGTCGCATTGTTCAAATCCAATCCCAGAAACCCCAATGCCACAAATGTGCCGACAACGATGATGGCAGTCGTCGAGATTCGGCTGATGATGTATAGGTGGGATTGATTGAAGTTTGGGCGAGACTGTTCCGCACGCTTCCACGCCGCAACCGACATACGCACACACAGGTATGTCAATACAATGATCAGCAAGGTACGGATAATGGCGAAGTGGGAAATCGGCGCGCCCCCGATATGGAACGCGACGGTCTGCATCCAGGGATCACTTGTGCTCGGAAGGGCCATATCGATCGTTTTGGCTATCGTCCTCAGCTATTGCGGTTTAGTACGATCCTTCGGGTAATCCTCGTCAATAACCCAGAAGTTAACACCCTTCGGCTGCATCGGCCGTCCATGCTCCGCACCAGGCAGTCGGTCGTAACGGATCACCAGAATGAGGTCGGAACTGGCCGCCGGGCTGCTGTGAAAGTAGCCGTGACCGAACCTATCAGATTTGCCCTGAACCTCGACGAACTGGAGGTCGGAGATTTGCTTCAGCGACTCGGCCTGCGTGGGCGTGAAATCGGCGGCCTGGACCCGCCCCAGGCGCTTCAGACTACCGAAGAGCTGCTGCGCGATACCGATCGCCTTATCCTTCTGCGAGGTATAGATCGTGATCTGACCCAGGCCCACGCCCGCGCCCAGTTTCTCGGCGGCAATACGCTGCAGCAACACGTCAAAGTCCATGTCGGGTGCAGCAAGCACCAGGTTTTGAATCTTGAAATGTCCACGCACGTCCAGCCCCTGGGCCTCGGCTTCCAGAAAGACCTCGCGTATCGCGGAGGTCGCGACGTCAGTGCCCCGGCTGTGGGCGATGATATGCATCTTGTCGACTTCAGCAGCGGCGGCCAGCGACTTCAGAAAGTTTTTGAGGTGAAAGATGGTGAACTCACCCGACTCCCGGTCGTATGCGTAACCCTTCAAGCCGCCGCGGCCCGCTGGCCACGTATAGAGAATCGGTACACGTTCGCGGCCGAGAAAGTGCCACAGTTCCGCCAGGGTAAACGCCGCGTCGTTGAAATCATTGTTGTAGCCGTGGACGAAGATCAGCACCTCTTTCTTGTTGGCCAGCGCCAGGCGCCGGCTGAGCTCTGCATGCAGCGCCGCCTCGACCTCTCGCGCTTGCTTAATCACGGCCGGATCGCGCTGGATCACTTCGTCGATCATAACCGCCGGGTGCGGCGTCTCCGGAAACCGGCCCAGCTCCGTAATGGCCCCCATCTTGAGCTCAAGCCTTTGATTGCGCTCCGCCACCACGCTTTGGCTTACCAGCGCCTCCCAGGTCGTGTTCTCACCGATCAGAACGATCGCCGAGCCGAAGGCTACCGACGGCGACCGACCATAGCCGTAGAATAACTCGCCGTTATCGTCGATCTCCGGCTTGCGGTCGCTGACATACAACAAATCAACCGTGTTGCTCTTATGCTCAACCGGCAGCTCCGGATAAACCGTATCCTCCTCGGCCCCATGGTAGACATTCGGCGTCGGCATCAACGGTCGACCCGCGCAGCCGGCAAGCACAATGGCTGCGAATACCGCAAGGGCGAATCGCCAAGGTTTAGCGCTGGGACTCATTTGCAGCTTCAGCTGCTCATAAGATTTGAAAACGCCCGCTTGATCTGATCCATCCCCGCACTGAGTTCGCCCTCGAAAGCTCCCAACTTGTCCGATGCCATCTGACGTTTGTCGGCGATGTTCTCGCGGTAGGCGTTGATCTGGCTCGTTATCTCCCTCTTCTTCGCTTCAAATTCAGCACGGCGCTCAGCCTTCTCCGCTTCATATTGAATATGAGCGGCCTCTAACTCTGCTTCGAGGGCGATCTCCTCACGTATCCATTCCGTTATGGCGGCTTCCCATTCCCGGTCCAGCTCCGCCTCATGGCGGGCAATCCGAGCTTCTATGCCGCTGATGCCCTCCATGATCTTCTTTTTCTGGTTCTGATAACCGTCACGCACCTCCGCCTTACCCAACGCTAACTGCACTTGCAAATTGTCGATCTCACTTTTGATCTCCTGTTTTGCCTGTTCGGGTATCTGCGTGGATTTCTGTATGGCTTGCTGTATCCGGGCTGCCGCAGCGGACATCTTTTTCTTCTGTGACTCTACTCTGCTCAGAGCCTGTTCCTTTGTTGATTGAAGCTGAGCCTCAATGGCGAGAGCGGTGTGCTCCCACTCATCGAGTTTGGTGTCCATCGATTGACGTATTTCCTCTATTCTCGACATCTTCTATGCCCTCCGGTTGAATGTTCGACAAGACTGAAAACAGTGTGAGTTTGGTTCTTCAGAGATCACGAGCCGCAAGCTTCGCGGTGCGCCGACAAGTGCATTGGCAGCATGACGCCCATCGCTTTTTCCATGTTCTCTGCTGCTACGGTGATTCCTAACCTTGTCAAGGTCATAGGCCTCGTTCGGCCACGTGGTTCTATGTACAGTATCAGAGCAACGTCCATGCCAAAATGCCAAACCTGCCCCGAATACGCGTTAACAACTTGATCAAGCTACATTTTGGGAATCGGCCGGGGAGAACAAACGGCGACCCAGCGCGCTCATGAACACGATATATCGCGACTTTTTTGCGAAATATCGCGTTTTGGCAACGAGAAGTCGGGGTCCCAGTGCCCCGTTAGATGGTCCCTTATCAAGATACCCCGGCCCGCGAGGCGTTACCCCCGCGTTTGGATATGGCACCCCCGACCCGGGCGCCGGTGGGACTTCAACCGACCTGATCTGGGCGCTGCCCAGAACACACTGCAGGCCTCTCCGCCACCCCATAGCGCCCTCTCTGACCGTCACCGGCCTCAAGTTGGTCGCCACGACCGACCACGCTATCGGGCTTCCCGTGTTGCGTACGTGTCACTTGGGTGCATGCTACCGCCACGACCCCGGCGCAGCGACTGGATGCCTGTTTCGCTCTCTTCCCCAGCCAAATCAGCCTTCCCCACATGGGCGGCCGGGTCAGCCTGCGCAGCCATTCAAAAAATGCGAAACTGCCATGGGAGAAATCTTCTCGCTAAGCTTTGGCGACAAAGGGGCTGGGCGGGCAGTTGTCCGGCGATGAATTGAGCGAAGTACGCGCCACAGGGCACAAAGCATATCTTGTTGGAGCGAAATCGGTTGAATGTTACGATGCGGTGTATTCCACGATCATAACTAACTTATGGCTTCAGCGAGACAAAACAGGCGACGCGACTTACACATGGATCCGCCGAGTCGATACATAGAGAATACCGGCGCTGAGGTTGACGACCTTGATCTCAGGCAGGTCGAGGTGGGGGAGCAAACGGAGCTGCAGTTTGAGCGTTTCCTGTCGGAGACCTTGGGCGGTTTGGCTAGCGGAGACCTCAAGCACGTCAACACGTCGATCGCGGTTGCTCTGGAGCGACTTTCGAAGTTGCTGGGATCGGATGTGACCACTTTCCAGCAGTTGGATAAAACTGGAGTGCTCCGGCACACCCACCAGTGGGTCAACCCTAGCTTAGTCTGTGACGTGGATTTCACGAACGAACAAGAATACAACCTGCGCACGTCAACACCATGGCTTTTCAAGGAGCTGGCCAAGGGAGAACCGATCGTTGTTTTATGCCTTGATGACTTTCCTAAAGACGCGGCTAAGGAAAAGTCGCTTGCGCAAAATATCGGATTCAGCTCCATCGTCTGGGTCCCGATTTCGGCGGACGGTATTGTCCGCGCGTGTCTGGCAATAAATTCGTTTCAGCAGCACATGCACTGGCCCCACAATGTGCTTGAGCGTTTGCGACTGCTGGGTAATGTTTTCGTGGTCGCTTTGCGCCGCGCCGAAACGAGGCAGCTGCTGAATGACCAGCTGGAGTTTGAGCGGCTGGTGTCCAAGCTGTCAAGAATATTGATCAGACTGCCTGTCGATGAGATCGATTCAGTAATCAACGACGCACTCCGAGAAATAGGCGAGTATATGAAGGTGGACCGGGTATTTATTGATCAGTTCTCGGATGACAAAAGCGAATTCCGGGCCACGCATGTGTGGACAGCACCCGGTATTCGACGGGACAATCTCGCCTTCGAAGTAGTTGTCAGCGGTCACCTTCAGTGGTTTACGAAAAGGATACTAAGCAGGGACCCAGTGATTTTTACATCTGCCGACGAGTTACCCCGAGAGGCAGTCAACGAACGCGAGTATGTTAGCAATGTCGGTATCAAGTCGTCGGCAACTCTCCCGCTGATTGTTGACGAGTCGGTGATTGGCGACATTGGAGTCGATATGATTCGGCAAGAGCAGGACTGGTCGGAGAGCACGTTGGCGCATTTACAGCTAACAAGCGAAGTCTTTGCTAGTGCGCTAAAACGCAAACAAATCGAGTGCCAGCTCCAACGTGCGCACGAAGAAGTCGTCGAACTCAAACAGCGAGTTGAATCGGAAAATCTGTATTTAAGGAAAGAAATCCAGTTGGATTACGCAGGGGAAGGGATTTTGGGAAACAGCAAAGCGATCACCAGCGTGTTGCGCCAGGTCGATCAGGTAGCGGACACTGATTCAGCTGTGCTCATTTCGGGCGAGACCGGGACTGGTAAGGAATTGCTTGCCAAAGCCATCCACAAGCTGAGTTCCCGCGGGGAGCGCACACTGATTACCGTCAATTGTGCAGCGTTACCCGCGACTTTGATCGAGGCCGAGATGTTCGGACGTGAGAAGGGGGCTTATACCGGGGCTTTATCTAAGCAGATCGGCCGTTTCGAGCTGGCGGATCACTCGACCCTCTTTTTGGACGAGATCGGCGACTTACCCTTGGAACTCCAGCCGAAGCTGCTCAGGGTGTTGCAAGAGGGGGACTTTGAAAGACTCGGAAGCGGCCGAACGATCAACGTCGATGTCCGCGTGATCGCCGCAACGAACCAGGATCTCGAAAAGTTAGTTCGCGACGGGCGATTTCGTGAAGATCTCTACTATCGCCTGAACGTATTTCCCATTACCGTGCCGCCGTTGCGAGAGCGAACCGAGGATATCCCAACCATGGTCTGGGCGTTCGTCCAAGAGTTGGATAAGAAGATGGGGAGGAAGATCGATCGAATCCCTAATGCCACCATGCATACACTACAGACCTATGACTGGCCCGGTAATGTTAGGGAACTTCGAAACATTGTCGAACGCGCCATGATTCTGAGCAGTGATCATGTCTTGCGGGCGGATTTGCCAGTCCGTAGGAACGGCACAGAAGATGCCAATCAGACCCTGCAGGAATGGGAAAGACAATATATTGTAAAGACCTTGGCGCGAACTGGCTGGCGGGTCAGCGGCAAGCAGGGCGCCGCGCAGCAATTGGGCATCAAGCCTTCGACCCTACGCTCGAGAATGGAGAAGCTCGGTATTCAACGCCCAAAGTGAGTGATGCGACGGAGGAGTGCATCGCTCGAGCGTAACCGGCCAAATTAAGACGTAGTTGACTTTAGATCTGGATATCCGAAGTCAACGGATGGTCGGCGAAGTTTTGCTTCCAGTTACGTGGGATGAGTT
>CAMYNL010000048.1 GCA_947259705.1 uncultured Gammaproteobacteria bacterium | reverse complement strand
AACCACCGCAATACCATAGCCATCCACGCACTGCAGAGGTATTGACCGACTCCATCCAACGGCACCACCGCTGAGGTTCTCGGTGCTACCGTCGAGGAAAGACGTTGCCGAAGCCCTCCGCGTCCATGCGCACCAGCGCTGAGAACAGCCCTCCTGTCATGCGCGCGAATTGCACGTAATCGAGCCGGTCGGCGGTATCCTGCGCGGTGTGGTACTCAGGATAGCGGTAAAACGCGGTGTCTGTGACCATGAGGGCGCGATACCCGTGCCGCCAGAATGACCGATGGTCGCTCCAGGCCACGCCCGGAATGATCGCCGGCGCGGCAGCATGCTCGAGGGGGAAATCGGACCCCGCCCGAAACAGCCGGGCGAGCCGACGCATGAAACGCCGCGAGTGGAAATTCGAAACGAAGGCCACGAAGTTGGCGCGGTCCGGAAAGAAGAAGCGAAAGAACGGCGGATAGGCCTGGGAGCGTGGCGCATCGCGATAGCAGCCGATGGTCTCAAGCGCGACCATGAGCGGGATGTTGTCGCCGCGCTGGCGTGCCTGCCGCGCATAGACCATGCTGCCCTGCCTGCGGGTGGCGAAAAACGGTGGCTCCTCATTGGTGAAGGCGACAAAACGGATGCTGTGGCCAGGCTCGCGCACAGCGAACAGGCGCGACAACTCGAGCAGGGCGGCCACACCGCTGCCGTTGTCATTGCCGCCGGGGCTGCCGAACACGGAATCGTAGTGGGCGCCGATCAGCAGTAGCACCTTCGGTGCATCGTACCCGATCCGTGTCACCTCGAGATTGGCACTCTCCACACCCTGCACGGTGTAGGGCTGCCGCATCACCGTGTAGCCCTGGCTCTCCCAGATCTGGGTGATGTACGCAGCGGCATCCTCCAGCGCCGCGGGATGAAAGACATTCCGCTCACCGATGGTGCCGGCGAGGTGTTGCACGTGCATTTGCAGACGCGCCTGTATCGCGTCCACATCCAGTGCGACGGAGATCATCGCGGCGGGAGTGGAGCACATTTCGGTTAGCGGAAGCCTATGCCGGGTAGGTGCGGTGTTTGCATCGCCCGCGGTCAATCCTCGCCGCCGATCCCGAGCAGGGCCGCGTTGCCGCCCACCGCGGCGGTATTGATGCTCAGCGTGCGCTCCGTGGCGAAACGGTGCAGGTAGTGCGGTCCACCGGCCTTGGGACCGGTGCCCGACAGTCCCTCACCGCCGAACGGCTGTACGCCGACCACGGCACCGATCATGTTGCGATTCACATAAGCGTTGCCGGCGCGCACACGCTCGGCGATGTAGTTCTGTGTGCCCTCTATGCGGCTGTGTATACCAAGCGTGAGGCCGTAACCGGTAGCGTTGATAGCAGCGATGACCGTGTCGAGCGCATCGGCAGAATAGCGGACCACATGCAGAACGGGCCCGAATACCTCGCGTTCCAATAGATCCAGGCGATCGATCTCGAACATTATCGGGGCCACGAAGCTGCCGTTCGCCGTCCCGGTCGGCAGGGTTGCCGCATGCACCTGATATGCGGTCGCGCGCATGCGCTCGCAGTGCCGAAGCAACATATTACACGCCTCGGCACTGATCACCGGACCGACGTCGGTTGCCAGGCGCGCGGGATCGCCGATCTGCAGCTCATCCATGGCGCCGGCGAGAAGCGCGAGGATGCGCGGGGCGATCTCCTTCTGCACGAACAGCACCCGCAGCGCCGAGCAACGCTGGCCCGCGCTGTTGAAGGCCGACGCCAGCACATCGACTACCACCTGCTCGGGCAGGGCGGAGCTGTCGACAATCATGGCATTCTGACCGCCGGTCTCCGCGATCAGCGGCAGTATGGGTCCGGGCCGCTGCGCCAGCGCCCGATTGATCGCATGCGCGGTCTCTGTGCTGCCCGTGAAGGCCACGCCGGCGAGGCGGGGGTCGCGTAAAAGCGCATCGCCGATCGTCGGTCCGGCACCCGGCAGCAGCTGCACCACCGCCTCGGGGATGCCGGCCTCGCGCAGCAGCGCCACGGTGGCGGCAGCGGTGAGCGGGGTCGCTTCCGCAGGTTTCGCGACTACGGTGTTGCCGGCGGCGAGCGCCGCCGCCACCTGGCCGGCAAAGATCGCCAGCGGGAAGTTCCAGGGACTGATACAGGCGAAAACACCGCGGCCGCGCAGGCGAAGCGTATTGCTCTCACCAGTGGGACCGGGCAGATCCATGCCGGCCCCGAACGCGCGGCGCGCCTGTGCGGCATAGTAACGGCAAAAGTCAGCGGCCTCGCGGATCTCGGCGTGGGCGTCCGGGATGCATCGACCTCCTTCACGGACGATGAGCATCATCAGTTCGGCGTGCGAATTCTCGATCAGCGTCGCCGCGCGTTCCAGCATGGCACCGCGTTCATCAGCCGATGTCGCCATCCAATCGGGCGTGACCGCATGCGCCGCGGCCATGGCGGCCGCTGCGGTCTGTACATTTGCGGTGATGACCTGCCCGACGACATCGTCGCGAGCCGCCGGATTGGTGATCGGCTCCGGTGTTCCGGTCACCTCGCCGCTTTTTACCGTCGGGGCTGCCGCCCAAGTCTGTGCGGCGGCCTTCGTCATGGCGTCATCGAGCGCGCGCAGCGTGCGTGCATCCTGCAGGTTCAGACCGCGCGCGTTGCGCCGGTCTTCGCCGAACAGGTCCGCAGGCAGAGGGATGCGCGGATGGCGGTGTGGCCCCTCGGCGCGCACCGTCGCCACCGGGTCGGCGACGATCGCCTCGATAGGTTTGTCGGCGTCGCTGATGCGGTTGACGAAGGAGGTGTTCGAACCGTTCTCAAGCAACCGGCGCACCAGGTAGGGCAACAGCTCCTCGTGGCGACCGACGGGCGCGTAGACGCGGCAGGGCACTTCGGGGAACGCCTCCAGCAGCTGCGTAAACAACGCATCGCCCATACCGTGCAGGCGCTGGAACTCGAATGGAGTCGCGCCCGCAGCGAGTTCGAGGACGGTCGCGGCGGTGCGGGCATTGTGGGTCGCGAATTGCGGATACACGGCATCCGTGCAGGCTAGCAGGCGCCTGGCGCAGGCCTGATAGGCGACGTCGGTGTGCGCCTTGCGGGTGAATACGGGGTAGTCGTCCAGGCCGCGTTCCTGGGCACGCTTGACCTCAGCATCCCAGTATG
Source organism: uncultured Gammaproteobacteria bacterium (assembly GCA_947259705.1). Classification (GTDB taxonomy): domain Bacteria; phylum Pseudomonadota; class Gammaproteobacteria; order Arenicellales; family JAANXG01; genus CAMYNL01. The sequence continues at coordinate 10,210 of CAMYNL010000048.1, read as the reverse complement.
CGCCTTTGACCAGGCGCACCGGGATGCGCCGGCCGTGCCGGCGGGCGACGTCGATCAGCCAGTCGGTCACCGGCAGCGCACGTTTCTGATAGCACTGGACTGCGAGCCCGAAGCCCTCCCAGTCACCGCTGTCGCCACGGGCATAGACCTGCTCGAAGACGTCGAGCAACGGGTCCAGGCGCTCGGCCTCCTCGGCGTCGATCGCCAGACCGAGGTTGTGGTGCTGTGCCTGCCGGGCCAGGGCGGCGACACGCGGTACCAGCTCCTCACGCAAGCGTCGCTGCTTGGCGAACTCGAAACGCGGGTGCAGGGCTGAGAGCTTGATGGACAGGCCCGGGGCGGCGAACACGTCGGACTGTCGCCCCGCGTGTTCGGCCACACTGCTGATGGCCCGGCGGTAGGCGTCGAAGTAGCGCTCTGCGTTATCGGTAGTCAGGGCCGCCTCGCCCAGCATGTCGAATGAGTAGCGATAGCGGGCGTAATCGCCGGTGGTCGCGCGGGCCAGCGCCTTGTCGATGGTGTCGCCCATGACGAACTGATGGCCAAGGACGCGCATGCCTTCCTGCAGGGCACGGCGCACCACCGGCTCGCCCAGGCGTGCGGCCAGGCGCCCCAGAAAGTCGCCGACGTTGTCTACCGGTGCGTCCTCGAACTGCACCAGGCGCCCGGTGAGCATCAAGCCCCAGGTGGCGGCATTGACGAACAGGGAGCTGTCATCACCCAGGTGCCGCGCCCAATCGGCCTCGGCCAGTTTGTCGCGGATCAGATCGTCCGCCGTCTCGCTGTCCGGGATGCGTAACAGCGCCTCGGCGAGACACATAAGCGCCACACCCTCCCCGGACGACAGGTCATACTCCCCCAGCAGGGCGTCGATGCCACCGGCAGGGTGGTCACGCATGGCCGCCACCAGCGCGCCGGCGTGCTCGGTAATCCGCGTCGTGGCGTCGTCGGGGATCGCGGCCGCCTCGAGGAGCTGCGTGACGCAGGCGGTCTCGTCCGCGAGATAGTCGGCAACAATAGCGTCGCGTTGACCGTCAACCAGGGGCGCCGCGTCGTCGAACAACATATCTGATCCTTACTCCATGCCAAGGCGATGTGTTCAATGGGGTCAGACCTGACTGACTCTGCCGCGTTCCCGCGCTGTCGCTGCTGTAAAGTAGTAATTCGCCATACCCCGAACGGGACCGGATGTCGGCGTCCGACGTGCCCACCCTGCGTTCGGCGACGAGAGATCGCGCAGCAACGGGTTCGGCAACCGAACAACAATCGTAACATATTGAAGAACAAGCGGAGTCAGATCGCGCTTGGGGTCCGTATCGTAATGGACCCTATGCGGTTGGAGAGACTTGGAATCTATCGCATTTTGGGTTATGAATCACAATATCGCCATGCACGGGTAGTGAATCAAAAGTGTTCGAACTCGCGGAGACGGTGCGCTGGGGCTTCCCCACGCTGGTACATTATTTCCTGGCCGGCATGGGCGGGGGCGCGATGGCGATCGGCTCGCTGCTGCTTATGCTCAGCAGGCGACGCACGAGCTTTTTCAATGTCGCTCGCTATGCTGCGTTCATTGCGCCGATTGTGGTGTTCGATGACGCCATCGTGCTGATCCTCGAGCTCGGCCGCCCATCCCGCTTCATGAACATTTTCACGCACGTCAACTTCGAATCGCCACTGTGGCTCGGTTCCTGGCTGATGGTTATCTTTCTCGTGGTCAGCGTTCCATACGCATTCACCTTTCTCGCGCTACCAAACAAGGAAGGCTCACTGAGGAGGATCCTGAGAAAACTTGGCGTCCCGGCGGACGTCGGCCCACGCGACAAGTGGATGCGCCTGCGGTGGGGCCTTGCATTTGTCGGCCTCCCGCTGGGTATCGCGGTATGCCACTACCCTGGATTCATGATGAGCGGCCTGGTGGCGCGACCATTGTGGAGCACGGCTTTGTTCCCCACCGTGACCCTGCTTTCTGGCCTGGCCACTGCAATGGCCGCCATTGTCCTGTGTCGAGCCCTGTTTGTCGGCATATCCCGAGCGGTCCCGACCAGAGAGTACCGGGAAGACAGCTACCTGCTGATATCCACAAATTTGGTTCTCTTGATCGCAGAAGCCGCCGTTCTGGCACAACTCATCGTCTACGCTCGCAACGCGAGCGGTGACTTGCAGTTGGTCATCGATGAAGTAATCGGGGATGGTGGTTTGTTGACAAACGAGTTCTGGTGGGGAGCGGTCGGCATGGGCTTCGTGGTTCCCATAATCACTGGGCTGGCGCTGGTCATGCCGCGATTGATCTTTTCCCGGAGTTACGACTCGTCCCTGTCCGTCGAGGCGGTGATGCCCGCATCCATACTCACGGGATCCTTGATGTTGATCTACGCACTACTCTTCGGCGGGCAACTCACGCACCCCATTGGGCTCTGAGGGATCTCACTGTCCATGTTTCTTGCATGCATTGTCGTGCAGGCTGACTATCAGGTCTCGGAATCCCCATCACACTGCCATTGGCGCCTGGAAGAACTGACGACGATGATTACTAATACCGTTAGCAATGGTCACGCCTGGCACACATCAGGCGGTGAACGAGGCGACGCAGATTGTTTTCCGTCGCGGGAATTACCAGAAACCTTGCTCCTGTCGGCGTGAAGTGAACCTGCGCCGGTCTCGATTACTGATTCAGGATGTCATCGAGCCAGGTAAGCGCGGCCACTCCAGTGGAAAATCCCAGTGTAGAGATTGCAAGTATCGCCACGTGGCGAAGTTCGTCCGCGGTCAAACCCTCACTCAAGGCACGTCTCACATGCGAGTGAACCGCCCCTTCCGACCCTGTACCGATGGCAAGGGCCAACTTCGCCAACCGTTGGGTCTTGCGGTCCAGAGGTCCCGCGTTGCTACACGCTTTACCAAGCCCTTGATATTGTTTCCAGACATCAGGATAGTTCTCGGCGATGTCTCGTGCGCGAGAAGGTAGTGTTTCTTCAGTCATGTAACGCCCTCCCAGAGGCCGGTCACGGAATTGGTGACATGTATGATACATTAGTACTTGCTGTGCCGCCGCATTATCAGCGAAACTTGATTGGCCGCTTCAGTGCTTACGAAAGCGCCAAAAGGTGCGATGCATGTCTGGTTTACGTTCGGATAGAGTGATCGCCGCTAGCGGCGGGCGGGAAAAATATCGGATCATTCTATCTTGAGGGAATCGAGATTTTGTTATAGACGTTATCCTCGCAAGTATTTAGTTAGAGCTCCAAACTGCTCCAGGATACATCCGCGGCCTGATATCTATACCTTCCGTTGACTGTATTAGTAAGAGCTTGAATCTGCACAGGTGCCATGTCGTTGCGGATCCTCACATCACCAGGACGTAGAGACAAAATTGCCTCGACGAATTCCCGCATCATCAGCCTCATCGCGTTTTGGCTAGAGATGATTCCGGTCATCTCCTAACCTCGCTGTTGATAGGGGGCCAAACGAGTCGGATACAGTAACAGCTTGTGCCGATATCTGCCGGGCATGTGGCTACTGATTCCTCCTATCACCAATATAATTATCAGCAAAGCAACACGATGGTTCCAAAATAGCGGCACCGCCGCGAGTAATCCAGTCTTCAGAATCACCATTACGCCATGAACTTCGAAAAGAGCAGTAAAGCTCGCGAGCAGATTAGTCGCGAACAGTAATAGGCCTGAAATAATAGAAAACCACATCCAAGGCTCCAGAGCAGCTGGGGCAACGCGAAAAACATGACCACCGAGGAAAACACCTGTAGCCAGAATGTGGGCAGTACGCAGAGCTATGCGTACTGAGCGACTGTGTGGAAACTCGCGTGGGGCGAGCGGAAACAACATCTTGAACGCCCTGTTTCGCAAACTGGGTCTCATCTGTAAGCTTTCTCAAAAGCGCCCATGAATCATTGTAACGGTCGTAAACTGGACAAAGCCGAGTGACTACTCGGACTATTGTTGCCGACGCACAAGGAAACGATATTGCCAATGCCGCCGCGCAGTAAATGATTCGAAGACTCATCGGCGTTTATAACGTCGCGAATGCAGGCCGTCCTGCGCTTCGCGTCTGTTCCGGCCTCTGCGATGTAACGAAACAGTCTCAACAGCGCTCTTTCTCGACGCCTCGGCCAGCTAAACGCTGTCGCACACCCGGTATTCACCCAGATTTTCTGGCTTGGCTTCGATCGTGCAGCAATTAACACTGAATTGTACCAGCGTCACTTCATAGTGATTCGCAATATGGGTTCTGACTACTCGAGACCGGCCGTATCGGTCCAACCTCCGGTAATAATGGCCCTGTACCTGCTTCGTCGAACCATCTCCCGAGCCAAAACCGTTGGCCGACGTAAAAATTGCATCAATTGACTGTTCTGACTCGTTGCTACCATCGTTATCGCGACGTGTATTGGCTAAATCAGCCAAGTTTCCGGACAGCACGTCGTTGGGGCAACAATGTTGCGTGGGTCATCGGGCCCTGTTGTGTTCTGAATCCCTGATTCCACGGCGGAAAATGCCCTATCATCGCGGCTAAACCAATAACTCGGCGGCAGACTATGTCTATTCCGCAGCGCAGTTGATATCTAATTTCCGCATCTTCTCCCATAGATTTTTGCGGCTGATTCCCAAGGCATCCGCGGAGTTCTTAATATGCCAAGCATTTTCGGCCAGTATTTGCAGAATGTATTCTCGTTCTCGCTCCCGAAGGTGCTCACGAAGCGTCTCGTCATTTGAGTTTGTAATTTCTCCGCTTTGTGCAAGTTGGTGATCGTGATCCGCGAACAGGGCACCTGCTGACAGTTTATCTCCCGCATTCATGATGCAGCTTCGCTCAATGCAGAATCTCAACTCGCGGAGGTTGCCCGGCCAGGAATGGCCTAAAAGAGCCTGTTCAGCGCTGCTGTCGAGCGATTTCGGTTTGTCCGAATGCTGTTGGTTATATTCATTAACGAACTTATCGGCGAACCAAAGTATGTCCTCACGACGCTCGCGCAGCGGCGGTACGTGAATATGTACGACGTTGACCCGATAGAACAGATCCTCCCGAAATTCGCCTTGATCGACCATGCCCTTGAGGTCTCTATTGGTCGCGCAAACGATCCGCACATCGACAGGGATCTCCTGTTCGCCGCCGACCTTTACGATTCGGTAATCCTGAAGGACCCGAAGCAGAGTGACTTGCATACTGAGGGGCATTTCCCCAATCTCATCTAGCAGCAGCGTACCGTCGCTGGCGCGCTCGAAGACGCCTTTCCTGTTCCTTATGGCCCCTGTGAACGCGCCTTTTTCATGGCCGAAAAGCTCTGCTTCCAGCAGGGACTCGTTAATGGCGCCACAGTTTACCGCAACGAAGGGTCGCGTCTGTCCTTCACTGGCCAAGCTGTGAAGACGTTGCGCCACGTATTCCTTGCCGACACCGGATTCGCCGGTAATCAACACTGTTCTCGCCCGCTCGGCAAGCCGTGGCAAACTCACCTCTATATTGCGCATCGCTATTGATATGCCGAGAGTAGCTTCGGAAGCTGTCGCGTGGATCGGGTAATCCCTTTGTACCAGTGTCTTCGTCTTTTCGACCAGTACATCGATATCAAAAGGTTTAGTGATATAGTCCGCCGCGCCCAGCTGGAGCAGCGCGACCGCTTTTTCTATGGACCCATAACCAGTGATGAAAATAAAAGGCGGAAGAGTGTGATGGACGCCCGATATTTCTCTGAAGAGTTCCTCACCGTTTTGATCAGGCAGGCGGACGTCGCTGATAACCAGGGCATAGCGATCGGGCCGAATATGCGAACGTGCTTCCTCTGCCGTTTTGAACCAATCGATATCAAATCCTTCCAGAACAAACCGGTCACACAGGGATTCACCCATGATGAGCTCATCCTCAACGAGACACAACAACGGTTTGCCTGCGTTCTGATCGGCGGTTGACGCCGGTCGATTCGGTAGATTCATGTTCAATCCCATATCACGAATTTCTGCGAGTAGATATGCAGCGGCATTGTCAGGGGCCGTAGGTCATGCAGCCCGCTGCAGCGGGAGAGTGACAATAAACCGGGTATCATCTTCCGCGCTGCTCACCTCGATGCTTCCATCCAAGGTGTTGACGATTTGATACGTAACCCACAACCCTATACCCCTGCCCGACTCTCTGCCGCTGACGAACGGCTCGAAGAGGTATTCCAGTTCCTCATTGCTGATCTGTTCACCCTGATTATTCGTGGCGATACGGAGTGCATCGTCGCTCATTGAGACTTCACACGAAATCCTCCCGTGATCTGGAACGGCCTCAATGGAGTTCAACAATAGATTGATCAGGATCTGGCGGACGTGGGTCGAGGGTATATTGACTGGCCGGTGTAACTCATTGACCCAATCCAACCGCGCGAACTTTTTCTGGGCTGCGGGCATCACCAGCAGGCGCGTGTCTTCAATATCCTGATGCGTCACCGGATGAAACTCAGGTTTGGCCTCCACAAGCAGTGCTGCGACGGTATCTTTGATTTGCATTAAACCGCGCTCAAGCATCGAAACCGTCTTGCTTGTCAGCGGGTCCTGAGGCCCGTGCTTGTGCAGCGTATTGGTGGCATTGAGCAAGCCACCGAGTGGGTTGTTGATTTCATGGGCGATGCCGGCGGTGAAACGCCCGATAGCGGCCAATCGATCGGACACCACCATCTGTTTTTCCATCGCTTCCTTTTCCCGGAGCTGCCCGATCATGCGCTGAAACTGAGCTCCGAGCTGGCCGATTTCGTCACCACCCTGTGTGAGACGACAGTCGAGTTCTACCGGTATCGAACTGCCAACCTGGCCCATGCAGTTGGACAGTTCTACAAGCGGAGCGGCCGCCCGCCGCCCCCAGTACACAGCAATGGGTAGCAGGACCAGGATGATCAGCACCGCTGTCATCGCCGCCTGTCGCATGAAGGTCATGAATCGGTTAATATATATGTCGTGCGAGTACAACATCACCAGCCGGCCCAACAAGACACCGTCCGAGTCAATAGGTGTGACGACATAAATGTTACCGAATCCCGGCATCTCAAGAATTTCCGGTGACATCGAGTCGCGCTGTAAGAGCCTTTGCTTCATAATTGCGATCTCCTCATCCTTCAGTGCCGGGTCCGATAATATCGGATACTGACGTGGGGCGGTCGATACATAAACACGTTCTGATCTATCCAGTACGATCAGCATATCCGGCTGCAAGGATGCGTCCTTCGAATCGATACTGAAAGGTGCATTGATGATCTCGTAGGCGCCCCATACATCGTCGTGAAGCAGCGCCGGTGTGAGTGTCCTTGCCATAATCCGTCCCATGTTCTCTGAACTCTGAAACAGGTCTTGCTTGAAAATCAAATAGGACCGAGCGAGCAACGAGACAGTGGTAGCGAGTACTACGATCAGAATCAAGATACTGATACGCAGGGGGACTTTGTAGCGGAGACTGAGATCGCGATACATGTCACGGTGCGGGTATGGTTTCCGCTAGCACTGCTATCCCGTCGAATAACCGGACATTACCGCGACCGAAGCCGTCGAGATTCAGGCGCTCCAGCAGGTCACTTCCAGTTGCATCATTCGTCATGTTGGTAAGGACTTCCTGGACCTTTTGAAACGCGCCATTGTCAACGTTTCGCCGGGCTACCAATGGTGGAAAACCGAATTTCTCTGATTTCATCACCACCCGAGTGCGCGAAGTAAGTGCGGGATTCACCTTCGCCAAGGTGTCCCAAACATAGCCATCCACAGCACCGCCATCAGCCACCCCATGGGCGACGGCTTCCACCACCTTCTGATGCGCCCAGGTGAAAAAACTTCTGCGGAAGAAGTTGTTTCGATCTTCCCCCGACACATGCAGTTGAAATTGCGGCACCAGGTAACCGGAGTTGGAGTCCGGATCGGAGTAGGCGAACACCTTGTTTCGTAATCCCAGGATGGACTGCGTGTCGGTGTCGGATTCAGGTACGATCAAATAGGATTGATATAGCGGTTGTCCCTGGTAGATCGGAACGGCCAGCAACCGCAGGCTTTCTCGAAAACGCACGAACGGATATCCACAGATCCAGGCAAAATCCAGCTCTTCTTGCATCAGCATCTCCATAATTTCCCGGTATGTGGAGCGCTGTCTGAATTCCACTGGTCTTTGCAGCTGGGATTCAAGATATTCCCGCCAGTCATCGAGAAAAGCGGTCTGGTAATCCAAGAAGACCGGAGTGATGCCGATTCGGACAGGAACTTGCCGTTGGGCGTCCTGCACGGCTGAGGTATCTGCGATGAACAGAATCAGCATGCCGAGCGAACAAAAAAGGTGTCGAATTCGCATTCGCTACACTCGCGTCAGTTCCAGGCGCGCTTCGACGTTCAACTGCGAGACGACGAAATCGCGCAACCGTTGACCGTGCACATCTCACGAACAACACGCTTTCTCATGCTGGGTTCCTGCTAAACGCAAGAATGGCAGCGGTTACTGCAGCCCTTTTATAATCCATCGACAAGCCAAAGCCAATATCTTCCCAACGAGGCGCGGCCACGGTGGCGGCAGATGTGAGCCGAGCCTGGTGTCGCCGGACGTCCTCAAGGGCGTTACTGAACGGTAACACGTTCATGCCTCCGCAAGCCAATGTTCGTTACGTAACAGTAACTGTCGGACCTTACTTCCGTGTGTGAACTAACCCTAAGCCATTGATTTTGCGAAGAAGAAGGAATTGGTCCACAACTTGCTAATGTATATGCAGCAGGCGCCGTGATGCTGGGAGCGTCCCAGTGCGGCCCATACGGCACGTTGCGTGCATCTACCCAGCTAAGACATGTGTTTTCGAGGTGACCCAAAAATGGTGAAGGCGGCAGCAGTGAACCGATACAAGCACTCATTCAGCCCGCTTAGGTTGATAAGTATTGCGATCCTCTCCGGAAGCCTCGGCATGATCGTACCGCAAGCAACACCTTTATTTGCCGCCGACGTCGAATCCATCGATTGGTCGCAGATTCCTGTGTCAAAACCACGACTTTTCTATCCTGGCCAATCCAGCTACCAGTGGCTGCGCACGTCAGAGCACAAAAAAGCGGCCGAGGAGACTAAAGCGGGCGAAGCCTGTCTGCGTTGCCACAAGGGCGAACAGAAATCCCTCGGCGAAATCCTGGTCGTGGAAAACCGACTGGAGCCGGATCCGATCGAGGACAAGTCCGGCTATTTGCGGTTGTCGGTACAGGCGGCGCACGACGATCAATACCTTTTTTTGCGGTTTGCTTGGAAGACCAGCAGCGAAGGCCCTGGCAACGTAGGTAATCTAATGCGCTTTGACGGCTCCGAGTGGACGTGGTGGGGTAACCATCGTCAACATGAGGCGGTCCTCGACGAGGAGCAACCGGCGCTCTATCCCGACCGATTGGGGATCATGATTGGCGACGCCAAGGTTCCGCTTTATCCTGAGCACGGTTGTTGGATGACCTGTCATGACTCAATGGTGGGAATGGCCGAACAGGCCGATGAGGACGAGGTCGGCGAACACCCGGTAATCAGCCAGCTCTACAAGCAGATAGGAATCCCTATTCTCAATCATTTGGTACGTAAGTATCTTCCCGATTCACGATCGGAGGGTACGGATTGGGCCGCGGTGAAGAACGAGGGCGAGTTAAGCGCTCTGCGCAAGGAAGCCACTTTCCTGGATCTGATCATCTGGGATGCATCGCTGACCAATCCGGTCGGTGTTGCGGCGGATTTCAACGTACTGGAGATCAAGAAGGTGGACGAGGGGACCAGCCCCCTATGGCCGAATGGCGAGATGCGTCAAGGTCCTAAATACATGTTTGACGAGGCCAAGGCGGGCTTCTCCGCCCTCACCGAGGCCGACCTTGAGGACCCGTCGAAACCGAAGCACCTAATCGTTGGTCAGAATACCGTGCCTTTTGATGCCGCTAAGCTCAACGAAGGCGATTTGCTGCCCGCACATGTATTGGACACCGGCGCCGCCGAAGGTTCTGCGGCCGACATCGATTATGCCAAAGGGGTCCTCGAGAACGGGCAATACACGGTCGTCATGCGGCGTAAACTGGATACCGGACATCCCGAGGATGACAAGCTGTTGGAGGTGGGCGGCATCTATACCTTCGGCTTTTCGATTCATGACGATGCGAGCGGCAAGCGCGCCCACCATGTTTCGTTCCCGGTCTCGGTGAGCATCGGCCCGGGCAAGGCCGATATTCAGGCCACTACT
>CAMYNL010000047.1 GCA_947259705.1 uncultured Gammaproteobacteria bacterium | reverse complement strand
GCCAAGCTTGTCCAGACCTTCGTGCAAGACACTCGCAGCATTTATCCCGTCCTGTTGCCGCCCTACGCGCCGGAACTGAACCCCATCGAATACGCCTGGTGGTACCTCAAACAGAATCCGTTGGCCAACTACGCCTGTTTCAACAACGATGAGCTGGCCCACACCGCGCGCCATTACGCTCGCTCACTGCAACGTAAACCACACCTGTTGCGTTCCTTCATCTTTCACAGCCCCCTTACTTTACGCCTACAATAGGACATTATTTAAGCAGGTTTCAATAGTTATGTAGCTAGTCGTATATTCGCGAAGAGTGAGCCATTACTAACTACACATTTTCCTTCTGATGGCGCCTGAAGGCTACAGTGCCGGGCGTTGAAAGACTCGCGCAGCTTGGGGGGGCGAATTTCAACGTTTTCTCCGTGAAAGGGGCCTTCGGAAGGCCGTAATAACTCTGAATTTGGGGATTGGCCTGCCAGCGGGGACGCTAAACAAACTCACAGACCGGAAAATCCGTAGCCTGTGTGAGGCCGGCAGAGCTATTGCCGTGTCTGATGAGGGCGGGCTGACTCTAACCGTTTCCGCAACCGGGTATGCAAGTTGGGTACTGCGCTATTGTTCCGGCGGCAGGGCAAGGGAGATATCCATTGGCTCGCTGAACAAGTATACCGGGGTATGAAGTGGCTTAACGTTCTAATCCAGCACAGTCCGCCCATAAACAGACGTCGCTGGAATTATTTCAAATGTAATACATAGATTTACAAGGCTCTTGGAAAAATCTTGGATACTATGGAAGTCCAATGAATATTCCAGTTAGCTATTTTCATGGCGCTACGAATTTCCTCGCCAATTACCAGTGACCGATGCGCAATCCGATATTACTGTTAGCAAATGCCGAATTCACACCCATCAGGTTCTCTTTGTGATCAACCAATATGTTATGCCCAAAGCCAAGACAACTGCTGCCGTACCATAAATGAATGGCGGCGTGATTCTTTCGAAATCGAAAATAATTACTTTCGAGCTATCGCCATCAGTGCAGTTGCCACGACGAGGCGCACCGGGATCACGTTGGTGCTCAGATACATACTTATATTGATGAAGATTTCTATCGCAATAAGAACTGCCAAGAACGCGCCAAAAGTTGCAAGAATATCGTTAATCTTGAGAAGTAGATATGGCGGCTCGGTCAGGCGTTGATAGAGCACGAATATCACGTCGCCGATGCCCCAGACAATGACGAGCACCATGAGTACGGCAAGAATCTTCACAGCAACGCGAATGACCCTATGCAAGAAGCGTATGGTGGGATCTTCGTGCTCTAAATGGAGATCATGGCCTGGTTCGTGTGGCTGAGTCGTTTTCTTATCACTGTTCATTAGAAATTTTCGAATAAATCATGCAACTTATTGCATTCACCTCGCGGCTGTGCCCGGTCCGCAATATACGTTCTACGATATAAAGTTCCCGTCGCATCGCGAGTCATGGCGAACAGTCATTTGAAGATCTTAATCGGCCCGAAGTTAGACAAAGATTCTACACCCAATTGGCTGCCATTTAGTCCCGACACCACTCGATCGAAGCCCGGATAGAGAAAACTCCGAATGCCTTACTCTGACAGACAATGACATACTGCCGAACCCGTACGGGAAGATGGCATCCCCATTCAGATGGGTGATCCTTCCGGCTCGAGTCGATCATGCCGGATAGTACATGACTCACTAGATAAGAGAACGCTTGGCATTGTATTCGGCGTTCTCAATGAAGAGAATATGGCTCTGTTATCAAGCCATGCGCGACACTTGTCAGAATGTCGCGAATGGGATGTCTCCGCGCGCCTTCTGATTTGAAAAAACTTCATCATGACAAACGGGCATCCAAGACGGATTACGCATCAGGTAAGACCTGAACAACCGGCACAGCATCAGAGACGACGATGTTTTTGCATGGATAGAGAATTGCCCCAGGGGGAGGTAGGTGCGGAGATCAGTATACTGTCACCGTTGAGGAGCGTTAAGCTGCCTCGAATGCGGCGATTATTACTCATACACTGGCTCACAGTAGTCACGCTAGGGGTGATTTGGCCCCATCCGGCGGTGTGGGCGTACAGCAGCAGGATCGAGGTCTCAGACGCCAGCGTCAACATTTTCATCGAGGACAGGGATTTCGAACTGGATGAGACCGCGCTGGTCGCCTGGGTGGCCCGCGCCAGCGAAATCGTCGCCCGGTATTATGGTCGGTTCCCCGTTAATGATGCCCACATCGCGATCCGTGGTCGTGAAGGGCGCGGTGTGATGCATGGCCGCACCTTTGGTCAGCCAGGAGCAGTGATCAACGTCGATGTCGGATTGGCCACGACCGAGGCGGATCTCCACGGCGATTGGATTCTTATTCACGAACTCATTCACCTGGCGTTTCCCGGTATGCCGCGCAGACACCACTGGATCGAGGAGGGGCTGTCGGTTTATGTGGAGTCGGTGGCTCGCGCCAATGCGGGCGAATTATCGGCTGAGGCCGTATGGCGTGAGTTCGTCAAGGGTATGCCCCATGGATTGCCGGCGCAAGGCGACCGCGGCCTGGATTTCACCCCGACCTGGGGACGCACCTATTGGGGCGGAGCGATGTTTTGCCTGTATGCTGATATCGAGATCCGCCGTCGCACCAACAACCGCAAGACCCTGCGCGACGGTCTGCGTGCAATCGTCGCGGCAGGCTACAACATCACGCGCCGAGCGTCTCTGGAACCGATGCTGGCAATTGTGGATGCAGCGGTGGGCGTGCCGGTGTTGACGGAGCTCTATGAGCGCAGCCGGGCGCACCCGGGGGACTGGGACCTGGCGGTGTTGTGGTCTGACCTGGGAGTCGAGCTGAACGGCACTCTCGTGCGCCTCGTCGACGACGCGCCGCTGGCGTCGATCCGGGCGGCGATTACGGCACGGGACCGCAGAGTCCGCGCACGGGAGTAGATACTTCCATGAACGATAGGTCCGAGAATAGCGTCACATCATGATGGAACAAGCGGAATCGTTTGCCAGACCTCCTTAGCTGGTTGACCAGAAAGTGGGGTCGGATCCGTTTTATCGGGTAAGATTCCGGTCAACGGGGCCTGTCCCCGATTTTTGACCTCAATAATTGGAGGCGCGGGAACATGAAACTCTACGGTCATCCATTCTCCAGCAACGCGCGACGCGTGCAGATTCTGTGCGAGGAGTGCGGCATACCCTATGACTACGTACCCGTCGATCTATTACAGGGCGCGCAGTACGAGGAGGAGTTCCTACGCCTCAATCCAAACGCGAAGGTGCCGGTTATTGACGATGATGGCTTCTTACTGTGGGAGTCACAGGCGATCATGCGTTACCTCGCCGATAAGCATGGTGCCACCGGATGGTACCCGGTGGATCTGGAGAAGCGTGCCGTGGTGGATCAATGGCTGGACTGGAACCAGACGCGGCTGACCCCGGCGACCGAGAAGGTGGCCTACAATACGCTGTTTGCCGGCGACAAGGCGGATCAGCAAGCTATTGCATCCGGCAAGGCGGCATTGGAAAAGGTGATGCCGATACTGGATGGGGCTCTGCATGCGACTGGCTGGATGGCCGAGGAAAGGCCGACAATTTGCGATGTCGCGGTCGCCACCAACGTGACCTACCTTGAGCTTTGCAAGTATGACCTGGGGACCTATCCCGCCGTCGTCAAGTGGTATTCGGCACTCAAGGAACGTGAGAGTTTCAAGACAACCGCACCGGGCGACGGGCCCTAGTTGCCGCGTTTCATCTGCCGCAGCAAGTCAAGCAGCTGCGGGTCGTCCCACTCGCGACTACCCACGGCACGGTGGGTCACCTTGCCCTCAGGGCTTACTACGTAGGTAGTAGGCAGTCCCATAACCGGATAGGACGTAACCACGGTTCCATCTCGATCCATCGGTAGCGGAAAACTCAAAGGGTAGCTGCCGGTAAACTCGAATATGGTGTCGGCATCCTCACCGACATTGATACCGAGGATCATGATGCCCTGGTCTTTGACCTTCTGCCATGCGCCTTCCATGGACGGCATCTCGTAGCGGCAGGGCGGACACCAGGTGGCCCAGAAATTCAGCACCACCACCTGGCCTCGGTAGTCGGCCAGGCGATAGGTCTCACCGTCCTCGCCTTGCAGGGTGAACTCCGGCGCCGGCAGCGGTTCGGGCAGGGCCGGCAGGCTTTGCGTGTGCGTGTCGGCGGCGAGCAAGGGTTGCGAACTCGACAAGTACACGATTGCGGCCCAGATGATTGCGCACTTCATCGTGACCCCAGTTCCGCCGGGGTAGGGTGGATGTCTGGCGCACACTCGATCCCTTTAATCACGGCCTGCCGGTTTTCGCCGTGCTGGCGCCAGGTCACGGTCAGGTCGAAACGCGTGCCGGGCGCCAGGTTGAACATCGACATACCCCAGTTATAGTCGCCAGGCGCGTAGCGCTGCCGGGTAGGCATCAACGCCCACTCGAAGGCAATGCGTGCCGGCTTAGGAGTGTTATTCTCTCGCCATTCCCGGTTCCAGTCTTCCCGTGTTTTCATGCCCTGAGTCCGGCCCTTGTGCGCAACTACCCATTCGCGCAGGTTGTAGTCCAGCGGGCTGGGTTCGGCGGCACCGGAGATGTTCTTGAAAACCGTTTGGAAGACGCAGCTCTGTGCGATGCGCTCGGCCCGGGCCTTGCTGAATCCCCGTGCTTCGAAGAAGCCCCGCGTCTGGTCGGGCAGCCGCTGCACCAGCCGCAGGGACATGCCTCGGTCGCTTGTCTCCCAGAAGGGCAGCCGAGCCTGCTCATCGATGCCAGTACTGACACTGATGCCAGACGTCGCCGATATGCTGGCGGACGGAACCATCGAGAGGCCGCCACACAGAGTGGCGGCGCGCCAGAATTTCTGGTGTCGATCTATCGTGGCCGGCAATGAAGAAACCCTTTTAACAGCACTCGGTTTCGCAAAGTGTACTGAATAAACAGGCCTGGGAGCAGGCATTATACGGAAGTTGGAGCCGGTCGGACTGCGGCGCCTTGCCCGGCATGTGAGACAATTGCGAGCGGACTCACGCCTGCAACGCTTAGTGCACGGACGAAACTATGATCTCGGCTATTTATGCATCGTTTTGCGCATTACTCATCGCCTGGCTGGCGCTGAAGGTAATTACCCAGCGCAGAAAATCCAAAATCAATGTCGGAGACGGCGGAAACGAAGAACTGCAATACCTGCTCGGCGCGCACGCCAACGCCGCGCAGTACATTCCCATTGCCTTGATCCTTTTGTTCGCGCTGGAGTACAACGGCGCCGGAAAATGGCTGATCCATATACTGGGCATCGCGCTGGTTGCGGGGCGGATACTGCATGCACGCGGCATGCTCACCAAGGACTTCGGTCCGCGGGTGCTGGGAACGCAGATCACCATTTACACGCTATTCGGGCTGGTGGCCGCGAACCTGGTCTTTGTTCCTTACCAGGCGATGTTCACGCCTTGGTAATAGTTTGGTTAGAGGAGACCTCCGGGCAGGGAGGAGCCTTTCTTGTGGGTTCGAATAATCGGATTTTACCCCACTTATTTAGTTGGTTAAGGCCAGTTTCAGGTTTCGCGGTGCGCTCCAATTATCTATGATCACGATACCTTATTCTTGGGGTAGCAGTCATGGCCGCTATTGTTGATTATTATCTGGCCCCGATCTCGCCTTTCACCTACCTGGGTGGAGAGCGTCTGGCCGGCCTCGCACAACGGTTCGGCGCGACCGTGAAGGTGCGCCCGATCGATCTGACCAAGGTGTTTCCCGCCACCGGCGGCCTACCGCTCAAGCAGCGGTCGCCACAACGTCAGGCCTACCGCATGGCGGAACTGCGTCGCTGGCGCCAGTACCTTGATATACCGCTGGTACTGGAGCCGAAGTTCTTCCCAGTCAACGCCGATCCAGCGGCACTCATGATCATCGCGGCACGCACGCGAGGGCTGAACGCGCTGGCCTTGTCACAACGTATACTCCGGGCTTGCTGGGCGGAGGAGAGAAATGTTGCTGATCGTGACACCCTGATAGAGCTGGTGGATGAAGTCGGTATGGAGGGCAAGGCGCTCGCGGAACATTCGGACGACCCAGGCATCACCGCCGAGTATCAGCGCGAGACCGACGCGGCCATCGAGCGAGGTGTCTTCGGTGTTCCCACCTATGGGATCGATAACGACCTGTTCTGGGGACAGGACCGCCTCGACTTCGTGGAAAGAACGCTCGTGCATACGGGGGGCCGCTGAAACAGTGTGCCTCGCCAGCGAGGCACACTGTTTTCCAATACGCGTGAGTCTTGGCGGTGGACCTGACGAAAAAAAAAGGGCGACCAGTCAATGGTCGCCCTTTTCCGATCTTGCTCGACCATCATCGCGATGATCGGGTCGCAGTCCGGTTTACTGCACCTTCTGCTCCTGCGTGAACGTGCCCATCCACTGGGAGAGCAGGTCGACGCCGGCGCCGCCCTCGACAATGCCGGTCGGGGTGCTGCCGACTGTGTAGGCGGCGGGATTCATCCACGACATGTAGCTGTTCGGATCGAAGAACGGCGTGTACGCAGAGAAATTGAACATCTGCATGTAGTTATCCGGGTTCAGCGCATGGATGTAGGCATGCGGTGTCATCCAGTACAGGTACGTATTCGGATCGAAGAACGTTGTGTAGGAAGCCGGGTTCATCCAGGCCATCCAGTTCTGCGGGTTCATGAACTGCATGTAGAATGCCGGCTGCATGAACTGGGCATAGTTAGCTGGGTTGGTGAACGCCATGTGCCAGGTAGTATGGGTCCGCGGATTCATGATCTGCGCCCAGCCGGCCGGGTGCGCGGGATTGAAGGCCATGGTGGTACCGGGTTTTGGCATGTTCTGGAACCAGGTAGACGGCTCCATCAGGGTGATCGAACTGTAGTCGTCTTGCTGCACCTGTTGAGGCTGCTGCTCGGTGGCCTGGACCAGCGGCGCGGTGGCGAAGGCCGTTGTTGCTGCAATGAAGACGATTATTCGGTTAAGTTTGCCCATGTTCGATATCCTCGTTTGATGGGTAGCGGGTTCGAATGAGACCGATTCGGCGTTGCAATTGCCGCTGCCGGTCGAGGGAAGACAGCAATATTAGAACTTAATAATATAAGAAAAGGGTGAGCTGAAAACATATAACCAATGGGGTATTCGAGGGGATAGCCGGGGCTGGATTGACCGCACCGCCACCGGAACCCTTGATGCCCAGACCACACGTGCGGCGAGGGCGCGCCTGCCCGGCCTATCGGTTGCGGTACTGTAGCAGAAGGATATAGCCTCCCCAGGCAAGACCCAGCAGCATCAGCAGCTGACCGCACATATCAACGGCGGCGGCGATTCGCTGATCGAGCTGCAAACATCCCACGGTCGACAGGATGTTGTGCCAGTCGTGCATGTGGGGCATTTCGCGACCCGTCACCCCGCCCAAAAGCAACAGTCTGCCGGCGCGCGCGTCGGCGATATAGGGAGCCAGATCCATCAGGCTCTGGGCTAGCCACCACAGGCCTAGCGAGGCACCGAAATTGTCGGCATTCCTCCAAAGCAGCGCGATCATGACGATCGTCGGCATCAGCAACTGGCCGAGACTGCCGCCGAGGACGGTCATGAACTCACCGAACGGTCGGAAGATCACATGGCCTGCCTCGTGAAACACGAGGTTGACGTTATGCATGAATGACTGGCCGATCTGGTTGCCGTCCAAGGTCATGAGGATGAAGGACCAGCCCCAGCTGAAGAACACGGCAAACTATATCGCTCGCCCGGCGAGCAGGAGAGGGTCGGTCTTGGGTGGCACGTACAACACAATGGCCTTGACCCGCTGCATGATGCCGTCCGCTTCACGCGCCCGTTCCAGATCGCTTTCGGCTACCCGGTAACGGTTCTGCAGCCATTTGGAGTACACCAGACCGCAGCGCGGACAGACGTCCGTCGGCGCGGCGTCGGCGTCCGCGCGTCGGTGTCGGCAGCCTGGGCAGGTCTGGTACATCTGGGCGCGTAATCTGCAGCAGTACTTGAACAAGTTTAGCTGCTGAACGCGAGGCAGGCAGGAAGGCAGCCACCGTTCTCGCCTGCCGGCGTGTCCGAATGCGTTACCGGCACTGGGACATCGGACGCCGCGGTGTGCCAACTCGTCCGCTGACGATTGATAATGGTCCGCTATGGCCTATCGTTCCCAATATGGGGATTTGTGGAGCAATCACAGCCGGTGCGGGCGACGTCCTGTTCACCAAGACCCAACGCAGGGTGCTGACCCTGCTCTATGGTCAACCGGAGCGCAGCCGTTATGTCAACGAGATCGTCCGCTTCGCCGACGTGGGGATCGGCTCGGTACAGCGTGAACTCGAAAAGCTCGAGGCCGCGGAGCTGGTAACGGTAACCGTTGTCGGCAACCGGAAGCACTACCAGGCGAACCAACAGTCCCCAATTTTTCAGGAGCTGCATGGCATCGTGGTCAAGACCTTCGGTCTCGCCGATATAGTGCGCAACGCCCTGGCGCCGTACGTGGACAGGATCGGTGTCGCCTTCATCTACGGTCCCCTGGCGGCGGGGGTTGATCAGGGAGCCAATGCCATCGACATCATGATCGTCGCGCCGGATATTTCTTATACCGACCTAGTGACCGGGCTGGCGGAGTGCGAGAAAGAGATCGGGCGGTCGTTCAAACCGGTCATCTATCGGCCCGCGGACCTTCGTCGCAAACTGGCGGCAAGCAACGCGTTTTTAACGCGGATACTGAAACAGCGAAAGATCTTCCTTATCGGTACGAAACACGATCTGCCTCGGCCAAAGCCAAAGAAGGCGGCTGAACCGGGTTCGTAGTGATCCGTGATAGGCTACGGGGCATTTCAGTCGACCACTGGTTGGTAGCCGTCTATGGCCGCGCTGGGTACGAACGCCACGGAGGTCGAGACCTGGCTCGGCGAGTAAACAGTGGTGCGGATCAACCACCCGCCCCAGGGCGTCATTGCCTGCTCGGTCATGGTGCGCAAATGGGTGGTATCGTCGAAGGAATCTTCGATGAGGTCATATTCCAGTTTCATGTTGCGCTTTCTCCTCTGAGTGGCAGACGCATTTGTTGTGTATCTTCCCGGCTGGTCAGGGCATGTGCCTTGATCTGCGTCAAAATGGGTGCTATTCCAATCGACGCAGACGCGGCAATATCAGCGATTGAGCGGATGCCCCGGATGAGGCAACGTGAATAAACTCTACCTGCGGTCCGAATGCAAGCACAATATCGCCAGGCCATTTTCTGGTCGGGACGCGGACCTTTTCGCGCGGTGGATGGTCAACAGATTCAATTCATACTGCGTACCCTGGAGCCGTCATAGTGTTACGAAAAATTGCCGACATCGGAACCAACCGCTGGTACTGGCTGGGCATGATCATCATTGGGCTGGGCCTGGAAGCGGGAGCGTTGTTCTATCAATATGTCCTGGACTATGCACCGTGCATCCTCTGTATCCATGTACGGCTGTGGATCTTTGGGTTCGTGATAGTGGCGGTGCTGGGTCTGTTCACGCGAACTCACTGGTATACGCGCCTCGCTTGCCACCTTCTTAGCGTGGCGATGATGGCGGGCTTTCTGGAGCGGTCCTGGATGACGCTGGGTGTCGAGCGGGGCTGGGTATTGGATGAATGCAGTATGGATCTGGGTCTGCCGGCATGGCTGGCAGTAGATGAATGGCTGCCGGTGGTGTTCCGGCCCCTGGAGGCGTGCGGCTACACGCCGGTGCTGCCATTTGGCATCACGATGGCAGAGGCACTGGTGCTCATTGCGGGAATGCTTCTTCTTGTTACGGTGCTGATGACGGCCGCGACCTTGCTCTCCCGGCGCGTCCCTGGGCCTGGGTGACGCCCCGTGACAGGGGGCCATTGTCGGGTGGTCATCCGCTGATCCCCGTGGATGTCACGACGACCAGGCGTTGCCATGGTAATCATCGGAGCCTGTTTGTTGCTGTCTGGCTCTCGTTCATCGGCGCCCAGCGCTGATTGGACCGGGCATGCTTGACCCAGGGCGTGGTAGGGAGGACGTTATCCGCCCGTCGGTTTATCTTAAGGTAATGCAGCAAGTAACGGTCAACACGCACCAAGGAGCAAGAGACCTTGGCGAAGAAGCCTGTTGTCAGGAAGAAGTAGATCCCTCCCAAGGCAAAGATTGACCCCTCTATCCTGAAATCCGTGCTCGGCGGGTCCGCGGTGGGGGAGAAGTAGAATTACAACTTTCAATGCGGCATCACCGAGTAGGATCTGTGGCTGTTCTCCACCATCGAGTGGGTGCCCGCGGAAGGCAAGTTCAAGGCACGCGCCATCGTCAAGCACAAGACGCAGAACAAGGTGGTGGTGTTCAACTCCTGGTGTCAGCAGCAATAGAAAAGGCGGCCGAGGCCGCCTTTTCCCTGGTTGAGTCGGGCGCCGCGGGGGCGTCCGGGCACAATCGCTATGCCGATTTCAGATTGCTGGCGGCTTCTTTACCACGCTCTGTGACGACGTCGTAGCTTACGCGCTGGCCTTCGACCAGCGTGCCCAGCCCGGAGCGTTCCACTGCGCTGATGTGTACGAACACGTCGCGCGAGCCATTGTCCGGTTGGATGAATCCAAAGCCCTTTACGGGGTTGAACCATTTGACATTTCCAGTAGCCATTTTGGCCTCCTTACGAATTTGTGTAGTAAAAGTCCACGCGCAAATCGGGCGCGGTATCGAACAACCTCTTAGTCTTTGGTGTCTTGAAACGACCGTCCGGGACCGGACGGGTATCTGAAGGCAGGCCAGAATGTAGATTGCATCCTTACTATGCCCCCTGAGAGAAGAAATTTCAACTGATGCGGAGAAAATATCCCGGCAAGCTGGCGACCGGCACCAGGGCCGTTCGAGTGGATTGACGTGGATCAAGGCATTAACGCCGATCATTGCCGATCATTGGCCACCGTCACGGCGAGATGATTTAACACTGGACGGGCCAGGTAACGGTCAAGCCCGGCCCTCGCACGGCCTGTCCTGATCCGTGCCAGCCGTGTTTGGCAATCAAGACTTCATAAAGGTTTCGGCACGCATGGCAAGCAACATCGTTATCATACAGGGCCACCCTGACTCCACTCGACAGCATTTCGGTCATGCGCTGGCATCCGCGTACGGGGAAGGAGCGTGCCAGGCGGGGCACAAGGTAAAGGTAATCACCGTGGCGAACGTGGATTTCCCGCTGTTACGCAGCCATGAAGAGTATTACCAGGGCGACCCGCTGCCGGCAATCCGCCAATGCCAGGAAGACATCCGTTGGGCTGATCACCTGGTTATCATCTATCCACTGTGGATGGGCAGTATGCCGGCGTTGCTCAAGGGTTTTATCGAGCAGGTATTCCGTCCCGGTTTCGCGATGACCCCGGTCGACGGGGGCAAGAAATGGATAAAGCTGCTCAAAGGCAAATCCGCACGCATCGTGATCACAATGGGAATGCCGGCGCTCATCTATCGATGGGTATTCGGTGCCCACAGCCTGAAGAGCCTGGAGAAAAACATCCTGCGCTTTACCGGCATCGGACCGATCCAGGAAAGCCTGGTCGGGATGGTGGAGGGCAGCCCCGAAGGCCGTCAGCGTTGGCTCGAAAGGATGCGTAAGCTGGGCGCGGCAGGAAATTAACGGCCCTCGCGGTGTTGATCAGATTCTTCGGGCCGCGGCCTCGGCCGGTGCGACGGCTCGTCCTGTAGGTCAGCCGTCAAAGCGAATCATATATACGGTCCCGGTGTCCGCCGCGTAAAGCAGTTCGTAGTTCATACCGTCGGGACCCCGCTCCAAGGCAGCGAACAGTTCCGCCGATGCCAACTGCTCCGGATGCCACCAATTAGGGGGAGGCCGCGAGACGATCAAGGCGAAATTGCTCACTGTTCCTTGTGAACTGAGCCGCAGGTTCTCGGCAAGCTTGGCCACGGCCTCAGGCGAAGTATTGAACCTGTACAGCTCCCAGGTATCGACTATGTTGTCGTATTGATAGTAATGAGCGTTGGCCACCGGGTAACTCGCGGGAACGTATTCACGCACGTGGGCAGCGCCATTGAAAGACGGCCAGTCATAATAACGGGAGTAATCCTGGACCATATAGATAACCACCAGGCCGACCAGCCCGGCGAGCAGCAGGGAGGTACAGCGGCTGCATTTGGAGTCGATCCATTGGACTATGCCGGCCACTGCGACCTTAGGCCGATCTTTGGGTTCCGTCGCGTGGCTATTCGCGAAGTACTGAACAGGGTTGTACGACAACTTCCCCTCCCCTGGATTCTCTCCATTTGTCAACGAATCCGAACAACGCCATGCACCCAAGATGCACGATGCCTGGCGCGACACGTGGTATATGGTACGTCCGTCCGCCCTTCAATACAGCGTAAGCGGCTGGATTTACGGTAGAAAGGGAATTGTTCCCATTCGTTGTTTACCATTCTGTAGGGGCTTTCTTTATCGTCCTGCCCAACCGTGACACAATGACGGGCCGGGCCCGGTTGGAGGTAGGGGAATGGCAAGATCGCGTAAACCCGTCCAGCGGCGGATCGACGAGGCTCTCGCCCTGGAGGCGGAGCAGGCGCGCGCGGCTGATGCGACAGGCTATATGGCCCGCGTCCTGATGCAAACGACGATTCCACATAGCCGCGTGCGTGAGTCCATGGTCCAGCGCAGCAACGGCACGGTGACAATTACCATCAGTAACGTTGCCGGGTGCGGGCTGCCCTATGGTACCTATCCGCGCTTGTTGCTGTCCTGGATCATCATCGAAGCCGTCAAGACACAGGATCCGTTGGTGGAATTCGGTCCTACCCTCTCCGGCTTTATGACGGAACTCGGACTGCTGCCTACCGGCGGGCGCTGGGGAACGATTCACCAGCTGCGCGACCAGATGGTGCGTTTGTTCTCCTCGTCGATCTCTTGTCACTATTCCGGTCAGGACGCTGACGGCAGTGCGCAGTTGTTGGTTGCCCGGGACTATGAGCTGTGGTGGGACCCCAAGAAACCGGATCAGGCTGCCCTGTGGGGTTCAACAGTTCGCCTTTCCACGGACTTTTTCAACGAACTCGTCAAGTCTCCCGTGCTGTTGTCGATGAATGCCCTGCGGTCCCTGAAGCAATCACCCATGGCGCTGGACGTGTATTGCTGGTTCGTTTATCGATACCGGTATCTGCAGCGGGTGACCACCATGCCCTGGGAGGCGCTTTTCCTGCAGTTCGGTGACGGGTTTCCCGACACCCCGGCCGGTCTGCAGGGTTTCAGGAAACAGTTCCGGCAGGCGGCGGAGCGCGTGGCGTTGGTGCTTCCGAGTGCGCGTTTCGACAGTGACCGCTATTCCCTGACATTGATACCGCCGAAAACCGCGGCACATGGCAGCTGATAGACCATCGCCTCGTATACGGTAACTCGACGCCGGCAG
>CAMYNL010000046.1 GCA_947259705.1 uncultured Gammaproteobacteria bacterium | reverse complement strand
ACGAGACCTGATGGCCTTGCTGCGCGGCGATCCTCCCCGGGATAATCAACTTGCTGTCAATCAGATGGCTTTACTGTGACAGTTAACGGGACAGCAGTGGTGGCGGATCTTAATTTCATTTCGGGTTCATCTTGCGCCGTAGATCACCGCGCCCTGCATTTTCTTGTGCTCCATGATGTCCATGGAAGAACGAATGATGCGGGAGGCATGGATGCCGGGAGCGGCCTTCTCCAGTGCCAACGGTGGCCAGATTATGTCGCACGCCAGTTGCTTTGATCCCTTTACGTCTCCAGCGCATAACCAAACGCCGCCGTGGGTGGACAACTGCATAAATACAAGACGTAGAGCAACACAGGAAGCAGTTGCCGGAAACCCGAAGTGACACCAAGCACGCAGACGTTCCATCCGCTTGCCGTCGATATATTGTTTGCGCGCGATAAACACTGACACCTTCTCGCGCAACCCCCTCCAGCACCGCTGTCGGAATTGGAGGTAAGACGTGGAATGGGTGTTGGCACCAGCTTACGCCTAGCTGTGTGATCATCCCAAGCAACTGGTGTCTCGTTGCCTCATCGCCAGAACACGATTCGCCAAACCCCGATTTGCTGGTGCGCCTCCCGAACCGTGCCTCACCACATGAAGGTAACTTGTCCGCCCCCGAAGTTGACGCCCTGGCTGAGGGAAGCACCGCTGGCGGAGCCATCGACGAAGCCCGAGCCACCACCACCACCGCCACCGCCCTCGACGTTTGCGGCACCGCCGCCGCCGCCGAACAGCCCGCCGCCGCCACCACCACCGCCACCATTGAAGCTGGGCGCAGGGCCACCGCCGGCGCCGCCGTCGGCGCCGCTGCCGGATACACCGTTGAAGCCCGCTGTGCCACCGCCCCCCGGGCCACCCTGGGTCGCGCCGCCCCCCGCGGAGGTACCGCTTGATGTCGTGTTTCCGCCGTCAGCGCCACTCGTTCCACCACCATCGCCGCCCGCGCCTCCGGCCTGCTGCGTTGTGGGATTGCCGGCGAAGCCGGTCCCACCACCGCCGCCACCACCACCCGCGACAATGAGCCGCGTTGCGCCGCGCGCGACTTCCGAAGATCCACCGCCACCGCCACCGCCGCCTTCACCATTCGCGGTGCCGCCAACCCCGCCGCCGGCAGCGCCGTTGGGTGAACCGGCACCGCCCCCGCTGGCACCGGAGGCCGATCCGCCCTGCGTCCCTACGGTCACGGTCAATGGCTCGCCTGGTGTCACTATGAAGGTGGCCTGTGCCTCGCCACCGGCGCCGCCATCGCCAGGCAACGTCCCGTCGCCGCCGCCCCCGCTGGCCCCCAAGGCGATGATGGTTACAGAGGTGACCCCGGGGGGCACAATGAAGGTGTCCGAAGCGCCGAAGACACGCATGTCACCCGTAGCCTGCGCATGTGCGGGCAAGATTGCGGTGTATACCACCGGCTTAACCCATTTTTTCGGCAGCATATTCCCGGTGGCCAAAACACCACCGGCGCCCGCTAGCCGCTTCAACAGGCGGCGACGGTTAATTTTTCTGACTGCATCGCGTCGTGTTGTCATGTCTTAAATCTCCTAAGCCACGTACCTTGCCGGTACAGGTCGTGCCACTTCACGGGAAAGAAAACCCCATTTTGCCGCACAACAAGAAATTGGCCGCTTCCGGGCGGGAATGCTTATCATCTTCCTCCCCCAGAGCCAGATTCATGATCTACATCAAAGATTGGTGCCGGCAGTGGGGGGCGTCTTTGCAGGACATGCATTGTTCGGACGGGAATGCCCCTGCAACGTGATTTCAGCGGCACGTACATGCCCCAGGCAGACTCACTCGAGTGCGGCCTGTCTTCACGCGGACATACAATGCCCGTTGAAGGAGGCATGCGTTGAAATGCTCGATACTCAGTATAGTGCTCACTCTCGCGGCGTCACAAACTGACGCAGATCTGAAACAGGATATTGTCGACAGATGCCGCGCACACGTAGGCAAGCACGGAAGTGCCGCCGTCAGGGCCTGTACTGAACAGGATATCGCGGCCGCCGAGGCTCTCACGGAGTACCCCAAGACGGCGGAGAGGACTGTCCTGCGCTGTAGAACTCGGCTGAAGTATCTCGGCTGGTCAAGGGTGAAGGCGTGCGTCGACCAGAACTTGAAAGCGAAGGCCGCGCTTTCCAGCTACCCGGGAAAGTACCAGGCCATCATAGATGGGTGCCAGACTCGGATGGGCGCCTTTGGTTGGCACATGGTGAAAGCGTGTACCGATCGGGACATTGGAAGCGGAAAAGCCACTGATTAACAGCTTACACCGGATACCGACCACGCCCTGCATTGGCCCCTTGCGTCCGCCCACGAACCCACGTCTGGGGTCTCCCGTGAGTGCACTGCTCTCGCTGCCTGCTGGTCTTAGACAGTCCCCACCGCCGGTATCCATAGCGGGGTCTGCCCGCCGTCCATCGCGCTTGCCTTGGTTTTGACCTGGCGGCGGGCGACTTTGATCAACCCGTAAACGCCTGTAGCCCCGTCTGGGCGCGGCCGAGGATCAAAGCATGGATGTCGTGGGTGCCTTCGTAGGTGTTCACGGCCTCCAGATTCATGACATGGCGTATGACATGATATTCATCGGCGATGCCGTTGCCGCCATGCATGTCCCGGGCGTTGCGGGCGATTTCCAGCGCCTTGCCGCAGTTGTTTCGCTTGAGCAGCGAAACGGCTTCCGGCGAGCCTGCACCTGCATCGATCAACCGGCCCAGCCTTAGCGCGCCATGCAGGCCCAGGGTGATCTCGGTCTGCATGTCCGCCAGCTTCTTCTGGATCAGCTGGTTAGCGGCCAACGGCCTGCCGAACTGCTCCCGCTCCAGCGTGTAGCGGCGCGCTGCATGCCAGCAGAATTCCGCCGCGCCCATGGTTCCCCACGCGATGCCGTAGCGCGCGCGGTTGAGGCAGCCGAAGGGCCCACTGAGGCCACCGGCATTCGGCAACAGATTCTCCTCCGGCACCAGCACGTCCTGCATGACGATGCTGCCGGTTACGGAGGCGCGCAGTGAAAACTTGCCCTCGATCTTGGGGGCCGACAAGCCCTGCATGTCCTTCTCGAGCAGGAAGCCGCGGATCACCCCCTCCCCGTCCTTGGCCCAGACCAGGAAGATGTCCGCGATTGGCGAGTTGGTGATCCAGGTCTTGCTGCCATTCAACAGATAGCCGCCCGCGGTCTTGCGCGCCCGCGTGTTCATGCCCGCCGGGTCAGAGCCGTGGTCCGGCTCAGTGAGGCCGAAGCAACCGATCCACTCCCCGCTACCCAGCCGCGGCAGGAAACGGGTCCGTTGTTCCTCGCTGCCGTATGCATAGATGGGATAAATTACCAGGCTGGACTGGACGCTCATGGCCGAGCGATAGGCGGAATCCACTCGCTCCACCTCACGGGCAATGAGGCCATAACTGACGTAATTGACCCCCGCGCCGCCGTAGTGCTCGGGAAGCGTCGCCCCGAGCAGGCCCATTTCGCCCATCTCGGTCATGATGTCGCGATCGAAACGTTCTTCGCGGTTCGCCAGCAGCACCCGAGGCATCAGCTGCTGCTGGCAGTAATCCCGCGCAGCCTGGCTGATCAGGCGTTCTTCTTCCGTCAGGGCTTGCTCCAGCAGCAGAGGGTCCTGCCAGTCGAACCTGCCCTCCGCCGTGGCCGAGATCGTCTCCTCGCGGTGATTGTCGGTCATGGTTACCTCCTGGATCGAGAGCATATCAGTATTCGCATTCGGCGGCGGCGCGGGTCGGCTTAGTTCGACGACTCTTTATTAAAGCCGCTGCGGGCACTATCCTATGGCCTGCCGATCACCCTCTCTATGTGACATCACCCAGCCATGACAGACCAACTTGAAACCTCCGATCTGAGGATGAATCCCGATAATCTCTACCGCGAGGAAATCATCACCGACCACTCGGTGGGGACCATTCGCAGGCTCGTACCGGTCGACACGCGCGGCGACGACGATCCGGGGCGTCAGACCTTGTACATCGGCCAGGCCCAGCTGCTGACACCCCTGGGGACAGTACCACTGTCCTTCGAAATCGACGCGTCGACGCTGGCCGAAGCGATCGACGGATTTCCGGCGGCAGCCGAGAAGGCGGTGGAAGAAACCATGGACGAAATGCGCGAACTGCGGCGTCAAGCCGCGTCATCCATCGTGGTACCGGAGGGAGGCACCGGTCTCGGCGGTCCCGCTGGCATGCCTGATCTGGGTAGCGGCAAGATCAAGCTGCCCTGACACGGGTCACCGATGCTCACCGGTTGTGTGACCGGTTACCGTCTCCGTAAGTCTCCTGCGCAGCAGGCGGCGATACTGCTGCTTTGTCTGGGTATCCCCGTCGGCGGGTCGGCGCAAGCACCTCAAAACGGCGCCGTGGAGCTGGGGAGCATTCACGCCCGCACCGCCAGGCTGGTCGCCGAAATTGTCACATCGCGACACTATCTGAGTTCCCGCCTCAATGATGAGGCCGGCGGGCGGATCCTGCAGCATTACCTGGACACGTTGGACCCTGGGCGGCTGATCTTCCTGCCCGACGACCTGGCCGGCTTCCATCGCTACGCGTCGATAATGGACGACGCGGTCCGCGACGGTGCGCTGGCGCCGGTGACGGTGATTGCGGCCCGCCGCCGCGAGCGCGTTGACCAGTGGGTAGCATGGATACTCGGCGTGTTGGCGCAAGGTCCCGTTCTACAGGGCGTGCCGGACGGCACCGCGCCACCGGCGGGGGCCAGCGACGCCATCACCCGCCGCTGGTGGTCCCGGCTGCGCGAAGAACTCGCCCAGCTTCGCTCAGCCGGTCTGGACGAGCCGCGCACACGCGAAGTCCTCGCCGAGCGCTATCGGCAGTTCCGATATCGCGTCCATACTGAGGAAGCCGACACGGTTTTCCGCGCCTTCATCAACGCCTATCTCGCCGGTCTGGATCCGCACTCCGGCTTTCACCTGCCACGCAGCGGCCGCCGCGCATCGGAGGCCGCGAGTCTGTTGCAGGGAGTCGGTATTGAACTGAAACGGGATCGGGAATACCCGTCCGTCAAGCGGATATTCGCCGGCGGTGCCGCCGAGCGCAGCGGCCGGCTCGCGATCGGCGATCGCATCGTCGCGGTCGGGGAAGGCGACAACGGTCCCATGCAGGACGTTCTGCACCGACCGATCGTCGACGTAGTGCGCGCTATCCGGGGACCCGCTGGCAGCACGGTTCGATTGCGCATCTTGCCGCACCTCATGGCGCAGCCGGTGACAGCGACCCTGGTTCGCGACCGCATACGCCTGGAACAGACGCGGGCCCGCGAGTCAGTCATCCGGTTGACGTCGACTACGCCTGCGCTGCGTATCGGGGTCATCTCGGTGCCGCGCTTCTACGTCGACTATGCCGCCCGGGGTCGCGGTGCCGCGGACGCGCTCAGTACCTCGGGCGATGTTCAGAGCCTGATCTACAGGCTGCGCCAGGACGGCATCGATGGCCTGATCCTCGATCTGCGCGGAAATCGCGGTGGCGCCCTGGTGGAAGCCGTCCGTACCACCGGGCTGCTGATCCAACGCGGTCCGGTGGTACAAGTGACGGTCCGCGACGCGGAGCCGACCATACATCGTGACACCGACCCCGGGGTCGCGTATAGCGGACCGCTGGCGGTGCTGATCGATCGCCGCAGCGCCTCCGCCTCGGAGATCGTTGCCGCGACTATTCAGGACTACGGGCGCGGCCTGGTGATCGGCGAAGTCAGCTACGGCAAGGGGACGGTGCAGCAGACTGTGAACCTCAATAGCTTTCGGCGCACGCCACAAGCCACCTTCGGTCAACTTACCATTACCGTGGCCCAGTATTTCCGGGTTTCCGGGACCAGTATCCAGCTTACCGGGGTGGTTCCGGATATCGCCCTGCCGGTCAACCTCGGCCTCGCCCCCTTTACCGAGCGACTGGAACCGAATGCCCTGCCGCCACGCTCAATCACCGGCGCCGCATTCAAAGTGGTCGGGAATGCCCCGGACATACCCCGGCTGAAGGCCATTCACGCACAGCGGGTGGCGCAGAATCCACGTTGGCGGCACGCCCTGCAACCGTCCGGTCGAGCGGACCCGCGACGCCGCGAAACGATGGCAGGCGACCACCGGTGGAAAACTGAGATCCTGCGCGAAGCCGCCGCCATCCTCGGCGACGTCATTACGCGGCCGTCGCGGCCAACGGACGCGACGGCGCGTGTTCCTTGAACATCGACCATACCGGCGCGCCCTTGAGCTGGGTACGCGGGCCCGACCGATGCTGCCGGCGGGCGTGCGACAATTGTCGGGCCGTTCGACTAGGCTTCCAGTCCCTCGTCCACGATGGGGATGATGACGTCATCAAAGGCATGTCGGAACGCCTCCTCATGCTCGTCACGCCAGAAGCCTTTGCAGGCATCGGCAACCGTCTCGATGAACACCCGCTTGAAATTGTTTAGGTCCTTCTCGTGGATATGGAACGAACGATGCGCGACACCGACCTGTTGCAGGTAGGTGCGTATGAGATCGATATTGTCGGCAAACCGCACCACGGCGCCCACCATCTCCACCATCTTCTCCATCTGGTGGTCCATGTTTTCCGGGAACATCTCCTTGTACTCCGGATATTCCTCGAACAGCCGATCATAGAAGGCGCGAACCAGTTCCACGCGTCCTCCGGCAAGCTGGTCCCAGACTTCCAGCATCAGGCTATTGCTCATAATCTTGCTCCTGTCAGTGTCACCCACCAGCTTGTTCGATTCACGTTCATCTCTGCCAGCGGGCGTCAAGACGATATCGAGTCTCGGACGGCTGGTTGGGCCGGCGGTAGTAATGTGTAATTAAACCATCTCAGAAGCAGGATATGTGCATGATGATCTAAATCAAGAACGATATTGATTAGACCAGAACAGTGGCAAACAGCAAGTGGGACGGCGAGACCTGGCCCACGGTATTGCGGGTCAAGGCTTCGCAGACGTTTCAGAAGATTGTGCGTGAAGCGCCAAGCCGGGGAGCCTGCCGGTAACCCTCAGGCTGATCGCTTCCCTGCGATCAACCTGTGCCGTGAAGGACACTGACGGGTATGAATCTGTTCAGCAGCTGGAATCCGCCACCCGCACCCGGCCGACGCTGTTGACGGTGATGGTACGGCCGGTGCCGCCGTTGCAGAGATTGAAGGTCGCAAAACCGGGGCTTGGGCCCAGGCCGGGATTCTCGCCGCCGAGGCCAACCGCAACGCCCTGGCCCTGGCCGTTGCCCTGGCCGTTGCCGACGCCCTGCCCATTCGCCGCGCCCTGGCCGGGCGGGCCGTCCGGGGGCGCGGCGTAGGCCGCGGTGCCGGGCAATAGCCACAGCAGCAACGGCAGCGACACTGCGCCATCGTTCGCTGCCAGCAGTGCCTTGTCCGGTCCGTGCAGGCATTCCACGCCGCACTCGTCGACCAGGCTACCGGTGGGCTGGAACTGCAAGTAGGGCGGTCCGACCAGGGACACGTTGACATCGGAACTGAATCCGTCGCTGCGGAGCAGGATCAGGTCTGCGCCGTCAACGGTGCCGGCGACGTCCTCGTCCACGAACACTATCCAGCCCTGGTTCCATGCAGTGCTGGTGCAGTTGGTGCCGGTTGTGCTCGGACACACCGACACCGGCACCGACCGGGTCACCGCCTCGCTGCGCGCCAGGTTAAGGGCGATGACCAGACTATTGGTGCCTGTGCTGAGCTTCGAGTTGACCACGAAGAACCGCAAGCTCGGCACCGCGATGCCGACCAGCAGGCTGGCGATCAGCAGCGTAATGAGCATTTCGTAGACGGTATAACCGGACCACCTGGTGCGAACCCGGATGCCGGGTCTACCGGCCGAGATACTTGTTTGCTGAGACATGGTTCACCCCCACTCAGTGCCTTGTCTTTATGCCAACATCCTAGCACCGCCTGGTCTTTTGTCGCAATAAAAATTAGGATATTTTCCTAGTATCGACGGCAGGCCAGTGGGGCAGTCTTGGTACGTTTACGGGATTACCCGTGGATACTCTTTCTTAAATGTTTTATTTCAATAAGTTATACTATATACTTCAAGTTTTGATAGAACTTTATTCGGCCAGGGATGGCTCGATGGTCTGGCTCGATCGCAACCGATATCGAGCCACGGCCACCCCCCGGGGACATCAGAAACTCGCGGACAGTCGGCTGCTCGGAAGCCCCATCCGGCGACCTACTCCGGGTGCGCGCCGTCGCCTTGCCTGCGGCCGCTCGGCAGACGTCACCTGACTGGCATCACCACGCGCCCGCAGGCATGTTTATCCCCTGTTAAGGCTACGTTTCCTGTTCACGCCGTGGACCTCAACAGTCGCCGGTCCCATTCACCGTCTACGCCACGTACGCGTGGTTCGCTCCGGCGACCGCCCGGGCGGCGCGCACGATGCGACCGGTTTTGCACCGGTCAGCTCACCTTGCCGCCCCTGGTCTCGACGTGAACCGGCCGTTGCGAGATGAGCCGTTTCCAGCCTTCACCGTCCACGGGTGTCCGCGCGTCGCGCCGCATGGGTCCACCTGAGGCAGCGACACTTCGCAGCGTAGCCGCAAATACCGGCTGATGTTGAGGGAGCTGGCATCCCGCGTGTGGATAGATCGCGGGGAAACAAGGATAATGCCGGCGCGCCAGTTACGAATCGTCGCGCGTATCCGGAGCAAATAGCAGAACGCGGCAGACCTGCGAAGGAGGAATGGTGGTGTCGAGCCTAGGATGCGCGAAGATTGGGTGCAAGATGTACGACTATGTCGCAACCAGCGGCATGTCGGAGTCCGGGATCAACATGCTTGAGCTCTCGCGGATCACCCGCAACTACCAGCGCGGGGACCTGATCTTTAAGCAGGCAAGTCCGTCGCAGGAACTGTATTGCCTGCGCAGCGGTCAGGTGCTGTTGTCGCACACTGATGCCTTCGGCCACAAGACCGCGTTCCGGGTGGCGGGTCCGCGGGAAATTATCGGTTTTCGCAGTTTCTTCGGCGAAGACGACCATGCCGCCACGGCGGAGGCGCTCACCAACTGCACCATCTGCCTGCACACCCGGCCCACCATCAACAAACTCATCGACACCTGTCCCGGTTTCGCACGCGTGTTCATGCGTACCCTGGCCCGCGACCGGGGGCCGGCCGACGCCCTGGTACTGCGCGGTCAACATGTGCCCGTGCGTACTCGGCTTGTATATCTGCTGCTGATCATGAAGGACCGGCAGGGTGTGAAGGAAACCAAAGGCAACCTGAGTTTCGAGCTGCCGGTCTTGCGGCGCGACATCGCGGCGCTGCTGGGGGCGCGAGCGGAATCGGTCACGCGGGCGATCAGCGAACTCAAGAAAGACGGCGTGGTGACAATCAAGAACCGCACGGTGACCATACCCAGCCTCAAACGGCTCTATGCCGAGACGCAACGGGGCGCCGAAGCGAAAGCGGCAAGCTAGCGGCACCCCCGCGATCCGTGTCGGCTTAGCGCCGCCTCAGTCTGTCGACCTCGACCTCGCCCCGCGCCCCCAGCCGGCCGCGCACCTGAACGTAATCCCCGGGGGCAGGTGACTTGTCTGTGCGCGTGCGGGGGGTGATCCTGAGTGAGAGGTCATCCAGCAGCCAGCCCGGCCGCAGGCTGCCATGCAGGCGGACTTTCGCGCCTATCGGCGGGGCCGCCGCTTGTCCTTCGCTGTTGCGGGCGCCGCGGGTGATCCAGTCCTCGATCAGGGCGATCTCCGCATCGCCAAGGTAGGGTGGACCGTCAAGAGGCATCCGCGGGCGGGCCTGGCCCCGGATGCGCCGCAGCAGCTCGCTGGCGGCCGGGTTACCGGAAACGACGCGCACTCGGTCGACCGCCGACATAGTAGCCTGGTAAGAATTCAGCACATAACCCTCGGGCGCCGCCCCCATTACGCCGCCGTCACGGTGGCATTTCACGCAGCGGGTGGCAAAGATCGGCGCCACATGCCCGTAGTTGACCGGACCAGCCACCGGTGGTGGCGCGGGCCGCGTAAGCGGCTCGACGTTCCCGCCAGTGGCTGCAAGACCCTCCTTGACCCAGGTTTCCAGCAACGCTATCTCCTCTCCGCTGAGATAAGGCGGCCCGGTCATAGGCATGCGCGGCTGACTGTCCCCCTTGATGCGCCGGATCAACTCGCTGCCTGCCGGGTCACCCGCAACCACCACCGGACCTCTGCTGCTGCCCTTGCGCAGGTTCTCCAGGGTATCGAGCCGGAGCCCCAGGGCGGCACCGCTGCCGCTGTGGCAAACGATGCAGCGTGACGCCAGCACCGGGGCGACGTCCCCGAAGGCGACGCCGGCGGCGGCCGCGTCGTAATCGGTCGGGGCCGTAAGGATAAGTATTGTCGCCAGCGCTCCCGACAGTCCGCGCGGGCGCCGCCGGCGCTTGTCTCCTTCGGTCGCGGGGGTATCCGGGGGAGATACGTAAGCTGCGGTGTCGATAGGGGGACCTCTTTCCACTAAGGCATCGATTCCATGAGTTCCTCTGACTCTCGCACCCAGCGGCAGCTCTCGCACTGGCAGGTGCGCGGGTCGTGAGACTGCTGCAGGGCGACAGTCACCACGTACTCCACGGCAAATCCCAGCATCTCACGCAGGCCCTGCAGTGATCTCTGGTCGCATGTATCCGTCTCGTCCAACAGGTTCAGCCAGCGACACTCCAACCGGTCCCGACATGACTCGCAACCGTGGTCCCCCGCCCGGTAGATTTGGTTGACCCGACATTCCCGCGGCAGGAATCCATTCTCTATCAGGCGTTGCGGGTATGCCAACCGCGCCAGTACTGCGGCCTTCAGTTCGTCGGTCACCAAAGAATGTTCTCGAGGGATTTCCCGCTATCCTCTCATCGACACCCCTGTTGATCAAGGATGCCCGCCGCTTTCCCGGTCCGGCAGCCGTTGCCGGCAAGCACAATTCCCATTTTCGACGCCTATCGACGATTGGCACCGGCTGACAGGCGATTGGCGTTACGGAACAGGCCATCGCCAAGGCCACTGGTCCACAATGCGACTCCGTCAAGCAGACGCCGAATTGGTTCCATAAAGCCAACGCGGCTGGGGAGTAAGATGGATCAGATCAAAACCTTCTTCGAATATATTTCCTCGGTCCAGGGCGACCCCATCGTCCTCGCGCTTGCCCTGCTGATCGGCCTGTTCGGCGGGAACACCCGACACACCCTGGTCACCGCCCCGCTCGGCGGTTACGTTCGCTACTCCTTCTCATCCGCTACCGGCAACCCGGACGCACACTACTATCTGTGGGCATTCGTCGCCAGCACGGTGTTGCTGTCCGCTCTGGTGCTGATCGGGCGGCAAGTGCTGAGCCGCGCATTGTCTCTGCACCGCAAAGGCAATCTGATTCGCTGATCCCTCTGATTGCCGTGCCGCGGCGCGCGCCTCCGCATTTGGCATACGTTTATCGCTGGCTCGCGGCGGGCCCGGCTGATCTGTAGAATTATTCCCGGTTGCCGCCGCAAGGCCCGGACGGATGGCCAGACCGGCCCGGCGACGCGCTGCGTTCTCGTCCGCTTGTGCATGTCAAAGCAGCAGCGTTTCCACCAGACGACAAGGTCCCAACCGCCAGACATCGATATCATGGAACTCGCCCTGGACAACCGACAGACCCTGATCGTCGCGATACTGGTATATTTCCTGGGCAAGCACCTGGTGTCCCGAATCCGCTTCCTGCGAGAGTGCAACATCTCTCAGCCAGTCGCCGGCGGTGTT
The DNA here is from genome assembly GCA_947259705.1 of uncultured Gammaproteobacteria bacterium. Lineage (GTDB taxonomy): Bacteria > Pseudomonadota > Gammaproteobacteria > Arenicellales > JAANXG01 > CAMYNL01. The sequence goes on along the minus strand of CAMYNL010000046.1, from coordinate 2,837 downwards.
CTTGCATCGCTGGGGACGGCGGCGCTGTACTCCCTGTTCGCGACCGAGGTCAACTTCGATCTGGCCCTGCGGGACATGCTGCTGATCACTTTTTCGCCACCGTCGGATTGTCTTCGCGGGTCGAGACCCTAATCAAGGGCGGCAGGCGTCTGCTGGTACTGCTGATTGTCGCCGTCACTTACCTGGCGATTCAGAACATCACGGGCATCGCGGTGGCCGTTACGTCCGGGCTGGATCCCAACGTCGGCATAGTCGGCGGCTCCATGTCTCTCAGCGGAGGTCATGGCACCGCTATTGCCTGGGCACCGGTATTCGAACAGGATTATGCGGTCTCCGGTGCTGCAGAAATCGGCGTAGCCTGCGCCACCTTCGGCCTGGTGCTGGGCGGCGTCATCGGCGGCCCCATCGCCAGGGCGCTGATCACCCGCCATGGGCTTCGCCCCACCAGCGAGGAGACGTTGAGCGTCGGACTGCCACACGAAACCGCCGCCGGCGAGGTGTCCATAGACGTTGATTCGATGCTCAGAACAATTCTGGTAATCGCCTGGAGCATCGGCATCGGTCTGGCGATCAACGAAGCCCTGATCGCGGCCGGTGTCAATCTTCCGGCCTTCGTGACCGCCTTGTTCGCCGGCATCCTGCTGACCAACACCCTACCCTACCTGTTTCGGAAGCTACAGTGGCCCACCGGGACGCCGGCCCTGGCGCTCGTTTCCGACCTCAGTCTGGGCCTGTTTCTGGCGATGTCGTTGATGAGTCTCAAACTCTGGACCCTGGCAGAGCTTGCCGGCCCGATTCTCGCTATGTTGGTCGCCCAGGTGCTGGTAATCGTCCTTTACGTCCTGTACATAGTGTTCCCGCTCATGGGCCGCAATTACGACGCAGCGGTGATCGCAGGCGGCTATGCCGGCCTGGGACTTGGCGCGACACCTACCGCGATTGCCAACATGGAGGCGATTACGCAGAAGTTCGGAGCATCCCCAACGGCATTCATCGTCGTGCCCCTGGTGGGCGCCTTCTTCATCGACATCGCCAACTCAGTGGTCATCCGCCAGTTCCTCAACCTGGTCAATTGATGCCCCGACTCGTCAGGGGAATGACCCGGATGAAGTTGCTACCGGCGACCGTCTGATTGACGCCGCCATTGATCTCACCTGTTAACCAGTCGATTGATTGGCGGTGATCCCAGGTCAGCTCAGCCCAGCCTATCTTCTGACGTTAACTTTGTATCTGTCCATTTACCAGCGACACCGTGATCTCGGCTGAGTAATTCTAAGGACGTCTGCTATACACCCAAGCATCGGTCTTTTCGCAGATCTCCCCGGCTCCCGGGCACGACCCAACGCGGACTTCTTTGCTGGAGCCCGCGTGGGTTCCGAGCCTCGCCAACATTCTCGTTCCCGATCGAACGGCGTTACGGATCGCTCCGGGGTGATCCTATGGAACTCCCACTCAACTCGGACCGCGAGAAACGACCATGCTGAAGGAAGTGGATGACTTCAGCTGCCACCTCCGCGCTGTAGCGCATGAACGTGTGGCCGGTGTCGACAATCAGGAAATCCGTCATGCCCTCGAGCTTGGTATTTTCCAGCGCCACGGCGCCGTCACTTTCACCCGCCAGCAACTTGTCGCTAAGCGGGTTGAGGGTGCGGCTGCCAGCGATGATACCGATCGGATAATAGGGAAGTCCGATCTGCCTGGGAAAGCTGCTCGCGTCAGTGCCCAGGACTTTCGCGGTAGGGCCGGCCAGCAGCTCAAACAGCTGCAGGTCACCGAACCTGTCAACCAACCTGCTGCCCTGATTGGGCGTTCCCAGCAACACGGCCCGGCCCAGCCTCAAGGAGGGACGCTGATCGAGATAAGCGCGGACGATCAAGCCGCCAAGGGAATGGGCGACAAAATGCACAACTCGACCATCGCCCGTACAGCAGGCCTCCACCTGCTCACCCACCAATTGCAGCAACGCGTCGGGACCTTCTTCGCGGGACGGGTAACCGATATTGTGTACTTCAAACCCCGCCTTGATCAGCCGATACTCCAGCAGAAGCATCGCCTTCTTGCTGCGGCCCAGACCATGCAGGAGTACGACTCGCTCGGAATCTGCTGCTAAAGCAGGTTGTGACAACTGCTCCGCAGAAACGGTATTGACACAACTGAGTGCCGTAACAGCATAACCGAGAATCAGGGTTCGCACTCTGCTCGTCAATCCAGAGTCGCGTCCCGTGTATCATTGATGGATCTGGCTTGAGACATATCTCCCCTCGAAAGCAATCTCTTGTCAAGTCCCGCAATGTATTCAAGCATGGCCTCGACGTCTGTCAATTGCCTGCCGATATACCGATAGTGCAGTCGCTGCACACGACGGTAAGGCGTGCCGCGCACACTAGCCAGACCATCGAAATTCCCATAGCGTTCCTTCAGGATCGCACCATATCTATCGCGAAAGTATTCCAGATTTGCAGGTAGCTCTGCGAACTGCTTGTCAGACAAAAGGCGGAATGCGGCTTCACGCTTGTCCTTGCGGATCGGTGACTGCAGCGAAAAGAGGCGGAACGTCGTGTTGAAAAGGTCATTGGGCTCGTGAACCGGCAACGTTGTCAGCAGCGCGCCGTGGGGCGTAGGCAGCCAATGGAAATCATGCAGCGCATCATCGCCATGAATGTAGGGCGCCTCGAAAAATTCGCCTAATTCTATGATGTAGGGGTTAAACTTGAAACACCATTGTCACCTCAAGGAAGACGGCATCAGATATGCAACAACCGGGATTTTTTGACCTTGATGAGCGTTATGCGAAGCTGAGCAAACAAGGCGACCCACTGGAAGCACTCGATGCAACC
>CAMYNL010000045.1 GCA_947259705.1 uncultured Gammaproteobacteria bacterium | reverse complement strand
CACAGGCTTAGGTCGCCCCGTTTTCGCAGTCCAGCTTCATACTGCGGCCAATTCCGGACGCGGTAGCGTTGCTTGGTGTATTTGAGTTGCGTGCGCTTGGGGTATCGGTGTCCCATGTCATACCTAACGTCCTTGAAAACGACACAGTATCACAGTGCAGCGTTCGACTCGGGTGGAATCATACACCAAGGCCGCGGCAGGCTGGAATCCCGACGCGAAACCAAATTCGGTCAAACAGCAGGCGGTTCCATGTTCGGCCCCTCCTCGCTTTTTACTGTTACATTTGTCCATCTAACTACGTCCAACCTCTTTCAGAGAGGCGCAAATCAAACATCGAAAGTTTAGCAGGAAGTGCTCGGTGGAGGATGAAAAATCAGCATTCCAGCAACCGCGTTTCAGCGTTGGTCCGATGGTGATGAGTATTGAAGATATAGACGCCTCCTGATTACAGGTAACGATTCCAGTGGCTTGATTGACCACTTTGACGACCCTCTACCCAGGGCCGCCCTCGATTCTAGTAAAAGGGAGGCGTCTATATCTTCTATACTCCGCAGTTATCGCCGGCACGATGCAGCGGTGGGCTTCGCCGTGCAATGCTTCTTGGTGGGTTGACACAATGGTGCCCTGGCCCGGCGTGTTTTTGTGCCTGCTTATGCACTGGGTTGCCAAAGTGGAAGCTCTGCGGGTCGCACACTTGTTTCCACTCGGCTGGAACGAAATTCAGTTGGAATCGTGTCGTAGTAAAACCGATTGTATTGCGTCTTGCGTAGTTGGAAAGTGACTTTGACAATCCATTCCGATTCAGCGAATGATGTCCCCAGTTTTTTCATTAGCGTACCTCGCTCGAGCCACACCTTTTTTGACATACTCGTATCGCCGTACGAAAAAATCCTGCTGAAGACTTCGATGTAGTCGTTTTCATTGGGCCTGGAGAACAACACGGCCAGCTCATAGGAACCGGATAAAGACCCTGCAGTCTTCACAAGCACATCGAAATCTCTGCCATTCCCGTTTCGAAAAACCGCGATCGATTGTAGGCGGTGAATGAGTCCGAAGTCTTTCGATGCCGCCAACTGTTTGTCTTGTTCAACCGCCTTCGCCACCAAATGACGGCAGCTTGTCTCAGAGATACCGGAACCATCGAAGAACCACGACTTGCGCTCCTTCACCTCCTTACACAGCGACGGATCGCGTTCCTCGATCGCAAGCTCTTGGAAACATTCTGACCGATGGAACATAGTCGCGTAGCCACGTGGATTAAACAGCAGCCCTGTGCTGTAAGCGCTGTTGTCGACTGCGCTACACTGCTTGATACGCTGCTGTTTGTGCTCGATAAACTGATCCGCCGATGTCCCGGAGGAAACAACGGCAAGTGCCAGGCTCCATACTCTCCACTGGATAATGTGTTTCGCCAAGACTGGCCCCGAGCGTGAAAGAAGCCCTTAAAGCATTCGCTCAGATTATTGATGGCTGCGAGCGAATGCAAGCTGAAAAACTCGTCAGCAGACTGTCCGGCCGGTGAGCAGAACCATCTGGCGTCAGAGAGTGCATCCTGTATCGACTGGGTTCCGTTCAACGGCAGGTATGGACGATATTGGTTCGCGCGAAGTGCACAGCCCCATGGGGCGCAAGATGACGAGTCTGACCTCGAAACTCCGAGCACCGCGCCCGGTCACACTCTAAAACCAGTAGATCACGATAACAAAGAGACACGTCTGGTGCCGGTGAACGGTCTTAAAGAAATACGCTTGCGCGCTGCTGTGTTCCGGAATTTTCTTGGGCTGACTCTGTCTATAGGTAAGTGACCAGAACCGCGATAACCAGCAACGGGTTTTCCCGGCGCCGCTTTGTCAAAACCGGCATCTTCGGTGCAGCCGTTGTGTGCTTTCCCTTGCGCGTAGTCGCGCGCGCCGACTACGGCATTGTCGGACGGTCCGCACCGGAACTCCAGATAGACTATTGGATCGACCGCAACGGTGGGAGGACGAGTTTTGATCTCGCCGGCACGCGCGGCGACTGGGTGTTTTTAAAGTGCTGGCAGGACTGGTGCCCGGGTTGCCACTCCCACGGATTTCCAGCGCTCAAGAAAATTGCGGATGCGTTCATCCACAATCCGCAGGTGACCGTCGTCGGCATCCAGACGACGTTTGAAGGATTCGGCACAAACACCCGCGAGAAAGTCAGGAAGATACAGCTTCAATACAAGCTCCCAATCACCATGGGACACGATTCCGGCGATCCGGACGGCGACTACCGCCCGTCCACCATGCGCAACTATCGTACCGGGGGCACACCGTGGATGATCCTGATCGATCCGGCTGGCGTTGTCGTCTTCAACGACTTCAGCATCGATGCCGAGCGCCTCATCGAATTCCTGTCCGAGGAGACCGCTTGACGTACTGCGGCCTTATCCGGCGGCGACAGAGAATAGATCTGTCCCGTTTTCTGTTTGCTGGAAAAGAAATTGCCCAGTCCCCTTGTGGTCAAAAAACTCATGCGGCTACTTTTACGGTCTTCAGTGCACCGTCAGTGTTACGGAATGAGGGCCGTCTTAAAAGCGAAAGATTCGTGCACCAAGGCAGATCGCCGCGGGCCAGGTCGTTCGCTTTTCAGCTCCCGATGGATGGCGACATAACGTCCAACCTTTTCGACGACGAGTGGGTGCTCCGAAACTTCTCGGGCCCACTGTAGAGCGTTGTCGTCCCATAGATTCAGCAATTCTTGTGGTACCTCAAGTGCGTACTCAATCCATTCGAGGTTGCTACCGTGCCATATATCAAGTGGCTGGGGATTGCTGCCGAGAAGAAATGGTACGAGATAAAGGTTCTCGAGCATTGTTTGGTACAGCTTGTTGAACGCTTCTTGCCTACGACCCCCGCGAAATAGCGCTAACGCCCAGGTGAGATATTGGTACGGATCTCCGCCATCGCCGGGGTAGGTGTCTTCATACCAGTCGAATGAAGCCAGAGCGCCTTCGACATCACCCATCAACATATAGAGCGGACCCAGCAAATACCGCTTCCCGTAGCCGTCTCCACCGTATCCTACTTCCAGTTCTCTTTTCAGGGCACGTTCGTAGCGGCGAATCCGCTCGCGGATACGCTTGGGATCCGTAGGAAACAGGTCGGCCATGATCTCCGTAAAGCATTTTCAGAACTTTCGCCACCGGGTAGGCATTACGCAGCTTCCCGATGATAATATTTCAGCAGCCCACCCAAGCGTTCTTTACAGCCGACTGATCCGTTAACATTATTCATTGCTCTCTTCCCGGTCGGGAACAACAGTACATTGCCTTTACCCTGGTGATTCCGTTCAGTGTGGTGATGCGCGACGTATTCCCGTAGCGCACGCCGCAGTGAAGCTTCGCCAAACAGAATCAGCTTCTGTCGCAACGCACCCGCAGAAACCCATGCTCGAGGCGGCCGCACCTGAGGTATTCCTCGAACTCCCGCTCGACATATTCGGGCAACGCCGTACCCCGCGCCGCCAGCTGCGCCTGGAGCTCGGGATAATATTCTTCGACAAGCTGGTAAAGGAGGGTGCGTTCCGGGAGGTGCCGCTTATAGCCCGCCGCAGCAACGCTCGAACCGGCTTCCCTGCCGACCGGTAAAGGCGACATGATCGCATCCTTGCGAAGTCGTCTGGAGAATCCAGTCTAGCAGGCTCAGCAGCGAGCGACTAGATTGAGCTCATCAACCACCCACACCGCGTCGTTGATTTCTGTTCAGCTCGGCTGCCACGATACCCTTGCCAAGCGCCCGGCTAGTGCGGATTTCCTCGGATACGCCGACTGACTCAACGCATCGAGGCCTTGTCTTGCGGTGTCTAAGGCGCATGTCTTATGACGGCGGCGAGACGGATAGCGCCGGGATAACGTCAGCGTTACCCGCGCGGATTCCTCGAACAGCCGCGCCGATTTGCGGTATTCTTGTTTGTTCTCGTCTCGATTCGAAGGACCAGTGCATGTCACCGAAATCGCTTCGCCGAACTCTGCTGACACGCCCGCTATTCGCTTGGGCGCGCAAGGCATTGCCCCGCATATCGACGACCGAACGCGAGGCCATTGAAGCCGGCGATGTCTGGTGGGATGCCGACCTTTTCAGCGGAAATCCAGACTGGAGGAAGCTGCTTGCGACGCCGCCGGCCAGGCTTTCCGGCGACGAGCAGGCATTCCTCGACGGCCCGGTCGAAGAGCTTTGCGCCATGCTCGATGACTGGCAAATCAACTGGGAGCTGCGCGATCTGCCGCCGGAAGTCTGGGAGTTCATGAAGCGGAAGAAGTTTTTCGGGATGATCGTCCCGAAACAATATGGCGGGCTCGAGTTCTCCGCCTACGCGCATTCCGAGGTTATCCGCAGGATATCGACCCGCTCGATCGTCGCCGCCGTCACCGCAATGGTCCCCAATTCGCTTGGTCCCGGCGAGCTCCTGATGCAATTCGGCACAGATGAGCAGCGAAAGCACTGGCTGCCCAGGCTCGCCGACGGTACAGAGATTCCGTGTTTCGGGCTGACCAGCCCGGATGCTGGCTCGGACGCCGCAGCGTTGACGGACCGCGGCGAGATCTGCCACGGCACCTTCAAGGGCAAGAAGCTGCTCGGCATACGGCTCAACTGGCACAAGCGCTATATCACGCTCGGACCGGTGGCCACGGTGCTCGGCCTCGCCTTCAAGCTCCATGACCCGGACGGGCTGCTCGGCGGCGAGCCGGATCTCGGGATCACCGTCGCCCTCGTTCCGACCGACCTGCCCGGCGTCGATATCGGCCGCCGCCACCTGCCTTGCTTCCAGATGTTCCAGAACGGGCCCACCTGGGGCCACGACGTCTTCATTCCGCTTGACCACGTGGTTGGCGGCGAGGCCCAGCTCGGCAAGGGCTGGAAGATGCTGATGAGCGCCCTTGCCGCCGGGCGCGGGATCTCGCTGCCGTCGCTCTCGGCGGCCGGCGCCTCGTTTTCTGCGCGAACAACCGGCGCCTACGCCCGCATCCGCAGACAATTCAATATCCCAATCGGCAAGTTCGAAGGCGTCCAGGAGCGACTCGCGAGTATGGCCGCCACCGCCTACATAGTCGACGCGGGCCGGCGGCTGACCTGCGCCGGCCTCGACGAAGGCCGCAAACTCGCCGTCGTCTCGGCAATCATGAAGGCGCAGGCGACTTACCGGATGCGCGAGTCGGTGAACGATGCCGTGGAAATCCACGCCGGCAAGGCCGTGATCGACGGGCCGCTGAACTATCTGGCCAATCTCTATCGGGCGATACCGATCGGCATCACCGTAGAGGGCGCGAACATCCTTACCCGTAGCCTGATAATCTTCGGGCAGGGCGCGATCCGCTGTCACCCGTGGCTCCTCAAGGAGATGCTAGCGCTCGAGGAGTCAGACTCCGAGCGTGCGTTGAACGCGTTCGACGAGGCATTCTGGGGGCATGTCGGCCATAGCGTCCGCACCCTCGGCCGTGCCTGGCTGCGGAGCTGGACGGGAGGACTCGCGGTACCGGCCCCGGAAGCGGGAGCGGCTCGCCGCCACTACCGGCAGCTCGGCCGCTATGCCAGCGCCTTCGCCCTGCTCTCGGACATCACCCTGCTGACGCTCGGCGGTGCGCTGAAGCGAAAAGAGATGCTCTCCGCGCGCCTTGGCGACGTGCTCTCGGAGCTGTTCCTGCTCTCCGCCGCGCTCAAGCGGTGGGAGGACGAGGGCCGGCAGTCCGACGACCGACCCTTGCTCGAATACTGCATGGCGGCGGGATTCGCGACGATCGAGGCCCGCTTTGCCGATGTGCTGGCCAATCTACCGAACCGGCCGATGGCATGGATCGTCAGGTTTTTCATCCAGCCGCTCGGCGGTCGCCGGCGCGGGCCATCGGATGCGCTCGCCATGCGCTGCGCACAAATTCTGCTTGAGCCTTCCCAGGCGCGGGACCGGCTGACCGCCGGCCTCTATCTCGGCAAGGGCGAAGACGGAGTTGCACTGCTCGAGCGTGCCTTCGAACTGGTCGTCGAGACCGAGCCGGTCCGGCGGCGGCTCCGCGAAGCCAATGTCCGCGACTGGGCCGAGGCGCTTGGCGCGAATCTGATCAACAAGGCGGAAGCAGCCCAGCTGCGCGAGGCGGACGAGGCGGTCGCGAGGGTCGTCGAAGTGGATGATTTCCCCGCCGAACAACTTGCGTCACCGCTGCCGCAAACCGGACAAGGAGAGAAACCATGGCCAGTAAGACCGACACCGCCCAGGAAAACGCCGGGCATGAGCAAGAGCGAAAAGTCCGCGGCACAGAACTAGGGTCGCGCCCGGTCTTTATCGTCGACGGCGCGCGCACGCCCTTTCTAAAGGCGCGCGGCGAGCCGGGTCCGTTCACACCCGTTGATCTGGCGGTCCAATGCGGGCGTCCTCTGCTCCTGCGCCAGCCGTTCCCGCCGCAGGCCTTCAACCAGGTCATCCTTGGCTGCGTCAATGTCATCTCGGAAGAGATGAACCCGGCGCGGGTTGCGGCGCTTCGCCTCGGCATGGGCGAGGCGATGCCGGCCTTCACGGTGCAGATCAACTGCGGCTCGGGCATGCAGTCGATCGACACCGCCTACAAATACATCCGCGCGGGCGAGTCGGACCTGATCCTCGCCGGCGGCACCGATGCGCTCAGCCATGCGCCGCTGGTGTTCCGGCGGTCCGCCGTCGACTGGTTCGCGGGCCTCGCCAAGGCCAGGACGTCGTGGCGACGCGCAAAGCGACTCGCCGGGCTGAAGCTCAGGTTCTTCAAACCCGTTATCGGCCTCGAACGCGGCCTGACCGACCCGGTCGTCGAGCTCAACATGGGACAAACGGCCGAAGTGCTCGGACACCTCTTCGGCATCACGCGCGAGCAGGCGGACAGGTACGCGGTGGCGAGTCATACGCGGCTCGCGCGCGCCCAGGAGATGGGCTGGCTCGACGGTGAGGTCGAGCCGGCATTCGCTCGCGACGGCCACGTTTTCGATCGGGACGATGGCGTGCGACCGGATTCGTCCGCCGAGCAGCTTGCCGCCCTCAAGCCGGTGTTCGAGCGGCCTTTCGGCAAGGTCACGGCGGGTAACAGTTCGCAGATCACCGACGGGGCGTCGTGGGTCATCCTCGCCTCGGAACGCGCGGTCAAGCAACACAAGCTCAAGCCCAGGGCCGTGATCCTCGACAGCCAGTGGTCCGCGCTCGACCCGTCGATCATGGGCCTCGGACCGGCACTGAGTGCCGCCGAGATCTGCAAGCGCCATAAGTACGGTCTCGACGCGATCGATTTGTGGGAGATCAACGAGGCATTCGCGGCGCAGGTGCTGTCATGCATTGCGGCCTGGAACGACGCGGCGTTCTGTCGCGACGTGCTGGGCCTCGACGGGGCGCTCGGCGCGCTTGATGAGGACAGGCTCAACGTCGACGGCGGCGCGATCAGCCTCGGCCATCCGGTGGGTTCGAGCGGCAACCGCATCGTGCTTCACCTGGTGAACGCGTTGCACAGGATCGGCGGGAAACGCGGCATCGCCACCGAATGTATCGGCGGCGGCCAGTCCGGCGCAATGCTGATCGAGACGTTGTAGGGGAGGCACGACGCATCATGACAGATCGTACTCTTACCGCACTCCGCCCGCGAGAACTGGAGACTGGCCCGGCGGCGACAAAGAAGGGACCCTGGTCGCATTGGCGCATTACACGCGACGCCGATGAGGTCGCCTGGCTCGTCTTCGACCGTAAGGATGCCAGCACGAACACACTTTCCACCGAGGTGCTCGAGGAACTCGACGATATACTCGCCAAGATCGAAGAGTCACCGCCACGGGGACTTGTCCTCCGCTCGGGCAAGGCTTCGGGTTTCTGCGCCGGAGCCGATGTGAACGAGCTCCGGGGTGTTACGGACACCGGCCAGGTAGAAGAGCGCCTCTCCCGCTTCCACGCCATCGCCGACCGGCTCGCCGGCCTCGACGTGGCTACGCTCGCGGTGATCCATGGACACTGCCTCGGCGGTGGCCTCGAGCTGGCGCTCGCCTGTGACCGCCGTATCGCCGTCCCCGGTGCGACGCTTGGTTTCCCCGAGGTCATGCTGGGCCTGCATCCCGGCCTCGGTGGCACCGCCCGCGGGACCAGGCTGATCGACCCCGTGGTCGCGATGACCATGATGCTGACCGGCCGGTCCGCCGACGCGAGAAAAGCACGCGCCCTCGGTCTCGTCGACATGGTTACCGAAGAACGCCATGTCCGCAACGCCGCAGGCGCCGTACTCGCGGGCGAGGGCGCAAGGCGAAGGGGACGCCTGAAGCGCCTGGTCCTGAACGCCGCGCCAGTGCGAGCGCTCGTCGCCAACCGGATGCGTGCGAAGACGAGACAGAAGGCCTCGCCGGACCACTATCCGGCGCCGTTCGCCCTGATCGATTTGTGGCGACGGCACGGCGGCAGCGCGCGGGCGATGAGGAAGGCGGAAATTCCATCATTTACGCGACTCCTCGTTACAGATACGGCGCAAAGCCTGATCCGCGCCTTCTTCCTACGCGAAAAACTGAAAAACCTGGCTGGCAGGGAGCAGGAATTTGCCCACGTTCACGTGATCGGCGCCGGCGCGATGGGCGGCGACATCGCCGGATGGTGCGCGCTGCAGGGCCTGCGGGTGACGCTTTCGGACATGAAGCCCGATGTCATCGGCGACGCGGTCAAACGCGCCGCGCGTTTGTTTGAAAAGCGGCGGCTGCCGGGGCCGGTTGTACGCGGCGCGCTGGACCGGCTCGTCCCCGATCCAAGAGGGATCGGCCTGCCGCATGCCGATGTGGTGATCGAGGCGGTGCCCGAGAAGCTCGACATCAAGCGCAAGGTATATGAGCAAGTCGAGCCCCGCCTCAAAATCGGGGCGATACTGGCCACGAACACCTCAAGCATCCCGCTGGAGCAGCTGTCGCAGGGCCTCAAGCAGCCGGGCCGGTTGATCGGACTGCATTTCTTCAACCCGGTGGCGCGCATGCAGCTGGTCGAGGTCGTCCGGCATGCCAAAGCCGACGAGCGTGCGCTGGACGCCGGACGCGCTTTTGTCGGCCGCATCGGTCGGCTGCCGGCACCGGTTTCCAGCGCCCCCGGCTTTCTGGTGAACCGCGCGCTGACCCCGTACCTGATCGAGGCCATCGTGATGTTGGATGAGGGCGTCGACCCTCTGGCCATCGACCGCGCCGCGGAGGGATTCGGCATGCCTATGGGCCCGGTGGAGCTCGCCGACCAGGTCGGCCTCGACATCTGCCTCAATGTCGCGGATATGTTGCGCGACAAGATTGACCGTCCTATGGGGGACATTCCGGACTGGCTCCGCAAGAAGGTCGAGGACGGCGAGCTGGGGCGCAAGACGGGCAAGGGATTCTATTGCTGGAAAGACGGCAGGGCTCAGAAGAACAAACGCGGAGCTGCGTCGCCGGAGGGCGCAGAGGATCGTCTGATCCTGCCGATGGTCGACGCCTGCGTGACCTGCCTGCGCGAAGGTGTGGTGGACGACGAGGAGGTGCTCGACGGTGCCATGATCTTCGCCACTGGGTTCGCACCGTTCCGCGGCGGACCCATGCGGTATGCTCGGACACGCGGAATCGACAATGTGACCAGCGCCCTCAGGAACCTCGCGCAGCAGCATGGCGAGCGGTTCTCACCCGATCCCGGCTGGGACAAGCTGTCCTGAGGCCGATGACCGCGCGGCCCAAACGCCTCACTGATCCGGCGTCCGTCGCCGACGCGATAATCGGCACGGTTGACAAGAATGTCGTGCTGGCGGCTCCGCTCGGGCTCGGCAAGGCGAACCATATCGTCAATGCGCTGTACGATCAGGCATGCGACGACCGCTCGATCTCGTTGCAGATCTATACCGCGCTCACGCTTGAAAAGCACCGCCCAAGAGCCGAACTTGCACGACGCTTCGCCGACCCGCTGATCGAACGGCTGTTCGGTGGCTATCCCGATCTTCGGTATGTGGGCGCGCTGCGCGGAGGCAGCCTGCCACCGAACATCCGCGTGTACGAGTTCTTCTTCCTTGCGGGGAGCTGGCTCGATGTGCCGCGAGCGCAGCAAAGTTACATCTCTGCCAATTACAGCCATGCCACGAATGTACTTCTTGGCCACGGCGTCAACGTCGTCGCGCAGCTTGTGGCACCATCGGACAACGACGCGATGAGGGGCCACTATAGTTTGAGCTGCAACCCCGACCTTACGTTGGAACTCCTGGACGCGCGGCGCAGTGGTAGGATCGACTGCGTGTTGGCGGGACAGGTCAACAATGAGCTGCCCTTCATGGGCAGCGACGCAGCTGTTCCGGAGGCTGAGTTTGACTTCATCCTCGAGAGTGCCGATTGTCAGTTCCCCCTGTTCGCGCCACCTAAGGAACCGGTTTTGCGACCCGACGCCGCGATCGGGCTGCACGTGGCGCGGATGGTGCGCGACGGCGGCACGCTGCAGATCGGTATCGGCTCGATCGGAGACGCGGTGGCACAGGCCCTGATTCTTCGCCACCGGCAGCTCGCCGCGTTCCGTACGATCGTCGGGCAGCTCGTCAAGGGCGAAGCGCCTGCAGTCGCATGCGAGGACGGCCCCTTCCAGACCGGCCTCTATGGTGCTAGCGAAATGCTTGTCGACGGATTCCTTCATTTGATCAGAGCCGGCATCCTGAAGCGTGAGGTGGATGGCGCGTTGATCCATGCGGCGTTCTTTATCGACCACAAGGGATTCTATCGCGCGCTGCGCGAGATGCCGGTGGCGGAGCGCGACCGCATTCGCATGACCGCGGTGTCCTACGTGAACGAGCTGTACCGGGACGAGGACGTCAAGCGCCGTGCCCGCGTCGATGCACGTTTCGTGAACAACGCCATGATGGCGACACTGCTGGGCGCCGTCATATCCGACGGGCTGCAGGACGGCCGGGTCGTCAGCGGCGTGGGCGGCCAGTACAACTTCGTCTCGCAGGCCTTCGCGCTGGATGGGGCGCGGTCGATTATCACGGTCAATGCAACGCGGAGCGCCGCCGGCGGCACAACTGTCTCGAATATCGTGTGGTCATACGGCCATGCGACCATCCCACGCCATCTGCGCGACATCGTGGTCACCGAATACGGCGTTGCCGACCTGCGCGGCCTAAGCGACGCGGAGACAATCGCCGCAATGCTCGCGGTAACCGACTCGCGATTCCAGGACGAACTCCTGCGTCGGGCCAAGGATGCCGGCAAGATCGCCGCGAATTACGAGATCCCGGCCGCGCATCGTGAGAATTATCCCGAGCGGATAGCGCGCGTGTTGGGACCCGCGGAGGATACGGCAATCCTCAAAATGTTTCCTTTCGGGACTGATTTCACGCCGACCGAGCAGCGCCTACTGCCGGCACTGACGAAGCTGAAGTACGCATCGGCCTCGCGTCGGCAGATGGCCCGGTTAGCCCTGTGCGGCCACATTGCCGGCCCGCCCGACGAGGCGACCACCGAGTGCCTGGAACGCATGGGATTGCGGCACCCGACAGGGCTCAAGGAACGTCTATACCGCGCGATATTGCACGCGGCGCTCGACGAGACCCGGAAATCATTCGGCGTGCGGCCCGTGCCGCCTGGGCCAGGTTGATCTATCGGGTGTCGGCAATTGCTCCTGCATCCCTGCAGTCGTGCGAAGCGGATCCGCTAAGGTGCCGAAAGTGCAGCCACGAGGTGCGCGTGAACGCCCTGATTCACGACCTGCGAGTGATTCAGAGAATTCCATCCTTAGGTCCGTAGACGGCACCTCCATATGCCACTTCTCTGGAACACCTTGGCTTGCCGGATCTCGAGCCGATGCAGCGCGGACCCTCGCGAGATCCCGGTGCGACCGAGCCACCTGATTGGCCCTCGACCGCAGAACTGCGCCTGGAATATTGCCCGCTTCCCGACATCGCCTGAGCACTGTCGGTGTCTACCCTTGGCCAGGCGCGGGCCGAGCAGGGTGGTGATGGCGGTTTTCGTCTCTTTACCTCGCCGCTCAGAGTCGCTACTGCCAAACCACCAGGCTCGCTCAGGCTTGATCCCAGTCCCGGGCAGGTGGATGATGATCACGTCGGCCCATAAGCAGCCATTCTATTGCGGTGCAGCATAATGGGTCTTCCTATCCCTTGCTCACGGATTACGGATGGCTCATCTTATATCACGACGTACGTACCACGGTGGCCGGGGCGATCTATCGCGTGGGGTTGGCTCTTCTCGACCGCGATGACCCCGGACTCGTCATAATGCGCGGAAACGAATGGGTATTCGGTCCGGAAGCTGAATACTAGCGCAGTGGCGACGTACCTGGCGTGGTATTTCCTTGCGGTTGGGTATAGGAGGACGACGGTCGTACGATACGGCTTTACTATGGCGCCGCCGATACGAGCGTCTGCGTGGCAAGCGGAGACCTTGAAGAGATCGTCGGCTACCTCCATCGCCACTGCATCTGTGGCAAAGGTCATGAACTGGGAGAGTGCTGTTCAGTCGCCGCGAGGGAGCCGATAAGCTATGGACCAGCCGGTGAGTTCAACTAATGCATCTTGCCAGCTCGCAGGGAACGTCACAGAATGCGCCCCGTTTCTGCTGAGAAGCCACGACCATACGAACGGCTGTTTTTGCCCAAAGCGGGCGTTCAGTCTGAGTCTATATCGCCGTCAGTGAATGACCACTTTGAAGAATATTCCGTTGAAAAAGTCCGAGTTTTTATGGCCGGGAAAATTATTTCCTTCATAATAAATTTGGAATTTTCAGACACGGTGGGGGGCTCCGGGCAAACGATCTTTTCTGTCAGAGTGACTGAGGAGCTAGCAGATCAAGTACCATAAGAAATTCAGGACGTTCTGACATTCTGCAGAAAAACAGCTCCCCAAGTTTTTCGAGTTTTCCAACACTATAGAGAAAAAATCGGACGTTCAGCTAGCGTAATCAAGACGTCGTAAGCTCATAGATACTCTCATGTCCAAGATTGGGATTGTGCTCAGTTCCGGTGGTGGCCATGGCGTGTTCGGTCATACGGGATTTATGGCGGCACTGGGAATGCTAGAGATTAAGATCAGTGCTTCCGCCGGCTGCAGCGCCGGCGCAGTCGTGGGCGGTGCACTCGCAAGCGGCTCGGATGTTCGGGGCTGGGCGGAGACGATAACGCATGTGCGTACGGATCAGTACTGGACGCCGCGGCCTTCATGGCAGCTTCTTTATAGCCTCGGCGTCAACAAGGGACGCGGGCTCAGCGGAGTTTCTGACACGGCCGCAGCTGTTCATTTCCTCTCTGAGAATCTCTTAGTAGAGACCTTTCAAGAGTGTATCTACCCGTTCTCAGCAGTCGCCATCAACCTCGGTACTGGCGAGAAAGTCCTGTTTCACAAAGGGCCGCTCGCACTAGGGATAATGGCCAGTGCTGCGATGCCTGGACTCTATGACCCCGTGGAAATTGAGGGACAGTACTTTACTGATGGTGCGATCATTGATCTCGCACCGGCTGAGGCCATTTGCTGTCGACATGATCTAGACGTATTGCTAGTGCATCATGTCGCGCAGCGCGAGTATGGCTCGCGCGAACTGGCTAAAGCGCTTAACCAACCATGGACCATTGTGAATATCCTGCACCGATTGATTTATCGACGACGTCCCTGGTATGCGACCGGGCAGCCGCGATCTATTCACCCGTGCCCCTGCGGCTGCAAGGCTATTGTGGTGGTGATTGAGCCAAAATTACCGGAATTAGACTGGCCACTGACTAGTGGTGGTGCAACCATTCTTCAGGCTGCCCAATCACATGCAGTTGTACAGCTCCAGCCGATACTGGAGCCGCTTCGGGCTGAGCCTCATGCTTTGCTTGAGTAGTGGCTCGAGTGTCAGCTTTCTTTACAAATGAGGGTTATATCAAAGACGCAAACCGCTGGAGGCCGCTTGTTTACCGGGGTGGCATGGATAATGCTTGTAGTGATTGGACATAGGGAGTAACAACATGATCAAGAACGTCACTGGTTTATTAGCGGTGTTGGTGCTTGCTGGATGGGTAGTGTCAGCGCATGCTACCGTTATAGATTATGAATTTGTTCCCGTTCCTGTTGATGGTGGTCTACTTGGTGGGTTCACGTACGACGACACATCGATGATATTTTCGAACGTTTCCATCACTGAAGATGTGGTAAACATTGAGTCATGGAATGCGTTAACTGGCAACAGCTCATCTACCGCTGGGACTGGGTTATTCGGTTCCTTGTTGTCTTTAGACTTTTCGCCGGCCCTTGCACTAGGCGCTGGGCCATTTCAAGCGGCGGTATCTGTGGCCAGTATCCTTGGACTCATCGAACGCCGACAGGTTCTCAATGAAGTTAATCCTGGTGGCAACGTACCCGCCCCCGCCACCCTCGCCCTGTTTAGTCTAGGTCTGGCTGCACTTGGCTGGTCACGCCGCAAAGCGTAAACAGAACCCTTGTGCTCCGCAAATAATAAATTACACCGCTCGTAACTACGCAAGAGCGTAATCGTGATGCAGTCCACCCAGCACAGGCGTTACGATCAAGCGGCCGAGATCTCTGATTCCATGGCGTTCAGATTGCAAAGGCGCCGGAATACCGGCCGGCGGGTCCGGTACGCCTGGTCCCAGCGAAGAGTGCGGCCGACCCCGATTGTAATAGCTTTTCCAATCTTTGATAAGTTTGCGTAAATGCGCTTCATTGAGTGGGATCACATAGTCCAAAAATTCCCGTCTCATCGATCCGATCACTCGTTCACAGATCGAATTCGCCTGCGGACTTCGA
>CAMYNL010000044.1 GCA_947259705.1 uncultured Gammaproteobacteria bacterium | reverse complement strand
ATCCGTACTTCACGGAACAGGGATACAACACAAGCACCGTGCTCGCCGGCACCGCCACCGATACGGACCTGGATGGAAATGGGCATGGTACGGGAGAATCGGCAAACCTGCTGGGTATCGCCCCGGACGTGGAGTTCATCGGGGTCAAGCTTGATAACGAGGATGATCCGGCGGGTGGTGCAAGCATGTTGGAAGGTTTTCAGGAAGCACTGCAACACAATCCCCAGGTAGTCTCGGTCAGCCTTGGTGTAGACCTGCGGAACAGAATGACCGGACGACCATTGTCACAACTGCCTAATAACTTGGTTGCACTGGAATCGGAGATTCGGGCTGCCGTGGCCTCGGGCATCGTGGTGGTGTTTTCGGCTGGAAACGGGCATATAGGATTTCCTGGCATGATGCCTGAAGTAATCTCGGCGGGCGGCGTTTTCGTTGATCCGAATGGACGGATGGAAGCATCTGATTACGCAAGTGCGTTTATGAGCGATATTTATACAGGTCGTCGTGTCCCGGACTGTTCCGGTTTGGTTGGCAGGGCAAGCAACAACGCCTCCTATATTCTGTTACCGGTCCCGGAAGGTTGCGAGATCGATGTTTCCAAGGCCATGACCGATGGAACCCAGCCCAACGACGGATGGGGCGTGTTCAGTGGCACGTCGGCAGCGGCACCGCAGATTGCTGGCACATGCGCTCTCTTGCTCGAAAGAAACCCCGGCTTGGCGCCCGATGAAGTACGCCAGGCACTGGTGCAGAGCGCGCGGCGCGTGCGGTTCGGCGCAGCAAATCCGGCAAGCACACCCGGTCAACCCACACCCCGCGGTGCCGCCGCCACGGGCGGAGGTCTGATCGATGCGCATGCGGCACTGCAACTCGTATAAGACAGTGCGTTGGGTGATGACTGGCGGAATTCCACGCCGGTGGTACCCTTTCCCTTCATAAAGCGCCATGAAAACGGCGAATGCACACAGACTCGCTTGCTTGGGAGAACGTCAGCGCTGTTTTTCACCTCAACACGTAGAGGTGGGCGCGTATCCGCTTGACGCCGCTTCGATTGATGAGCTTTGAAAGCGCACCCTCTGAGTCGACCAGGCCGCGGTGCACGCTCAAGGGCCATCGACTCTCGGTCCCCTGACGCCACCGTTCGGCGGCGTAGGTTGGCATTGCCTGCGTTCCGCCTGATCCGCCCGGGCTTGCAGTGGCATCCGGAACATCACTTTCCAGCCTTTCGCGGAAAGCACTCGGCTAAGACACCTGCGCCCCAATCTAATATAATCCGCACATTGGACTTCCCTGCGTAACCTTCCCTATTCACCGCAGGCCTGTCCTCGACCTGATGGATGGGAGGGGAAACGAAACGTTTTTATCAATGCAGTCAGCGGATTGCAGTACCTATCGATTGTTTCGGTGAGGGATGCTTGTCGATACTGATGCAACTTTTGTCCCAGGTCAGAGAATCTCATGGCGGTCCTCCAAGCAACACCCAGATACGGCACCAGGCAAGTAATCGGACGTTCCATGAAAGTTGATACCATGCGCACCATCGATTACTGGGCGGGTGTACCTCTGTGCTTCCTGTCGTCGATTGTGCTGTGGTTGTTTACGCGGAAAAGAAAGCAGGTCGAGCCGTCAAACGTCCTGTTCATAGAGCTGTCAGAAATGGGTAGTGCGATTCTTGCCGATCCCGCGATGCGGAAGATTAAGAGGGAGTCTGGTTGTCAACTTTTCTTTGCTATATTCCAGAAAAACAAACCGAGTCTGGGTCTTCTGAACACGGTACCTGATGAGCATATTTTCACCATCAGGGAAAACAACCTGCTGCGCTTGTTGACTGACACAGTAAGATTCCTTTTCTGGTCGCGCCGACATAACATCGATACCGTTTTCGATCTTGAACTGTTCTCCCGATTTACGGCGATTCTGACAGGCTTTTCCGGGGCGACCAACCGTGTTGGCTACTACTCGTTCCATAATGAGGGCCTGTATCGGGGCGAAATGTTGACCCACAGGGTCATGTACAACCCGCACCTGCATATAGCCAAGAATTTCATAGCCCTGGTAAACGCGGTATTGAGCAATGAACCGCAGCTTCCCTACTCCAAGACCGTAATTCCGGATTCAGATATTGTGTTGCAGCGGTACCACCCCGATGAAGAGGCCCTGGACCAGTTTGCATCGATCCTGACCGACATCATCGGCAAGCCATTCGAAGCTGAAAAGCACAAGATTGTTCTGATCAATGCCAACGCCAGCGAGCTCTTGATCCAGAGGCGGTGGATGCCTGAATATTACGTCGAACTCGTGCAACGCATCGTCTCCGACCACCCGGACGTTGAGGTGTTTCTGACCGGCTCTCCGTCAGAAATCGCGGAAATGGAACAGCTGCACCGGCAAATAGACCACCCGAGATGTCACAACACCGCCGGCGAGTTCACATTCGAGCAGCTTCCCCTGCTCTACAGCAGCGCCCACCTCATGGTGACCAACGATTCGGGCCCCGGTCACTTCTCCGCGGTCAGCGACCTCAAGGTATTTGTTTTCTATGGTCCCGAGACACCGGCTCTTTATGGGTCATTGGGTAACTCGGTGCCGATCTACAGGGGGTTGGCATGCTCACCATGTGTCAATGCGGCCAATCACAGGAAGACCGATTGTCAGGACAATATCTGTCTTAAACTCATCAAGCCGGCAGAGGTTTACGGCATGATAGAGTCCTCGCTCAAGGCCTCTCCAGCCACAGCCCTGGTCCACCGGCGTTAACGAGTTCCCGGATCCCGCAACATGCCGTCCAGGTCTGCCATTATCATCGGCTCCGGCCCTTCCGGGTATGCGTCAGCGACGTATCTGCTGCGCCATGGCTGGAAGGTGACCATGCTCGATTTCGGCAATCTGAGAAAGGACTTGGACCGACATAACCTGCCGGCGAATCTCACCAATGACAATCGCGAAGCACTGGTCAATATCGAAGAGTTTTCCTGGAAGAACAGAAGGAAAGGAAAGGAGTCGTTGAGCCCGGAACGCATGCGCAGTCACTACTTCTTCGAACATACCAACGATTACGTGCTCGGAAGGTTCCGGGCGGCAGTTGCAAACATTTCGCTCGCCTACGGCGGGCTGAGCAACATCTGGGGCGGAAACGTCCTGCCCTGCGACGGCCGGGACGTGGATGAATGGCCGATCACAAGAGACGAATTGACGCCTTACTATAAGGCGCTATCGGATCTCATCCCCCTTACAGCGGATCGAAAGGACGGTTTGGCCGCCCGCTTTGGTTTCCCCTGCGGCGATCTTCCCGAATATCCAATTGGCCAACAGGCCGGAGAACTGTTGACTGATTTGTTGAAGTGCGGAGAAGCACTGGAGGAACAGGGTCTGTTTTTTGGACGCGCGAAACTTGCAATCGATCCGAGGCTGGCCATTGATCCCGTGAAGGACCCCTATCCGTTTGGCCCCATCTTCCATGCGGGCGCCGGCCTCGGGACACTCAGCGCCAATCCGGGCTTCAGGTATATCCCCGACATCTTTGTCGAACATATCAGTCAGCAGCCGCCGGGTTCGGTCGTTGCTGCGGGTACGGAAGTATCAACGAAATCCCCGGTCAGTTTTTCCGGTGACAAATTATTCATTGCCTGCGGAGTGCTGGCCACTGGCCAGTTGATGGCCAGGAACTTCGATCTCGAAAACCAGGTCATGCATGTCAGGACCAATCAAAACGCCTTCTTTCCATTCGTCCGGTTCCGGCGCAGCAAGGGCGTCAGCCGCCTTCCGACGAATTCGATTTCACAATTGTTTCTGGACATACAGAATGAATACACGGACAACCGTTTTGCCCACATCGAGGTTCACCAGTTCGGAGAGTACGTTCTCAATCCCATCAAAAGTATTCTAGGATCACTCACGCCTTTCGCGGTTGCCGCCGGGCGCCCGGTGCTTGAACGGACCATGATATTTCAAGCGCATCTGCACTCTGATTTTTCAGATCGTTTGGAAGTGAGATATGATCGGACGAATGGATGGAAAGCCGATATCGCCGGTATGCCCAATCCCGGCGCGCGCGGGTGCTATGGAAATCTACTCCAGTTTCTGGCCAGGAACCGCAAGTCTCTGGGGGGGTGGCCATTGAAGCAGTTAATGCTGGTGGACCCGCCGGGCGCCAGCAACCATCTTGGTGGCATGTTTCCAATGCGGGAACAGCCGGATCGCACTTTGTCCTCTGATCGGTTTGGTCGGCCATTTGGATGCAGAAACATACATATCACGGATTCGACCATCCTGCCGTCGTTGCCGGCCACGACCTTGACATTCACAGTCATGGCAAACGCCGCCCGCATCGCCGACCATGTAGGTAAAGACGACTTGCCATGAGCCAGCGTCGAGCGATCCTGATGACTGGTGGGAGCGGATTCATCGGCGCACAAATCCGCGTCGAACTGAAAGAGGCGGACTACGCAGTCAGAAACCTGGGCAGAAACGAGTCCCTGCCCTGTCGATGGTCGCTGGGGGAGCAACCCGACGCCCGGGTCTTTCAGGGCGTCGGGGTATTGATCCACTGCGCATATGATATGACCTTGTCGAAATGGGACGACATTCGCCAGGTCAATGTCGAGGGAACGGAAAAGCTGTTGGCTGCAGCGGCGGCCGCGGATGTCGCGAGGATCATCCTGATCTCCTCAATAGCAGCCTTCGAGGGCTGTCAATCCATGTACGGACGGGCCAAGCTCGCCTGCGAGGGAATTGCCAACCACCATGATGCAGTCATTCTCCGACCCGGCATGGTCTGGGGCGAAGACAGCGGTGGGGTATATGCCGCCATGGAGCATTGGGTTCAATCCCTGCCGATGACTCCGGTTCTCGTCCCTAGCCCGTCTTTCTATATGTGCCATGTTCAGGACCTGGTCGATCTCATTGTGGAGCTCGTAAGTCAACCCGGCTGGAAACCGGAGGTGCTCACCGCGGGTTATCCCGCGCCCCTGCGTTTCGATCAGGTCGTACAAGAGCTGCAACGCCGCCAGCAGATTCGCAAGCCCTTGCTGCGTTTACCCTGGCGCCTACCCTGGCTTGCATGCAAGGCTTTCGAAACCGTCGGGCTTCGCCCCCCGTTTCGAAGTGATGGGCTGCTGGGACTGATGAAGTCAAACCCGTCCCCGAATTTCTCCGCTTTGAAGAGCCATGAAACCAGTTTCAGGAGTTTCACCAACGATTAGCCCAACTTACGGGGTTACCACCGCCCGACCGGGAACACAACTGCCCGGGTTTACGCTGTCGTTCGCGATCACGACGGCTACCGCTTATAATCACCACCGCCACGGAAAGGACTTATTCGCCGCTGTCGATCTCGACCATTGAACTCCGCTCAAGTTATCCACATCATCATTGGACGCCTGAGGTCCGGGGGACGAAATGGCCAGCGCTGATTCCTCGCCGGAGAGCAGTGGGCTCGATAGGTCGGCACCGGCCGGTCGCAGCGGCGCGGACATTGTCAGATTCTGGGGTGTATATGCAGGATGCCTCGGACTTCTGCTCTTCCGCGGCTGGGACCGCATCAGCCATCCGCAACTCTTTGCCGAAGACCTTCGCTTCGTAGGGCAGGCGCTGAACGATGGCTGGTTCAGCCTGCTGCAGCCCTATGACTTCTTTTTTCACTCCATACCGCGGCTCATTGCCATCCTGAGCGTCGAACTGGTGCCCGTCTCCCACATTCCGCTATTCACTAATCTCGCCTGCTATGCCCTGACTGCGGCGGCGATGGCGAATGTGTCGCGGTCGGCTTACGCGTGGTTGATCCCCTCCAACAATGGCCGCGTCGCCCTCTCGCTCCTGCTGCCGCTGGCGCCCGGACTGATCGAGACACTGGGCAACATCGCCGGGATACACTGGAGTCTGCTGTTCTGGCTCGCCGCGTTGTGCCTGAGAGACCCTGACCAACCCTTCAAGATCTGGGAACTGGTGCTGGCCGCGCTGATCTCGGTCACTGTGGCGGCAGCTATCGTCTTCGTACCCATTGCCTTCCTGCGCCTGGTGTTCGCCTGGCGACGCAAGACTGCGCCGGCGGGTGAACATGCCACAGCGGCCAAGGTGCTCAGATATGAATTTGTATTCTTCATGATCCTGTTCGCGGTCTCAGCCTTTCTTCTGCTGAATTTCGTCTTTTCGGATGAAAAAGTCGGCACGGAGAAGCATGATATTGTCGCGCGGATGCGCAGTATCGAGGCGCTACTGGGTCGATTACACTCCTTGTTCACGGCATTTTATTTCCTGCATCCAATTCTCGGCACTCACCACACCTCATTATTCTTCAGGGCCAGTCCGGTCTATCCGCTCTTTGCGGTCGCGTTGCTGGTCATCGGCCTCTTGTTGTGGCGATTGAAACACCAACTCGATGAACGTTTCTGGCTGGTACCCGTGTGGCTGGGTTGCCTTTTTCTGCTTGCCATCATGCTTTCTTTCGTCCGTTACTGGTCCTTCTATGGAATATTTTCTCCCCCTTACTGGGACTGGTGGTTTAGATATAACTTTATTTTTGCGACCACGGCCATGCTTTTCTGGTTCATCCTTCTGCGGCCTAAAGAGCTGTTCAATCCGCGTCTCTGGCGCAGCGCCACGACACTCGCATTGATAACCGCGTACGTCCTGCAGGCGGACACGAAGACGCTGCGCGCCAGGCCACCACACCAGAAAGACGGCTTTGCCATTGAACGTTACGGTGACACAGACTACTGGTCGAGAACTTCGTCGGACCTTGAACGCTCGATCAACAGCGGGTGTCCCAGGGAAATAGCAGTGCGAGGACATCCTAAAGGAAGGTGGAAATTTATTTACAGGAGCCCTATTCAAACGGAAGACTGCAAAGAAAATTGATAAATATTTGAGCAAGGATTGGTTTGGCAGACGCCGGCCAGCTTTTGATCCAGCTGAATTTCAGGGACTCGCGGTGCTCCACGAAGTGCTTCCACTGTGAGCCCAGCGACTACTCGTCAGGATTACTTTGCTATCTGCCCGAAGTGATGGCAGGTCCATTGCTTAGTGGTCGATCGGGCCCGGGACATTTGATTCAGCGGCCGACCAGACTCCTGTCATACCGATCCTCACCCGCTATTTGCGCCGGCTTGAATCGGTTACGCCATGCTAGCGGCATCAATCCGCGCCCGCAGCCTGCCTCGGCTTTCTCTCATCATACTGATGCACCGGTTTTCGTTGTACTGTGGTCGCTGCAAGAGAGCCGGGTAACGGCGGTGTGAGGGAGATCGCCCGACGACCACATTGACCACATTGACCACATTGCAGGTAGGACATCGCAGTCATGGCTATTGTTGCCAATAGTCCCGTTGTACCTTGTGCCCATTATTCACTTTTTATCTGCAACAGATGCCGCAGTAACGACAAGATCTCTACTGTAATCTTCACACCATGCTTGCATGGTCAAGCATGAGGTCATGAACCCAATCATCGATTAAACGGAGGAACCGTCATGAAAACTCTTATTGCATTGTTATTTGCCTTTGGGTTGAGCAGCGCGGCTTTCGCAAATGTCGTGCCCGGCAAGTTCGATAGTCCCTATGATGGGCTCACGGAGGCGGAGCGCTTGATTCAGAGCATGGAATCAGAGCAGTAGGGCAGATCGCTGTACTGTGGGCCTCGACGCAGTCGCTTGTCGAGGCCCCGACAGGGATATCGACCGTTTCACCCCCCTGCGCCGGTGCGTCCCCGGAGCAAAACCATGCAGCGACCCGGCTGCCGGAACGGGAGAGGGTGGGATCTCGAACGGTGCTACATGGTGGGTCTGCTGACGACCGGACTGGCAGTCTCGGAACACAGGAGTGACCCAGCGGACAACACGGAGATCGTCATCCGCGATGTCGCGGCATGATGGCGACGACCTCAGTCCCCGTCCGCGATGCCCGCCCGACGCGCCCCGGCACGCTGGCGCGCGAAAGCGCGGCGTCGGCGCCACGCCGGCAGGATGATCAGCCCCACGCCGAGGATCAGCAGAATCAGCGTTCCGGGCCGTTCCCACATGAACGAGACACCGTCGGTGATATTCACGGCCCGGGCAAAATTGTTCTCCATCATGCCGCCGAGGATGAAGCCGATGAGCAGGGGCGCAAGTGGGTAATCCGCGAAACGCATGATGGTCGCGCACACCCCCAGTCCTGTCAGTATCAGTAACTCGGTGGCATTGTTCTGGCCGATATAGGATCCCATCAACGTGAAGAACAAGATGAATGGGATGAGATAGTTGCGCGGCACCGCCAGCACCTTGGCGATATAGGGTATCAGGGGGAGGTTAAGGATCAACAGGATCAGGTTGCCCAGGTACATGGATACGATCACCGACCAGAAGATGTCCGGTCGGTCGATCATCAATCGCGGCCCCGGGGCGACGTTCAGCGCAATCAGCGCGCCCAGCAGTATTGCGGTGGTGCCGGAACCGGGGATGCCCAGAGTGAGCAGCGGCACGAAGGATCCCGTGCAGGCCGCATTATTGGCGGCTTCGGGGGCTGCCAGGCCCTTGATTGAGCCCTTGCCGAATTCCTCCTGCTCTTCGCCCTTGGCGATGTTGCGCTCGACCGCATAGCCCAGAAAAGAGGCTATCGTGGCCCCCGCCCCCGGCATCACCCCGATCAGGAAGCCCTGCAGAGACTGCCGCCCGATCACCGGCGCGATACTCTTCGCCTCCTTACGGGTAATCATGAGGTCCTTGATATCGGTCCCGCGGTCCTGGCCGCGGCCGCTGCGTTTGGGGTCGAGGACCATGTGAAAAGCCTCGGGGAGCGCGAACATCGCCATCGCCAGGGTGATGAAGCTGAATCCGGACTGAAGGTCCTGGATCCCCATGGTGAAGCGCGGCGCATTGAACAAGGCCGACTCACCGACCGTCGCCATCATCAGGCCGACGACGGTCATCAACAGGGCCTTCGCCACCTTGCCGGTGCCGGCAAAGGCGGCGATGGCCGACAGGCCAACCACCATCAGCGCGAAGTACTCGGCCGAATGGAACAGCAGTGCGACCGTGGCCAGCATCGGGGCGAATCCGAACAGCAGTATGGCGCCGATCGTGCCGCCGGAAAACGAGGCGATTGCGGCGATGGCCAGCGCCTTGCCCGCCATGCCTTTCTGTGCCATCGGGTAGCCGTCGAATGAGGTCGCCACCGTGCCGGCCACCCCCGGCGCGTTGATGAGGATGGAGGAGGTCGAGCCGCCAAAAATGGCGCCGTAGTATACCCCCGCGAGCATGATCAAGGCCGCCGAGGCATCCCCGACGTTGATCGCCACCGGGATCATAATGGCGATGATTGACATCGGCCCGAGACCGGGCAGCATGCCGATAAACGTCCCGATCAGGCACCCCGCCACGACCATGATCAGGTTCTGCAGGGTCAGGGCCGTGGTGAGACCCGCAACAATGCCTTCGAACATGGCTCGTCCCCCGCCGGTCGTCAGCCGTCAACAAACCATGGCCAGGGACGCAGATAAATGCCCAGCGTCTCCTGTACCAGATACCAGATGGCGACGGCGGTGACGAGCGCGATCGGGACCAGTATGTGGAATTTGCGCTCTCCGAGTACGGCAGCACTGCCGGCGATAAACAGCGAAGTCGCCGTAAGAAATCCGACCGGACGCAGCAGCAGCGCATACAGGACCATCGCCGCCACCAGGCCCAGGGCCCGACCGAATTTGAACTGCCGTATCTGGGCGAGATCGGCGCCGGCCATGTCGGCATCGTCGCCGCTCGGTTTGGGCGAGAAGAGAATGACCAGTGCGATGATCACGCCGAGAACGCTGAGCGCCATCGGCTGTGTATTGGGAAGGAACACCATCCCCCGCTCGAACGGCAGCAGCGGATAGTTGTAGGCCGCATAGCCATAAACAAGGGAGATGATCAGGAAAAACAGTGCGATCCACCGGTCCAGGGCCATGGCAACTCTCCGTGATTCAGCGGTTGAACTCGACGGGGCGCCGCAATCCCGCGCCCCGTACTCAGGCAATCACAGAAAGCCGAGCTTCTTCATCAGCGCGGAAATCACTTTCTCCTGCTTCTCCAGGAAGGCGGTGAATTCGTCGCCCGGATTGAATATGTTGACCCATCCGTTGCGCGCTCGAACCGCTTCCCATGCGTCGGTGGTATACATTTTCTCCAGTGCGGCGATGTAGGCCTTGCGCTGACCATCGGGCAGGCCCGGGGCGGCAAAAAAGCCGCGCCAGTTGACAAACTCAGCGTCGTAGCCCTGCTCCCGCAGCGTCGGGGCATCCGGGTAGGCGTCAACCCGCTTCAGCGCGGTCACACCGATGATCCTGACCTCGCCTGCCTTCGCCATACCGACCGCCTCGGAGAACCCGGTCGACAGGGCCTTGATCTCACCAGACAGCAGGGCCGCCATGGCCTTTCCGCCCGCGTCATAGGGGATGTACTTGACCTTGACCGGGTCCGCCCCGGCCGCCTCCATTGCCAGGGACGCCACCAGGTGATCCATGCCGCCCGGCACGGAGCCGCCGCCGATGGCGACGCTGCGCGGATCCTTCTCGTAGGCAGCCACCAGGTCCTTGAAGGACTGCAGGGGGCTGTCCTTGCTGACGACGAAGGCCGCATAGTCACCGATGGTGCCGGCAATCATGGTCAGGTCCCGGAAATTCTGCGGAAAACGCTTGGTCAGGGAACGGATCACGATGGGGGTTGAGTTGACCATCAAGGTACCGTGGTTGGATGCGGCATTCTCTATCAGGTAGCCGATGGCCTTGCCGCCCCCGCCGCCTGACATGTTCTCATAAGTGGCCTTGCCGACGATGCCCGCCTTGGTCAGGGCTTCGCCGGTACCACGGGCGGTGCCATCCCAGCCACCGCCAGCGCCGCCGGGAATCAGGAAGTGGATCGATTCGAGGTCAGCCGCTGCTGCCTGTCCTGCGCCTCCAAAGGCGATTGTCAATGCAACCGGAAATGCGAGCGCGGCGCGTTTGGTGATGTATCTGAACGACATGTCTATAGCCTCCTTTGAGTTTCGGTTTCTATGCCATGCTGCCGATCGCTGCGGGGCGACCGGTCTTTATGTCGCGCCACCCATCTGGCCCGGGGCGACGGCTGAAACTTTGCCTGTTTCAGGAGCGTAGTGTGGATGCCCTGTCACCGACTGTCGAGCAGAATGTACCGATTCACCGTGGAACGAGCCAGATTCACGATCCCGGTCCGACCGGCCTCTGGCCCGGTCCGGTGTAACTCCAGATCATGCGGCGCGGGATCGGGCCCTTGTTGCGTCCGCCCTGCAGGGTCTGCTCCCACGCGTGAGCCAAGACACCAACCGAGCGTGACAGACAGAACAGACCACGGGCGAGCGGGGCCGGGAAACCAAGCTCCGCGTAGATGACCGCGGTCGCGCCGTCAATATTCATCGGTACAGGTTTGCCCTTGCGTGCGGCGATTTGCGCCTCCAGTTCGCGCGCGATCTGCGCGTAGCGGCCCGAGACTGCGCCGTCGGCCGCATACCGATCGACCAATTCCAAAAGCCGCGGTGCGCGTGGATCGACCGGTTTGTGGAAGCGATGGCCAAAGCCGGGCACGAATCTCCCGCCGCGTGCCAGGAAGGCATCGTAGCTCTTACTGACCGCCTCGTTCAACGCGGCACCGTCGTCCAGCCGATCGCCGATGTCCATATAGAACTCCACGGCCTGCTCACCGGCCCCGCCGTGCACGTCGCCGAGCACATTGACCGCCGAAGCGATGGCGTTGTTCAGTCCCACGCCGCAGGTGGCGGCCATGCGGGCGATCGCTATGCTGGGCGCCTGCGGACCGTGGTCAACCGCAGACATCAGGGCGATGTCGAGCAGTTCAGCCTGGCCCCTGGCGGGCAACTCCCCGCGTGTCAGCAGCCAGATCATCTGCGCGAATGTCACGTTGCCGATCAAGTCCTCGACGGGATATCCCCGGTAGCGGATCTCGCCCGGTCGCATGTCGATGATTTCCGTAGCCCACCAGTCGCAGACCTCCTTCTCGACATCGTCGCTCACACCACTCCCCCCGCGCGCAGCTGTTCCAGCTCGCGTTGACCGACACCAATCTCCGCCAGGATTTCCGCGGTATGCTGTCCGAGCGTCGGCGGCGGACTGTCCACGGATGGCGGTCGCTGGTCGAGCTTGATGCCCGTACGTACGACCTTGATATCGCGCCCGACGCCCGGCACGTCGAGGAACTCGCCTATCATGCCGCGTTCCCTGATCTGGGCCTGCTGCAGCGCCTCGGGGACGGTGAGCACACACCCGGACGGTACGCCAGCCTGATTCAGAAGCGTCTGCCACTCCGCCGCGGACCGGGACCGCAGTGCCTGCTCGATGTCGGCCTTGAGTTCGGCGCGATGCTCCAGCCTGGCCTGTCTTTCACGGTAACGCGCATCGTCAATCAGTTCCTCTCTTCCGAGCACCCGGCACACCGCTTCGAACTGCGTCTGCTTGTTGGCGGCGATGTTCAGCAGCCCGTCACCGGTTACGAAGGTCCCCGAGGGACTGGCGGTAAAATTTTCGTTGCCCATCGGGGCGGGTTCCCGCCCCGCCACGAGGAAGTTCGACACCACCCATCCCATGGTCGCCAGGGTCGCCTCGAGCATTGATACGTCGATGAAGCTGGCGTTGCCGCCACGGTCGGGCCGTCCGGCCAGTGCGCTGGCGATAGCGAACGCCGCGGTGATGCCGCCAATGGTATCCGCCACCGGATAGCCGACCCGATACGGTGCGGTGTGTCTGTCGCCCGTGATGCTCATCACCCCGCAGATCCCCTGCACGATCTGGTCGTAGGCAGGCAGGTCCCGCATCGGCCCATCCTGGCCGAAACCGGAGATAGCGCAATAGACCAGCGCCGGGTTGTGCTGCTTGAGGTTGTCATACCCGAGATCCAGGCGCTCCATGACTCCGGGCCGGAAGTTCTCCACCAGCACATCGGCTTTTTCGACCAGTTTGCGCAGCAGCTCCTTGCCGACCGGTTTCTTGAGGTTGAGTGTGATGGATTTCTTGCCGGCGTTTTGTGCCAGGAAGGAGACGCCCATGAGACGCCGGTTCAAGTCATGATCCGCGCCGAGTTGACGCGCCAGGTCACCGGAACGCGGGATTTCGACCTTGATGACCTGCGCACCCATGTGCGCAAGCTGGTGGCAGCAGAACGGGCCCGCCAATACGTTGGTAAGGTCCAGCACTCGGTAGCCGGCTAACGGACTTTGCAATGATGGCTCCTCGAGCTATGATTGAATCTTTCTACTAGACAGAATGTTATTCTAACCTATAGAATCCTGGCGGTTATGTCAAGCAACACAAATCTTCGGCTGACCGGTCCCGGTCCGCGATGGAACGACCGTGAGCAATAGAGTTGAAGCGGTAGACCGGGCGCTCAGTATTCTCGACGCCTTTGCCTCCGGCCGGGCGGTGCTGAGCCTCAAGGATGTCGCCGAAGCAACCGGGCTTTACAAGAGCACAATCCTGCGCCTGTGTGGATCACTGGAGGCGTTCGGCTATATACGCCGTGGCCAGGACGGCTTGTTCCGCCTCGGTCCTAAGCTCTGGCAGCTCGGCAACCAGTATCAGCATGGATTCAACCTGGAGGTCTATGTCAGACCCGTGCTCCGGCAGATTGTCGACGACACCAACGAGACAGCGTCCTTTTTTATCCGCGACAAGAGCGATCGCGTTTGCCTTTTTCGTGAAAACTCACGCCAGCCGATTCGCCATGCGGTCGAGGAAGGGCTGCGACTGCCCCTGGACCGGGGCGCGGCGGGCAGGATACTGCGTGCCTTCCACGGCGATGCCGTCGCCTCGAAACAGTCCGCAGGGATCCGCGAACAGGGGTTCTATTTTTCCGACGGGGAACGCGATCCTTACGCCGCGGCGGTCGCAGCACCGGTCTTCGGGACCGACGACGCGTGCCTGGGGGCGCTGGCGATATCCGGTTTGCGCGAGCGTTTCGGGCCCGGCACTGTCGAGCGATTGGGTAATATCGCCATGAGGCACGCCCGCGAACTGAGCCGGATTCTGGGATCGAGCGGGCAAGTGGCCCAATAATGCGGCTTGGCAGGCCGCAGTGTGCAGCTTGACGGTCCAAGGTTTCGCGTCGCAACTTGAGGGCGCCGAAAACCGTTGCTCGGGCAGCAGATAACATCGTCGCCCTTGGACGGACCTGCTCTGTGCGGATTCGGTGACCAGGTCGCCGGAACGAAGTATCGTCGACGGCCCGGTTCCCGGCGCCCGGAACGGTCCCGCCCTGATTCCAAGAATAGCCCCGATAAGGGAGACCCGGGCAAGAACGCGAGGGCAACGAATGCCGAAATTGAAGAAAGTGGATGAACGCCTGGCCATCGTTCTGGGCGACCAGCTCGATCTCGAAAGTACGGCAATTCAGCGTCTCGATCGACAACGCGACCGCATCTGGATGGCCGAAGCTTGCGAGGAATCAACACACGTGTGGTCCTCCAAGTTACGCATCGCCTGTTTCCTTTCCGCGATGCGTCACTACCGCGATGAACTCCTCGCGAGGGGCTACGAAGTCATCTATCACCGCCTGGACCCGAACCAGCCGGAGTCACTCGCCGGCATCCTCGCCTCGGACCTCAAACGTTTCAGACCGCGCCAGGTCCAGATGGTCCAGGCAGGTGACTACCGGGTTCATCGATCATTGGAGCGGGCGGTCACCGGTTCTGGTAGTCGCTTTATATGTCTCCCGGACAATCATTTCTATTGCGACCAGGCCTGTTTTGATCAATGGGCGGACCAGCGCAAGCAGTTGCGCCTTGAGTATTTCTACCGCTTCCTGCGCAAGCGCCACCACATCCTGATGACCGATGGCAGGCCGACCGGTGGAAGTTGGAATTACGACAGGGACAATCGCAAGGTGTTT
>CAMYNL010000043.1 GCA_947259705.1 uncultured Gammaproteobacteria bacterium | reverse complement strand
CCTTTCTGATGCTCCGTGAACGCATGGATGCACCGGTCTACCTCCTCCGATACCCGTCCCGTCAATATCCGGTACCGGTACTTCGGCACCCAGACAATATGATAATGGCAGTGCCATATCGTGTGTGATAACTTCCGAAATCGACTCATTTGGTTTACTCCTGTCTGCTCGTTGTGGGGACAACTCGCAGAGGAGTACCAAATGAGTCACTACACGTTCAACGGGCATAGCCGTTGAACTCTGACCACGCCCTGAGGGCGTGGGTTTCTATGTTTTCACTAAAACTCCCCCGTCGGCAGTTCGATTCTGTCCCTGGCCACCTTTAGAACAAACACTTATGGTATTCCGCTTACTTCCCTGAAACCGCGTTGCGGGACCTGTCATTAGCCCGCCGCGACTCTTTTGACTACCACGAACTCCGGTTTTCCGCGATCACCCACGTGGTTCGCGAACTCGACCAAACGATCCAACCGAACTGCGTCTGGTACGCCGACATCTTGCTAACGCTAAGCGTGCATGTACTCAACACCGATCAACAGACTATGCGTCCCCCCGTCCAGAGGGACGCGGACGTACCCTTCGGCACAATGGATATGCGAGCCATCAAGGACCGCGTGCATGTCATCGCGACCGCAATGCGATGGATTCTCCACGCGGATATCGTAGTGGGTCGATTCCACTTTCACCGTGGCTTCGAATCCGGGCCATGCGGCTGGAATGCAGGGATCGACGACAAGAAAAGCTCCTTCGCGGCGGATGCCCAGAATGCCCTCTACTCCGGCGCGATACATCCACCCAGCAGAGCCTGTGTACCAGGTCCATCCCCCGCGCCCCGCATGAGGCGAGACAGAATAGACGTCGGCAGCGACGACGTAGGGCTCGACCTTGTAGCGTTGGGCCTCCTCGGGCGTACGCGCATGGTTGATCGGGTTGAGCATTGCGAACAGCTCGACGGCCTTCTCGCCCGCACCCAGCTTCGCGAAGGCGAGGATTACCCACATAGCGGCGTGGCTGTATTGCCCGCCATTTTCCCGCAGGCCCGGTGGATAACCCCTGATGTAGCCGGGATCGAGAAGCGTCTTGTCGAAGGGCGGCGAGAACAGCAGGGCCAGGCCGTCGTCACGGCGGATAAGGTGCCTTTCCAGGGACGCCATCGCCGCCGCGGCACGTGCGGGATCCGCGGCACCCGACAACACTGCCCAAGACTGGGCAATGGAATCGATCCGGCATTCCTCGCTGTTGTTGGAGCCGAGCCAGGTTCCGTCATCGAAGGTAGCCCGACGGTACCATTCGCCATCCCAGGCCTCCCGCTCGAGCGCCTCGCGCACCGAAGCCGCATGCGCGCACCAGCGCTGGGCGCGGTTTGTGTCGTGGTCTTTCGCCAACGGCGCGAACAGCTCGATTGTCCGCACCAGCAGCCAGCCCAGCCACACGCTTTCGCCCCTGCCGCCTGCGCCGACCCGGTTCATGCCATCGTTCCAGTCACCGGTACCGATGAGCGGTAGGCCGTGTTCGCCGGTGAGTTCGAGGCAGCGGTCGAGGCCGCGGGCGCAGTGTTCGAACAATGAAGCCGATTCATCCGCGACCATCGGTTGGAAGAGGGCGTCGTACTCGCCGGGACTTAAGGCAGGACCTTCTATAAATGGCACGATCTCGTCGAGAATCGCAGCGTCATCCGAACAGCCGATGTAAGTGGACGTCGCGAACGCGAGCCAGACCGGGTCGTCTGAGATCCGGGTTCGCACCCCCTGCCCGGAATGCGGCAGCCACCAATGCTGAACGTCGCCCTCGACGAACTGGCGGGCGGCGGCGAGCAGGAGATGGCGCCGCGTCTCGTCCGGCTTGGCGAATGTCAACGCCATGCCGTCCTGAAGCTGATCGCGGAAGCCGTAGGCGCCGCTGGCTTGATAGAAAGCCGAACGCGCCCAGATGCGGCAGGCGAGCGTCTGATAAAGCAGCCAACCATTAAGCATGATGTCCATCGCCCGGTCTGGCGTCTTGACCTGGACCGTCCCGAGCACTGCCGCCCAGTGGTCTGTCACCGCCGCCAGAACAGCGTCGAGATCACTCTCGCGGTAACGGGCGATCAGCGCCCGAGCCTCTTCTGCTGACCCGCACTGTCCGACGAATGAGACGACTTCAATGCTTTCTCCCGCGCCAATCTCCACGACGCTCTGCAACGCCGCGCAGGGGTCGAGCCCGGCACCGGTTTTTTCGGAAAGAGAAGTTTCTCCGACGAGCGCCGCGGGCGCTGCAGGTCCGCCGTTGCGACCGAGAAACCCGGTGCGATCAGCCGTCCAGGCCGTCTGTCGGCCGCCGAGATCTGCAAAGGCGACACGGCCGGAGAACGCGATGCTCCAGGGATTGCGGGCCAGCATCGCGCCGGTGGTCCCATCGATCTCGGTCACGATGAACGGACCCGAACCACCACGGGACGTGCCGAGTACCCACTCCACATAGGCCGTGACCGATAACCGGCGGGTCCTGCCCGACACGTTGCGAAGGATCAGGCGTGAAATCTTGATCGGATCGGCAAGCGGCACGTATTGCAGTAATTCGAGTTCAATGCCGTTCGCCTGGTGTTCGAAGCGGCTGTAGCCGTGACCGTGGCGAGCAATGTAGATTCCGCCATCCCGGATCGGCTGCGCCGTCGCACTCCACAGATTGAAGGTCTCTTCATCGCGAACGTAGATCGCCTCGCCTGTCGGGTCTCCGACCGGATCGTTCGACCACGGCGTGAGCTGATTCTCGCGACTGTTTCCAGCCCAGGTGTAGCCGCTCCCCTCCGCCGCCACCTGGAAGCCGAAGCCGGGATTGGCAATCACGTTGATCCACGGCGCCGGCGTCGCATGGTCACCATCGAGGATGGTCACATACTCCCGGCCGTCCTTGTCAAACCCGCCTAGGCCGTTGAAGAACTCAAGATCCGGTAGCGCAGGCGGCTGTGACGGCGACGGCCGGTTCGGCGACTGCGGCGGCGACGGCCGGTTCGGCGATTGCCGCAAACGGGCGAGTTGATCGGCGATGGGCCCGCGGCGGGCGATCAACGCGACACGAGCGACTGATCTAAGCAAAGCTCGGGCATCGCCGCTCATCAGATCTGCGCGCAACATGTAGACCGAGCCTTGCCCGAACTCTTCGCCGAAACGCGGCTGCGATTGACTGCTCCGCACGGCGGTCTCGATCGCGATCTGTAGGTCCTGCATATATGAGGATGCATGCTCGTTGACGATGACAAGGTCAACGTTTAGGCATTTCATGCGCCAATATTCGTGAGCGCGCAGCAGCTGGCGAACCTGGGCGATGTCCGCAATATCCTCGATACACAGTAGAACGATCGGCAAGTCACCGGAAATGGCGTGCGGCCACAGACCTGATTGGGAACCCGCCCCGCGAATGATCGCCTCTGAGGACGCTCTGAAGCGCGGGTCGGCGTATAGGATCGGTGCAGCCAGGCGCTGAAAATCCGCCGCCTCCTCCACCTCGACATCGAGATGGCGAAGCTGGACCTGGGCCTGGGTCCACGCCAGGGTCTTCGCCCGATCGTAGGCGTTGCGATCATGATGTTTGTCGACGAGGTCCAGAAGCTCGGCCCGCGACGACGCGACAACGGTCCAGAAGGCGACTCGTACGACCTTACCAGGCGGAATCAACACGCGATATCTGAGTGAGAAGACCGGGTCGAGAACAGTTCCGACAGTGTTCGAAAGCGGTCGACTATCCGCGATGGACGCAGCCGCGCCGACAGCGCGGCACCGGCCCACGAAACGGGCGCGGTCGGACTCGTACTGCGGATCTGCGACGACCTCCCCTTCCACGACGGCGAAATGGGCGGCCCAGACCCGCCGCTCCTCGGGGGAGCGCGGACGGCGCGTCGCGATGAGCGCACCGAATTCGGCGAGATGCTCGGTTTGGACGAACATCTTGGCAAAAGCCGGATGCGCGTTGTCAGCGGCCGGCGTCGTCAATACCACTTCAGCATACGATGTAAGCTCGATCTCGCGCGGACCGCGTCCGGTGTTGGTCAGCGATATGCGGCGAACCTCGCCGTCATCCTCGCCGGAGACGAGAACGTCCATGGTGGTTGTCAACGTGCCATCGCGGCGGATGAATTCCGCACGATCCTCAGCAAAGACGGCTTCGTCGTATTCCACATCACTGCCGACCGGCTGCGCACCACCAGACCAGACGTTTCCGCTCTGCGTATCGCGTAGGAAGATGAAGGAGCCCCAGTCGTCGCGGGTCGTGTCCTCACGCCATCGGGTCACCGCAATATCACGCCAGCGGCTGTAGCCCGCCCCCACTGTGGTCAGCATCACTGCGTAGCGCCCATTTGACAGCAAATGCGTTACCGGAGCGCCGCTGGCCGACGCCTTGAGGCGGCGCACCGTAGGCGCTTCGGCACTGACCTGGACCGCGGATGCCTTCACCACTTCGGCCCGCGGATGCGCAACGGCGACGTCCCGGGGCAAGCGTTCCTGAAGCAGCAACTCACAGGCCTTGACAATGGGTTCACGATGGAACCGTGCGCGCATTTGACCATCATGCAGGGTGTTCGCGATGGCAACGATGGTCATGCCCTGGTGATGGGCCATGAAGCTGCGTACGATCGCCACGTCCTCGTTATCCGGTAGTCGCGATCGGGTAAAATCGAGGGCTTCGTAGAAGCCGTAACGGCCGCCCGCTCCTATCTTGGCAAGGCGGGTGTAGTTCTGTCGCGCGCCGCGCGGATCCACCATGGCCGCAAGACCCGTTGCATAGGGCGCAATCACGACATCTTCGGAAAGGCCCCGCTTCAGGCCGAGACCGGGAACACCGAAGTTGGAATACTGGTAAGTGAATTCCATGTCGCGGGCGTTATAGGCGGATTCCGAGACCCCCCACGGAATGCCCAGCGACCGTCCATAGGACTCTTGGCGCTCCACCGCCAGACGATTGGTTTGCTCGAGGAGGCTGCCGGCCGGCGCGCGCATCACCAGCGACGGCATCAGATACTCGAACATGGATCCGGACCAGGAAATCAGCGCGGATCCGTTTCCGAGAGGTGTCGCGGCCCGGCCGAGGTGAAACCAATGTCGTGTCGCAACGTCACCCTTTGCTATAGCAAACAGGCTGGCGAGCCGCGCTTCCGAAGCGAGCAGATCGTAGCAGCTCGGGTCGGGGCTATTGTCGGCAAGGGAATAGCCGATCGACAGCAGTTTTCGATCAGGATCGAGGAGAAACGTAAAATCCATCGCGAGCGCCATCTCGCGCGCTATGTCGGCAAGCGCATTCAATCGGCCCCGCAGCTTGTGGGGGGCTTCAGCGATCTGAAGCCGGTCTCGGGTGTGTTCGGCCACCGTCTTTCTCAGCGCCTCGATCCAGAAAACCAGATCCGGCGCACCGTCGTCCCAAGTTATCGGCAAGAGATCCTGGGCCGCACTGGCGGCCTTGTCAGTCAGCCGCTTCAGTATCGGAGACAGCGTCTCGATCGTTTGCACCCCACTCAATTGCGCTTCGATCTCTTCAAGGATGGAGACGAGCTGCCGTCCACGGCCGCCACCCCCGGCCGCCAGGGCGGCGATGGACTCACGTGCGAGCCGAACGTTGTCCGTCATGCCAAGCCGAGCATCAGGTGCAAGAGAGGCATCCACCCACTCTTCGCAAGAGTTGGCGAGCACGATCAGATGACCAGCAAGATTTCCGCTATCCACGGATGAGACGTATGCGGGCTCGAGCGCATGCAGATTGTGTGTCCCGTACCAGTTGAAGAAATGACCCTTGAACCGCGGGAGCTTTTGCATCGATCTAAACGTCGCTTCCAGCCGCTCGACAGTCTCGGTTGTTCCTGCCCAGCCGAAGTCGCGGGCGGCGATGGCAGAGAGCAGATAGAGGCCCATGTTGGTGGGCGAAGTCCGGTGTGCGACGGCCGGCTCCGGATCCTCCTGGAAATTGTCCGGTGGCAACATGTTGTCTGACGGCGTCACGAATGTTTCGAAGAACCGCCAGGTGCGACGGGCAATGAGACGCAAGTCGCGCGCATCCGGGTCTGAAACCGCGAGCCGCGGGGTGACGACTGGCGACCGGCTGGCCCGCAAGGCGATTGCCGGCGCTGTCAGCCACAGCAGTGCAAAAGACATGACAAGTGGCCAGGATGACGGTGCCGATGCGACGGCACCGGCCGCCATGACCAGCCCGAGCGACGTGCCAACCGCCATCTGCCGGTAGAAGCCGCGGAGATCCAGTCGCGGAGCCGCCATCGACCGTGCAGCCGTCGTCCATTCGAGAAGGTGGCGGCGCGTCGCGACCAGCCGCACCAACGTTCTCACGATTGCGTCGCCCATTCGCCAGGCGTGATCGGCGAGGAACACAACCAAAAGCAGCGACTGCGTGGCCGCGAGCTGCAGGTCGCCAGCAAGCATGCCAATGTGATTGCGCAGACGAATGCCGGCACGATGCGGCAGCACGGAAAAACAGGTCGGAAGGAACGCCGGGATCGCGATGGTAGCGACGACAAGCAGAACTCCGTTCAAGGCTGAAGGCATGGGTAACTGCCAGCACAAGCCGAGGGCCATCAAGGTAAACGGCGCAAGCAGTGACCGCCTCAGATTGTCCAGCATCTTCAAGCGGCCGAGTGACGGAACCGCTTGACTTCCCGTTCGGTGCCCGAACACCCAGGGAATGAGCTGCCAGTCGCCGCGCGTCCAGCGATGCTGGCGCTTGACAGCGACATCGTAGCGAGACGGGAATTCCTCGATGAGTTCGACGTCAGAAGCGAGGCCGGCGCGCGCGAAGACTCCCTCGAAGAGGTCGTGGCTGAGCAGAGCATTCTCCGGGACACGACCGGAGAGAGCTGCCTCGAAGGCATCGACGTCGTAGATGCCTTTGCCGGTATAGGAGCCCTCGCCGAAGAGATCCTGGTAGACGTCAGAGACGGCCGCCGCATAGGGATCGATACCGCCGGGGCTGGAGAAGACCCTTTGATAAAATGAACCCTCCCGGCCGACCGGCAGCGAAGGAGTGATGCGCGGCTGCAGAATGGCATAACCGTCGATGACACGCTGCTCGACGTCACTGAATTTCGGTCGATTCAGCGGATGGGCCATCTTGCCAATCAGCCGGAGTGCCGCATCTCTCGGCAACCTCGTATCAGCATCGAGGGTGATGACGTAACGAACATCGGCCGGCACGTGCGGTGCGTGCCCGGCGATAGACATGAACGTGGTGTCGGTGGCTCCGCGCAGAAGCCGGTTGAGTTCATGCAGCTTGCCTCTTTTGCGCTCCCATCCCATCCATTTATTCTCGCCCACATTGAAGACGCGGCACCGATGCAGTAGGAGGAAGCGGCTGCCGCCGGGGCCGGGGCCGTAACGGCGGTTCAATTGTCCGATCGCCTCAGCGGCCACGGCGAGCAGATGGGCATCGCCCTCCATGACCTCCTGGTCCGCGTCGACCCCGTCCGATAGAAGAGCGAAGGTGAGATCGCCGCCGGCGCCGGCGAGGTGGTGGACCTCCAGCCGTCCAACTTGCTCCAGAAGGTCGGCTTCGCTGGTCAGCAGCGTCGGCACAGCCACGAGCGTTCGCAGCGATTGGGGGACACCTGCCGTAAGTTCAAGACCCGGCAAGATCGCCGCGCCAAAACTCGAAGTGATCGCACGGTTGACGAGCGCGGTCGCCACCTCGGTGGCCGGTAGGAACCCGATCA
Organism: uncultured Gammaproteobacteria bacterium; assembly: GCA_947259705.1. Lineage (GTDB taxonomy): Bacteria > Pseudomonadota > Gammaproteobacteria > Arenicellales > JAANXG01 > CAMYNL01. The sequence continues at coordinate 7,701 of CAMYNL010000043.1, read as the reverse complement.
GAGCAAACAGCGCGAGCCAGCCGACAGCGAGGCCGGGAATCGCGAGCGCCCACAACGCGAAAACCAGCAATCCAGTTGTGAGAAACAGGATCGCGCCGACATAGCCGCCAATACCGAGGCTGAGGTTGAAGCGGCTGATCCACAGCCGGAAAGGCGGCCGAAACCCGATGGTTCGCTCGAGTGCGCGCCGACCCTCGGCGATCAGATAATAGCCAGGATCGCCGAAGCGCTCTGCCTCCGTTGCATCGACCGCTCCAGCCACCACCCCGCGGGACGCGTTCAGCGCATGATCGGCAATGTCGAGTTCCGAGGACGACGAACCCCGAGCCAGTTGTTCGATTGCGCTTCGGTAAAGATTGCGGGTCTGAAAATCCATTGCGGCAAAGTCGCTCGCCGCGCGCAGCCGTTCATCGACGAGACTTATGCTCTCGACTAACTCCGCCCAGTCGATATCGGAAATAAGCCGTATGCTGGTGATGACATTGCGCACGGTAACGTTCGATGCGCCCTGTCTCTGTTGGGCGTGGTGCACTGCCTCATCGATTGAAGCGCCCTGAAGTCTGAGCCGCTCCTCTAGCCAGCCAAGCGCCGGATTTGTTCTTGGGTCCCGGTCCCTCAACCGCTTCGCGAGCTGTGCGGCGAAGAGTTCCGATAAAGGCCCAGGCGAGCGCGTGGAGATGTCCCTCTCGAGCGCGGATCGGGCGGATCCTGATACGAGAAGCCGGTTGGCGAGCGCTTCTGCGTCGGCACGCACCCTTCGCCCGGCCGTGATCTGGTCGGCCAGCCGGCGCAGGTTCTCTATAAGGACAATGCGCAGCGTGATCGCAACAGCCCACAGCTCGCCGATCGTGAGCGGCTGTACCCGCTGATAGGCCGCAACGAACCGACGCAGTATGGCGGGGTCGAAGTGGCTGTCAGTGTGGGCGACGAAGGCCCAGGTAAGGCCGAGCACCCTCGGATATCCGGCGAACGGTCCCTCAGCCAGTTTCGGCAGCTGGCGATAATAGCCCGGGGGCAGGTCATCTCGAATCTCGCGGATCTGCTCCTCGACGAGATGATAGTTGTCGAGCAGCCATTCTGCCGCAGGAACCACCCCGCGGCCGCTCTCCACCTCGAAGGCGCTCGCGCGATAGGCTGCAAGCAACACCGCAGCATTGTCCGTCAGTCGGGCGTGCAAAGACAGGACGCTTCGTGGTTTTGTCGTCACCGGCTGCGCGGCCGCTAGGCTTCTCGCGTGCTGCTCAAGCCGTTCGACGCCGAAAAGCTCTTCCCTCACCGGGTTCTCGTCGTTCCATGGGGGCGATGGCGAACGATATCTGAGAATGTAACGAAGGATCGAGTTCATGCACGCCTTTCCGGCCAGCGGGAGAAGAGGTCGAGCGAGATGTAAAGCCTGTCCCTTGTTAGCATCTTCGTAAGATACCCTTCTTCTTCAACGGATAGGGGTTGCGCATGGGCTTGGGATCGGCCAACCGTTCAAACTCATCGGCGCCCACGAATCCCAGTCTCAGGGCCGATTGCTTCAGAGTGGTTCGTTCTGTGTGGAGCATTGCGGGCGATCGGTGCATCTTTATCTTATCCGATCACGGGCGCAAGCGCCGTCACGAGCATCAGAGATTCTTTGTCTAGGTCGGCAAGTCTGTGTCGGTCTGCGTCCACCTCTTCCATTCTCAGTTTGGAACGCTTGTCCCATGATTGGCCCTGCTGTTCAGGCTCGCGTGCGCCGGAAACCTGGACGGATGGATGTGGCAACATCGTTTGGGGTCCGGGAGGTCTTGTATTCCGGCGGCATGTCGACGCTCGTTTGGCATCTATAAACGAGACGGATATGGGCTGCTCTCGACGCGTCTGTAAAGCGGATGTAATATGCAGATGCGGAGCCTTCCAGTCCTTCCTACATCCGACCCCGCAACATTCTCAAAAATCCTCCGCTGCCAAGCTGTAGACGTAGGAGCCATTGCTGCCGCGTACATAGGCTTTGTTCGCAACCTCATGAATTCTTTTCCGTGCGGCATCGAAAGCTTTGAGGAATCCGGCTTCGACGTGGCTCATCTCCGGACATAACTTTTGGAGAGCATCCGCTTCCACAAAGAATGCAATCTCGATCGCGCTGTCATATCCCCAAAACCGGACGCGGTTTCTCGTCGCATCGAAACTGCGGCTTGGGTTCGGAAACTCCAACGTCATCAGTTGTCACCTGGATTTCGAGCCGGAACGACGTCGTCATCCGGACTCATGCCCTTCAGAAACTTGAAGAGGTCACTGTCCGTTGAGAGGACAAGGGTCGTGTTCTCGGCGATGATGGTTTGGTACGATTGCATCGTCCGCGTGAATTCATAGAACGCAACTGCTTCGGGGCTCTGGTTGTAGGCCTTGGCGTAGATTTCGGTGGCTTTCGCGTCCGCCACGCCGCGGATCTCCTCGACCTGCCGATAGGCTTCAGACTGGATCTTGTTCAGATCACGCACGCGATTGCCGCGGATTCGCGCGGCCTCGCCGTTACCTTCCGACAAGAAGCGCTCCGCGATCTGTCGCCGTTCACTGATCATTCTGTCGTAGATCTTCGGGCGAACGCTTTCGTTGTAGTTGATCCGCTTGAATCGGATATCGAGCAATTCGATACCAAACACTCGAACCTTCTCGGCAGCCGCGGCAAATATCTCCTGCTCGACGAGTTTGCGTCCCTTCTGGATCGGCACCAGCGAGCCCATATCCAGATCGCGTTCCGCGTCGGTCAGAAGGGCATCACGCAGCGGCACTCGATCCTTGGTGGTGCGAATAATCTCGATCAGCTCATGCTTGGCGACGGCATTACGGGTCTCGCTGCCTAGAATGTCGTCCAGCCGGGACTGAGCACTGCGTTCATCGCGCAATCGCAGAAAGTACTGGAGCGGATCCGTGATCCGCCAGCGGGCGAAGAGGTCGACCGAGATGTAGAGCTTGTCCTTGGTGGGCATATCCGACGGATTGCCGTCCCACTCGAGAACTCGCTTGTCGATTGGATTAACATCCTGGATGAAGGGCACCTTGACCTTCAGACCGGCGGAAGTGACGGGAGCACCCACGGGCTTGCCGAACTGGGTGATAATGACTTGCTCTACTTCGCTCACCGTATAGAGCGAACTTATCGCAAGGTATGTTCCGATGCCAAGAACCGCCAAAAGGGCTATCGACTTATTCATGGTTCATCTCGCTTCTGCGCGTCCAGATTCAGCAATGGCAGGATGCCGCTCGTTTGTTCGTCCACGATGATCTTGGAGCGTATGCCTTGCATAACGTCCTGCAGGGTCTCTATATAGATACGGCGGCGAGTGACCTCTGGGGCCTTGGTGTATTCCGCCAGCAAAGCGCTGAATCGAGCGACATCACCTTCCGCTTCGTTGACCCTTTTGAGCCGGTAGCCGTCGGCTTCGCGGATCCGCTGGTCCTTCTCGCCCTCGGCCAGCGGGATCACCTTGTTGTAATCGCGCCGGGCTTCGTTGATCAGCTTCTCCTTCTCCTGCTGAGCCTGGTTGACCTCGTTGAACGACTCCTGTACCGGCTCGGGCGGATTGATGTTCTTCAGTTGCACCTGATCGATGCTGATCCCCATTGCGTATTTGGTTGAGAGCGCCTGCATCTTGGTCAACGCTTCCGATTCGATCTCTTGTCGGCCGATAGTAATCACCTCGTCCACGGTGCGGTCACCGACGACTTCCCGCATTACGGATTCGGAAACATAGCGCAGGGTTGCACTCGGTTCCCGAACCTCGAAAAGGAACTTCCCCGGTTCTGAGATGCGGTATTGCACCACCCACTCCACCAATGCGGCGTTCAGGTCACCCGTCACCATCTCCGTTTCCCGCTTTGTCTCCCGCATCCCGTTGCGAGGACTCTGGTACGGATCCGTGGCACCTGGGGTCGTGAACCCGAATTCCTGCTTCAATTGCCGTTTGACCGGCACAATGGTCGCCGTATCGATGCCCAATGGCAACTTGAAATGCAGTCCCGGCGGAACGTCCTTGAGATATTTACCGAAACGTTGCACCACCGCGACAGAGTCACTCGGCACCGTGTAATAGGCCGTCCATGCGCCTAAGCCCGCAAGAACGAGGACGGCAAGGACGATGACTCCGCGCGGGCCGCCGCTTGGCAGGAGCTGCTTGAGCATATTCTGTCCCTGCCGGATCAGATCCTCAATATCGGAACCGGGTTTGGTTCCGCTACCCCAGGGGCCGTTAACGTTCTGCGATGGCATTCGGATGCTCTCCTCTCTTATGCACGTTTCAGTTCAAACTCAGGGTCTTTGCATTACGGCCCCACGCTGATCTGGGCGCAACGCTCACAACGCAATCTCTTTCTTCTCTCTTGCGCGGCGGCGGGACATTTGTTTCCTCTGGGGGAACCACCATTCCTTCGTTTTCGCCTCGTTCTATGGCTTGACGGTCGGCCGCTTCTCTGCGCGATTCTGTCTTCCCTTTCAGGAATATTTGGCCGGCAACAGGGCCGGGTGGGATTCTTGCGGGCGCCTCCTGGTGGCGCCGGATGGCTACACTTTGTTCCAATCCTTTCACAACAGAACGCAGCTGTCCTGTTCCTCGCGGTAAGGTCGGATACAGTCCCAGCCGTCTCCGGAAATATCGAGGTGAGCGTTTTCCGGTATCTTCACAACAACGCAAGCCTCATTGACCGCTCGGTACCCGCGAGCGCATTTCCATGCATCGCCGGAGGAGTTCAGATAGGCATGCGGCGGCAGCTTGATGGCGACGCAGGCCTCATCCACCTCCCGATAGCCTCGAACGCATTCCCAACCGCGCCCGTAGAACTTATTTGTTGCGTACGCGTTTGCAGGCACCTTGACGGCAACGCAGGCCGCATCAACCGCTCGATACCCGCGATTGCATTTCCATCCAAGTCCATACGAGGATTCCACGAAATATCCGTTTGCCGGCACCTTCACAGCAACGCAAATCTTGTCGACCACTCGATACCCGCGATCGCATTTCCATTTATCGCCGTAGGAGTTGAGATAGGCATTCGGAGGCAGCTCGATGGGAGCGCAGGCCTCCTCCACCTCCCGATAACCTCGATCGCACTCCCAACCGCGTCCGTATGACGCGTTTGTTGGGTGCGCATTTGCAGGCACGTCGATTGCGACGCAGGCGGCGTCAACCGTTCGAAAGCCTCGAACGCACTCCCATCCGATACCGTAGCTCTTGGCGCGCGCGTTCTCGGGTATCTCGACGGAACCGCTCTGGGCGAACACGAGGCCGGATACAGCGGTCAGAAGCGCCGCGAAAATCACTGTGTGAATGGAAATGTCACGTGACCGTCGTATTCGACTCATGGGCCTTTCTCTCTTGCAGTTGCTGAGCACCGCATTCGTTGTCGACAGAATGGTGCGCGCAGATTGCCACGCGTTACTGTTGACCTGTACAGGCGCATCAGGCGCCGGACCGTATTCGATGAGGGGGGGAGTAAAGAGGAAGACTTAATCTAGTCTTTACGGGCCGTGTGATACTGCAGCCGCTCTAGTGAGCCAGCCCGGTCATAGAATCAAGATTACTATACGCCTGCTGTGGTGAAATAGATAGCAATTGTAGTTCAACAACAACGTGCGCTTTGGCTCACGCACAGCAATAATAATCGGATATTCGCCTCACTTTCGCTGATCATAGGGGATCAGACTTGCGGATGAGCTAGTGCCTGCGACCGGCTTAGGAATAGAGGCTGATCCCCCCGCGCAGAATCGAGCTTTAGTTACAACTTGTTGGCCCATGCCCCCACTTCGAGACTCGCTCCCGGCGGCCCAACGAACGAACCGGCGATCGGGGGCATTGATTCAGGCAACTCGACACCGCCACAGCAAAGCGCGAGGCGAGACCCAAGTGCCGCGCCGCTTCCATGAGTAGACACGCCAAGTCGCTGCAGGAGCCGCTACCGCAAGACAGCGTTTCGGCGGCGGAGTGCATTTCGCCTAGCGTAACCATCCCAGTTCCGAGCTTTTGGTAGCATTTCGGCGGTGACACCAAACGATCTCATCTGCTAACCTCTATGACCGAAGACGAGTTTCGGCACCACAGTCCGGCACAAGTCATTTTTCACGCGAGGAGAAACAGATATGGGTGATACGGGGAAAAAAGATAAAGGTAAGAGAGAACAACGGAAGAAAGCGCAGCTAACTCCAAAGGAAAAACGAAAACTGAAAAAAGAAAAGAAGAATATCAAAATGGCCAGTGGCATCCGGTGACCTCAAATCAAGCAATGATGTTGTGCGCCAGTTACTAGAAGAGCGCACGTGGTTTCCATGCTGTCGTCCGCTACAATGATGCCGCGCGCAACTTCTAACACAAGCTTCGGCTGCTAAATGTCCAGGGCTTAATGTGTAGGGTCGCATCGATTCTCTTCCGCCGGTACTGCCAACGCAAAGTGTCCGGCGCCACTGAGTACAGAAATTCCTTGCTTGGGATTCACCGGACGCCACGTACCTCCTGTGCATGCCGTTGACTCATGCTGCCATGGGAAGATAGTCGTGATGGAGTCCGTGGACAGCCGAACACTCGACAACATCCCCCGGTTCAGCCAATCGTATCGGTCGACCGTTGAGTATAGGCACACAAAAGCACTTTTTCGCTAGCTGACCAACTATCCCCGGGTCATCCGATGCACGTCAACCGGTACTAGGGCCTGTTGTTGACCGTCGCTGTGCCATCCTGGCCAGGAGAAATCGCCCACTTCGGCGGATTTTCTGATGACGGGCACCGTTGAACCCATAGCAGCCCTCGGCAACGGCTCTCTGCCTTGCCCTATCCAGCCGCTGGTCTTGCGCGGGCTATCCAGTCCATGCTTCTCCAATCAGTACGTTTTCCGTATGCGTAAAATCCGCAAGCTCGTAGGCTTTCAGCCTTTGCCGTACGATTAAAAGATCGCCCACGCCCGCCTCAAACTTGCATCGAAAAGGCCTGCGATAAATCTTGCTTGGCTTCTTAATGTCCCATACACCGAGGCTGTCCTTCAGCGCCTCCTTGTTGAGCATGACCCCGCCGGGTATTGGCAAGTTAACTTTTTCAGCCACCAATATACAAATATACAAATGATCATTTCTTCTAAACCTCTGCTGTCTGCCTCCAGGACAACATGGCCTCTGCCCTGAGTGATCGATAGGAGCTGGCTGATACCAGGTGACGACTTAGATTGAAGAGATTGTAAATTGCTGCATGGGCAGCCAGAAAACATTGCGCTCGCCGTGTCGATTTGAACCGACGCGTCCCTCGCTCTCGAACTCGGGTGGTCTGATGTGACAGTTCTGCCCGATTATTTGCATACTGCGACGTATCGTGAATTGACTCTGGAACCAATTCACGATGAGCTACTCCGTAACTTCTCAGCTTGTCAGTGACGATGCGTCTTGGCTTACCGCGCTTTACCTTTAATAGCCGCTTGAAGAACCGCCGCGCCGCAGCTCCATCGCGGCGAGATTGGAGATAAACATCAATGACTTCGCCATCTTGATCGACGGCACGCCATAAGTATCGTTGTTTTCCATTGATTTTCACGAATACTTCGTCAATGAAAAACGTATCACCATATCCTTAATGCTTGCGTTTCAGCCTTCTGGCAAAAACGGTCCAAATTTGTTACACCACAGCCGAACTGATTCTCGCGTCACGATGATGCCTCCTTCTGCGAGAATTTCTTCAATATCGCGGTGACTCAGATTGA
>CAMYNL010000042.1 GCA_947259705.1 uncultured Gammaproteobacteria bacterium | reverse complement strand
TTTCCAACGGATGCCTCTTCACCAAAACACAAGTGCCAGTCACCTGAGCAGATATCTTTTTGACTAGGTATACAACTATGGCGACATTTGAATCTGCAAAATCAGCTTCTAAATCGCTGTCGCTGTCGCCAAAATCGGGCGGCAAAGCGATAACCCACTACCTGCCCTTTTTGGATTGGCTGGTCCATTATCGCCGCGAGGATTTGGTGGGCGACCTGCTGGGCGGCGTAATTGTGGCCATTATGCTGGTTCCGCAAGGAATGGCCTACGCCATGCTGGCTGGGCTACCGCCCCAGGTTGGACTCTACGCCAGCATCGTGCCCCTCATTATCTACGGGCTTCTGGGTACCAGCCGCACACTGGCCGTCGGCCCGGTGGCTATTGTGTCACTGCTGGTGGCATCCGGCGTTGCTCCCCTGGCCGATGCGGGCAGCGCTGAATATCTGCAACTGGCTTTAACCCTCGCTTTCCTGGTCGCCATTATTCAGTTCATTATGGGGGTCGTCCGGGCGGGTTTTCTGGTCAACTTCTTGAGCCATCCGGTGGTAGCCGGCTTTACCAGCGCCGCCGCCATTGTCATTGGTTTTAGCCAGTTGAAGCACCTGATAGGTGTCAACATCCCCCGAACCCACTATTTCTACGAGCAAGTTCTCTACGCCGTGGAACACATACTTGAAAGCAATGTGTATACGCTGATCATCGGGCTGGGCAGCATTGCTATTTTGCTCTACTTCCAGTACGGGTTCGCCAAACATCTTAAGAAGACGGGGCTGTCGGAATCGATCATTGCGCCGGTCAGCAAATCCGGGCCACTGGTTGTGGTTTTGCTGGGCACAATTTTAGTGGTAGCTACTAACCTTTACGATTGGGCTAGCGTTAAAATTGTGGGCGAGGTTCCCGCCGGGCTGCCACCAATCACGCTACCTGTGTTCGATGTTAATGTGTGGCAACTTCTGCTGCCGACCGCGCTGGCCATCAGCTTTGTCGGCTTTATGGAAAGCATCTCGGTAGCAAAATCGCTGGCCAGTAAGCGCCGGCAGAAAGTCGATGCTGACCAGGAGCTGGTCGCTCTGGGCGCAGCCAATTTCGGGACTACCTTTTCTGGCGGCTATCCCGTAACCGGCGGATTCAGCCGCTCGGTGGTCAACTTTACCGCCGGGGCCAACACCGGCCTGGCTTCGATAATTACAGCCGTTCTTGTTGCCGTGACGGTTATTTTTCTAACGCCACTCTTTTATTACCTGCCCAACGCGGTGTTGGCCGCCATTATTATGGTTGCCGTGTTTGGGCTGATCGATGTGAAGACGTTCAAACACGTTTGGAAATATAACAAGGCCGATGCCGCATCGATGATCGTTACGTTCTTGGCGGTGCTGGCCGTGGGCGTGGAAACCGGCATCCTGGTGGGCGTTGCCGCCGCGCTGGCGCTGTATGTGTGGCGGACCAGTCGACCCCACATGGCAGAGGTGGGCCGCATTGCCAGCACAGAAACTTATCGCAACGTGGAACGGCACGAGGTAGAAACCTGGCCGCAGACGGTTGCTATCCGGGTGGATGAGAGCCTCTACTTTGCCAACACCAAATATCTGGAAGATGTTGTGCTGCAAATGGTAGCGGACAAGCCGGAGTTGAAATATCTGGTGCTTATCGGCATCGCGGTGAACGATATCGATGCCAGTGCACTGGAAACCCTGAAATCGCTTAATCAGGAGCTGCGCGATGCCGGGGTAGAGCTTCACCTGGCCGGGTTCAAAGGGCCGATAACAGACCGGCTGAAGGCCATCGGTTTTATTGACCACATTGGCCCGGGCCGCGTTCATCTCAGCACCCACGACGCAATGAAAGCATTGGGTTGTGCGTAAGGGCAAAATGACGAAGGACGAATGAGTGATGGCTTCCGTCTTACATCTGCCGTCCTTCGTCTACTTCTTGAACTGGGTGCAACCATGACATCAGCGACATCCATGATGAGTGACGGAGGACAAACATACCCACAATGGCAACAGAAAAATTTGTAACCGCAATCAACTGCATCGATGGGCGGTCTCATAGACCGGTACTGAACTGGCTCAAAGCCTCGTTTGATGCCGAATTTGTGGATCGCATCACCGAACCGGGCGCAGACAAGGCGCTTGCCGGCGGATCGGCGGACGTGCTTGAGGCCATCAAACAAAAGGTGTTGATTTCCGTTAACGCCCACAACTCAAAAACCGTGGCCGTAGTAGGCCACCACGACTGCGCGGCAAATCCGGTTTCTGAGGCGCGGCACAAACAGGATATTAGGGAAGCTGTGGCTACCGCACAATCGTGGGATTTGCCGGTACAGGTTATCGGTCTGTGGGTAAATTCAGAGTGGCAGGTGGAGGTGGTCTCCCCAATTCAGAGTGAGTAACACATCTTTGTCTGGTTATTACATCAAGTAAAACGGTTAAGAACAGAAAGTCCTCAACCCAAGTCAAGTTGCTGAGTCGCCGGGCGCTCCGGTTTGCCCGTGGCATCGGGTGCCCGCACGGGCGCGGTGACCCTGATCCAGCGTTACGGCTCGGCGCTCAACCTCACATCCACCTGCACATGCTGTTCCTGGACGGCGCCTACGCCTTCAGCGGCAAGCGCGCACAGGAGTTCATCGAGGAGTATTACTACGGAGCCGTGTGCAGCCAGGATCTGTGCCGCGTGACGGGGGTCGGGGTCCGGACCCTGCAGCGTAACTTTCGGGAGTATTTCGGCCTCACGATTTCGAAGTATCTCAAGACCGTGCGGCTGGACGCGGCGCGCCGTGAGCTGGCTACTGCACACCCCTCGCAGGTTTCCGTCGCTGAGATCGCCGCCCTGCGGCACGGATTCAACCACCTCGGACGGTTTTCCATACAGTTCCACGAACGGTTCGGGGATTCGCCAAGGGAAACGCTCGCGATGCGAGCGGGTCGTGGATAACGAGTGAGTCGTTAAATCCAAGTCGATTGACGTAATGTGGATAGACGATCGGGTATCTCCCGACGCATGATCTAGCCTGCTGTGGCCTTCGTGAGGCGTGTATTCAGGCCAACCGTGTCATATGCGGACCTTATGCGGGTCTATCTCGCATTGAGTCAGGTAGGCTTGAAAGAGCTCAATAGCCTGATGCGGCACGACGTTGTGCCGGCATTCGGCTCCACACGTATTTCACATAGCGCCCACGGACATACAGTTCACGGTGACTTAGCGTGTTACGCGCCGCTGTTACTAACGCAACAGCCATGTGGATTTTATTGCGATGTAATGAAAAAACTTAAGGAGACCAAGAATTATGACAATTTTTAAATCCAAGAAGATTGTTGTGAGCGCAACGGCTCTGTTGCTGGCGTCGGGAGCGTTCGCCGTGCAGGCGGACGACGACACAGGCTGGTACTTAGGCGCTGGTGTTACCCGTCTGGACGCCAACTTCAAGGATATAGACGATCTGGACTTCGACGACAGCGATAACGCGTTCTTCATCAAGGGCGGTTACATGTTCAACGACATTATCGGTCTCGAGGGCGGCTGGCTCGATCTGGGCGACTACGAGGGCGGCAGCGGCATCAAGGTCGACGCCGACGCCTTCTGGTTGGCGGGCGTGGCCAACTGGAGCGTGGCGGAGCAATTCGACCTGTATGTGAAACTGGGTGCATTCTTCGTCAATGCAACGTCAGACCAGTTCATTCCGGGCATCGGGCAAATCAGCGATGATGACGATAAAACAGAACTGGGCGGTGGCATCGGCGCGGAATGGGATCTCGGAAACTGGAACATCTTTTTAGAGTATAACCGCATCGATACGAGTGTGACTGATCTCAGGGTCGATGCCATCGGGCTCGGAGTAAAGTACGAATTTTCGCGATAGATCCCGCGTTACGGAAACAGCGCTTGTGACCCCTCGTGGACGTGATTCATATTGTTGTCGTCCACCACCTCGATTCTTAACCCCAACCAAGGAGATCTTCGAATGTTAATGAACAAAAATGCAACGCGTTCTTTAATTTTGGCCGCCATGTTAGCCGTGGCAACCAACGCTGTCGCGGAAGACGCCAAGAAACCGTCGGGGACAGTTTCTATAGATGAAACGCAATTTGGATTCATCATCGGCGGCAGCACAGGTGGAGGCGTACTGACCTTCAACGGCAAACAGCACGATTTCAAGATCGGCGGCCTCAGCCTCGGGACGGTCGGGGTATCCAAAGTGGCTGCGGAGGGTGAGGTTTACGACCTGAAAGACATCTCCAAGTTTGAAGGAACCTACACCAAGTTGGAGGCCAGTATTACTTTGGCGGGTGGTGTCGGTGGTTTGCACCTGAAGAACCAACACGGCGTTATAATGCGCCTGACATCAAGGACCCAAGGTGTTCAACTCAAGATTGGTCTTGATGGGATGAAGGTCAGCATGAAGTAATTGGGCGTCGAGTCTCGTGCCGACCCGTTTGAGCACGTAGACCCATGACGCTGTCGGATACGATTGATCGTGTCTTTGTGATGGTACCTGCGCAGGTATGTGTCGGTATCTTTCTGAAGACATTTCATACGTACCCACGGCGCCAGAAGCCGGGCTGCTTCTTGAGTGAACAGGGTCTGCCAACGGGAAGAAACAAACCGGCGACGCAGTTCACTCTAGGAGCATATTAGTGCCATGAAAAAAACCATGGTGTTCGTTAGCATACTCTTTGGATTGTCTGCGTGCGCGACCACCGCGACCACCGCTACGACTGCGGACGCCACTAAGGTTGCTGCTGCACAGACCGAGCAAGCCCCCAGAGGATGGCCGAGGCAGTATGAGAGCCAAGGCAATCGAGTGGTGTTGTATCAGCCGCAACTCGACAGCTGGGAAAAGCATACCACTCTGAGCGCCAGTGCTGCCGTCGTGGTCGATTCGAAGGGGAGAGACAAGGAGATTTACGGCGCACTCTATATAGAAGCCGACACCGAGACGAATTTCGATACGCGGATGGTGTTACTGAAGAATTTTCGCGTCACCCAGTTCAATTTCCCGAACCTCGACAAGGGACTCGCCAAAGAAGCCCGCGCGGCGATCAACAACGCCTTACCGAAAAACAAATCTCTGTTGATTTCCCTGGATCGTGTGTTGGCCGGGCTGGAGCAAACCAAACAGAAACGCAAAGGCATCGATGTCAATCTAGATCCGCCGCCGATCTACTACAGCCAGACTCCGGAGATTCTGGTGAATTTCATGGGGGAACCTCAGTTCAAGCCCGTCAAGGGCGTGTCTAAATTGTTACACGCGGTCAACACCAACTGGAATATTCTTCTCGAGGTGGGGACTTCAAAATATTTCTTGCTCAATGGAGAGAGTTGGCTGGTCACGTCCAATGTGCTGAAGGGTCCATGGAAAGCCGCGGGCGCGTTACCGAAGTCGTTCGGAAAACTACCCAACAACGATTATTGGAAAGCGGTGAAGAAAAGTATTCCTGGGAAAAAAGCCACGCGCGTCCCGCGGGTTGTGACTGCAACGGAACCTTCTGAATTGATTGTCACTGCCGGGGAAGCGCAGTACAGCCCGATATCCGGCACCAGATTGCTTTATGCAACGAACACCGAAGCCGACGTATTCCTCGATAGCAAAGACGGGCAGTTGTACTTTCTAACCGCAGGACGCTGGTTTCGGGCGAAGAGCCTCAATGGGCCGTGGTCGTCGGCCTCGAGGAATTTGCCGGATGATTTCCAAAAAATCCCCGCGACCCATGCCAAGGCCCACGTGTTGAGTTCGGTCCCCGGCACCTCCGATGCAGAGGCCGCGGTGCTGTTGGCCTCCGTTCCCCGTAAGGCCAAGGTGAACCGTAAAGACACCACCGTTGTCGTGGTGTACGAAGGCGATCCAAAGTTCGTGGATATAGAAGATACAAGCGCGCAAGTATTTTACGCGGTCAATACGCCCAATCAGGTTTTTCGAGTAGCCGGGAAATACTATTGCGTCTACAACGGCGTTTGGTTTGTGTCCAACGACGCGAAGGGCCCATGGGTCGTGGCCACCCAGGTGCCCGCCGCCATATACAGCATTCCATCCTCCCACCCGACCCATAACGTGACTTATGTGTACATCTATGACTCGACCCCGGATACCGTCGTGGTGGGATACACATCCGGATATTCCGGAAACTACGTCGCCGCGACCGGGGTGTTGATGTTCGGCCTGGGTTACTGGGCGGGACACGACCATTATGATCATTATCACTACTACTATCCCTCGCATTACTACGCCTACGGCGGTGCGGCGCGCTATGACTATTACCATGGCGGGTACTACCGCGGCGCCAGCTACTACGGTCCCTACGGCGGGGTCGCGGGGCGCGCTGGCTATAATCCGGCGACAGGCACCTACTATCGGGGCGGCGTGGCCGCTGGACCCTACGGTAGCGCCTATGCACGCCAGGCGTATAACCCCTACACCAACCGCTATGGCGCCCGCGCCGGAGCCAGCACGCCCTATGGATCGTGGGGTCGGTCGGTGGTGGCCGACGGCGACAACTGGGCGCGGGCCGGACACCGCTCATATGGCGGTAAAACCGTCGGTGCGATAGAGACCTCCAGGGGAACGGGTGCGGTAGCGGGTTACAACAGACAGACGGGACAGGGCGCCGTTGTCAGAAAGAACAAATACGGAGACGTATACGCCGGGCATGACGGTAACGTCTACAAGCGTAACGGTAGTAGTTGGGAGAGCGTCAACCGCTCCCAGTCCTCCGGAAGCTATTCACGAAGCAACCTCAATCGTGAATATCAGGCGCGCCAGACCGGTGCGACACGCGCCAGCACGTACCAACGAAGTGCTAGCAGTTATCGAGGTGGTGGTGGTTTTCGAGGTGGTGGTGGTTTTCGAGGCAGACGCTAGTTATGCGGACTGACCGAAAAGTAAGCAATTCCGGGGACAACAGTTTACTTAAATTGTGGACAGTTCCGTGAAGAATTCCCTGCCAGATTTTCCAACAATGAATCCTACTCAAACAAAAACATGAGGAGAATTTCATGAAACGTCTTGTTGCATTATTTCTAAGCAGCTCCATGCTGATCGCTATCACTCACTCGGCAGTCGCTATGGAGTCGATCATCGAGTCCGTCGCACAGGGCTGCGAGAAGGAACTTCAATCCTACTGCGCCCAGGTTACGCCCGGCGAGGGTCGCGTGCTGGCTTGCCTCTACGCGCATGAGGATAAGCTGACGGGACGGTGCGAATATGCGCTGTACGATGCCGGTGCCCAGCTTGAGCGCGCCATCGCGGCCCTAACCTATCTCGCCAGCGAATGTGATGATGACTTGGACAAGCACTGCGCCAAGGTCGCAACCGGTGAGGGACGTCTGGCTCGCTGCCTGCTGGATAAC
This sequence comes from uncultured Gammaproteobacteria bacterium, assembly GCA_947259705.1. Lineage (GTDB taxonomy): Bacteria > Pseudomonadota > Gammaproteobacteria > Arenicellales > JAANXG01 > CAMYNL01. Next base: position 8,658 of record CAMYNL010000042.1, on the reverse strand, counting down.
AAGGCGAACCTCAGCAAGCGCTGTGTCGGCGCAATCGATGAGACAGAACTGAAGGCCAATTAGGCGGACGCATTCCATACGGGCAGCCAGTCGACGCGCGCCCGCTACGCCGTGTTAAGCAGCGTGCGCGTGATGATTTTGCGCAGGCGGAGGCAACGGAAAGGGCATGACGGTGGACGATGCAACGGGTAAGGAAACATTCATGCGTAGGGTGGCTCCACACCAGAGACATAGGTAATTTGTAGATCCTCTGGAGGTGGGTTGAGCGGGTTATCGTGTTCCGCAAAAACTAGAAATTATCGGCGACAACCAAGGGATTTATTATGGAAACGCAAGTGAGTCTTTGGCAGGTCAAACCCGTCGATGTGGTGATCCTTGCCGTCCTGGTGCAGTTCCTGGGCATGTACATCACACGCCAAGTGCGGTTTTTACGTGACTACTATATTCCCCCTGCGGTGACTGGCGGATTGATATGCAGCACCATCGTCGCGGTGATCTACGTGTTCGCCGGCGTTGAGATCCGTTTCGACATGCAGGTCCGTGATCTGCTGCTGCTGGTGTTTTTCAGCACCATTGGCTTGTCCGCCAAGCTGAGCGTGCTGAAGGCCGGCGGCAAGGCGCTGCTGGCGTTGGTGATTGTCGCCGCAATCTTTCTGGTGGTGCAGGATGCGACCGGCGTCGCGCTGGCGATGATGCTCGGGGCGCACCCGGCGTATGGGCTGTTTGGCGGTAGCGTGTCGTTTGCCGGCGGCCACGGGACTGCCATCGCGTGGGGGGCGGAGGCGGAAGCGGCCGGTCTGGCCGGCGCCGGGGCCATTGGTATCGCGTTCGCCACCTTCGGATTGATCGCCGGCGGCGTAACCGGCGGGCCGATTGCGCGCCGCCTGATTCAACGGCACAACCTGGAGTCCACCGCACAGGGCGAGGCAGCCGGTGGAACCCAATCGGATGAAGCTGACACCGGCGACGCCGCGTCGCTGTATAACATTTTGCGCGCCATCATGCTCCTGGCGCTCTGTGTCGGTGCAGGTGATATCGTCAACAGGTTGTTGTTCGCTAAAGGTGTGCTGCTGCCCGGTTTTCTGACGTCGATGTTCATCGGCATCTTGATCACCAACCTCGTAGAGGTGGCGAACCGTCCAGTGAATGTCACTACCATCGACAAGATTGGCGAGGTCAGTCTGGCACTGTTCTTGGCCATGAGCCTGATGAGCATGCAATTGTGGACCCTCGCCGGCGCCGCGGGTCCGATTCTTTTCGTGTTGATCATACAGATCTTGGTGATCACCATTGTTGCCACCTTCATCACCTTTCGGGTCATGGGCAAGGATTATGACGCCGCGGTCATCGCCTCCGGGTTCGTTGGTCTCGGTTTGGGCGCGACGCCGGTGGCCATCGCCAACATGAACGCGGTCACGTCGAGGTTCGGTCCGTCGCCAAAAGCGTTTCTGGTGGTGCCGTTGGTGGGTGCGTTTTTCATCGATATCCTAAATGCCGCCACCATCAAATTCTTTATCGGCGTCATCAGCAAGTGGCTCGTTTGATAGAGCGTGATTCGGGGGTCAGTTTACTTAATGGTGGATAATGCTCCACCAGATTTTCCAACAACCAAACTCAATCAAACCCTTAGGAGACTTTAATGAAACGTCTTGTTGCGCTAGTTTTAAGCAGCTCCATATTGTTCGTGATCAGTCAGTCGGCAGTTGCTCTGGAGTCCATCATTGAATCCGTGGCACAGAGCTGCGAGAAGGAACTCCAATCGTACTGTGCCAAGGTCACGCCCGGGAAGGGTCGCGTGCTGGCTTGCCTCTATGCGCACGAGGACAAAGTGTCAGGACGCTGCGAATACGCCCTGTACGATGCCGCTGCCCAGCTCGAGCGTGCTATCGCCGCCCTCACTTATCTTGCCAACGAGTGTAATGATGATCTGGACAAGCACTGCGCCAAGGTGGCGATCGGTGAGAGGCGTCTGGCGCGATGCCTGCTCGACAACAAGGCGAATCTCGGCAAGCGCTGTGCTAACGCCATAGATAAGACACAGCTGAGGGCGGAATAGAGCAAAGACGCCGCGGTAAATTGCCAACGCTAACACGCTGTTCGACGTCAGCGATACTGCGGTGTTCCTGGGATTTTCGGGCTTGAGGGGAAACAGTAATGGCAAAGAACAAATCGAAAAGTAAAGACAAAGGCGGAAAAGCCGCTGGTAAGCCCAAGAACAAGCTATCCAGAAAGGTGTACGAGGCGGAGCTTTTCAAGCTCCATGCCGAGCTGGTCAAGCTCCAATACTGTGTGAAGGAGAAAGGGCTCAGGATCATCGTCGTGTTCGAGGGACGGGACGCGGCCGGCAAGGGCGGTGTCATCAAGCGTATTACGGAGCGGGTGAGCCCGCGCGTGTTCCGAGTGGTAGCGTTGCCCACGCCAACCGAACGGGAGAAGACCCAGTGGTACGCGCAACGATATATTCCACATTTTCCCGCAGCGGGGGAGATCGTGCTCTTCGATCGCAGCTGGTACAACCGCGCCGGGGTCGAACGCGTCATGAAGTTCTGTACCAAAAAACAATATAAGGATTTCTTGAGATACACCCCCATGTTCGAGCGCGCCATGACCGACGCGGGGATCCAACTCATCAAGTACTGGTTCGACGTCAGCATGGAGGAGCAGGAGCGCCGCTTCAAAAGTCGCATAGATGATCCAAGAAAGACCTGGAAGCTGAGCTCCATGGACGCGGCGTCTTTCAAACGGTGGTATGACTACTCGCGGGCCCGGGACGATATGTTCAAAGGCACGCATACCGGCTTTGCGCCGTGGCATCTCGTGCAGGCCGATGACAAGCGGCGCGCCAGGCTGAATTGTATATCGCATTTGCTCAGCCAGATTCCCTATAAAAAGCTGCCTGTAGAAAAGGTCACCCTGGGCAAGCGAAACACGAGGGGGAAGTACGACGACGAGGCATCGCTAGCGGAATATACCTATATCCCTGAGCAGTACTGATCTATCCTATCACCCTAAATGACCGGAGGCGGACATGGCGGATACATCAAAAGATGCCGGACTCATTCAAGTGTTGGCGAAAAGGCTGGAGACCCAGCGCTTGCCATGGGCCCTGTCTTTAAAGGAGAGGGTGGACCGGGGCGAAACGCTCAACGAGTTCGATATCCAACTTCTTACAGAAGTATTCGAAGATGCCCAGCGCATTGGCCCACTGGTGGACCGTCACCCGGAATGGCAGGACCTAGCAACGAAACTCGTTGGTCTTTACAAGGAAATCACCGACAAGGCCCTGAAAAACGAGCAGGCAAAGGCCGGTACCGCTTGATCTTCGCGCCCACCGCCAGTTACGGTGGATAGGTGCAATGGATCCTTTCCCCTGTTGCGCGGAGACAAGCGTCGCTTAGTTCGTTCTTGTCATTCTGAGCGAACAACGTGAGCGAAGAATCTTAAGATCCTTCACTCAACCTACAAAAATCAGTTGACTTTTCAGCATGAAGCCCAGGCTATTGATAATATGGAAGAGATAGTCAAAAAGAGGTTGGCAAATGACTAACCAAAATGGTGAGCACGAATCTCCCTTAGAAGCCTCGCTTTCAAACACCATCAGCGCCGATACATTCGATGGCAAAGTTCACATTGAATGGGATCCAGATGCAGCGATAACACCCATCGGTCAGCTCCCGTTTTTCATCCAGTATTTAAAGCTGGGCTATCTATTCAAGCCCTGGGTAGATAGCTGCCCACTGGTCTACGCGAGTAACAATGCGCCTAAGAAAGTGGATGTACTGGGGTCGTTTTTATTGTCGATTCTGGCGGGCCGTAATCGATACGCGCACATGACGAGTTTATTGTCAGACCGGGTGAATGCGAAGTTGTTGGGCATGAACAAAGTAGTCAGTGATGATTCGGCACGCCGGGCGTTGAAGAAGATAGAAGAGGCAGAGGGTGTTGGGTGGTTACGACAGCATTTGCAGCATTGCTATGGACCCTTACTTCAAGAACCGTGGATACTGGATTGCGATACGACGGTGAAACCGCTGTATGGACATCAACAAGGTGCGGAGGTGGGTTATAACCCGCATAAACCGGGACGCCCGTCGCATACCTATCATACTTATATGATGTCGAATCTGAGGCTGGTGCTGGATGTTGAAGTTCAATCGGGGAAGAAGACGGCAGCAAGTTATTCGGCCCCCGGATTATGGGGTTTACTGGAGCGTATTCCTAAAGCCCACTGGCCGACCCTGGTTCGAGGTGATTGCGACTGGGGTAATGAAGCTATTTTATGTGACGCTGAGGATCGAAGGGTCGATTACCTGTTTAAGGTACGTCAATCCAAATATGTCAAGGCTTTGATTTATAAGCTACATTATGAACCGTGCTGGGAACAGACCCATGATGGATGGGAAGCGAGGGAGAGTCATCTTCAACTCAAGAGCTGGACCTGCGAGCGACGAGTTGTGGTCATGCGCCGGCGCATCACCGGGGATGTGGTGGCCTTACCTGACGCACCGCCACAACTGAAACCGGGTCAGGAGCAGCTGAGTTTTATCGAGGCGGCACCGGATTTTAAGACCTATGAGTATGCGGTATTGGTGACCTCGCTGGATAAGGAAGTATTAACGATATCCCAGCTGTATCGAGATCGTGCTGACTGTGAAAACGTGTTTGATGAAATGAAGAATCAATGGGGCTGGGGCGGCTTTGTGACCCAAGATATCAAGCGCTGCCGACTGATGGCGCGGATGATTGCGCTGATTTATAACTGGTGGAATTTATTTGTTCGTCTGGCGGTGCCGGACAAACATCTGGAAGCGATAACCTCTCGCCCCTTATTGTTGCATGGAGTGGGTAAGCTGTCTCACCATTCGGGCAAACAAACCCTCACCATCACGCATAATCATGGTCGGCGTGAAGCGGTGATGGCAGCTTATCAACGTATCTCGGCATTCTTTACCCAATTGAAACGAATTGCGCCGAATCGGCGTGGTGCAAAACGACAGTATGGCAATATAAAGCCGACTTTGTCGTCATCTGGGCAGATGACGAGGCTAGAAATAGTTTCTATCAAATTCTAGCCTGTGGTTTTAATGCTGATGGTAGTGAGCAGTTTTACGGTATGACGGTTAACAGTGTTACCAAAGGTCAGCAGTTCACTACGGCAGCGGCCGCAAGTCGCGGTGGAAGATTTGACCTTCCCCCATCCCCGCAACCTAGACCAAACAGGCTGATTGATTAAGAGTGGGTTTTGGTCCGTCGTAGGTGGTGGAGGGTGTGCGATGCAAAATTTGCACCCGGCTCCTAAACTGTAATAAGTGGTAATTCACTAAATAGCCAGTATCAGGGCATGTCGCACCTACCCGAAGTCTCGTTACGTCCGATTTGACTGTTCTCCCTCGACCCAGCGGACGTTTTAGTCGCGGCCTTTAGGCCTCCAGTTCCGCGCCATTTTTTTGGCTGTATCTATTTGTTCAGGCGTCATGTCCTTCGCCACTGCATCTCGCTTAGATTCAACCTCGCCACGTTGTTCCCCCTCTAAGTTTGCGGCTACTAGATCAAACCACATATAGGCAGAAACTAGATCCTGCGGAACGCCTTGGCCTTCGCTATACATAAGACCAAGCTGGTACTGCGCCGGTGCTTCTCCTTGGTCCGCGGATTTGCGAAGCCATATTGCCGCTTGCGTATCGTCCTGCTGTACACCTCGGCCTGTTCGATACATGTAACCAAGGCCGTACTGCGCCTCAGCCACTCCCTGATCGGCAGCCTTGCGAAACCATTTCACGGCTTCCCTGTCGTCCTGCGGCACACCTCGGCCTTTCGCGTACCTACTGGCAAGACTCTGCTGGGCCCAGGCGTGGCCTTGCTCAGCGCCCTTGCGAGTTAACTGTGCTGCCCGGGCATCGTCCTGCGGCAAGCCACCCATACCAATTGAATACATCTGCCCAAGGATAAAGTAGGTATCTGCTTCTTCCTGGTTGTCAGACTTACTTAACCACTTCAATATACTCTCGCGAAGGTTGTGAACCATCGTTTCGTTCGCGTAAAACTCGACCGTGAAATTGAAAGTAAGGTGTTTCAGCTAGAGAGCCATCAACGACGATCTGGCACCAAGGATCCGTCTCTCCTAGCGGGACTGATCTATGATGACCAGGGCCATATGATGAGCCCCTCGCACAGTCAAAAGGATCGCAATCGTCGTTATCGGTACTACGTGAGCCAGGCGACTCTAAAATATGAAGGTCAGCAAGCAGGCAGCGTGACTCGAGTGAGTGCGCCAGCAATCGAGGAGGTTGTCATCCGCGAGTTTCTGGCCGTCGCCCGCCAAGTCGCGCGCCGCCCCAGGCCCGCTTGTTCGATTGATGGACTGGATACCCCGCGCGTAACCGCGGCTGGATAGGGCAAGGCAGGGAGCTGTTGCCGGGGGCTGCTATGGGCCCGACGGTGCGCACCATCAGAAAATTCGCTGAATCAGGCTATTCCTCGTGGCCAGGAAGGCGAGATGATGGCTAATGACACGCCGCGGCACCGGTTAACCTGCATCGGACGACCCGGAGATACTTGGTCTCCTAGCGAAAAAGGGCCTTTATTCGCCTTATACTCGTTCACCGCTTGGCTCAAACCCCTGCGCAAACTCGAGTGGGTGGTCTATGCCAAGCGCCCCTTTGCCGGACCTCAGACGGTACTCGCCTATCTGTCCCGGTATACACACCGCGTCGCCATCGCCAACTCGCGTTTAATCGCACACGATGAACAGGGAGTCACCTTTAAATGGAAAGACTATCGCCAAAAGAAACGTTACCACCACAAAACCATGACCCTCGAAACTGGCGAGTTCATCCGCCGCTTCCTCATCCATGTCCTGCCCCAAGGCTTTCACCGTATCCGGCATTACGGTCTGTTCGCAAACACCGTACGCGCCAATAACTTGACTCAGGCCCGTGAGCTTCTGCAAACACCACCAAAGGTACACGATGTGATCGCCGCAAACGATAACTCCCCCGGTTGCGTTTATGTGTGTCAATCTTGCGGCTCACCGATGACCATCATCGAAATCCTCGAGCGCGCTCATGCACCCCGCGCACCTCCTGCCGTGAAGCATGAACTTCACTAACATCAATCTATGTGCGTCTGGACTCAATCGGCTCAGCCCAGTACCAGCATCCCTATGGCCCCTGCTGTTTAAAAGCCCCGATTAAGTACTCCGTGCCCCACACAATGATCAATACAAAAACGAAAAACCAATGACTTCGAACTCACAAACATCAGTTCCATACACCGCCGCACGGCATCGCCCAAACCAAACACTCCCACCCAGATTCAAATCCCCATAGCTCCGCAGCAACTGATTACCCCTTCCCCCTAATCCGCGGTTTCCTCCCTCGGGGCTTAGAAGACACCTGCCCTCTGAGATTACGGGCTAGATTCACTCACTGCTACTGGGGCAGGTATCTTCTAACCCTTAACAAGTGCAGACATTTTACATTCCCAAATCACAGGCAGGAAAAAGCCTGTTCGGTGGCAGGCTATTCAGTAGGCTTCTGTTTACGTTTTGCGGCGTGACCAGCCAAGGCCAGCCAGACCTAGGCCAAACAGGGCGAGGGTGGTGGGGGCGGGTACGCTGCCACCAGGATCAACTTCATTGAGAACCTGTAGGCGTTCGACGAGCCCAAGGACACTGTCCACAGATACCGCCGCTTGAAATGGCCCAGCGCCTAGTGCAAGGGCCGGAGAAAAGTCTAACGACAACAAGGAACCGAAAAACCCAGTCCCAGTGGCAGATAAGTTGTTGCCAGTTAACGCATTCCATGACTCAATGTTTGCCACATCTTCAGTGATGGAAACGTTCGAAAATATCATCGACGTGTCGTCGTACGTGAACCCACCAAGTAGACCACCATCAACAGGATCGGGAACAAATTCATAATCTATAAGGGTGGCATGCGCTGACCCTATCCATCCAGCAAGTACCAATACCGCTAACAAACACGCGCCCTCCAGCTGATTCGGTATTCGATATAGCCCTGATTTGTAAAGAAAGCTGACACTCGGGCCACGGTGCCGAGGGAAGGTCCCTTGTGGGTCGAACTCAGCCCATCGTTTGTTTGGATCTCTAATGACCGCAGACCCCGTACCGCGACGGCACCACGCACGTTATCTTCGAGCCGCTGGACTTCATCGCCCGGCTGGCGGCATTGGTGCCCAGACCGCGGGCGAACCTGACCCGGCATCTTCGCCCCCAACAGCCGGTATCGGGGGCGGGTGACCAAGGCCAGGCGGGGCCGGGGAGGCCGGCCTGCCATGACGGCGAGCCCGGAGGCGCCGACCCCGGCCGAACGTCGTGCCGCGATGACCTGGGCACAACGCCTGAAGCGGGTTTTCGGCATCGACATTGAGACTTGCCGGAAGTGAGGAGGGGCGGTCAGGATTATGGCCCGGATCGAAAACCCCGCCGTGATCGAGAAGGTCCTCATCTACCTCGATGAGAAAGACGGCACGTTCGCCGAAAGTACGCCTATTTGAGCGGTATTCGGATAGTTAAATAATGACCAAATCCTGCACGGCCCACCAGAGAAATCAATAAGTTATGTATTCTCCCTTGGCGGAGAATATTCCTGGGTCACCAATCAAGTCACCAGCGGGGTCACATTCGTCACTAATATG
>CAMYNL010000041.1 GCA_947259705.1 uncultured Gammaproteobacteria bacterium | reverse complement strand
AGGAGGGGCTGCGGTTTGCGATTCGCGAGGGCGGCCGCACCGTGGGTGCTGGCGTCGTCAGCAAGATCACTGAATGATAGGACCTGAACCCGGGGTTGCGCCAGCGTCGAAGGCGGGCCGACGCCCCGTTCTGGAGTCTACACAACGGATATTTCCTGTTTGATTAGGCCAGTAGCTCAATTGGCAGAGCGGCGGTCTCCAAAACCGCAGGTTGGGGGTTCGATTCCCTCCTGGCCTGCCATTTTATTCCTGAAAGACAAGTGATTGACAAACTGAAACTCGGCGCTGCAGGGCTGATCATAGTAGCCGGTATTGCCGCGTTCTATTACTTCGCGGAATTGTCGGTTCTGTTGCGTGCCGGCATCGTGATCGTAAGCGTGATCGCCGCCCTGGCGGTAAGCCTGACCTCGGGTCCGGGCCAGGCCGCGTGGCAATTCGCCAAGGATGCCCGTATCGAGGTGCGCAAGGTGGTATGGCCCACCCGGCGTGAAACGGCGCAGGCTACCCTGGTGGTGCTGCTGATGGTGGTGGTGATAGGGGTTTACCTGTGGTTAATGGATACGGCGTTGTTCTGGGTTGTCTACGACCTCGTCCTCGGTGCAGGCGAAGCGTAATGGCGGAAAAGACCCCGGTTCAGGAAGATGCGATGACAAAGATGCGTTGGTACGTAGTCCATGCCTTTTCCGGCTTCGAGAAGCAGGTCGCGCAGTCGTTGAAAGACCATATCAAGCGTGCCGGCATGGAGGACAAATTCGGGGAGATCCTGGTGCCGACCGAAGACGTGGTGGAAATGAAGGGCGGGCAGAAACGCACCAGCGAGCGTAAGTTCTTCCCGGGCTACGTGCTGGTCCAGATGGAAATGAACGACGAGACCTGGCACCTGGTGAAGGGTGTGCCGCGCGTGACGGGTTTCATCGGCGGCACCTCATCGCGGCCTACGCCGATCAGCGACAAGGAGGCCGACGCCATCATGCAGCAGGTCAAGGTCGGCGCCGAGAAGCCGCGGCCGAAATTTTCCTTCGAGCCGGGGGAACTTGTCCGCGTGGTAGATGGTCCCTTTGCAGACTTCAACGGCACGGTGGAAGACGTAAATTTCGAAAAATCGAAACTGCGGGTGGCAGTGTCGATCTTCGGCCGCTCCACACCGGTGGAGCTGGATTTCAGTCAGGTGGAGAAAGGTTGAGCACGGGGCCGGCCCGACGCACCCACAGCGGGCCGCGTGCCGGGTCGAGCCGTCAGGTTACAGGGGAGCCCGAAAGCCCAGTTGAGTACGGCGTTCGCACCCAAAACGGAGAGAACAGATGGCAAAGAAGGTAGATGCACTGATCAAGCTGCAGGTCCCTGCGGGCGAAGCCAATCCCAGCCCTCCGGTGGGTCCGGCTTTGGGTCAGCACGGCGTGAACATCATGGAGTTCTGCAAGGCGTTCAATGCCGAGACCCAGGATGTGGAGAAGGGGCTGCCGATTCCGGTGGTGATCACGGTGTATAGCGACAAGAGTTTCACCTATATCAAGAAGACGCCGCCGGCCTCCGTGCTGTTGAAGAAGGCAGCCAGTGTGGCCAAAGGCAGTGCGGTCCCCAACCGGGACAAGGTCGGCAAGGTGACACGACAGCAGTTGGAAGAGATAGCGAAGACGAAAATGGCCGATCTGAATGCCTACGACGTGGACGAGGCGGTGCGGATCATAGCCGGCAGTGCGCGCAGCATGGGCATCGAGACCGAGGGGGTATAAAGGCATGGCCAGGAATTCAAAGCGTCTGTTGAAAACGGTTCAGAACCTTGAGCGGACGAAGTTCTATCCGCTGGACGAGGCCATCGCGCTGGTCAAGCAGACAGCGTCGGCGAAATTCGACGAATCGGTGGACGTCGCCGTGAACCTGGGCGTCGAGGCGCGCAAGTCCGACCAGAGTGTGCGTGGCTCCACGGTGTTGCCGCGAGGTACCGGGAAAACCGTCAGGGTGGCGGTGTTTGCCGACGGGCCCGACGCAGAGGCGGCGACCCAGGCCGGCGCTGACGTGGTCGGCATGGACGATCTGGCGGAGAAGGTCCGGCAGGGCGAGTTCGACTTCGACATCGCCATAGCCACCCCGGCCACCATGCGAGTAGTGGGGAAGCTGGGCCAGATACTGGGCCCGCGGGGACTGATGCCGAATCCCAAGGTCGGAACGGTCACCAGCGACGTGGGCAAGGCGGTGGAGAACGCCAAGGCGGGCCAGGTGCAGTTCCGCATCGACAAAGCGGGCATCATCCATTGTTCCATCGGTAAGGCTTCGTTTGGTGCCGAGGCTCTTACGGAAAATTTCACCGCCCTGTTGTCGGCGCTGCAGAAAGCGAAGCCGCCGGCCGCCAAGGGCCAGTATTTCAAGCGTGTCACCCTCTCCACGACCATGGGGCCGGGTGTGCGCGTGGATCGGGCCACGCTGCCGCTGTGAGTCTGCAGCCGCGTGCCCCAATGGGTTCTCCGTGTTTCGGGTCGGTTGCGGGCTGGTGCGCCGGGATTTCCCCGCGCCGGCGCGCTGTCTGCGCGGATGCGGAGAGTTGTCACAGACCGCAGGTGCGGACCGGCGGGCAGGGCGTTGATACGGCCCGGACCGCATGCCGCTTAATGGACCATTCACCGGCCTGCGCAGACGGCGAATCCGATACAGGAAGGGTAAAAACCTGGACTCCTGAATCCGGGCGCCGAAACTATCAGGAGGTCGCTCATTTATGAGCCTCAGTCTTACTGAAAAGAAGGCGGTGGTCGAGCAAGTCTCCAACGCACTGGCGGGAGCTCAGGCGGCGATCGTGGCGGAATACCGTGGTCTTACCGTTGCCAAGATGACCGAGCTGCGACGCGAAGCGCGCGACGCGGGCGTCTATCTGAAGGTGGTGAAGAACACGCTGGCACGCCGCGCCTTGAAGGATTCCGACTTCGAATGTCTGGACCAACATTTCGTCGGCCCCCTGGCGCTCGCTGCTTCCGAAGATCCGGTGGCGGTGGCCAAGGTGCTGAGCAGGTTCCAGAAGGACAATGACGTGTTCGCCATCAAGGCGGGCGCCATGTCCGGAAACGTGCTGTCACACGATGAGATCCAGGCGCTGGCAAAATTGCCGGGACGCGATGAGCTGCTGGCGATACTGGTCGGCACTTTGCAGGCGCCGGTCCAGAAATTCGTCCAGACGCTCAACGAAGTGCCGTCCAAATTCGTGCGGACCCTTGCCGCGGTGCGCGACGCGAGAGAGGCGGCATAGCTCGACTGTTTATTAACGTATTAGGTTTCAGGAGTTTTAATCATGGCTGTAACGAAAGAAGAGATCCTCGATGCAATCGGCAGTATGTCCGTTCTCGAACTTTCCGAACTCATCAAGGACATGGAAGACAAATTTGGCGTGACCGCCGCGGCCGCAGTTGCTGTCGCCGCTCCGGCGGCGGGCGGCGGAGAGGCTGCTGGCGGCGCCGAGGAAAAGACCGAGTTTGACTTGGTTCTGGCTAGTTTCGGTGACAACAAGGTAGCTGTCATCAAGGCAGTCCGGGCGGCAACCGGGCTGGGTCTCAAGGAGGCGAAGGACCTGGTTGAAAGTGCCCCGGCACCGGTCAAGGAAGGTATGGCCAAGGATGATGCCGAAACACTAAAGAAGCAGCTTGAAGAAGCGGGCGCGACCGTCGAACTCAAGTAAGGAAATCTTCGTATCCCTGATGGGGACTGCAAAAGTGGATTTCCACGAGAGGCTGACGGCTTCCGGCCGTCGGCCTCTCGTCGCTTGTGTGTCCGCAGTGCCTGGACATGCGTAATCAGTTAAACACCGTGAATCCGAGAGGTATCAATGGGCTATTCCTTCACTGAAAAGAAGCGGCTCCGCAAGAGTTTCAGCAAACGGCCGAGCGTCCTGCGCGTGCCCTATCTGCTGGCTACCCAGAAAGAGTCCTACCGCAAGTTTCTGCAGGCCGAATCGACCCCGGAGCAGCGCGCGGACCGGGGTCTGCAGGCCGCGTTCAGCTCCGTCTTTCCGATCGAGAGCTACAATGGCAGCGCGGCGCTGGAGTTCGTCAGCTATCGGTTGGGCACGCCGCCGTTCGACGTAAAGGAATGCCAGCAACGCGGACTGATCTTCGCGGCTCCGCTACGCGTTCTGCTGCGCCTGGTGGTCTACCAGAAAGACGAGACCACGGGCAGCAAGTCGGTCAAGGATGTTAAGGAACAAGAAGTCTATATGGGCGAGATGCCCCTGATGACGGACAACGGCACCTTCGTGATAAACGGCACCGAGCGGGTCATCGTCTCCCAGCTGCATCGGTCCCCCGGCGTATTCTTCGACCATGACAGGGGCAAGACGCACTCCTCCGGCAAGCTGTTGTTTTCGTCGCGGGTAATCCCCTACAGGGGTTCCTGGCTGGACTTCGAGTTCGACCCCAAGGATCTGCTCTATATCCGTATCGATCGGCGCCGCAAGCTGCCCGCAACCATCCTGCTGCGCGCCCTGGGTTATAGCACTCAAGAAATTCTGGAGATGTTTTTCGAGAACGACAGCTTCCAGCTCTCGTCCAAGCAGATCACAATGAGCCTGGTTCCACACCGGCTGCGCGGGCAGCAGGTCGGTTTCGACATCATCGACAACAAGGGCAACCTCATGGTCGAGGCAGGCAAGCGTATTACCGCTCGCCATATTCGCGAAATGGAAAAGGCGAAACTGAGCAGGCTGGTGGTGCCGTCGTCCTACCTGGCGGGCCGTTCGCTGGCCCACGATGTGGCGGACCCGGATACCGGCGAGCTGCTGGCGGAAGCCAACGACGTGGTTACCGAGGAACTGGTCGAAAAGCTGGTGGAAAAGAAGGTCTCCAAGGTGGACACCGTCTATACCAATGATCTCGACCAGGGGCCCTACGTGTCCGAGACCCTGCGTATCGACCTGACCCGCAGCGAGCTCGACGCGCAGGTAGAAATCTACCGCATGATGCGCCCCGGCGAACCGCCAACGAAGGAGGCCGCGCAAGCGCTCTTTAACAACCTGTTTTTCAATCCCGATCGCTATGACCTGTCAGCGGTGGGGCGCATGAAGTTCAACCGCCGCCTCGGCCTCAACGAGGACGTCGGATCCGGCACGCTGAGCAAGGAAGACATCATCGGCGTGATGAAAACCTTGATCGATCTCAAGAACGGACATGGCGAAATCGACGACATAGACAATCTCGGCAATCGGCGCGTGCGTTCCGTGGGCGAGCTGGTGGAGAACCAGTTCCGTGTCGGCCTGGTGCGTGTCGAGCGCGCCGTCCGCGAGCGCCTGAGCATGGCGGAATCCGAGAACCTGACGCCGCAGGAGCTGATCAACGCGAAGCCGGTTTCGGCCGTGGTCAAGGAGTTCTTCGGATCCAGTCAGTTGTCCCAGTTCATGGACCAGACGAATCCTCTCTCAGAGGTCACCCACAAGCGGCGCGTTTCGGCTCTCGGCCCCGGCGGCCTGACACGCGAACGCGCCGGCTTCGAGGTGCGTGACGTGCATCCGACCCATTACGGCCGTGTGTGTCCGATCGAGACCCCGGAAGGCCCCAACATCGGGCTCATCAACTCCCTGGCCTGCTACGCGCGCACCAACGACTACGGTTTCCTGGAGACACCGTACCGCAAGGTGGACAACGCGAAGGTTTCGGAAAAGATCGAGTATCTGTCGGCAATCGAGGAGCGCAATTTCGTGATTGCCCAGGCCAACGCCACCGTAAACGAGCGTGGCAAACTGGTGGACGAGCTGGTATCGTGCCGGCATCAGAACGAGTTCACCCTGTCGACGCCGGACCAGATCGATTACATCGACGTAGCGCCGTCGCAGATCGTGTCGGTGGCGGCGTCGCTCATCCCGTTCCTGGAGCACGACGACGCCAACCGGGCACTGATGGGGTCCAACATGCAGCGTCAGGCGGTGCCCACCGTCAAAAGCGAAAAGCCCCTGATAGGTACTGGCATGGAACGCATCGTGGCCGTCGATTCCGGCGTCACGGTGGTGGCCCGCCGCGGGGGACGGGTGGACTCCGTGGACGCCGGCCGCATCGTGGTACGGGTCAACGATGACGAGACCCGAGCCGGCGAGCCGGGTGTGGACATCTACAATTTGATCAAGTACACGCGTTCGAATCAGAACACCACCATCAACCAGCGTCCGCTGGTCAAGGTCGGGGACCAGATCGAAAGCGGCGACGTACTCGCGGACGGCCCCTCCACCGACATGGGGGAGCTGGCCCTGGGCCGCAACGTGCTGGTCGCCTTCATGCCCTGGAATGGTTATAACTTCGAGGACTCCATTCTCATATCGGAGCGCCTGGTCCAGGAGGACACCTACACCACGATCCACATCGAGGAATTGTCCTGCGTTGCCCGTGACACCAAGCTCGGCTCGGAGGAAATCACCCGCGACATCCCCAATGTCGGCGAGGCCGCGTTGTCCAAGCTCGACGAGTCCGGCATCGTCTATATGGGCGCCGAGGTGACCTCCGGAGACATACTGGTAGGCAAGGTGACTCCCAAGGGCGAAACCCAGCTGACACCGGAAGAGAAGCTGCTGCGCGCCATCTTTGGTGAGAAGGCTTCGGACGTGAAGGACACGTCCCTGAGGATGCCTTCGGGCATGGCGGGTACGGTAATCGATGTTCAGGTGTTTACCCGCGATGGTGTGGAAAAGGACGCCCGCGCCAAGCAGAACGAGGATCAGGAGCTGGCCCGCATTCGCAAAGACCTCAACGATCAGTTCCGTATCGTGGAGGAGGATGCCTACAGCCGTATAGAAAAGCTGCTGACCGGACGCACCGCCGAGGGTGGGCCTGCCGGGCTCAAGGCCGGGGACAAGGTAACCAAGGGCTATCTGACCGATCTGCCCCGCGACAAGTGGTTCGAGGTCCGCCTGCGCAACGAGGACGCCATCGATCAGCTGGAGCAGCTTCGTGCGGACCTTGAAAACCAGCGCAAATACTTCGACGATCTGTTTGACGAGAAGCGCGCCAAGCTGGAGGCGGGTGACGATTTGGCACCCGGCGTGCTCAAGATGGTCAAGGCCTTCGTTGCCGTCAAGCGGCGGCTGCAGCCGGGTGACAAGATGGCGGGACGCCATGGAAACAAGGGCGTGATCTCCAAGATCGTGCCGGTGGAGGATATGCCCTACATGGAGGACGGCACCACAGTCGATATCGTGCTCAATCCCCTCGGTGTTCCGTCGCGCATGAATGTGGGCCAGGTGCTGGAGACCCACCTGGGCTGGGCCGCCCGTGAGCTGGGTCGTCAGATCGACCGCATGCTGCGGCAACAGCGGCAGGTGGGCGAGGTGCGCAAGCTGCTCGACAAGATCTACAACCGCGGCGGCCGCAAGGAGGCGCTGGGACAACTGTCGGACGACGAAATCCTCGAACTCGCGCATAACCTGCGGGCGGGTGTGCCGCTGGCCACGCCTGTATTTGACGGCGCCAACGAGGCCGAAATCAAGGGCATGCTGGATCTGGCCGGCCTGCCCAAGAACGGCCAGACCTACCTTTTCGACGGCCGCACCGGGGAGCGTTTCGATCGTCCTATAACGGTGGGTTATATGTACATGCTCAAGCTCAACCACCTGGTGGACGACAAGATGCACGCGCGGTCCACGGGCCCCTACAGCCTCATCACCCAACAACCTCTCGGTGGAAAGGCGCAGTTCGGCGGACAACGGTTCGGCGAGATGGAGGTTTGGGCGCTTGAGGCCTACGGTGCCGCCTACACCCTGCAGGAAATGCTGACCGTCAAGTCGGACGATGTGGCGGGTCGCACCAAGATGTACGAGAACATCGTCAAGGGCGACCACCAGATGGAGGCCAGTATGCCAGAGTCTTTCAACGTGCTGATGAAGGAGATCCGCTCCCTGGGTCTCAACATCGAGCTGAAGCACGACTGAAACCGGCGGAGCCGACATCCATCCCGAAATTCGAGGATCCAACATGAAAGACTTGTTTAATCTTTTCAAGCAGCCGGGCAAGATCGAAGACTTCGATGCGATCCGCATAGGCATCGCCGCCCCGGAGAAGATCCGCTCGTGGTCTTTCGGCGAAGTCAAGAAGCCGGAGACCATCAATTACCGCACCTTCAAGCCGGAACGGGACGGTCTGTTCTGCGCCAAGCTGTTCGGGCCCATCAACGACTACGAATGCCTGTGCGGAAAGTACAAGAGGCTCAAGCATCGCGGAGTGATTTGTGAGAAATGCGGCGTCGAAGTCACTCTGTCCAAGGTGCGGCGCGAACGCATGGGACATATCGAGCTGGCGAGCCCGGTTGCCCATATCTGGTTCCTGAAATCGCTGCCGTCGCGCCTCGGCCTGATGCTGGACATGACGGTGCGGGAGATCGAGCGCGTGCTGTACTTCGAGGCCTACGTGGTCATTGATCCCGGCATGACCCCGCTCGAGCGCAACCAGCTGCTGACCGAAGATGCCTACCTCGACGCCATCGAGCAGTATGGGGACGAGTTCCGCGCCGAAATGGGCGCCGAGGCCGTGCGTGAGTTGCTGAACTCGATCACCCTCAAGGAGGAGGCGGCGAAGCTGCGCGAGGAGCTGGACGGCACCAACTCGGAAACCAAGATCAAGAAGCTGACCAAGCGCCTGAAGGTGCTGGAAGCCTTCCTGCACTCTGGCAACAAGCCTGAATGGATGATCCTGGAGATCCTTCCGGTACTGCCGCCCGACCTGCGTCCGCTGGTGCCGTTGGATGGGGGCCGCTTCGCCACCTCGGACCTCAACGATCTTTATCGCAGGGTCATTAACCGCAACAACCGGCTCAAGCGGTTGCTGGATCTCAATGCTCCAGACATCATCGTGCGGAACGAAAAGCGCATGCTGCAAGAGTCGGTGGACGCGCTGCTAGACAATGGGCGCCGGGGCAAGGCGATCACCGGCGCCAACAAGCGCCAGCTGAAATCGCTGGCCGACATGATCAAGGGCAAGCAGGGGCGGTTCCGCCAGAACCTTCTGGGCAAACGGGTCGACTACTCGGGGCGCTCGGTGATCGTCGTCGGGCCGACCCTCAAGCTGCATCAGTGCGGCCTGCCCAAGAAAATGGCGCTGGAACTGTTCAAGCCGTTCATATTCAACAAGCTGGAGCTGCGCGGATTGGCCACCACCATCAAGCAGGCGAAAAAGATGGTGGAGCAGGAAAGCGCAGAGGTCTGGGACATCCTCGAGGAGGTTATCCGCGAACATCCGGTGCTGCTCAACCGTGCGCCGACGCTGCACCGGCTGGGGATCCAGGCATTCGAGCCGGTGCTGATCGAGGGCAAGGCGATCCAGCTGCATCCACTGGTATGCACGCCCTACAACGCGGACTTCGACGGTGACCAGATGGCCGTTCACGTACCCTTGTCCATCGAGGCCCAGCTCGAGGCCCGCAGTCTCATGATGTCCACCAACAACATCCTGTCGCCGGCCAATGGAGAACCGATAATCGTGCCGTCCCAGGACATCGTGCTCGGCCTTTACTATGTCACCCGGGAAGAGATCAACGCCCCTGGGGAGGGCGGCATTCTCAGCGACGTCGCCGAAGTTCAGCGCGCCTATGCCACCGGCAAGACCTCCCTGCACGCCCGGATCAAGGTACGCATACGCGAGGAGCTGGCGGACGAGAACGGTGACTTCCAGGTAACCCGGAAGCTCTATGACACCACGGTCGGTCGCGCGCTGCTGTCGGAGATCCTGCCCAGGGGGATGCCGTTTTCCGTCATCAACCGGACCATGAAAAAGAAGGCAATCTCAGAGATCATCAATGACTGCTACCGCAAAGTGGGGCTCAAGGACTCGGTGATCTTCGCCGACCAGCTCATGTATACCGGTTTCCACTACGCCGCCCGCGCCGGCATCTCAATCGGGGTAGACGACATGGTTATCCCCGATGACAAGGAAAAGATACTCGGCACCGCCGAACAGGAGGTCAAGAACATCCAGACCCAGTACACGTCGGGCCTGCTCACGGACGGCGAGCGTTACAACAAGGTGGTCGATATCTGGACGCGGACCAGCGAGCAGGTGGCCAAGTCCATGATGGATGAGCTGGGCACGGACAAGGTGGTGGATGCAGAGGGTAAAGAAGCCGAGCAGGAGTCATTTAATTCAATCTATATGATGGCCGACTCCGGAGCGCGCGGCAGCCATGCCCAGATCCGCCAGCTGGCCGGCATGCGCGGCCTGATGGCCAAACCGGACGGCTCCATCATTGAAACCCCGATTACCGCCAATTTTCGTGAGGGTTTGAACGTACTCCAGTACTTCATATCCACTCACGGCGCCCGCAAGGGCCTGGCGGATACGGCCTTGAAGACGGCCAACTCCGGCTATCTCACCCGGCGGCTGGTGGATGTCTGCCAGGACCTGGTGGTGACCGATGATGACTGCGGAACGACGAATGGGATCATGCGTCAGGCCCTGGTGCAGGGCGGTGAGGTGGTCATTCCGTTGCGCGATCGTATCCTCGGCCGGGTCGTGGTGGGCGAAGTTACCGACAGCGTCGACGGCAAAGTGCTGCTCCGCGACGCCGAGATGATCGACGAGCATGCGGTGAACCTCATCGAAAGCCACAACGTGGACGAGGTACAGGTGCGCTCGCCCGTCACTTGTGAGACCCGCTACGGTATCTGCGCCAATTGCTACGGGCGCGACCTGGGACGGGGACACATGGTGAATCGCGGGGAAGCGGTCGGGGTCATTGCAGCGCAGAGCATCGGCGAACCCGGCACCCAGCTCACCATGCGGACCTTTCACATCGGCGGCGCGGCCTCCCGTGCCGCGGCGGTCAGCAACGTGGAGGTCAAGACCAGCGGTCGCATCAAGCTCAACAACGTAAAAGTGGTGACCAACTCTGAAGGCAATCAGGTCGTGGTGACGCGTTCCGGCGAGCTTATCGTGCAGGACACTCGCGGGACGGACAGGGAGCGTTACAAACTTCCCTATGGCGCGTTGTTGACTGCGGGTGACGGCGACGAGGTCCAGGCCGGCCAGCTGGTGGCGGGCTGGGATCCTCACACTCACCCGATTATCACCGAGGTGGCGGGCAAGATTTGGTTCACCGACCTCACCGACGGAGTAACGGTGAACCGTCAGACCGACGAGCTTACCGGGGTCACGACCTATGTGGTTATCGATCCCAAGCAGAGGCGTGGGGCGGCACGTGATATCCGGCCCATAATCAGCCTGGTGGACGACAAGGGTGAGACCCTGATGTTCGCGGGTTCGGACGTGCCGGCCCGGTATTTCATGCCACCGGGTGCCATTATCATGGTGCAGGACGGCCAGGGCGTCAGTGGCGGCGACGTGCTGGCGCGTATTCCGCAGGAGTCTTCCAAGACGCGCGACATCACCGGTGGCCTGCCACGGGTGGCGGAACTGTTCGAGGCGCGCAAGCCCAAGGATGCCGCGATCCTGGCCGGCCATTCAGGCGTGGTGTCATTCGGAAAGGAAACCAAGGGCAAGCAGCGCCTGATCTTCACCGACAAGGATGGGGAGGTTCACGAGTATCTAATCCCGAAAGGGCGCAACATTACCGTTTTCGAGGGCGAGACGGTGGAGAAAGGTGAAATGGTGGTCGACGGCCCGCCCATTGCCTCGGACATTCTGGAGATGCTGGGCGTGGAAACCCTCTCCGACTACATCGTCGACGAGGTGCAGGACGTTTACCGGTTGCAGGGGGTGAAGATCAATGACAAGCACATTGAGGTGATCATCCGGCAGATGCTTCGCAAGGTGAACATCGATGAGCCGGGGGACACGACCTTTCTGCCCGGTGAGCAGGTGGAGCGTTCACGCCTGCTGGAGGAGAACGAGCGGATCCAGGCCGAGGGCGGTCAGCCCGCCACCTATCGGCGGGAACTGCTGGGGATCACCAAGGCTTCCCTGACCACCGAGTCCTTTATTTCGGCCGCCTCGTTCCAGGAGACCACGCGGGTGCTTACCGAGGCCTCGATCAACGGCAAGGTTGACCGCCTGCGCGGCCTCAAGGAAAACGTCATCGTGGGTCGGCTGATCCCGGCGGGCACCGGGCTGGCCTACCACGAGGAGCGCCGCCGCAAGCGGGCCGAGGCCGTCAGCAAGGCGGAGGAGCTGGAGCAGTTGCTCGGCGGGGTGGACGAGCCCGCCGCGGCGAGCTCGACCCCGCCGGAGGACTCCGAGGCGGTCAACGCCTGAAGCGGCAATCCCCCCCTTCCCGGTCACTTGACAGGGTAGGGGCGACTGCCTAGAATCGCCGCACTTTTCGGGCCGGCCTGACTGCCGGCCTGAAAGCTTTTTGGACTGAGCAAAACCATGCCTACGATCAATCAGTTAGTCAGGAAACCGCGCAAAAAGCAGGCCCAGAAATCCACTGTTCCTGCGCTGCAGGCGTGCCCGCAGAAACGCGGCGTGTGCACCCGGGTTTACACGACGACGCCGAAGAAGCCCAATTCCGCGCTGCGGAAAGTGGCCCGCGTGCGGCTGACCAACGGCTACGAAGTCACCAGTTACATCGGCGGCGAAGGGCACAATCTGCAGGAACACTCGGTCGTCCTGATCCGGGGCGGACGTGTCAAGGACCTGCCGGGCGTGCGCTACCACACGATCCGTGGCGCGCTAGACACTTCGGGCGTGAGCAATCGGCGGCAGGGCCGGTCCAAGTACGGCGCCAAGCGCCCTAAATCATAACTGACACAGGCCATACCCGCGATACGTCGCTGCGAGTTCGCTGCGGCGCGCGGGATTGTTCGCTTTACTGAAACTATGCCCAGAAGAAGAGAAGTTCCAAAGCGAGAGATCCTGCCGGACCCCAAGTTCGGTGACCAGACGTTGACGAAATTCGTCAACATGTTGATGGTCGACGGCAAGAAATCCATCGCGGAAAAGATCATCTACGGCGCTCTCGACATCATCTCGGAGCGCAGCAAAGGCGATGCGCTGGAGGTGTTCAACGCGGCGCTCGACCACGTGCGGCCGGTCGTAGAGGTAAAGAGCCGTCGCGTGGGCGGCGCGACCTACCAGGTACCGGTCGAAGTGAGGTCTTCCCGGCAGAATGCGCTGGCCATGCGCTGGCTGGTGGACGCGGCCCGGCGCCGGGGGGAGAAATCCATGACCGCCCGTCTCGCATCGGAGCTGATGGATGCCGCCGACAATCGCGGCGGTGCGGTCAAGAAGCGCGAAGACGTCCACCGGATGGCTGAAGCAAACAAGGCCTTCTCCCATTACCGGTTCTGACGAGTGGCACCGCTTACAGGCTCTGTCGTCAATTACTTTATAGGTTAAGTCATCGTGGCACGCGGAACTCCAATCGAGCGTTATCGGAACATCGGCATTATGGCCCATATCGATGCCGGGAAGACTACGACCACCGAACGCGTTCTGTTCTATACCGGTCTGTCCCACAAGCTCGGTGAGGTCCATGACGGCAACGCGGTGATGGACTGGATGGAGCAGGAGCAGGAGCGCGGTATCACCATCACTTCGGCGGCCACTACTACGTTCTGGAAAGGCATGGACCAGAGCTACCCCGAGTATCGCATTAACATCATCGATACCCCGGGCCACGTCGACTTCACTATTGAAGTTGAACGGAGTCTGCGGGTGCTGGACGGCTCCTGCGCGGTCTTCTGTGCCGTGGGCGGCGTCGAGCCCCAGTCCGAGACCGTCTGGCGGCAGGCCAACAAGTATCACGTACCACGGCTGGCTTTCATCAACAAGATGGACCGGGCGGGGGCGGATTTCTTCCGCGTCGCGAAACAGATCCGGGACCGGCTGGGTGCGAATGCGATACCCATCCAGGTTCCGATAGGTGCCGAGGAGTCGTTCGAGGGTGTAGTGGACCTGATCAAGATGAAGGCCATCTACTGGGATGACGAGACCAAGGGTGCCCGCTTCGAGGAACGCGAAATCCCCGACGACCTCAAGGCGAAATGCGAGGAACTGTACGAACAGATGATGGAAGCCGCTGCCGAGGCCAGTGAGGAGCTGATGGACCGCTACCTGGAGGAAGGCAAGCTCCCGACCGACGACATCAAGAAGGGGCTGCGAATGCGCACCCTGGCGAATGAGATCGTATGTGTGCTTTGCGGCTCGGCATTCAAGAACAAAGGCGTACAAGCGATGCTGGATGCGGTCATCGACCTGATGCCCTCGCCGCTGGATGTGCCGCCCGTGAAGGGCATCGCCGACGACGGCAAGGATACCGAAGTGACACGCGCATCCAATGATGAAGAGCCCTTTTCGGCACTGGCGTTCAAGATTGCCACCGACCCGTTCGTTGGCCAGTTGGTGTTCTTCCGGGTCTACTCCGGCGTGTTGAAGTCCGGCGACAGCATTTACAACCCGGTGAAGGGAAAGAAGGAACGCATAGGCAGGTTGCTGCAGATGCACTCCAATGACCGCAAGGAGATCAAGGAGGTATATGCTGGTGACATCGCGGCGGCCGTTGGGCTCAAGGATGTGACCACCGGCGATACCCTGTGCGACCCGAACAAGGTGGTGACCCTGGAAAGAATGGAGTTTCCCGAGCCGGTCATCGCCCAGGCCGTGGAACCCAAGACCAAGTCCGATCAGGAAAAGATGGGGGTAGCCCTGAGTAAGCTGGCCCAGGAAGATCCCTCATTTCGGGTGCGCACCGACGAGGAGTCGGGACAGACCATCATTTCCGGCATGGGAGAACTGCACCTGGAGATCATCATCGACCGGCTGCGGCGCGAGTTCAATGTGGATGCCAATGTCGGCAAGCCGCAGGTGGCTTACCGGGAGACCATACGCAACAGCGTGGAGCAGGAGCACAAGTATGCCAAGCAGACCGGCGGCCGTGGCCAGTACGGTCATGTCTATCTGCGCATGGAGCCACAGGAGCGGGGCAAGGGCTTCGAATTCGTCGATGAGATCAAAGGCGGCGTGGTGCCCAGGGAGTACATCCCGGCGGTGCAGAAGGGCGTAGTGGAGGCCATGGAGGGCGGCGTTCTCGCGGGATATCCCGTGGTCGACGTCAAGATCACCCTTTACGACGGGTCCTACCATGAGGTCGACTCCTCGGAGCATGCGTTCAAGGCGGCAGCTTCCATCGCATTCAAGGAGGGCGCGAGAAAGGCAAAGCCCGTGCTTCTTGAACCTATCATGGCGGTAGAGGTGGTTACGCCGGAGGAATATATGGGCGCGGTAAACGGCGACCTGAATTCACGCCGTGGAATGATCCTCGCCATGGAAGACGCGCCGGCGGGCAAGGTTGTCCGCGCAGACGTCCCGCTGGCGGAAATGTTTGGTTATGCCACCGCGCTGCGGTCGGCTACCCAGGGGCGCGCAACCTATTCGATGGAATTCAAAAAGTACTCGCCCGCACCCAGCAATGTTGCTGAAGTGGTGATGAAGAAAGCCAGCTAGTGGATGAACCTCAGCGTACAGTCAAAACATACAGATGAAGGTGGCAGATCATGTCTAAGGAGAAATTTCAGCGAACGAAGCCGCACGTGAATGTTGGGACGATTGGTCATGTGGATCATGGCAAGACGACGTTGACGGCGGCGATGACGA
>CAMYNL010000040.1 GCA_947259705.1 uncultured Gammaproteobacteria bacterium | reverse complement strand
GATGTCGGCGGCGCTTACCTCGATGCGGTCGGGACGACGGGATTGTGGATCGGCAACCTGGTAAAACAGGGCAAACAGACCCGCACCGATAAACAAGAAATGCAGCAAGGGTTCCTTGAGCCAGCGCATCAATGATGTGATCTCCGAATTTCGATGAAAGTTTTCACGACGTCAGATCCGTATCGTACCAAGTGTCTGTCCAGTCGACCCGGACGTCTTGTTTGCGTGTCAGGCCATCAGTGATTTTCACTGGACGAAGATTCTAACAAACCTGCGGGACGGTAATACTGCAATTACCGCCCACGAATCGCAATCACCCCTAGCCCGAGATGCCGTTTTACTAGTGCTGGAAGAATAACTTCAGGCCAAGGATCCCGACAACGGTCAGAGCCACGAAGAAATAGCGGGCGAACGTCGCCGGCTCACCGAAAACCAGGATGCCGAGCACAAAGGCGCCCACCGCACCGAAACCGGCCCATACCGCGTAGGGCGAAGCTCGTACAACTCAGGTTGAATATAGATGCGGCCAACAGCGATCGCGACAAACTGCTGCACATAACATTCTCCTTCTGGCGGATAGTGTTCTATTGATCATGCCGTCGCCATACTACCATTCGAGGACCGACGCCACGAACTCGTGGCGACCGATGCCGCGCGCGCTTTGGTCATGTAATGAAACTCCGTCTACGGGTCGCAAACCCGGATGTCTCCGCGTCAGCGGACGAAGGAGAAACCCAGAAGAATGACAAAGGCCAGCGGAAAAGCAGCACGGGATACCGCATCGACGCGCTGCGCTAGCGCAAGTCGGTCTTTCTGCGCGAGCCGCGCAGTGACTATGACCTCGATCAGCGACGCAAACACCAGCACTGTCGATAT
This sequence comes from uncultured Gammaproteobacteria bacterium, assembly GCA_947259705.1. Taxonomy (GTDB): domain Bacteria; phylum Pseudomonadota; class Gammaproteobacteria; order Arenicellales; family JAANXG01; genus CAMYNL01. The sequence continues at coordinate 15,433 of CAMYNL010000040.1, read as the reverse complement.
CAGTATGAAACCGTCCAACCGGGTCAGGTAGGATACCGGCGGCAGCATGTTACTGAGCAGGAACTGGTAGGCGATCAAGGTCAGCATGGACGTCGTGGCAACCGCTATCTGCGTGCCCGCCTCGGTGGGGTCGATCCAGAAGGTAATCCAGGACATCGCGACGATCAGGACCAACGGCAGGACCATCTTGAACAGGTAATAGCCAACCTGGCGCGTGACATTGACGCGGACCTGGTAGCCGGGGACCGGCGGCGTGTTCGTCGTTGGTTGATACATGAGCGCGCTGGCGTCAGCCCCGTGGACGTCCCAACCGGCGATCGACAGCTTCTCCCCGATGCCCGACGGCTGGTCCGCCATCGGCACGAATTCGACCTCGCCGGGCTCGGCGCGCGTGGCGACCAGGGTAACGTCGAGTTCGTGCCCATCCAACGGGAACTCCGCAAGGTGCATGGGCTGGGAGAAATGACCCCAGACCCGCTGCGCGTGGGTCACCGTGCCGTCGGGGTCCACCCGGACGACGTCTGACAGCCCAGAGAACCCCCGCGTCTGATTCACCACCAGCAACCCCGGGTGCCACACCTCGTCGAGGGACTTGAGGCTCGGCTTGGTTTGCTGGCCGGCGAGCCGGGGGTCGTGCCAGCGAAAACGGTAGTAGACGCTGGCGATGAACGTCTGGCCGGCGCCGTCGACCGCGTCGAGGTCCAGGACCAGGATCTGCCCCTCGATGCGGGTTGGTTCGTCCCCGGGACCCGGGCGCGCGAACTGCTCGCCAAACGCGGGCGACACAACGCCACGCAGCACGGCCGCCAAGCAGGCGATCCAGATCCAGAACTTCAAACCCCCGAGATTCACGCTGGCATCCTCGTAGCCCACAAATGGGCACCAGCGAGAATAGAAGGTCAGACCCCGTTTTTCAACGAATTCGTGGTATGGCCAGGATTACGTCGGCTCGGGAAACCGAGCACTGGCGCCGTACATAAACAGCGCCTGCAACTTGTCCCAGAACTCGCCGCCCAGCACGAACAGGCTGGCAAGCAACAACAGATCGCCGCCGAGGTTCCAGCCGAAATTCTGCGTCGCCACGCCAGCTGTCAAGTGTTGCGCATAGGGCGCCAGCCAACCAAACAGTAATGGAATTGCGAACATGATCAGTCCGATGCGATAACGTGCACGGCCTATCGTTTCCGGCAGCACATATCTTTTGACGAGACCGAAGGCTTTCGACTTGATGTAATCGAATCCGCTCTTCCCCATCACCGCCGCGGCCACCAGCCATAACAACTCGGGAATGCCCAGCATGAGCAAGCCCGACAACGTTGTCTTCCATCCCGGGGACAAGCCTGATGCCGTGACCAGAGGGACAAACAGCGGGCTCACTAAGCCCACTGTGAATAACGCAATACCAGTTTGGAAACGCCAATTTTTTTCAGGTGGGTCGGTCATGATGCGTTTACCGTTGTTGTTGAAAGCAGATTCTCGGATTGTCGGGTCGCAGACAACTCCGACTCCGACACTATGCCGGACAGATCTCGGCCATGCCCCTTGCGATCTGGTGCACACAGGTTCGACCGCAGTCTTGCTTCAACCCTGCACCCAGCGACGATGGTGATTAGCTGCCGCGTCTAGGGAAGACCACTGCCCTTGGGCACGACTGCGCATTGTGAGGTACCCCCGGTAGCTGAGCGTTTCCATCTCATTTCAAAATGCCAACTAACTGGCACGGACACACGCCGCCGGGTAGCGTCATCTCATGCTTGTTCGCCCACCCAGCGCTCGATGGCTGCGACCAGTGGCCTGGACGCAGCCGGGGACAGTGTACCGATCCTGCAACCCGGGTTCTTAAACGATCAGGTAGACTATCCCCGGAATGCGCACCGGTCTGTCTCCAACTATACCCATCTCATGACGCCGGCGTGTACCAGATCGGCGAGGTGTAAGCCCGCTCCTGATGCGAGAGCGGCACCTGCTCCGGCATCTTCACACCGTAGAACTTGGCGTCATAGGCCTGCCAGGTGGGCGTTGGTATTTCCAGCACGCGCGCGTAGTAAACCGCACGATGCTTGGGATTGAAATCGGAATCCGTCCACACCGCGCGCAGTTCCGCCGTACCGATATTGTTGAGGTAGGTCGCGTTCTTTTCGTCGACGGTGTTGCCGATTGGCTTCTCGCAACGACTCTTATCATTGATACCGCGATCGGCGCATGCGACGTCGTAGATCTGCTCTTGACGTTCCCCCTTTTCGTCGACCCAGCCCTTCACGATCTGGATGCGGTCCAGGTTGGCGCCCTGGGGATCTTTCAGTGCGCCGACCATGAACACCGGCGCCGTCTTCCCGCCGGCCGCCTGCGGCAGGTCCCCGCCCATGGGCACGCCCTTGGCGTAGCCGATGGCCACCGCGTCGGGCCGGTACACATCGTTCTCGCCATACTCCCAGCCGCCGAAAAAGCGTACCGTGATACGCGTGCCGGTGGTGGCGTAGGTCTCCTTCTTCTGCATGGCATCAAAGATCGCCTCGCGGGTGTTCGCGCGCGCCCATACTGCGGCAAGACCGGAGGCGACCTCCTCCCAGGCGAAGGTCGACAGGCTTTCGTCACCGCTAAAGGCCTTGATGACGTAATGCTTGTAGCGGTCCGCCGCCGGTTCGGTACCGGCAAACTTGCCCCAATAGTTTTCTTCACGGGTCGAGGCCAGCGAGGTATGGGCATCGGTGCTGCCGATCATGCCGAACTTAAACGGGTTAACGCCGAGCTTGGCCTCCTGCTGCAGGCCGAGTTGCAGCGCTGTACGGGCGTACTCGTGGGGCAGCATCTCCGGCGTCTTGGGCTTGACTCCCGCGATGTCACCCTTGTCCCAAGTGCCGTAGTCGGCGAATTCATCGGTCGTCGAGAGTTTGGGGTGCGCCTCACCGTCTCCTTTGATCTGGGTCACCTCGTATAGCGGCTCCCATTTCATACGGGTTTCAGCATACTCCCGGGTCAAGGGCTTGCCGTTCAGACGCTCGGTCGCGAACATCAGCCCATTCGACAGATTGCCGTTGTGCGGAATCGCCAGCACCCTGCCGCCGGTCTTGTCCTCGTAGGCCTGCATCCACGCCCACAGGTCCTCAGGGTCCTGTGAGTCGTAGGCAGAAAACGGCACGATCTCCGCCGCCTTGTCGCCGTCGTCCTTGAAAATCACGACGCGGTGCAGATTGCTCGGCGCTTGCTCGGTGTTGAGCGATGTCCACTCGTAGCCGATCAGCGCGGTGAAGACACCCGGCTGGTTGTGTCGGTCGGCTGCTTCGATCTGCCGATCCCAGACTGTTCGTTGCATCTGCGGGCTTTTGATGGGATCGCCCTTGAACATGTAGGCGCCCCATTCGCGAAACGCCTCGTACCCCTCACCGGCGTTCACCATGTCATACCAGCGTTTGCCGTTCTTCGTGGAGAGCAAATCGGGATTTGCTTCGGCGATAAATGGGGCGAGGCCGAGGGCCTCTGCGTGGTCGGAGACAACCAGGAAGTCGAGAGGGCGGATCAGTTTAGCGCGCTGCCCGGTACTGGAGAGGACCTCCCCGCCCTTGGCGAACTTGTAGGCCTCATCGGGACCCAGCTTGTTGCCGATCATGCCGGCGTCGCTGGAGTAACTTGTGTGCAGGTGCGTGTCGCCCCAGTACAGTCCTTCGGCGAAGTTTTTGTCCCGTACGGTGCGTTCTACATAAGGCGAATAGATCTTCTGCGCCGCCGGCACATCGTCCTCGGCTGGGTTGAGCGCGGTCTGCGCCGTCGCCGTTGACACGAACATGAGAGAAACCAACGTCACGGTAAAAAGCTGCGTCAGCGATGGGACTTGCAATCTCGTATCCAAAGTCTTGCTCCTCCTAGGGGTTGATCTAATAATCCGGTTTGCATTGAATAACACGCCCTTGCACGTCGTCACGCACCGGGCGTATACCAAATGGGCGAGGTGTAGGCACGCTCCTGGGTGGTCATCGGCACTTCTTTGGACATCTCCACGCCAAAGCGCTTGGCGTCGTAGGCGGTCCAGCGCGGGGTCGGGATTTCGATGACGCGCGCATAGTAGAAGGCCTTGAGCGCGGGATCGAAGTCCGGGTCGGTCCACACCGCGATGAGCTCGGGATCGCCGATGGTGTTGCGCCAGGTCGCGTTAGCGACATCGACCGTGTTGCCGACCGCCGGAAGCTTGCCGTCCGCGCCGGGCTTGCGTGACTCGGCGTCGCCCCACACGACGTCGAACACCTTCTCCTGGGTCTCGCCGCCCTTGTCCAGCCAACCCTTCACGATCTGGATGCGGTCGAGATTGGCGCCGTAGGGGTCCTTGAGCGCGGCCACCAGGAACGTGGGCGACTTCCCATCAGGCGCCTGGGTGAGATCCCCTCCCATGGGCACGCCTTTGGCGTAACCCACCGCCGCCGGCAGTCGGCTGTTGCCGTCGTCTTCCACAAAATTCCAACCGCCCCAGAAGCGCACCAGCATCCGCGGCCCGGTGGTGGCGTAGACTTCCTTGCGCTTCATCGCGTCGAACAGGGCCTTGCGCGTGTTGTCCGTGGCCCACACGCCCGCATAGCCCGAGGACGCCATCGCATAGCCCTCGTACTGTCTACCTTGGAACTTCGCCATCGGATGGTCCCAGCGTTCGGGCGACGGCTCGGTGCCGGCGTGCTTACCGATGTAGTTGTCTTCCTCCACCGCGGCCAGCGCCGTGTGCGTGTCGCTGGAGCCGACCATGCCGAACTTGTACGGATTAGTGTCGAACTTTGCCTCCAGCTTGAGCCCGTTCTTGAGCGCCTCGCGCGCGTACTCGTACTTGAGCATGCGATCCTCTTTCGGCACCGTGAGGTTGAGATTGCCAAGCGCCAGGGTTTCATAGTCGGCGAACTCATCGTCGGTCGACAGCAACGGATGGGTCTCACCATCGCCCTTGATCTGCGTGACCTCGTAGAGCGGCTCCCAGCGGGCGCGCTGTTTCGCGTAGTCGCCGGACAGCGCTTTACCGGTTGCCGGATTGGTCTCCACCGGAAACATGATGCCGTTGGACATGTTGCCGTTGTGGGCGAGGGTCAGCACCTGCCCGCCGGTTGCTTCTTCGTAGCGGGCCATCCACTTCCACAGGTCTTCCGGATTGAAGCTCTCGGCGGTGGTATACGGCACCATCCGGCGGGCGCGGTCGCCGCCATCACGGTAAAGCACATTGCGGTGCAGGTTGTTGCCTTTCTCGGTCGACGTCCATTCGTAGCCGATCATGGCCGTGAACCGTCCCGGTTCGTTGAAACGCTCGGCGATGTCGATGTAGTCGTCCCACACCGTCTGCTGGAAGGTGCGGTCCAGGACCACCTTTGGGACCTTACCCTGGCTGAAGGCGTTGATCACTTCCATCGTCGCTTCGAACGCGGCTTCGCCACCCGTGCGCATCGCGGTGTGCCACGTCTTGACCACCGGGTCCTTCAATAGATTCGGATTGCCGGCGATGATCTCTTTCATCGCACCCATGCCGTCCGAGTGGTCCGCCACCACCAGCCAGTCCAGCGGGCGCGACAGCTTGAAGCGTAATCCGTGGGTGGTGGTGACCTCTTCGCCGCGCGCGAAGCGGAACGCCTCTTCCGGCCCGAGGGTTACCCCAAAACCCCGCGCATCCAGCGAATTGTTGGTGTGCGCATGGGTGTCACCCCAATAGACCTGGGTGGGGAAGCGTCTTCCCGCGTAGGGGGAATAGCCGGGCTTCGCGCCCATGCCCTCGGCATCCTCCGTGGTCGGCGTCAGTCCGACCGGGTCGTCGTCCTGAGCCATGGCCGGCGCCAGGATCAACGACAGTACGCTGACGAATAGGGTGCGGCGAAGCATGCGCTGTCTCCTTTGATGCTTAGGTGTGGTTAGAAGAATCCGGAACGCGGCGTTCACTTCATTAGCCAAGAATCCTAGAGAACTTTGATTCTATAGGTGATTCTATAGGGAACCAAACTATCGAGCGTCCATTCGCAGACACGTAGCCGGTGCCCGCAATGCGGAGGGAGACAGTTTACCCAAGCCTTGGAAATCCCGATCGAGCCAGGTTCCAAGGTAAGTAAACTGCCCCCGAATGCTTAAGCTCAACCTAGTGAGCGCCCGCGTCATACAGTTTCTTGACGACGTCGTCCACGTTGAACTTCGCCGGTTTCTGCCGCGGCGGGAACTCCTTGAACGTGCCAATGAAGCCGCCCACGATCTCCTGGATGGCGGTCACCGAAAACGCGCTGCGCTCGATCCACCAGCGGTCGTAGTTGTTCGAATCGGTATCCGCCCGCTCAAAGGGATCGCTGCGCAGGTTGAACGGTTTCGGAATGCGCAACTGCACAAACGGCTCGGACCACACACGAAAGGTCTTTGCACGCTGTTCGGCGAACACCAGTTTCCATTGCTTGTGGCGCACCGCGACCAGCAGACCATCATCGCTGAAATAGAAAAAGTCTTCTCGTGGGGCTTCCTTGGTTTCTCCAGTAAGGTAAGGAAGGAAATTGTATCCATCCAGGTGCACCTTGAAATCCTTACCGGCTGCCTTGTGGCCTTTCTTTAGCTTTTCCTTGATATCCGGCTCACCGGCGGCCGCCATCAGGGTCGGTACCCAGTCCTGCATGGACATGATCTCGTTGGAAATCTTGCCGGCCGGAATCCTGCCGGGCCAACGGACCAGTGCAGGCACCCGATAGCCGCCTTCCCAGTTCGTGTTTTTCTCACCCCGGAAAGGTGAAATACCGCCATCGGGCCACTCATTGTAATGGGGACCATTGTCCACGGTGTAAATGACGATGGTGTTATCGGCGACCTTCAGTTCTTCGAGGAGATCAAGGACCTGGCCCACATGACTATCGTGCTCCACCATGCCGTCTGCGTAGATGCCCAGTCCGGTGACACCGTCGCTCTCCGGCTTCAGGTGCGTATAAAAATGCATCCGGGACGTCGCCAGCCAGACGAACCAGGGCTTGTTGGCCTTGGTGTTCATTTCCATGAACTTCATGGCACGGTCCAGGAACTCTTCGTCGGCCGTCTCCATGCGTTTTCTGGTCAACGGCCCAGTGTCCTTACACGCCTGCTTACCCACCTTCCCAAAGCGCGGGTCTTCGGTCGGATCCTCCTTGTCCGTGGCTGTGCAGTCCAGAACACCGCGCGGCCCCAGACGTTTCTTGAACTCAGGGTCCTTCGGATAGTCAGGGTTCTCCGGCTCCTCTTCGGCGTTCAAGTGATACAGGTTGCCGTAGAACTCGTCGAAGCCATGGACGGTGGGCAGGTACTTGTTTCGGTCGCCCAGATGGTTCTTGCCATACTGGCCCGTTGCGTAGCCGTGGTTCTTCAGCAGCTCGGCGAGGGTCGGGTCCTCGGCCTGTATACCGATCTCGGCGCCGGGAAAGCCGACCTTGGTAAGACCCGTACGTACCGGGTGCTGGCCGGTAATGAAGGCCGACCGCCCCGCGGTGCAGCTCTGCTCTGCATAATAGTCCGTAAACAACATGCCCGCGTTAGCGATCCGGTCGATGTTGGGTGTCTGGTAGCCGACCAGTCCACGGCTGTAGGCACTGACATTGGTGATACCGACGTCGTCCGACATGATCACCAGGATATTGGGCTTGCTGTTGGCGAGAACCGGTCCCGACAACATGGCGGCCACAGCGCCAAGGAATACTGTTAGCAAGGTTATTCTTCTCACGGTCGTGTTCTCCTATTGAGGTCGTAAATGGAACGAGGGGTTACTTCTTCTTCGGAAATAGGAACTGCCAGGTGAAGCTGACCAGCTGCTTCGCGGCACCGTCCGGCCGCTCGACATTGTAGTAGTACTCCAGCCGCGAATTGATGGCCTGGTTACCGATCTTGAAGAGCCTGCCCGCGCCACCGCCCAGCGGTATCGTCCAGCGCTGACTGGAATCTGCGTCCCAGTTCGCGGTCATGACCATATCGGTAAGCAGAAACCAGCCTTTGTCGAGGTTGTAGTTGATAAACGGTTCCAGCAGGAACTGATTGACATCGGCGCGATCCTCGTCGCCCGCGAAGGACCACAGCTGGCGGCCGAGGATCCCCATGCTGCCCCATTTGGGCTGGGTGAGCGCCACCGCCGTCACCCCGGCGCTCCACTTGCCGCTGCCGAGCTGGTCGTTGGAAGCAGTTTTCAACATGATCGACGGCCCGGCGCCCCAGATCACCTTGCCGGTCTTCACCGGCGAGAAGTACAGCGAGTAGTTGGTATCGCCGAGACCGCTGGTGCCGGTACCGGGCGTCGGGTTGGGGATCTCCGGGGTACCCGACACGCTGCCGTCCAGGTCGATGATCGGCAGGATAACCCGGTTGACCAGGTTCCACTCGCCGACCGTTATCGGCAGCACCGGCTGAATATTGAGAAACGTGGCATCGCCATTCGGGGCGCCGTCGTCGAAGGTGAATTTGAAAGGCAGGCTGATCAGCGAACTGATCGGGTTCTGCACCGCCGAGCGCAGGTCGCCGCCCCCGGCCTTCTCCTGCGCCGACAGCGGCGCTGCCGGCAGCAAGACGAGGACAAGCGTCAGGGCAGGAAAGATAGGTAACAATTTGTTCATACTTGCAATTGCTCCTCGTCGATTCACCAGGGTCTGGACAGATGCCGGCCGCGGTCTTTGCGCGCGTGAACCCGGGGTCCGTTCAACCGCTGTCGTGTGTTTGCTGTTCCGTCCTCAGCGCCCCGACCCGAAACCCAGCACCACGTAGGCAAAGGGCCCCTTGTACTCGTAGGCGACACCGGTGGCGGCGACACCTGCGTCGGTGATGGTCACGTCGGCATCGGTGTAGGCGTAGGCCAGGCCCAGCCCGACGCTCTGCCAGGGGCGCCACTCCACGCCGCCGAACAGGTCCACCACCTTGCCATCGATGTCACCGACGTCGAAGTCGAAATAGCTCGCGCGGCCGGTGATCATCCAGCTCCGCGAGAATGCATGGTTGAGATAAAGCCCGAGCACCGGCAGCGGCTGGGTGGTGTCGTCGTCCACCAGCACCACCGTCGGTCCCCCGCCCGGCGTGAAGGCCACCTTGTCCTCGATGGTCAATACCTTGATGCCCACGGCCGCGCCGAATTCCGTGGTGCGGTTACGCACGACCGAATAACCAAGGTTGACGCCGAACTGCCGGGTGGTGAAATCTACTTCGGCACTGGCACCGGCCGGGATGGTCACGCCGCCGATACCTATGGGCGTGCCGGCACCGAAGGTCTCGTCCCGCGATAGCTGCGAGAAATTGCCGGTCAGTACCAGGCGGCTGGTGATGCGCCAGTCCAGGGCGATGGCGAAGGTGGTCTTGCTGTCGTCCAGACGATCCTCGACACTGAAATCCTGGCCCCGAATTGCCAGTGAAGAGTCGATACTGGCAAAGAACGGTCCGCCGCGTATGGATACGCGGTCGTCCAGGGTGGGATTCAGTGAGGCCGGCCAGGCGGGCGCGCTCGCCGCACACCCGATCATGGCGCATAAGGTCGCTAGTTTTTTCATCATGTCTCTCCTGTGTGGAGGGGATCGTCGCAGATTGGATGGAATGGTCCGTCGTGTGTGGCGCAAGCGAGACGCCTCCAGCGCCCCGGTACTAAAACCACCCACCGTGCCGAGGCCTTCCTAGCCCGGCGCGGTACGGTGCCACGTAGCGTATGTCTTGATCGCTATGCCGCATATCCGCAGGAAGACTCATTCACGGTTGCGCATGATTGGATTCGTCACGCTGCGACCACTCGATGGCGTCGAGCAGCGCGCTGTCGTCCACCGGCTTACGAAAGAATCCCGCCGCGCCGGCGCGTTTGGCCGCGCTGCGGGTCTGGGCGGTGTCCTGGGCGGTTACGAAGATGACCGGAAGATCGCAGCCCTGCTGACGCAGCAGATGCGGCACGGACAGGCCGTCGAGGTCGGGCATGCGAATGTCGGCAATGACGCAGGCGCGCGAACGCGGATTCACCGTCTGCGCGATCTCCTCGGGGGTAGCTACGCAGACCGCCACCATGCCGGCGGAACGGACCAGCCGCGCCAGGGCGGTGCAGACCGACTCGTCGTCGTCCAGGATGAAGACTGTCACGGGGTCTGGCTTGGTGGTCACGGCTCCTCGCATGCCGATAGGGAAGCCGACAGCCTAACGAGGCAATATCCGCCGGTCTATTGGACCAAGGACCTACATGGACCCGCTGGTCGGGTTCATTGGTAAGTGTGGCGGCCCGCCCTGCAGCTCAGTCCGGTGCGACCGGCGACACCCCGGCGGCGATGCAGGCCTGGACCAGCTCCGCCACTGAGCGTACCCGCATCTTCTGCATCACCCGGGTTCGGTGCACCTTTACGGTCTTTTCGGCTATCCCCAGGTGAGCGGCGATCTGCTTGTTGCGCGCACCGGAGATAACGCAGCGCATTACCTCGTACTCGCGCGGGGTGAGTATATGCAGCAGGTCGCGCACTGTCTCTTGTTCGCGGCGCTCTGCCCGCTCGCGGCGCTGGCGCGACAGCGCCCGGTGCAGCGCATCCAACAGCGCCTCCTCGTCCAGGGGCTTGGTCAGAAAATCCACCGCGCCGCGTTTCATCGCCTTGACGCTGGTCGGGACATCGGCGTGGCCGCTCAGGAAGATGACAGGCAGATCGTCGCCGCGCTCGATGAGCCGCCGCTGCAGGTCGATACCGTCCAGACCCGGCATGCTGAGATCCAGGATGATGCTGCCGACTTCGTGGACGTTGTCGTGTGAAAGGTAATCCTCCGCAGAGGCAAAGGTCTTCACTGCATAGCCGGATGCCCGCAACAGGCGGGCAAGGCCCTTGCGCACCGACTCGTCGTCGTCGACGACAAACACGGTGGCCTGACTTTCGGTCATGCGGCAGCCGCCTTGGCCGCGGGCAGCGTAAAGGAAAACGCCGCTCCGCCGCGCTTACCGTCGCGCGCCCAGATGCGCCCGCCGTGCGAGTCGATGATGCGCCGGCAGATGGCAAGGCCCATGCCCAGGCCCTCGGGCCGGGTGGTGAAGAACGGGTCGAACAGCCGCCCCTGCTCCTCCGGCTCGAGTCCACGGCCGGTATCATGGACCGTCACCCGCACGCCGTCGCCGTCGCCGCAGGCCGCGATCTTGATTTCGCGCTGACCGGCCGGCGTCTGCGTCATCGCGTTGGCGGCGTTGAGGACCAGGTTCATCATTACCTGCTGTATCTCCACGCGCCCAGCCTGCACCTCGGGCAGGGCGGGGTCGAAGTCCAGGATGATCGTTATGCCCTGCCCATCCAACTCGCTGCCAAGCATGCTGATCACCTCCTCGATGGCGGCATCCACCGCGAACGATTCGCGGTCGATCTCGCCCTTGCGCACCATGGCCCGCATGCTGTGGATGACCTCGCCGGCCCGCTTGTCGTCGCGGATGATGTCGTCGATGATCTCTCTCAATTCGCCCAGGTCCGGATCACCGCCCGCCATGAACCGTCGCGCGGCCTGGGCATTGCTGAGGATCGCGGTCAACGGCTGGTTCAGTTCATGGGCCAGCGCCGAGGCCAGTTCGCCCAGCGCGCCCACCCGGCGCAAGCGCTCGATCTCGCGCTGGGTCCGCTGCAGCTCGGCCCGGGACCTGAGCCGCTCGGTGACGTCCTCGCCAATGCCCAGGAACCCGCTCACCGCTCCCTCGCCGTCGAACAGGCTCACCGATGACCAAACCATCTTGCGCTGCTCACCGTTGGCGCACAGCAGTGTCCATTCGCTGTGCGGCTCGGGATCGCCCTGCCCCGCCTGCTGCAGGGCGCGCTCCAGCTTCTGCAGGTCCGCCGGTGGCGCCAGGGCGGTTGCCGGCCGGCCGAGGATATCGTTCGCACCATAGCCGCTGATGCGTTCGAAGAACGGATTGACGTAATCTATCTCGCCCCCGGGCGTGACGCCGACAATGGCCAGCTGTACCTTCTGCAGCAGCGAACGCCAGCGTCTTTCGTTGGCCTCGATCTGACGCGCATAGCGGGACACGCGAACGGCGTCCGAGACCAGCTCATAACTCATTGCCAGCACGATGGCCAGGAAGGCGAAGCTGACCATGTAAGGCGTCGCCACCACGCCGGCGTCGACCAGCGGCGCGTGGATCCCAGCCAGCACCATGAACAGCACCACGCTGCCGCCGAACAGACCGGCCGGGCGGCGTGCACCCCGGCGCCAACTCCTGTTGGCGGCGTCGATGACGTACAGCAGGATCACCACGGTGGCCAGATCCGGCAACAGCTTCCAGGGATTGGCGATGCCGATGGCCAGCGTGAACGATTCATCCCGGAAGGTACTAATGCGCCGCAGTTCGCTGATCTCGCTGAATACCACGCTGGCCGGGTAAGCGAAATTCACCACCAACGTCAGTGACCACATCGCCGTGATGGTCGCCGCCAGCCAGCGGCGCGCAGTACCGAGGTGCGCGTAAACGAGCCACACCATGGAAACCAGCAGGACACACACCCACAAGTTCTGCCACTGCAGCAGTCTCGAGTACTCGGGAACGGACAGCGTGTTCAGCAGACTCAGCTCGACCAGGGCAACGGTGGCGGCAGCGAAGGACATCAGCACGGACAAGGCGTAGGAGACGGAGCGCCGGTCGTTGAGCCACAACAGCAGGTGCATCAGCCCCAGCATCGCACACGCCGCGGAACAGGCAGACCAGGCGATGGTTAACCAGCTCATTGACAATATGCGGCCACGCGGGTTCGCCTGCCTCGCGGGCTCGGGATACCCTTCCCCACTATCCTTGGGTCAATCGTTTGCGATACTCGCACGTGCTTGTTCCCGCTCTCATAGGGCGCCGACCGCCCCGTCAGCGCCAGATGTCCACATTCCGCCCCTGCTCACGAATATGGTCGGCCCGTGCCGACAGGTAGCGCTGAAAACTCGGTTCCTCCCGGTAGCTGCCCGAGAGCACGTAGTCGAAGAGAGACTGGGTGTGGAAGATCTTGAAGAAGGCCTCGCTGCGGATGATCTCGCTGCCGCCCACATCGAACAGCACGATCGAGGGCGCATACTTGATGTCCAGCAGCCGCGCCCACTCGCGGGCGGTGAGTCTTTCGCCCGCGGGCGTCACCACCGGCGTGTCGGCCCACATGTCCAGCTGCACACAGGTGAAGCGGCGGGCGATGTCGCGGGTCTCCGGGTCGATGAGCACTTTCCCGTGCAGGATGTCGCAGTTGGGGCACTGTTTCTGCTCGAAGAGCACCGCCACCGGCTTGTCCGCCGGGCGGCGGCTGAGGTCGGCAGCGCCCTGCTGGCAGAACGTCTGCCGGTTGAGTTCGCCCGACGCGGCGGCGGGAGCGCGGGCAGCGGCATACTCCCGGTAGCCGATCTCTCGCTCCTTCTTCTGCGCAACGTAGTCCAGCGCCAGCCTGAAACGCTCCGGCGGGAGGTAGCCGTCGAGGCGCAGCGCCAGTTCGCCGCGCTCGTTGAAGAACAGGATGGTGGGCGTGAACTGAACCTTCAGTGCGGCGGCAAAATTTTTCTCGGTGAAAGGCCGGCCGTCTACCGTGACCACCTCCCGGTCACCCCACATGTTGATCGCCACCACGTCAAAGTTTTCACGTACCTGCTGCTCGATGTCGCGCTGGGACAGGTTGCGCTCCACCAGGGCGTTACAGTACGGGCAGCCGTCCTGATGAAACAGGACCATCACTCGCTTACCGGCCGCCGCCGCCTCGTTCACGTCTTCGGTGAAGTCGAGAAAGCTCTCTTTGAACCAGGTCGGGTACTCGGTGGGCTTCATCCCCCGGAATTCGCCCATCTCCCTGCTCTCGGCCTGGAGCGGCGAGGCGGCCGGCATCACGACCAGGGCGGCCGCGAGGGCCATTGCGCACTGCGGTAATCTGATCATGGGGTGTGCTCGGGTCAAGCTGACAATATTGCGTGACAAGACTACCTAAGACGCGTACTGCTAACAATCCGCGCTACACAAGATGTGACCACCTGTAACGGCCATTGTTTCACTTTGGGCCGGGTCCGGGGCGCCACGCGCTGGCGCCGGGAAAGCGCCGCCGGACCGGATACGGCAGGCAGAGCCTGAGCCGGCGGCGGTGGGATGGGGTCTGTTACAGCTGGCGGGGGGCGGGGCCGGTTGGCGAGACGGATGGTCGGGATGATCGCGACATGCTTCCGCCTACGTCGCCCTTCGCGCCGGCGAGTTTGTTGCCGGGAGGCGAAGCGACTCGACGGAAGCGGTGCTGCCTGAGCTGCCGGCGGGCCACGCCCTCGCGGCCGCGTGCCCCGATATCAGGGCACGCGGAGCCGCCCCGTTGGTTGCTCGTTGACGCGGCGGAACCCGCTAGTCGTGAAATTCCAGGTAATGCGCGAATACGTGGCGCATGTGCTCGACCTCCTCGGAACTGCGGTTCCGCTGCATGTGTTCCAGCTCGGATTGAATCAATCTTTCGATCTCCTTGCGGCCGCCGCGCCGGTGCAGCAGGTTCTCCGCCAGGCCGATGGCCGCCATCCCGGAAATGTGCTCGTGACTGGCGATCAGCTTGATTTCTTCCTTGCTGAAATCGCACATGCCCAGGCAATCTTGGTACGTAAGCATATCTACCTCCTGTGGTGCCCGTTCTCCCTCTCCAACTGTTGTTCGGCTTTTTGATTTCGATCTAGTTTACGTCCGGGACATTGGAAAAAGAATGGGACAAACTCCCCGGCGGTGACGGAACGCTGACCAGTGATCCACTCGGGCTGACACGCCGTGCCAGGCGACCATCCGGACGGCGAGACGAGGTTGGCGCGGACCGATCCCGTGCCTAGACGGATCCACTCAAGGACGCCGGAGTTTCACTGCGAACAGGGACTTGGGCGTTTTATGCGCTAAATTACTTTAGGTATCCACGACCGCCATCGGGGTGCGGACGGTATGCCTGCGCCGACGCCGCGCCAGTCGCTCGCGCGCGGCGCTGCTGACGAACATCCGTAGTGGCCGTGCCCGGTACTCCGTATCGTCTAGCTGCCGGTACCGGACCTGGCCCGAACCCCCGCGTCGAGGGCAAACGCACTGGCGACGAAATCGTTGATGGCTGCGGCCACCTGCTGCCAGCGGGTATCCAGCATCATGGCGTGGGCGGTCGGCATCTGCCTGGGTTCGGTGCCGTAGAACGCCGCGGTGGCCTCGATAGCGTCGTCGGAGACGAACTCGTCATGTTCCGCACCCAGCACCAGCACCGGCATGTCCACCCTCGCCGGGTCCAGCCGCAGGCGGTCCCAGCCCAGCATGTCCAGCACCACTCGATGGGATTCCCACTGGAGGTGACGAAAATAGTTGTCCACGTCCGACGGCGGGATATCGTCCGACAACAACGCCCGCTGCACCACCTCCTGCCAGGCATAGCGCGGCCCCCAGGTCTGGGTTACGGCGAGCTGCTGCATCAGCACCGGGTTGCGCAGGGTCATGCAGAACATTGAGCTCCACAGGCCATGGGGCGGCACCGAAGCCATCAGCACCATCGCC
>CAMYNL010000039.1 GCA_947259705.1 uncultured Gammaproteobacteria bacterium | reverse complement strand
AGCGCCCCCTGGGCGGAGATCGCCGAGATCAGATTGACACGAAATCGCGCCCCCGTTGCCCGCACCACCGGCGTGTTACCCACCGGCGCCCAGGTGGTGCCACGGTGATAGTCCGATCGTATCGCCGACTCGTCTTCGAAATAGATCGTGGCTTTCATTCGCTTAGCCAGCTTCTTGATCGCCGGGTACTGTTCTTGGCGCCAACGCTCAACCGCCTGCGCATCTTGCTGGTAAGCACGGTACAGAGGCTTTTGTGGCGATAACCCCAGCTTGCGTAGCAAGCGCCCCACAGAAACATCACTCAGACTCACATCGAATTCATCGCGTATCAACTCGCCAATCATCGACCGTGTCCACAACGCAAACGGAAATTTCAACTGCAATGGATTCTTCGACGTGATGATGCCGTACAGCTTCTGCAAATGCTTCCCTGTAAGCTTGCGCGGGCGACCCGCTATAGGCTTCGTGCGTAACGCCTCGAGCCCTCCTTCGCGATACCTGGATATCCATTCGTACACACAAGAACGATGAAAACCCAAACCCTTCGCCACTACCTCCGGGCTCTCACCCGCCTCGATCTGCTGCACCGCACGCATGCGTATCTGCTCTCGTGTCTTGTGATCCAGACGCCTGCCATCAAACTCTTTCATGGCAGACGATTCGACACTATGTCGGGTGTATTATGTGCTGCTTAGTAACTTGGTAGTACCCCTGCCATCGGTGATACTCAAATAGCTCGTTGTCCGATCGCAATTATCGAAGCGGCGTTATCCCGGCAATCACTTTGTAGGACCTGGTGGTCTGGCAATAGCAACGCATGAGGACAAGACAAACAGACGAAAATCGCCACTGCCGCCCTGCTCGGCCTGGGTCTGGCCGAATGGGGGCGGTGACAAAGTTCACGTGATGTGGATGAAATAACGCAATATCCACCGAAATTGGACCCGACTATGGGATATGCTTGAGTCTCATAACAACCCGATATTTAGATTCCCACCAGACAACAGCGGATTTACACTTACTATCCGTTTCACTGGAAGAGAGAGGATCGATTCGATGAACAAGACATTATGTACGCTCGCCATCGGTATCGCTGTGGCAGGCAATGCCCATGCCGACAACGGCCTGCGCTTTGACGCCAGGCTCGAGGGCGGTGACGCTGCAGGTAGGGTGATCGAAACAGACGCCAAGGGCAAAGCCAAGTTCGAGGTAATCGACGGCGGTACTGCGCTTCACTACGAGGTCAAGGTCCAGAAGATCTTCAACGTGTTCATGGCCCACATCCACATCGCTGCCGAGCCCTTTGGTAACGGTCCGATCGCGTTCTGGTTTGTGCCCACCACGCCTCCCATGGCTCCGGACAGCAACTTGGAGGAGGAGAGCAAAGGGGTGCTAGCCGCCGGCGTGATCATGAACGATAACCAGCTCGTGGGTCCGCTGGCTCCGAATCCCGAGAATCCCGAGGGGACCGGAATCCAGGGACTGATCAACGCTATCCTAGATAACCGTGCCTACGTGGTCGTGCATACCAGCGATCTTGACAACACCAACAACGTCGTGCCGGGCGTGGCCGGTGACTCCCCTCCCGGCGAGCTGCGTGGCCAGATCGAGTAATTGAGTCAGTTTGCTTCCCGCGGGGACGGCATCGGCGTCCCCGCGGCCGAGAAAGAAGCAGCGTATCATCAATAAACCACCGAGTTGGCTCAGGCGGCCTGTCCCTGGCGAATTGCGGGTGTACATGGCGAATTGGTAATTACAGCGTGTCGGTGTCGAATTGGCGTTCACGCGGCGCGATTGGGAGCTGGACTAACCCACGGCAATGCGTCTCCCATCGGAACTCAATGATCGTCGCTATTTCGACACCGATAGGCCGTTGGTCAGAAAATTGACCCATACCAAAACTCAATACATTGTCTTTAACCGATAGCGTTTTCCAGATGACCAAATTGCCATGGACAGCCATCAATCGCCGGTTGAGAGAACAGCCTGATTACCCAGCCGCGGTCAGCGCATTCGCCAATTTGCGCGCCTTGGCCAGCTGATCAATGCTGAGCTCAGAGTACTGGGCGTGACTCAGTTCGCGGAATACGTCGCACACCGCCTCAAGTTCTTCAACCGCCTTAACAGCGGATTCACGGTCCTCGGTCACTTCCGCCAGCGTTTTGCGGGCGACGGCGAGATTGCCCATGGTCATGGCCCAGGTCATGGGCACCCGATCCCGGTTCCACTCCATTAACGCACTTTCATAAGCGTCGATAGCCCGGATAAGTGTCTCGGGGTTCTCCTCTCTTTCCGCGAGTTTCTGCAGCGCGGCTCCCAGATTGTTTTGGGTCATGGCCCACTCCTGCGGCAGATGGTCGCGAGTCCTTACCGACAGAGCGCTTTTATAGGCGGCCACGGACTGTTCCAGCGTTCTTGGTCCTTTGCGATTTTCACCGAGCAGTCTCAGTGCCGTCCCCAGGTTGTTCATGGTCGTGGCCCAGTCCAGGGGCACCCGTTCACGGGTCCAGATTTGCAGTACCGCTTTGTAGGCTTCCACCGCTTGCTTCAGCATTTTAACATCCTTGTTGCGCTGTCCCAGGGGCTGAAGAACCGCCGCCAGGTTGTTTTTTGTGATTGCCCAATCCTGCGGCGCCAGTTCCCGCGTTCGCTCCTCCAGCGCCTGGTTAAAGACCTCCACCGCCTTACCCAGCATTTCCTCGTCATTGTGTCTATGTGCGAGTATGCCAAGAGCATTACCAAGATTGTTCTGAGTAGCCGCCCATTCCAAAGGCTCATCTTCGCGAACCCTGTTCTCAAGGGAGGCTTCGTAGGCCGAGATCGCATTTTCCAGGTTGCGTGTGCCCCGCTGACGTTGGCCGAGAATGCCACAGGCGTTTCCGAGTGAGTTCTGGGTCGTGGCCAGATGACTGGCACGCGCCGTTCCCCGGGCGAGCGTCATGATGTCGTTTTCCAGCAGGGAAATGGCCTCCTCGAGCGCCGCGTTGTCTTCGAATTCCCTGCCGAGATCAACCAGCGCCAGAACACTTTCATGACCATAGTGCCACTGCAGGCCGGCATCTGGTTCGGCCGTCTCTGCTGCCTTGATATAACGTGCACTCGCGCCTCGGTAATCCTGCCTCAGCATGGCTACCATCGCCTGCATCCCCAGTATCGCAGCAACGACATGCGCTGCCTGCTGCTCGAGACTCCGTTTGCGGGCGGCGTCGAGGGCATTCGACGCATTGGCAATCGAAAACGAACGGCCGGTGACCAGCGCCGCGTCGGCTTCCTTGACCGCATCGGCAACACTGGGGGCCACCGCTCCCTGCTCCAGGAATTGATGCAGGGCACTTCGCAGCTTCTGCAGACGGTTCCAGGCCTGTTTCAGCAACCCCTTGAAGTGCAGACGCGAGACGGCTCTATCCTTGATGGGGATGAGCAGCGCCTCAAGATCAAGCCTTTCGGCGCCCAGATTAAGGATCGCCGCTTCGATCTCGGCCTGAATATCGGACCCGGGCAGGGTCCGCCGTGACGACATTCCTGGTGCAGGTGCCGGTTTAGTCAACGTGTTGATCCTCCAATCTCATCGAGGGACAAAACGCGAAAAGCGCCTGCGGGACACCGCAGACGCTTTTCGGGGTGACCCGGCGCCTGGTTCAGTCGACGAGGTGGTAAACCGGCGCCTTCTCCATGGTCCACTCGCCACTCTCCGGATCGAGGCGGGACAGGGTCAGCACATGCCAGTTTTCATCGTCCAGCTTCAAGTGGTCGCCCCGGTAGTAGTACCCGGGCCAGCGGGTTTCCTTGCGGAACAGCGAATGTTGCAGGACACACTCCGACGCAATGGCGCGGTGCTTGAGCTCCCAGGCCCTCTGCAGCTGATGCAGGTCTTCCGCCCCCACGTACTCCAGGTCTTCATGCAGGGTTTTCATCAGATCGAGGCCACGCAGGAGCATGGGTTCATTGGTCATATAGTTGACCGAGATGCCCCCGGCGTACTCATCCATAAGCTTCTCGAGCCGTTGCAGGCCCTGGATCGGCAGGAGGTAGCTGGGAGACACCGTTCCACCCACGATTTCGTTCCGCCCCACCCTATAGGTTTCCAGCGGCTTGTAGATGGTCTTCTTGAGATCCTCGTACTGCTTGTCGGTGACCTGGATCTGCTCGTTCTTCAGATCCCGGACGTATTTCACTGCGGCCTTCGCCGCCAGGCGGCCTTCGGTAAAGGAACCCGACGAGAACGCGTGGGCGGTGCCGCCCAGGGCATCACCAGCGCCGAACAGGCCGTCCACGGTCATCATCCGGTTATAGCCCCACTGATACTCGTCCGGCGAGATATCCTCGGGCCCGCTCGCCCAGGCGCCGGAACAGGTGGCGTGTGAACCCATGACGTACGGCTCTGACGTGGTGAGTTCGGGATTGGTGTACTTGGGGTCGATGTCCTGTGCGGCCCAGACCACGGCCTGTCCCACAGTCATGCCGAGGAAGTTCTCCCAACCGACGATTTCCTTGTGGGGATCCTGGAACGCCTCCTTTGTCACCATGTGGATGGGACCGCGGCCGGCTTTCATTTCCTCGATGAAGGCGTGGTTGCGCAGACAGGTCGGCGTCGGGTGATGATCGATGTACTCGCCCACCATTTCCTTGGTATGGTCGTACCATTTGGACTCGTACTCCTCGCCGTAGGCGTTCTGGGTGTAGGTCTTGAGATGCAGGAAATACGCACCTACAGGCCCGTAGCCATCCTTGAAGCGGCAAAGCACGATTCGATTTTCCATCTGCGTCATCTTAGCGCCCACCTGGATGGGCAGTGCATATGCGGATGCACTACTCCAAGGGGCGTACCAGGTTCGGCCCATACCTTCGCCCACGGACCGCGGCTTGAAGATGTGTGAGGCGCCTCCGGCGCCCACAATAACCGCCTTAGCCCGGAAGACATGGTAGTCGCCCGTACGGACGTTGAAACCCACAGCCCCGCCTACCCGATTGGGCTTGCTTTCGTCCATCAGTAGATGGGTCACCATGATCCGGTTGTAGATCTTGTCGGCGGACTTCTTGGCGGCCTCTGCCACGATGGGCTTGTAGCTTTCGCCGTGGATCATGACCTGCCACTTGCCCTCGCGCTGGTAGCGTCCGGTTTCCGGGTCCTTCATGAACGGCAGGCCCCAGTCGTCGAACTGATGTACGCTGGAGTCCACATGGCGCGCCATGTCGTAGGCCAGATCCTCGCGGACCAACCCCATCAGGTCGTTGCGCGCATAGCGAACGTGGTCCTCAGGCTGGTTCTCGTCCCAGCGCATCCCCATGTAGCAGTTGATGGCGTAGAGGCCCTGGGCCACCGCGCCGCTTCGGTCGATATTGGCTTTTTCGGCCACGACAATCTTCATGTCACGGCCCCAGTAGCGCGCCTCATAGGCCGCCCCGGTGCCGCCCATGCCGCCACCGACGACGAGAATATCGCAATCCTCGAATACCGTTTTAAATTTAGGCATCAGTAGTAGACTCCCTGCTTGAACTTGTCTTTGGAAACCGTTGGAAGCCCCCCATCGATTTCAAGCCCGCGCGGCTCGTCGTAGAGATGCTGAGAATTCACGGCCTCATTGTCAGGCACTTTGGTTTCCGCCAGCTTCGGGATCTTCTCGCCCCAGGGTTGAGTGGTGATCGGCGAAACAAAGTCTTTCTCACGCCCGTCACGGAATTTGATTTTCCAGGAAATCATTCCCTTGTCCTCCTCACGGCGAACCCTTACGCTGTGGCCCAGCGGCGCAAAGTCGGCGTAGCCCCGGGCGTCGATGGCGTTCTGCGGGCAGGCCTTTACGCAGGAATAGCACTCCCAGCACATATTAGGTTCGATGTTCATCGCCCGCCGATAAGTCTTGTCGATATGCATGATGTCGGAGGGGCAGATGTCCACGCAGTGTCCGCAGCCGTCGCAGCGGGTCATGTAAACGAATGTAGGCATGGTTAACTTTTACTCTGGCAATTGGTTAATAAACCGGCGGTACAGTAACACCGATCAGTCGATAATCTATTTCTGAGTCTTTCTGGTGACATTAAATCGCAGCTATGGAACCCTTCACGGATCAGTAGTGTCTGGCCGGTTCCCGCTTGATTCCCAGACCAAACTTCGCGGGCGCATCCACCGGCGGAGGCAGGTTGTTCAGGGAACCATCCGCTTCGGACAATCGTTTTTCGAAAGCCGCAGCAGGCTTAAAGAACATGTGGGCAAACTTGGACCAAGGAACACCGCCAAACAAGATCGTAGCCGCAATGATAAACAGCACGAAAAAGAATACGCCCAGTCCCGCGGCGCCGACCGACTGAAAAAACGACCACAGCAGTGCGAACGTTGTCGTCGCGAGTAGCGAGAGTACAAACAAGTCGGCCTTCATCAGCTGGAACGGCGAAGCACCTTCCGCCGCAACCTCCACACGCATGAAAAACCAGAACCAGTAGCCGCCCACGCAGACCATCAGTGCGCCGAGGTGCCATAGCAGTGGCCAGATCACCGGCGTGGAATCTCCGGCGGTGGGATACGAGAAGATCATCACCGCGGTGCTGATGACAAACAGGATGAATCCGTACATGCCCAATAAGTGGGCGATTCGGCGATTTGAATTGCAGAACTCGCCGGAGGCTAAGACATCGTGGGCGATGGTCTTGGCGGCGATTGCAACTTTCTCACCACCTTCGACGGTTCGCCTCTCTCGTTTCTTGGAGCGTTGCATATTCTGGAAGAAATACCTGGCGCTTCCCTTATGAATCACGTCAAAAATAGTGCCTCCGATCACCAGGAGTATCGACAGAAAGATGTAGGTCTGCATGACCCCCGGGGAAATTGATACCGCAAGCTCGGAGAAAGGGTTGGAAGTCAACATGAACGGTCAAGCTCCTCAGTAGGTAGGTTCTACTTAATGTCTGCCAGCACAAAAGTCTGGGCGAACTGGGGCAGCGATACAAGCAACAAATTTCTTGGGGGGCATACAAAACTTTTCTGATAACCATAAGAAGAAATTCGACACACAAGCCTAACCGACTTGGACGTGTGAACGATGTTAACCTTATGTTTTAATTGAGCATTACCAGACTCAGTCAGGCGATTCCCTAACAAGACCTGTGGGTGGGCCGGGTCACCCCGGGCGATTACTCGCTCCGGGGTTCCCACAGATCCGGACGTGCGGGATTCCCGCATCCGGCTCGTCAGCCTACGAACTCGCCACGTGACGGTAAACACTGTGAACCACACGCGCTGGGGGGAGCGGATAGCGTTGGAGCAAGCGAGCGAACTGCGCCCAGTTCAGGTGGGCCGCCCGGGAACGCCGGTTAAGCCACTTACGCCACCGCCGTTCCGCCTCGCGGCGAAAACGGAGCAGCGCTTGCACATTGCCAGTAATGCCATAGTAGGCATAGTGACCTTGGAGCTTACGACTTAACGCCGCATGCTGTTCGGCCACCGAGCTGTGGCGGTGCCCCCGACACCATTGACCAATCCGCCTCAACGCACGGCTGAAGCGAACCTTGGCCGTCTTGCGCCTCACGATCCAACATCCCGCGTTGCTTCGTTGCCTTCGCTTCTCGGTACCACCGCTGCGTCCGTCTTCGTTCCCACGGGCTTAGAACGCATCACCCGCCAACCTGGACTATTTATCGCGCGGCGCCCGCGCCGCGCAACACTCGGTTCCGGCTGGTGGCCAACCTTTGCCGGGTCAGGACTCTCACCTGCTGGATCGCTCAGAAGGTTTCCATCATGCGTATCCCTCTACACGACTTCCCCCTCCCCCAGGCTTTGCCTGGCGCAACGAATTAGTAATTCATTACCGAAATCCGCCTCAAAACCAAGTCTTGTCAGCGCCGATCGGGCCGCTACGATACGGAAACCATGCGCGATCTGGCGATTCTGCTCCTACACCTGCTCGCTACTATCTTGAAGCTGTGACGTCCCGGTGGCGCCCGGTCTATCAGCGCCGAATCCATCTTGGCCAAGCATCAACTCTTGATCGTCAATAGATCGCGCCACCGAAGTCCGAATCTGCAGATAATGGATCGTATTATCACCGGGCTGTGCGCGTTGTTTATCACTGCGGAGCGAATTGGCCACTCAGCCGTTATTCTGAAACCTTTGTCGATCCTCGGATTTCATCGAAATCTGGTCAAGTGCGAGTATCGGCGCCTGTTTTCGCCGATCCACCGCGGAACACCGGGCCCAAAGGGGCCTTCACGAGAGCTGATCAACGGCATTTTCGCGATCAAGCAACGCAAAACGGCATGGGGTTGTCCGCGTATCGCGACGCAGATCTCTCTGGCGTTTGGCGTGACACTCGACAAAGATATCGCATACCGTGTCCTATCTCGCCACTATCGACCCCTGTCTGGTGGAAATGGGCCATCCCGGCTCACCTTCCTGGGTCAGGTGACGGACAGTCTCTGGAGCGTCGATCTGTATCGCTGTGAGTCGGCGATGCTCAAATTCCACTGGGTTTTGCTGGTGATGGGCCACTACACCCGCCGTACAGTTGGATTCGAGGCCCATGCGGGCATAGTCGATGGCCCCGCGCTGTGTTCGATGTTCAACCGGGCGATTCACAGTCACCCGACACCCCCGGTTCTCGAGTTCCGATAACGACCTGTTATATCGATTTCGTCGCTGGCAATCACATTGCCGGGGCTTATACCAAACACCAATGGCTGCATGAAGATCAATTCGCCATGGACACGTTAGTGAGCCAGCCGAGCAAATAGTGTTCGCAGATGGGCGCTTAGTGAAAAATGCGGACTAGAGTTCCGTGCGCTCGTCAGTAGAGGTGGCACGGGCGCGCGCCTCAATGGTGGCCGGTCGCTTGAACCGTTCAGCCTCTTGAGCGCGTTCGGCGATCGCGCGCACCATACCTCTAAAAATTATGAAATGCGACGGTGAGAAACCCAACCAATAGATAATTCCCCACACCCCTGCCGGATGCCAATAGGCGGTCAAGGTGATCCGGGTAAAGGTTTCGTCGATCGGTGTGATCTCGAACTCGAGTACTGCAGCGCCCGGCGCTTTCATGCCGAACGACAGCGAGAGACGCCGCGGTGCCTCGACGCCAATCACGCGCCAGGAGTCGATGGTATCACCCACCCGTAGCTCGGTCGGATGGCGACGGCCGCGATTGCGCCCTGGGCCGCCCAAGGCCCAGTCGATGGCCTCGCGGATGGTCCATAAGAAGTCGGCAAAGAAATAGCCATTATCGCCCCCGATTGACGTCACTTGTTGCCACACCGCCTCCGGTGAGGCCTTGGCGACATAAAATGCGCCGTCGCGTTTGGCGTAGTAAGCATAGTTGGGATTGTAGTTGCGATACATGAGTGCCCCCTCTGTCCAACGTGTAGCAACGGCATTGTGCTGCTCGGTGTCGAAGACGGCCGCAACCGCCTCACGATAGCTTAACAGTCGTTGCGGCACCAGCGTACGGATGGCGCTGTCATCGGCCTCGATATGGAGTTTGAGTCCCTCGACCAGTGCCCGCGCGGTGCTGGTCGGCACCGCCGAAATAAGCCACAACCAGTAGGACGACAAGCGAGGGCTGAGCACCGGCACAGGGATGATCCGCGGACGCTTCCCAACATGCTCACCGTATTGGCGCAACAGATCCTCGTAACTGAGCATTTCTGGTCCGGCAACGTCGTAAATCTCCCCGGCCGCCTCGTCATGTTGAGCGACGCCAATCAGGTACTCGAGCACGTTATCGAGTGCGATCGGTGGTGACTTCGACCGCACCCAGCGCGGCGTGATCATCACGGGCAAATGATTAACCAGGTCTCGAATGATCTCGAACGAGGCACACCCGGGACCCACAATGATCCCGGCGCGAATCTCGGTCACCGGCACTTGCCCGACACGCAACAGATCACCGGTGAGACGACGCGAAAGAAGATGCTTGGAATCGGCTCCACGCGGAATGAGACCGCCCAGATAGACAATGCGTTTAACGCCGGCACGCGCAGCCGCTCGGGCAAAATTTTCGGCTCCAGCGCGCTCGATCACTTCGAAGTCGTCACCAGCGCGCATGCAATGCACAAGGTAATACGCAATATCAATATCTTCCAATGCGCTGTGGAGCGTCTCCGGCTTCAGCACATCGGCGGCAGCCAGCTCCACATCTGACCAGGCGCGCGCCGCCAACACCTCACGACTGCGCGCCACAGCGCGTACTCGCATGCCACGCTCGATCAGACGCGACACCAGGTTCGTCCCGATGTAGCCGCTTGCACCGACAACTGCGACGCGTGGTGCGATTGGCGATATTGAAGTGGTGATCACTTGACTCATCCCGGAGTTTCTATGGTGCCGCACAAGCCCCGCCCGCAAATCTCATGCGTGATCCACCTGTCGGTGTCTAATTGGCGTTCACGCGGCGATCGGGAGCTGGACCAACCCTCGGCAATGCGTCTCCCATCGGAACTCAGTGAGCTTCGCACACTGAGTATTGAGTTCTCCGGCCACTTCTGCCGGGGTGTGGGTAGCGAATTGGCAATTCAAACCGAAATCATGGTTCAATCCAACTCTTTCCAGCTCCGATCGGTTCGCTACGATTAAGGATACCATGCACGATTTGGCGTTTCTGCACCTACACCTGGTCAACACCATTCCGAGGCTGCTTCGTCCCGGCGGCGCGCGGCAGGGCGTCCGCTGCATGGCCGGCGGCGGCACTAACCCCCCCGATCCAGCGCGGCCCTGACCACGGCCCCTATACGCACCGCCACGGTGCGGTAGCCCTCCTCATTGAGATGGCAACATTGGTCGCTGTACAACACCCGGCGATCACCGGAAAACAGCATGGTCAAGTCCTCAAAGGGTACGCCGCGGGCGGCCAGTTCCCCACCCGCTTCGATGAGGAAGGGATAGCCGGTAGCGGCCACCCCGGCGTAGGGATGACCGGGGTCAACGGCAACCTGCCTTTCTTCCGACGTCATGTGCTTGCTGCCCATGACGTACTGGTTTGGTTGCAGAAAGTGAAAGTACCGGCTGCCCATGCCGTCCGCGAGCCGGCGCATGATCAATGACGCACGAGCCCAGAACGCCGCGACGTCCCGGTAATGCTCATCTGCCCCGGCATACGTACGCAGGGTGCCGTGCGTGGCGAAACGGCGTTGGTCACCCCGCGTCTTAATCGGATCCAGCGTATCCCGGGCGAGTGAATAGCGGGCGCGACGTATCGAGCGGGCGAGCTGCGCATCCGCCAGGACCCAGATCAGGTTGCCGGTGACCGAACGCGCCAACAGCGGCGTCGAGAACGCCGACGCCAACCAGCCGCGGAACTGCTCCCGGTACGCGAGACGCCCCGCCTTGCGCAGCAGCGCAGAATCCGACAGTCCGCTGCCAAGCCGCAGGTTCCAGCTTCGCGGATAGAATGGGTACAGCCCCTGTGAGGCATTCTCAGCCACCGGCAACACGATGTCATTGAAGCCGTCGAGGTTGATGACAATATCGGGCCTCACGCCCAGGCTGAACAGGTAAACCAGCATCATCAACTGCTGCGGCTGCTTCATGCCGGGCAGGGCCAGGTTGTAGATCGTTACCGGCTTGCCGCCCAGCGCGCCGGCCCGACCGATTTCCTCTGCCAGCGCCGGCGCCGCGTCATGCACCAGCCCCATGGCCACCGAGCCGCCGGTCACCAGCACCGTCACGCTGCCCGTGTCGCCTGTCTCACCGGCAGGCGGGAAGGCGCCGAGGAAGCCGTGTTCATTGACTGGCTGATTGCCGGCGCGGTCCGGGTCGAACACGTAACCCAGGTACGGGTGCAGGGCCTCGCGGGCGTTGAGGGGCAGTTCTTCCGGGTCACGGGCCGACACGGAGGCACCGGGGTCGGCTGTCACTGCATCACGCCGTGCGTCGAGCTGTGACATGGAAATGACATGGCCAAAGACCACCCGGTAGGTGATCCAGGACAGTGCCTCGATGACTGCGTAGGTCAGTGCGATAGCCAGCAGGACATGAATCCACTTCCTGCCGCGGCTTGTTGCCGGCCGCCGTTGCGAGCGGACAGTCATCGCCGAAATGTCGCTCGCGGTTGCGGGGCCGGCCTATCGGCCGCGCTGGGTGCGATCATCACCTGAGGGCGCCCTCTTCCGACATGGCGGGACTGTGCACCGGCTCGATGCCGCCCGAATTGGATACGCAGTAGACGGAGGGTAGCAGGAAGAGGGTCGCCAGCGTAAAGAATGACAGACCCCAGACCACGGTGAGGGTAGTGATGAGTATCGGCCACAACCTGTGGGTGTCGAATTATTATTCTCTCCTCAAATCAATTGATAACGCAATCTTGTTGTCGGCGGCGATTCTGATAACCTATATGTCACATGAAGACCGTATTGATATTTGTTGTCCATCTTCTGACGGTTGTCGCCAAGTTGCTCGGCCCGGGCAGTGAGGTCAGGCTCGTCATATAGATCGCCAATGACGGCCTGCGCGGCGATCTTCTCCAGCTGTACTCCGCAAGTAATAAATGACACTGCTCGCAACTATGCAAGAACATAATCGTGATGCAGTCCGCCTCGCACAGGCGTTGCGATCAAGCGACCGAGATCACTAATTCCGTGGTGTTCAGATCGTAAAGGCGCTGAGCACCCCGTTCCTGCAGTTCTCGCAGGACCCGTAAGGATTCTACGAGCTTTTCTGATGGTGTTGCCACGCAAACTCTTTCCTCTGTTATCGTGCCTAACAACTATTCGGTTATAACGGCGTTTGTAAACCGCGCGCTGCTGGCGCAACGCTATATTCTCAAGAACCAACTCATTTCGGGGCCGCACGGTATTCATTCGGTCGCGTTTGTATACATAACCGTCGCGGATATACTTGAAAGCCAGAGCCGCGTGCGCCGGCGTCAGACGGCGGGCGTCGCCGGTAGCTCAAACGAAAACGTAGTGCCCCGGTTGAGCTCGCTATGAACCATGATGACGCTGCCGTGCAGGTCGAGGATTCGTTGCGCGATAGCAAGACCGAGGCCGGCGCCGTTGTTGCCCGAGCGGTTGATGTCCTGCTGATAGAAACGTTCAAAAATCCGCGGTACGTCCACCGCCGGGATCCCGCTGCCGGTATCGCTCACCCGTACCACAACATTGGCAGAGTCGACGTCAACACTGACATGGATGCGTCCACCTGCCGGCGTGTGGCGCAGGCCGTTTTCCAGCAGATTCTCCAGCACGCGTTGCATCATTGCGATATCGCCGTAGATCAATGGCACATTCGGATTCAGGCTGGTTTTCAGCTGAATCGATTTTTCCTGCGTGCGCAGCTGGAAAGCCTGGCTGACGTCCTGCACCAGCTCGCCCATTGAGAACGGTTCCGAATAAAGGACCGATTCGCAAGAGTCCAACCGGGCCAGTTCAAACAGCTCTTCCACCAGGTGACTGAGGCGCTGACTGTGGCGCAATGCGGTTCTAAGGTACTGTTCCTGTTCTTCTGCGGACAACGCTCCATGTTTTAACAGCAGTGTCTCCAGATAGCCGTGCATTGTCGTCAAGGGAGTGCGGAGATCGTGCGAGACGTTGGCGACCATTTCGCGCCGTATGTTGTCCATTTTCTGCAGCTCGCGGATCTGTGCATTGATCTTTTCAGCCATTGCCTTGAAGTGCTGACCCAACTCGTCGATCTCATCGTTGGCTTTTTCCTTGCCCGGGAAAGGTATCGGCGCCTCTCCGTGGCGTTCTTGCCCGGCATATCTGCGCATGACGCCGCCCAGCACTCGTAATCGGCGGGTCAGCAATGCAAATACGATCAAACCGCACAGCAGCGCCGCGGCCAATGCGACGAGTAACACGATCAGTGAGGACTCCAGGATGTAACTGTCTTTCAACATCTGCACGACGTTGTCGTACCGTTCGCCACCAAGCACGATATACAGATAGCCTTGCAAGCCGTCTTCGTTGACGATCTCCGCCGCCGAAAACACCTTGTTGCCGGCGGGGTTGCGCGGATCATCGCCCTCGATCGGGAAGCGGGCGTTTTCATCCAAAAACTCCCTGACCGGTTCCAGCGCGATCCGAGCCCGTTTGACCTTACCTTCCGGCGCGAAATAATCGAGGACCAGGCCCTGTTGGTTGAGGAGGTATAACTCGATACTGGGATTGATCACCATCAGCTGGTGAAACAGGCGGTCCAGAGCCTGGTCGTTGATCCGCTGATCCTGGATCAGCGGCTGCTCAGCGACGATATGCTCGGCCAGTTCGCGGTTCAACTTTTGCGCGACTTCCTGTTGATACAGGGTGCTGGATCGCCCAATCAGTTGAATCAGGATCACCCCAACGACGCAGAGCAGGAAAAACAGGGTTAGCGCCAGCCGGCTGTATAGTGTCCGCAACATTACTTAGCGCCCCTCTCCCGAACCGTTGCCGGAGAACTTGTAACCGACACCCCAAACGGTAATAACATACCGGGGTTTGGCCGGGTCGGTCTCGATCTTTGCGCGCAGGCGATTGATATGCGAATTCACGGTGTGCTCATACCCGTCGTGCGCATAACCCCAAACGCTGTCCAGCAGCTGCGCCCGGGTGAACACCCGGCCCGGGTTGAGGGCAAAATGCCACAACAGGTCGAACTCCTTGGCGGTCAGTTCAATATTGTTGTCATCGAGCAGCACCTGCCGCTTGTTGACATCCACATACAGGTCATCGAACTTCAACACGGCAGGATTGTCGGCCGCCGGCCGCACCTGGTATTCACCTGTCCTGCGCAGGATCGCGGTTACCCGGGCCACCAATTCGGGCACACTAAATGGTTTAGTCAAATAATCGTCGGCGCCGACCTCAAGGCCCAGAACCCGCTCCAGCTCCGAAGTCTTCGCCGTCAGCATCAACACTGGCGTATACAGCTTTTCGCTGCGCATCGCCCGGCAAATGTCCATACCGTCCATGCCCGGCAGCATCAGATCAAGTATCACCAGGTCGTAGTCCTCGCCAAGCGCCATTTTGAGACCGATTTCACCATTCGCAGCGTGGTCGACGCGCATGTGCTTGCCGCGCAGGTTGATCATCACGAGATTCGCGATGTCGTGGTTATCTTCAATAACAAGGACACTTTTTGGCATTACGGTGATCAGCTTACCGCGCACCGCGGCTACGAACCACGATATCTACATGAGCGGAGCCTAGCAAGCAGATATCACAAAAGCGTCACAATCGGCCATACACGCTGCGCACCTCGCACCTGCAGCCACCGTTAGCAACTCAATCTCTACGCAGACTTTCCCCCGGAGGGCGCTCCGGCGAACTCGGATGGCGCGGGTCCAGCTGCCTTCCGGAGCGCAGGGGACGAGACCAAAACTTGAAACTTTCGTGACCGATTCGTGACATTTCTTCCTTAAAGTGGCGGGCAAAGGGACGCGTGTGAACTAAAGCATTGGGTCCTCCCCGGGGTCCTGCGTCCCGTTGTTTCTGTTGTTGAAAACTAATGTACTACGTTCAGGAGATAAAGGAATATGAGCAGGAAAATACATAAATTGAATACGATTACGGTGGCCGCCGCTTTGATGGCCTTGCTCGGGGCCATGAACAGCCACGCAGCACCAAACATCAAGAAGTACAATGTCACCATAAACAATTTGACCAGCGGCCAGCCTTTGACACCGCCGGTGGTGGCGACGCACAGAAAGGCGCTGGACGTGTTCGAGCTCGGCGAACCCGCAAGCTTCGAAGTGAAGGAGATCGCGGAAAACGGCAACGTGGCCCCCCTCGCCGCCGCGCTGGCCGCCAACAAGCACGTATTCGAATCCAAGGTGGGCGCGGGACCGATTTTTCATGGCGGCGGGACTCTCAATTTCGAGATTCACGCTTCACCGCCGGCAAAGTATTTGTCCTTCGTATCGATGCTGATCTGCACCAACGACGGTTTCACCGGGCTCGATGCCCAGCGCCTGCCCAAGAAAATCGGTGACAGCGTTACGGTCTCCCTCGGCGCCTATGACGCCGGCACTGAGATCAATACCGAAGACTTCGCCGACATCGTTCCCCCCTGTCAGGGTTTGGTCGGCGTAATGTCAGGCGATGCCGGAACCGGTATGAGCAATCCGGCACTGGCTGAAGGCGGGTTCATCCACAGCCACCTGGGTATCGTGGGCGGTGTTGATCTGGTCCCGTCGGTACACGGCTGGATCGATCCGGTCGCATCGGTTGTGATAACCCGTATTGAATAATCAGGCCAGGTAGTAGAGATAAGCGAGGCCGGCTTTGGCCGGCCTCGCCCCGTTGGGATACTCCCGGATAGTGTCAAATTAAACCTCAATGGACGTCAATCACCCGAGTGTCGACCATTATGCCAGCGTAGCCCGTTGCCAATTCGCAAGGGCACCCTGTCTAAATGATCGATA
>CAMYNL010000038.1 GCA_947259705.1 uncultured Gammaproteobacteria bacterium | reverse complement strand
TCGTCGGAGTACTCTTCATCTTCCGGATCCTGCCCCGGGATTTTCCGGCCGCTGAGCACCAGCATGGCCAGGTCGAAATGATGCGGCCACAACTGTATCGGGCTCGTTTCCGCCGCGATGCCGGATCGCACCCGTGCGAAACACTGCGCCAGGTGACCGTAAACCCGACCCAGCCGCACGGCACAATCCGGATCGACGTCGTGCCGCTGATGACTCAGCCTGGCTTCGTCCAATTCGACGCTGACCGACCCGCGGAACAGCTCCGGGGCCAGCTTGTCCTTTATCGACATTGCTGATTCACCCTCGATGGGAAACCACCGGTCTTCCAGGCCGGGAATCGACAACCCAACAGCGAGCGAGCGAAAATCCAGCACCACTTCAAACAACTGGCCCCCGGCTCGCAGCACGCCTGTTCTGAAACCGTCCACTGCCGGCTGCAGGCTGCTGTGCCACCAGTGTTTGCGAGGGGGCGCGCAGGCCGACGTGTAAACGCCCAGCAATCGGGCAAATGCGTGCAGACCGGACCGCGTTTCCGCCAACTCGTCGATTTCGAGGGTTGGATAATCCTCGTCCGCGTCGGAGGTCAATGCCCGATACCTCCATAGCGAATGCCCGTCAGTTCCGACATGTCCCGCTTGAACGTCGTGAGATCATCCGGCTCGAACTGGTTCAGATGGTTGTGTCCACAGGCACGCGCCAGCACCTGCATAAGCGTGACCGACGACGAAAAGAACCTGGCCAGTCGCTCCGCCGCCTGGTCGATCAGCAAACGGGCGCGTAAATCAGACTTCTGCGTGGCGATCCCCACCGGGCAGTTGTTGGTGTGGCAGGCACGCATGCCCAGGCAGCCGATGGCCTGCAATGCCGAGTTGGCGACCGCAATGCCGTCGGCACCCAGCGCCAAGGCCTTGGCGAAATCGGCGGGAACGCGTAATCCGCCGGTGATGATCAGGGTCACCTGGTCCGCATCGCAGGCGTCCAGATGCCGGCGCGCCCGCGCGAGAGCAGGGATGGTGGGGACGGAAATATTGTCCCGAAATATCAGCGGCGCGTCGCCGGTACCGCCGCCCCTGCCGTCGAGGATGATGTAATCGACCCCGATCTCCAGCGCCGCGTCGATGTCTTTCTCGATGCGCTGGGCCGACAGTTTGAACCCGACCGGAACGCCCCCGGTCGTCTCGCGCACCATGGCGGCGAACTCCCTGTATGGCTCGAGCGAAGTCCAGTCCGGAAAACGTGCGGGTGAAATCGCCGCCTCACCGGGCGGCAGATTGCGGACCTCGGCAATTCTTCCCCGCACTTTGTCCCCGGGCAGGTGCCCGCCGGTGCCGGTTTTCGCGCCCTGCCCGCCCTTGAAATGAAAGGACTGGACCCGCTTCAGTTTCTCCCGGGCGTAACCGAAGCGGGCGGAGGCCAGTTCGTAAAGATAGCGGCTGTTGGCGGCCTGTTCCTCGGGCAGCATGCCCCCCTCGCCCGAACAGATGCCGGTGCCGGCAAGCTCGGCGCCTTTGGACAGGGCGACCTTGGCTTCCTCGGACAGCGCGCCGAAACTCATATCGGAGACGAAAAGCGGGATATCGAGCCGCAGCGGCTTTTGCGCAGCCGGTCCGATCACCAGCTCGGTTCCCACCGCTTCGTCATCGAGCCGCGGCATACGATGCAGCTGCGCCACCACGAACTGAATGTCCTCCCACTTCGGCAACAAGTCCCGCGGCACACCCATCGCCCCGGCGGGGCCGTGTCGCCCCGTCTTACCCAGACCCTCGGAGGCAAGCTTGCGGATGAACTTGACATGCGGCTCATCCACGGTACCTGTCGGGTCCTGGTATTCGCCCTGGTAACTGCTGCGGTCGTAGGGCTGCGGATGCTCGGCCTCCCACCGGGAGACCTCACTCTCGTCGACCCAGACCTTGCCGTCCTCCAGCCAGCTATCGAACTTCGGCAGGGTTTCCTCGTTGTTGTATTGCGAAATGCCGGTGTCGATCCGGTAATCCCAGCCATGCAGACCACAAACGAGGTTATCGCCGATGACCGTGGCATCGGACATCAGCGCACCGCGATGGGCACAACGGCCATACAGCACCGACACCTGGTCATCAAAGCGGGTAACAACCAGGTCGACACCCGCCACCAGGGCGTGAACCGGTTTCCGGTCTTCGAGCGCGTTCCAGTCCGCGACAGCAATCTTCTTCATTGACTCTTTATCTTCTGGTAACTGTTGGTGGAATCGATGCGCAGCATACCCGGATCTGCGGTCCGTCCGGAGCGCCGCGGCTTCCGCCTCGGGCCCGCTGCCGGTGGCGGCAACCCCGCCCCGACTCCCGACAACGGCGTGGTGTACAAGGTTACGCCAGGTACGACTGATACCTGAACGTGGCTGTTTTCGCCTGCCGCGTTGTCGGAGTGAAGGCGACATGTCCCGGATGACTGCCCGGGAGCCCGGGCTGCTTCCAGGTGCAATACTAAGGACATTGCGGGCAAGCCCACAACTCAAAAGTCGAACACCCGTATCGAACCGGGGGCCTGCGCCGATCTGGTGGCGGGGCCGATCAACCCGCATCCCTGTCCTGGGCCCGCTTGATGAGCAGCGAGCGCACCAGGTCGCCGCGCTCCATTTCGTCCATGATGTCTTCTATGTCTTTGATGTCGCGCTCGATCTCAGGCAGGATGATGTGATCCAGCGCGTTGACCCGTCGCTGGGTACGGCGAAAAAAATCAATGAGTCGTGACAGGTTACTCTCCGCCTGGGCCAGCCGCAGCAGCTTATCGAGCAGCTCCTGCAGCGCCGCCACCGCCGCCGCCAGCTCCAGCGACACATCGAGACCGCTCGGCAACACACGTGGAG
This sequence comes from uncultured Gammaproteobacteria bacterium, assembly GCA_947259705.1. Taxonomy (GTDB): domain Bacteria; phylum Pseudomonadota; class Gammaproteobacteria; order Arenicellales; family JAANXG01; genus CAMYNL01. Next base: position 16,083 of record CAMYNL010000038.1, on the reverse strand, counting down.
TGGCTGGGGTTTGCGGCAGCTTTGCGCCCAGCCAGTGGATGCCCAGGCGGTTCTCCCGGTACCAGCCGGGGTCCGGTACCGTGGTCGCCTCCGACGCGTGACGCTCGATCCCGCTCAGCCCATGGCGCATTGCGGCACGCCGCACCTGTCCGCGCACCTGGTCGAACAGCCGGTCGCGCTGGCGATAGAGCGATTCGGTGATAGCGATCTGCTCCAGCATCAGCTGCGCCAACAAGTCGCGGCGTTCCTCCAGCACCGTCTTGCCCTCGCGGACAAGCTCCCGCTCCGCGCGGCGTTCCAGCAGTTCAGTCTTGGAGGGTGACTGCTGTGTCATCGCGGCGCGGCGTTACGTGTTCAGCAATCTGCGCATCGGACAGCCGGATCAGGCTCTCATCCGGCAGTTCGGCAAGCAGGGTCCAACCGATATCGAAGGTCTCCTCCAGGCTGCGGCGCTGGTCCTCCTGGTGGATGAATTCCCGGTCCATGCGATTGCCGAAATGCAGCAGACGACGATCGGCCTTCGAAAGCCCTTCCTCGCCGACCACGCTGGACAGCAGACGCAGCTGCCGCGCCAGCGCATAGGACGAATACAGTTGCTGCGCGAAGGCCGGATGGTCGGCGTGGGTCATGCCCTTGCCGATACCCTGGTTCATCAGCCGCGACAGGCACGGCAGCAGTTTGATCGGCGGAAATACGCTGCGCCTTTCCAATTCGCGGTCCAGCACGATCTGGCCCTCGGTTATGTAGCCCGACAGGTCGGGTATCGGGTGGGTGATGTCATCGCTGGGCATACTGAGTATAGGCACCTGGGTAATGGATCCCGGCTTGCCCATGATGCGCCCGGCCCGCTCGTAGATGGTCGCCAGGTCAGAATACATGTATCCGGGGTAGCCCTTGCGGCTCGGGACCTCGCCGTGACTCGACGATACCTCTCGCAGGGCCTCGCAGTAGTTGGTCATGTCGGTGAGGATCACCAGTACGTGGCGACCTTCGTGATAGGCCAGATACTCCGCCGCGGTCAGCGCCACCCGCGGCGTCAGCAGGCGCTCCGCGCTGGGGTCGCTGGCCAGGTTCAAGAACAGGGCGATGCGCTCCATGGCGCCGTGCTCATCCATCTCGCTGCGGAAGCGCTCGGCAGTGTCAAAGGTGACACCGATGGCGGCAAACACGACCGCGAACTTCAGGTCCGGCGAAGCGCGCAGGCGGGCGAAGCGCGCCAGGTCAGCGGCCAGACGATCGTGGCTCAGTCCACTGCCGGAGAAGATCGGCAGTTTCTGGCCCCGCACCAGGGAATTCATGGCGTCTATGCAGGAAATGCCGGTTTCGATGAACTCGCTCGGCACCTCGCGGCGCATTGGGTTGATCGCCTCGCCATCAATACGCATGCGTTGCTCCGCGACGATGGAGGGACCACCGTCGATGGCTTCCCCCACGCCGTTGTAAACGCGCCCCAGCATGCCCGGTCCGACACTCAGCAGGATCGGCTCGGGCAGCAACCGCAGCCGGCTGCCGGTCAATGACAGGCCCTCCGTGCCTTGGAACACGTCTATCACCGCGGTGGTTCCCGAGATGGACACCACCCGGCCCAGCCGTGGGTCGTCCTGCTCGCTCGGCAGCACCTCTACGCGGTCATACAGGCCGACGCCTTCGGCATTGCGCATGAAGATCAGCGGCCCGCGAATGCTGGTGAGGCCGCGATGCAGTATGTGCTGCCTGGGATCCATCATTCCGGCAGCACCTGTTGTGATGGGGTCTCAGTCTGACCGGCCGCCAGGCTGCTGAAGGCGTGACCCACCTCGTGGGTCAGCTCATCGAATCGTTCCAGCTCCTCGTTGGCAATATCCTCACCCAGACGCTGCAGCCGACGGGTAACCGGCAGGGTCAGCAACAGGTCCGGGTCCACGCCCTGCTGAACGGCCTGTTCCGCGTGGCGGATGAAGTCGTCCACCAGCTCCAGCATCTTCGACTGCTTCTCCGGCGAGCAATAGCGGTCGACCTTCGAGAACGCGGATTGCCGCAGCAGGGCCTCCACCATCACCTCGGCACACACCAGCACCAGGCGCTGGCTGGCCGGGAGCGCGTCGCGGCCGACGATCTTTACCATGCGCGCCAGCTGGGCCTGCTCCTGCAGGATCGACAGTATGCGTTCGCGGCGCTGCGCCCAGCGCACACCGCCATGGTCCTGCCACCAGCGCGCGGTGTCGAGCACATACTCCGAGTAGCTGAGCAACGGATGGATGGCCGGATAGAAGCGCGCCTGCGCGCGTTCCCGGTCCAGCGCCAGGAAGCTCTTGACGTAACGCCTGGAATGCGCGGTCACCGGCTCGGAAAAATCGCCGCCGGGCGGCGAGACGGTGACCATCGCAGTGAGCGAGGCCTCGCTGCCCGCCAGCGTTACGACGTTGCCGGCGCGTTCATAGAACTCGGCGAGACGGCTGGGCAGGTAGGCCGGGTAGCCCTCTTCTGCGGGCAATTCCTCCAGCCGGGCCGAGATCTCCCGCAGCGCCTCCGCCCAGCGCGAGATCGAATCCGCGAACAGCGCGACATGGTAGCCCTGGTCACGAAAATATTCACCGATGGTAATGCCCGTATAGATGGACGCCTCGCGCGCCGCCACCGGCATGTTCGACGTGTTGGCAATCAACATCGTCCGTTCCATCAGGCGGCGGCCGGTGCGCGGGTCCTCGAGTCGCGGGAATTCGCTCACTATGTCGGCCATCTCATTGCCGCGTTCACCGCAGCCTATGTAGACGATGACATCCGCGTCGCACCACTTGGCGAGGGTCTGCTGCAGCACCGTCTTGCCGGTGCCGAAACCGCCCGGCATGGCCCCGGCGCCGCCCTTGCCGATGGGAAACAAGGTATCAATGATGCGCTGACCGGTGAGCAACGGCCGGTTCGGCACCCGTTGCTCGGCGAATCGCCGCGGCGTGCGTATCGGCCACCGCGTCAACAGGCTGATCTCGTGCGTTCCGGTGCTGGTGCGCAACCGTGCCACGGGGTCCTCGAGGCGCAGCTCTTCGTCCGCCGCCAGCCACTCGAGCTCGCCGCTGACCCCGTCGGGCACCAGCACCCGGTTCTTGACCGCCGGCGTTTCCTCGACCTCTCCCAGCACCTGTCCGGGTACCACCGCGGCGCCTTCCTTCAGCAACGGTGTGAAACGCCAGCGGCGATCGCGGTCCAGATTGGGAACCTCGACGCCGGCACGCACGAAGTCGCCCTGGCTGGCGGCGATGGCCTCCAACGGACGCTGCAGTCCGTCAAACATGCGGCCCAGCATGCCGGGCCCGAGCTCCACCGCCATCGCCATGCCGCTGCCCTCGATGATGGCACCGGGACGCAGGCCGGTGGTGTCCTCGAATACCTGCACAGTGATGGAACCGGTGTCGAGCCGAATCACCTCGGCGGCCAGCCGTTCGCGGCCCACGTACACCGCCTCCTTCATGCGGAACAGGCCCTCCGAATGTGCCTTCAACACCGGCCCGTTGATCCAGAACACCTCGGCCCGGCTCATTCGGCAGACTCCGGGTCGGGGTCGTCGCTCATGAGGTGCGCGACGCGGCTGAGAACCCTGTCGGCGATCTCGGAACGCTGGGCGCGCAGCCGCCCGTCCAGCGTGTAGTCTCCCCATTCCACCACCAGCCCCGGCTCCAACCCGTCATCGCTGCGTACCTCACCGCCGGCAGCGTGCTGGCGCAGGTCGACGGCGAGTTCCTTCACCGTCTCCGCCGCGGCACCGGCACCGCAGACCACGGTCAATGGCAACTCACCGGCGCGCTCCAGCGCCTGCGTGACCCAGTAACGGCACCACAGAAGCTGCATCGACGGATCATCCCAGGCCTGCAGGAAACGCTGCCAGATGGCCTCCACCGCCTGGGCCTGGGTGGACTTGAGAATCTTCCAGCGCTCCCGGCGCAGCTCGGACCGCACTCGCGCCAGACACCGGTCTTGCTCCTGTTGCAGGCGGTCGCGGGTATCTTGCACGCTGCGTCGAAACAAGTGGCGCGCCTCCCTGTAGGCGTCACCCAGGATACGCGCCATTTCGGCATCCCGCTCCCGGGTGATGCGCGACAGCTCGCTATCCCGTTTGCGGGCGATCTTTTCCAGAAAAGGCGCAACCTGCTGCGGATCGAACACAATGGGCGGTTCGCTCATGTGTCGGCCCCGGCCAGGCCCAGCAGCCGGCGGGCGGATTCAGCAATCCGGTTGTCGGCTGACTCGGCGCCGTCGATCGAAGGCAACACGACGATGGGCGGCTGCAGTTGATCCAGGACGATTTGCTGCAGCTGCGTGGCAACGACCCGGGCGCAGGCCTGGTCGAGGATGATCAGGTCGGCATCGCCGCGCAGTCCATACAGGGCCTGCTCGACCGCCTCCGCCCGCGGTTCCGTCACATGCGGCTGCACACCCACCAGTGCGAGTCCGCTGGCGGTGACCCGGTCCCCGATATAGACGATGCGGGCCGGTGTGCTCATCCGAGTCGATTCAGGATCATGATGGAGATGATCAATCCGTAGATCGCAATCCCTTCCGCCAGCCCGACATAGACCAGGGTGCGCCCGAACAGCTCGGGTTTCTCGGCGATAGCGCCCACCGCGGCGGCACCGACACTGGCTACCGCGATCCCCGCTGCCAGTGCCGACAGCCCCGTCGCCAGCGCGGCGGCCAGATATCCCCAGGCCACGATCTCGGGGTCCAGCGGGGCGGCCCCCGCCTCGGCCGCCAGGGCGGCGGGGGGCAGCCACATGGTGACGGCGTACAGCAGGGTGGCCAGCAGCGCCACCAGCATGGTCACGCCCAGTATCAGCCCTATCTTTCTTTGCAGCATCTGTCTACTCCAGGATCAGGAAACCATGCGGGTGTGATTGGGCAGGCTCAGGGGATTGAAGGGGCGGCCCGCGCCAACCATGAACCGGCGGAAGAATTCGAACATCACCAGGCGGGTGGTCTGTATGGACACCACCAGGCCCTCCAGGGCAATCACTATGACATTCCCGGCAATCAGGATGATCACCCTGACCAGTATGCTTTCCGGCATCATCGCCATGGTGATCACCGCGGCGCTCAGGCCCGCGTGCGCCAAGGCAAAGGCGCCCAGCCGCGCGAAGGAGATGGTGTTGATCACCAGCTGAAAGCCCGCTTCCAGCAACTCCGCCAGCCGCGTCAGCAACGCCTTGAGTATGCCGGGCCCACCCTTCTCACGCTGTACCGCCAGCGCGGTGCCGACGAAGAACCAGGCCACCGCCGCGAGCGCAATGATCGAACCGGCCCGCGGATTGAATACCACCATCGCCAGGGCGACATAGAGCAACACGGCGGGGGCCTCCGTGTACCACCAGTGCACCGCGCTGCCATGCCAATGCGCCTGGACCGCGGACAACACCATGCTGGCGAAGATGGCCAGCCAGCCGAACACGATGGGTACGGTGAGCAGCAATAACGGCTCCTCCATCGGGCGCAGCCACAGGGCCGGCAACAGGTGCTCGTCGCAGAACAGGGAGCCGTACAGAAAACCGAACACCACCGACAACAGGCCGGCCGGAATCAGCAATTCCAGTACCGGCATCCGGCGCCGCGCCAGCCATCCGACGAGCATCAGCACGGCGCCATGCCCGACGTCGCCGAACATGTAGCCGAACATGATCGGCGTGATGATCGCCAGCAAGGGACTCGGGTCCACGTCATCGGCGCCCGGTATGCCGAAACCCTTGACGAAGGTCTCGAAGCGCCGGATCCAGGCCGGGTTGTCCAGCTGCACCGGTGCCGGACCATGGCCGCCGACGGCGTCTCGGCTGACCAGGAACGGTATCCCGCTCTCGCGCAGCGTGGCCACCAGTTCGTCGTAACGGCGCACCGGCACCCAGCCGCCCAACCATACGAAGTGCTGACCGGTGAGTGAATTCATCAGCTTCTCGTTCGCCCAACGGTGACGGCGTAGCAGCCACAGGTCACTGGCGATACCGGTTCGGTCGTTCAACTCAGCGAGTTCTGTCTGGGTCTGATCCCGCTCCCGCGCCTGCTCGGCCTGCAGGCGGCGGACCTGCCGCAGCGCCACAACACTGTCATCGCTCAGGCCCGCCGGGACCTGCACAAAGCGCAACCCGCGGCTGTGGAAACCCTGTTCCAGTTCCTTGACCGCCGCGGCGCCGGTAACACCCACCACCAGCATGCGCCGCCCGTCAGGGCCCTGTTCGTCATCGGCCAGCGGGTAGGAACGCACGATGGATTCCCCGGCCGGAACATCCAGTGAATCGAGGTCAGCCGCCGTGCCCAGCGCGACAAAGGGGGGATACGACTGGCCGTTCCGCGCCCGCAACAGATCGACGGCTATGTCTCCGGACGGCAGGGCCTCCAATGCCAGCGACAGCAGTTCAAGCTGCTCGATCCTGGTCCTCGCCTCCCGGAGACGGCGCCCGAGCGGCAGGGCCCGCGTCAGCCAGTCACGGCACCGCTGCTCGAGACCCGGCAGCACGGATTCGGTGGGCAGGCCCCAGCAGGAATCTTCCAGCCCGCCGGCGTCCTCGGCCGGGAGGTAATCCGCGGCCCGCTCCAATTCCTGCTGCAACGCCAGCAGCCGGCGCAGCGAGTCACGGTCGGCGACCACCTCGAAGGGTGCCTTGGAGCGGTCGTAGCGCTGCAACTCGATGATGCGTAGGCGGCCCAGCTGCTCGAGGCACTGGTTTACCGAGCCCCGGTCCACGAGCAGATCGACCCACATCATTTCCAGCGGCCGGAACATCTACGCCGCCCCCCCCAGAGCCAGCTCCGGCCGTTGCCAGTTGCGGGCCCGGCTGAGCAGCAGCGCTCGACAGCGTTCGTACTGCAGCGCCTCCAGCAGACCATAGATCAGCATCAGGGTGGCGTGGAACGGCGATCCTCCCAGCAGCGCGCGCAGCCGCTTTGCCAGTTCTCCGCGTAGACGCCACTGGGCGGCGTGGTCGGGCGATGCCGACAGCGCGGCCCGGCTAAGGGCCTCGATATCGAATCGATGCTGATCGAGCAACCTCTGCAGACGGCCTATCATGTATCCCTCGCGCTCCGTCACCGGCGGGCGGTGCCGCGAAAACTCGGCGATCCACAAGTCCAGGGGGGCATCCGACGTAACATAGTCCTGGTAAACCGATCTGCGCAACTGCTCGCGACGCTCCGGCGGCGACAGGCGGGACAGGGCCCGCAGCCAGGGATCCTTGAGCTGCGTATCGTCGAGCTCAGTCTCCTCGCTCAGGCGACCCAGATACAGCAGGCGTGCGCCGGTGTTCAGCCAGGGTCGCAGACCACGCCAGCGGGCCGGCAACATGCGTCCCAGCTCAAACAGCAGCCCCGCCAGGCGGGCGTCAAGGTGGTCCTCGATGGCACCGGTAGAGGGCGAGCGCGGCAGTTCGCGCACCCAGTATGCCAGGCCGTTGTCCCGCATCCTCTCGATCAGGTTGTCCAGTTCGACCGCGTCCGCGATGTAGTGCCAGCGCGCATCGTCGGGCATCAGCCCTATGCGTGCGCGCACCCACGCCTGCATCTGCGCCAATTCGAGCACCGGCCCGCCCAGCATTGGTACTCCTTTTTCGAAAGATGGACGATAACGACTGTGATCATAGCCGCCGGGGCATGCCTGGACTTGATCAAGATCAAGCTGCGATACCTTACCGAGGGGCTATGATTGAGGCCATGGTAAGGAACCCGATCCAGGAGGTCCTGGCCGCCGAGCGCGAAGCCAAGGGGCGGATCGACACGATCAAACGTGACGCCGACAACGCCCTTGCCGGGGCACACCGCCGCGCCAAGTCCATCCGCGACCGCAATGATGAGCGAACGAAGCATGTTCTGTCCCGCTTCGAGCAGGAGCAAAAGCGGCTCACGGAACAGGCTGCGGAAGACCTCAGACGCGAAGCCGAGGCGGAACTGCGGGAATACGAGTGCGCGGTCACGGACAATCTCGAGCGGCTGGTTGATCGGACCTTCAAGGACTTCTGGCCGGCCTAGCGCACCGAACCGCCCAACCCGGCCCTGACCCCACGTGGCCGCGGACGGTGACGCATAGGAGCACTGACCGCATCAGTCAGGTGCTGCGCAAACGAAGCAATAACCGACTTCAAACCCGTTCGCGCTGCCATGCCGGCCGAGGGCGGGGATGCCGCGGCCGACTGTGTCACGCGTGTCGCCCACGCGGCTTGACTGCTTCGGGCAACCCGCCGTCCGCGCGGCGAAGTCGCCGCCCTGCGCGGACGGTCCCCGGGAAACCAATCCTGCCCCGGGCATCCAGCCGGGTCGAAGCCTGGTGCCTGCACTTCGTCGTCGTTAGGTTCGCCTTGAGCCGCCCCGGCATATGCAACACACTAGTTGAATGCTCGAGCTGACACAGGTGTCCAAACGCTACGGGTCGACCGCGGCACTGGCCGCCACCGACCTCATGGTGCCAGCCGGCCAGACCACCGTGCTCATCGGTCCCAGCGGCTGTGGTAAATCCACCTTGTTGCGCCTGGTGGCGGGCCTGGTGCGGTCCGACAGCGGCAGCATACGGGTAGGCGGCACGACGGTGACGCCGGAGAACCTCGACGTGGTACGCCGGCGCATGGGCTATGTCATCCAGGAAGGCGGCCTGTTCCCGCACCTCACCGTCAGGCGCAACGCAACCCTGATGGCCGAACACCTCAAATGGCCCGCCGCCCGAATCGAGCAGCGCCTGCGGACACTGACCGAGATGGTGCGCCTGTCGCCCGAATTGTGGCCGCGTTATCCGCTCGAGCTGTCCGGCGGCCAGCGCCAGCGCGTCAGCCTCATGCGCGCCCTCATGCTCGACCCCGACCTGCTGTTGCTGGACGAGCCGCTGGGCGCCCTCGACCCGATGATCCGTTTCGAACTGCAGCGGGAGCTGAAGTCGATCTTCGACCGGCTGGGCAAGACGGTGGTGCTGGTCACGCACGACATCGCCGAGGCGGCATTCTTCGGCGACCGCCTGGTGCTGATGCGCGAGGGCGGTATCGTCCAGCAGGGCAGCTTGCGGCAACTGGCGGCGCAGCCGGCGGAACCCTTCGTAGAACGATTCATCAGCGCGCAGCGGGAGCCCGTGAGACTGCTCAACGAGGTGCTCGGGTGATCGCAAGACTCGTCGGGTCCGCCTTCGCAGCAGCGATGATGGCGGCTTGCATCCACCCGTCCGTGGCTGCAACGCCAGAGGTGGTGCAGGTCGGCTCGAAGAAATTCACCGAATCAGTCATCCTCGGCGAAATGCTTGCGCAAGTGATCGAGGCCGCCGGTAATCCCGCCTACCATCGGCGCGAGCTCGGCGGCACCCGGGTGTTGTGGGGCGCGTTGCTGAAAGGCGAGATCGACGTCTACCCGGAATACACCGGCACGCTGCGGCAGGAGATACTGGCCGCGGAGAATCTTGGCAGCGACGCCGAGCTCCGCGAAGCGCTGGCACGGCGGGGACTGCGCATGACGGGCTCACTGGGCTTCAACAACACCTACGCCATCGGCGTCAGCGGTGATCTCGCTGACGAACTGGCGTTGACGACCATCTCCGACCTGCGCGCCCACCCCGGGCTGGTGATGGGCTTCGGTAACGAATTCATGAACCGCGCTGACGGCTGGCCGGGCTTGCGGGCCCATTACAGACTGCCGCAGGAGAACGTCCGCGGGCTGGACCACGACCTGGCGTACCGCGGCATCGCTTCAGGGTCGCTGCAGGTCATCGACCTGTATGCCACCGACGCCGAGATTGCCTACTACGGTCTGCGGTCATTGCAGGACGACCAGGGGTTTTTTCCCGTCTACGACGCGGTGCTGCTGTATCGGGCCGACCTGGAGACGCGCTTGCCGGGGGTGGTGGCCCAACTGCAACGCCTGGCGGGCCGCATCGATGCCGCCACCATGGCGGGGCTGAATGCCCGGGTAAAGATCGAGCGTCATGCGGAATCCGCGGTGGCGGCCGAATTCCTGCGCAGCAGACTGGGCCTGCACGCCGTCGGGGACGTGACATCAGTCTGGCAGCGCCTGGCGCGCCACACCCTGGAGCACCTGCTGCTGGTCGCCATATCGCTGTCGGCGGCGATACTCGTCGCCCTGCCCCTGGGCATCCTCGCGGCGCGGCGCCCGCGCCTCGGCCAGTCCATCCTCGCTGCCGCCGGCGTGCTGCAGACCATTCCCTCGCTGGCGCTGTTCGTGTTCATGATCCCGCTGCTCGGCATCGGCGGTCCACCCGCCGTGGTGGCATTGTTCGTCTACAGTCTGCTGCCCATCGTGCGCAACACCCATGCCGGCCTCACCAACATCCCGCTTGCCATCCGTGAGTCGGCGCAGGCGCTCGGCCTGCCCGCCCCCAGCCGGCTGCGGCTGATCGAGCTGCCGCTTAGCGCACCCACCATCCTGGCCGGTATCAAGACCGCCGCCGTCATCAACGTCGGTACCGCCACCCTGGCCGCCCTCATCGGCGCCGGCGGTTACGGGCAGCCGATCCTGACCGGCATCCGGCTCGACGACATCGGCCTGATCCTCGAGGGCGCGGTACCGGCCGCGGTGCTGGCGCTTGCCGTGCAGGGCGTGTTCGAGGCGACGGAACGGCTGGTCGTACCGCACGGACTGCGGCTGGAACAAACAACCGGCTGCTAGCAGACGCCGTACGTCGCGACGGGATTGAGCCCAGCGCGGCCTGTCTGCGGTCGGCGCGGCGGGACGTTACATGATTCATCACCGCCAGGCGCGGATATCTTTTATCATGTCATGCCCATGTCGATCACAGCGATCTCGATGCATTCTCAAACAACTCCGGAACCCCTGCACGCCACCCTGCGCAAGGTCTTCGGGCTGCATGAGTTCCGGCCGCACCAGCGGGAGATCATCCAGGGGTTGTTGAGCGCCCGGGACGCCTTCGTGCTGATGCCCACCGGCGGAGGCAAGTCCCTGTGCTACCAGCTACCCGCGCTGCTTCGCCCCGGCATGGCGCTGGTGGTGTCGCCCTTGATATCGCTGATGAAGGACCAGGTCGACGCCCTCATGGCCAACGGCGTGGCGGCTGCCTTCTACAACTCCAGCCTGGACCCGGTACAGGCAAAACAGACACTGGCGGCAATGCACGCCGGGGAGTTGAAACTGCTGTACGTGGCGCCCGAGCGGTTGATGCACGCGGGATTTCTGGCGCGACTGGCGGATGTGCCCGTGTCGCTCATCGCCGTGGACGAGGCCCATTGCGTGTCCCAGTGGGGCCACGATTTCCGGCCCGAGTACGCGGCCCTGGGAGCACTGCGATCGCAGTTGCCGGGTGTGCCCCTGATCGCCCTCACCGCCACCGCCGATGCCCATACCCGCAAGGACATCGTCCAGGTGCTCGGTCTCGAGCGCGCCCGGCATTACGTCGCCAGCTTCGACCGGCCGAACATCCGCTACACGGTGCTGGAAAAGCACCGGCCGATGGAACAGCTGACGCGCTTCCTGGACAACCGCGGCGCCGAGTCCGGCATCGTTTACGCGCTCTCGCGCAAGCGCACAGAGGAGATCACCGCGCAGCTGGAAGCCGAGGGGCTTTCCGCCGCCGCCTACCATGCCGGTCTGACGGGCGACGTCCGACGCGACGTGCAGGAGCGCTACCTGCGCGACGACGTACAGATCGTGGTGGCCACGGTGGCCTTCGGCATGGGTATCGACAAGCCCAACGTGCGTTTCGTGGTGCATTACGACCTGCCCAAGCACATCGAGGGCTACTACCAGGAAAGCGGCCGCGCCGGCCGCGATGGACTGGCCTCGGAGGCGCTGCTCCTGTACGGGGCCCAGGACGTGGTCACCGCCCGCAGGCTGCTGGACGGCACGTCAAACCCGGAGCAGCGGCGCATCGAGGCCCACAAGCTGCAGGCCATGGTGGGCTTCGCCGAGAGCCTGACCTGCCGGCGACGGGTGCTGCTGGGTTACTTCGGTGAGCACCTGGACCAGGACTGCGGCAACTGCGATGTCTGCCTGAATCCGCCGCAGACCTTCGACGCCACCGTCGCCGCGCAGAAGGTGCTGTCCTGCGTATACCGTGTGGGCGAGCGCTTCGGCATCAAGCACGTGGTGGACGTGCTGCGCGGGGCCGACACCGAACGCATCAGAAGGCTGGGCCACGCGAAACTCTCCACCTATGGCATCGGGTCCGATATGAGTGACACCGAGTGGACCTCGCTGGTGCGCCAGCTCATTCACCGCGGCCTGTTGCTGCAGGACATCGGCAATTACTCGGTGCTCAGGCTGACGCCCGCCGCCCGGCCGGTGCTGCGCGGCGAGCGCGAGCTGGTGCTCGCGCGCCCGCGGATCAAGAGCCGGAGCAAGCGCAGGTCCGGGGCGGCGGCTGCGCTCGAGGCTGCTGACACGGATCTGTTCGAGGCCCTGCGGGCCCTGCGCAAGGGGCTGGCCGAGGCGCAGGGCGTGCCGCCATACGTGATCTTCGGCGACGCGACCCTGGTCGAGATGAGCCGGCGCAGACCGGCCAGCGGGGCCGAACTTCTGGAGATCACCGGCGTGGGACAGAAAAAGCTCGAGCGCTATGGCGCGGACTTCCTCGATGTCATTGCCATGAACTAGTGCCGCCGGGTCGAGGCCGGGAGCAAGCGCCCGAGCACAGACCCCGGACCGGCTGCATAACGCTACTAAGCAGCTGCTAGTGGCGCTCCACCTAAATTGGCGCTATCGGCCCTAACCGGACCTTCCCTCCGAAGATGAGAACCAGTTGCTGCGCTGCAGTAACAATGTCTCAGAACGCAAAGCGAACGATCAGCATTTCGTGCTTGCTATTTGACCCTTACGACATGAGTAATTCCACCCCCATGATCCAAAGACTCCCAGGCCATCCTGTCGCCGTCATATGTCACGATCTTCAAGCGGCCAGGCGAACTCCCCTTCATGTATATGATGTCTCCCTCGCAGCTGTAATCACCCGACACATCGATTTCTGGGCTAGATTTTAGGAAGCGAACCTTGTCATTTGTCATGAACTCCCAGGATTGGCTATCGTCATTGATTCTATTTCCTGCAAATTCCACGTGGGACTGCTGCCATTTTCCGATAATGTCTCCAGCGCACTCGGCAACCGCGGTGGCGGGGGCCGCAAGACCGACGCTGAGCACGGTAGACAACAAACATGGCCTTCGTATATTTAGCATCACTATATCCTCTGATTAGGATGGGCAACTTCCGACAATCATACATCGCAACATCTTACGGGAACCCCTCTCCGACCTTAGGCTTGAGGCAGCGATTTCAATGTGCCGGTTTGGTTGTTTATTGCTCCACAATCACTCGCCAATAGCAGTCCGCAGACTCGCCCTGGTAATAGAATCGATGGCGCAGTTCCGCGCTGAATGGACACTGCAACGCGGCGGTACTGTTGTTCTGAATCAATTGGCCGTTGCTGTCGGTATTGCCCCCGCCGGCTCCGACAAAATCGCCACAGAACGTCGCGACGTCTATAGGTTGTCCCGGCCCGGGGTTCGGGGAAACGGTGACTACCCAGTCAACAGTGTCCGTTGCGCTTATGGTGCTGCCGTTCGGCGGAGTAGCGACGCAGGTTACGGTCGTCCCTGGCGGGATATAGGCGTCTATAACGTTGATCAACGACAGCGTATTGCGTCCCAGCTTTTTCACGGCGTTGAGCACCTTCTTGTCATCCCAGGAATCAGCAAGGATCCGGTTAATCCAATCTTGAATCTCCATTGCCGCGGTGCGGACATTTTGCAGCCCGTTCGCAATACATGGGTTTGGGGGGGCGGTAGACTGTGCGCCGATCACCTGAAACACGGCATCCTCTTCGCGTTGCACGTGTTTAGCCAGCATCCGCAGTTCTTCGGCGAAGTTATTGGCGTCAATGCTGCAAAACAAGCCCGGCGGCAATGTGGTCTCCACGCAGCTCGACGTGTCGGGGTCGGGTGGCGGACAGGTATCGGCGTTGGTTAGACCGGGTTCTGGAGGATGATACTGGCTTAACAGATTCAGCATGCGGCTCACGTTGCCCAGGGCCATGGCGACGTTATCGAGTTTTAAGGTCTGCACCCGAAACGGTTCCGGTTTGATGCCTCCCCAAGTAGCCCCGAGCGGGCCGAGCAGTAAGGTCACCGCCAACAGCGGTATCGATAAACGTCTCGTCATGGTTTTGGCCTCTTTGTTTGTATTAATGAAATCGGTCGTGGCTTCCGCTTGCTGGGTAGCGCCTGCCCGTTCGGTACATCGCCTTCCAGTAGCAGATTCGGCAATATGGTGTCTTGACTCTGATCAAAAAACGCTGCATATCAAACAGACTAAATTCAGGGCTGTTTCCGGCGACGGGTGCTGCGTTAACTCCTTGGTTGTAACGCTGGATCTGTTCTGGGAGCGGACGCTCGATGCCTTGGATTTCCTGCGCATGGATTTCACTCTGCTACTGACGCCCATAACGTTCCTGCTCTAACGGGAACGACGGCTGTCTTATCGGTACATTCGGCGTCAGTCTACGCTCGATGACAAGGCACTCGACGAGCTACGCTACGAGCTTGTGGTTGGCCGGGGACTTGCTCGTGATGACAATGGAGAGGCCTTGGTCTGGTTCGGTAGTGCGGACGCACCAGCGTTGGCTCCCGAACCAGGAGAAGCATCCGCGCCCAAGGAAAGCCGGCCTTAGGTGTTAGCGCGGACTATCTCCGCCCCGGGGCGCAGCTCGACGTCTGAAACTTCGTCCAAGGAAAGGTATGTGAACTGCCCCGGGTTTACCGGAGACTCTATTTCTTGAGAGGATAGAGTTATGAACAATTCAAAGAGGTATTCACCGGAGGTTCGGGAACGAGCCGTTCGGATGGTGTTTGAACACCAAGGGGAGCATGAATCTCAGTGGGCGGCGATGAACTCGATAGCGAGTAAGATTGGCTGTACAGCGGAGACGTTGCGTAAATGGGTACGGCAGGCGGAGCGAGATCAGGGAATCCGTGGTGGTTTGAGCAGTACGGAGCGTGATCGGCTCAAGGAGTTGGAGCGGGACAATCGGGAGCTGAAGCGGGCCAACGAGATATTACGTAAGGCGGCGGCTTTTTTTGCCCAGGCGGAGCTCGACCGCCGAGTGAAGTAATGGTGTCGTTTATTGACACGCATCGGGCCGACTACGGGGTTGAGCCGATTTGCAGGCAAGTGCCGATTTCCCCATCGACGTACTACGAGCGCAAGGCTTGTAAGGACGACCCCGACAGGCTGCCTGATCGCATAAAACGTGACCAGTCGCTGGAGGTCGACATCAAGCGGATCTGGGATGAGAACTTCCAGGTTTATGGTGCCCGCAAGGTGTGGCGTCAGCTTAGCCGAGAGGGCATTGATGTCGCCCGCTGTACGGTAGAACGGCTGATGAAGCGGCTTGGGTTACAAGGCGTGACGAGGGGAGCCAAGTGTTGGACGACAGTAAGCGATGACACATTGTCCCGTCCGGTGGACCGGGTGAAGCGGCATTTTACGGCGACCCGGCCGAACCAGCTCTGGGTGGCTGATATCACGTTTGTGGCGACCTGGTCTGGTTTTGCGTATGTCGCCTTTGTGATCGATGTATTTGCCCGATGTATCGTGGGCTGGCGGGTCAGTCGCTCACTCCATACCGAGTTGGTACTGGATGCACTGGAGCAGGCCCTGTGGTCTCGAACCGGAACGGAGGGCCTGGTGCACCACAGTGACCGGGGCAGCCAGTACTTGTCGATTCGCTATACGGAGCGGCTGGCTGAGGCCGGCATCGACTCCTCCGTGGGGAGTGTCGGTGATTCGTATGACAACGCATTAGCCGAGACAATTAACGGCCTGTACAAGACTGAAGTCATCCGCCGGCGAGGTCCCTGGCGAACTGTCGAGGATGTCGAGTACGCGACTCTGGAATGGGTCGACTGGTTCAATCACCGCCGGCTGCTGGAACCTATCGGCAATGTGCCACCGGTGGAGTTGGAAATGGCGTATTATCGCCAACGGGAAGAGTCAGCTATGGCAGCTTGACTCAAACTAAACAGTCTCCGGAATTCTCGGAACGGTTCACTTCGCGCCGCGTCCCATTGGTTGAGTTTAACTAGAGTCACCGCTAGGTACGTATGTGTCCAGAAACTACTTGTGGGGTGACGAGACGCT
>CAMYNL010000037.1 GCA_947259705.1 uncultured Gammaproteobacteria bacterium | reverse complement strand
CACCATGGTGATGATGATCTCGGCCTGCTCGGCCACCGCGCGCACGCTGTCGCACACCGTGGCGCCGCCATCGAGAAGTTCCGGCGGCAGCGGCGAGCGATGCTGCACCAGGAACAACTCGTGCCCCCCAGCCTGCACATGCCCCGCCATCGGCGCACCCATGATCCCCAATCCTATAAATCCTACCTTGCTCATCAGTTGGCTCCGTTAATCGATGGTCTGTTGTGGTACCGGCCGGCGCCCGGCCCGGCTAGCCGACAGCGATCCCCGGCGCGGCCCGGTCCTGGTATTTCTGCAGCCAGCCGAGCCCGGCCCGGGTCTCTCCCTTGGGCTTGTACTCGCAGCCGATCCAGCCCTGGTAACCGAGTGCGTCGATGAAATCGAACAGGAAGCCGTAATTGATCTCCCCGGTGCCTGGTTCGTGACGGCCCGGATTGTCCGCGAGCTGCATGTGCGCGATGCGCTTCAGGTGGGCCTCGATGGTCGGCGCGAGGTCGCCCTCCATGATCTGCATGTGGTAGACGTCGTACTGCAGGTAGAGGTTATCCGAAGCGACTGCGTCGAACAGCTCCAGCGCTTGATCGGTGTTGTGCAGGAAGAACCCGGGGATGTCGCGGGTGTTGATCGGCTCCGCCAGCAGCTTGATGCCGACGTCGCCCAGCTTCTCGGCGGCGAAGCGCAGGTTGCCGACCAGGGTCTCGCGGGCCTGGGCGGCGGTGGTGGCCGCGGGCGTGATACCGGCCAGGCAGTTGATCTGGGTGCAGCCCAGCGCGGTGGCATACTCTATTGCACGGCCCACGCCATCCTGGAACTCCCCCACCCGCTCCGGATGGCAGGCGATGCCGCGCTCGCCGGCCGCCCAGTCCCCGGCGGGCAGGTTGTGAAGTACCTGCACGAGCTGGTGCTTGTTCAACTGTTCCGCCAGGTCGTCGGCCGGGAAGTCGTAGGGGAACAGGTACTCCACGCCCCCGAAGCCGCACTCGGACGCCGCCTTGAAGCGGTCCATGAAGTCGACCTCGTTGAACATCATGGTCAGATTAGCGGCAAATTTCGGCATTAGATCTTCTCCTCAGGCGGCCTTCTCGACGCCGCGTTCGCGTTTGACATCCAACACCTCCTCGAACTCGTTGATCTGGTCGATCTCGGGCCCCATGGCGATGTCCGTCTTGCGCTCGGTAATCACCTCGACGATCACCGGCACCTGGGTTTCTTCGGCGAGAGCGCGCGCCTGTTCAATCCTGGGCGCGATTTCCTTCGGGTCGAACACGCGGAAGCTCTTGCAGCCGAAGGCTTCGCAGGCCCGCACGTGGTCCACGCCGTAATCGCCGATTTCCTCGCAGTTTACATTTTCGAAGCTCAGTTGTACCTCGAAATCCATCTTGTAGGCCTTCTGCGCCTGCCGGATGAGCCCGAGGTAGGAGTTGTTGAGGAGCACCATCACGAACGGGATCTTGTGCTGCGCGGCCACCGCCAGCTCCTCGATCATGAACTGGAATGAATAGTCCCCGACCACGCCCACCACTTCGGCCGAGGGGCTGGCCAGCTTGGCACCCATGCATGCGGAGATCTCCCAGCCCAGCGGACCGGCCTGGCCGCAGACTATGTAGTTGCGCGGCTTGAACACCTGCTGGAACTGGCCCGAGGCGATCTGGTACAGGCCGATGGCGGTGACGAAACGGGTGTCGCGATCGAAGACCTTGTTGATTTCCTGGAATACCCGCTGCGGCTTGATCGGCACGTCGTCGAAATCGGTCTTGCGCAGCATCGTGCTCTTGCGTTCGGCGCACTCCGCGGTCCAGGCGTCCCGGTTGCGGAGCCGGCCGGCGTGCTTGCGCTCGCGCGCCTCGGCGACCAATGCTTCCAGGGCATGCCTGGCATCCGAGACGATGCCGAGATCGGGCGCGAACGCCCTGCCGATCTGGGTCGGCTCGATGTCGATGTGCACGAACTTGCGGCCCCTGGTATAGACCTCGGTGCTGCCGGTGTGGCGGTTGGCCCAGCGGTTGCCTATGCCGAGCACGAAGTCGCTCTTCAGGAAGGTGGCGTTGCCATAGCGGTGTTGAGTCTGCAGGCCAACCTGACCCGCCTGCAGCGGATGGTCGTCGGCGATGGCGCCCCAGCCCATGAGGGTCGGCACCACGGGGGTGTTGGTCAGTTCCGCCAGTTCCACCAGCAGTTCGCTGGCATCGGCGTTGATGACCCCGCCACCGGCTATGATCAGCGGGTGTTCGGCCTCGTTGAGCATGTCCAGTGCCTTGTTGATCGCCTTGCGGCTGGGCCGCGGCTTGAATACTTCCATAGGCTCATCGGCATCCGGGTCATACTCGATCACCTCTTTCTGCACATTCAGCGGCAGGTCGATGAGCACCGGGCCGGGACGGCCGGACTTCATGATGTGGAATGCGTAGCGGAATGCCCAGGGCACCTGCGCGCCCTCCATGACGGTGATGGACCACTTGGTGACCGGCTTGGCGATGGCGGCGATGTCCACGGCCTGGAAATCTTCCTTGTGCAGCTTGTCGGTCGGGGCCTGGCCGGTGATGCACAGGATGGGAATGGAATCGGCCTGGGCGGAATACAGGCCGGTGATCATGTTGGTGCCTGCCGGGCCCGAGGTGCCGATGTTGACGCCGACCTTGCCGCTGGCGCGCGCGTAACCTTCCGCGGAATGCGATCCACCCTCTTCGTGGCGTACCAGCACGTGCTTGATGTCGCTGTCCTTGAGGCTCTCGTAGAGCGGCAGGATGGCGGCGCCCGGAATACCGAAGGCGAGTTCGACGCCCTCGCTCTGCATGACTTTAACGGCGGCAGCGGCTGCGGTCATCTTCGCCATGATTGTGTTTCTCCTCTGCTTCTGGCTGACGTGTTCGACACCCCGCAGTATCTCGACGCCGGGACCCTATGTCAACTAAAATGAAAAACGATTCCACCAAACGGAAATTATAAATAGTTATAGATAACAGCTAGTTATTAAATAGTAATAGGTTTTATAAGAAAATATTATCTTTCTTGTCATGGACGCAACAGACGCCCTGCGGCGGCGGCCAGGTGGCCGCCGGCATCAATCGGCCTGTCCGCGCGCAGCGCCCCGGCGTTCACCAGCGCGGGCACCCGTAGCGGATCCCAGACGCCGTGTCGTTTGGATGCCTGTGCATGTGGATGCGGAGCGTGTCACGCGCGTTGGCACAGTCGATGCGGCCCCGCCTGCTGCGGGCGAGCCGCTGGACCCCGGAGACATGGTGACGGCCGACGACTCGGAAGACGCCTTCGGCAACGCGCGGCCGCCCGGGCAGCATGCTGAACCTGGCCGCCCGACGGGATGGTAATTTCCCGCCCGGGCGTCGCTATCGGCGCCCGCTGCACGAGGTTGCAGTCGACAGGTTCACGGCACACAATACACGGCGATGACATCGACATCACACCGCTTCTCCCGCCGCGACTTTCTTAAACTCGGGGCGGCGGGGTCCCTGCTGTCCTGGGTTCCCGTGTCGCGGCTCGCGGCGGCAGCATCACCCATGCAGTATCGTCTCACGGCCGTCAAGGCCGGCGTGCAGTTGGCGCAGAGCCCGTTTCCCGAGACCGAGGTCTGGACCTTCAATCGCGAGTCGCCCGGGCCGCTGCTGCGGCTGCGTCAGGGCGAGCCGGCACGGATCGCGGTGAAGAACGAACTCGAGCAGCCGCTTACCGTGCACTGGCACGGCCTGCGCATCGTGAACAACATGGATGGCGTACCCCAACTCACCCAGCCGCCGATAGACCCGGGCCAGGAATTCGTTTACGAATACACGCCGCCTGATGCGGGCACCTTCTGGTACCACTCCCACGTCAACACGGCGGAACAGATCGGTCGCGGACTCTACGGGCCGCTCATTGTCGAGGAGCGGGAACCCTACGCCGTCGATCGCGAGGCGCTGTGGGTGCTTGACGACTGGCGGCTCGACAATGAAGCCCAGATCGTCGGCGATTTCGACCGGCAGCGGGACCTGGCGCGGGCGGGCAGGCTGGGCAACACGGTCACCGTCAACAGCCGCACCCCCCGTTCCTTCGACGTGCGCGCCGGGGAGCGTGTCCGACTGCGGCTGTTGAACGCCGCCAACGCACGCATATTTTCCCTGCGTTTCCAGGGTCACCGGCCGGTGGTCATCGCCCGCGACGGCCAGCCGCTGGAGCCTTACGCGCCCGGCACCGCGATTACCATCGGCCCCGCCCAGCGGCTGGACCTGTTGCTGGACATGACGCGTCAGCCGGGCGAGCGCTTCGCCGTGCTCGACACCCAGTATCCCCAGTCGCCCTTCAAGCTGATGGATATCGTCTATGGCGAGCAGCCGGCTTTGCGCACCAGCATGCCGGAGGCAGTGCCGAGCCTGCCTGCCAACCCGATCCCGGAGCCGGACCTGAGCGATCCGCAGCTGCAGCCGGTGGTGCTGGCGGGCGGTGACCTGGGGCGTCTTCAGAACGCCATTCTGGGCGACAAGGAACTGGACATCACGCGCCTGTATCTGCTCGGCAAGATGTGGGCCATCAACGGCCGGGTGAGTTCAGGCTATACGGACATTCCGCTGTTCACGGTGGAGCGCGGGCGCACGGTGCTGCTGGATTTTCAGAACGACACCGCCTGGCCGCACCCCATGCATCTGCATGGACACCACTTCAAGGTGGTCGAGCACTCCAGCGATTCCACGGTGGTGGGCCAATGGCTGGATACCGTCATGCTGGGGCCGGAAGAGCGGGCGAAGGTCGCCTTCGTCGCCGACAACCCGGGCGGATGGCTGTTTCATTGCCACATCCTGGGCCACGTGCGCTCCGGGATGATGGCCGTGATCCGGGTTGGCTGAGCGCTCAGCGGGACACCGGCACCCCCAGCAGCTGCAACCCCTGAACCAGTTTCGCCAGCGCCTGTTCCATGTGGCTGATGGCGGCCTCGAAATTGCCCTGGCCCGCCAGTTGCTCGGCCTGCCCGTTCAGGTTGCGCCCCTTCTGCACCACCTTGTCGAACATCATGGTCTTCGCCTCTCCCACCTGGCCGCTGGCCAGCACCTGCTGCGCCAGCCGCAGGTACTCGTTGTAGCGTTCGCGTTCGTAGCGGTACTCGTCCGCCGGGGTCTGGAACTCGAGGGTATAGACGACGGTTTCGTTGCTGCGAATCTTGGTCAGGGCCGTCACCACCATCTGTTGGCCCTGGCGCAGTGACTGGTTGGCCGCTTGATGGTCGCCGGTGTTCTGCTGCCTGTCCGCGCGCGCCAGCAGGTCATCAAGCTCCCGGCGGTTCAGCAGGCCGGCCATGGTCGGACCCTTCTCCTGCAGGGCGGCAAGGTACGCCTGCAGGTAGGTTTCGATCTCCAGACGGAGCGCCTTGTTCTCGCTCGCCTGCAGGTTTTCCGATCTGCCTGCCCCCCGCCTGGCCGCGCTGGCCGCTGAATAGGCGCGCAGGCTTTGATCCGCGAGATCGGCAGCGGTATCGAGATCGCCATCGGCCAGCGCCTTGCGGGCAAGGTCATGGTATTCGCGCGCCTTGCCCACAAACTGCTTCGCCTCTTGGTTGTCCCCGGCGGCCATATTGGCGGCGGAGGAGGAATTGAGGTAGTTCTGCGTCAGGTCGAGGCGGCGCTCGATGGCGCTAACGCGCTTGCTGTCGTCGGCCCCGACGGTGGGCGCCTGCATCAGGCAGGTGGCAACGGCCAGCAGCGCCAGGGCGCAGCGCGGGATCAAACAATTGCCGCAAGCTTGGGTCACCGCCGGGTCCTGAGAGGGTGTGCAGGTGTCTTGAATCACAGAATATCATCCATGTTCGGGGCCTCGCCACGCGAGCGAAACGGACTGCCGCCGGGCTTCCGGGCCATGCCGCGGGTGGCGATGCCGGGGCGTCGACCCCGTGGGGTGCGGGCCCGGCTCAGCAGCCTACGTCATCCCCCTTGGGCATCGGGCTGAGGAACTCCTCTAAGCTGCCCGAGGTGAGCGCCTTGACCAGGGCGCGGTCCAGGGCGCGCAGTTCCCGACTCAGCTGTTTCGCCACGATGAACTGGAAATGCTCCGCGATGGCGACATGGGAATGATAGAGCAGGTTGAAAGCGCTGCGCGGCAGGGAGGCCGCCGTCACCTCCGTGATTGCGCGGCAGGTCGAGAAGCGGGGCTGGTTGTCGATCAGCGAGCGCAGACCGAACATGTCGCCGCTCTTCAGCACCTCCCGGTATTCGAATCCCCGGTCATGGGGCCGCTTGCGGGAGAGCTGTACCTCCCCCTGCATCATCAGGTACATGCTGCTGTCTTTCTCTCCCTCGCTGGTGAATACGTGGTCCTTGGGGTAATGGTCCACGCGCAGCGATTTTTCCAGCACCTCGATATCCGACTGTGGGAAGTCGGAAAAGGTCGGGACCGTTTGCAGGAATTCGTAGAGGTCCATGGTTTCAGGTCGCCGACCTCGCCGCGGTGCCGATCACCCGGCGCAGGGCCTCCAGCAGCCAGTGTCGCTGATCCTGGTCGCCCAGACCGCTGGCGTCGGGTCCGCGGTCCAGGAAGCGGACGGTGCGCCGCATGCGTTCCGCCAGGCTCTCGTTCAGCATCTGTAACAGGGTGCTGGTGATGGCGGGGTGCGAACGGCGCAGCTCCATGAACCGGGCATGGGACAGCGATAACAAAGTGCTGTCCGCGAGCGTCGTGCAGGCGGCGCTGGCGGGGGCGGGATCCACCAGCGAGGTCTCACCGATCCACTGGCCGGCGGTGAACTCGCCCACGGTAAGCACCGCCTCCCCGGTCGTCAGTCCGACGCTGACGCCGCCGCCCCAGATGAAATAGATCGAGTCGTTCAAATCGCCGCGGGCGATCACCTCCTTGCCCGCCGGCAGGTCCAGCCGCTGCATTTCCCGCAGCAGGATGCCCGCGTCGGCCACGGACAACTCTGTCAGCGCCGGGAAGCGCTCGACGAAGGCGCGGGGGCCCATGTCCTGTGCAGTGTCGCTCATGCTGTCAAATCTACCAGCGCCGGCGCGGGTCGAGCTTGATACAGGTCAATCCACCGACGTAGCGTTGCCCGTCGTCCCGGCGCGTCCGGATCCTAGTTTACCGGGTCCGGACGGCGGCTGATACATGGCGGTGCCGCATCGGGCCGGGCCGGTGATGCCGCGGTCGATGGCGCCGATGCGCCTCAATCGTCCGCCCGCGGACCGGCGCCGCTGCCGCGCCCGCCCCGGCCCGGGGCGGACTGCGCCAGCGATGCCTCCGAAGCCAGCAGCACCGCGAGCCAGCGCGTCTCCGCGCTGCCTTCGGCGGCGATCTTGACCATCATGGTCAGGGGCACGGACAGCAGCATGCCGACTGGTCCCAGCAGCCAGCCCCAGAAGATGAGGGACAGGAAGACCACCAGTGTCGACAGTCCGACCCCTTTGCCCATGATACGCGGTTCCAGGATGCTGCCCATGACGAAGTTGATGACCAGGTAGCCGCCCAGGGTCGCGGCGGCGGGCAGGAAACCGAGCTGCACCAGGGCCAGCAGGGTGGGCAATATGGCCGCGATGATCGAGCCGATGTTGGGGATGTAGTTGAGCAGGAAGGTGAGTACCCCCCACAGCAGGGGGTAGTCCACCCCCAGCAGCCACAGCCAGAGCGCGGCCAGCGCGCCGGTGGCGATGCTGATCAGGGTCTTGATGCTCATGTATTTCTTTACGCTCTCGAAAAACCGGGCGAACTGCGACAGGGAGTGGTCCGGGTCACGCAGCATGGCGCGCAGCTTGGAGGGGAAACTCCGGGCCTCGAGCAGCATGAACACCACGGTGAACAGGATCAGGAAGCTGTTACTCAGCACGGCGCCGAGACTGCTCAGCAGGCGCTGCGCCAGGCGCATCGCCTGGCCCGGGTCCAGGACGTCGCTTACGCCGGTCAGCGATAGGTCGATGCCGTGGCCAGCCAGCCAGTCGATGCCCCCCGAAACCAGTTCCCGGAGCTGCTGTTGATATACAGGTGCGGCCCGCATGAACTCCTGTACCGACGAGCCGATCAGGGTGAACAGGCCCAGGCCGGTCAGCGCGATGCCCAGCACGATGAGCAACACCGCCAGCGCCCCGTGCACCCCCTTGCGCTGCAGCCAGAACAACGCCGGGGCGGTGATGGCGGCGATGAAGAAGGCCAGCAGAAACGGCACGGTGATGGGTGCGGCAGCGCGGACCCCGGCCAGGACGACGATGGTGGCGGCGACGGTGACCGCCGTTCTGGAGGCGCCCGGGGGTGCCGGCGTGGCGCTCACGATGAGCGGCCTGGCGAGTGTTCGCAGGCAGACGGCATCGGCGCCGTCACTTGCCCGATGACCGGCCGCGGGATGCCCGCGCCTCCAGCTGGCGCCGCAGTTCGGCGGCATCGCGGTCCCAGGGCGAGACGCCGCTGAGCACGGCGGCATAACGACGCGCCGCCTCCGCGTTGCCGGCGCGGGCATGATAGGCAATCAACGCGTAGAGCACATCGCGGTCGCTGGGCCTGGCGGCGTGGGCCGTCTCCAGGGCCTGCAACGCGTCGTTGAGGCGGCCGGCCGACTCCAGGGCGACCGCGTAGACATATAGATACCTGGCATTATTGCTTTCCAGCTCCGTCGCCCGCCGCAACTCGTCCAGGGCTCGTTCCAGCCGTTTGCGCCGAACCAGCAGCAGGCCGTAGGCGTAATGCAGCGACCCGGCCCGCGGTTGGCGGCTCAGCGCCAGCTTCAACAGCTGTTCGGCATCGGCGTCGCGATCGCCCGCGCGCATCAGGTCGGCCAGGTTGACGTAGGCGGGGACGAAGCCGGGGTCCAGGGCGATGGCTCTCTGGTAGGCGGTCTCGGCCTCCTCGACGCGGCCGAGCTGCAGGTAAACGTTACCCAGGTTGGACAGCGCCTCGGGTCGATCCAGGTTCATGCCTTGCCCGGCGATGTATTCCTGCAGCGCGCGCTGCAGCGCGTCTCTGTCTTGCTCGCTGATCAGTTCATCGCCGCCGGCCAGGACCCGACCCGCCTCGGCCCGCACCAGCCGCACCGGGTCCTTGAGCAGCCCGGCGGCGAGCCGGGCCCGGTTGCGCATCGGCAATCCCTCGATCGCCTCGAGCGCCGACAGCCGGAGCAGCGGGTCCGGGTCGCTCAGCAGGGCGGCCAGCTCCGGCACACTGAGCGGACTCAGGTGGCCGCCCAGCAGCACGGCGCCGGTCGCCCGGGCGATTGCCGGTTGCGTGGTGTCGGAGACCAGGGCGATCAGGCGCTGCTCGGCGTCGGTGGCACCGCGGCGTCCGGCATCGACGGCGGTGCCGAAATGCGGTTCGCGGCGGCGGTCGTCGCCGTACCACTGCTTAACGGCGGCTTCGGCCCACCCATCGGTGCGGCCCTGGTGGCATTGTGCGCACGCGTTGGGCGTGCCCAGCCGCACCGACAGGTCGGGACGCGGCACCCGAAAGCTGTGATCGCGGCGCGGGTCCACCACCATATAGGTCCTTGCCGGCATGTGGCAGGCCACGCACTGGGCGGCCTCGGAACCGGCCGCATGGAAGTGGTGGCTGGCGGTGTCGTAGCGTTCGCTGCGGTGGCAGCCGCCGCACAGGGCATTGCCCGGCCGCCGCAATTGCAGGCTGTGGGGCTCGTGGCAGTCCGAGCAGGTAACCCCCTGGCGATGCATGCGGCTTTGCAGGAAGGAACCGTAAACATAGACCTCGTCGTTGATCTGCCCGTCAGCGAAATAAAGGCCCTCGCGCAGCAGTTGCGGACGGTGCGTATCCAGTAAGGCCTGGCCGTGCCGGTAGTCGTTGAACACCGGCGCGCGCCGCGCATGGCAGCGGCCGCAGCTTTCGACCTGGGCCTCGCCCGCGGATCCGCCGCCGCGCACCGCGGTGTCGGCGCCGTCGGGGATCCGCCACTGGCCGCCGCGCGCCAGCGATAGCGCCAGGCCAGAGTCGTCTCCCGCGCTGGACGCCCCGCCGGACTTTGCCTGCCGCGCCCAGTCCACGTGGGCCGCACCGGGCCCATGGCAGGCCTCGCAGGACACGTTGATCTCCGACCAGGTGGTGGCGTAGCGCCCGGCCTCGGCATCATAGTTCCGGTCCAGCGCGGTGGAGTGGCACTCGGCGCACATGTAGTTCCAGTTCTGACTGGCGCCGGTCCAGTGCAGCGGGTCGTCATGGCTGATGTGTTGCTCCGGGTAGAGGTGGAACCAGCGTTGCCCGCCGGCCGCGGCCGGCCGGCTGTCCCAGGCGATCCCCAGCGGCTGCAGGCGCCCGTCGGGAAACTCGATCAGGTACTGCTGCAGCGGCTCGACGCCGAAGGTGTAGCGGATCTCGTAGTCGGTCAGCCTGCCGTCGGGTCCGTCTGTGCGCACGAAGAAGCGTCCGTCGCGCCGGTAGAAGCGGCTGGTGACGTCGTGATAGGTGAACTCGGCATCCTTGAAATCGCCCAGCACCGTCTCGTCGTTCGCGTGCTGCATGGCGCGCTCGTGATGGGAGCCGCGCCAGGCGTCGACCTGCTTTTCATGACACTGGCCGCAGGCGGCGGCGCCCACGTATCCGGCCGCGGCGTCCCCGGGCCCCGCGACGAGGCCGAGAACGGCGAGCATGAAAACCACATATCGAGGAACATTCATCTCCTCGCGCTTTTAGCACGAAACGCGGCTACCGGGCGAGTCAGCCGAAGCCAACGCCTCTTCGTCATACGCAGGAAGGCTCATGCAACGACGCGGCGGGGCGACAGAGGAAGCCGCCGATCCATTCGTCGAGCACGGGCGGTGCTACAGTGCGGAGCCACTGGGGGGTCCGGTTGTCCAGCCGGGCAGCCTGCTCGCCGCAAAGCGGGTGCCTTCTCTGCTCAGCAACCCGCGGGTCGTGCTCACTGGTTCGGCGAGTGCGCCGCCGACAAGTTGTAAGCCCCTCCGGGCGGCGCACAGTTCAGTAAGTCCTGCTCGACATCGAAGGCCCCGAACAGCCGCTCGGCGGCGTCACCGGCGAGGCGGTCAGCCGCATTGCCCCGTACGCGCGGCAGGCCGGTCGTCTCGACCCGGAGTGGAGGCGCACCGGGGGGTTACTGTGACCCGTGCCGCGACGCCGGGTCACCGCCCCGCCCAAGGGTCGGTTGCTGGTGACCGACCGCCGGCCGGCTGCGAAGACATCGCTGGATTGCAGACTATAGGAGGTGCCCTTCGGGCCGCTGTGCGGCGCCCGCGCAGTGCAATGCTTCGGCAGCCGTGCGCACACGCGGCGCATCTCACAGGGCTGTTGCGCGCCTCGTTTGCATGGAACGGCGCGGCGGTCCCGTGCGGGCGTGGGCGCGTCTAGGGCCCAAACACGTCAAGGCAAGTGCCGTTCTCGAAGGTGCCGTTAAAAGGCGTCGGTAGCGACATGGGCGGGGCCGGGTCGCAGTTGATGCCTCCCCCGATCGAGTTGCCGCTGATCGTTACACCCGTCAAGGCGAAGCCGGCCACCGTTATGTCGAAGGCGACGCCATCGGTAAAAGCCGTGGAATTCGATCCGCGCCCAATGTTAAAGGTGGCGACGCCCGCGTTGCGCTCCACGCAAAACTGCGGCGGCAGTATGCACACTGCCGACGCATGCGCGGTCTGCATGAAGAAATCGGAGATACTGGTGGTTTCTATGTTCAAAGAAACAAGGGAGCGCTGCGGCGGTTGCGTGGCCTGCGCATGAGCGGGTACGAGTACCGAATCCACCATCGGCTTGCTCCACTGTTCCGGCAGGGTCTTGCCCAGTGCCGCGGCCCCGCCGCCGATGGCGATCGA
This sequence comes from uncultured Gammaproteobacteria bacterium, assembly GCA_947259705.1. GTDB lineage: Bacteria > Pseudomonadota > Gammaproteobacteria > Arenicellales > JAANXG01 > CAMYNL01. Next base: position 10,861 of record CAMYNL010000037.1, on the reverse strand, counting down.
CTTCAGCAGCTTGCGCCGAGCGGGTCTTTGTTTTTCACTGCGGGATTCAGTTAGCGGGTTGTCGTGATCCGAGTTCTTCCTGGACATGGTATGCGCCTCCCCGGGACGTTCAGGATACGCGCGGGCGCGCGCGAGTCGACTGTTCCCGGCGGCCAGATTAATCGAAGACCACCTCTACTGCAATGACCGCAATGCGGGATGGATCGCGCCAGCGCGGGAGTCGACATGGGCCCCGGACGGCCGATGACATGGCCGTGATCGAAGAAGACTGGTCATGCTTCGCACGAGCCATTGTCTAAGGGAACTAATGTGTAGGCCGGACGCCCGGGGGACGGACGCCGATTCGGATGCGTTCGGGGTCAACCGGACAGGCGGCTCGCTGTCGCCCGTATGCGCGGGATGATGCCGCGGCGCAGCGGCTCAGGCGCGCTCGGCCCACTCCAGCACGCTGACGCCGATCTGCCTGCCCGGCTTGATCCGCACCACGGCGCGCAGCGAGAAACCGCTGCCCCCCGGGCCCGCTGCGCGGGCGGTGATCCGGACGACACCGCCGGCCGCGGTCCGCGCGGCGGCCCCGTCGCGCTGCGCCAGAAGGGTCTGTGCGCCGGCGGCGTCGATGCCGGGCTGCGCCAGCAGTACCTCCAGCGGCGCCGCGCCGGTATCGATCCGGGCGCTGCCCGCGTGCACGGTCAAGAACGGTTCCAGCTTGCGGAACAGCTCCGGCGTCATGCCCAGCACCGTCTGCAGCTCGGACACAGCATCGAAAGGCGCGTCCTTGGCGCCCTGGTCACGGCCGGCGGCGATGTATTCGCGGTCCTCGGCGCCGTTCACCCGCCGCAAGTCATCCTTGTCGCGCCAATCCTGGATCGCGTTCACCAGCTGGTCGCGGCGGTCCGGGTCGACCTCGAAGACCTGGAGCAGGCCTTCGATAATGGCCGGGGACGCCTTGTTGAGATCGATCAGGCCGGCCTCCCGGCGCACGCTGACTTCCACCACCCCGCCACCGATGGCGAGCCGGCGGCTTTGGCCGTCACTGCGCCAGCGGGCCTCCGCATCCGGGTGCGACAGCGCCCAGACCGCGGCGCGCACCCCGGCCTCGGCGAGGTGGCGCGCCCGGGTGCGCTCCATGTTGTTGCGCGTGATATTGGTCTCGGTGCGCATGGAGTAGGCAAAGTTGGTCGCCACCACGGACAGCAGGGTGATGACCCACAGCACGATGGTGAGGGCGATGCCGCTTTGTTGCCGGGGCGGACGCATGGCGTTGCTCAGCGCGCGGCGACGCCGAGCCGGGCCACCAGTGGTGACTCGCGCTTGGTGGGGCCGTCGGTCATCACCGGCACGATCAGCGGCGGCCAGGCGGCGCGGTCGGGAGACTGCGGATCGACCGCTATGCGGATGGCCAGGGGCAGGTGTTGGTCGATCTCCCAGGCATCGAACCAGCGCGGCGCATCGTCCTCCTTCTCGGCGCCGAAGTAACGAAAGCTGACACCCTCCATGGTGTCGAGCAGAACGCGCCGCGAGACCTCCGCCGGGGATCCCGGCAGGGTCTCGGGGAAGGCGCGGTGTTCGAGTATCAGTTGCCGCGGGTCGTCGGTCGACGGGCGCAGGGTCAGGGCGTGCAGCCCGCCGCCGCCCAGGTGCCCGGGCAGGCTGCCGATGAAGTTCAGCGAGGTGGCTGCCCCGGAAAACAACACCGCATCCTTGCCGGCGCCTTCGGGATCGACGATGGCGTGCATCTGGGTCAGCTGCCGGCGCAGCCACTCGCGCACCAGCGTCACCTCGCCGGCCCGCTCGGTGCGCTCGCTGCCCTGCTGCCAGGCGCGGCCGGCCAGGTGCAGCCCGCTGTAGAGACTGGTGACGATCATGATGGTCAGGGTCAGGCTCACCAGCAGTTCCACCAGGGTGAGGCCCCGCTGATGTTTGTGCCGGCGCCGCGGGGCTTGCATGGTCAGCGCCCGATGGCCAGCGTGCTCAGCGACACGCTGCGGGTCCTGCCGGCCTCGTCCCAGCTGACGTCCACGGTCACCTCGTAGGGCCGCAGCGGGTGGCGGGTCGAGCTGTCCGCGGCCCACTCCGGGACCTGCACCGTGCTGCGCCACCGGTAGGGCGGCTGGCTGCCCTCACGGACGCCGTCGCGCAGGCTCTCCAGCACCATGGCCTCAGTCAGCCGGGCCTCGGCCAGTACCGTGGCGCGCTGATAGTCGCCGCTCAATGTGGCGCTGCGCAGGCCCTGCGAGAATATCGCCAGCAGCACGCTCAGGGTCATCGCCAGCACCACGAAGGCGACCAGCACCTCGAGCAGGGAGAAGCCCTTGTTGCGCGCCGGACTATTCACTGAGAGTGACCTTGCCGAGCAGCCAGTCCACATCGATACGATAGCCGCGCTCGCCCATCGCCACGGTGATGCGTCCGCCGGTGGAACTGCCGTCGGGAAAGAACCGCACTCCGCCGACGGTATCGTCGGGGGACTCGCTGGCGGCGCCGAAGACCTTGAGCTCCACCTCCCCGGGCAGCGCGCGATCACGCTGTTCGCTGCTGACGCGGTAGCGGCGGGACTGTACGTTGATGCTGACCGCCGCCTCCTGCTGCTTCGAGACCGCAACATTGCGGGCGTGGCGCAGCGCCGCGGTGATCTCCCGGGCGGCGCTCTTCAGCTGCGCCCCGGCGACCGCGTTGATGAGCAGCGGCGCGGTGACGCCGACCAGCATGGCCACCAAGGTGACCACCAGCAGGATCTCCATGAGGGTGAAGCCGCGCTGCAACGATCGCCGCGCGCGCGCGGCTGGTGCCGCGGCTGGCCGGTCATTCCCAGCTGACCACATCCGTGTCTTCACCGTCGCCGCCCTCGGCGTTGTCCGCACCCAACGAGAACAGGTCATAGGGGCCGTGCTGGCCCGGCGTGCGGTACTGGTAGTCGAAGCCCCAGGGGTCCTTGGGGATGACCTTCTTGCGCAGATAAGGGCCGTTCCAGTTGCCGGCACCGGAGGGCTTGTTCACCAGCGCGTCGAGTCCCTCGTCGCCGCTGGGGTAGCGCCCGACCTCCAGGCGGTAGAGGTCCAGGCTCGCGGCCAGGTCCTCGATCTGCAACCGCGCGGTCTTGGTCTTCGACGAGCCGACGTATTTCATCACCTGGGGCCCGACCAGCCCGGCCAGCAGGCCGAGGATGACCAGTACCACCAGCAGTTCGATCAGCGTGAAGCCCCGCCATGCGGTGGGCGGCCGGGAACGGGTCGGTCTATTCATAACGCGCATTTTCTCATTTCCAGAGGTGCCTCAGAACACCAGTTGGTTCATGCCCAGGACGGCGACCAGGACGGACATGATGATGCCCGCGATCAACACCCCCAGTCCGACGATGAGCACCGGCTCGAGCAGGCTCAGCAGGCGCTGCACCGCCAGCTGGGTTTCCTGATCGTACATGTCCGCCAGCTGCAGCAACATCTTTTCCAGTTGCCCGGATTCCTCGCCCACGCGGATCATCTTGATCGCGAGCTTCGGCAACTGCTCGTTCTGTTCCAGGGCCGATGCCAGGGTGCGCCCCTGCTGCACCTGCTCCGCGGCGTCGGTGACGACCGCGCCCAGGGCGCGGTTCTGCATCCCGCGCGCGGCGATCTCCATGGCCTGCAGCAGGGGCACGCCGTTGCCCAGGGTCACGCCCAGGGTATGCGTGAACCGCGCCAGGTCGATCTTGACCATGAAATCCCCTACCAGCGGCTGGCGCAGCATCCAGCGGTCCCAGCGCACCCGGTTGGCCGGCACCGCGCGCCAGCGCCGGAATACCATGGCGATGAGCACGATCGCCAGCGGGATGGTCCACCAGTAGTGGCGCAGCCACTCGGACACCCCGATGACGATGCGCGTGGGCAGCGGCAATGCAGTGCCCATGTCCTCGAACATCTGTGAGAACTGCGGGATCACAAAACTGAGCAGCACCACGATGGAGATGCCGGCGACGGCCACCAGCACCAGCGGATAGGTCAGCGCCGAGATCACGCTCTCGCGGAGTTTCTTGCTGCGGGCCAGGTGGTCCGCCAAGCGGGCGAGGGTGGAATCCAGTGCGCCCCCCGCCTCGCCTGCCTTGACCATCTGTATGTAAAGATCCGAGAACACCCCGTCCAGGGATCCCAGGGCGCTGGAAAATGTCTCTCCGCCGCGCACCTTTTCATAGATGGTGGCCGTGATCTCCTTGAGCTTGTCGTTGTCGGAGACCTCGGTCAGCGTCTGCAAAGAGTGATCCAGCGGCAGGCCGGCGCCCAGCATGGTGGCAAGCTCGCGGGTGAAGTTGGCGATGTCCCCGGCGCCGATACCGCGCCGGGACAGGCGGAACTGCAGGGCGGTGGAGCGGGATCGCCGGGTCCCGCGCTTGCTGCCGCCGGCGGCCCGGATGCGGATGGGGACATAGCCGGCATCCTGCAGCCTCGCCACCGCGGCCGCCTCGGCGGCCGCTTCGATTTCGCCTTCCTCGGTCTCGCCGGTGGCGTTGACCGCCTGGTACCAGAACCGCGACACCGCCTCAGAACTCCTGGGTGACGCGCAGCACTTCGTCGATGGTGGTGTGGCCGCCCAGCGCCTTGAGCAGCCCGTCCTCGTACATCGAGAGCATGCCGTGGCTGCGCGCGGCCTTCTGGATCTCGTGGGCCTCGGCGTGCTGCAGCACCAGGCGCCGGATCTCGTCGTTCAGCACCAGGAATTCCAGCACCGCCGTCCGGCCCTGGAAACCGGTGCCGTCGCAGTGTTCGCAGCCCACCGGCTTGTACAGCGTCACCTCCGGCGTCTTTGCCAGCTGGTCCAGGCGCAGTTCCCGGACCGTCTCGGGCAGCGCCGGGCAGGGGCTGCGGCAATGCGAGCACAGGGTGCGCACCAGCCGCTGCGCCAGGATCGCGTTTACCGTCGAGGTCAACAGATAGTCCTCGACGCCCATGTCCAGCATGCGGGTGATGCCGCTCGCCGCATCGTTGGTGTGCAGCGTGGACAGCACCAGGTGACCGGTCAATGCCGACTGCACGGCGATCCGGGCGGTCTCCACGTCGCGCATCTCGCCGATCATGATCACGTCCGGGTCCTGCCGCAGGATGGAGCGCAGGGCGCTGGCGAAGTCCATGCCTATCTGCGGTTTGACATGGATCTGGTTGATGCCGTGCAGCTGGTACTCGACCGGGTCCTCCACGGTCAGGATCTTGCGCTCGATGGTGTTGAGATGGTTGAGGGCGGCATAAAGGGTGGTGGTCTTGCCGCTGCCGGTGGGTCCGGTGACCAGCACGATGCCATGCGGCATGGCCAGGATCTCCTTGAATGCCGCGCCCTGCGACTCGGCGAATCCCAGCGACTCGAAATTCAGCGGCAGACCTTTTTTATCCAGCAGGCGCATGACCACGCTCTCGCCGTAGAGCGTCGGTACCGTGGAGACGCGGAAGTCGATCTCCTTGCCGCGCACCTTCAGCATGATGCGCCCGTCCTGGGGCAGCCGGCGCTCGGCGATGTTGAGCTTCGACATGATCTTGATGCGCGACACCACCGCCGCCGTCAGCTTGGCGGACGGGCCCTCGACCTCGCGCAGCACGCCGTCGATCCGGTAACGCACGATGAGCCGGTCCTCGAACGGCTCCAGGTGGATGTCGGAGGCACGGGCGTCTACCGCGCGCTGGATCAGCAGGTTGACCATGCGCACCACCGGTGCTTCACTGGCCATGTCCCGCAGCTGTTCCACGTCGGGTTCCGCCTCCTGCTCCTGGTCGCTTTCCTTTGCCAGCCGGCCCAGCTCGGAGTGGCCTTCCCCGTAGCAGCGCTCGATGGCGTTGTCGATGTCCGACTTGAGTCCCAGCCGCGGCACCACCGCCTTGCCGCAGGCCACGCCCACGGCGTGGGTGATGTGCAGTTCCCTGGGGTCCGCCATCGCCAGGGTGATGTCGTGCTCACTCTCGTCGATCGGTATGACGTGGGCGGACTTGAGAAATCGCGGCGACAGTTTCGCCTCGCTCACCACGGCATCGGGATAGTCCCGTGCCTGCAGCGGCGCCATGCCCAGGATCTCGGTCAGTTCGCCGACGATGTCGTTCTCCGCCACCAGGTCCAGCCTGCTGAGCAGGGTAGCGAGCGTTTCGCCGGGTTTGCGCGGCAATGCCTGCACGCGCTTCAGCTCCGATGCGCGCAACTTGCCGCGGTTGACCAGGCGGTCACCCAGCGGGTCGTGATCCGGGTCGGCGAGGGTGCCGGGACTTAATGTAGGGCTGCTGGACATGGCCGTAATCCTAGCTTGATCGGCGTCAATTTCACATATCGCGCTGGTTATCCTGGTTGATAATGTCCGCTAGACTTGTGCTTGCGGGCAAATTTGCGCCACGCGCTGCCCAAATTGACACTTATAGACTGTACTAATGAACAGTAACATATTTCCCTTGCGTGCAGCCGCCGGGCAGGACGCGGAAGGCCCGGTGGGCCGGTTTCTGCGCTGGTGGGGGCGCGAGTTGCTGACGCTGCTGCCGGGCAGCCGCGCCGCGGGCGAGGGCCAGGCGGCCGAGCAGCTGGTGTTCGTTATCGAGGGCCCGATGCTGGTGTGCCGCCGGCATCGCGGTGGCGAACGCGAGGAACTGGGCCGGGTGGTGCTGGGCGGGGAGGATCGCGATCAGGATGATGCACTCGGCACCGCCCTGCGCATGCAGCGCGCGCTCAAGAAGGCCCCCGTCCTGCTGCTGCCGCCGGAATGGGTGGCGGCGCTGCCGGTGACCCTGCCGGCCGCCGCGAAGGATAACCTGCGCCAGGTGCTGACATTCGAAATGGACCGCCAGACGCCGTTTGCCGCTGCCGACGTCTATTTCGACTACCGCAGGACAGCGTCGTCCCCGCTGCAGGGGTCGATCGAGTTGGAACTGGTCACGGTGCCGAAGCGGCGCCTCGATGAACTGCTGCAGCGCTTGCAGGCGCTGGGTGTCGACATCGGCAGTGTCGACGTCCGCGGTCCCGCAACGGCGGAGAGCGGCGTCGGGCTCGGCTACAACCTGTTGCCTGCCGAACTGCGGCCGCAAAAGAAACCGTTGCTGACGCCGGTCAACATCATCCTGCTCACGGTTGCCGCCGCCCTGCTGCTGCTGGTCATGGTGGTACCGCTGGTGCAGCTGTACCGGGCCAAGGCTGAGCTGGAGACACAGGTGGCGAACGCCCGGGAGGAAGCGGAGAAGGTCGCCGCGCTGCGCGGTCAATACGAGAAACAGGTGGCGAGTTTCCAGGGATTGCTGGAACGCAAGGAAAAGCTCGCCAGCAACGTACAGGTGCTCGGGGAAATGGCCACCCTGCTGCCGGACGATACCTGGTTGAACAGCCTGGAGATCAAACAGGGGACCATCCGCATACAGGGCGAGTCCGACGCGGCGTCGCAGCTGATCAGCCTGCTGGAGGAATCGCCGCTGTTCGAGCAGACCAGCTTCACCTCTCCGGTGACCCAGAACTCGCGCACCAACAAGGAACGGTTCGCGATCTCCTCTTCCATCGGCGATGCCGGGTGAGCATGATGGCGCTGACCCTCAACCGTCTGCAGAGCCGCGTACTGGCGGTGTTGCTGCTGGTGCTGACGGTGCTGCTGGTCTATCTCGGCTTCGTGCGGCCGTACACGGCCACGTTGTCGGGCCTGCAGGACGACATCGATCGCTTGAACGATCGTCTGGTCCGCTACCGCTCGGTCGCCACCGCGCAGCAGGACGTAGACCGGCGCCTGCTCCTGCTGCAGAAAGACCCGCAGCTTGCCGCCAGCTTCCTGTCGCAGAAGACCGCTGCGCTGGCGTCCGCGGAGCTGCAGCAACTCGTGAAGCGCATGGTTCGCGAGAGCGGCGGCCAACTGGTCAGCACGCAGACGCTGGCGTCGGAACCCGGCGGCGACTTCGCGGCGGTCACGGTCAAGGTGGTGATGCGCGGCAGCAGCGAAAACCTGCACGACCTGCTGCGCAAGCTGGAGCTGGGCAGGCCGCTGCTGATCGTCGACGGCCTGTCGATCCGGAACATGCGCCGATACGCTCGCGCCAACCAGCCCGTGGCCGAGCGATTGACGGTGAACTTCGACCTCACCGGATACCTGTGGCCGCGCGCCGATGCCCCGGCTTCTTGACATATCCACCCTGCTCACGGCGGCCCTGCTGGTTTGCTGCGGGGCACTGGGCCTGGCCGCCTGGTGGCAATGGGAGGCGTCGCGGAACGCGGTGAGCGGGGCGGCGGGGGTGGCAACCGCGGGTGCCGAGGCACTGGTGGCGGCGCCGCGGCCGAGCACCGTGCTGCCGGCCCCCGACGAGTACCGCGAGATGGTGGACCGGCCGTTGTTCACGGTCACCCGGCGGCCGCCCGAGATAGTGTCGGAGGCAACGGCACAGGCGCCGGTGCCGCCGGCGCGGACGCCGGACTGGAAACTGGTGGGCACGGTGGTGACGGCAGGACAGAACCACGCCCTGTTCTGGGACCAGAAGGGCCGGCGGTTCGTGCGCGTTGCCCCGGGCGACACCATGGAAGGTTGGGAGGTGGCACAGATCGACAAGGATCAGGTGCTGGTGCGGCAAAAGGAAAAAGAACATGCATACTTGCTGCCAGAGTTCTAAACTACGTTTAAAAAGCGGGGGTTTGCCGTCAATTGTTTAGATTCAGCATGAAAAAATGCGCGTATCTGGTCAGTGTGTTGGGCGTCCTCGGCCTGGTCGGTGGCCTGGTCGGCTGCGCGTCCCCGCCCGACGCCCGCAGCATCATGACCGATGCCGACGCGCCGCTGCCCGACCTCGGCGCCGAGCCGCCAACCACTGCCGAGCCGGAAGACGCCCCTGCGCCAACGCCCACTGAGGAAGCCTATCCCGGCCTGGAGGAACAGATCTTTCCCGGCAGCGGCATCTTCGTGCAGCCCCGGGTCAGCGCCGAGGGCATCGAGGGCGCGGGTGAGGAGACCGACGCGACGCTGAACTTCGAGAGCGCGGACATCCGCCAGGTGGTCGCCGTGGTGCTGGGTGACATTCTGCAGGCGGACTACGTGGTCGATCCCACCGTGAAGGGGAGCGTGACCCTGCGCACCCAGCGTCCGATGAGCAAGCAGGGCATGCTGTCGGTGCTGGAGGCGGTGCTCGGTGTCAACGGCGCGGCGCTGGTCTACAAGGACGGCCTTTACCGGGTCGTGCCCACCGCTCAAGCACTGCGCAACGGCGCCGCCGGCGCCGACATTGCCCAGCCCTCCGGCGCCCCGGGCTACCGCGTGCGGGTGATCCCGCTGCAGTACATTGCCGCCGAGGAGATGAGCAAGATCCTCGAACCCTTCGTGGACCAGGAGCAGGCGGTGCGGGTGGACAGCAGCCGCAATCTGCTCGTGGTCGCCGGCAGCGCCATGGAGCTGGAGCAGATCAGCGGCATCGTGGAACTGTTCGACGTCAACTGGCTGCAGGGCATGTCGGTGGGACTGTTGCCGGTGCGGCACACGCCGGTGGAGGCCATCGCCACCGAACTGAACACCGTGCTCGGCATCGAGGAGGACGGCCCCGCCAGGGGTGTGCTGCGCATCCTGCCCATGCAGCGCCTGAACGCGGTCATGGTCATCACACCGCAGCTCAAGTACCTGGAAGACGTCAGGGCATGGATCGCGCGGCTGGATGTGCCCGGCGACGGCGAGGGCCGCCAGCTCTACGTGTACAAGGTGCAGAACGGCCGCGCCGCGGACCTCGCCGGGCTGCTGCAGGAACTGTTCAATATCGAGACCAGCGGCCCCGGGGAAGAGGAGGCCGGTCCGCCGGAGCTGGCGCCCTGGGCCACGCCCAAGCTGGTGCAGTTGCGCCCGGGCGATGCCTCCAGCGCCGGCGCCGACAGTCCCGCCACCAACGTCATCCGCCCTTCCCCCGAGGCACCGCCGCCGCCGGCTGCGCCGCGCCGGCCCGGAGGCATCCAGGTGGCGCCGGCAGCGCCGGGTGAACCGGCGCGAGAGGGCGAGACCGCCCTGGTCGCGGAGCTGGGGCGGGTATCCATCGTCGCCGACCCCAGCCGCAACTCGCTGCTGATCCTCGCCATCCCCAGCGACTACGCCAGGCTGGAGGCGGCGCTGCAGCAGCTGGACGTGTCGCCGATGCAGGTGCTGCTGGAGGCCACCATCGTCGATGTCAACCTGTCCGGGGAGCTGGCCCATGGCGTGCAGTGGTTCTTCGATCATCGTATTCCCCAGACCGAGCTGCTGGACGACCGGCTCGACTTCCGCGGCTTCGGCACCGTCGGCCTGCCGCTGGGCTTTCCCGGGACGTTCTCTTACTCCATCGTCAATGCCGCCAGCGAGGTGCGCGCCCTGTTGAACATCCTCGCCACCGAGGACAAGGTGCGGGTGGTGGCGTCGCCCTCGGTGCTGGTGCTGGACAACGAGACCGCCACCATCCGCGTCGGTGACCAGGTGCCCATCTCCACCACCGTGGTGACCGAGGGTGGCGTGGTATCCAACTCGGTGCAGTTCAAGGACACCGGCGTGACCCTGGACGTGACGCCCCAGGTCAACGACAGCGGCCTGGTGACCCTGGACATCAGCCAGGAACTCACCGACACCGGTGCCATCGACGACGCCAGCGGGCAGCGGGCATTCCTGGAGCGCAGCGTGCGCAGCCGGGTGGCGGTGTACAGCAACGAGAGTGTGGTGATCGGCGGCCTGATCCGCGAGAACAACAGCCTGTCCGAGAGCGGCGTGCCGTTCCTGCACAAGCTGCCCGTGCTGGGGTTCTTCTTCGGCCAGAAGCTCAACACCGCGGACCGCACCGAACTGCTGGTGGTAGTGCGCGCCACGGTGGTGCGCGATGCCCATGACCTGCGCAAGCTGGCCGGCGAGTTCCGCCGCCGCATGAGCGGCATCTATGACGAGGACCCGCCCCCCGCC
>CAMYNL010000036.1 GCA_947259705.1 uncultured Gammaproteobacteria bacterium | reverse complement strand
GGGCGATGCGGGCGTGGTCACGACCTCCTCGATGCCTAGACTTCGGATTGTTCGCTGAACCCGCTCACCGTAAATTCCGTCGCCGTCGCGAATCAGATACCGAATAGCAGTATGAAACGGAAACGCTTCGATGATTTTTGCGCCGTCCACCGCGCCGTGGGATGTTCCGTCACATTGAAGTGAATGACTCGTCGTCGGTCATGGGCGAGTACGACGAAGACGAACAACACACGAAACCTAGCAGTCGGAACAACGAAGAAGTCGATCGACACCAGTTCTCGAAGATGTTGGTCAAGAAATGTTCGCCACGTCGGCGATGGAGGTCCGGCTCAAACACCGCCGATATTCGCGAAAACGCCGCTTCTGCCATAGTGTTGCAGTCCGCGGTTGAACGAAATACAACCCGCGCCGTCAATCCGCCCAGAACCGTGCCACGGGGGACCAAAGCAGACGATCGGCGCCGGTAATTCGCGGCCGGCGATGCGCTTGCTGATACACGGAGAGCTGATGCCGTAGCGCTGCAATCTCCAGCTGTAAAGAAAGCCGAGTCCGCAGGCCGGAGGCGAATAGTGATACCACGAATCTGGTCAATCGAAGCATGGCCTAAAGGATGGTCGACCGCGCAAAAAACATCAACAAAACAACCTACACGGCTTTTCGGAATCCACAAGAGACTGGTAATCGCGGCAGCGCTATACGTGGTTTTGGCCTTCGTCTTCGTTGATATGCTGACGCGTCCGGGCCAGTCAGCGCAGGATCTGAATCGGAACGCCGCACTCTAGCCGGTTTCGCTGGACCCGTAAGGTCGACTTCCGGACCTTCCGGAGAAAAGAGTGAAGCCATGATCACGTCCAGGCTCCTTGCGACCCCTACTACAGTACGCGTTAGACCTCATATCAGCACCCTTGTTACACGCATAATCACCCAACTCACGAAATGCAAAGACTCTGTTGCGGCGCAACGACACGACCGTTGTGCTTCCCGACAGGCTCTACAAGGGCCCACCCGGGTATTGTGTTAGAGTTCTAGGGTTCACCAGCCTTAAGTTCATTCCGTACATGCAGAACACCACGCGTATTCGCGAAGGAGAAGGCATGAAAACAATACTTCGTCCCCCTTTAAGTTGTTTCCTGATTCTTATCTCTGGCATATTTATTTTTTACCCGGCATACGCCGGCCAAAAACCAAAGTTAGTCGTTCAGATCACCATCGACCAGCTGCGCGGCGATATGCCCTGGCGCGTGAATAATCGGTTCGGTCCAGGTGGCTTTCGCTATTTGATGGATAACGGCACATCGTACACCAACGCACACTACCAGCATTCCACGACTTTCACGGCCGTCGGGCACGCGACGCTGGCAACCGGCGGCAATGCGGCACAACATGGACTCGCCGGAAACGATTGGCATGACACCACTGCCGGCAAACGGGTGTACTGCGTTGAGGATGACAGACACGTTCTGATCGGCAAGGAGGCTAAAGCACACCAAGGCACGTCACCGCGTAACCTCACCTCCAGCACGATTGGCGATGAGCTGATTTTGGCAACTGGCCATAAATCCCGGGTTTTTTCCGTATCAATCAAGGATCGCGGCGCTATCCTGCCGGGGGGCCATCTGGGTAAAGCATTCTGGTATTCGAGCGGCTCGGGGAAATTCGTCACCAGCACCTATTACTTCGAGCAGTACCCGGAATGGGTAAAAGCATGGAACGCCGCGGGTCATGCCGACAAATACCAAACTGAAAGCTGGACCCTGCTGCAGGCGCCTGATACCTACACGTACCTGGATCAAGACGACCGGGAAATGGAGAAGTCCTACAAACATCTGGGGAAAACCTTTCCTCATCCACTTGGAAACGAAAAGGCGAAGTCGTTCTACGCGGCACTGCGTTTTACCCCTATGGGTGACAGTCTGACCTTACACTTCGTGAAGGAATTGATGATGCAGGAAAAGATCGGGCAAGGCGAGGCCATCGATATGCTCGCCGTGAGTTTTTCCGCGACCGACTATCTTGGTCATGCGTTCGGGCCGGACAGTCTGGAAGCCGAGGACAATCTGTTGCGTCTCGACCAGACCCTTGCGGACTTGTTTGCTTTCATCGATCAACAGGTAGGCTTGGACAAGACCCTGATCGTGCTGGCATCGGATCACGGCACAGATGCAATTCCCGAATACAAGACAAGCCTCGGTATTGCGGCCGGACGTCACCGCCCCGATGAATTCATCGCACAAGCGAATGCGTCATTGCAGGCGCGGTTCAACACCACCGAAAACCTCGTCGTGGCGTTCTGGAATCCCAGTCTGTATCTGGACGGCGCAGCACTCACTAAACTAAACCTCGATGTGACCACGGCGGAGCGCGCGCTGGCCGAAGCGATGATGGAATTGCCGGGCTTCGCACTGGCGTTGACTAGAACCGACCTCATGGCCGGGGATATACCCAGCACATCCACGGCGGACAAGATCCAGGCCGCCTTCCATCCCAAGCGCTCCGGCAACGTGCTGATCGTGCAGGAGCCATTCTGGTACCTCTATCCAAACCCGGATCAATTTTCCGCGATGCATGGATCACCATACAGCTATGACACGTATGTTCCCATCATGTTTGCTGGACCGGGAATCAAGGCACAAAGAATTACCCGTCTGGTTGCGCCCCGGGACATCGCCGCAACCATCGCGGCGTATGTCGGCATTCTTCCCCCGTCCGGGTCGGTGGGCACGCCCTTATCGGAAATCCTGGACTGAACATGGGAAGCCGGTGAGAGGCCAATGCATTGGTCTGTCACCGGCGAACCCTCATTCCGGGCCGTCCGGGGCTTTTCCTCGATCGCAGCTGCGAAGTCGGAGGCACGTGGCACGCCTACGCAAGCACACGGTATCATCCACCAGTTACCGCAATGCCGCCTTGGGTCCAATAATCGGCTATATGCAGCCATTCCGCAGTAGACTACCGATCCACCACTCTGACCAGAAACACCAGAGCCGGGTGATGATCTAATCGTTTTCACCATGCGGGAAAATGTACGACCACCTGCATGCACCTTGAGCCATCATCACCGTCGAAAGGAGAGAGGAATGATTCGAATACTGGTACTCTTATTAGTCGCTTTTAATCTGACTCTGTTCTCCTCAACAACCTGGGCTGGCGATACGCCAGTCGTCAAACCCAATTCTGCGAAACGGTTCGCGACCCTGCCCGGCAATCTGCTTTTCCCAGAAGGCATTAGCGCCAATCCAGCTACCGGTGATATCTTTGTCAGCACGTTCAGCTTTGGTCCCACTGCTAATGCGCTGCTTCGCTTCAGCAAATCCGGGAAGCTGCTCACCGTACTCGACTTCGGCGGTGCGCCGTTACTGGGGCTTACTTACAACCCGCTGGATGATAAGGTCTATATAGCCAACTTCGGCGCGTCAGAAATCCAACGCGTGCATGCCAACTTCACGGCGGGTAGCGTTGTCGAGACCGTAGCCGTAGTCCCTGGCATCGGTGCGCCGACACCCAGGGTTGAGACAAACAACCCGGATGGCAGCCAAGACATCATCATTTTTGGCAGCAACAATATTCCGGCGCCGAACGGCTTGACGTTCGACGAGGCTGGTGCGCTGTACGTGTCCGACTCCTTCCATGGCGCGATTTATCGCATCAATGCCGCTCACCTATGTGCCCCCTGCACGGTGGACAATCTGGCGCATGACCCTCTATTGGCAACAGCCGGATTTCCTCCTTTCGGCGCCAACGGTATCGATCTCAACGCTGACGAGTCGGCGCTGTTTATCGCTAATACCGGGGATGACCGGGTACTGCGCCTGGACCTGTCTACCGGTGAAATCACGGTGTTCGCTGAGAGCATTAATGGCGCTGACGGCATCGCGTTTGATGACGCCGGACGACTATGGGTTGCAGCCAATCAGGCTGATCAGGTAACCGTGCTGGACGATACCGGTCGTGTAATCGCCGAGTTGGGCGAATTTCTGGGAGTCAAGAATAATGGCACCGCTCGCGGTCTGTCCTTCCCCGCGAGTCTCGTCATCCTGGGGAATAAGGTATTCGTCACCAATCTCGCGCTGCCCCTAACGGGATCTGCAGATCCGGAGAACGATGTGACCCGCCACACCGTCTCCCGTATCGGCATGCCACCGCTCTAATCGCCGATTTAATGGTATGAAACACGGGTCAGAGCCGATATCACTCAAGACACTCCACTCGTCATCTGGTTGCTGTCGGCTTTGACCATTACTCGCACACCATCGCACATTCGAAAATGCATTGTTGCAACGAGCCAAACCTTAGGTGTCCTATTGCTGCCAAGCAACAGCCATATACCTCCCTATATTCCGACATTACCATCCGCCACGACACTAAGGTTCCGTCGCCAGCTCGCCGCTAATCTTGCCCTGGCTGGCGCAGCCTAAGAGCACGCCGAGTGCTGCGCTCCGCGTGAACTCAAAATTAGCTCACCGCATGAATTGGCGAGGGATAGGAAAACCCATTGCGCTGCACCTCAATAAGAATATCCACTTATGGGCCGAAGCGATCATCATCGACCTACCCGGCACTGGGATCAAGCTCGAGCGAGCCCGGTGGTTTGGCAGTACGGCCTTGAGCGCGCGATAAAGAGACGAAAACCGCCATCACCACCCTGTCGAGCCAGCGCCCCGCCGAGTAGGGGCAGCGACAGGGCTCAAGTGATGTGCGGCTTGCTCTGCGCTATCAGCCGTATAGCATATCCTTCAGGATCGGCGCTCTCTCCTAATCGTTCAGCCCACTTGGTTGAAATTACATTAACGGGAACAGTCGCGCCTACTTACTTACAACGTATAACACTCTCGTTGGAAGCGGCGGTCTTTCTTTTGCCAGTTGCTTAGATTTCTCAAGAACCGCATCCATGTCTTTATGCCACTGCGTACACATGCACCATTCAATCCAGTTTTGTTCATCAGCGTTCCAGAAGCAATGGTAATCGCAACCCCATCCGGATGGGCAATCACAACTGTTCAAACAGTACTTCAATCCTCCTTGTCCTATATATAAACTGCAGTCGCAACCTTGAGTTTCTCGTTCTAAATATTCTTCAAACACCTCCCGCGTAACATGGATTGGCTCTTTTGCTTTTTGCTGTTTCGTAGTCATACTATTCTCTCCATGATAAATAGTTCGAAAGAGCGAATGCTAACTCCATTTTCTAACGGTCTTAAGTAAGGCTGTTTTGGCAATAGCTTCACCTTAATTGAGTTCATCGTTCGCATCCGTGGAATTCTTTCATTCTGTGCCAGTACCATTCCTGAATAATGGCTCGGATTCTGGTGTCTCAAAGCGGTAATATCGCCTATACGACTACTTACTCTGCTCGAAACTCTGGAAATAGTTATTGATCTGGATCAATTCAATTTTTATCACACACGTCAGATAGATTCGGTAAAAACACACTAGATCGATACCGTAGGGATTGATTCTCTTGGCGTAAATTCGCTATCGCGTCATACGGTATTTCTTGGCTGTACTGGATACCGCGCGATGAAGACCGGCGGCTGGGCAGGGCAAGGCAGGGAACAGTTGCCGAGGGTAGTTATGGGTCCGACGGTTCCTGCCGTCGGGAAATCCGTTGAGGTACGCGATTCCTCCTGGCTAAGAAGGCGCAGCGACGGCCGACACCACGCCGAAGCACCGGTTGACGTGCATCGGATGACCCGGGGATACTTGGTCACCTAGCGAAAAAGTGCATATTCGCCTATACGCTGTCACTAATTAGCTGATTGAGAGGCATACCAATAATTTCTTGTCGACGCTTGACCTGTATCAACATGGGCCATCTGTGTATTCAATAAATTTAAACCGAGATGCCATACGGAGGTTATTGTTATGACGATCATGTTCTGGTTGACGATTGTGGTTCTTCTATTGATTATCGCATCATTGGTCGCCGGCGTAATCTCAATGGCACGAGGCGGTGAATTCGACCAAAAGCACTCTGAACACTTTATGTATTTCCGCGTCGGTTTTCAGGCTTTGGCAGTCTTGTTACTGATGCTACTTGCATATATGCACTACGTGTAATCGGCTTCGTCTCCGTAAAACCAGAAGGAAAGTTGGTCTTGAAATCAAACAGCCGTGCTTCCTGAATATTCGTCCGCTGGTTCGCGTGTGTGAATAGTCTAGGTGCAGATGCCGATATCGCCTTCTAGTGACTCAATGCAGCGCCCCGGGCGCGCCATGGCAGCGCTTGTACTTCTTGCCGCTACCGCACGGACAAGGGTCATTCCGTCCAGGTGCGGAAGCTTTTCTGACCGGTTGGCGTTGGCCTTGAACTTCGTCGTCCGCTGGTCCTCTGCGCGCCAGCCAATACGCGTGGATGTTTCGCACCGCGGGAGCAATTTGCTCGACGCAGGCCTGATGCCGGGCAAGGCTGTCGGGATGTTCTTCGACCAGTGTCTTCAATCGCTCCCAACCGCGTTCCGTACCGTATAGCTGAATAACTTCGAACCAATCGGGCTGTGCATCCAGCAGCGGCCGCCAGCCAGCAGGATCGAGCGACATGCCCTTGACGTAGCCCAAGCACCATTCATCGATTATCGACACGGCACCCTCGTCCGTTTCGCGTTCGTAGAACAAGGGTTCGTAATCCTCAGGGGAGTAGGTCAATGTGCCGGCGATGTCGTTGGCGTGGCGCATCAACAGCTTCAGGATACACTGGGCTTGTTTCTCGTTTCTGAACGTGGGTGCCCGCTCGCCTTTCTCCATGTCCCAGACCCAGCGCATCCATTCCGACGGCATGATCAGCTTTGGGCCAGAGAGTACCGCACACAGGTATCCGTCCAGGGTCGACACGTCCATCGGTGCGTCGAGATTGTCATCGTCCAGCAGAAACTGCTCCAGCTGTTCGATTTCGCGGTCAGAAAGCGGTTGCTCCGGCGAGAGGCGCACGGGTTCGGTTTTCCAGATCTCAGGCCTATCCCGCCGCTACGCGTGCCACGTGTCGGAAGATCGACTCAGGCAGCGGCACGGAGGTATTCGTGGTGCAATCCTCCAACACGCTGCAGCGCTATTACCCTCCCCTCCTCGGGTCGGCGCACCGGTCGCCCAGCGGGTGCGTCCTTGTCCAAAGACAGGTGTGTCCGAGTGTCATTGTAGTAGCTCACGTATTCCGAGAGGATACGTTTCAGGTGCCGCTCTCCTAGAACGATCACGTGATCCAGGCAATCCCGGCGAATCGCCCCAATGACCCTTTCCGCGTATGGGTTCTGCCGGGGTGATCGGGGTGCCGTAGTAATCTCATTGATTCCGAGGGCTCTAGCCCATCGTAGGAACTCGCGTCCGTAGGCCTTGTCTCGGTCGCGGATCAGATACTTCGGCCATTCATCGAAGCCGCACGCCTCAAGGAGTTGCAGCGCCGTCCAGTCGGCGGTCGGATGTGCCGTGGCGTTGAAATGGAGTATCCGCCGGCGGTCGTTGCTCAACACACGTAGAACAAAAAGAAACCGGCATGTCGCCGTTGGCACCATGAAGAAATCCAGCGAAATCGTATCCTTGGCATGATTTTTCAGGAATGTGCGCCAGGATTGCGAGGGCGGGCCGCGGTGCCGAACCATGTATTTGGATACCGTCGCTTCCGATACTCCGATGCCCAGCTTCCGTAGCTCACCGTGGATGCGGGTAGCACCCCAAAGTGGGTTGGTTGTACACATGCGACGAATCAACGTCCGGATCTCCGAATCGAGCTTGGGACGCCCCCGCCCACGGCTTTTCCAACGCCGGTAGTAGCGGAATCCTTGGCGGTGCCAGCGGACTGCAGTAGCTGGCTGTACGACGTGCAAAGCCGATCGCCAGTTCGACCAGGTCCGCGACAAAATGAGCCAGAACAACCGATCGGGTTTACGCAGTCGTGGCCTAGCTTGGCGTCGCTTGAAGGTAGCAAGCTGTTGACGCAACGCCAACTTCTCAAGCGCCAGTTCGCTACGACTGCGCCAGGTGGAGCACAGCGCTCCTAATAGAATCCACATCCATTTCGCCATGCACCGAACCTAACCCGGACTCCGCACAAAGGCAACAAAATCAATGAGTACGAAATTTTTGGAGGGACAGGTGGCTGACGAAATCCCAGCGTATTTCTACGTTCGAATCCTGGTCGCAGGTCTTCCGTCCTGGCCTGCAGGCGTCGATTGTCCGGGCTGAATAGCTTCACGCCTCCCTGGGATGAACCGGAGGAGACACCCTTGTTGTTCGTTCAAGCAGGTACGGTAATGGGCGTTACGGCGCGGTACTCCCTGGCGAGCAAACCAATTACCACGATCCATAATGCGCATACAGTAACGGTAACCCAGCCAAGTTGGAAAACATCCAGGCTGAATGGAAGCCATTGGGTAAACAAAAGAATCAAGGTCGAACCCAGAATTTTGAACAAGCGGTATCCAAACATGTCGATCCAGGCCTTGGCCTGATAGGTACGGGCGGGATCTATGGGTATGTACAGCTGCTCCTTGGAGGCGCGGTTGATGGAATATGACAAGCCACGATCACTGATCTTCAAAACCGATGCCATCATGAGGGTTGGAATGGCTGCAAAACTCATTGAGCAAATTGCGACGGCGAACGGTTGTGTCAATAATCCGGCCACGATACCGAGGTAGCGATGGATGATGGGCGTAATCACCAAATTAATGCCGATCGAAACAATCCCCAGGACGCTGAAGAACGTGGAAATAAACTCGGTGCGTTGATCAAGCACGTGATACGCGCCTTCGACGGTCTTGATGAATTGAAACTCGACCAGGGGTTGCGCGAGCTGCGCGCAAACCAGCGCCGCCGCAATCAGGACCAGGTAGCGGCTCTGGACCAATGAGCGCCATCCTGCCACCATTTGCAGTGGAGAACCGTCGCTTTTTGATTCTTCGTAAAGGCCCACACGTGCCATTACCACGTTGAGTGTGAAGACTATGGCCAGCAAGACAGCGCAGGACAACAGCAGGTCGGCGGTTGTCATCGGCGTATAGCGCAGCAGCACCGCCGCCAGCCCGCCGCCGAGCACGCCGCCGACCAGCCCCCCGGTTCCAACAAACCAGTAGGAACGCCTTCCGTCCTCGGCGTCGTTAATGTTGTTGGCGAGGCTCCAGAACTGTTCCACCAGAACTACGCTCAGAATATCAACAAAAATGTAAAAGCCAATCGTTGCCTCGGCGGCCATCGTTTCCAGCATGATGCGGAATGAAATCAACAACACGATGAACAACAAACACGACCCAAGGACCACATGCAGGCGTTTGTATCGCTCCACCAGGTGATGATAAAAAACGATGAACACACCGAGAATCAACGCTGAAAAAATCCACACCTGAGGAAAGCGGTCGGCGCCCCAGTGCTCGATCAACAGGGAACGGCTAGCGGATTTGACCTGGTAATACGCGAGGATAATGAGGAGGAAATTGACAAACAAGATGGCGGCACGCCGACGGGCAACGGCCGCTGATTTGCCCGAAAGTCCTCTGGCAGGTATCATTTGCGCCGATTTTCGACTAATTAGTGTATTTACAAGCTCGCAAAAAGGGGAATTCCTTAGCCATGCGATCTATCCTCATGATAATCGCTTTCTCATTGCTGTTGCCTTTGTCGGGCCAGATTGTGGCGGACTCGCCCGATGGCTATCCAACGCTGCGTGAAAGTATCGATCCAAGACTACAGCATGGTCTGGAAAAGTCCATAGATGCGTTAGCACTTCGGGACATCGTCGATGACAAGAAGCTGGCGGTGGCGTTGGTTGACATCACCGACACGAACGAGCCGCGATACGCATCGTTGAACGGCGACGAGATGTTTTATGCCGCAAGCCTGCCCAAGATCGCCATACTCCTGGGAGCGTTCGTTCAGATCGAGCAGGGCGAAATGGCGCTCACCCCGGACACCAGGGAATCGCTTACCCGCATGATACGCGTTTCTTCGAACACCGAGGCTACGCGCATGTTGAACCGCGTCGGCAAGCAGGAACTCATCGATATTCTGATGTCGGATCGATTTCGTCTGTATGATCCCGATACCAACGGCGGCCTGTGGGTAGGCAAGGAATACGGCAAATCAGCGGCGTACCGACGAGATCCGTTGCACAACCTGTCCCACGGCGCGACTGCGCTGCAGACCGCCCGATTTTACTACCTGCTAGAAACCGACCGCATGCTACGGGCCGATTTGTCACGGCAGATGAAAGCGATGCTCGGTAATCCCGGCATCCGCCATAAATTCGTCAAGGGTCTGTCAAAATATCCCGGTGTTCGAATTTTCCGAAAGTCCGGTTCGTGGCGGCACTGGCACGCCGACAGTGCGATCGTCGAGGCCGATAAATACAGGTACATTGCAGTGGCATTGGCCGAACACTCCCAGGGTTCGATATGGCTGCCGAAGATCATTCAGCGGCTTCATGAGCTTATCGTTCCGACCGCGCTGGCTCGCGCCGCGACCCCTTAATTCGATTATTCCGTGTGCGCCGCCTCGATCAGGCGGTGGATGCGGGCCGCCAGTGTCTGGTGATCCACCGCTGAGTTCTTGCGCAATACGTTCGAAACCAGGGTAACAAAGTAATACAAATGTCGGTCGGCTGCCGGCGACTCGACAATCGCAACAGAATGCATCAGGTTTTGCTTGTTTCCATGGTACTTGAGACAGACAAACCCCGGCTCGGGTTGGCATTTGTACAATGAGCCTGATTTAAAATAAACCGCAGCCTTATTCAGGGCCGGCGAAGATGCGTAGCGAATGCGCCGCTCGGTAACGTAAAGCAGACGCTTGATTTCACGGCTCGAGAACTCATCCACGATCCGACCCTGCTCCAATCGCAGCAGGTAGGTCATCAATTCGCTGCTGCTGGCATAGCTGGTCGTGCCGGGGACCTTGCGCTTGCCGGTCTTAGTGAAGAAACTGCCCTGACGAAGACGTTTCAGGTCAAAACCGTTATATTCCAACGGGCTGTGCAGCGTCTTGACCAGCAAACCTCCCAACTCGGTCCCCGGAGCTTGATTGAAGAATGCCGCTGCCGCCTCATTGTTCACCGGGTAATCGCGTCCGAAACGGGTCAACAGCATCGCCTGCTTGATTACCGTGCTGGCAGCGGCGTTGGAACTCGGTGACATCATCCAATCGACAAACTCCCACAACGAGGCACGGTCGCCGATATTGATCGGACGGCGCGTCAATCGCCGGGTGGCGGGGTCCCAGAATCTTACCTTGTGGCTGTCGTTAATGATGAAATCATCCGCGATAACCTGGGTATACCGCAGTGCATCGCGCCGCGCCTCCAGGTCGTTAGGGTAAGCATCCGCGAGCGCCTGAAACAAGGCTAAGGCGACGATGATCTTGCCAACGCTGCCGGGATTATGGAGGGTGTCGCTATTGTGCTGCGCATACCGCGGCCGCTCGATATCGGAGAGATCGAGCACGGCGATTCCATACCTGTCGGCGTTCGTGCCGAGAAGTTCGACCACCTGGGCAGTGAACACCGGATCGGGGGCCGGTAATTGGAGGTCACGGTGTTGCAGAAGCCGCAGATCCACCTGTTGCAGCGTCAACAACTCACCCGGCAATCGCCGCCGCCCGGCTATCGTGCCCTCCTCGATCAGGCGCGCGTGCTCCAACCTCCTTATGCCGGTAGCTTCGCTGCCGTAGATGGGGTAAGCGGCGGCGACCTGCGGCCAAGCCGCACATGCAAGCACGAGCAATGTAACGAAACGCATCAGTATTGTTTCTCCGGACTGCGTTCCAGTTCGACAGTCACCCGATCCGATCTGCGCATATCACGGTCCAGAGATCGCAGGTAAACGTTGGTTTGTGCCCGCTTGCTGCCGAGGAAAGGTCGTATCTGGAACAACACCAACTTGTTGTCAATGAAACCGAATTCGACATCCGCCGGTGCCGGTTTGCCATCTGCATCCACGATGGCGGGAAACCGCCTCGGCAGGTCCTTGACAAAATCGACCAGCTGCGCGATCTCGCTGCTGTCCAGGACGTGATCGCGATTGCTCACCGGCAGTTTTTCGATTCCTCCCCCGGGCCTGATGACCCTCTTGACGCTAGCGGTCGCTTGAGCCATCAGCGTTACGTCCCCGCTGTCGAGATGAACACGCAAGGACTCAGCAGCCTGACCATCCACCGCGCCGCCGACGCCTTCGTTCACGGCAACGGAAAACCAATTTGAATCACCGGTCTCGATGTCCTGGGTCACCAATACCCCCGATTTGTCGACCGCGACGCTGCGCAGCAACAGCACCGCCGGATACACATGCTCCGGCTGGTCCATGCGTGATTGCCGCCACGCATACGCTCGCGGCGCAAACGGCGATGCCCAGACCCGTGAAATCGCTTCGAGGACATTATCGAAGCCAACGACGTTGGGGACGGTGAGATTCAACCCGGCACCAGTGAAGCCCGGAAGGTCTTCGACATTGGTGTCGCTCCGTACGAATACACCGTAAGTACCCTCTATGCCAAATAATTTTCCCATCTCCGACCGCAGACGTGCTCGGAAATCGTCGCCCGGATCAGCGCTTTCGATCCACTGTTGCAGCTGTTGCCTGACGTACTCGACGGCGCTGGTATAGGTTTCAGACCCGCGTGGCAGCGTCTCCATCATCCGGTATTGCCGAACCATCCATTGGAATACAGACACACCGGTCCGCCGGTAGGGCTGGCTGAGTAATTCAGCGAACACACCGAACGGTACTGCCAGCCCGGTGGCCACGGCTTCGGGGAAGTGATGATGCAACTCTCCCAGCTTGGCCGCCTTGGGTCCAACGATGCGGCCGGAGTCGCTGGCTCTCAGTGAGCTCAGAGATACGAAGCCCTTGTGATCCAGGTCGAGCTTGTCCAGATCGGGATGGATCAACAAATCGGGAACCACTTGATCAGTATCGAAATCAATCCAAGGCGCGGCCTCCAATTCCATCAGCCGAACCGAGCCCTGCATAGACACCGCAAGCACGACTTCCCGGCCGTCCCACTGACGCAGCCTTGGTATCAGGGACTCGTCCATCGTTACATTGGGAATGCCGAGGTTACGCGCCAGAAGCTGTACGTGCGAGAGAGGATTGCCTTCTCCCGCTGTCAGTATGCCGGCCACCGGCGGCAGATCGGCTACGGTCGACGCTAACACGTAGATGCCGTGGGGGTCGAACGAATCTCCGCTTTGCGGCGCCGTGAGTCGCAGTCGTCCCCTCGCCAGACCGGGATTGAGGGCACGCAGGCCGACGCCAATGTCCACACCAAACAGTTCATGTCGCACGCCTGCCAGGCGGTTGGCGTCCTGCAACAGACCATCGAGAACCTGACTGAAAAAAAACACCGGGCTGGCGCGCAATTGATCCTGCAGGAACACACCGGCACGCGGTTCGATGGTGCTGAACCTGTCTACCGATTCCCCGAAATGAAATTGCTGCCACCTGCTGCTCCAGGCCGGCACCAGCGCAAGGTGCTGAAGTGTGCGTTTGTACGACTCGAGTTTGGGGCGGGCCGTCTCTCGCAGCCGGTCAAGTGTTACGAGCAGCTCGTCCCGCTGCCTGGAGCTTACGAGGCCAACACCATAGGTTGCCTCGACACTCGCCCTCAACCAGTCGAGCTGGCGGGCCCGGGTCGCGCCTGCGATGTCATCGCGCAGCACCGTCGCCGCCACGAAGTGGTCATTCTCGAGCGCGTGGCTGGCTCCGGCAATCGCGAGCCGAAGTCCGGCGGTCTTCTCAGTTACGATCGCGAGCCTGAGTTTCGACAGCAACTCAGCGGTCATGACAAATCGTTGTTCAGCAGAAGAGTCGATGGAGAGCGCGCCGGCACCTCGGCGAGATATGGCAGCCAGGTGTGCGCTCGTATCCGACCTCTTCGCCAGGCGCTCCAATAGTTGCGCCGCCGAGGGGCCTGCGTACGCCGCTTCGATGAGTTCAGCAAGACGCTGGTACTCAGCGGACAAGCTGGATCCTGGCCGCTGGGACATATATGCACGAACAGCGGCCGCATCGCTGTAATCGGGCCTGACATGAATTTTGTTACGTAACAGCCCAAAATCTGCGTCTTGATCGACCAGTGAGCCTGTCAGCTGGCGAATTTTGGCAATTGATTTCGTGTCCTCGCTATGGCCCAAAAGCCGCACGGCGGTGCGGAAAGGCAGGTAACGCTGCGTCAGCCAAGACAGATCTTGCGCCAGCTTGAGCAACAGTCCGCGGGCGCCCATGCGCTCACCCTCTTCCTGCAGTGCACCTCGGTAGTATCGGGCTTTGCGATATATCCAACCATTGTCAGAGGAAATCAGGAACTGCTCGATCATCATCTGATTGAGGGTGTCGGGGTAAGTCTCGTCGGCAGTAAATACAGCGACATCCAGATCGGCGTAAATATTGGCGACCGCGTATCCGGCCGCGCGCAGCTGCTTGACGCGGTCCGTCCACTCGCCGTGCTGCGAGCCGCCGCCGTGGTCAGCGCAAGCATACGGCTCGGGAGGCAGAACCGCACCATCCTTGCAGAACCAGCGTATGCTCCGGAAAGGACCGCGTTCCGAGTTCTTCATATCTTCGATCCACGAACGCAAGACACGATTGTCCGGCAAATCCGCCATTGCCGGCATGGCCAGACCAGTCATAAGGAACGCACAACCGATCAATCCCGCCCCAAATTGCATCTTAACAGTCGTCATTCAATTCCGATCGAATTCCGTGGACAGTTTATTCAATTGCAGCACAACCTGATAACTTATGAAGGTTCTGTCAAGTTATTGGGGAACGATTAAGTGATGCTGTAGTGGCCAGCGATCTTGATGGTTCTACGTTTGAGCAGAGAGACTGCGGGAAACATAGTGGACGCAGAGTATAGGCGAAAGCACTTTTTCGCTAGGTGACCAAGTATCCCCGGGTCATCCGATGCACGTCAACCGGTGCTTGGGCCTGTTGTAGGCCGCCATCCTGGCCAGGAGAAATCGCCCACTTCACTGTCCAACCATTGGGGTCCACTTCCGGGCGGATCGACCGCTAATTCTGGATGAATGGATTCTGAATGTTGTCAAAAACCCGGAAACACAGCGAGACAGTCTGATGGAAGAATAAGAAACATGACAGGATTCTCTGTCAATCGCTCATCAACCAGCGTTTCGATATCCTGATGGTAGGGATGAAACAACTGTGACTGACGTTCAATGCGCTGTTCGCGGGTAAGATTGGTATTGCCGGGAATGGTGATGCCGTCACTTTGCTCGGGAATGGAATCCTTGTTTTCCAGGGGTCGATTACAATCGATTACCAGCCGCGAATAGTTGGTCAGCAACAGGGGTGCCTGCAATCGAGCCGACAGGTTTCTGGCCACGTCAGCGGCGCCACCGTCCCAGCCGATGTGGTCTGTCAACTGTTCTTCGGTAATACCCAGGTTCTGCAATCGCAGTGGTGCGGTAGGGGAAGCATGATCGCACACCAGTACTAATCGACTACTGCCCTGGGCATTGATCACTTCCCAGGCAGGTGGTTCATCATCATGTAACAACTTGATCCGCCCTTACCATGAAATGTTTCAGTTCGTTAATACCGAAGGTATTGCTTATGGCGACGTCTGCCGCATCACGTCCGCGGGCAATCAGAATCCGGCCAATACGCCGTTCGTTATTGCGTGGATCAAAGGTATACCAGTGTCCGTCCAGGAATGCTTCAAACCAGGCGGCAAAATCCATTACGCCATGCGGCAGTGGAATGCCGATGTCAGTCAGGTAGCCAGTACAATAACGCGCCGGAATGTTCATGGATCGACAAAGTGCAATCGCCAGGTGGGTGTAATCCCGACAAACACCGTTGCCCTCGCTAAAGGCTTCCCATGCGGATTTCGTCGCGCGGGCATATTCGTAACCAAAACGGATATGCTGGTGAACAAAGTCGCATATCGCCTGCACTCTGCCCCATCCCGTCGGAGAATTACCGAACATACCCCAGGCGATTTCGGTAAACCGGTCGGTTTCACAGTAACGGCTGCCCAGCAGAAAGACCAGGGTTTCTTCCGGTAATTCCTCCACCAGGCATTGAGACGCGCCGTAATTTACCTCATCCGGCTGACCGTCATCATTGATTATAGTTTCCGTTGATATTTCAAAGTCCCCCTGGGGTGCCACCAGACGACTGCACCAGTTACCAAACCCGTCACGGTAGGCATTGATGGGAACCGACGGATTAGTTCTGATGTGGTCCGGACTGCCCAGTCGCGAAGCCAACGAATAATGTACATTCAAAGTCATTATCATAGGCGTAGGTTTCGGGCAGGAATAGACGAGCTTGTATCCTATATGAATCTGCATACCTGGGTCTCTTGGTGGATGGTCCGGTCGAAAACCGGTGATATTGCGTGCCGGGTGTCGGGTGCAATCCGAAATCGGTATCGGGACTACAGAGGGCACTCTGCACGGCAGGATTGTTTTAGCGAGAACGGGAAAAACCATTCTGCGCCCTTCTCCCGACTGCTTCAGACACTGAACTCGACGTACAAGGCCGGCCCTTTATGCCGCATCGAGTAGTGCAAACCACCTGGTACATCTGCGGCATGAAACGCAAGTCTATACCAGTTGCATGACGCACCGATACTGGTGGCGCCTGTGGGTTCCGAAAAGCCGTGTCGGTTGTCTTCGTTGATGGTTTTGGCGAGATCGACCATCCTGTGCCTCCCAAGTAATCATCTCGCTTGATTCTATTGCCTTTTTCCACCGAGTCCAGCTAATCGGGAAACCATGTTCAAATGGTTGGTAATACTGATTAGCGCCCTGCGATCGGCCGTTCGTCCACGCCACTAGTTAGTGCTTCAAAATTTGGCGCTACGTCAGCAGCTCGCGGTGTTCAAATACCGTTATTCGAGGCGACGCCTCCAGGATACAGATCGATTGTTATGGGTCTAGTTGAGTCGGGTATGGAAAAACTGGCGGGCCTCTCTACAACTAGTGCAGCCAGCAACCGTCGTTCGGTGGCACCGACAAGGCTTTAAGTATCACTGGCGCTGGAAGAGCCGCGGCCGCAGGCGTCCGAAGATGGATCCGGGAATTCGTCACTTGATTCATCGGATGTGCCAGGCTAATCCGCTGTGGGGCGCGCCGCGGATACACGGAGAACACCTTAAGCTGGGATTTGATATCTCGGAAGCAACCGTATCCAAATATGTGATTCGCCACCGTGGTCCACCCTCCCAAACTTGGCAGACTTTCTTACACAATCATGCGAAGGAAACGGTGTCTCTTGACTTCTTCACCGTGCCGACCGCTACCTTCCGAATCCTCTTTGTGTTCGTAGTGCTCAGCAATGATCGGCGACAAATCCTGAACTTCAACGTTACCGAACATCCAACGGCCCAATGGACCGGACGACAGCTCCTGCACGCCTACGGACGGGATGAGAACCCGCGGTACCTGATCCGTGATCGCGACGCGATCTATGGAAAGATTTTTCAGCGACAGGCAGAGGTGCTCGGCATCAAGGAGGTGATAACCGCGTCTGGCTCGCCTTGGCATAATGCTTACGCTGAACGGGTGATTGGGTCTATCCGCCGGGAATGCCTGGACCACGTGATTATCCTAGGAGAGCGTCATCTCAAGCGCATTCTTTCCGAGTACACCGACTACTACGATGGTACGCGCACACACCTTTCACTGGCTAAAGATTTTCCACAGGGCCGTCCGATCCAGAGGATAGAACGAGGGAGAAGCGTTTCGCTCAAACGTGTAGGTGGGCTACACCACGAATATAGTCGCATTGCCGCTTAAAGAGCATGCGCAGATGATTTTTCAGGAACCACAGGCTAGCTGGGCCGCCCCTGTGTATTACGGGGACCGTTTAGCTATTTAAGGAAGTCGCGATTACCTATACTGTCCCCAGAATGAGCCACTTGTCCTAAGTCGAGACTTCATTCGGATAGCCAGTTCTCGACCTTCAGGCCGTGCACTCGTGAAAACTCCCGCGTACTCGCGGTCACGACGGTAATATCCAGCGCAAGCGCGTGCGCCGCGATAAGCACATCATTGGGGCCAATTGGTACACCCTGGCGTCTCAACTGCTGGCGGATCTCACCATAGTGACGATCGGCAGGCGGCTCGAGCGGTTCGACATCCATCGCCGAGAGAATCAGGTCGACTCTGTCTGCGAGTCTTTGAGAGCCCGACTTCTCGGCGCCGAAGCGGAGCTCCGCTGCAACGGTGATGCTAGTACAGACTGTGTCCTCGCCCGCTGAAGAGATACGATTGGCCACCTTATCCCTGTGGATTGCGCATCAGATCCGACAGGAAATTGGTGTCCAACAGGTAACTAATCGGCATGTTCAGAGCACCACATCGTCCAGCGGTGCCAGGTCCTTGTCCACGTCTGGAAACGGCTCGTCCAGGGGGGCCAGGCCGCGGAGCAGGGCGAGCAACCGTCCCTTGCGAACGGGCTCCACAATCAGACGGTCGCCCTCCCTACGCAGGATCGCCTCATCCCCCTCAAGCTCGAACTCTCGAGGAATGCGCAGTGCCTGGTTGCGGCCATTTCGAAACAGGCGCCATGGCGTTCGATCTGAGCCATCTCGGATATCCTCACACATTCAGCATATGTCAAAACATATGCCGCAGTCCGGCGGCGGTCAACACGCGAACGAAAAAATATGAATTACGGGTATTACGGGGACAGCATACCGATTTGAGGAAGTGGCGATTTATTATACTGTCCCAGAGTTACAAAACTGCCATGAGCACTCGATTACCGCTACTTGACAGTGTAACCGCGTGTGAGTGGCGAATGAGTATTCTATAACCAATATTCGCCTCGAAACTAAGTCTTGTCAACGCCGATCGGTCCGCTACGATACGGAAACCATGCGCGATTTGGCGATTGTGTTTCTGCATCTGATCACGACCGCCCTGAGATTGCTCCGGCCCGGCGGGGCCCGGTCGATCGTCGCTGAATCTCTGCTGATCAAGCAGCAACTGCTGATCAACAACCGATCACGTCAACGGGGACCGAATCTAGGCACAATGGATCGCATCATTGCCGGGCTGTGCTCTCTAATGATACGTCCGAGTCGCGTGTTTCGCGCCACCATCATTCTGAAGCCCTCGACAATCCTTGGATTGCATAGATCCTTGGTCAAGCGCAAATATCGGCTTCTCTTCTCCCCCATTCACCGGGCAAAACCAGGACCGAAAGGTCCTTCGCAGGAACTGATCGCTGCCATTGTTGCGATGAAACACCACAATCCAGATTGGGGCTGTCCGCGCATCGCGGCGCAGATCTCCCTCGCCTTTGGCGTTACCTTGGACAAAGATGTGGTTCGCCGCATCCTGGCAAGACATTATCGGTCCATATCCGGCGGAAATGGACCGTCCTGGCTAACCTTCCTGGGTCAGATGAAGGACAGTTTGTGGAGTATTGATCGCTTTCGCTGCGAATCTGCGACGCTCGAGTCCCACTGGGTCTTGCTGGTGATGGACAAATCATCCGGCGCATTATTGGATTCGCGGTTCACGCGGGTATCGTCGATGGCCCTGCGCTGTATCGGATGTTTGAACAGGCGGCTCGCGGTCACCGCCGAGGTGTCCTCACCGACGCCTTTATCCTCGTCGCGCTTTCCCGCCACTTCCGTCTGCCCGCTGTTCTTCAACCATGTCGCATAAGTATCGTCCGTCCAGAAAGACTGGAAATAGGCGATCGCCGCATCCGTATGCTTCTCGTCAACGCGGTCACCGAAGGCCGGCATCTGCCCCCCGCCAGCTTCGCGTTTCCCTCTCGAATGGTCCGCCGCAGCACCGCCAGCGAGTGGCGCCAAGCGTGCGCAGTGCCGTTGAGTGGCGGTGGTGGATATTTCCCGTCTTCACCGGTTTTCTGCCATTCCTCTACCACACCTTGGGCCCGTACGCCGTGGCAACTGGCGCAGTGCTCCTGGAACACCGTGCGACCTCGCTCGACCTGTTCCGACGAGTACCAGCGCTCCGCCGCCATCGCCGGTGTCAGGCCGGCCAATGGCAGTCCCAATATGCTTAGGACAACCGTCAGGGTGGCCAATCGCACCGGGTGTGCCTTGTATATATATGCCAATATCTTCTACCTCACTTAATTTACGTATGTCTCAGTAGCGCCGCCCCAGCAAAGCTGTACCGATGAATAGGGCACACGACGCAGCTCACTCTGCCCGTTTTTTGGAAATCACTAGTGTTTATGGTCATGACCGTCATCGTGATGGCCCTTGTCTTTGCCGGCGTCGTTTGCTGCGGACATTCGCTTGATATAGTTCACAACATTCCAGATATCCTGCTCCGATATAGCACCCTTCCACGGCGGCATCGTTCCCCGTCCCTCGGCGATCTTCCAAGCCAGATCACCATCTGGATGTTGTGGCGCCATGACCTTCAGGTTCGCAGGTGGTGGTTTAAGCGCGGCGCCAGCCGGACCATCTCCCTCCCCCTCGGCGCCGTGACAGGTCAAACAGTTCGCTTTGTAAATTTCCGCACCCCGCGCCAGTGAGGTCGCGGTGGCGGATACCGGGTTCGATCTGTTGGCCGCATCTGCCGGCGCCATCCAATGCGCCTGCTCGTCGTGGTGACCGTTCGCATGATCGCCGGCACCCCATGCCAGATTTGTCAGGACGCAGGTGATGGTAACCGCCAACACGGATTGTAATGTTGGTCCAGTCAGAGAATTTAGCGGACATGCTGTAGTGACTTCTATATCTTGTGCAAACATGGGTTGCCTCGTGGTTGTGTAGAATTACGCTGAATCTACTTTTCGTGGACTAGTAGAGCTTTCGGTACTGCTGTAGCCAGCGAACGAACTTCGTGATATTGACCGCATTTGTCGTTGCGGCACCAGGGACCGGCGCCATATCCCCGAACTTCCAATGGTGCATTTTCGCGCTCTGCAACATCGCTCGCTGAAATGACTGGCCCGAATGATGCGACGGCACTTACTTATCCATGCATCAACGGCGGTCCCTTGTCCATGCCGTCAACCCATTCGCCATGATACTCAGCGCAAAGCTTCTGATATCTGTCGAAACCTGCGCCATAGGCAAATGGCACTGGGGGCTTTTCTTCGGCAAGCGTCGTGTGAGCGGTGGCCCACAGGGTTGGGAACAGTAGTGCCGCGATCGTTCGCACGTCTACTATATTCACCTTAAGTTACCTCTCGAATTACTGTCCAGGACTGGCTAGTCACAGGTGCTTTTTGATGGTCAGTCCAATGATGTAATCCGTCTCCAGTTGCGGCCCATCCAAATCCTGATAAACCGGAACAGCAACATCCGCGCCGAACTGCCAGCCGCGATATCCCTTCATCAAACCTATACCCGCGTTCAGGCGCTGGCCGCCACGTCGATTGGGGTCCGCGGTCGGCACCACTGCCGGATTCAGGGCAGGGTCGGCGCCATCGATATTCCCCCAAGCGTTGAAATCCAGACTCAACTGTAGAGCGAGACTCTGCGCGAGGTCGCGACTGTACCAGCCAATCAGACGGCCACGATCGCCCAATGTGTAGTCGCGGTCGTTGTGTCCAAGTCTAATCACGGCGATACCCTGCGTACCCCAGCTTGACCGGGGCCCGTGTGCGGCGTATGTCAATCCCGGCATCAAATCGTACGTCCCCGAACCCAGTTGCATGGGATAAGGCAATTGACCCGGTGGAAGATCCTCCTCATCGATGGATCCGCTTGGGAAGCCCATCAATGCGTTGAAGTGTAGTAAACGGTTCTGATTGGCATACAGCTTCACGAGTACGCCAGCCTTGACATCTCCAAATCCATCAGACTCCGTCGTAAATGCGACGTTTCCAAGCGGATTTCCCGCCAAGTGATCCATTTCGCTCGAGAGGTAAGGTACCATCGCTAACAGCGTGAACCTGTCTGATGCGCCATACATGGCCCCGAGCATGTGCATATCCATTGTCATTTCGGTTGGCACCACCGCAAACCCTTGTTGACGGACCTCCGCAGGCGACAATTTATCAGTTCCGTCGCGGTTACCGTCCATCTCCATGCGCATGAACTGGTAAGTCAACATCAACCCGCCTGAATTCATCATGTGAGCCCCGACTAGAGAACGTGGATAACGATGCATGTACTTCGCCATCGCGTGTCCCTCCATCATTTCATGTTGGGCATGCTTATCCTGTTGCATTTGTGCGTTTGCTGTAACGGCAAATGCAGCGAAGGTAAATATTGAGACAATTAGTCTTGCTAGTTGATTCATTAGTTGTGACCTTTGAAAAATTGGTTTGTTGTTCGTGCTAATCGCTCCGGAGAAGCGACGGGAATGGACAGAACAGGGGACGTCACACCGTATGGACGACGTGAAACCTGCGATGGTACGGCCTAACTGGACTGCTACAGAAACAGTCTACGACTGTCGAGGGGGTCGGAAAATTGAGGTCGAATACGGCAAACGAATTAGAGCGATTTCTCCTGAGTCGGGTAAACCACCCAGGTCGGTCGAACCAAAATCATCGGTTGTCGAAACGGATGCGCCAGTGGGTGGGCATTGGCTAC
Source organism: uncultured Gammaproteobacteria bacterium (assembly GCA_947259705.1). Lineage (GTDB taxonomy): Bacteria > Pseudomonadota > Gammaproteobacteria > Arenicellales > JAANXG01 > CAMYNL01. The sequence continues at coordinate 1,230 of CAMYNL010000036.1, read as the reverse complement.
AGACGGAAAACGCGCCGTCACACTCGTGATGGACGGGCGCATGGCATTCGCCAGGGAGACACTTCGCATCAGCCACTGTAGGATCGCTCAGTTCGGATAGTGACTCGGCGTCAATGGTATCCGGCATTAAACCAGCATTCCCGCTCGCTATTGCTGTCGGGAGCTGCAGCGCCAACAATACCAAGGTCAGCACAAATCCTACGAACGTAACTGCTGGCTTCTTTGAACGGCGAACTTTTCGCATATGAGTAAGGTTACAACAGACAAGCTCGCATGGTAAGTGACTTGGTCGCATTTCCTCTATTAGGAAACCCTCAACATAGCAAACCTGAATGTTTCTGACAAATTAACTTTTAAGCTTGTGCGAGTCCCCGGGAAAGATTACTTCTAACGTGCTGTGGCGTCTTCCCAGGACGCAAAGGCGCGCTGTCTGAGCAATCGATGGTGTCCGGCTGAGATCAGGTTTCGGCCAAAATTGAATAGATTGTGTACCGCCGCATGAGCGCTCAAGAAGCGCTGCGCCTGCAGCAGCGATGTAAAGCGGCGCATGCTCCGCTCTATGCCCCGCGTTGACTGATGCGAGAGTTCGGCGCGGTTATTGGCAATTTGCGATGTGTCGTGAATCGAATCCGGGATCAGTTCTCGATGCGCAACACCGTAGCTTCTCGACTTGTCCGTCACGATCTTCCTGGGTTCACCACGGTTACTTGTAAGCAGCCGCCTAAAAAAACGCTTGGCAGCCGGACCGTCCCGTCTGGCCTACAGAAACACATCGACCACTTCATCATCCGGGTCAACCGCTCGCCACAAGTATTGCTGCTTGCCCCGGATCTTGACGAAGACTTCGTCAATGAGAAATGCATCGCCAAAACCCTCGTGCCGACGCTTCAAGCGCTTGGCATATTTGGATCCAAACTTATTAAACCACAAACGAATGGATTCATAACTTACAACAATGCCTCGTTCAACCAACAAATCTTCGATATCTCGATAGCTCAAGTTGAAGCGATAATATAGCCAGTCGGCGTATTGGATGATTTCAGGCGGGAATCGATGGTGTTTCTAGGGATTAATGGTCGTTCTCATTCGAGCATTGTCGCCCAGACGCAGTTACTAAACCGTACGAAAGCCACCCGACATTATACGGAAGCGTAGCGTAGATGTTGCTCATGGAAAAATGCCTGGACGACGGCGGGGAGCTTTTGCAGCGAGCGCAGGAAGCCAATGACT
>CAMYNL010000035.1 GCA_947259705.1 uncultured Gammaproteobacteria bacterium | reverse complement strand
CCTTGCGTATCATGTCCGGGGATCTGGCCATGATCGGCTTCTGGGGCCCGCTGGTGGACACGGTAGCCATCAACAACCAGGTGCGGGACTGTACCGGTACCGATGCCGGTAACCCGGTGGCCTGCGGCGGCTTCTTCAGCAACAGCATACTGACCGCCAACCTGTCCGCCGACTGCGGACCGGGCACTACCGCCACTGCCCCCAGCTACTGGATGTACGACGTCAACAGCTCGGTGCAGATCATCAACCAGGCCACTCCGGACAGCGCCGCGACCACCTTCGGCTGCATCGACAGCGCGGATTTCATTGGCGGCACCGATGTGCTGGCAATCAAACGCCTGCAGGGAAAAGCGCTGGCTGCCGACCGTGCGGCCTCGGAAGACGATGGCGACGTGTTCCTGCGCACCAATGGCGATTCAGGCATGTTGCTGGGCTATCAGAGTTCGGTGGCGGCGCCGTCGGACGCCGAGGACTGGCGCTACCAGGTCAACGTCTATTACATACAGGACCATTTCATCGACGATGCCGACGCCATTCCCACGCTCTACCGCAAGACGCTGGACGGCAACGGCCTAACCGCCGAAACCGGGGGCGTGGCCCAGGGTATCGAGTACTTTCATGTCACCTTCGGCGTTGATGCCAGCAGTGACGGTGTGCCGGACTTCTACGTGGCCCAGCCGACGACCGCGGAAATGCGCGCGGCGGTCACCGCCCGGCTGTACGTGCTGGTGCGCAGCGTCGATGAGGATCCCCAGTACAGCAACAACAAGACCTATACCCTGGGCGGCGTGGTGCGCGACTACAGCGGCAGCCCTGATCACTATTACCGGCGGGTGTTCACGACCACCGTGCAGCTGCGCAACCAGGTCAACCGCACCCGCCTGAGGACCGCGTCGTGAGGCAGCTCGGCCACATCAAACGACAGCGCGGCATCTCCCTGGTGGTGTCCCTGGTGCTGCTGGTCGGCGTCACCGTGGTGAGCCTGTCGACCCTGTCTACCAGCCTGCTGGAGATGCTGATGGCGGGCGCCGAGGAAGCGCGCATGACCGCCTTTCAAAAGGCCCAGGCCGGGATCGAGGCCATCGCCAGCGAGCCCGCCAACTTTGCCGTGGTGGGCGGCGTGGGCGACTCCAACTGCACCACCAGCTTCAGCGGCAGCGAGTCCTGCAGCCGGTCCAGCCTGACCCTGCCGGCCGGCTTTGACAGCGCCAAGCACGCGGCGCGCAGCGAACGTCTGAACCCGCTGCTGGCCTGCCCGCCGCGGGCCTTCGCCACCAGCTGCGACGCCTTCAAGGTGGCCCATTTCTCCATCGACAGCCGATTCAAGGACACCGCGAACCGTGGCGGCCGATCCGAAATCCTGCAAGGCTTCATGGTCCTGGTGCCGCTGGGGGGCGAGGAAGTAGTGCTCACCGACGCCGACTATGTGTCGCCCTAGCTCATGACAAAAGGTGACCGACTATGAATTACTCAAGACAGATCACGATAGTCCTGGCGATCATGGCATGTAGCGTCTCGGTGCGGGCGGACGACATCGACGTCTACATCTCCACCCAGAGCACCACCGGAGGCATCCCGCTGGTCATGTTCACCCTCGACGTGCGCCCCAACGTGCTCTCCAGCACCGTGTGCAACGGCGAGGAATGCGACTTTCTGCGCGATGAGGAATATCTGCCCGAAGACGGACCGGTTACTTATTTCCAGCTCCTCATCGCGGCGATGAAGAAGACCTTCAACGACATCCGCAATCGGCCCACCGCGCCGCTGTTCAAGATCGGCTTCATGAACCCCCATGACGACGGCCCCGGCGGCGATTGCGCCGGCCCTCAGGTGGGCGGCAACAAGTGCACCAACGGCGCCTACGTGCTGTCGGGCTTCAGATGGGTCGCCGACAATCCCAATACCCCGGCCGACGAATCCGGCGAGCTGGCCGAGTTCTTCACCAAGCTCGAGGCCCTGCCCATCGATGGGCAGGGCAACGCCGCCCACGAGTACCAGGGCACCGAGATTTTCTTCGAGCTTTACCGCTACCTGATCGGCGCCAATGTCTACAACGGCCACAATGGCTGGCGGGACTTCGGCACCAACAACACCCTCAACCTGGACGATCCGGACGACACCAATCCCGGCGACGCCGTCGCCGAACTGACCTGGGACCAGAGCACGCAAGTCCCCAACGAAAAGCGCTATGCCAGCCCGCTGGCGGACGTCGGCGACTGCGCCAGCGTCTATACCCTCAACTTCGCCTTTGCGGTGTCCAGCCAGGACGACGACTCCAACAGCGAGGTCGCCCAGCCCACCGCCGACGCGGGATTGAACTACACCCCCGAATCCAATAAACCTTACAAGGAGATCATCGGCAAGCTCAACGGCACCGACCTCGCCGACGGCAACTTCGGTAACCTGCAGGCACTGGCCGGCAACCAGAACATCACCTCGTATTTTCTGGTCAAGGGCACCCAGGGGGTGCTCAACCGCGCCAACGAATGGGCCCAGGCGGGCGGCACCGGCACCGCCTTCTCGCTCAGCGACGACCCCGAGTCCATCGCCAGGATCCTGGACGGCATTCTCAACGAGGTGCTGAGTGTGAGCACCACCTTCGTCGCCCCCTCGGTGCCGGCCAACGTCTACAACCGTTCCCAGACCCTCAACGAGGTGTTCATCGCCGTCTTCGAACCCGATGACGCCGAGCTGCCGTTCTGGGTCGGCAACCTGAAGAAGCTGATCACCCGCGACATCGAGGTGGCGGTGCTGGACCAGAACGGCGACCCGGTGCTGGACGGCCAGGGCAACCCGGTCACCGAACCGCGCACCATCCTGGTGGACACCCTCAACGCCAGCAATGCCAACCCGGTGCAGGCGGTGAACCCGCTCGACGGCCGCATCCGCAAGGAAGCCGTCACCTACTGGACCGACGTGGCCAGCCTGCCGGCGGCCCCGGCAGGCGGCGACTCCGACTACAACGACGATACCGACGGCCGCGAGGTGTCGCGCGGTGGCGCCGGCCAGAACGTGCCCGGCTTCGTGCCCGGCGCCGACCCGGGCCTGGACAACACCAGCAGCCGCAAGGTATTCACCGAGCCCGCCACCCATGTCAATGGCAGCGCCGCCAACCTGCTCGACCTCAACGCCGACGCCCCGACCGCCATCGACCTGCTGCAAAACAGCCCGGCCTTGTACCAGACGGTGATGGACTGCAGCAGCTGCAGCTACACCACCGAACCCGACACCGTGCGCAAAACCGAAGCCGAGGCCAAGACACTGAACATGATCAAGTTCGCGCGCGGCTACGACGTGCCCTTCGACGCCGCCGCCCATGCCGCACCGCCAGGGCGCGCATGGTGGGTGGCGGACCCGCTGCATTCGCGCCCCCTGGCGCTGAACTTCGGCGAGCGCGGCGCCTACAGCGGTGCCGGCGCACCCCCCGACATCCGCCTGATCATGGCCGGCAACGGCGGCGTGCTGCACATGTTTCGTGACAAAGAACCGGCCGGCACCGAGAGCGGAGCCGAGGCCTGGTCGTTCATCCCGCGCGAGTTCATGCCGCTGCAGCGGCGCCTGATGGAGAACGACCTCGGTATCTACAACCCGGGCATCCCCTCTATCACCGGACCGCGCAAACCCCTGCATCCCTATGCCTTCGACGGTTCCGCCTCGGCCCTGATCATCGACAACAACCTGGATGGCAACATCGACGTCAGCGACAACGACAAGGTGTACGTGTTCATCGGCCTGCGCCGCGGCGGCAAGGCCTACTATGCCCTCGATATCAGCGACCCCGATCAGCCAAAGCTGCTGTGGACCCTGCGGAAAGGGGACACCGGCTTCACCGAACTGGCCCAGAGCTGGTCGCTGATGCGTGCCGGCCTGGTCAGCTTTACCAACGCCTCCAGCCAGATAGAGAACGTGCCGGCACTGTTCTTCGGCGGCGGCTACAACGGCGATGACGACAGTGACGGCGTCGGCGACCTGGGCAAGGACAGCCGGCTGTTCAACGCCAACGCCAATACCGAAATCCTGGGCACCGACGACTTCGAAGGCAACGCGATATTCGTTGCCGACGCCCGCGACGGGTCCCTGGTCTGGAAAGCCGCCGGTCCCTCCTCCACCACCGATTCCGGCAACGGCTGGAGCGCCGCGGACCTGACCTACGAAGTCAGCACCCTCAAAGACAGCGTCGCCACCGGCATCGCCCTGTTCGACAGCGACGGCGACCGTATCGTCGACCGCTTCTACCTCCCCGACACCGGCGGCAACCTGTGGCGCGGCGACATCGTGCCGGGAGACCGCGACAACTGGACACTGACCAAGGTGCTCAGTGTCGGCCGGCACTTCCAGGCCGACAACGCCAACGACCGCCGCTTCTTCGCCCGCGTCGACGTCGCCCGCGCCCGCGAACCCGACAACTCCCAGGCGGAAGTGGGGGCACCCTTCGACGCCGTGGCCCTGATCTCCGGCGACCGCGCCCATCCCCTCGGCGAGGTGGTGGAGAACTGGGCCTATATGTTCAAGGACCGCAACATCGTCAGCGGCAGCCCCCCCTCCACCACACTGACGCATGACGACCTGCAGGACCTGACCAACAACTGTCTGCAGGACGGCAACAACAGCGATTGCACCGACCTGGTCAACGGCGACCTGCCCAAACTCGCCAATGGCTGGAAGATCCGCCTCAACTACTGCGAAGACCTCAGCACCGGCACAGACTGCGGTGAAAAAGGCCTGGCGCGGCCGTTGATCATCCAGGGCACGGTGTTCTTCACCACCTACATACCGCCGGAAATCAACGCCCTCACCACCAGCTGCGGACCCAAGGAAGGCACCGGCCTGTTCTATGCGGTGTCCTTGTTCGATGCCAGCGCAGTACTGGACTTCAACCTCAGCAACAACACCGACACCGACATCGTGAATGAGCGTATCGATAAACTGGCCAGCCCCGGCATCCCCCCCGAAGCCGTCTCCCTGGCACCCAACCTGCTGCTGCGACCCGACCTGGAGCCGCAACCCGTGCCGGCACGCAGCAACGCCCCCACATTCTGGTACGAGCGATTCATCCGATGATGCACCACCTCAACCCAACACCCCGCACACGGGGCTTCACCCTGCTCGAACTCATGCTGGTGGTGGTGGTCATCGCCATCCTGGCAACCGTGGCAGTGCCCACCTATAGTGAATTCGTGCAGCGCAGCCGTCGCTCGGACGCCCGCGAGGCGCTGGGCGATCTCGCCGCGCGGCAGGAACAGTTCTTCCTCAACAACAAGTACTACGCTTCCACCACCACCGTGCTTGGTCAGCCCGCCCTCACCGACAGGGGCTTTTACAACATCACTATACCAACGGTCACCACCGTCTCCTTCACCCTGCGCGCCACCGCGCTGTCACCCCAGGACCAGGACACCGACTGCGCAGTGATGGCAGTCACTTCCACCGGCGTGCGTACCCCCGCGGCCTGCTGGTAGCGGTCAGCACGCTGCCCCCGCTCTTCCGGTTCGTCCTCGGCGACGTCGCTTGCCGACGCGCCGTCCCTGTGTGACAGTATCGGCGATCCAGCACGGCCAGACCTTCGCCGTAACATGCCCGACCAACACAGCCCTGACGACCAGGCAACCGCAAACAGGATTCGGCCCGAGGCGGGTGCGCCCGCTCCGGGTCGCGGGCTGGCTGACCTGGTCCAGATCTATCGCTTCCTCGCGCCCTACCGCCGCCAACTGTTGCTGGCGGCGCTGGCGTTGGTGGTCGCAGCCGGTACGGTGCTGACCCTGGGACAGGGCCTGCGCATGCTGGTGGACCGCGGATTCGCCAGTGGTGATGCCGCCGTGCTGAACCAGTTGCTGGCGGCCCTGTTGGGCCTGGTCATGCTGGCCGCCCTCGCCACCGGGGCACGTTTTTACCTGGTGTCCTGGATCGGCGAGCGGGTCAATGCCGATATCCGCCGGCGGGTGTTCGACCACGTGCTGCGCCTCAGCCCCGGCTTCTTCGAGGTCACCCGCACCGGCGAGGTGTTGTCCCGGCTCACCGCCGATACCACTGTGCTGGAAACCGTGGTCGGGTCATCGGCGTCGGTGGCCCTGCGCAACCTGCTGCTCTTGCTGGGCGGCAGCGTGCTGCTGGTGTTCACCAGCGCCAAGCTCACCGCCCTGGTGATGCTGGGCGTGCCGCTGGTGGTGGCGCCCATCATCTACTTCGGGCGGCGGGTGCGGCGCTTGTCCCGCGACAGCCAGGACCGGGTCGCTGATGTGGGGGCCTACGCGGACGAGACCCTGCACAGTATCCGCACCGTCCAGGCCTTCGGTCACGAACCTATCGATGAGCGGCGTTTCGGCCAGCGGGTGGAGGCGGCCTTCGCGACCGCGGTGTCGCGTATCCGACAGCGGGCGCTGCTGACCGGCCTGGTGATCCTGCTGGTTTTCGGCGCGGTCGGTGTAATCCTCTGGATCGGCGGCCATGACGTGCTGGCCGGACGCATGACCGCCGGTGACCTGTCGGCGTTCGTATTCTACTCGGTGCTGGTGGCGGCCTCGGTGGGGGCGCTGAGCGAGGTGATGGGTGACTTGCAGCGCGCCGCGGGGGCGGCCGAGCGGCTACTGGAGCTGCTTGCTGTTCAGCCGGACATCTCCGCGCCTTCGCAGCCTGTGGCGCTGCCCGACCCGGCCCGCGGCGAGATCGAATTCGACAACGTGACCTTCCACTACCCGTCGCGCCCGGAGACGCCGGCCCTTGAAGGGCTCAGCCTGCAGGTGCCGGAGGGAGAAGTACTCGCGCTGGTGGGTCCATCCGGTGCCGGCAAGACCACCGTGTTTCAACTGCTGCTGCGCTTCTACAATCCGCAGGCCGGCCGCATTGCCCTCGACGGCATCGAACTGTCTCGGGCCGACCCGGTCGCAGTGCGCGCACGCATCGGCTTGGTGCCGCAGGACCCGGTGATCTTCGGCGCCGATGCCTGGGAGAACATCCGCTACGGCCGGCCCGGCGCCCGCGACGCCGAGGTGCTCGCCGCTGCCGAGGCGGCCCACGCGACCGAGTTTCTGGAACGCCTGCCCGATGGCTTTGGCACCTTCCTCGGCGAACGCGGCGTGCGTCTCTCGGGCGGGCAGCGCCAGCGCATTGCCATCGCCCGCGCCGTACTGCGTGACCCCAATGTGCTGCTGCTGGACGAGGCTACCAGCGCGCTGGACGCCGAGAGCGAGCGCATGGTGCAGTCCGCACTAGAACACCTGATGACCGGCCGCACCACACTGATCATCGCCCACCGGCTGGCCACCGTCCGCAAGGCGGACCGCATCGCGGTCCTGGACCACGGGCACCTGGTCGCCGCCGGCACCCATGCCCAGCTGATGGCGGAAGCGGGACTGTATGCCCGGCTGGCCGCGCTGCAGTTCAGGGACCAGGCATAAGCGTTGGCACTGGCCGAAGCCCAACTAGTGGGGTCCAACTAGTGGGGTCCAACTAGTGGGGTCAGATCCCACTTTTGCCGTTTCGGATTTACTTCAAGTGGAGAAAAGTAGGATCTGACCCCAAGTGTTAGGCGTTCATCCGGCCCACGTGCTAGTGCCTGGCGCGAACGGCTCAACTGTGGCGGTCTGCGAGGCGCCGGTACAACCAGGAACACGCAACCACGGCCATGCCATAGAGGAAGGGCTTCAAGGGGACGGCATAGCGGGGAAATGGCGTCCCCACGACATGTATTGCCGTGTAGTAAACCAACATCAGCGAGATCGCGCGCGCGAGAAATACCTGCTGAACGGTCGCCAGCTGACGCACCCCCGGCAACCACACCAGAACCGATCCAAGCAGCATCAATACCACCAACGGCCAGTGCAGCGCGCGCATGAAGTCCCTTGAGATAACAAAGACCGACTGATCGTGATACGGCGAGTAGCGCACCGGATAGATGAAAATCGATTCGGAACCTTGCACGAAATCCCAGGACCAGAAGGAAATCGGTTTCACCAGCAGGTACCAGGTGACGTGTCTTGCTGGCTCATCGCGCAAACGTCTCCAGATCTCGCTGAGTATCGTTCCGGTAGTGCGATTGATTTGTCCGCTCGTCGGATCGAAGCGGTAGGGACGACCCCGGGTGGCGGGATCGCCGCGATACATGAAGCCGGGGTACATGCCGTGATGCAGGAAATTGATCTGCAACGTGGAATCCGACCACTTATCTATCACGGCAAGGTTGCGCACTCCCCAGGCGCCCACAATGATGACAAGCCCCAGCATGAAGGCAGTGCCGACACGTGCACGCTTGGCGCGAGGCGCGTTTGCCATGTACAACAAGGCGAGCGGCACGCTGAAATACTGCAAACCGGCGCGGATGAGCGTGATCAAGCCCACGAGCGTGCCTGATAAAAAAGCGGTCCGCATGCCGGGTTGTTCAATGTGGCGCCTGATGAACAGAAACATTACCAGCAAGGAAAACGCGAACAGGGTCTCGGACAGCAGGTATGCCCCGAGCATGATCAGGTGTGGGCTGACCGCAGTCAGGCCGGTCGGGATGAGCGCCCAAAGCGGTGGGAGCAGGGACCTGAACAACACAAACGTCAGAACGATAACACCGACGCCGAGGACGATTTGCAGCCACAGCATGCCCCCGTACCAATGTTGTTGCGGTAAAAGCCGCATGACCGTGGCCATCATGAAGGGGTAACCTGGCGCGCGCACCGCATCCGGTGTGGGTTCTTCCGCTTCATTAACTTGCTGGATTTTTCGGGAGAAGACCCCTGATTCGCTCAGGTTGACCGCATAGACCCAATAGTCACGCGCATCGGCCCGGATAGCTTGACCAATGTTTGTATTGAACGTCGCGACAACACGCAGGTAAGTCCCCGCGAGGACGATCACGGCGAGAAGGAACCAGGTCAAGACGGGCGCGTATTTGCGCCCAGCTACAACCTGCACAGCCGCCTGATCATGCACCGTCGCTTACCAACTTTATATACCGTTATGAAGGCAACCCTTACTGTTTTCCCGGCCGGTATTTGAGTCGACAGAATCTTGGTCCGGGTTTTGAGCAAACACTTTGATTCTAATTCATTATTCGTGTTCTGCTCGGTGAACCTGGGTCTTTGGTTGAGAATCAAGCCGCCACGGGTCCGAAACCCCGCGAGGTACCTCGGCGTGCTGAGACAACAAGGGGGTCAGATCCGACTTTTCTCACCCTGCTGACACATCAACTTTAGAGAAAGTCGGATCTGACCCCACTTTGGGACTGGATTTTTGCTCACTCGCTGGCTGGTGTCACTGCGCTAGATCCGCCTCCATTTCAGCGATGACAGAGTGGATACTGTCGTGGTCTACGTGGATAAAACCGGAGATTGGCCGATCGAAGTCGATGATCAAGAGCATGACTCCGGCGAGGACCAGGGCAAGGGCAGTCATCCGCCAGCGGCTCATCCGACCGGAGATCCCGGCGTTAAAACCGGCAACCGCCAGCGACGCCGCGGCGATGAAGACGAGCATCACCAGCACGATGCGCGGCAACCTGTCAAATACAGCGGCGACCCGAATCGTATGTAGATCCATGACATCGTTGACCGCCGCAACCAGCGACGCCACGATAGGTGCGGGACCGTTTTGTCGCAGAACTTGTTGTGTGGCCGGCCATAACTTCGCCTTCTCCTGTAATGATCTGTCGATGATTTCACGAAAACGGTCCGCACTGAGCGCCTTTCCGGACGCGACCGTGCGGGTGCGCGCGTAGGCAAGCAGTGCCTGCTTCAGACCCGTACGCCCCGGATCGGCGAACAGATCAGCGCGCAGAAAAGCCGTGCCGAGCGCATTGGCCTCGGCGATCACTGCTTGCTTGCGGACCTTGTGATGGCTGACGCCTGAAGCGACGGTGAAGGCAAGAATCAGTCCGAGCAGACCGAGCATGGAAGTGAGGACGACATTACCGCCACCGGCCTCGGCATTCTTCCATACGTCGCGGGTCCGGAACCCGGCACGATAACCGACCTCGATCGCCGCTAGCAGGATAATGACAAGAAGCAGGCCGCTAAGCCAAATGGGCGCTTGATAGAGTACCGAGAGCATTGTCGCAAGTGGTCCGAATTCTGCTCCATCATTTTCGCCCAACGGCATGCGGAGGTCCATTGCAATTGGAACAGGAAACCCAAACCGGATCGGTCACGTATCGCCGGACCTAGAACCACATCACGCAAGCCGGGCACGGGTTACCGGTCAGGATCGGCGCTGTATCTGCCGATAGACCCGGTTGTCGTCACTTCATCTCGCTCATGATCCTTTGCATGCAGAGCCCGCAGACATTGCTCCGGCTCACTTTCGTGAGCATTTCCTCAGCATTAGAACTGGAAACGGCACTCCTACCTATAAGTGGGGTCAGATCCGACTTTCCTCGGCTTGGTGTAATGCTGGATCGTGAAAATTCGGATCTGACCCCACTTTTTTGGTGTTTCATTGAGAATTGCGAATGTCTTAAACTTTGCCATTCATTGACACGTATGAGCATCGTAGGGCGCAAACCATGAAAAGATCGAACCTGTGGACGACAATCTGCTTCCTGATATGCATGGCTTCACCGCCGCTGGCCCAGGCCTCAGACACGGCGAAGGAGAAACGCTGGGCCGACCAGATCGTCGACGAACTCATCGATGGCGACGCGGTGTGGCTGCGGGCGGGAGACCACCGCTTCCTCGCCATCCATATGGAACACAACACCGAAGCTCTGAAGGGCGGCGCCATCATCCTGCACGGCATTGGCATTCATCCGAACTGGCAGGATGTCATCTACCCGTTGCGCACCGGGCTGCCCGAACGCGGCTGGACCACGCTGTCACTGCAGATGCCGATCCTGCCCAACGAGGCCGAGCCCGACGAGTATGCCCCGCTCATGGTTGAAGTCCCGCCGCGCATCGACGCCGCGGTCGCGTTCCTCAAGCAGCAGGGCATCGACAACATCGTACTCATCGGCCATAGCCTTGGCGCCGTCATGGCGATCTATTACTTGGCCGGTGATTCCGCGTCGGTGCAAGAGATCAGCGCCGTGGCAGCAATCGGCCTGAACGCGCGAGATACGGTGAACGAAAATCTAGACACCCTGCTGATGTTGGAGCGGGTGAAGCTCCCCCTGCTCGACCTGATGGGTAGTGAGGACAATGCCTTCGTCAAGGACACGGCCAACGAGCGGCAGGAGGCGGCTAAGCGGGGCGGCAACGCGCGCTATGCGCAGAGGGTCATCCAGGGCGCCAATCATTTTCATGTCGGCCAGGAGGCGGCGGTACTGGAAACCGTGGACACGTGGCTGGTGAACTCCACCGGTGCCGGCGGCGGTTGATACGGGTGCGGCGGTGACGGCGGAATCAAAGACGGCCGCCGGGTATCTCGCCTGCCGGTCGGCATCAAGCGCAAGGATGCGCGTTACCGAGCCGGCCGCAGATGCGTCGTCAGGAATGCGTCCAGCGCCTGCTCATAACGCGGCTGGCTGAGCAGGAAGCCGCCGTTGTGGTCGCCCTGCAGGGTCACCAGCTGCTTGGGTTCCCGGGCGGCAGCGAACAGCCGCTCGCCCAGCCGATAGGGCATGATTTCGTCATCGGGGCTGTGCAGAATCAGCGCCGGTCGTTCCACCCGCGCCAGGTGAGCGGCGACCGGAAACTCGTAGCGCAGGAACACCAGCCGCGACAGCAACGGGAACAGTGCCCTGGCGACATCGCGGGCAGAGTTGAACGAAGACTCCAGGATCACGACACCGGGCTGCACCCGCGCCGCCAGTTGCGCCGCCACCGCGCCGCCCAGCGAGCGACCGAAAACGATGATCTCCGCTGGCGCTATCCCCCTCGACCCGGTGAGATGGGCCCATGCCGCCTCTGCATCCCGGTACAAACCCGCCTCGCTGGGCCAGCCTTCACTCCGGCCGTAGCCACGGTAGTCCAGAATGAACACATTGAGGCCCAACCGATGGAAGATCTCGACGGAATCCCGGCGATGGGAGACATTGCCGGCATTGCCGTGAAAGAACAGCAGCGTGCCGCGGGCAGTGGAATGCGGAACGTACCAGCCGTGGAGCCGCACTCCGTCCCCGGTGTCCAGGTATACGTCCTCGAATTGCAGTCCCCAGTCCGATGGCGTTTCATGCACATCGCCAAACGGCATGAAGGTCATCACCGGCTGCTGCAGGTACATCCAGAGGTTCAGAAAGACCAGCCCCACGACCACTGTCACCAATATCGAGATCATCTTTCTTGTCACCGGCTCCGGATCAGCCATGGCTTCTACAGACGGCGGGCATCGGGGCGATCGCCGCCGTGAGGATGCCGCCAAGTGGCCGGTGCTCAGGGTCATGGCGTATTGGACGGTTCATCGGTGGCTGATCGACAGATTATCGGGGTGTACGAACCAAATCATAGCGCCACCGCCCGGGGAAGCAATGGCTGCAGGCCACGGCCGCTGTCATGCGGGGATACCAGGACCGCTCGTCGCCCAGGCCAGGTGCCTCAAACTCTACCCCCAATGCGTGTATCATAAGCACAATCTAGAGACGGATCCCCCTATCTTTCAGGAGTCGTTCATGAGTGCCCCGCCCAGCAGGAAGATTGTTGCACTATTCGCAGCGTGCCTTTTCGCGCTGAGCGCCTGTTCCGAAAGCGAGCAGAATACCGCGGCCAAGGCACCGGCGTCCCCAGCGGAGAGCGCCCAGCCGCTACCGGCCACGCCGCCCGCCCAGAGCGCCCAGGCGCCGGCGCACCCGAACATCGCACCGCCCATGGCCCATCCGGGCCACACCGGCAATACCGGCAAGGTGCTGAACATCGCCCAGGCCGGTCCCTACACCTACGTGGAGGTGGACCAGAACGGCCGCAGCGTCTGGCTGGCGGGAAACCGTGTCAATGTCGCGGTGGGTGACCAGGTGCATTGGGGCAACTACGCGGTGATGCGGAACTTTACCAGCAAGTCGCTGAACCGGGTCTTCGACGAGATCCTGTTCGTGTCGTCCATACAGCCTGCCGGCGCCGGGACGACCCCGGCTGCTAATACCGCGGGGGGTGGGCCCACGGGCACGGTCATGGCGGTGATGAACGCCGCCGGGTATACCTATATCGAGGTGGAAACCGACGGCCGGAAGAAATGGCTGGCGGCACCGCAGAGCCACATCTCGGTGGGCGACCGCATCGCCTGGCAGGGCGGCAACACGATGATGAACTTCACCAGCAAATCGCTCAACCGCTCCTTTGACACCATCGACTTTGTGGCATCGGTGACCGTCAAGCCCTGAATCGGGCTATTTCGACGGGGTAAGCTAAATCGCGTCACCCTGACCGAGATCAAATAATCCATGCCATGCATGCGGGTATGATTGATACTGGAGGGCACGGCGAGGACGAATAAATGGTGACCTTTGATTCACCGGTGCTGATGTGCAAATGCTGCGGAGAAGTGGTGCTGCGAGATACCAAGTGGCAAGATTGTGCGCGTGCTCATGGTTGCCAACGGCAACAATGTCCCTACCATGACTCGTTCCTCGAAAAGGACGAGGGCGAGGAGAACAAAAGGACCGACCCCAACTCCTAGTTGCCGGACCGCAGAACCGGAGCGCGGGCGCATACCCGACCAGAGTTCAGCGGAGCTGATTGCGATCGTCAATCCGAGTTGTCCGGCGCATCTCACAGTCTCCTGTTGCAGTCGGTCCCCCATATCAATTCCAGCTCTATTTCGCAGACAAGGTCGCTGGCGCCACCATTTAAGGCGCCGACTGAGCAGCTTGCCGGCGGTGTTGCTCTGCACACACAAGTTGGACCAGCTTTGCCGTCATCCGTTGTCAGTCGGCTTTCAGCAGGGCCTCAAGCCGTTCACTGGCGGCTAGCCATTCCTCCTCCAGCATCCGGGCACGCTGGTCGGTTGCCGCCTTTTCCTTCAACAGCGTCTTCAACTCGTCCTTCGCATTGGGCTGGTAGACTTCCGGCGCCGCCAGGTCACTTTCAAGATCACGCTGGCGTGAATGCAGCCTGTCCAGCTGTTCCTCCAGCGTAACGATCTTCTCTCGCAGCGGCTGGGTCTGCTGCCGCCGGACGGCCTGCTCGCGCTTGCGCTGCTTGCGCGCCGCGGCGCCATGCGCCAAGGTCGTGCCCGACTGCTCCGCTGGCTGACCGCGTTCCTGTGCACGCAGCCACTCCGGATAACCATCCAGGCCGCCCGCGAAATCCGTCGCCTTGCCTTCGTGGACCAGCATCAGCCGGTCACAGCACACCCGCAACAGGTGGCGGTCATGGGACACCAGCACCATGGCACCGTCGAAATCCTGCAGCGCCACCGCCAGCGCCTGTCGCATCTCCAGGTCCAGGTGGTTGGTAGGCTCGTCCAACAGCAGCAGGTTCGGCGCCTGGTAGATCAGCAGGGCCAGGGCCAGGCTGGATTTTTCGCCGCCCGAGAAGGTGCCGCAGGCGCTCAGCGCCTGCTCGTTGGAAAACCCGAAGCCGCCCAGGTGGTCGCGCAACGATTGCTCGCGCGCGCTCGGATGCAGCCGTGCCAGGTGCTGCAGCGGCGACGCCTGGGGGTCCAGCTGTTCGACCTGGTGTTGCGCGAAGTAACCCACGCCCAGATACTGCGCTGCCAGGCGGCGCCCGCAGCGCGGCAGCAGCGCCCCGGCCAGCAGCTTCACCAGGGTGGACTTGCCGGCCCCGTTGCGGCCCAGCAGCCCAATACGATCGCCGGGCGACAGACTGAGGGTAACGTCCGTCAAGACGTCATCTTCGCCATAACCCGCGTCGCACTGCTGCAGGCGCAACAACGGCATCGGGAGTCTGGCCGGCTGCCGCAGGGCGAAATCAAACGGCGCGTCCACATGCGCCGGCGCGATCAGCGCCATGCGCTCGAGCGCCTTTAACCGGCTCTGGGCCTGCCGTGCCTTGGTTGCCTTGGCCCGGAACCGTTCCACGAACTCACGCATGTGGGCGATCTCCCGCTGTTGCTTGCGGTACGCCGCCTGCTGCGTCGCCAGCTGTTCGGTCCGCACCCGCTCGAAGGCCGAGTAGTTACCGGGGTAAAACCCCACCCGCTGGTGGTTGATGTGCAGCACATGGGTGACCACGCTGTCCAGGAACTCGCGGTCGTGGGAGATCAGCAGCAGCGTGCCCGGGTAGGCCCGCAGCCAGTCCTCCAGCCAGATCACCATGTCCAGGTCGAGGTGGTTGGTGGGCTCGTCGAGCAGCAGCAGGTCGGAGCGGCACATCAGGGCCCGCGCCAGGTTGAGGCGCACTCGCCAGCCGCCGGAGAACTCCGCCACCGGCCGCCTGCCGTCGCCGTTGGCAAACCCCAGTCCATGCAGCAGCTGGCCCGCACGGCTGGTGGCGGCGTAGCCGCCTGCATCGTCGAACTGGCTGTGCAGGCCCGCCAGCGCATGCCCATCGCCCGCCTTTTCCGCCCGGGCCAGCCGCTCGCCGATCAGGGTCAGTTCGGCGTCACCCTCGAGCACAAAATCCAGGGCGGCGCGCGTATCGGCATGAGTCTCCTGGGCGACGTGGGCGATGGTCCAGCGGGGCGGGACACGGCAGTCACCGCTGTCGGCATGCAGATCACCCAGGATCAGTGAGAACAGGCTGGTCTTGCCGCTGCCATTGGCGCCGGTAACACCGACCTTCTGCCCGCCATGGACCTGCAGGTTGGCCTGCTCAAACAGCAGCTTGGCGCCGCGGCGCAGCGTCAGGTTCTCGATTCGCAGCATGGGGCGATTGTAGCGCCTGTGATGCGGGCGTCACGTGTAGCCCGGCGGACGACGGCGGAACGTTCTCGGCACGCTGGGCGATGCCGATTGGGTCGCCGCCGCCTCAGTCGTACACCATCTCCTGAAAGCGGCGCTGGATTGATTCGACTTCGTCTTGCCGGGAGATGAGAGCGTCCACGCAATCGCGATCGAGCTTCTCGCCAGCCAGCTGCCGCAGGGTGGCAAATGTGTCCTCGTTGCTCCATGCCTCCTTATAGCAGCGGCGGCTGGTGAGCGCATCGAACACGTCGGCCACGGCCACGATACGCGCCTCCAACGGGATCTCGTCGCCGCGCATGCCGTCCGGGTATCCCGAGCCGTTTACCGCCTCGTGGTGGAACTCCGCGATATTGCGCAGTACGTCGATGTCGCTCAAGGCGTCGAGACCGAAGTTGGCGAGGATATTGTCGATCATCTGACGGCCCTTGCGGGCGTGGGTCATCATGGTCGCCATCTCATCGCGGTCCAGCCCGCCCGGTTTCAGGAGTACGTCGTCGGGTATCCCGATCTTGCCGATATCGTGCAGCGGGGCGAACATGAACACCCTCTCTATATATTCGTCGTTGAGGTCATAGCTGCCCGCCAGCTCTTTGGCGATGAGGCGGCTGTAACGCGACATGCGGTCCAGGTGGCTGCCGGTCTCGGGATCGCGTACATGGGTGATGTGGCCCGCGGTCTGCAATGCGGCGTTGAGGGTGCCCAGGGTGCCCAGCTCGTGGACCACCATCAGGGCGATGAGATGGCCGTAGACATCGATTTGACCGAGCACCTTGTCGCTGAACACGTCCGCCTCGCGGGCGTTGAAGAACAGGAATCCGACGAAGATCCCGCTGTCGAAGATGGGCATGGTGTAGCTGGCGGCATACCCGTGCCGGCCGATGCGCCTGGTGTGCTCGTGCTTGCCGTTCTCGAAGGTGACCAGGTTGTTTACCACGCGCGGGCGCCCTTTTTCGAGAATCTCCTTGAGGGAGGGCGCATTGTCGATCGAAGTCTCGTAGTGTGACAGCGGATCATCGTCACCGCTGCTGTGCAGATAGGTCTTAAGTGTCCGCGTGTCGGTGTCATAGAGCGTAATGGCAATGCGTGCCACGAAGGGGAAGGATTCCTTGACCATGTCGTGGGCGCAGCACAGCTTTTCCTGCAGCGGCACGTGCTGATCGAGACTGTAGAGCGCGTCGCGGTGGTCGAACATGGGGAGTCGGTTCCTTGTCTGGTCCATGCGGGCAAAGCCCACGATCTCTCACAGAAAATGATAGACCAGCGGCGGCGGATGTTAAGCCCGAGCGCGGATGGGAGTTTCACCGGCGGTCCGCGACGGACGGGCGGTGGCGGACCGACCTCGGCAGCCGGCGTTACGACTTCAGCAGTCCCAGCTCCGTGAGCATGGGATCGAGCCGTTCCTGCACGAACTGCGGTGTCATCCGCCGGTAGTACTCGTCCATGCGGCTGCGAAAATCACCGGCCAGTTCGAACCAGCCGGCGTCGTCGATCTCTAGCAGGTCGGTCATATCCACCGCCCGGTGGCGCACTCCGGGGTTGGGAATCCAGACACTCTTCTTCACCATGGGCGCGAACAGGGTGAAAGTGGGGATACCGGCCGCCTCCGCGATATGGCGCGGGCCGCTGTCGTTGCCGATGAACAGTGCGCAGTTGGCCGCCACCGCGGCAAGCTCACGCAGTGTGTCCGTCGCCAGCTCGGCGCATACCCTGTGCTCCCGGTCCACCCGGGACGCGATGGCCTGCACTGCCTCGCGCTCCCCGGGCCCCCAGATCAGCACCGCCTGGGCATCGCAGGCCGCCAGACAATGGTCGATGAGGCTGACGAAGTAATCCGGTGGCCAGTTCTTCTCGCCCAACCTGCTGATCGGTGAAAACAGCAGGATTGTTCTCTGCAGGTCGAGGCCGTGGCTGCGCAGGCGCTCGGCAGCCGCTAACACCTCCGCGGGCTCCAGGAACAGCTTCATGGTGCGATCGCGTTGCACGGGGCCCGGCAGTCCGTCCAGTATCCCCAGCTTGGAATCCAGCGCGCCCAGTTCACCCCGGTGCGGGACGGCGGTCTTGTACAGCCGCGAGCGCCACTTGCCCTTGTCGAAGCCGATCTGCACCGGCGCGCCCGACATCAAGGTGGTGAATACGCTCACCGGTGCCGTATGCAGGTCGATGACGATATCGTAGTGCTGTCTGCGCAACGCGAGAACCATGCGGAAGTAGAGCCACTGGTTGTCACGCTGCCGGGGAGTGATGACGCGCACATTGTCTATCGCCGGATCGTTGGCAAACAGGGGCGCGATATGCTCGTAAACGAGGTAATCGATTCGGGCCTCCGGGTAGGTTTTGCGCAGACTGGCGCAGACGGGACGGGACAACAGCGCGTCGCCGATCTGCTTGAGGCGTATGACCAGGATCTTCATGTGTGCGGCCGGCGCGGTAGCCATGGTGGCGCTCGTCGTCGGTCGGTTACCTCATCACGGAGTCTTTCTCGGAGGAGCTTTATACACGCCGCCGGCCGGCACCGCCAAACGTGCCTTGTCATAACCACCTCGGTCCCTCCGGTCCCGCACCGCAAGAGGCGATCAGCGGCGACACGCCAAAACGCACCATGAGGATGCACGATCCGGGCCGATTGGATGTTGCATTTTACGCGCTACGCGACTATTTTTTACTTATACAACTATGGGGGTTGTCTAACGTGGGCGAGGAACGCAGCAAAACCTCTGCACCTGCAGAATCGTACGTAATTTCAACTAGTTACACGGGCCCGGAAAGGCGCCTGCGGGAGCGGCGCGAGTACGACGACCGCCGCGGCGAATCGCGGCTGGAAGGCAAGCTGCCTCGGCGCTCCGGCAAGGGCCGCCGCAAGGGAGAGCGCCTCGGGCTGTTTCTGCGCGATCTTGCGGAAGGCTGACGCGGCGCCGCCAGGCCGCGCGCTGCCGGATACGGTGGTAATCCGCCAAGGATTTCTATGGCTGCTTACATCATTGTTGACGTCGAAGTCACTGATCCGGACCTGTACGCGGAGTACAAGCAGCAGGTTCCGGCCACCCTGGAACCCTACGGCGGCCGTTTCCTGTGCCGCGGCGGGGTGATGGAACGGCTGGAGGGCGACTGGAAACCGGCCCGCGTGGTCATTCTCGAATTCGATTCCGTCGAACAGGCGCGGGGCTGGTGGTCCTCTACCGAGTATGCCGCCCCGAAAGCGTTGCGCCAGCGCTCGGCACGCAGCAATATGATCCTGGTCGAGGGCGTGGACTGAATCCAACGACGCGGTTCGGCTCCACCCCGTTATCTTTCCAACACGTAGGGACCCGGCGCCGGGGCCAGGGCGGCGTAACCGGCACTGTCCGCCTGCGGTGCTGCCCCCTGTTCTCCGCACCGCTGGTGTAACCAGCTGCTCCAGTCCTGCCACCAGCTGCCCGCGGTCTTCTCCGCCGCGGCCTGCCAGTCGTCGCTGCCGGTTCCGGGCTCGGGGTCCCCGGCCCGGTAGCCGCGGCGCGGTGGATCCAGCGGCGGGTTGACGATGCCCAGAATGTGGCCGGACGTCGACAGCACGTAGCGCACGGGACCCCGAACCAGGTCTCGAATGCGGAAGGTCTGCGGCCACGGGGCGATGTGGTCCTGCTCCGTGCCGACTGCGTACAGCGGCTGCTCGATACGGCGCAGGTCCAGACGCCGGCCGGCCAGCCTCACCGTGCCCCTGCCGACCAGCCTGTTGCGCAGGTAGAACTCGCGCAGGTAATAGCGATGCATGTCGTGCGGCAGGCGGGTGGTGTCCATGTTCCAGTACAGGATATCCGACGCCTCCGGCGACTCCCCGTAAAGGTAGTTGTGTACCACGTAGCGCCAGATCAGGCTGTTCGACCGCAGGGTCCTGAAGGCATAGGCCATGTCGGTACCGTCCAGGTAGCCATGCCGGGCCATGCGGCGGTCCAGGAAGTCAATGGTATGTTCGTCGATGTAGACCTCGATATCACCCGGGGCCGAGAACTCCACCAGCGTGGTCAACAGCGTCCAGTGCGCCACCGGGCATGAGCCGTTTCGCCGCCGCGGCGCATTGAGCCAGGCCATCAGGGCCGCCACCAGGGTGCCCCCCAGGCAATACCCGGCAAGGTGCACCGGCGATCCGGCGCAGATCTCCCGCGCCACCTCGACCGCCTTCAGCGCGCCTTGCTCCAGATAATCGTCCATGGTGGTGTGGCCCAGGTCGGCGCCGGGGTTCCTCCAGCTGGTCACGAAGACCGTAAAGCCCTGCTCGACCAGGTATCGGATCAGACTATTCTCTGGCGTGAGGTCCAGGATGTAGTACTTGTTTATCCAGGGCGCCACCAGGACGATGGGGATTACATGTACGCTGGGTGTCGTCGGCTGATAGTGGATCAACTCCATCAGATGGTTTCGAAACACCACCTCCCCCGGCGTGTTGGCCAGGTTGTCGCCGACCCGGAACGCGCTCTCATCCGACATGGTGATGAGGCCGCGGTCCAGGTCCCGGGCCAGGTTCTGCATACCCTTCCAGACACTGTAACCCCCGCTCTCCAGCGCGCGGCGGACAGCAGTGGGATTGAGAAAGAAGTAATTGGTCGGGGCAAGGGCGTTGAGCAGCTGCCGCTGCCAGAACGCAGCCTGGCGACGCTCCTCGTCGCTGAGGCCGGGGGCGCGGTAGGTGACATCCTGCAGCGTTCTCGTGAACAGGAGATAGCCTTCCTTCAGGGCATCCAGCCAGGGGTTCTCGGTCCATGCCGGATCCTGGAATCGCTCGTCCTGCCGCAGCGCCGGCCAGGTGTCATCGACACCTCGTCCCCAGTAGCGGCACCAGTTCTCGGCAAACAGCGCACCGGCCTGCTGGCCGATTTCCTGCCACTGCTCGCCAAGTGCGACCGGATGCGACCACCAGGCCTGGTAGGCACGGGCCAGGCTGGCGGCAGCGCCAAACGGATCGCCGAACCTTTGAAAGTCGCTCATACACCCCCGTCCCACCGTATGGAAGCGCCCAGGCGCCCCGGCGGCGGATTGTTGCTCTCTAATAGAAAGCGTAGTTCATGGCTGCGCTGTTACCAGCGCCTCTACTGGCAAACGGGTGCTGCGCCTGCGATCATGCCGGGCGTCGCAAACGCAGTATAATCGCGCTGCTCGCGCCCCCCGGGTGCTGCAGGCCACTCATTGATGCAAGTCCTTAACGCCCTATCTCGTCGCCGCAGATGAACAGCCTCCCTCTAACCGCGACCTGGAGACCGGTCCGGACCATGGCAGAGGCAATGGTCGACCAGACCGGTGAAACGGACCACCGCGCGGTCGGCGGCGGCGTGCAGGCGCACACGCCCTGACCCGACATGAACCAGTCGTCACGCGATAACGCCGCACCATTGCTGCGCGGGCTGGGATTGCCGCTGGTGGTGTTTTACGGTGTCGGCACCATACTGGGCGCCGGCATCTATGTGCTGATCGGCGAGGTCGCGGGTTACGCCGGTATCCATGCCCCGGTTGCCTTCATGACTGCCTCGCTGCTGGCTGCGCTGACCGCATTCTCGTACGCCGAACTCGCCGTGCGCTTTCCCAGAAGTGCAGGCGAAGCTATCTACGTGCAGGAAGCTTTCCACCGCGACACCCTGGCTATCGTAGTGGGCCTGATGCTGGTCATGATCGGCATTACCTCCAGCGCTACGCTGGTCAGTGGGCTAACCGGTTACGTGGGCGAACTGGTGCCGCTTCCCGATACCTTTACCAAGCTTGCGGCCATCGGGATATTCGGGGCAGTGGTGATCTGGGGCATCCGTCAGTCGGTGGTCATCATCAGCCTGTTGACGGTGATCGAAATCCTGGGGCTGCTCATTGTCATCTGGGTCGCCCGCGATGCCCTCGGGACCGTGCCGGACCGTGTGGGTGACTTCGTTCCAGGCCTGGATGCCGCCGCCTGGAGCGGCGTGCTGCTCGGTGCGCTGGTGGCGTTTTACGCCTTCATCGGCTTCGAGGACATGGTCAACGTGGTGGAGGAAATCAAGTCGCCGGAGAAGAACCTGCCGCGCGGCATCATCATCGCGCTGGCGATTACGACACTGCTGTATTTCGTGGTCGCACTGGCCGCCGTCACCGCGGTGCCGCCCGCGGAACTGGCTGCCAGCGACGCCCCTCTGGCTCTGATCTACGAAACCAGAACCGGCCGTGATCCAGGCATCATCGCGCTGATCAGCATCCTCTCCATCACCAACGGTATCCTGGTGCAGTGCATCATGGCTTCCCGCGTACTTTACGGTATGAGTCGACGCGGTTGGCTGCCCCCGGTACTGGGCCGCATCCACCCGCGCACCCGCACGCCGGTCTACTCGACCTCGCTGGTGATTGCAGGGATCTGCCTGATGGCGCTGACACTGCCGCTGCTGAGCCTGGCCAAGCTCACCAGTTACATCACGCTCACTGTCTTCGCGCTGATTAACCTGGCCCTGGTTCGCATCAAGCTCCGCGGCGACAAGAGCCCGGGCTTCTCCACCCCACTCTGGGTACCGGTATTCGGTGCGGTTTGTACTTTGATGTTCCTGACTTATCAATTAGCACTTGCGCTTTAATACGCCGCGATGAACCGGGGGCTGATTTCGGGGGAACGCGGTGTCGGGGACACAATACTTGTTTCCGTGCGGAGTGACAGCTTAAATTGATATTGTTTCCCCGCGATTACCACGTCCAGACCCTGCCTAGACTTGAACCATTGACGGGCGGCGTGGACCAGCGACACGAGCGCCATTGGGCACCTGCAAACGATGATTTAGAGGACATGTATGCAGTGGTAAGAAGCTGTTCAGGTACGGGAGCAAATGACCTTTTTGACTTACTGGAAAAGCCTCAAGCGGAGGTCGAAACTATTATCCTGCCTATCAGCGGCTTTGTATCTTACCTACTCATCCGCACTGATGACGATGGTGTTAGAGTGACGAACTGTGAAGCTAAAACGGGTACAGATGGGAGCATTCAGATTGCACGGGATTAGATACAGCAGAACGCATCGGGTTTGGGGGTGAACCCACCTTTGCTTTCCGAGGGAAACGTGGTGCTGAATCTTGGCTGGCACAAACCGGACTCCAAAACATCACTCTCGATCCCTACTTCTGAGTATATGTCCCGTGATCGAAGCTGTATGGTTATTGACCGATTGTGAAGGATCCGGACTGTCTCTATTGGAAAGGAGTCTGCTGTGCGGCGCAAACGTTCGCACCATGCTGGTGTTGATGTTGGCCATCGTTAACGTTCACGTCTCGGCACGCATCTGCATAAGGTTCAAAACATCTTCGTCCTTCTTGCCAAACGCGCTACGCAGATGCAGATCGCGTTGCGGAAACGGAATTTCAATATTGTGAGAGGCAAGCTTCGACTCGATTTCCCATAAATAGGCAGCCTGTACTGATCCAGGCCGTTTTACGGCCTCGGGAATCAGCCACACCACCAATTCGAAGTTGAGACTGCTGTCCCCGAACTCCACAAACCACACCTGCGGGGCCCGGTGCATGCCCCCCTTCAGCGTCCACGGCACCGCCTCTGCAGCTTCGAGCGCGGCTTGTTTGACCAGATCTTTATTGGTTCCATAGGCAACCCCAAATGGAATATGCACCCTTCTCTGGGCCTCCCGCATAGTCCAGTTCGTAACTCGTCCGTTCACAAACTCTGAATTGGGCACCAGTATATCTACGTTATCGTTGGTATTAATCAGCGTGGCGCGCATGTTGATCTCCCTAACTTCGCCACTTACCCCCGATTCCAGCTCAACAAAATCTCCGGCCTTCAGGCTTCTCTCAAATAGAATGATTAATCCGGAAACAAAGTTGCTCACCAGGTTTTGCAGTCCAAACCCGATTCCGATACCCAACGCGCTGGCAATGAGCGCAAACTTAGTGAGGTCAACACCGATGGACGATAGTCCGATCACCACGGCAATGGTCAGGATAAAGTAGTGTACGACTCTACCAAGCGTATACACCGATGCTTCGCTGACGGTATGTCGTCGCTGCGCGACCCGTTGCAGTCCACCGCGAAGCAGCTTGGAGACCCACCAGGCGACAATGATGATGATCAGGAAGCGAAATATGCCAAGCGTAGTAACTGGCGTCTCACCAACTTCGAACAGACTTGCGGTCATTAATTTTCTTAGTGTTTCCCATGTAAGCTGGACGGCATCCTCCGCGAGCTGCACGCCTTGCCCCAGACGACCCTCTCGTTTGCTGAGCAAGTGGTCGATCAGATCACTGAGGCGCATGGTGGTGTCTAACGCATCTTCCAGGCGGCGCAGTTCCTGTTCGGCCTGATCGGCCATCACAACACGGCTTTCGTACATGGTCACTAGGCCGTTGTCCTTCTCCTCGGCCAGTTGCTCGGTTGCCGTGTTGCGCGACTGAGCGATGGTGCGATTCCAGTCCTTCAAGCGATCCTGGATCTCCTCCAGCCGACGCGAATGAGTCTTCAATAGATCCCGATCGGCTTTGGTGTCCGTTTCGTTACCCGAGAGCACACGCTGTATTCCTGCAATCGCCCATTCAGCCTTTGCAAGCTGGACTTGCTGAATCGCTGCCTGGACCTCTAAAAGTGTGATCTTCTGCGAAGTGAGCTGCGTCTGGGCCTTCTCGATTGGAGTGGTGGCGAGAATACTGGACTGATCGATCTGGGTACGGGTCAATTGTCCATTGAGTTCATTCAGGCGCGCGATCGCTTGGCGCTGCTGCTCTTCCCAGAACGATATCCGATCCGGGTCGACGTTTAGCCTGTCGAAGGCGGTATCGAGTTCCACGCGGAGCGCATCGATTTGAATCTCGAGAATCTTCTGTTGCGCCCTGCGTCGTTTCAGTTGCTCGCTCGCGATTTCGAGCTGCACGCGGCTTTGCATCAGCAGCAAGCCTTGCTCAATCCGATCTGGCGCCGTGTCCGACGACTCGAGGTATGTCACCTTACGGCGACTTTGTTCCGTCTCACCGGCCTTGAGGGCCTTCTCCAGGCGAGAGACCTCTTGCGCCTCTACCCCTAGCTCAGTCCGGACTTTACGCAAAGTGTCCCCGAGCTCGAATATCTTCGTCACCGAGTAGGTCTGCGCGGGAACGGTCGCGGGTGGACTTATCGGCAGCTTGGCATTTCTGAGTTTTCCATACACTGCCAGACGTTCGATTATCGAATCGTAGAGTGGGCCCAATTTAGACTGCTCGCCGTCTACCAGTTTGTCTCTGGATTCACCTAGAAAACGGCGGGCGTTTTCTATCCTGGTGTCGACCGTATCCGGACCTGTTTTCGGGTCTACGACGAAATAACTCCACCAGTCCGCCGCCAGTTTGGCGGGATCGGGTGGACTTAGGTCCTCCGCCCCCAATAAAGCTACTGACACGAGGAGACAGGAAA
This sequence comes from uncultured Gammaproteobacteria bacterium, assembly GCA_947259705.1. GTDB lineage: Bacteria > Pseudomonadota > Gammaproteobacteria > Arenicellales > JAANXG01 > CAMYNL01. The sequence goes on along the minus strand of CAMYNL010000035.1, from coordinate 1,489 downwards.
GCAATGCGGTACGGCAGGCAAACTTCATAGCCATCGCTTCCGACGAAAGACATACAACAGCACGGTCACCATACTGCCCATGATACCGAGCAAAACAAAGTACCCCGACTGCGATTTCAACTCAGGCATGTACTCGAAATTCATCCCATAGATACCCGCCAAGAAACTCAGTGGGACGAATATGGCGGTTATTATGGTCAGAACCTTCATAATGTTATTCAGCCTGTGGCTCGCTACCGAGATGTAACCGTCTATCAGATCCGAAGCCATCTCGTAGTACAGGTCCGCCAGACTGCTCGCCCTTTCCTGTTGCTCATAGACATCATTGACGGTGTGCGCGAGATCGGGCCGGATGGCAGGAAAACGCCCGCTCTTCAGCTCCTGGAGGAGCTGCACGTGATAGAGAAATACCCGCCGGAATTGTTTCAGATTAGTTTTGTATCCAATCAGCTCTGCCAACATCTCGTCTCGCGGTTTCTCGACCATCTCCGTCTCGAGCACATCGAGTCGCGGCTCCAGCGCGAGCAGAAGCCGCAAGTATCGGTCCACCATGATTCTTGATAACCGCAAAGCCAGGGTGTCTGGACCTCGTGCGAAGCCAGCCGCATCACGCTGCACCTCGCTCCACAGTTGATCCGTGCTAGGTGATTCGCTGGAATGTCTGGTTACCAGAAATCGCTCACCCACGAACAGCGCAAGCTGAATTGTCTTGAAATGGATGCCAGTGGCCTCACTGTCCAATCCCTTGAACAGTATGAACGTAAAGGTGTCGAAGGCCTCGATCTTGGGGGGATGTCTGTCGCGCAACGCGTCCTGGATGGCGAGGGGGTGAATACCAAACCGCTCCAGTAGTATCTGCCGCTCGAGCTCTGGTTGTTCACCGCCAAAATCCATCCAGATAATCGTCGACTGGTCTTCCAGCCAAGCGTCGAGTAACTCGTCGCTTCCAGATTCGAGCTTTCGTTGCGCCGGTCTATATAATAAAACTCGCATGCTCACTGTTTTCCTCGTCTTCACTATCCTCTGCGACGCAGAGTTGCTTGTCAAGGATTCCAGGAACACGATACTTCGTCAATGATTCCAGTCGGATTCGAGCGACAAAATACTTGATCAACACGATGTAATCTCGACGATCGAAAGGGGCATCAAAAATAATTCCCCCCTGAATCTTGTAGCCGTATACCGACCCACGCCCGCTGGGTGCTTGTCCCGGGGGTGGGGTCGTGTGTGCGCCGAACAGGCCGGCGCCTGCGGACAGATCGGAAAACTAAGTGAGTATTCTGTCCCCGGGACAGTGCGCTGAATAGCGCGAGGGGATCGTGCCCCTTCTGAGGGTATTGGCCGAAACGCCCTACCGAAGAGTGGATGCGCTCTCCTGGTATAGCGCAGATCACTGCTGTCCCGTTAACTGTCACAGTAAAGCCATCTGATTGACAGCAAGTTGATTATCCCGGGGAGGATCGCCGCGCAGCAAGGCCATCAGGTCTCG
>CAMYNL010000034.1 GCA_947259705.1 uncultured Gammaproteobacteria bacterium | reverse complement strand
TGACTCTCGCTAAATCGTGACCTTTTCATCTGAGCCTCCTGACAAAAGTCTGCCAGAAAACTCCAACTCCGTCCTGTTCCACATCAGGGGAAGCTTACGAGTTGAGCAGTTGACCGGCTGGAGGGCCGCTCAGTCGGAGCGGGCGGCGAGCTTCCGTTCCCACAGCAATGCGGTATTGACGATGAGATCGATGTCGTCGTAACGGGGCGACCATCCGAGTACTGAGCGGATGCGATCGGCGCCCGCTATCAGACTCGGCGGATCGCCCGCGCGACGCGGTGATTCGACTACTGCAAGCTGCTCCCCGCTGGCTTTTTCCACCGCCTCGATTACTTCCCTGACGCTGAAACCGTGACCGTATCCGCAGTTGAGCGTCGTCGATTCTCCACCCCGTTCCAGGTAGTTCAGCGCCTTCAAGTGCGCGTCGGCGAGATCTTCCACATGGATGTAGTCGCGCACCCCGGTGCCATCGGTGGTCGGGTAATCGGTACCGAAAATGGACAGCGAATCGCGTTTGCCGACGGCAACCTCACAAGCCACCTTTATCAGCAGCGTGGCCGCCGGCGTGGACTGACCGATGCGGCCTTCGGGATCACAGCCCGCCACATTGAAATAGCGCAGCGCAACATAGCGCAGATCGCTCGCTATCGCGAGGTCACGCAGCATCCATTCGCTCATCAGCTTGGACGTACCATAGGGATTGATGGGCACGGTCGGCGTGTCTTCGGTTGCCAGCGGTTCCGCCGGCATGCCATACACGGCAGCGGTGGAGGAGAAGACGAAATACTTGACACCGGCCCGCGCGCTGCATTCCAGTAGATTACGCGTGCTGCAGGTATTGTTTCGGTAGTACTCCAAAGGGTCCGCGACAGAGTCGGGGACTATGGTAAGCGCGGCAAAGTGCATCACGGTATCGATGGAGTGTTCAACCAGCAGGCGGCTGACCAGGTCCCGGTCCCCGGTATCACCGACTACCAGTTCGCCGTAAAGCACCGCTTCACGGAAGCCCTTGGTCAGGTTATCCAATACGACGATGTATTGGCCGGCCTCCCCCAACTGCCGCACCACATGGCTGCCGATGTAGCCTGCGCCACCGGTGACGAGTATGCGTCTGGTCATTTTCTGTTTGCTTGAGAATCGACGAGGTTGATTATCGTTGGTCGCCATCAAAATTTACCGATAGCGACAGCAGAACATTTCACCGCCCCGGGCCGGGCAACAGCTGCCTGCCTCGAGCATAGTATGTACTACCCGGTAAGCGACCGAGCGTCTTGTTCCTTTCGGATGCCTGAACCCTCCGATGCAACGATGGATATCACCGCCGTGTAGAGCGATTGGCTGCCTGCAGAAGATAATTCACCGCCTCGGCATTACGCAAGTTCGCGCCTTTGCGATCGATGGCGCAGTGATCAATCCCGATCTTCGGGATGCGTGTTATCACAGGCAACAGTGGAAGACTCGGTGTCACGGAGGCGCTGCTCGAGCCGCTCGATCTGCTTGTCGATGCTCCGAATACCCGGATGGGCGTCGGTGTAATTCAACGACAATTCGTCGCGCCTGGCCCATAAGGTCTTGATCTGGGCGCGAAGCTGTTCGGGATCCACGCAGGGGGCTTGCACCGGTCGCGGTGCAGTGGACTGGGCCTGTTCCAGGGATCCCACCCGCTGGCCAAGTTTGTCGATCCGTCTCTCCAGGGCGGCAATGCGCCGGTCAACCTCGCTGCTTGCGCACGCCGCGAACAGTACCGTGCCCAGGAGCGGCACCAGAAAAGCTATTCTGCGTTTCATCGGCCTATTCACGTTCAAGAGCGGCCGAATTGTCAAGTGACCGAGGCCCGGACGAACGGACACAACCCTGGTGATTGGGCGCCGAGGGCTCCGCGCGGCACGAGTTAAGGTACCGCGGTCCACACGATCCGGCCCTGTTGCGGAGGTAAGCCGGTCTTCTCGGGTGCGGTGATGGTCGTTGTCGACCGCCGGGCTTCGCTGCCGAGGGTGTTGCACGGTCGCTGCGTTGGCTGCCATCAGAGAACCGGCGTCGTCTTCAGAACTTGGTAGAGGAAGAACAGTTAACTTATTGTAAATGCGGAATAAAAACTCTGGATCTACCGATTCTGGCCGCTTGCAGTCAATGACCCAGCAGATCAGCCGCCAACACCTTTGCTGCCCGGGCGCCTGACAAGACCAGCTTCAGCCGCGGCTCGCCTGTGGGCATCAGGTCGAGGACCACACGGTGCCAACCGGATTGCAGAGCCAATGGCACAAAGGCTTCACGGCGGTCGCCATTCAGTTGCCATGCCCCAAACTGCTGTCCGTTTATCTTGATTGTCAGCCGGCCCCGGCTGTTTGCGGTCAACTGATAAAAACCGTCTGCGCCGACGTGAAGAAAACCCTCCAGGTGGAGGGACTCGATGGCGGTCAGACCTGTTGGCAGTTCGCGCAGAAGCCCATCGAGTTTCTTCAGCACCACCTTGTGCTCGACACCTTCGCGCGTCGTCAGCACACCCTCGAGACCCGCATCTTGCCCCGGCGCGGCCCGAAGCGACGGTTGCAGGGCGGGTTCGCGCACTCGAACGATGACGGGCGAACTGCGGACAGTGCTGCCGTCGCGGTACTCGGCGCGGACATGGAGCAGCGACTCGCCGAGACCCGAGGACAGCGAGTCGGTTTTCAGCTGCCAGGCGCCTTCTGTAGGGGTGGCGGATTCGAGCATCTCGAAGCCGCGCAGCAATACCACCTGCGCGGCGCCGGGCGCAGTCCCGGCGATCGTGATGGTGTCCCCCAATGCTGCCTCGGCGCGTTGCTCGTACACAAACAGCTCGTGGTGGTGATTGTCGATCACCACTTGCAACTTCTGGTAAGAACGGGTCTCTATCGGCCCGGACTCCACCGCCACCAGGCGAAGTTCATGGCTGCCGTCAGCGACGCTACGCGTGTCCCACACGACAGGCTGGCCGGCAGGCGCCTCGGCCACCCATACTCCGTCTACCCACAACTCCACATGACGGATCGCGCGACCGGGTGCCGCGTCAACCGCGGGGCGCAGGGTGACCGTGCCTCGCCAGGGTACACCGGGGTCCGGACGGGCCAGCGTGACCTGGGCGAAGCGGGCGAACGGCCGCGCCAGCGGGTCGCCGACGACAATCAATTGATAAGGGCTGGCAACGCTGGCGTAGAACGCCTCGGCGAGCGAGACGCCATCGGCATAATGCACGTGCAGCAAAGGAACCGGAAACTTGGCCTGGATGCTGAACGGCTCGGCCACCGCGCCGCTGGAGCCGGCCGCGCCATGGCGCAGGAACTCGGTAAGCTTGGTCTGCGTGCCGCGATCGAAATGGCCACTGTAGCTGGTCAGGGATTCGGCGATGGCACCGGGCAGAAAACGGCTTCGGGACTGCTGCCAGTCGAATTTTTCGGCACCGACGACGGCGCCGATCACATCGTCCTTGGCAACCGGGATGATGCCGTTCTGGCCATCCTTGCTGCGGGTCAGTAACTCCGCGCGGCGACCTCGTTGCGCGAGAGCCTTTGCCGTCTCAATGAAATACCGCTGCCGGACCCGTGAACGGATGTCGTTGTTGACGAGCAGATACACCGTGCCATCGGGTCGACTGCCGTCGCTCGCCACGGCGATGTTCAGGTAGCGCAGCACCTCCGGCAGGCTGTTACCGTGGATACCGGTATAGGCCAGCAGTGTAGCCAGGTAATACCGGTTCAGCGCTGTTGACGGATGGTCAGGGTCCGGCAGGCTCCAGCGTCCCCAGGCGTAGCGGCTGCGGAATCCCCGGGCGGCTTCGAAAGGGCCGTTGCGCGCCTCCATGCGCACCAGCAGATCGTCGAACCCCGGACGACTTTTGAGTTTTTTCAGGTACCGATCGTTCTGGGCGACCAACGCGCTCGGCCACCCCGCCTCGACCGCCTTCTGCAGTGTCGACCAGGCCTCCTGCGTGCGGCCCTGGGCCGCCAGTGCGCGCGCCAGGTTGAACCAGGCGCGATGAACCTCCGGGCGATCGGCCGTCAGCGATCGGTAAAGTTCGACGGCAGCCTCATAGTCCCGCCTGCCGAGTGCGCGTTCCGCCTGCCGGTCGAGTTTGATCTCATCCTTGGTCAGGGACCTGGAGATGGTACGCAGCGCCAGGTTGCGCCGGAAATAGAGGTTGGCCTGCGGTCCCAGATAGCCGACATCGGCCCGTTCGACACGATGGGCGAAGTAGGTGACGCCGGTGAGCGAGGCGATGCTGCCACGATAGCGGTCATGCGGCATGCGATTGGCCTTGATGTCCCTGCTTAGGTCTACTGCGTAGGGAAAATCCGCCGAGTAGGCAATCGTGTCGATCACACCGTCGAGGTGGTTTTCGGTCATGAATCTGCGGATCGGGCGCCAGATGTGCTCACGGAATGAATTAACATCGATCCTGCCCAGCGAGGGCACGCCGTGCAGGCGCACCAGGTGACTCTGGGGAATATCGCGTACAGCGCGGTAACTATTGGCAATCGATTGCGAAATAGCGGAATCCGCATTGACGATTATGAGCGTGGTCTCCGGGCTGCCCCCGGCTGTTGCCGCGCCAGGTAACAGGCCTGGTGCCAGACCTGCGACAAATACGATGAGCATCAAAGGCCGGACGCACATGTTAGCCGTGCGAATACCGTAATGACTCTTTATCGACGAACGCCTTTGTGGCTGAGCGAGGCGATGATGCCATGTGCATGGTGAGATAGCGTCTGCCCGAACAAGCAAATACATTGCGCCGCTTTGAGGTCATAAATATCAGCGACAATCAGGCCGCCCTGGCACAGCGATAGTAGATTCGGTCTCCCCATGTTCCCAGGCGCACAAGTTCGCTGAAGCCCGTAGCCCGCAGCATGTCCTCCAGGCACCGCCGGTTCGGTGCCCACCAGTTTGATGAATCACGATTCAGCTCGTCATGGGGGAAGAACCGCATCATGGGCCGTTTCGTCAAATCCAACCCCCATCGCTTTAGTCGCAGGTCCTGATGAAAATACGTTTTCAGCAGCATCACTCCATTGGGTTCGAGGACAGATCCGATGCGTTCCAGCGCCAACAACGGGTGCTTCAAGTGGTAGAGCGTATTGAGAAAAAGCACCATGTCGAAGGTGCCAACCTCCTCGGGGGACAGGCGGTAAACGCTGTCCGTGATCAGCTTGGCACTCGATCCAAGGATACCCGACGCAATATTGAACCCGCTCAGTCCGTAGTTGCGGGGGGTGCTGGTGAAATCCTCTATGCCGACGACCCTCGCCGCGCCTCTCTTCTCACACTCGAAGCAGAAGAACCCGTCGGAGCAGCCGATGTCCAGGATTTGCAGACCAGTCAAGTCCTCGGGAAGATCGATGCGCGCCAACTCCACATTGCTATCTTCACGTCCAGGAGTGACGATGCCGTGTCCTAGAGGAATACGGTGCCGCCAGGCAGGTAGTCTGTTGACCCGGGCGCGAATCTCGTCAACGCGTGGTGATTGTGTGTTCGGATGATCTGGGCGCACGATATAACCCCAACTCGATACCGATACCGCATCGTATCGGCCGGTTCCACTCAGCGTCTGCACTGGTATCGATGCTACCCACAGGAAGGTTGAGAATTCAATAGGATTCACTGCATTTCGCAAAGAGTTTCCTGTCGAGTACTACGTAGCACCGTCGCATGCAGCCGCTATCTTGCTTTCGCTGCTTGCAGTGTCAGCTGACCAGGCCGTCCTTCCGTGTCAGACCAGCGACCTGGCTCGAGGGGCGGTGATGACGACGTATCGAGATGTTCGCGGTGGTTAGGCGAGGCTGTCGTCATTTCGACCATTAGTCGGTGGGTTCCGTCGGAAATCCTCGGGCGCACGCCGCCGCGAAGATATTTTGGCTAGAATAATCCGCATCTATGGCCCGGTTTGCAGGTTTCACGATCGATATCCGGCATCACATCTATCCAGCAATAGTCGCCATTGCCATGTTGCTGGTCGCGACACATGCTCTGGCGGCGGGAACGTCATTACGTTTCTTCGGGAACGGCAGCAATGACATCGACCGGGTCAAGATTCGAATCGACGATCCGAGCGACAATGGTCCGGGGCCGCCCGCAGACATAGGCACTACGGATTTCACCATCGAATTCTGGTTGAAGACTCCAGGCAACGCCAACGGGGCGACCACAGCGAGCTGCGGCGGACTAGATTGGATCAATGGCAATATCATCATTGATCGTGACCGTTTCAATCAGGACCGCAAGTACGGCATTTCCCTGGGCGGGCCAACAGGGGGTCAGATCATGTTTGGCGTCAGCGGTGATGGAACCGGCGACTTGACCGTTTGCGGTACTACCGACCTGCGTGACGATGCCTGGCACCACGTTGCGGTTCAGCGGAGGCGGGCGGACGGCTGGCTGTGGATCTACGTCGACGGCGTACTCGAGGGAGAAGGGGACGGTCCCGATGGGGATGTTTCATACCCGGACGACGGCGTGCCGGGTAATTTTTGCGGCGGGCCCTGTCTGGGCAGCGATCCGTTCCTAGTCATCGGTGCAGAGAAACACGACGCGGGCCCTGGATTTCCCTCTTTCAGCGGTTGGATCGACGAACTGAGGATTTCCTCTGCACTGCGTTACGCGGCTGGATTTAGAGTGCCGAGAGTACCCTTCTTGTCCGATGCACACACGGCGGCTCTGTACCATTTCGACTCCGCAGGCGGCAACGACGTGGTCGATGTCGCCGCTAACGACGGTGGCGTCAGTCATGGTGAACGCCGATTCGGCGGTGCGCCGCCCGGCCCGGCATGGTCCACGGATACCCCGCCGCTGACAGCGGCGTTTTCGGTAAGCACCGAATTGCTCGCCACGGGACTGATCAACCCGGTCGCCATGGCCATACCCGAAGACGGCTCCAACCGGCTCTTTATCGTGGAACGACGCGGGGTAATCCGCATCTTCGACCTCGCCTCGCGGGAGTTGCTTACCGCGCCCTTTCTGAACATCCAATCCCGCGTCGACGACGCGGGAAACGAGCAGGGACTGCTGGGGTTGGCCTTCCATCCGAATTACGCCAGCAACGGTTTGTTCTTCGTCAATTACACCCGCGATCCGGGTCCCGGACTGGACCGCTCGGTGATTGCGCGGTACTCGGTTTCGCTGGATCCTGACATCGCGAGCACCGGTGAAACCATGCTGCTGGAGGTCGAGCAGCCGGCTGTCAACCATAACGGCGGCGATATGCATTTCGGGCCCGACGGGTTCCTGTACATCGCCCTGGGCGATGGCGGCGGCGGCGGCGATCCCCAGTGCAATGGCCAGAAGCTCAGCACCCTGCTCGGGTCGATGTTGCGCATCGACGTCGACGGTTCCCCGCCGTCCCCGCCGAACGACCTGTGCGGGCTCGGTGCGGCCAACTATGGCGTCCCCGCTGACAACCCTTTCGTCGGCGGCGCCGGGGACTGTGACGAGATCTGGTCATGGGGACTGCGTAATCCCTGGCGAGTCAGTTTCGACAGGCTGTTGGGCGACCTGTTCATCGGTGACGTCGGTCAGAATGCGCGTGAGGAGATCGATCTGCAGCCACGCGCGGCCAGCGGAGGCAGGAATTACGGCTGGAACCGGCAGGAAGGCATGCTCTGTTATATGGGGCCCAACAGACCTTCTGTCAATGGCAATTGTCCGGCAAACATCCCCGCCTGCGGCGATCCCGGTTATACCTTCCCCATCGTCGATTATGCGCATGCCGACTCCAACTGCTCGGTTACCGCGGGCTATCGTTATCGTGGACTCCGGGTGCCGGATCTATTCGGCGCGTTTCTGTATGCTGACTTCTGCTCCGGACGTATCTGGATTGCGCGGCCCGATGACAATAACGTCTGGAACGAGGTTTTACTGGAAGATACCGCTTCGAGGATCTCCAGCTTCGGCGAAGACGAGAACGGCGGGCTCTATATACTGGATCTTGGGGGCAAACTGTTGCGCTTTATCGGGCAAACATTTACCGATGTGATACCGGGACAGCCGTTCTGGTCCTTCGCGGAGTCGTCCGTTCAAGCGGGTCTTCTTCAGCCCTGCAATGTCAATACCTTCTGCGGTGGCGAAGTGTTGAAGCGGCGTGAACTCGCGGTGGCCCTGGTCAGGGCGCGCGATGGCCCGGGTGCCAATCCGCCGGCGGCCACTGGAGTGTTCCAGGATGTGGACAGTGGCGATCTCGATGCGCGTTTCATGGAGCAGTTGTTCGCCGACGGCGTGACCGCGGGTTGCGCTACCGGGCCAGCTCGCTTTTGCCCGGAGGCGGCGGTGACACGGCGACAGCTCGCTGTATGGCTGGTACGGGCCATTTACGGCAGCGATCCGCCATCGGGTTCGTCGGCCCTGTTCAATGATCTGGATCTTGGTGATCTGATCGCACCTTTTGCGGAGAAACTGTTCACCGATGGGGTGATAGACGGTTGTGCGACTGATCCGCTGCAGTTCTGTCCCGACCAGGTCGTCACGAAATTTCAGGCCGCCGTCATGCTTGCGCGTGGATTCGGGTTGCCGCAGCCATGAGCACGATATGAGGTGAACAAGCGACGCCGTGTCTTACCTGCTGGCGTTGCGACGTCGTTGTCCACGACATGAAATCGGCAACGCTGCAGCCACATCGGCCGTTACGGTTAATCTCACTTGCAGCGAGCGTAACCCTTATATTCTTTGTTGCTCTGTCTGTTCTCAGAGTCCGGTACGGGGGATTGAGCAGCCGTCGCGTATGACCGAGTAAGCAGGCTTTCGTAACCATCCGGACACAGACTGCGTGCTCGTTGATGCCAGGCAGCCTTGAGATCGTCGTCGTCGGCGAAGTTCGATCCTTCCGTGGTGATATAGAACAATCCAGGCTCTGCTTCGGTATACGCAGCCTCGAACGGGTTGGGCGTCAGGCAAGCGCCACCGGCCATGGCGAGGGCCAAAGCGATGAGGAGTCGGCTACCCGGCCAGAAATCGAACCTCGCAGCGCAAGCTATTGACTCTCTGCCGGACATGCCTGATGTGTGATCTCAACGAGCTGACAAGATATTGAAGATGGTAATTGTAACTTCTTCCGAACGGCCTCCAAAAAGATACGTCCAGCGAGCGCGTCTCGACTTCGAAAGACACTACAGAAAAATGCCTACTGGGCCAGTTGTTGTTCGAATCCTGACGATTGATTGTTTGAGTACTGACCGTTTCCGTGATTGGTATTGGCTTTGTCGTCGCTTACGGAGGGCCCATGGATCTCCATACGGAGCAGATCAGAATGCTCGTGCAGACGCGCGCCGCATGGTTCTCAACAGGTATAGGGAACACGGAGATTCCCGTCGATAAGGCCAAACCAGGCAGATGCGAAATCCAATATCCGAGTTTGCCGGACAGCTGCGAGCTTGACTCTGGCTTGATCTCGGCTGCGGGGTTGTGGATGATAAACAATCGGTCTTCTGAGTCGCTATGCTTATGCAAAAACGAACTGTAAAGTTTCTCGACACTTGCGCCGGAACCGCTATGAGCCTGGATGAGAATTAATATTGACCTGCGAATGCTTTCGCTCTTGCACCTGCTGAATGACAGGGCGGGATTCCTGCAGGAATTCCAAAGGCTGAAGCAATCAGGGTTCATCAATGACGATGCCTGGAACAAGATCCACGAGATGAGCAGAGATCTTGGGCTGAAAGACGACTCACTGGTCTCCCGGGTCAACACTGATCAATGTGGACGGGAACTGCGCCCGGAACGGCGTCGAATGTGTCTCGATCGACGTCAACAAGACAGGCGAAGCATCACCCTGTCTTGGCTGGGAGCAGATCGGCGCTTAGGTGAGCGACGACAGTAGTCTCAGCAAGCAGATCGCCGGTCATTAGTTTGTAAAAACCCTGATTCAGTTCGGCAAAATAGGGTGAGCGTGCTTTGGTGGACGTTGATGCTTTGGTATTTCAATGGACTGTTGGCAGCTACTTTCAATTTCGATGGATGCACTCTGACCGAGGCCTTTGTGACGGCGATGCGGGAAGCACCAAAACCGAGTACGCTCACTTGTGTCCACGAATAAAGAAATGGGCGCGGAGTCACAGACTCCGCGCCCATTTTCTCTCATCCGGGCACCAAGTATCGCCCTGGACATCGAGGTAGTTTTTCGTGCCTGACTAACTGCCAACGCGCCGACCATCGCGAGGCTGCGTTGGGTCAGTGATTGCCAGCGTATCCCACATCGTGAAGCAGGCCTGTTAATGCAGTTCCAAACACCGAAAGCCCTTACGGACACCATCAATTATGCTTACCGCACGATTCATAGGCGCCCAGCTATGAAACGTTGCGCGCCGATCGAAGCACTCAGCAGAATTGCAGCTCGCCGATCTTGATACACCGGCTACGAACAGTGGGCGGCCACTAGCAGCGGTTCTGTCGCAGTTTGGTCTTGCATTCTTTTGCGGCCCGAGTGTGAATTTATCACGGACAGGAATGACCCGTGCAATTATGATAAAGTAGCGAACGGATCGAGCTATGTCAGCGGCGAAGGTTGCTGTGGTGCGTTGTCTAACGACCTCCAACTTTCGTGCTCGACGAATCCATTCGCCCTCAACGAAGTGGCCCCTCGCCGGGTCGAGTCAACGCCACGAACGTTTGTTGGGGGAACGGAACCGATCGCGGTGGTAGTATATTCCCCGAATAAAACGTAGCCAGTCGGGAGGACATGGAAATTATGCTTGATGCTGCAACAGCTTGGGAACGATATCGCGGGGGAAGTCCGGAAGCGGAACGGGTAGTCTTCGAACGCCTCGGCCGGGACATCATGCGCGTTCAGGCCCGACTCCAAAAACGCAGTGGCGCTTTGAATATAGACCGCGCGTTTCACGCCAAGCCGCTTCTCGCCGTCGCCAACGCCACATTTCGATTCAATGAGGACTTACCGGAGGACCTGAGCCAGGGATTCGCTCGGCCCGGCGCCGAGTACCCGGCCCTGGTGCGGCTTTCCAATGCGAGCGGCATACATCAAGCGGATGCTAAGCGCGACCTGCGTGGCGCGGCAGTCCGGGTGCAAGTCTCGGAATCGGAAACCCATGACTTGCTGATGACGAATTTCCCGGTACCGCATGCGCGTGATGCCGAGCAATTCGTAGCCTTCGCTCTCGCGATGTCCGGAAACCGAATCATAGGGGTCGTCAAGTTGGTGTTCGCAGTCGGCCCGCGCGAAGCCATCCGGATGTTGAAGAACGTGATTTCCGGGTCCAAGCGTAAGGTCGCCAGTCTGGCGTTGGAAACTTTCTGGAGCCGTGGTGCGATGCTTTGGGGAAAAGCTGGTCCCGTACGGTTTCTGCTGCGGCCAACATCGGATTCACCACCGGCCACCACCATTAGTAACGACCACGTCGATCTGCATGCGGAAATGGCAGACCGGCTGGCCCGGGATAAGATTGAATACGAGTTCTGCGTTCAACGTTTCGTGGACGAACAGACGACACCGATAGAGAATGCCGCGGTGGAATGGGCTGAGAGAGTGTCGCCGCTCATCGTCGTCGCTCGGTTGGTCATTCCAAAAAACGATATCTTGAGTACTGACGCTCAGGATATAGCCCATGATATCGAACAGCTTGACTTCAACCCATGGCGCACGACAGATGCATTCCGACCGCTCGGTAACCTCAATCGAGCGCGCAAAGCCGTATACGAGGCGAGCGCTGCACATCGGCGCGGGTTGCGCTTCCATACTGAAGTACCATTGCGCAATAGGATCACCACTGCCGTGCTTTCACCGCTGTTCCGGATCGTCAATCGTTGGCGCCCGTGGCATCGGCTACCGCTTCTTATTTCGCTGTTGAACCTGTCATTGCTGCGCCACCAACTGCGTGAGGAAAACCTGATCGACACCGATCCGTCACCCGCGCCACCGGTACCGGAGCCGGATATGCCCACGCTACCTGAAGTCACGGAAACTGCGCGCGTCCAACGCAGCTTCGACGGTACGGAAAATGATCTGTCGGCACCACGAATGGGAGCCGTAGGCGCTACCTTCGGGCGCAACATGAAGCCCCGATTCCTGCCCGACCTCATCGATACGCCCAACGCGATCACCGTCAGCCGCGAGCTTCTTTACCGTGAAAACTTTATTCCCGCCACCATTGTGAACGTGCTCGCCGCGGCCTGGATCCAGTTCCAGGTGCACGACTGGGTGCAGCATAGACGGCATCCTCTCGGCGACAAGGACATCAGGGTCGCGATTCCCGACGGCGGCACCTGGGCCAACACGAAAGACGGAGAAGCCGAGTCGGTGATGCGAATCGCGGGCGATATGCCGATTGCTGACGCCGCAGATGGATTGGTTTTCGCTAACAATCTCTCGCATTGGTGGGATGGATCGGAAGTATATGGTGTAGACCAGAAGACCGCTCTCAGCCTTTTGGAGGGGCCGAAACTTCGCTTGGAGAAGGGTTATCTGCCGGAGAACATGAATGGCGCGGAAGTTACCGGCTTCAATGAGAGCTGGTGGCTCGGACTGAGCGCCATGCATACCCTCTTTGCCCGTGAACACAACGCGGTTTGCGATGCTCTTCAACAAGAATACGGCCGTGCGTGGAGCGACTCGAAGATCTATCAAACTGCGCGATTGGTAATCTCCGCTCTGATCGCCAAGATCCATACCATCGAATGGACCCCGGCCATATTGGCCACGGAAGCCATAGACGTAGCCCTGAACGTCAATTGGTCGGGGGCTCCCGAAAACCTGCTGACCCGCTTCGGATTGTGGTTGACAGAAGCCCAAGCGCTCAAGGGGATTCCGGAAAGCATGCCCGATCACCACGGCGCTCCTTACTGTCTGACTGAAGATTTCGTCACCGTGTATCGGTTGCATCCGCTGCTGCCGGACGACTACAAGTTCTTCAATTCTGCAGATGGCCGATTCGTCGAGGCGCACACCTTCAACGATATTCAAGGCATTAAGACCGACGAGATCATGCGCCGGATGAAACTGAACAACGTGCTGTACTCTCTTGGCACTGCCCATCCGGGCGCGATCACCCTGCACAACTATCCGCGCGCTTTGCAGGAATTCGAGCGCGAGAACGGCGAACGTGTCGATCTGTCTGTGGTCGATATCATGCGCGAACGCGCGCGCGGTATCCCGCGATACAACGCCTTCCGTGAGGGGCTGCATAAAGAGCCTGTCCGACGCTGGGAGGACCTTACGGCCAATCCGGAATCGGTGCGCCGGTTGAGGAAAATCTACAAAGATATCGACCAGGTCGACACCATGGTTGGTCTGCTGGCCGAGAATCCTCCAACCGGTTTCGGCTTCAGCGATACCTCGTTTCGGATCTTCATACTCATGGCGAGCCGTCGCTTGCAGAGCGATCGGTTTCTCAATATAGATTTTCGACCCGAAATCTATTCGCCTTTGGGGTACCAGTGGGTGCAGGAGAACGGTATGACCAGTGTCATCCTGCGTCATCATCCGGAGCTCAGCGGCGTGCTACCGCGCTCCCAGAGCGCGTTTGCACCATGGCGTCGTGTTCGCCCGCAATCTCAGTAAAGGGGCATCCAGGGCAATTGCGGCTCGGCGGGGTCGAAGTCACGCGGTGCGGGATGAAAGGGAAGGGATCGCACCCGGCGCTCCGACCGGGAGCGGACAACGTTTAAATATAGGTTCGAATCATATCGTCAGGAGTCACCGATGCTGGTTTACGAAGGGATTGTCAGAGGTCTAGAAAGTGTGGGCGTGGATGCCGCCTTCGGCGGGGCGGGCGAGAATGCCGCCGGTTTGATGCTGGCATTGAAGGAATCCAAAGTCATTCGACCGGTCATCACAAAAAACGAGCAGGCGGCGGCGTTCATGGCGTGCGGTTACGCGATGTACTCGGACCGACTGGGTGTGTGCTTCGCCACCGCCGGACCGGGTGCTTTCAACCTGATCTCGGGCTTGTCGATGGCGCTAACGGATTCCTATCCGCTCCTCGCGATCTCCGGATACTCCTCCTTAAAGTGGACTGGCAAGGGATCCCTTAATGAGACTTCCGGCCTGGTCCGTACGCCCGATTCCCAAAAGATGATTGCCGCCACCACCAAGTATTCCTGTCTGCTCGATGATATCGCCGATACCTGCGATGTCCTCGAGAAGGCCGTCAACATCGCTTTCGAGGGACGCCCTGGTCCGGTGCATATCGCGGTCGCCGAGGACCTCACCGACCCCGGCTTGTCCGTGGACAATTACCGCGATGTCCGTTTAAACATCGAACCCGTCGCCCCCGACCCGGCGCGGGTCGAGGAGGTTGCCAGCGCGTTGGTATCGGCATTGCGCACGGGCAAACGAGTCGTGGCGCTGGCCGGATTCGGGGCTATCCGCGCCCGCACCGGTACGGCACTGCGTGGGCTGCTGGAGCGATATCAGATTCCCTTGGTTACGACCTTGGATGGCAAAGGCATCATCCCGGAAGATCATCATCTGGCGGTTGGCGTCTTCGCGGACAGTGGCCACAAGAGCGCTTGGGAGGTTTTTCTCACTGCCGATGTAGTGCTCGCCATTGGAAATTCCTTCGCGCAGCATGCGACCTTCGATTTTAGAGAAGATCTTTTCGACGGCAAGAAGCTCATCCACGTCAACATCGATCCAGCGGAGATCAACAAGGTCTACAAGACTGATTACGCTATGGTTGCCGATGCAGGCTTAGCGGTGCCTGCCATCGCCGAGGCCATGGCGCGATCCATGGAGCCGATCGCGACCCGGACCTACGATGCGCAGGACTATGACTCCGAGCGCATAGTGAAGATCCGTCGCAAGATCCATCCAGGCAAACTTGCCCAATCCGTCTCGAAATTGCTGCCGGATGACGGCATTGTGCTTGCCGATGCAGGAGCCCACCTCGCG
The DNA here is from genome assembly GCA_947259705.1 of uncultured Gammaproteobacteria bacterium. Classification (GTDB taxonomy): domain Bacteria; phylum Pseudomonadota; class Gammaproteobacteria; order Arenicellales; family JAANXG01; genus CAMYNL01. The sequence continues at coordinate 12,510 of CAMYNL010000034.1, read as the reverse complement.
TGGCTGGGCTACTACCTGGAGCTGTCGGAGGGACAACACTTCCGCAAACCGGGGACCTATGGTCCCATGGCCGGGCACACCAACGGTGCACTGGGCGTGAAATATGCCCATCCCGACCGTACCGTAGTGGTCGGCTGTGGCGATGCCTGTTACCTGATGTCCGGATTCGAACTCATGACCGCCGTTGAATACGACATTCCCGTTATATGGATCATCTTCAACGACGGTGAATTCAAGCTGATCAAACTCTATCAGCTCGCCGCCTACCAGAAATCCGGCCTGGTCGAGTTCAACAACCCTGATTACGTGGCTTATGCGAAAGCGTGCGGAGCCGAAGGATATCGTGTAGAGACAGTCAAGGAATTCGAGGTGGCATTCAAGGCCGCCCTCGCGTCAGCTAAGCCTACCCTGATCGACGCAGCTATTACGCGTCTAGCCCTTCCGAACTACAGCCCATCCCCGGAGGGCATCCTGCATGGTGCATGGGAGATGTTCCGCAAGAGGTTTCAAAATGAATAGCCCGATGCATCCCGGTATCGCCAGCCTGCTGGCGCGTCCCCTCGCAGAGACTATCTGGCGCCGTCGCACCCACCGCGTCAGCAGCGGTGTGAGCAAGGTCGCTGCCGGATCCATGACCTACTCTTCGGATGCCCCACCACGCCCGCTGGACGATCTCGAGGAAGCCGTCCTCATCGCGGCCACGGGCTGCACGGGGCTGACCATGCCAGACCGGCCGTTCGAGGATCCGGCCACCGGGTCGCCGATTATGGCCAAACCCAATCTGACCATGGACGGCCGCACGGCGGGCAGTCCCGACAACGCCCAGGGAACCCATTTTTTCCTGATCAACGACAGCGGCACGTATTTTCTCAAAAAGCTGCCTTCCGGCGAGGACGTGAATCCATTTGAACCGGATACGCTGTTGATGCGCGCGAAGGAGGCGAAGGTCAAGATCCTGGAAAACCGGCTTGACGTACACGAAGATGAACGAGATTTTCCGGCCTACCTGGATTCGAATCGCTTCCTTTCCAACCTGCCGGGCACGACAATCCTGCTGCCGGTCGTGGATCTGTCACATCAGTACATCAACGGTTTGATGTACTTGTTGACACAGCCGGACGGTGCGCGGCCGGTCCTCGTTGATGACCGAAACCTGTATCGTGTCGCCGGCGTAAAACGATGGGTGAAGTCAGGCTTTCTCAACGAGGAAATCAAGATTCCGCTCGGTTTGATCGGATCCATGCGCACGCAGATCGAAGCGGACCTGCTGGTGCAGAACCTGTTTCTCATTGCCGAAGCGATGGGACTGGGCGCCTGGATCCATGCGACCATCAGCCCCCCGGTATTGAACGGCGACCCCAAGTTCATAGACCGCTATGGCCCGTTGCTGGGATTCGAACACGTTACACCACGATGGCGCGCCCGTGACATCTTCAACTGGCATGTGCCGCTTCCGCGCTTCGCGAACCTCCGTGCTCATCCTGTGGCCCTCAAGCATGAAGGCGAGTACCTGATCAAGGCGAAATGTCCGCCTAATTATGAGTCCATGGACAAGGCGATTGACGAGGTCGTGGATAGCAAGTTCGGCGCTAATGGGGTCTATAACAACCGCGAATTATTCAACCAAATATACAAGGAAGACTTCGGCGCGCGTTACCTCGATGAGGCCAAAAGCTACAGTCCGGAGGTAATAGACTGTGTTCGAGACGTCTGTAACTACATACATGACTCGCATCGCCGCTTTCCGGCGCATTGTGAGGCCATCCATGTTCCTGGCATCTGGCTACAGGTCCATCATCCCGAAATTCCCTACTACGACCAATACTTTAAAAACGGACTGACCGAAGTGCACCGTCAACACGATACGCTGTGGCATCAGGGATGATTCAACCTCGATTCCCGCCGCCCCGCACGCAACAGGTCGGCCCATCGGAACGAAGAGCTGGTGTCGCGGGAAAGGGTGATACTCGGGGTTGTGATAGGCCGCAAGGCACTAGCCCATGCCAAGCCCATACGCGATTGGATATCCAGCCATACGAATCGGAGAGGCGACATGAATCCGACATCCAGTCGCACCGACGGGATTAACGGAATCACAATCCACCTTGCCCAGCAAGGCGACAATCGGGGCGCGAACATTTTTCACCCCGCGATGAGTTTCAGATCCGGCCGCATGCATGCGATCTTTGAGCCAATTTCACTGGCGGCGGGAACATCCTGACTTACGGGTGCGCCCATCCAGGGACCGAACCCACACTCGGCAAGTCAACAGAAACCTTAGGCCGGTCTTGACATCGCCAAGACAGGTACACCTGGATAGTCCTTTGACCTCTCGCATGCGCCAACTGTGCAGGTCGCGCGAAATGCGAATGGTTTTGGTGAGATTCAACGGTGACGAGCCTAACGGCCGATTCGCGGCGGCTCCTGAATGCACCAGGGGACGTTACAGCGTTCCGCGACGCGTTTAGCGAGCAGCCTGGACGACGCGCAACGGAGCGGCTTCGGTGTCGCAGGATTCAGGGGATGAGTTGTCTGCCGCCGGCCCGCGATCGGCCTGTACCCGGCCGGCTCGGGCGGGGTGCGCAGGTGTTGACGAGCCCCTGGCACGGCCTCGCAGCGAAGGAAGCGCTGAATCGTCGTGCCAAACGGGCTCGCGCGGGGCCGACGGGAACGCGCTGGAGGCTCCGCTCGCGGTGTTGTCGCGATACAATGCAGCAAGCGGACAAGGGAGAGAACAGCACGTCGTGAGCGACATCTTCATCAGTTATTCCAGCATCGACAGGGATACGGCCCGAATGCTGGCGCAGGCCTTAGAGGGCGAAGGTTGGTCGGTATGGTGGGATAGATCGATCCTCCCCGGCAAAACCTACGATCGCGTCATTGAAAAGGAACTCGAAGCCGCGCGATGCGTGATTGTCATCTGGACGCGTGAGTCGGTGGAATCGGATTGGGTGCGTGCCGAAGCGGGGGAAGCGCTCAACCGCGGTACCCTGGTGCCCGTGCTGCGTGAAGAGGTCGATATACCGCTGGTATTTCGCCAGATACACGCTGCGCATCTTCAGGATTGGGACGGTGATGTGCAGCATCCGGGGTTTCAGCAGCTCCTCAAGGCCGTCGCGGCCAACGTGGCATCGGAGGCAACGGAAAAAGTGTCCGAATCGGTGGACGACTCCACCACGTTGATCGCATCACTGCGCAAGAGGGCCCTGGCCGCGAAATCCATGGACGAGCTGACGTCGGTTCGCGACAGTCTTGAGGAGTTGTTGTCGAGCGGCGAGGAGGTTGCCGGCGCAAGAGAGTTGCGGCAGCAGATCGAGCGCGCGATCAGACAGTTGTCATCAGCCGTGGGGGCCGGCGAGGCGACGTACGGTGCCGGCGGCAAGCCACAATCAGGCAGGGAAAGGTCACTCAGATCCAGTGGCATGACAGCGATGGCGGCCGCAATCGTCGCGGTGCTGGCGGTGGCTGTATGGTTCGTCTACCAGAAGACAACATCGGAGTCGGAACCGGCGCGTCAGCAGCAACCCGAAGTCGCGGCCGCGGTGGATCAGAAAGCCGAGCAATCGGCAGCTGAAACGGAGGCGCCCTCTCGCGCCGAGGCGGAGCTTGCACGGCGCCGTGCGGACCAAGAGGCAGCAGCTAGGCGCCAGGCCGAGGCAGAGGCCGACCGTTTGGCCGAGGAGGAGGCGAACCGTTTGGCCGAGGAGGAGGCCGCACGACGCCTGGCAGAGGAGGAAGCTGCGCGGCAAGCGGAGCAGGAGGCTGCATGGCGCCTGCTAGCCAAGGATGAGGCAGCGCGACGCGAAGCCGAGGCAGAGAGGAGCCGTCTGGCTGAGGAGGCGGCCCGCCGCGCCGAAGAAGAAGCCGCGCGCAGGCGCGCAGAACTGGAGCGAGCGGCGCGGCAGCAGGCTGAGTTGAAGGCAGCTCGTCGCGCCGAGGAGGAGACATCCAGGCAGGCCGCGCAGGAGGTCGAACAGCGTCGGATTGCAGAAGAACAAAGGCGGGAAGCGCAGCAAGAGAGGGAGATCGAGCGGTTGTTGGCGAATGCGGAAACCGCCGCGGCCGAGAACAGGCTCAGCGTCCCGGCGGACGACAACGCGATCGCGCATTATCGTCGTGTGCTGTCACTGGACCCGGGCAATCCGACAGCGCGGCGGGGCCTGAACGATGTTGGCGTTCGCTATCTCGACCTGACGATCAGGGCAATGGAGGAAGATCGTCTGGGCGATGCCCGCCGATACCTTGCCGGGGCCGAGTCGTTGCTTGGGGATGTCAATCGGGTGCGCGAGGTGACGAGGGACCTCGAGGCGAGGTTGGAACGAGCCGCCGAAGCGCCACGGCGCGATACCCTACCGCCGGATGACAGCCCTGAAAAGCAGGGTCCGGAGTCCGAGTCGGCCAGGCTGGTTGAACCGTCCACCGGTGAGAGGCCGCCATCTCGAACGGATGAGCCCCTGAAGATCGCCATCTATCGAATCGAGACCAGCGCCTCCTGCAACCTGCCGCGTGATTCAGAACTGTTGGACATCGTTAGAGAGATTATCGACGCATCCGACCGCCTGCGGCTGGTGTATTCCTACTACGACGACGACGGGCGACGGCTGGGCAAAGACACCACGGGCAAGATTTGGAAACGTGGTAAACCGGACATGGCGCTAGTGTCGTTTACGGCCAAGGAGATGGCGGCGGATGTCGTCTTCATTGCGACGCTGGACTGCACTGACTCACCGAACATCTACGATGATCAGTACGATCTCGAGGCTTACCTGGCCGATGTGAATTCGGGGGAAGTGATCAAGAAGAAGGGAATTCTGCGGAACATGAATACCCTGGCGAGGGAATTGTTTGGCAGTCTCTGAGCCGACGCGCTGCCAGGTGTCTGATCACGGGTTGACCTTGGGTTTGATGTTCCCGTGCCGGTTCCTGAGCACACGTCGGTGCGAAGCTGGCAGGGGCCGACCGCTGGTCGGCCCGGCGGCATTGCGTTAGACAGTATATGGTCGGAGACATATTGCTCGGACCATTGCGTGACCCCGGCGGCGGGTGTCGTGTGCGCACATACGACTAGGCACCGGCGAAGACGGAAGACGTCCTTAGCATCATCCTCAAGATCCGGTCACCTGCATCGGGTTCGGTCTGCGAGGGCATGGTATCCTCGCCTTGCGTTCCCATGCGCGTGGCGCGATAGTATACGACCGGCTCGGCGAGGACAGAACAGCAGTGGCCACCAACGCGCACAGCGGGCAGGGGTAACGGAGACATCGGCATCAACCAGACGGCGTATCGAGCCCGGTTCCTTGCCACGAGTTCCGCTGCAGTCTTGGTTGATGAGAAAGGGATGGGAGGAGGACGCATGATGGGGAAGACTGCCCCCGTCGGTGAGAAGATCTGTTTCGTGGACATGCCCTTCGGTCGCAAGACCGACCCGCACGGCGGCGCCGAAATCGATTTCGACCAGATTTATCAACAGGCGATCCAACCTGCAATTGCTGACGCTGGATTGTGCAGCATCCGCGGCGATCGCGAGGAGACCGGTGGGATCATTCATCAGGCGATGTTCGCTCGCTTGCTACTGAGCGAGTTCGTCATTGCCGATCTGACCACCGCGAACGCCAACGTTTTCTATGAACTGGGGGTGCGGCACGCCGCCCGGCCTTACACCACGATACCGATCTTCGCCACCACTGGGGAAATCCCGTTCGATGTCAACATGGTCCGGGCCGTTCCTTACGAGCTGAAAAAAGGGAAGCTGACGAAAAAGCGAGCGGCGAAGTTGCGCGCCGACATCGAGGCCCGGATCAGGCGGGCGCTGGAAGGGCCGGTAGCCAAGGACAGCCCTTTGTTTCAGTTGTTTGAGCGGTTTCCCGGCATAGAAATCAGCCACGAACTGACCGACCTGTTCATGGATCGGATTCAGGTCGCCCGGGAGTTCGAGGATGCCTTGAGGGTTGCGATGCAGAGCGAACCTAAAGACCGCGCGCTTGAGCGGGTAAAGGCGTTGCAAGCGAGCCTGGGCGACCTCAAATCCCGGGCCAATGACATTCTGATGAAGCTGTTTCTTACCTATCGCGACCTCAGCGCCTGGGACGAGATGGTCGAGCTGTACGAGGAATTTCCCGGCTCGCTCAAGGAGGCGGTGATGGCCCGTCAGCAACTGGCGCTGGCACTGAACCGTCGGGCTGCTGCCGGAGACCGAGACCGCGCGATCCGCACCGTGCGAACACTCATCGCAGAACGCGGCCAGAGTGCGGAAACCTTCGGGATCCTGGGTCGCATCCACAAGGACCGCTACAAGGATGCGATCAAGGCCGATGACCCGCGCGCGCCCGCCATGCTGGACGAGGCCATCGAGGCCTACACGCGGGGTTTCGAGTGTGAGCCCGCCGATTACTACCCCGGAGTCAATGCCATCACGTTGCTGATTCAGAAAGGCACGAAGGCAGCGCAGAAGGAGGCGGAGCGCCTGACACCACTGGTGAGTTTCGCCGTCGCCCGCCGTGGCGGCGCCGCCTCGGAAGACTACTGGGATCTGGCGACCGTGCTCGAGCTGGCGATGATCGGACGTGATGGCGAGGCTGCGCAGGCGGTGTTGGCGAAGGTCCTCAACGCGGCCAAGGCGGCGTGGATGGCGAACACGACCGCGGACAACCTGGCCCTTCTGCTGGATCTGCGCAAGGCCCAGGAAGACACCACCTTGCTGGCCCAGACGGTCCAGGCGCTGCGCAAGCGCGCGGCCGAATTGCCACAGAAATAGTGGGCCAGCGGGCGCGCGAGCGGTCGAATTCGTCCAACAGGTGGCTGCGTGAACAGAGTGACTGCATGAGCGGGTCGCTGCCAGGGCAGGGAGAGAATTCAAGCGTCCTGTCTGGCGTTTCCCACCACGTGGGTATGGTAGCCTACTTTTCTGTTCAAAGCTGATGCGTATCTAGAAAATGGAGAAGCAACAATGAGTCAAGAAAACATCCTGCCAGTCGAATTCATCCAGACCGACCAGCCCGACCAAGAACCGGATTCGGGAATAGGCCTGTGCCTGTCCGGCGGCGGCTATCGCGCAATGCTGTTCCACGCCGGCAGCCTGCTGAGGTTGTACGAGGCGGGGGTGCTCGAGAACGTGGACCGCATCTCCAGCGTTTCCGGTGGCTCGATCACTTCCGCGGTACTGGCGTTGAACTGGAGTGCTCTGAGTTTCTCAAGTGGCGGCGCGCGCATGGAATTCATCGGCAAGGTAGTCGATCCGATTAGAAACATGGCCCGCCACACCATCGATGCCAGTTCGATCATCGAGGGCCTGATCCTGCCCGGGACGATCAGCGACAAGATTGCATCGGACTACGAGAAGCACTTGTACAGCGCGGCAACACTACAGGACTTTCCGGACAAGCCACGCTTCGTGATAAACGCGACCAACGTCCAGTCCGCTGCTTTGTGGCGTTTCAGTAAGCCGTACATGCGGGATTGGCGGGTAGGTATGGTGAAAAATCCGAAGGTGAAAGTGGCGGTAGCGGTGGCCGCATCGTCGGCTTTTCCACCGGTGCTGTCTCCGGCGACACTGGAGTTGGATGCCGGCGACTTCACGCCCGGTTCGGGTTTCGATCTGCAGCAAGAGCCATACACCACGCGGGTAGTGCTTTCCGATGGCGGCGTGTACGACAACCTGGGCTTGGAAACCGTATGGAAGCGGTACAAGACGGTGCTCGTCAGTGACGGCGGCGGAAAGACACAGCCGGAAGAAGAGCCAAAGAAAGACTGGGCGAGACATTCCTACCGGATTCTCAATGTCATTGACAATCAGGTGCGGAGCCTGCGTTATCGCCAATTGATAAGCGCGTATCGAGCAGGGCTGCGGGGCGGTGCATACTGGGGCATTCGCACGAACATTGCAGATTACGCGGTGGGCGATGCCTTGCCCTGTCCTCAGGAATGGACCGACGAACTTGCCGCAACCCCGACCCGCTTGAAGCGCGTACCCGAGGATCGGCAACGTGATCTGATCAACTGGGGTTATGCGGTGTGCGACGCGGCTGTGCGTAAATATTACGACCCCAGCCTGGCGGCTCCTGTTGATTTCCCGATTGCATGAGGAATACATAGCATGGCCAAGAAAAGGACAACCCGGCGTAACAAAAAGGCGACAGGGAAGGGTGGTCGAATCATGTCGCCAAAGAGCAAGATTCAGGGCATCGAGTCCGCGATTGAACGACTCATCAGCCAATCCCGGCACCGGGATGCGCTTGAGCGTATCGACAAACTGGCAAACGAGGAGTCACTGACACTGCGATTGCGCCAGCTCAGAGGCCTGGCGCTGGCCCGGCTGGGACATCTGCGCGATGCACAACTAGAGTTGGGGGCGCTCGTAGAGGAAGGTCATCGGGATCCTGAAACCCTGGGCATCTATGCCAGAACCTGGATGGATCGTTACGACAAGAGCTGTGACAAAAAGCACCTCAAGCGCTCGCGGGATCTTTATGCCGAGTCGTTCGAACTCAGCCCCAAGGACAGCTACACGGGAATCAACGCTGCAGCGAAGAGCGTAATGTTAGGTGATAAGAAGGCGGCAGACGAGTATGCCAGAAAGGTTGCGAAGATTCTCGGGCCCAAGCCGAATCGGCATGACTACTGGGACTGCGCGACCATGGCTGAAGTTCACCTAATCCAGAACGATTATGAGCAGGCCGGGAAATTCTACCGTGACGCGGTAGTGTGTTGTCCGGACGATGTCGCTTCACACGAAACGACACGTTTGCAGGCAGAGCGTTTGATGGAAGCCAAAAAGACGACCAGGGCGCAACGCGCCGTCGTGAGGCTCGCCTTCAAAGGTGATTTGACACGGTCCATCGATGCGGCGCCTGGCGAAGCACTATCCACACCACCGTACCGTAGACTGCGCGTATTCGCATTTGATCCCAGTTTATCCACGCGCATCGAGACCGCTGCAATAAATGAAATCACCCTGCATGTGCCTTGGGAGAGTGATCCGGGCGAGATCAGCGGGGCAACGAAAGGTTCCGACAGCGTAACGGGATCAATTTTACCCGGCGAGAGTTCGTTGAAACCGGGGCCGGTCGGAGAATACTTGGAAGTGGTGGACTACGATCCATCCAGCGAGTGCTTTTATGAGGCTGTCGACCTCGACGACCAGCGGCTTCTGGCTACTGATGGTTGCGCGCCCTCTGAGGGCGATCCACGGTTTCATCAACAGATGGTGTATGCCGTATCGATGAATGTCATCACCCATTTCGAACGTGCCTTGGGACGACGAGCGCTGTGGGCAGCACGGAACGACGAAGACGACATGGACGCAGATCTCGATGATGAAGAACGCTACGTACGCCGACTCCGCATTTATCCACACGCACTGAGGGAGGCGAATGCCTACTACAGCCCGCAAAAGAGAGCATTGTTGTTTGGATATTTCCCGGCCCAGGTTGATGATCCTGAGATTCTGCCGGGTGGAATGGTCTTCACCTGTCTATCCCACGATGTGATAGCTCACGAGATGTCTCATGCGCTGCTCGACGGCCTGCACCGCCATTTCGCCGAGTCCAGCAATCCCGATGTGCTGGCATTTCATGAAGCGTTCGCCGACGTCGTGGCGCTGTTCCAGCACTTTTCGCATCCCGAAGTGTTGGAATTCGAGATCGCCCGAACCGGGGGGAACCTGGAAAGCCAGAGCCTGCTTGGCCAGCTCGCCCAGCAGTTTGGCCGTAGTATCGGGCGATACGGTGCCTTGCGCGATGCAATCGGTGAAATTGACCCTGACACCAAGGAGTGGCGGCCGCAGATACCTGATCCGACAGCGCTGCAAACCGCCACAGAACCACATGCGCGAGGCGCGATACTGGTGGCAGCGATCTTCGATGCCTTTCTCGCCATCTACAAGTCGCGCGTCGGGGACCTGTTTCGGATCGCAAGCGAAGGCCGGGGTATATTACCGCCAGGTGCCCTCCACCCCGACCTTGTCAGGCGCCTGGCCGAAGAAGCCGCCAAGACCGCGAAGCACATGTTACATATCTGTATCCGGGCGTTGGATTACTGTCCGCCGGTTGATATCGAATTTGGTGATTATCTAAGGGCGATGATCACAGCGGATATAGACATGGTACCGGACGACCGTCGGAATTACCGGTTGGCGATCATTGAGGCGTTCCAGCGCCGTGGTATTTACCCGCGTGATGTGCGCACATTGTCGGTTGAGAGCCTGGTATGGCGTCCCCCGCGTGTACCAAACATAGATCTAAGACCTCTGTTTAAGGGGACGGTGCGAGTCAAAGGTAATAAACTCGAGCCGGAATGGCATCCCACGTCGAAGCGCAAGGAGTTATATCTCCGCATGCGACTAAATGCCGCTATCGTAGACAGCTGGTTGAATGAGTACTGTCGTCCCGCGGAGGCGAAAGAACTCGGGTTGGATTTCACGGCTGATGCGCCGCGGAGTATCTATCGAGACCGCGGTACACCGGAAGTCAAGGTACATTCGGTACGACTCGCTCAACGCACGGGAGCGGATGGCTCGCGGGTCGCGGATTTCGTGATCGAGATCCTACAGCGACGCCGCGGCTATTTTGACACCAACAGACAGGAGGCGGTCGACAAAGCCAGGCGCAGCCCGAATCGCACGGACCGCGGCGATTTCACTTTCCGTGGCGGTTGCACCCTGTTGGTGGATCCCGAAACCTGCACGGTGCGCTACGCGGTGACCAAGAACATCCTCAGTGAAGTCCGTCTGGCCCGACAACGGGCATTTCTATCCGGCAGGGATGACAGGTTGCGGGCGACCTATTTCGGTAATCCCTTGCAACAAGACGCGGTGGGCGAACCCTTCGCGATGCTACACCGGTCGACTGACGAAGGAGTGGATTAGGACATGCAACCAATGCCAGCTCCCGAGTCCGGCGTCAAGGTGCGCATGTACCGTACCGGCCTCGGCGATTGTTTCCTCTTGGCTTTTCGAGATCGTGTCGGAGATCCAAGGTATATGTTGATAGATTGCGGTATACACAGCCAATGGAAGGACGGCTCGAATCGTATTCGCAGCGTGGTTGACCATATTCGAAGGTCGACCAACGATCACCTTGACATCGTGGTCGTGACGCATGAGCACGGTGACCACGTCAGCGGCTTCTACCAAGCGCGCGACGCATTCAAGAACATGAACGTCGATGCGGTATGGATGGCCTGGACGGAGGACCCCGACAACGAGGTGGCCAAACGGCTCGACCGGCACCGTGCCTTCATGCTGAAGGCGCTGCGAGCAGCCCATCAAGGTCTCTCCGACGAAGATCCCGCGGCGCGCAATGCGAACCATCGCTTGGGTTTTTTCGAGCTGGCCGAGACAAGCCTGGGAATTTCCTCGCGAGACGCCCGCAACGCGGCAAGAGACTTGGTACAAAATCCACGCTATCTAAGACCCAAGACCGCACCTCTGACGATGCCCGATGTAGATGGGGTGCGTATTTTTGTGCTGGGCCCACCTGAGGATGAGAAGTGGTTGATGCGGGCCAGGCCGTCCAGCAAAAAGGAGGAGGTCTACGAGGAAGATGTTCGCATGCGCTTCGGCGGTGATGAGGCAGCGGCCTGCGCGCTGATGGCTGCCGGTGGACTGGCCCTGGACACCAGCGACTACGCAAGAATAGAAGGTAATCAGCCATTTACCAGCAATCACCGCATCCCGGCCGATATAGTGATGGAGAATGCGGAGGATTACGGATTTTTCCATGAGCATTATGGATTCAGCGATTCTGATGAAGCGGCCTGGCGGCGAATAGATACCGACTGGCAGGCAGCCGCCGAGACCCTGGCGCTGAAGCTCGATGCTGCGACTAACAACACCAGTCTGGTGCTGGCGATCGAGCTCAAGGCGAGTGGGCGCGTTTTGTTATTCCCGGGAGATGCACAGGTGGGTAACTGGAAGTCGTGGCACGAAGGCATCTGGACCGAAGAAAACGGCCTGGAACGCGGTGAGCAGGTCAGTGCAGAAGATCTGCTAAACCGCACCGTATTGTATAAGGTCGGTCATCATGGCAGTCACAACGCCACCCTGCGAGGGCAAGGCCTCGAGATGATGAACAGCGACGACCTTACTGCCATTATCCCGGTTGACGAGAAATGGGCCTATGACCGAAGACCCTATGCCTGGAAGATGCCGTTCGCGCCGTTGTATGAAGATCTGCTGAGACGTACGCACGGGCGAATTCTTCGCAGCGACGTCGGACTGGTAAAGCCGGATAGACCGGGTGACGCCTGGCGCGAATTCAAAAAACGCGTTCGTGTCGAAGATTTATATGTAGAAGTAACCGTTGCGGATGACTAGACCGATACCTGTGGGTCCCGAAAATGGGAGCCTGTTGATTCTATTGCATATTTCTCGATGATAGTTGATCCTAGGATCCATGGTACGGCTGATCCGGTTCATGCTGACGGTGGTGACTACATCCGTCCGATCGCGGTTGTCTTTGCAGGCGGAGAATGCGGCACTGCGGAATCAGTTGTCCCTTTATCGGAAATCGGGGC
>CAMYNL010000033.1 GCA_947259705.1 uncultured Gammaproteobacteria bacterium | reverse complement strand
CTTGCTGGCATCGGTGGTAATGCTGGGATTCGGTCTGTTCTGGCGGACCCTGGGGACCCGGTATATCCTGACGCTCAAAGTAGCAGATAAGCATGTAGATGCCTGGTATTCGCGGCGGGATAAGTCCGTTGCCCTGGTTTTGGAGCTCATTCAGGGACAGTTGTCAAGGCGGCTTTAGCGCCGTGTGATACGGGCGTTAAAAGAAATTTGAACGGAACCGCAGAGCGGCTTCCATGTCCGATGCCTGCATCAAGTCGCCGAAGGTGGTGATGTTCTTGTTGGCGAGGCGCCCCAGGAGAACAACCAGAACGTGGGCGGTAGCCAGGGCGTCGCCCAGAGCGCGGTGCCGGTCTTCAATCGTAATATGGAGCCGCTCACAGATCCCCTCCAAACTGTGGTCCTCGGCGTCCCCTTCGATGAGTAGCGACAACAATAAAGTGTCGAGCACAGGATTGTCGAAACTGATACCGGCTTCTTTCTCATTGATCTTGAGAAACTTAACGTCGAATGCGGCATTATGCGCCACCAGTACCGCGTCGCCGACGAACTCGTGAAACCGGGGGAGTACGTCTTTGATCACCGGCTGTCCGGCGACTTTGTCATCGGTGATGCCGTGGAAACGAATAGAATCCTTTGGAATTGGTCGTTCCGGATCAACCAGAGTATCAAATGTCTCCCCCGTCAACACCCGACCTCCGGTGACTCGTACTGCGGAAATCTCGATGATTTTATCTCCCGAAGTGGGACGTAAACCCGTGGTTTCGGTATCGAATATCACGTAGGTCAACTCTTTTAATGGCCGTTCCCCAAACTCGGCGTCGATCGGTTGTGCATACATGAGATCAAAATCGTAGAACTCAGGTCGCGGCGGCAGATTCTTATCGTCCGCCTCTGCGGGCGCCGTAGTGGATGACTGGAGGGGAATTCGCAATACCGCTTGTTGCTCGCCCCGTCTGCGGCTCCACGGTTCACCGCCATGATGTTCCAGGACCTGGGCGGCGGTGATGCCTGCCAGTCCTGGAACCGTCTCCTCGAGCCAATCGCCAAGGGTAGTGTCCGATATCAGTGGACCTTGCCAGCTCAGTTCAATAAACGACTTTGAATCGTCAATGCCGGCCTCGAACTTGAAGCCCGATGTGTTGGGTTGTTCTTTGATTTTGCTGACCAGATAGGCCAATACCCGCATCAGCGAGTGGCTCTCGCTCATAAGCCATCGATTTTCGCCGATTACGTCGAGACCGATGCCCGCGCTCTCATGTAAGAAACGGGCCACGCACTTGAACAAGTCCAACGAATGAACTTCCGCCATCGGCCATTGCCCGACGGGGCCGACGGCGTAGGTGCCGGCGAGGGACTCCAGATGGTCGCTTAAGGTCGTGCTTTGCTTGACGATTATATCGTAGAACGTTTGGCGCTGGTCCGCCTCGATATCCTGAAAACTCATCAAGTTCTCCGCGGCAGCGCGCAAGCTGGCGATGGGTTCACGGAGATCCTGGGTTACCGTGCGACGTACGGAATCGCTACGTTCAAGCTGCGTCAACGCGGCGCTGATATCTTCCGCGGTGAGCACATATCCACTTTGTTTGCCGGCTTGATCGACCATCAGTGCGATGCGCATCTGTAGCATCATTCCCGCATCGCGGGTGGCGCATACGAATTTGGTAGTCAGATCGCGGGTCCCGCTCTGCAACCGGTAGCTGAGACGTTCCAGGGCATGTCGCACGGGCTCCTCCGCAACGACATCGAACAGAGAACGGCCGAGTCCCAGTACGTTGTGCCGGCGAACCAAGCGCGCCGCGGGTTGATTGTACAACAGGATGCGATGGTCGGAACTGCATACGATCACTCCCTCGCGTATCAATTCCAACAGGATAACTTCAAGCCAGCCCTTTTCCTGCTCCACCCGTGCTGTCGCGGAGGCCATAGCGCGGACAGTTTCGCGCCGCGCGCTGCGGAGTTCATCTACGAGCATGGAAAGCGCGTCGGGAAGGCCATCCAGCTCGTGCTCATCTGGAATCCGTAGTCCGCGCTCGAGTTGTTTGGTCTCTATTAAGGTACGGATATCGTTCGCAACGGAAGTCAAGGGACGTAGGAAACGATTTCGTACGATTCGCCAGACTCCGTAAGCAAACCCTGAAATAATCAGCGTGCTGACGAATGCGTACAACATGATCGGTCCGCGCAGCGTCGCGTCAGCGGCGGCACCATAGTCCAGTGCGACCCAGACGGCGCCGGTCAGCAACAGCGCCGCCACCCCGACCAGGCCCAGAACCAGTTTTTTGAAGAGATTAAACACCGATTAGCCGAATACGGCGGTTTGGTAGCGCTGCGCGAGGGCCGATTGAATGGTGCGTACGGCGGCGAATGCGTCCTTGAGGTGCTTGCGTTCGATTTGCGAGAGTTCGCCGGGGGGGGCGAAATTGTTCGGCTCGGTACCGTCTCTTATCTGGCGGGCCTGGTGCCGCAGACGAATAGTGCTGATGAACTCGAATGCATCGATGAGGTTCCCGGCGCCGCTGTGACTCAGTGCGCCCATTTCTTCCGCCCCCTCCAGTCGATCCTGCGTATTTATAGGAACGATCCCATTGGCCAATGCGTATACCCGGGCGATGTTGGTGATTGGCACGACACCGCTCAATTTCAGATCGAGGGTATGATCGTGCTCGCCATCCTTGACTAAGACGAAATTGCGAAAGAACCCCAACGGAGGTTGAAACTGCAAGGCATTAGAGGCCATGTATGCGTGAAACAGTTTGTTGGACCGGGCCTTGTCCACGAGATATCGCTGAAGTTCTTCGAATAATTCGTTGTGCCCGTATATGCGATAAAGATCGAAAAAAATGCAGGTATGCATCAGCGCCTTAGGTTCCGGTTGTTCGACCCATTTGTCGAAATAGGTTTTCCAGACGCGTAACGGTTGTCTCCAGGTTGGGTTCGCCGCCATGACTTCCCCCGGACAATACACGTAGCCACAGGCGTTCAGGCCGTCGCATACAAAGCGTGCCAAGGATTCAAAGTACGTACCATGCTGCGCCTCGTCGTATTCATTCGACAGAAGCAACGCATTGTCTTGGTCTGAATGCGCGGTTTGCTCCTTCCGAGCCAGGGACCCGCCCGTAAGCCATGCATAGGAAATCGGAGGCGCGCCCAGGTGTTGCTCGGCCAGCTCCAGCGTGCGCGAATTGATCGCTTCACCGATATCTGAAATCACACGTCCAATGTTGCGCGCTGAGGCATTCGCGCTCACTAGAGTGACCAGCAACTGGGGTAGCCGTTCGCTGACCTTGGCTAACGAGTCGATATCGTCGCACTGATAGATTTCACCAATGATATACATCGGCGAAGTGGAAAAACGCCGCACCAGATCCGTATCCGTGATCATTCCGACGACCGTATCGCCGTCCATCAGAGGGACGTGATGAATGTCACTGCGAGCCATCATGAGCAAGGCGTCATATGCCAGACGATTCACATCCAGACGGATCGGATCCGTAGTCATAATGTCACGCACCCTACAATCGCCGGACATCCCCTTGGCCAGGATCCGACTGCGCAGGTCGCGGTCGGTGACGATTCCCTGCAAATGTTTACCGTCCATCACTAGCAACGATGACACGCCTTCCCGGGTCATAAGTTCAGCGGCCTCTCTAACTGTTGCCGTTGGCGGGATCGCTACCAGGTCGCGGGACACGATGTCGGAGCTGCTGATCGTCAGAAGACTAACGCTATCGCTATCCAGTGCCTGACGGTCCTCGGTTGTGCCGCGCAACTCACCCGGTGCGAGGGGCGCGAGAAAGAACTGAAACTGTGGATAGGTTTCGTAGATGTCACGAAACTGATGTTCCTTGAGGCAGTAACATCCGGTGTCTTCGATGGCGCGGAAACTGTCTTCGCTGATACCGTTACCGAGCAACGACTGGTGACCGAACAAATCCCCCTCACCCAGTTTCGCGATGAGAGCGCCATCCGGTCCGATCACTTCCACCGCACCGGTGTGAATCAGGTACAACGTGTCGTTGGGCGAACCGATTTCCAGTATCGGAACATTGCTCTTAAATCGACGTTGCTCCACGCTGCTGGCGAGTGAAGACAATACCTCGGCGGGCAGTTGATCAAATGGATGATGGGCGGAAAGATACGCGCGCGCCGCAGTAGTTCGTTCGTCCATGGGGGTCCACCGGTGTTGTATACGAGTTTAAGTTTACGTCCGCATCACGCAAAAGTCTCTGGGCAACGTGGCCACAAAAGAAAGCCCCGCGTAAAGCGGGGCTTTCGACAGACTAACGTGCGCCTGAGCGCATTAATGCGTCGAAGCGGCTGCCGCCCCCCGCGGGACACGGATATCTTCCACGAGGTGTTGGATGTGATCTGGTGGCGCCGCGGTGACACGTGAAACCAGCATCGCCACCGTAAAGTTCACTGCCGCACCCACCGAACCGAACGCTTCGGGAGAAATTCCGAGGAACCAGTGCGCGGCGTCATTGGGCGCCATAGCGGTGTCCGGGATGAAGAACCAGCCCTTGAACCAGAATATGTAGATCAAGGTTACACTCAGGCCGGACAGCATGCCCAGGATCGCCCCAATGTTATTCACCCGCTTGCTGAATATGCCCATCATCAGCGCGGGGAAGATCGACGAGGCGGCGAGTCCGAATGCCAAGGCCACGACCTGAGCCGCGAAGCCGGGCGGATTCAACCCAAGATAACCGGCTACCACGATCGCGCCCGCCATCGCAATACGACTCGCGAGCAGTTCGCCGGTTTCCGAGATATTAGGCCTGAACACGCCTTTCAGCAGGTCATGGGATATCGAGGACGCAATCGCCAGCAACAGCCCTGCCGCTGTGGACAGCGCCGCGGCCAGACCGCCGGCCGCCACCAGGGCGATCACCCAGTTGGGCAGCCTAGCTATTTCCGGGTTGGCAAGAACCATGATGTCACGATCGACTTTGGTCATCTCGTTGCCCTTCCAGCCCCAGGCTTCCGCCTTGCTTACGAATTCCGGATTATCGTCGTTGTAGAACTGAATCCGGCCATCCCCGTTCTTGTCCTCAAAGCCGAGGAGCCCGGTGTCCTCCCAACGCTTCATCCATAACGGTCGCTCTTCCGCCACTAGGTTGGCGGTCGGTTCACCAATGGGTCCGGTCTGGATGGTGTTGATCAGGTTCAAGCGCGCCATGGCTCCCACCGCGGGGGCGGTCGTATATAGGATCGCGATGAATACCAATGCCCATCCCGCCGAAGAACGCGCGTCTCTGACCTTGGGTACCGTGAAGAACCGGATGATGACGTGGGGCAGTCCGGCGGTACCGATCATCAAGGACAGTGTGTACAAGAACATATTCAACGTCCCGCCAAGCTTCGACGTCGTGTACTCCTTGAAGCCAAGCTCGGTCACGATCTGGTCCAGCTTGTCAAGCAGATAAACAGTGTCGCCGGCCATCGTGCTACCGAGTCCGAGCTGCGGAATCGGGTTCCCGGTCAATTGCAGTGAGATAAAAACAGCCGGCACGGTATAGGCGAAAATCAAAACGACATACTGCGCAATCTGCGTATACGTGATGCCTTTCATGCCGCCCAAAACCGCATACACGAACACGATGGCCATCCCGGAGAACAACCCGACCTCGAAAGAGGTTTCCATGAAGCGTGAGAACGCGACGCCGACCCCTTTCATCTGCCCGATCACGTAGGTGATCGAAGCGACAATCAGGCAGATTACCGCGACGATGCGTGCGGCCTGCGAGTAATAACGGTCGCCGATGAACTCGGGTACGGTAAACCGACCGAATTTACGCAAGTAGGGTGCGAGTAACATCGCCAACAACACGTAACCGCCGGTCCAGCCCATAAGGAACACGGATCCTCCGTATCCGGTAAATGCGATCAAGCCGGCCATGGATATGAAGGACGCTGCCGACATCCAGTCCGCGGCGGTGGCCATACCGTTGGCGATCGGGTTGACGCCGCGTCCCGCGGCATAAAACTCCGCGGTGCTCGATGCTTTGGCCCAGATAGCGATGCCGAAATACACGGCGAACGTTGCGCCGACAACGATGTAGGTTAAAGTCTTAAGATCCATTACGCTTGTCTCCCCAATTATTCTTCTTCAACGCCGAACTCGCGGTCATACTTATTCATGCGCGCCGCATAGAAGAAAATCAGTGCGACAAACACATAGATCGAGCCCTGTTGTGCAAACCAGAAGCCCAGTTTATAGCCGCCGAACTGGATCGTATTGAGAACATCCACCAACAGGATTCCGAATAGATACGAGACAACGAACCAGATGACTAAACATATCGTGAGGAGCCTCAGATTTGCTTTCCAGTAGGCCTTACTTTTTTCAGCATCGTTCATTTCAGGTGTTCCTTACTATGTGGTCGTAATTACTATACAAATGCCTCTGCGCACACAGCGGTACGAGGGCAACCGAATTCCCGCCGCGGTGTAAGTATTTTCGCGGTGCTGAGGTAGCCCTAATATATACAGCCTTAATATAATTAGTTCAGTGGTTGGTGTTTCCGTTTCTTCAAAACAAACGGCATTCCTCCAAGCGTCCTCGTGCGGTCGCAAAAGTCCAGCTTGTTAGAGAATCGCAGTTTACGCTTGGCGGGGCATTCTATGCAATCTTTGTCAGGCGTTTAATTGCTGTGGTTCGCAACAAGAATGACGCTGCTATGCACACCCATATGATAAGGAACAGACGACGCCGTTGATGCCGGCGGTCGATCAAGCACCTGTGGGTGTCGAATTGGCGATTCTCCATCTCGAAGGTGCTGTCACATTAACGACGGTCTTGGCACACTCAGGCTATGAAGACCAACAATGCAGTGTACCGTCGGCATCGCTTCCCACCAGTTGTAACTCAGCATGTAGTCTGGTTATATCACGGCGATTCTGTCGGAGTTTTCGTGATATCGAAGATTTGCTTGCGAAACGCGGCGTGTGTGACTACGTGCTGAGAGAGAACACTCTTTGCGATTCCGGGCGTGCCGACCATTTTAAGGTAACAGAACCCCTCTAACCATTAGTGAACTCCGATCGGGTCGTCTTCCTCGTCGCGCAGGCACCGTCTATAATTGTTGAGCCGGACTAGCTCAATGGTGCGAATGTGGCAGGAAAACGCAGATCATTCGATCTGGATATAATCGTCGATGTCATATTCGACGACGGGCTGCTGTATCTACGTCTACAGAATATTGGTGAGCGACCAGCCCGCCGCGTCTCTGTGTCGTTCGACTGTGACATTGCCGCGCCACATGGCGGCCGGGACATCAACGATCTTTTCCTATTCAAGTCTCTACTTTTCTTCGCACCGAGAAAATCAATCGATGTGTTTCTTGGGACGAGTGCGGCCTACTTCGGTGCCGGACAGCCTGAAAAGATCCGTGCCACGGTGCAGTATCTTGACAGCCGTGGTAAACGACGCCATGGGCACATCGACCACGATCTCCGAATTTACGCTGACCTCGGCTACGTACGGAGGCAATGCAACCCACCTCGTGTAGTGTCAAAATCCGGCCAGGCAGACGCAATCAAGCCTTGATCACTGAGGGACTATCAATGGCAAGAAGAGATCCTTTACGCAATTTTCGTTTTCGATTGGAAATCGATGGAGTGCAGGCATCCGGGTTCAGCGAGGTCAGCGGTCTCGAGGTCACGACCGAGATAATCGAGTATCGCGCAGGCAATGAACCGACGCACGTGCGCAAAATACCGGGCCTGACTAAGTACGGCAATGTGACACTCAAGCGGGGGATTACCGAATCGATGGAGCTCCACGATTGGCATCGTCGGATCATAGATGGTGCCGTCGAGCGCAAGTCGGTAGTAGTTGTGATTGTGGACGAGGAAGGCCAGGACAAGGCGCGTTTCGAGATCGTCGAGGCTTGGCCCTGCCGATACGAGGTGACCGACCTGGACGGCAAGGGCAACGACGTAGCCATTGAGGCAATCGAGTTGTGCAACGAGGGAATCGTTCGAGTAACCTAGCCCTGTCCTGGACGAATCGTTACGAAGAAGATACAGAGCACCGAATAGCCTCGGAATCTTTCTCTGATCATTCCCTGTTACCGTTGGTCCACGACATGCTGAGGGAGAAATCTCATGCAGGATTACCAAAAGCCTAAGCGCGATATTTGGCGAGTTTAGAGATTTTGGGCGGCGATATTGTCAAGATTTCGCTGTATTTCTCCCAGTAACAGGGATTTTGTTGGAGACTGGTTCGCCGTCGACGCGCTGCACCGCCAGACAGTATGGTCTCTGTATGGTCTCTGTCATAGGAAATCAGAATACGCCTGAAAATCAGGATGATGTGGCGGAGTATCTTGGATTGCAGGGCCTCAAAAGGGGATCGAATCCGCCTGATTGACGCGCCAATAACCGAAGTTTCTCGAATCGGGAATGTGCAGGTCCCCTTTCGTGTCTTTTTCAGCTGAATCCGAGGACCTCCCGCTGCTCTTTCCAGTCAAGCGGTAAATCCCTCTAGAGACGGCCAAGGGAGAGGGTAGGGGGAATGTTGCCCTGTGCAACAGCGCGCATGATATCGGAGGCCAGCAAGGCCAGGCGGACGATTCGGGCAACGTATCGCCGGCACAGTTTTTCCCGCTTCGCCAGGGCTGCCACGGAGGGGACCCTGCCGCTGAGCAGGCCCTGATTTCACCTCAGTCCCCGGGCCAGCGCCCGCTCGTTCGAAGTTGTGGTGATCGAGATGGCGGTTTTTCGGTAAACTGCAGCAAACCGATTGTGTTGAATTTATGAAAGATTTGGATCTGGAAGCAAGCGCGCTCAGTTACCACAGCGATAATCGCCCCGGCAAGCTGGAGATAACGCCCACCAAGCCTATGGCCAATCAGCGGGATTTGTCGCTGGCCTATTCGCCTGGAGTGGCTTTTCCTTGCGCCCGCATCAAGGAAAACCCGGCAGAGGCCGCCAAATACACCGCCAGGGGTAATCTGGTGGGGGTCGTCACGAATGGTTCGGCTGTGCTTGGGCTGGGTTCCATAGGACCCTTGGCATCAAAACCGGTGATGGAAGGGAAGGCCGTTTTATTCAAGAAGTTCGCGGGCATAGATGTGTTCGACATTGAACTCGACGAAATGGACCCGGAAAGGCTGGTGGATATAGTCGCCGCCATGGAACCCACCTTCGGCGCCATCAATCTTGAAGATATCAAGGCACCGGAATGCTTCATCGTGGAATCAAGGCTTCGGGAACGCATGAATATTCCCGTCTTTCATGATGATCAGCACGGCACCGCGATCGTCGCAGCCGCGGCGGTACGCAACGGACTGAGGATCGTTGGCAAGAAACTGGATCAAGTCAAGCTAATATCCACCGGCGGCGGCGCCGCGGGCCTCGCTTGTCTGGATCAATTGGTAAGTCTGGGGTTGCGGCGAGAAAACATTATCCTCGTTGACCTGCACGGCGTTGTATATGAGGGTCGTGAGGAGGACATGAATCCCTACAAATCCCGCTATGCCCAGACTACCAGCCTGCGCACTCTGCATGAAGCCATTGAAGGCGCAGATATATTTCTCGGGCTCTCGGGGCCGGACGTACTTAAACCGGAGATGGTCGCCAGGATGGCAGAGAAACCCCTGATACTGGCTCTGGCTAACCCCACGCCGGAGATTTGGCCGGAGCAGGCGAAGGCCGTCCGGGCCGATGCGATCGTCGCGACTGGCCGTTCAGACTACCCCAATCAGCTCAACAACGTGCTTTGTTTTCCCTTCATATTCAGAGGGGCCTTGGATGTAGGGGCGACTACGATAAATGATGAGATGAAAAATGCCTGCGTGGACGCGATTGCTGACCTGGCCATGCGCGAGTCGACGGACAGCGTTGCCAACGCATACAGCGGTGAAACGTTGCGATTCGGTCCCGATTTTATTCTACCGAAACCCTTCGACCCAAGATTGATTGTGGACGTGCCCTTCGCGGTGGCCAAAGCGGCGATGAAGACCGGCGTAGCCTCGAGGCCAATCGAGGATCTGGGCTCTTACCGCGAGGATTTGCGCAGTTACAGTCATCGTTCATGGCTGTTCATGCAGCCGATCATCGATGTCGCGAAGAGGGATAGAGAGCGGTTGGCCTACGCCGAGGGCGAGAATGAAACCGTGTTGCTCGCAGTGCAGGCCGTAGTCGACGAGCAGATCGCTGATCCCGTTCTAATCGGGCGGCGTGAAGTGGTTCAGGCACGCATCGACAGGCTTGGATTGCGTTTGCAGGCGGGACAGGATTATGAGTTGATCGATCCACAGAGCGACCCGCGCTATGATGAATATTGGCAGCTCTACCATTCACGGGTATGCAGGAGAGGCGTATCGGTATCGGCAGCGCGGGTAAAGATACGAACCAGCAATACGGCCATCGCGGCGTGCGCGGTGGCTAGAGGCGAGGCCCAGGCGATGATCTGCGGGGTGGTCGGCCGGTTTGATCTGCACCTGCAGGACATCATTGAGATCATCGGCCCAGCATCGCCGGATCAGAAGATCTCGGCGCTGAGCATCCTGCTCACTTCGAAAGGCCCCTTATTTTTGTCCGATACCCATATCGGTGTGGAGCCGTCGGCGGAGGAAATTGTGGAAAAGACCCTGGCTTCCGCCGCCCGGGTGTCGAGCTTCGGAATCAAGCCGAAGGTCGCGCTCCTCTCGCATTCGAACTTCGGCTCCTCAAGGGCCGGCGTCGCGAGAAAGATGCGCGATGCAGTGCAGATGTTGAAGGCCCGATCCCCCGAGCTGGAAGTGGACGGGGAGATGCATGCGATGACCGCGTTGAACGAGTCGCTGCGGGTGACGATTAATCCCTATAGCACATTGCAGGGTGCTGCCAACCTGCTGATCATGCCGTCTCTGGATACCGCCAATATCGCCATGGAACTCATCCGTTCCATTACCGACGCGACCCTTATCGGCCCGGTACTGTCGGGGGTGTCGAAGCCAGCGCACATCGTCACCTCCGCGTCCACCACCAAGGGCATTTTCAACACCAGCGCCGTCGCGGTGGCGGACGCCTGGAGTCTACAGTCCGCTCGAGTCATTGCGGCCATTAATCGTCAGCCGGATCGTGGGCCGGAATGCGTTCAGCGCCTGCCGAATACCACGAAAATCCCCGTGCGGACAGGACTAATTGAGTTCCCAAGGTCCACTATCCGGCGATGACCCGACCGACGACCCTTTACGGGCGCCACCCAATTCGCCCTGAGATCGTTCACTGTATTTTTCCCGACGATTGGGGTTTTGTAGGAGACTTCTTCGCTATGGACTCGTACAGCGCCAGGATTGCAAACCCTGCGCCTGGGGCAGCAGGAAAAGACGATAGCGTACCAACTGCGCTCGACACTGATCGAGCTACGGACCTGCACCCCGTCCCGCCGTCCCCCTGCCGGCGGCCGCTCGACTGCGGGATCAACAGCGGATAATGACTGCGAATGCTCACCGTGGTGAGCGCAGTTTTCCTAAATACCAACACGGTACGTGTAGTTGTATCCTCGCTTACGTTATAATTCCGGGCTTTCTCGGCGGGTTTTCCGCTTGCAACGGGACATACAGACAAGGCGAACGAATACAGATGTCCGACGATAGAGCGAAGGCGCTCGAGTACCACGAAAAACCCGTCCCCGGAAAGGTCTCGATCCAACCCACCAAGCCGTTTACCACCTCCCGTGAGCTATCGCTTGCCTACACGCCGGGCGTCGCTGTGCCGGTTGAGGAAATCGCCAGAGACCCCGAAAATGCCTACCGCTACACCAACAAGGGAAACCTGGTGGCGGTGATCACGGACGGCAGCGCGGTGCTGGGCCTGGGCAACGTCGGTGCGCTGGCGGGCAAACCGGTGATGGAAGGCAAAGCGGTCCTGTTCAAACGCTTCGCCAACATCGATGTTTTCGACATCGAGGTGACCGCACCCAGCACCGAGGCCTTCATCGAGACAGTGGTCAATATTGCACCCACCTTCGGCGGTATCAACCTCGAGGACATTGCCGCTCCAAAATGTTTCGTGGTGGAGGACCGGCTGCGGGAACGCCTGGACATCCCGGTGTTTCACGACGATCAGCATGGTACCGCGGTGATCATCTGCGCGGGCCTGCTGAACGCCCTGGAGATACAGGGCAAGCGCCTGCCGGACGCGCGCATGGTCATCCTCGGCGCGGGCGCGGCGGGGATCGCTACGACGCGCCTGCTGCTGGCAATGGGCTCCAAACGGGAGAACATTATCCTGGTGGACAGCCGCGGGGTGATTCATATGGGGCGCACCGATGTCAACATCTACAAGCAGGCTTACGCAGTGGATACGCCGACCCGGACCCTGGCCGAGGCGATGGTGGGCGCGGATGTATTCATCGGCGTGTCGGGCCCAGGCCTGGTGCAGCCGGAGATGCTGTCGGTAATGGCGGACCGCGCCATCGTTTTCGCCTTGTCGAATCCGGTTCCGGAAATCATGCCGGATCTGGCAAACAGTCTGCGCGATGACATCATCATGGCAACGGGGAGGTCGGATTTTCCCAACCAGGTGAACAACTCGCTGTGTTTCCCGTTCGTATTCCGCGGCGCACTGGACGCGCGGGCGAAGCGCATTGACCAGGGTATCCTGATTGCCGCAGTCAAAGCGCTCGCGGAACTGGCCAAGGAGCCGGTACCGCGAGATGTGCTGGATGCTTACGAGCTGCCGTCGCTGGAGTTCGGCAAGGAGTACATCCTGCCCAAACAGTTCGATCCGCGATTGATAGAGCGTATCACCCCTAGGATCGTGGAAGCGGCCCGTGAACAGCCGCAGTGACCGGGCATTGAACGTCACTAATAACATCCTAGATAAAAACCGGGGTCCTCGATGAAGATTCATGAATACCAGGGAAAAGAAATACTGAGGAAATACGGTGTTGCCACCCCGGGTGGTAAGGCGTGTTTCTCGGTGGGAGAAGCCGTATCGGCGGCGAAAGAACTTGACGGCAGGCTCTGGGTGGTCAAGGCGCAGATCCACGCCGGTGGGAGAGGCAAGGGCGGCGGCGTCAAGCTGGCGCGATCCCTGGACGAGGTCCGCGATCACGCCTCCGCCATACTCGGGATGACGCTGGTTACGCACCAGACCGGGCCGGAAGGCAAGGAGGTCAAGCGACTGTTGATCGAAGAAGGGGCGGACATCCAGGCGGAACTCTATGTGGGCATCGTCGTCGATCGGGCCACCCAGCGTGTCACCATCATGGCCAGCTCCGAAGGCGGTACCGAGATAGAGGAGGTCGCGGCAGCGATGCCGGAAAAGATCCACAAGGTGGCCGTGGACCCCATGGAGGGACTGACCGCCGAGCAGGCGCGGGAGCTTGCGATGAAGATCGGTATACCCGACGTGGCTCTGGACGAGGCAAGCAAATTTCTCATGGCGCTTTACCAGGCGTTCTGGGACACCGACGCGTCGCTGGCCGAGATCAATCCTCTGATCCTCACCGGCGACGGCCGGGTGCTGGCGCTGGATGCCAAGCTCAACTTCGACGACAACGCGCTCTACCGCCATCCGGAGCTTCGTGAGCTGCGCGACCTGGACGAGGAGGACCCGAACGAGATCGAGGCGTCCAAGTTCGATCTGAACTACATATCCCTGGACGGCGACATCGGGTGTCTGGTGAACGGAGCCGGCCTGGCCATGGCTACCATGGACATCATCAAGCTCTACGGTTCCGCACCCGCCAATTTCCTCGATGTCGGCGGCGGCGCCACCACGGAACAGGTCACCGAAGCGTTCAAGATCATGCTGCGCAACCCCAACCTGAAAGCCATTCTCGTAAATATCTTCGGCGGCATCATGCGCTGCGACGTGATCGCCGAGGGACTGGTCAACGCCGCGCGGGAGGTAAATCTCAGCGTGCCCCTGGTGGTGCGCCTGGAGGGGACGAATGTCGAGCGGGGCCGTGAGATCCTTGCCGATTCCGGTATTGCGGTGATTGCCGCCACCACCATGGCGGATGCCGCGGAAAAGGTCGTGGCCGCAGCAAGAGGACAATAACAATGTCGATTCTGATCAACAAAGACTCACGGGTAGTCACCCAGGGCATCACCGGTAAGACCGGCATGTTTCATACCAAGCACAGCATCGAATATGCCTTCGGCAAAAACTGTTACGTTGCCGGGGTGACGCCCGGGAAGGGCGGTATGGAGGTACAAGGAGTGCCGGTCTACGACACGGTGGCCGAGGCGCGGGAGAAAACGGGCGCCAATGTATCGGTCATCTATGTGCCCCCGCCGTTCGCTGCCGCTGCCATAGACGAGTCGGTGGAGGCGGGCCTGGATGTCGTGATCTGTATCACCGAGGGCATCCCGGTCAAGGACATGATCATGACCCGCCACAAGATGCAGGGCAGAGACACCGTGCTGGTGGGTCCGAACTGTCCCGGCGTCATCACCCCGGAGGAGCTGAAGATCGGCATCATGCCTGGCTACATACACAAGAAGGGGCCGGTCGGCGTGGTATCACGTTCGGGGACCCTGACCTACGAGGTGGTTGCCCAGCTCACCGAACTCGGCCTGGGACAGACCACCTGTGTCGGCATCGGTGGCGACCCGGTCAACGGACTCAAGCACCTCGACGTGATGAAGCTGTTCAACGATGACCCGGACACCGAGGGTGTGGTCATCTGCGGTGAGATCGGCGGCACCGACGAGGAGGAATGTGCGGCCTGGGTGAAGGACAACATGTCCAAGCCTGTGGTCGGCTTCATCGCCGGGGTGACCGCACCCCCGGGCAAGCGCATGGGTCATGCCGGGGCCATTATTTCCGGGGGCAAGGGCACTGCCGTCGAAAAGATCGCGGCCATGGAGGATGCCGGAATCAGTGTCACGCGCAGCCCAGCGGATATCGGGAAGTTGATGAAGGAAGCGCTAAGTTAACATTGGTGTGGCGGTACGTGTATCAAAGGCGCCTGCGGGCGCCTTTTGCTTGTCAGGAGAGCTGGATTGGCAATGTGCTCGAATGACCATTTGCCACAGAACGCAACCTTGCGGCGCCGGGCATAAGGCAACGCGTGGGGATATGGCGACAACGCCGCTCGTCGTCGGGTCGAAACCGTATCAATCCACTAGTTGTTTGACGATATGGTCGACGCTGTCCTTGGCGTCACCGAACAGCATGCGCGTGTTGTCACGGTAGAACAGCGGATTGTCCACGCCCGCGTAGCCGGTGGCCATGGAGCGTTTCGAGACCACCGCGGTCTTGGCCTTCCACACCTCCAGTACCGGCATGCCGGCAATGGGGCTGTTGGGGTCTTCCTGGGCCGAGGGGTTGACGATGTCGTTGGCGCCGATCACCAGCACCACGTCGGTGTTGGGGAAATCTTCGTTGATCTCATCCATCTCCATGACGATGTCGTAGGGGACCTTGGCTTCCGCCAGCAGAACGTTCATGTGCCCCGGCATGCGTCCCGCCACCGGGTGGATGGCGAAGCGCACGTTGATACCCTTGGCTCGGAGTTTCTCGGTCATGTCCGACACCGGGTGCTGGGCGTGGGCAACCGCCATGCCGTAGCCGGGCACGATGATGACCTCATCGGCGTTCCTGAGCATTTCGGCCACCTCGTCGGCGGATGTCGCCACCACCTCGCCGGCTTCCGCATCTACGCCGCCGCCTGTAGTGGTGCCGAACCCACCCATTATCACGTTAATAAACTTCCGGTTCATGGCGCGGCACATGATGTAGCTCAGGATGGCACCGCTGGAGCCGACCAGGGCGCCGGTGACGATAAGCAGGTCATTGGATAGCATGAAGCCGGCGGCGGCTGCTGCCCAGCCGGAGTAACTGTTGAGCATGGATATAACGACCGGCATGTCGGCGCCGCCGATTGCCATCACCATGTGTACACCGAAGGCAAACGCAATCAGGGTCATGATTATCAGGGGAATCATTCCAGCCGCCGCGCTGTCGGCGCCGACGAACAGCGCCCCCAGCCATATGCACACCAGGCCACCGGCCAGGTTGAGCCAGTGACGGGCAGGGAGCAGCAGGGGCTTGCTCATGATCACGCCCTGCAGCTTACCGAAGGCGATCACCGAGCCGGTGAAGGTCACCGCACCGATCAGCACGCCGAGGTAGATCTCCACTTCATGGATGGTCTTCTCCGCCCCCTGCAAGTGGCTGGTGGGATCCAGGTAACTGGAGAACCCCACCAAGACGGCGGCGAGTCCGACAAAGCTATGCATGATCGCCACCAGCTGCGGCATCTGGGTCATTTCCACCCGAGACGCCACGATGGCGCCGATGGTCCCGCCGACCAGCATCATGGCGATGATGATGCCTAGCCCTGAGACCTGCTCGCTGGCCACCGTGGCGATAATGGCGATGGCCATGCCGACCATGCCGAACAGGTTGCCGCGGCGCGAGGTCTCCTGGTGGCTGAGCCCGCCCAAGCTGAGGATGAAAAGTACGCCGGCGATGATGTAGGCGGCGGCTACCATACCCGTTGACATGATGCGTTCTCCTTACTTGCGAAACATGCGCAGCATGCGCTGGGTAACCAGAAAACCACCGGCGATGTTGATGGATGCGATGAGAACGGAAAACGCCGCCAGAAATATGATCAAGCCGGACGGCGATCCCACCTGCAACAAGGCCCCGACGACGATAATGCCGCTGATCGCGTTAGTGACCGACATCAACGGTGTATGCAGGGCCGGGGTGACCGCCCATATCACCTGGTAACCAATAAAGCAGGCCAGCACGAACACCGTGAAGTGGCTCATGAACGAGGCGGGTGCTACCGCGCCCACCCACAGGATGGCGAGGATGCCGATGCCCATGCCCGCCAGAGTCATCCAGGCCGCCGGCTTGGCGGGGGCCGCGGCCTCCGGTGCTGGTGCAGGGGTCGGTTTAACGGCCGGCGGCGCAGCCGACAGCTTGGGCGGTGGCGGAGGCCAGGTGATCTCGCCGTCCTTGATCACGGTCACACCGCGAATCACCTCGTCGTCCATGTTGACGTCTATCTGGCCGTTCTTTTCCGGGGTCAGGTCCGTCAGCAGGTGGCGCAGGTTGGTGCCATAGAGCTGGCTGGCCTGGGTCGGCAGGCGGCTCGGCAGGTCGGTGTAGCCGATGATGGTGACGCCTTCCTGCACCGTTATCTGCCCGGGCTCCGTGAGTTCGCAGTTGCCCCCCTGTTCCGCGGCCAGATCGACAATTACGCTGCCGTCCTTCATCTGTTCGACCATGTCCCGCAGGATCAGCTTGGGCGCCGGTTTGCCGGGTACCAGGGCGGTGGTGATGATGATGTCCACCTCGCGCGCCTGTTCCCGGAACAGGGCCATTTCCGCGTCGATGAACTCCTTGCTCATCACCTTGGCATAGCCCCCTTCTCCGCTACCTTCCTCCTCGAATTCGAGTTCCAGAAATTCCGCGCCCATGCTTTCCACTTGTTCCTTCACCTCGGGACGGGTGTCGAAGGCGCGGACGATGGCACCGAGCGAACCCGCCGCGCCGATGGCCGCGAGGCCGGCCACGCCGGCGCCGATGACCATCACCTTGGCCGGCGGCACTTTGCCCGCGGCGGTGACCTGACCGGTGAAGAATCGGCCGAACTGGTTGGCTGCCTCAATCACGGCCCGATAGCCTGCGATATTGGCCATCGAGGAAAGGGCATCCAGTGTCTGGGCACGAGATATCCGGGGCACGGAGTCCATGGCCATCACGGTGACTTTGCGATCAGCGAGCTGCTGCAACAACTCATCGTTCTGCGCCGGCCAGACAAAACTGATCAGCGTCTGGCCTTCGTGCATCAGGTCTGATTCGTGCACGCCCAGGGTCGGATGCTGTTGCGGGGCGCGGACCTTGAGGATGATATCGGCGTCCGACCAAAGCTGTTTTGGGTCGTCCACCACCGTGACGCCGACGCCCCGATAGGCGTCATCACTGAACTTGGCGAACTCCCCGGCGCCGGACTCGATCGCAACATCGAAGCCCAGCTTCTGCAGCTGTTGTGCCACCTCAGGGGTGGTCGCCACCCGGTGCTCGCCTGGATGTACTTCCTTCGGGACCCCGATTTTCATGTTCATTCGCTCCGCGATTATCTAGGCTCTTAATGGCTCAGAGATGAGGAGAGGGGCGGTAACTGACTGGCCGATAGGCGGCGCGGCTCTCCCGGTAGTAAAAATGCGCCGCATGCGAGACCGCACGGGCGCGGGCAGTCTGCCGCAGTTTGCTGCCCCGCGGCGTCTTTATTATAAATGCCGGATTCTAACAGGGGTTCAGAAACGGAACCAAGCCCAACCGGGGGGTTCCGCGCCGCGCCGGTTAGGCCGCGTCCTCGGTCACCGAGGCCAGGAATTGCCTAACGCCGGCATCGTTGTCGGTGAAGGAGATGCCGATGCCCTGGTTGTCTTCGCGTACCACCTCGCCGGATAGTCGCATCCACCTGCGGCGTTTGCCGTCGATGAACGGAAACACCATATCTATGGGGACCCGCGGCGATAGATTTCGGTCGGTTTCCACAAATGCCCCGTCGGGACCCAGGTTGCGCACGCGGCCGTTGATCCAGCCCGACTCGTCGTTATAGATGCGCACGTGCATGGCTACGTCCTGGCGCTGGGCGCGACGACGGTGCAGATCGAAACGGCTCGGCGTGGAATCGAGCATGACGGTGTTCTCGTGTACGTTGTAGTCGCGCGGATAACGGGTGAACTTGAAGCGAATCGAACCCACGTCGATGATATCGCCCTCGCGGACGAGGCACGAGCTGACAGGGCGGAACCCGACCCGGATCCCGTTCTTGGAATCCGTATCGACGATTGAAAACGTGCCGTTGCGGTTGCGCACCAGTTCGGCATGGAATCGCGATACCGAACTGTGATCAATCTGCAGTTCATTGTTGGGGTGGCGCCCGATTCGGCAGACATCGGTGGTGACGCCGAATTTCACCAGCCGTCCTTTCTCTAAACGGTACAGGTAGCCAAAGGGCTGGACGCGGCTGCGCCGGTAACGACGCCACATCACGAACATGGCCGCGAACGCCAACAGCGCCAGCGCAAAGCTGGCGTAGGTCAGCATATCGAGCCACAAGCCGTCACGTCCGGCCGGCGCCGCCATTGCATGCACGGGGCTGACCGACCCCGCCACGGTGTACAACCGCAGTGTCCAGTGCAATTTACAATACCCCCACCGGTATCGTTGATCCAGCGGCAACCGTCAATTTCCGGCTACCGCACATGTTGTTATTTTGCTTACTAATTTTAGCAGAATTTTCGGGTTGGCAAGGCTCGTCCCGCGGTCTCGATGCGTACCAATGGCGGTTCAATTCGGGTATCCTCCGCTACCCTTTGTTGGCGCTGTGACCTGGACATGGAACTGACGGCTCTGATCGAGAAGACCAAGGACCTGCGGGGACGATATCAGTCCCTTAGGGGGTATCTTTGACTACGACGGCAAACGTGAACAGCTGGAGGAGGTCAGCCGGGCGCTAGAGCAGCCAGAGGCCTGGAGCGACCCGCAGCGGGCCCAGGACCTGGGTCGGCAGCGCACCAGGCTGCAACGGGTGGTGGGGGGGCTCAACAATATAGATCAGGGCCTGAGGGACGCCTCGGAGCTGCTGGAACTGGCCCGGGAGGAGTCCGACGAGGAGGCCATGGCGGCCGTGGCCGGGGACCTGGCCGATCTTGACCGCCGTCTCGGCGAACTCGAGTTCGCCCGCATGTTCGCCGGCGAAATGGATGCGAACAATGCCTTTATCGACATACAGTCCGGGTCCGGCGGTACCGAGGCCCAGGACTGGGCCGAGATGCTGCTGCGCATGTACCTGCGTTACTGCGAGCGCAAGGGCTTCAAGACCGAGTTGATTGAGGTATCGGAAGGCGAGGTGGCCGGCATCAAGAGTGCCACGGTCAAGGTCAGCGGTGACCATGCATACGGTTACCTGCGCACTGAAACCGGTATACACCGGCTGGTGCGGAAGTCGCCGTTTGACTCGGGAAACAGGCGCCATACCTCGTTTGCATCGGTTTTCGCGTATCCTGAGCTGGCCGACGACATCAAGGTGGAAATCAATCCGGCCGATCTGCGCATCGACACCTACCGCGCCAGTGGTGCCGGGGGGCAGCACGTCAACAGGACGGATTCAGCGGTGCGCATCACCCATCTACCGTCGGGCATCGTGGTGCAGTGCCAGAACGACCGCTCGCAACATCGCAACAAGGCGGAGGCGATGAGCATGCTCAAGGCCCGCCTTTACGAGGCGGAGATGCAGAAGCGGCGCAGCGAGCAGCAGCAACTCGAGGATAGCAAGGCGGACATAGGCTGGGGCCAGCAGATTCGCTCCTATGTCCTCGACCAGTCCCGCATCAAGGACCTGCGCACCGGTGTGGAGATCGGCAATACCCAGGCAGTATTGGATGGCGACCTTGATGAATTCATCGCGGCGAACCTGAAAAAAGGTGTATAAAAACCTTAATTATATCTTTTAATACATTGAATAATAAGCGTATTGTGATCGACCGCATCGACGACAACGAGCAGATTGCGCAGCGGCGCGCCAAGCTTGCGGAACTGCGTGGTCAGGGAAACGCGTTCCCCAACGACTTCCGCCGCGATGCCTTGGCGGCCGACCTGCACGCCCGTTTCGACGAGCTGGACCCGGAGGAGCTGGAGCAGCAGCGCGTCCGCGTGAGCGTTGCCGGCCGGTTGATGAGCAAGCGGGTGATGGGCAAGGCGAGTTTCGCCCACCTCCAGGACCAGAGTGGACGCGTGCAGCTTTTTCTGCAGCGTGACCAGCTGCCCGAGGGGATCTACAACCAGGACTTCAAGAAGTGGGACGTCGGCGATATCGTCGGTGCCCAGGGGATGCTGTTCAAGACCAGGACCGGCGAACTCAGCGTCCGCGTCGACGATATTCGTCTGCTGACCAAGTCACTGCGTCCGCTGCCCGAGAAGTACCATGGCCTCACCGATCGAGAGATGCGTTACCGGCAGCGCTATGTGGACCTGATCATGAACGAGGTGAGCCGCGAGACATTCCGGGTCCGTGCCGCCACGGTGCAGTTCATCCGCGAGTTTCTGACTCAACGCGGCTACCTGGAAGTGGAAACACCCATGATGCAGGCGATTCCGGGCGGCGCGGTGGCCAAGCCTTTCGTGACTCACCATAACGCCCTGGACATGGAGCTCTATCTGCGCATCGCGCCGGAACTCTACCTCAAGCGCCTGGTCGTCGGGGGGTTCGAGAGGGTGTTCGAGGTCAACCGTAATTTTCGAAATGAAGGCGTCTCCACCCAGCACAATCCAGAGTTCACCATGCTTGAGTTCTACCAGGCCTACGCCGATTATCGTGATCTGATGGACCTGACCGAACAGATGTTGCGTGAGCTGGCGCTGGCCGTGTGCGGTGGCGCCACGGTGGATTACCAGGGTGAGAGCTTCGATTTCGGCCAGTCCTTTGCGCGCATGACGGTGGCCGAGGCGGTACTGAAGTTCAATCCCGAACTCTCTGTGACCGACCTGGAGGACCCCGAGGCGCTGCGCAGTCACGCCCAGTCGCTGGAGGTGATGATCAAGGACAGCTACGGGGCGGGCAAGCTGCTGACCGAGATCTTCGAAAAGACGGCGGAGCACAGACTGCGCCAACCCACCTTCATTACCGCCTATCCGGTCGAGGTGTCGCCGTTGTCTAGGGCCAATGACGACCAAGCGGGCGTCACCGACCGCTTCGAGCTGATCATCGCCGGACGCGAGATCGCCAATGGCTTCTCGGAGTTGAATGATCCGGAGGACCAGGCCGACCGTTTCCGCCGCCAAGTGGAAGACAAAGAGGCCGGGGACGAGGAGGCGATGCACTACGACGCGGACTACATACGCGCACTGGAGTACGGTATGCCGCCAACCGCCGGCGAGGGGATCGGCATCGATCGGCTGGTGATGCTGCTGACCGACAGCGCCTCGATCCGGGACGTGCTGCTGTTTCCACACATGCGGCCGGAGAGCTGAGCATTGCCTTAAATATAAGATTAAATATATCTTCTATCATGTTGAAAAACATACGTTACCTTTTCGCTTAGCGGCGCGGTCGAATGTATAGACCGCTATCCGTCTTCATCGGATTACGCTACACGCGCGCCAAGCGGCGCAACCACTTCATTTCCTTCATCTCGCTGACATCCATGCTGGGGATCACGCTCGGCGTGTGGGCCCTGATCACCGTTTTATCGGTGATGAACGGCTTTGAACGGGAACTGCGGGAGCGGATTCTCGGGGTCGCCTCCCATGTCACCGTCAGTGGCGTCGGCGGCTGGTTGCCTGACTGGCGCAACGCCCAAAGCCAGCTTGAGAACGCAAGGCAGATCGTTGGCGTGGCACCGTATCTGCTGGGGCAGGGCATGCTCACCCGCGGCCGCAGCGTTACCGGGTCCCTGATCCGCGGCGTCGACCCGGCGCTCGAGCGCAGGGTGTCCGAGATCGGCGCCAACATGGTGGAGGGCGGGCTGGACAGTTTAACGCCCGGGACATTTCACATTGTGCTCGGGGCCGAACTCGCGCGCGGCTTGCGCGTAGGCCTGGGCTCCAAGGTCACCCTGGTGGCGCCCAAGGGGCAGGTCACCCCCGCCGGCCTGCTGCCACGACTGAAGCGCTTCACGGTGACGGGTATCTTCAAGATGGGCATGTACGAGTACGACAACGGCTTGTCTCTGATCCATCTCGACGACGCCATGCGCCTGTACCGTAGCGACGGCCAGGTCAACGGACTGCGCCTCAAGCTTGCCGACGTCTACCGGGCGCCGCTGGTGCGCCAGGAGCTCGCCCGCGCACTGGGCCCCGATTTCTATGTGAGCGACTGGACCCGCGAACACGCCAATTTCTTCCGCGCTCTGAAGATCGAAAAGCGGGTGATGTTCATCATCTTGTTTCTGATCGTAGCGGTGGCGGCCTTCAATATAGTCTCCACCCTGGTGATGGTGGTGACGGACAAGCAGGCGGACATTGCTATCCTGCGGACTCTCGGCATGAGTCCGCGGGCGGTGATGGGCGTATTCATGGTGCAGGGCATAGTCATCGGCGTCATCGGGACGTTGCTCGGCGCACTGGCGGGGGTGCTCACATCACTCAACGTGGAGACCCTGGTGCCGATGCTGGAGGGCCTGTTCGGGGTCCAGTTCTTTCCCGCAGACGTATATGTTATCAGCGATTTCCCAGCCGAGATGCATTGGGACGACGTGATCATGGTGACCATTGCCGCGCTGGTCATGAGTACAGTGGCTACCATCTACCCGGCTTGGCGGGCGTCGCGCACTCAGCCCGCGGAGGCGTTGAGATACGAATGAACAGCGTACCGGTATTGCAGTGTGAGGGGCTGGAAAAGCGTTTCGAGCAGGGCCCGCTCAAAGTCGATGTTCTCAAGGGCGTGGATCTCAAGGTCGCGTCCGCGGAGCAGCTGGCCATCGTCGGCGCCTCGGGATCGGGCAAGAGCACCCTGCTGCACTGCCTGGGTGGTCTGGAGCGGCCAAGTGCCGGCAGGGTGCTGGTGGCGGGCAGTCCGCTTACCGATTTTTCCGACGCCGAGAGGGGGCGGCTGCGCAATGAGAAACTGGGTTTTGTTTACCAGTTCCACCACCTGCTGCCGGAGTTCAGTGCCCTGGAAAACGTCGCCATGCCGCTGCTGGTACGCGGCGAGGAGCCTGCGGCAGCGGCGCGGCACGCGGCGACATGCCTGGAGCGGGTCGACCTGGCCCCAAGACTGCAGCACAAACCCGGCGAGTTGTCCGGGGGGGAACGCCAGCGTGCGGCGGTGGCACGGGCACTGGTGACGCGACCAGCCTGCGTGCTGGCGGACGAACCCACCGGCAATCTGGATCGGCGCACCGCCGAGCAGGTCTACGGCCTGATGCTCGAACTCAACCGGGAGCAGGGCACGAGCCTGGTGGTGGTCACCCATGACATGGAACTTGCGGCGCGCATGGACCGGATCCTGCAGCTCAGTGATGGTGTGCTGTCGCCGGTCTGAAATCCAAAAGAGCGGCCGAATAGTGTTCTAGACCCGTTTCTGATCCGCGTCGCCGGTCCTGCCGCGGCGACTGCGGCGCAGCGCCGTCACCCTAAATCGCCATAGTCCATGCACGGTAAGAAACCCGGCCAGACCAAGCAACGCACCCACCAGCAGGCATCCGATCCATAACGCCAGCAGCTGCTGGCGCAGCACCGCGAGGGTGAGATGATCCATGGGGATGGCGGGCTCATTGATCAGCCAGGTTCCCAGCAGGTAAGCAGGACCGTACAGGGGTATCCAGGTAACGGGGTTCGAGATCCACACCCAGGCCAGCGACAGGGGCAGATTCGCGCGCAACAGAACGGCGCCGAAGGCCGCCGGAATCATCTCCATGGGCATCGGCAGATAGGCGCAGAACAGGCCGATCCCCGTCGCCCGGGCGACCGATCGGCGGTTGAAATGCCACAGATTGGCATCGCGCAGGTGTTCGCCGAATATCCGCAGATACTTGTTGCCCAGTACCTGCTCCCGGCTCGGCAAGTGCCGCTTGATTGAGTCGAGTCGCATCACCTGCTAACGTAGCCGGGTCGGGTTGGCGCGTAACAAGGATGTGGCCCTATCATGGCGTTAATTGTGGCAGGAAGCCCGTCGTGGTTCCCGCTCACCGCCGCTTTTCTTGGTGGCGTGACCCTCGTTCAAGGTTGCGGTGAGCTGCCTCCTTTGTGGGCTGGACCGCTGGCATGTCTGTTCCTCTGGCTGGCCTGGCGCTTCGCCTGCTTGCGCCGGTACCTGGCGATTTTGATCTGTCTGTGTCTGGGCGCGACGTGGGCGACCATACGCGCCGAGCTGCTGTTGAACCGTGCATTACCGGAATCCTGGGAAGGCCGGGACATGGTCGTGACCGGTACCGTGGTGTCGCTCCCCCAGCGCGCCGAACGTTACCTGAAATTCGATCTGGATGTCGAGAACTCATCCACCGCCGACACCCTGCCAGTATGGAGGGGACGCACTCGGTTGCGCTGGTACCGGCCATATCCGCCGCTGAAACCCGGTCAGCGTTGGCAATTTCCGGTACGGCTCAAGCGCCCGCACGGATTTCAGAATCCAGGCGGTTACGACTACGAGAGGCAGCTTTTCCGCCAGGGCATCGGTGCCACCGGCTACGTCCGCGGTGGCCGCCAGGCGCGTCTGCTGGGATCCGCTGCATCGCTGCACGAGGCACGGGACCGCTTGCGCGAGCGGCTCTCGCAACCCTTGAGCCGCATCGCGGAACCCGCTTCGGTGCTGCTGCCCGGACTCATCCTCGGCGACCGGGGCCAGATGCGCACCGCGCATTGGGAGACGCTCCGCCGCACCGGGACCACGCACCTGATGGCGATCTCGGGCCTGCACGTGGGCCTGGTCGCCGGGTTGGCCTTCTGGGTGGCCGCAACGGCCTGGCGGGCCACCGGCCGGCTGATGCTGTGGTGGCCGGCGCCCTATGCCGGCGCCACGGTCGCCTTGTGCGCGGCAGCGGCCTATGCCCTCATGGCGGGCCTGTCCGTAGCCACCCAGCGCGCGCTGATCATGCTTGCCTGCGTCATGGTGGGGCTGCTCTGGCGGCGCAGTCTGCCACCCGGCAGGTCGCTGGCGGTGGCATTGTGGCTGATCCTGCTATTGGATCCGATGACCGTGCTGGAGCCAGGTTTCTGGCTGTCGTTTCTTGGTGCCGGTTCAATACTGTTTGCGCTGGCGACGGCGCCCGGTCCCCGGCGCTGGCGGCTCTGGCTGCGCGTGCAGTTGATGCTGGGGCTGGTGCTGGCACCAGCGACGCTGGCGTACTTCGGACAGGTGTCCCTGCTGTCTCCCCTGGCCAATCTGCTGGCGATCCCCGTGGTGGGTGTGGTGGTGGTTCCCACGGCGCTGGTGGCCAGCCTGGTCCTGGTCTGGGGCGATCCCTGGGGCGCGGGTTCCTTGCTGCTGGAACTGGCCGCTTGGGTGCTCAATCACCTGTGGCCGATCCTCGAGTGGCTGGCAGGGCGGGGGTTCGCGGCCTGGAGTGCGCCGCGGCCGTCCTGGTGGGCGGTGTTGGGCGCCACCTGCGCCATGCTGTGGTGGTGGCTGCCGTTGCCGGCCGGCATACGGTCGCTGGCGGTCATCTGGCTGCTGCCGGTACTGATCAAGGCGCCGGACAATCCCGCCGACGGGGCGTTCCGCGCCACCTTCCTGGACGTAGGCCAGGGGCTCGCGGTAGTGGTCGAAACCCGATCCCATGTCCTGCTCTACGACACCGGGCCGCGCTATAGCGAGCAGTTCGATGCCGGTGCGGCGGTGGTCGTGCCATTTCTGCATGCGCGCGGCATCACGTCGCTGGACGCGCTGGTGATCAGTCACGGCGACAATGACCACATCGGCGGCCTGACGGCGGTGCGGGAGGCGGTCGCGGTGGATCGCGCCCTGAGCAGCGTACCGCAGCGGGTGGCCGGCGCGTCGGCGTGCCGGGCAGGCCAGGCCTGGGAGTGGGACGAAGTTCGTTTCCTGGTGCTGCACCCCACTCACGAGGTGCCGGCGCCCGGCAACAACGCCTCCTGCGTGTTGAAGATCAGCGGGCGGCACGGCCGGCTGTTGTTGACCGCGGATATCGAGTCGGCGGTGGAGACGGAACTCCTGCGCCGCAGCCCGTCGCGGCTGGACACCGACGTTCTGCTGGTCCCGCACCAGGGCAGCGCGACTTCGTCCACGCCGGGGTTTCTCGCGGCCACCGCGCCGCGACTGGCGGTGGTGGCAAGTGGTTATCGCAACCCCTACGGCCACCCGGCGGAGGGGGTGCTGCGGCGCTACCGGGAGCGCAGTGTGCCTGTGGTCAATACCGCGAAGGCCGGAGCGGTGACGGTGGAATTCGGCGCCGAGGGCATCCGCTGGCACGCCCATAGGGAACGTCACCGCCGTTACTGGTTTCACGATATTGCAGGACGCCATGAACGGTAGTAACGGCGGAAGTTTCGGCGCGGTGCAGGCGAGAAAAGTCTGTTACACTTTTTGCGTCCGAATCAAGAAGGGTAGCCAAGCAGGTGTTTGAACTGTTCCAGTCCGGCGGTTTCCTGATGTGGCCCATACTGGCCTGTTCCGTCGCCGCCATGGCCATCGTGTGCGAGCGACTATGGACATTGAACAAACGAGCGGTGACCCCGGGCAGTCTGGGTCAACAGGTGCAGCAGATGATCGCCAGCCGCGAACTGGATCCTGCCAAGGTGGTGGCGATACGCGAGAGCTCGCCACTGGGGAGGATACTTGCGGCCGGCCTGGTGAACATGAAAAACGGCCGCGAAATCATGAAGGAGTCCATCGAGGAAGCCGGCCGTCACGTCGTGCATGACCTGGAACGATACCTGAATACCCTGGGCACCATCGCCGCCATCACCCCCCTGCTGGGTCTGCTGGGGACAGTCATTGGCATGATCAAGGTGTTTGCCGCAATCACCTCCTTCGGCGTTGGTGACCCGACGGTACTTGCCGGCGGCATCTCGGAAGCCTTGATCACCACGGCGGCGGGCCTGTCGGTCGGTATCCCCAGCCTGATGTTCTACCGCTACTTCCGCGGCCGTGTAAATGCGCTGACGGTAAACATGGAGCAGGAAGCGATCCGGCTGGTAGAGGTGATCCATGGCGACAGGCCCGCGCCAGCGCCGGCAGCGACGCTGCACAGGGTGTCATGAAATTCACCGATCGCAACGACGAAGATACCCAGATCAACCTGACGCCGTTGATCGACGTGGTGTTTCTGCTGCTGATATTCTTCATGGTCTCCACCACGTTTTCCAGGGAATCCCAGCTGCGGATACAGCTGCCGGAATCCAGCGACCAGCCGCAGGAGGAGCAGCAATCCCGCATACTCGAGATAGAGATCAGCGCGGAGGGTGTCTACGCGGTCAAGGGTCCCGCCGACAAGGCGGCACAACGGCTGGTGAATACCAGCCGCGAGACCCTCTACCGGGCGCTGTTGACGGCGACCGACGGACGTCAGGAACTGATCACCGTGATCCGCGCTGATCGGCGCACCCCCCATGAAGCGGTGATCACCGCAATGGACCTGGCGCGGCGAGTCGGTCAGACCAATATCACGTTCGCCACCCAGAAAGTCATCGACGACAATCGTAAACCGTGACCACCCAGGCTGCCGAGCAGGGTAGCGCACGGCTCTATAGCAGGCTGCTGTCGTACGTCCGCCCCTATAAAGCGGTGTTTTCTGTCGCCGTGGTGGCCATGGTCATCACCGCGTTGACTGAGACTTCGTTCGCGGCATTGCTGAAGCCCATCATGGACTCGGGATTCGTGTCGCCGGACCCGGACTTCATCGCCATCATCCCCTGGCTGCTGGTGCTGGTGCTGGTGGCGCGCGCGGTGTCCGGCTTCGTCGCCAACTACAGCATGGCCTGGGTCGGTCGCCGGGTCGTGTACGACCTGCGCCGGGCGATGTTCAACCGGCTGATTTACCTGCCGGCCGCGTATTTCGACGACCACTCCTCGGCGACACTGGTTTCGAGGTTGATCTATGACGTCGAGCAGGCCAGCACCGCGACCACCGATGCGCTCACCCTGCTGGTCCGGGACAGCCTGACCGCGTCGGCGCTGCTGGGATGGATGTTCTACCTGGACTGGAAGCTGTCGCTGGTGTTTCTGGTGTTTGCGCCGCTGGTGGGTTACACGGTCAAGCGCGCCGCCGACCGGTTCCGAAGCATCGGAGAACGGATCCAGGTTTCCGTGGGCGGGATCGCCCACGTGGCGAAGGAGGCGGTAATCGGCCAGCGTGTGGTGAAGACCTTCAGCGGCCAGGAATACGAGAAGTCATCGTTTGACCGCGCCAACAACCATAACCGGCAGCAGGCCATGAAGAAGGCGGCTGTTGCCGCGGCATTGGTACCGGTGATACTGCTGGTGGTCGGCGTCGGCGTGGCGCTGGTGATCCACATCGCGGTCACCCGGGAAGGCCCGGAAACGCTTTCGGCGGGCACCTTTGTCAGTTATCTGGGTGCAGTGCTGATGCTGATGTCGCCCCTCAAGCGCCTTGCCAAGGTGAATGAGAAGATCCAGACTGGCGTGGCCGCCGCCAGCAGCATCTTCGACATGGTCGACCAGGCGCCGGAACCCGATCCCGGGTCGGTGGTGCTTGATCATCCGCGTGGCCGTATCGAGTACCGCAACGTGTCGTTTCGCTACGGGAGGTCTGACAGGGAGGTTCTGAGCGGGCTTTCTTTTGTTGTCGAGCCGGGCCAGACGGTGGCGCTGGTTGGCGCCTCCGGCAGCGGAAAATCCACCATCGCAGCTCTGCTGATGGGTTTCTATCGCCCCGACAGCGGTCAGATCCTGGTGGACGGGGTCGACCTGACCGATCTAAGCCTCGCCAGCCTGCGCGCCAGCATAGCCACGGTCACCCAGGAGACAATCCTGTTCGACGACAGTATCCGTAACAACATAGTTTATGGCGCGCCGCAGCCCGTATCCGAGGAACAGCTACGGCGCGCGACGGCAGCCGCGCACATCGACGAGTTCGTCGATCCGCTGCCGGCAGGCCTGGATACCCTGATCGGCGAACAGGGCATCCGGCTCTCCGGGGGACAGCGACAGCGCATCTCGATCGCACGGGCGCTGTTCAAGGATGCCCCGATTCTGATCCTTGACGAGGCAACGTCGTCGCTGGACGCAATCTCCGAACGGCTGGTGCAGGACGCCACCGAGCGACTGATACAGGACCGCACGACGCTGGTAATCGCACATCGCCTGTCCACCATCGAGAACGCAGACCGGATCCACGTGCTGGATGGGGGCATCATCGTCGAGACCGGTCGACACGCAGAGCTGGTCGCTAAAAACGGTGTCTACGCCGGGCTCTACCGATCACAGCTGCAGGAGCGGGCGCGACTCGCAGGCTGAGATGGCCCGCAGCGGCACATTGGCGCTCTGGCTGACATCCGTCTGGCGGCGGCGGGGTCTGGCGGCATGGCTGATGAGTCCGCTGGCGCTGCTTTACTGTGCCCTAGCGGCGATCAGGCGCAAGGCCTACGAAACGGGTTGGCTGTCGGTGAGCGAGATGCCGGTTCCGGTGATCGTGGTGGGCAATATTACTGTCGGCGGTACCGGCAAAACCCCGCTGGTGATCGGGCTGGTAGAGAACCTCGCCCGCGGCGGCTGGTGCCCGGGTGTGGTCAGCCGCGGCTACGGCGGACGCGCCAGCAGCTGGCCGCGAGCCGTGGCCGCCGACAGCGATCCGCAGCTGGTGGGCGACGAGCCGGTGATCATCGCCCGACGGGCAAATTGCCCGGTGATGGTCGGCCCGGACCGGGTGCAGGCCGCCCGCGCCCTGATCGAACAAGGCTGTAACGTGGTGATTGCCGATGACGGCCTGCAGCATTATCGCCTCGGCCGGACCATAGAGATTGCGGTGGTGGACGCCGTGCGCAGATCCGGCAACGGTTTCTGCTTACCGGCCGGACCGCTGCGTGAGCCGGCCAGCCGCCTGGACACGGTCGACATGGTGGTATGTAACGGTACCGGGGCTCGGCCTGGAGAATATGCCATGCGGCTGGTGCTGGACCGCCCGGTCAGGCTGACCAGCCCCGACCAGGTCGTTGACTTCGACGCGCTGCAGTCACGCCCCGTGCATGCGGTCGCCGGCATCGGCAATCCGCAGCGGTTCTTTGCCGATCTGGTGCGGTGTGGACTGGCGCTGCACGAGCACCCTTATCCGGATCACTGGCGTTTTCAGTCCACCGATTTCGACTACGAAGACGGCGCGACTATCCTGATGACTGAGAAAGATGCGGTAAAATGCCTCAAATTTGCCGACGAACGAATGTGGTTCGTACCGGCGTCGGCCCAGGTGGACGACGCGTTTTTCACCCGCTTACTGGAGATGATCCCGGAGACCCATGATAGACCGAAAACTGCTTGATATTCTGGTTTGCCCCGTCACCAAGGCCCCCCTGATCTACGACAAGAAGAAAGAGGAGCTGGTGAGCAAGTCGGCCCGTCTGGCATATCCGATCCGTGACGGGATACCGATCATGCTGGAGGAGGAAGCGCGCCAACTCGATGCCGACGAGTGGCAGGACTAATCCACGGCGTGATATGG
Organism: uncultured Gammaproteobacteria bacterium; assembly: GCA_947259705.1. Classification (GTDB taxonomy): domain Bacteria; phylum Pseudomonadota; class Gammaproteobacteria; order Arenicellales; family JAANXG01; genus CAMYNL01. Next base: position 7,745 of record CAMYNL010000033.1, on the reverse strand, counting down.
AATTCGACGTCATCATCCCCGCACGTTACGCGTCGACCCGGCTGCCGGGGAAATTGCTGTGCGAAGTGGCAGGCAAGCCACTGATCCAGTGGGTGTGGGAAAACGTCAAGGCAAGCGCCGCCCGGCGGGTGCTGGTGGCTACCGACGATGAGCGGATCCGGGACCGGGTGACGTCATTCGGCGGCGAGGTGTGCATGACCTCACAGGACCACACATCGGGTACGGACCGCCTCGCCGAGGCTGTATCGCTGCTGGGGCTGGCGGATGAACGAGTGGTCGTCAATGTGCAGGGTGACGAGCCGGAACTGCCGCCCGCGCTCATCAATGCCGTCGCCGCCGCCCTTGGCCGGGACGCCGAGGCGGAGATGGCAACCGCTGGCCATGCGCTGCTGGATGCCGGCGAATTCGTCGACCCCAATGTAGTGAAAGTGGTCGTCGACACCAGCGACCGTGCCATGTATTTTTCCCGCGCACCGATCCCGTTCCATCGCGACGATGCCAACACCCCCATGCACGCGCAGCGGCACATCGGTATCTACGCCTACCGGGCGGGTTTCCTCAAGCAGTTCTCGGTGTGGATACCCTCCACGCTGGAACAGGCTGAAAAGCTGGAGCAGTTACGGGCACTGGAACGCAGGGTCATCATCGCGGTCCATCGGAGTACGCAGGTGCCGGGACCCGGCATCGACACCGCCGCGGACCTTGCCGGGTTCCGCGCACGAAAGGCAGGCTGAGCATTCATGGTAAAGGTACTTTTCGTTTGTCTGGGCAATATCTGCCGTTCACCCACCGCCCAGGGGGTTTTCGCCAAGATGGTGGAAGAAGCCGATCTGGGGGATGCCATCAGCGTGGATTCGGCAGGCACCCACGCCTATCATGTTGGCAGCCCGCCGGACCGGCGGGCCCAGGAAGCAGCCAGGCGCCGCGGCATCGATCTGTCGCCGCTGCGCGGTCGACAGGCCACCGCGGAAGATTTAGCCAGCTTCGATTATGTGCTGGCCATGGACTGCGATAACCAAAGCCACCTGCTCGCCATCGCCGGTGAGCTCGGTGACAAGGTTCAGCTGTTTCTCGAATACGCGGAGGATATTCCGGATCTCGAGGTGCCGGATCCCTACTATGGGGGCCGCAGCGGCTTCGAGCGGGTGATAGACATGATCGAGGAGGCCTCACGCGGATTGCTGGCCGACATCCGGCGCCGCCATCTGTGAGCCTGCGGATCGAGGTACACGTCCCGAGCCAGCAGTTGTACCTGCTGGATGACGCTGACCAGTGCGTCCTGCAGCGATCAGTCTCCACGGCTGCCAATGGCGTGGGTGAACGTCGGTACAGCGAATGCACCCCGCGCGGCCGCCATATCGTGCGCGCAAAAATCGGCGCTGGCGCCGCGCCCAACACCGTGTTCCGGGGACGTCGACCGACCGGTGAACTCTACACGGCGGCGCTGCGGAAGCGTTATCCACAGCGGGACTGGATACTGACGCGCATCCTGTGGCTGAGCGGCACCGAACCAGGATTCAACCGCGGGGGCAGCGTGGACACCATGCGGCGCTTCATCTACATACACGGCGCGCCCGACGAGGACCCGATGGGAAACCCCGGGTCGCACGGCTGCATCAAGATGCGCAACGTGGATGTGATGGTGTTGTTCGACCTGGTGCCGGTGGGTACACCGGTGATTATCGATGTCGACGACCGGGAACACTGATCCTTGGCGCCCTTGAAGCTCCCCCAGGGCCCGGTAATGGTGGACCTGGAAGGCACCCTGGAGTTGACTACCGCTGACCGGGCGCGCCTGGCCCACCCGTCGGTGGGCGGCGTGGTTCTGTTTACCCGCAACTACGAGAGCCCGGCCCAGCTCGCCGAGCTTACCGCTTCGCTGCACCGGGTACGGTCGCCACCGCTGCTGGTCGCAGTGGACCAGGAGGGCGGCCGGGTGCAGCGCTTTCGTGACGGGTTCACCCGTCTACCCTGCGCCGCAAGGCTCGGCTCTCTCTACGAGCATGATTCCGACGGCGGCTGCTCGGCGGCACACCAGGCGGGCCTGGTGATGGCTTCGGAGCTCAAGGCGGTGGGGGTCGACCTGAGTTTCGCGCCGGTACTCGACGTGGGGCAGGTCGACAGCGACGTGATCGGCGACCGTTCATTTCATCATCGTCCGGAAACCGTCACCGCGCTGGGGCGTGCCTTCATCGACGGTATGCACAAGGCGGGCATGAGCGCCACCGGAAAGCATTTTCCGGGGCACGGGGGGGTGTCGGCCGATAGCCACCAGTGTCTGCCGCACGACGATCGTACCCTGGATGCGGTGGAGGACTGCGATCTCAAGCCCTATCTGGCACTCAGGGACGTGCTGGACGCGGTGATGACGGCCCATGTGCAGTTCGACGCAATCGACCCGGACACGCCGACCTATTCATCGTTCTGGCTGCGCCGGATGCTGCGCGATACGTTAGGATTCACCGGCATCGTATTCAGCGACGATCTGGCGATGCAGGGAGCGGTCGATCGGCGACCATTGGCTCAACGCGCCCGGCGCGCGCAGCTTGCCGGCTGCGACATAATCTTGATATGCAACGACCCCGCGGCCGCGGATGAAATACTGGCTGCTTCGCTGGAGCCGCCGGATCAGCACCGCCTCGCCGCAATGCGCGGCCAGACACCACAACCGGTCGCCGAGGAGGTGATGCTGGCGGCCCGTGAACGGATGACCGATCTGGCCTGACGTCGGGAGACTACTCGGCGCGCTCGACGTACTCGCCGGTGTCGGTATTAACCTTCACCTTGTCGCCGACGGTGACGAATGTGGGCACGTTGACGCGCAGGCCGGTTTCCAGTTCGGCGGGTTTGGCTGAACCCGACGCGGTCTGTCCCTTGACCACGGCCTCGGTATCTACCACTTCCATCACCACCGTCGCGGGCAGCTCGATGCCGATGGGGTTGTCGTTGTGGACGTTGATCTGCACCTCGGTGTTAGGCAGCAGGTACCCCATCTGGTCTTCCAGGTCTTCCGCCGGGATGGTGAGCTGTTCGAAGCTTTCGTTGTCCATGAATACCAGCCCCGTGCCCTCGGCATAAAGATACTGCATCTTACGCGCCTCCACATGGGCTTTCTCCACGGTGTCCGCCGACCGGAAACGCTCGTTCAGCTTGGTCCCCACGGAGACCTCCTTCAGCTCGACCTGCACGAAGGCGCCGCCCTTGCCGGGCTTCACATGGTTCTTCTTGAGAACCCGCCACAGCTTGCCCTGATGTTCGATGAGGTTGCCGACGCGGATATCGAAAGCGGAAATTTTCACCCGTAGATCTCATCACTGTTGCGGAGGGCGCGATTCTAGTGGTATTTCTCGTCTACCGGCAAGCTTGCCCACTTAGCCCGCGATCATGCCCGCAACAGATAATCACCCGACATTTGATCCCCACTGCCGACGCTGTCCGCGGCTCACGGCCTACCTCGCCGCGGTCAGGCGGACGCACGGGGATTACCACTGCGGTCCGGTGTCGCCTTTCGGGGACGAGCGGCCCGCGCTGCTTATCGTCGGCCTGGCTCCCGGCAAACACGGCGCCAACGCCACCGGTCGGCCGTTCACCGGCGATTTCGCCGGCATACTTCTATATCAGACGCTGCACGCGTTCGGCTACGCGAACCAGCCGCACAGCACCGTGGCGAGTGACGGGCTGCGCCTGAACGACTGTCGCATCACCAATGCGGTGAAGTGCCTGCCGCCGGGAAACAAGCCCGCGATCGACGAGATCGTCCGCTGCAACGACTACCTGCGCAGTGAGCTGGCGGGCCTCGCCGCCGGTACCGTGGTACTTGCGCTCGGCGCCATCGCCCACAAGGCCGTGATCAGGGCGCTGGATCTTAAACAGTCAGGGCACCCATTCGGCCACGGCAGGCACTACCGGCTGGCGGATCGACTGCATCTGGTGGCCAGCTACCATTGCAGCCGCTACAACACACAGACCGGCCGCCTGACGCCGGAGATGTTCCGGGCCGTGTTCGAACAGGTCGCCGCGCTGCGGACGCGATCCGGCGGTGACTGAGTTGGATGCGGAACGACTGCTGCGCCACATTCCGTCCGTGCCCGGCGTTTACCAGATGCTGGCGGCGGATGGCGAGGTGCTCTACGTGGGCAAGGCCAGGGATCTCGCCAAGCGCGTGGGCAGTTACTTCCAGCGCCGCGGACTGCCGCCCAAGACCCGGGCGCTGATGCAGCGGGTGGCGGACATTGACGTCATACGCACCCATACCGAGACTGAGGCACTGCTGCTCGAGAATAATTTAATCAAACGGCACCGGCCTCGCTACAACATCGTGCTGCGGGACGACAAGAGTTACCCTTATATCCACCTGGATGACTCGCACCCGTTTCCGCGCATCGGCTTTTATCGCGGCAGCCGCAGGGAACCAGGGCGATTTTTCGGGCCCTACGCGGGGGCCGGAGCGGTGCGCGAGATCCTGGCCCTGCTGCAGAAGATCTTTCCCGTGCGTCAATGCGAGGACAGCTTCTTCCGCACCCGTTCCCGCCCCTGCCTGCAATACCAGATCAGGCGCTGCACCGCGCCTTGCGTCGCGCTGATAGAGAGAGAGCAGTATCTCGATGATGTGAAGCAGGCGGTGCTGTTCCTCGAGGGTAAGGACCAGCGTCTGAACGATTACCTGATGGAGGCGATGGAGAACGCCTCCGACCGCCTCGATTTCGAGGTCGCGGCCAAGCTGCGCGACCGGTTGCGGGCCCTGCGCCGCGTCCAGGAACAGCAGCATGTCAGCAAGGGCAGCAGTAATCTTGATGTGGTGGCGTTGCGCAGCGAGCATTCCCATGCCTGCATCGACGTGGTGTTCGTGCGCGGGGGACGTCACAGCGGCAATAAGGCGTTTTTTCCGGATATCGCCCTGGAGAGCGAACCGGCCGAGGTGATTGCGGCCTTTCTGGGCCAGTTCTACCTCGACAAGCCCATTCCGGACGAGGTCCTGGTCAATCCGGTGCCCATGGACAAGAACCTGCTGGCGGAGTCGCTGTCACAACGCGCTGGGCGCAAGGTCAGGTTGGTAGCGAACCCCCGCGGTCATCGCGCAAGACTCGTCGAGCATGCCTTGATCAACGCCGAGCAGCGGCTGCGCCAGCACCTGGCGGGTCGGGCGAAACAACTGCAGCGCCTGGAGTCGCTTCGCCAGTCGTTGGACCTGACGGAGACGCCGCAGCGGATAGAGTGTTTCGATGCCAGTCACACCGCCGGCGAGGCGACGGTGGTTTCCTGCGTCGTGTTCGATGACGCTGGACCGATCAAGTCGGATTACCGCCGCTACAACATCCGGGCTGTCACCGGCGGTGACGATTACGCCGCACTGGAAGAGGCGCTGCAACGACGTTACGCCAAACTCAAGACAGGGGAGGGCAAGCTGCCGGATCTGATTCTGATCGACGGTGGCAAGGGGCAATTGAGTACCGCGCTCTCTGTGTTGTCCGAATTGCAGATAGACGATATCCCGATCGCTGCGGTGGCCAAGGGCAGCACCCGCAAACCGGGGCTGGAGAGGCTTTTCTTGCCGGGGCGCAGCCGCGCTCTTATACTACCGGCCGACTCCGTTGCGCTGCATTTGATCCAGCAGGTGCGGGACGAAGCGCACCGCTTCGCAGTCACCAGCCATCGCCAGCGCCGTGGCAAGGCGCGGACGCAGTCGCGCCTGGAGGAAATACCCGGAGTCGGCAGCAAGCGCCGACAAGCCCTGCTGAGACATCTAGGCGGCTGGCAGGAAGTGGCGCGGGCAGGAATCGAGGATCTGACCGGGGTGCCAGGAATCAGCCCCAATCTGGCGGAACGCATCTATGCCTACTTTCACGGTGACTAGTTGATCGTGCTCCCTGCATGCCGCTGAACATCCCCAACTTGCTGACGCTGGCGAGGATCATGGTGATCCCTGTGTTCGTCATCGTCTACTACCTGCCGGTCCCCTGGTCCGCCCTGGCCGCTACCGTCTTGTTCATATTCGCCGGCGTCACCGACTGGCTGGATGGCTACCTGGCGCGCCGGCTGCAACAGCAATCGCCCTTTGGGGCCTTCCTCGACCCGGTGGCCGACAAGCTGATGGTGGCGACGGCCATCGTGCTGCTGGTTGGCGACGATCGGGTCCAGGACCAGGTGATCAGCCCGATCCTGTTCACGGTCATGGCGGCCATCATCATCGGCCGTGAGATCGGCGTCTCGGCGCTGCGGGAGTGGATGGGTGAGATGGGCAACCGGGCCAGCGTGGCCGTTTCCATCGTCGGTAAGGTCAAGACCGTGATGCAGATGGTGGCGGTATCGATGCTCCTGTATGCCAAGCCCCTGGCCGGCATCTCCATGGCCGGCCTGGGGGAAATGCTGTTCTATGTCGCCGGGGCTCTAACGCTTTGGTCCATGATCGTGTATCTGCGCGCGGCCTGGGACGATCTGGTGCGGGCAGAGCAGAAGGCGGGGCCCACTTGACAGCGCCGGGAGCGGAAATCAAAATTGGCCCCGCCTTTCAGGCGGGAATAGCTCAGTTGGTAGAGCACAACCTTGCCAAGGTTGGGGTCGCGAGTTCGAGTCTCGTTTCCCGCTCCATACTTTGTTTACCGGAATAGGGGGGAAGTGCGCTTTCCCCTATTTTTATTTCTGCGATCGGCTGGGTGGCAGAGTGGTTATGCAGCGGCCTGCAAAGCCGTGTACCTCGGTTCGATTCCGGGCCCAGCCTCCATATCTCCCCATCGCAACGGCCCGGACTGATCTGGACCGCACCATGCCCGGGTGGCGAAACTGGTAGACGCAAGGGACTTAAAATCCCTTGTCCGTAAGGACGTGCCGGTTCGAGTCCGGCCCCGGGTACCATATTTTTCAATAGCTTAGAGCGGCTGGGCAGGAATCGGCGGAAACAGAGAAACCTGTCCCTCATCATTATTCATCCGCCAGAGAAAACAATAGGTTATGTTTGAGCGCTGACCTTCGTCGCACACCCCTGCGAGCGGCTTGAGATCGCCGCACCGAAAGGGCACACTTTGTCGCCATGCTGCGTCCCATAGTCTTCCTCGTGACCCTCGCTGTCCACACCCTTAGAGCCCTCTTTTGTACCCGCGAGGAGCTGCTGATCGAGAATCTGGCGCTACGCCAGCAAGTCATCGCGCTGAAGAAGCAGCGCCCGCGGCTGCTGCTCGATGATATGGACCGCGCCTTCTGGGTCGCACTGCGTGCCGCATGGCCAGGCTGGTCAAAGCGTTTGTTCATCGTGAACCCAGACACGGTGGCCAAGTGGAATCGAGATCGGTTTCGTTGCTATTGGGCGAAGATCTCCCAGCACAAGCCCGGCCCTGGACGGCCTCGAGTCGACGCCGAGATTCGCCGCCTCATCCGCATCATGGCACGCGATGGCTGGGGCGCACCAAGAATTCATGGCGAGCTGTTGAAACTCGGGTTCGTTGTCTCCGAGATCACGGTGTCACGTTACATGCCGCGTTGTCCCACCGACTCCGACAAAATTAGACGTTGGGTCGCTTTTCTACGCAACCACAAAGACGCTATTGCGGCGATGGATTTCTTCACCGTACCGACGATCTCTTTCAAAGTGCTCTACGTATGGTTCGTGATAGAGCACGGCCGGCGACGTGTTGTGCACTTCAACGCCACGTTCAACCCGACAGCGGCGTGGGCTATCCAGCAATTGCGGGAAGCATTTCCTTACGACACCGCGCCAAAGTATCTTATTTTCGACCGCGACGCGATCTTCA
>CAMYNL010000032.1 GCA_947259705.1 uncultured Gammaproteobacteria bacterium | reverse complement strand
CCAGTCGTGAACAGTCTCACTGAAAGCGGAACGGGCCGACTATAACGGGGTTTTCGCCCCCAACAGCCGTCACCGGGGACGGGTGACCAAGGCCAGGCGAGTGATTAGCGGATACCAAATGCCTGCCCAGGTTGAACAGATTGTAGACGGCGGCATGAATGTTCAGGAATCGCTGGGCCTGACCAAGTGACTTGAACCGCCTTATCCCCCGCTCCCTCACCCTGGTACCTTCGTGCGATTGCTCAGCTCTGTTGTTGGCATATTGGGCTGTGACGTGGATGGCCTCTGGTACGACCTCCCGATGTGCAACACCGTAACTTCGCAGCTTGTCAGTCACAATTTTCCTGGGTTCACCACTGTGATTCCGTAACAGCCTTATGAAGAATCGTTTAGCAGCTGCACCGTACCTGCGTGACTGAAGCAACACATCCACCACTTCACCATCCTGATCGATGGCCCGCCACAGGTAGTGCTGTTTGCCACAGATCTTCACGAACACTTCATCGATGTAGAAGGTGTCGCCGAAGCCTTGGTGCTTACGCTTCAAGCGCCCGGCGTATTTTGATCCAAACTTGTTGCACCAGAGGCGAATGGTCTCATAGCTTACCGAGATTCCTCGTTCAGCCAGCAGATCTTCAATATCACGCTGACTGAGATTGAACCGGTAGTAGAGCCAGACAGCATAACTGATTATGTCTGGTGGGAATCGGTCGCGTTTGTAAGTATTCATCCAGACATTATCCATTTTCCAGAGTTAGCTTGTCAGTACCCTCGCCAGAGGTAGTGAAGTTCCCCTTGAATCTTGATAAATACCTCATCAAGGTACCAATTATCACCCAGGCGTCCGCTTCGCTTCTTTAAGGTCCGGGCATATTCTGGCCCGAAGTGGTTGCAGCAGTTCCGGATGGGTTCGTAGGTGACAATGATTCCACGTTCGGCCAGTAGTTCTTCGATATCTCTCAAGCTCAGGCAAAATCGATGATAGAGCCAGACTGTATGACTGATAACTTCTCGGGGAAATCGGCACCCATGGTACAGTGACTTTTGATTTTTCATCAAGCCAGTTTGCCTGAATCCCGCTCAAGTTGACAGAACCCTACAGTGCAATGTTCGACTACCTGGCCGCTGCCCTGCTGAGAGGAGGCATCGATCTGTTTTTCTGAGGACAGCGGCCCGAGTCTTTTTGACCTGGCGCCGTGTTCGCGGCCCTGACCAGGGTTTTCGGCCTGCTCGGCGGGTTCTTTTACCTGGCGGCGGTACGGCCGGGAAATCTTGCCGTGGTGGCGACAACCACGGCCCTTTATCCATTGATAACCATCATGCTGAGATTGGCGTTGCTCAATGAGTCGGTCACCATCACGCAGTGAGCGGGAATACTCGTGGCCATGGCGTCGATGATCGGGTAATGGCCTTCGTGTACCGGCTCGCTGCGATGACAGCACTGGGCTGGGTGCTGCCGCTGTCCGCGGCGCCCCCTTGCCTGGTTGACGCGGGCGCCAACGACGGACGCGCCGGCATGGCGGCGGGATGCTTCATCAAGCGTGGTGACCGGCTGCTGGTGGTCAAGCATCGGCACAACGGCAAGCTCGGCGTGCCGGCGGGTTTTTCCGAGAGCGGCGAAAGCGCGCAGTGCACCGCGCACCGCGAAACCTGGGAGGAGGCAGGTGTGGCGGTGGAGGTGGGGCAGCTTCTGAAAAGGTTTGGCAACGGCTTTTTACTTTACCGCTGCCGTCCCCTGACCGCCCCGGAACGGCTCGACGTTCCCCCCAGCGGGCTGATGGAAGTCAGCGCGGTAGTCTGGATAAATCCGACCCAAGTCGGCGCGAACGAATGGCGTTTCAGCTGGCAGTATCCGCTGCTGTTGAAACTGTTTCAGCAGGAACCGGGCGACTAGCCGCCGAGACGTTGCCCGAGCGCGCGCTGGAGTTCCAGTATGTGTCCCAGGTTGGCGCCGAAATCAGCGCGTCCGACGCGGGAGCCCGAGCGCGCCGACAGGCGGCTGCGCGTGTCGCTGTTGGCCGCGTCGACCTGCAGGCGAAGGTCATCCTTGAAATCCAACAGCGACGTGGATACCACGGCATGGAGTTGGCGTTCAGCCGGATCGAAGCTCTTGATCTGCCAACCCAGCGTGACCACGCTTGCGCGGACGGCAGCGAACAGCTCGGCCGCGGGCACGGCGTATTCGCGGGGTCGCAGTTCCGGGAACTCATGCTTGTCGCCGGTGACGGCCTCGTTCCGGGTGAGATACACCAACAAGCGCTTGGCCCAGCCCGGCTCCGCGGTGATGGGCACCCGGTTCAGCCAGATCGCGCCGAATGCCAGCGATAGTGCCAGCAGCAACAGTATCAGCAGAATTTTGCCCAGAAACTTCATCTAGCGGCATGGTTTAAACTCAGTATTCATATTACATCGAAAGAATTGGCTTGGATATGAGGTGGTTGCGCGCATCGGCCTGGGTGCTGCTGTGGGTGCTTCTTGAGGCCTGCCGGTCGCCGTCCGCGGTGCAGCCTGCCGCCACTCAAGTAGCGGATCCGCTGGCGTCCGTGCGGGCGCTAATCGAAGACCGCAGCCACGCCCGTGCCCAGCGCCAGCTGGAAACGCTGCTCAGGCAACGCCCGGACGATCCCGAGGCCCGCTACTTGCTGGCGGAAACGCGCTACCGTCAGGGTGACGCGACATCAGCGGTGGAACACTACGACACGCTGCTGAGATCACATCCGGAGTGGTGGCCGGCCCGGCACCGACGCTGGATGGCGCTGCTGGTGCGCGATGGCGGCGCCGCGGCGACGCGCCGGCAGATAGAAGGCGAGGTGGACGCGCTGCTGGAGCAGCGTGGAGATACGCCGGGCGCCCTGCTGGCGGCTTACCACGGGGTCTACAGTCTGCGCCTCACCGAGCGCCGGGCGCAACTCGCGGGCCGATTGATGCAGGTGGACTGGGGCGACGTCGAGCGCGTTGAGGCCGCCACGGTGTTGCAGGAGGAGATCTTGTCGACCCGCGATCGGGCCCGGCGCCAGCAACTCGGAGAGATGTTCCTGCAGCGCTTTGGCCGGCAGCGTGGCGCGGATATCGCCGCCGAGGCCCTGCTGGCTTCCATGGCGCCCGGCCTGGATTTGCCCGCGGCCCGCGCGTTGCGTGACCGGCTGCCGGCGAACCGCCATCTAGATCTTTCGCTGGCCGCGGCGCTGATCAGAGCGGGCGACTCCTCGTCGTGGACGCGATCGCTGCTGCAAGACAGCCTGTCGCCAGATGCCCGAAACACGGTCAGCGAGCGTTCACAGTACCGCGACCAGGCCACCTGGGAACGTTTACGGAGGTGGCAAAGGGCAAATGCCGAACTGCTGGCGGCCGAGTGGCATCTGTTGCGTGACGAACACACGCAGGCCAGGCGCTGGTTGCGGCAGGCACTGCCGGATCATCCCCACACCTGGCAGGTTTACGCGGCACTGGCGCGGCTGGCTGAGAGTGAAGGTGACCGTGAGCGGGCGGCCCTGGACTGGCGCAACTCACTCCAGCACGGCAATCCAGCACCGGCGGCGGAGCACCGCCTAGCTGAGCTGCTTGGCAATGGTCAACTCACCCCTGACGCCCTGCGCCGTCAGCTGGCGCGCGAGGCGGGGGTGGTGACCTTCAGCGAGGTGGGCGCGGAGACCGGGCTGGCCCGGGTCGAGGCCGAGCGCGTGGCCTGGGGTGATTTCGACGGTGACGGCTTCGAGGACCTGTTGCTGGACGGCAGGGTGTACTCGAACCGGGGTGGACAGCGCTTCGAGGACGTCACCGCCCGTCTGGGTGTGCACGCCGGCGGCGCACGCGCCGGGTCATGGGTCGATGTCGATAACGATGGCCGGCTGGACCTGTTCCTGATCTACAGGAACCGCAACCGGTTGTGGCGAAACCTCGGTGGCGGGTTCCAGGACGTAACAGCATCCGCGTTCGAAGGCGCCTTCAACGGTCGAACGGCGACCGCCCTGTGGGGGGACCTGGATAACGATGGCTGGTTGGATCTTTACCTGGCCAACTACGAGCGCCGAGAATACGAGCGCGGCCTGTGCGTGCCGGACCAGCTGTTCCGCAACCTCGGCGACGGCCGTTTTCGCGAGGTTACCTCGGCCGTGGATATCGGTACGGATGAGCCGTACTGCGGCCGTGGGGGAATTTGGAGCGATCTGGACGATGACGGCTGGCAGGATATCTTGGTGGCGAACTACCGGCTCGACCCCAACCTGTTGTGGCGCAATCACGGCGGCAGGTTGCGCGACGAGGCCGGCAGCCTCGGACTGCGCGGTCGAAATGTCGCGGGGGCGTTTGGACACAGCATCGGTGCGGCGGCAGGTGACATCGACGGTGACGGCGGCAGCGACCTGTTCATTACCAATCTCGCCCATCCCCGGTACCTCGATTTTTCCGACCAGAGCCAGTTATGGATACGCCGTGCCGGTCCCAACCCGGCCTACGAAGATCGCTGGACGCAATCGGGAATCCGCTTTGAGGAGAGCAATGCCGACCCGGTGCTGGCGGATTTCGACAACGACGGCGACCTCGATCTTTTCGTCACCAGTATCTATGCAGGACGCTACAGCCATCTATATTTAAATGACGGCGGCGGAAGGTTTCGCGATGCCTCGTGGCTGAGCGGCGCTCGCGCTGCCAACGGCTGGGGCGCGGCAGCGGCGGATTTTGACCGCGATGGCGATCTCGACCTGCTGGTGGCGAGCCGCAGCGGCGTGAAACTTTTCCGCAACAATGGGAACCAACACGGGTGGCTGGGCGTTCGCGTCCGGGATCCCGAATGCAATCGTTTCGGGATCGGCAGCAAACTCGAGGTGAAAGCCGGGGGGCGGGTGCAGCGGCGCGAGCTGCGCTTGTCGCGCGGTATCGGCTCCCAGGACGGCCTTACCGCGCATTTTGGACTCGGTGCGGTCGCGGGTCCGGTGACAGTTACCGCGCGCACGTTGTGCGGAGCGGTGTTTCAGCGCCAGTCAGCGGCCGCCGGCCGGGTCATCACCCTGCCTTAGGCTCCGCACTGACGCGGGTGCCATGAACAGACGACTGAGGGGCGAATGGGAGCAGTTACTGCACGCTTGCAGAAATCATACGGGGATGGTTCGCCGAATATCGAACCCCTGTCATCGGATTACCATGGATTCACCATGCACGCTGTCTTGTGCGCCCAACCCGCATCAGGTAGCGTGCCGACGGGAGGATAGTGGCGTACGTGTCAGCAGACCAGATAGAAAGAGGAGGAAGACCGCTGAGTGTTTCGACATACCGTTTCGCCGGCTGGCGATCGTTGGCGGCGTCATGGGTGCTGGCGATGCTACTGGGGGCTGGCTGGTCGACGCCGGTAACGGCGGTGCCGAAGGTAGAGCGGCACGACCTCAACTGCGGCGATACCTTTCCGTGCCCACCGGAGATCCAGCGCCGCGTCGATTTCTGGATCAAGGTGTTCCGTTCCTGGAAAACCAATCAGGTGATCTTTCACGACTCTCAGCATCCGGAACGCGTTTACGCCGTCAAGACGACCAAGGCGACCTGCCGACGCAAGCGCGCGGCGCCTGCGGTGGAACGTGAGCGGAAGCGCATAAAGCGTCAACTGCAGGGACTGGCGGTGAAGCTGGAGCGCGGCGATGCCAAGTATTCGTCCGCAGAGCGGGACATGTTGACCCTGTTCCCCGGCCGCGGCTCCAAGGAAGTGCGCCGGGCGGCGGGCAACATCCGCTGCCAGCAGGGTAACCGGGACCGTTTCCGTGAGGCGCTGACGCGCTATGGGCGCTACAAGGAACACATCCTGAAAGTGCTGCGGGAATCCGGCCTGTCCGAGGACATTCTCTATCTGCCCTTTGTGGAATCGGCCTATAACCCCCGGGCCTATTCCCGCGTCGGTGCTGCCGGCCTCTGGCAGATCATGCCACGCACGGCGCGCAAGCTGGGTCTGCAGCTGAACGCCACCCTGGATGAACGATTCGATCCCGAGCGGGCGACCTGGGCGGCGGCGCGGTATCTGCGCCGCAGCACCGACACGCTGACGGCCGTGGCCAAAGGTCGCAGCCGCGGCGTACGCCCGACGGACATCAACCCGTTCGTGATCACTTCCTACAACTACGGTGTCGCCGGCATGAGCCGTGCCATCCGGAAGGTGGGCCCGGACTACATCGATGTGTTGCGAAAGTACCGGTCACGGAGCTTTCGCACCGCGGTGAGAAACTTCTATGCCAGTTTTCTGGCAGCGCGATACGTGGCGCAGAACGCGGACAAGTATTTCGGTGAGTTGGAAGGCAGCAAACCGCTGCGTTACTCGGTCGTGGCCCTCGAGAAGCCGACGTCGGTGGCGCGTGTGCAGAAGGTGTTCGGCGTCAGCGAAGCCACGCTGCGCGAGCTTAATCCGGCCTGGACTCGGTACGTCTGGCGGGGCTGGCGGTTAATACCGGAAGGTTATTCGCTGCGCCTGCCATACCGGAAACACCGGTGGCGCAAACAGCTGGCGCGACTGGAAACCCTGCCGCCTGAGCAGCCGCAACTGAGCGGCCGCAAGTATATCGTCCAGCGTGGCGACACGGCCTGTGGTATCGCCAGGGTGTTCGAGGTGAGTTGTCGCGATGTGATACAGGTCAATGACCTGGGGCGGCGGGCGCTGATCCGGGTAGGACAAAAGCTGGAGATCCCGGCCCGACCCGCCGCGAAGAAGACCGTCGTGGCCAAGGCCGCCAGCATCGCGAAGCCAGCGCCGAAGTCCCGGCCCGAGCCGAAGGCGCCGCCGCAACCGGCCCTGCGGGTGGCGAAAGTGGAATCGACCTCGGCGACGGAAACCCCGGCACGCAAACCGGTGATCGTCAAGGACGGGGAGACGTCGGTCGCCGGCGCAGCCTTGAAGCCCGCCGGGGCGCCGCAGCCGAAGGAGGTCTTCCGGAAACTAATGGACGGCATCGATGTCGCTGTGCAGACGCGCGAAACCCGCGGCCGCCGGACCTACAGTCTCAAGGTCGAGCCGGAGGAAACCCTGGGTCACTACGCCGACTGGCTGGGTATAGGCGGCACCGCCAAGCTGCGACGCATGAACAAGATACGCGGTGGCACCCGCATCCGCGTCGGTCAGCGCATCGAGCTGCCGATAAAGAATGACACCCAGCGTCAGAGCTTCGAATCGAGCCGGTTGGAATACCATCAGACCCTGGTGGACGAGTTCGAACAGCATTATGAGGTGCTGAACGTGGAGCGCTACACTGTCAAGCGCGGCGACAACATGTGGAACATCGCCCAGGAACATGAATTGCCTTACTGGGTGCTTACGCGCCTCAACCCCGGCAATCCCCGACCCGATATCGGAGATACCCTGGCCGTGCCCGTGGCGCGGGCGCGGAAGCCGTCGAAGGAACCGCCGATCAGCAACCCCGGTTGAGCCGCGGCCGGGCTATCGCTTGTTCTGCTTGTTCAGTTTTAGTGCTGCCGAGTTGATGCAGTAGCGCAGTCCCGTGGGTTGCGGCCCGTCCTCGAAGACATGGCCCAGATGGGCGTCGCAGTGGCTGCAGAGCACTTCCGTGCGGCGCATGTCGTGACTGGTATCGAATTCGGTCGCGATGTTGTCTTCAGTGACCGGAGAGTGGAAGCTTGGCCAGCCGGTGCCCGAATCGAACTTCGCGTCGGAATCAAATAACGGCGCGCTGCAGCAGACGCAGTGATAGGTGCCCGCGTCCGCGCTGTTCCAGTAGCGACCGGTGAAGGCCGGTTCTGTGGCCTTCAGCCGCGTCACCCGAAACTCCTCGGGGGACAGTTTACGCAACCACTCCATTTCGTCTTTTACCAACTTGTCTTTCTTCATACCTCCGTTTCCCTTGCGCCGAAGGCGCACGATCAGTCGTCATGTGATCTCAGACCACGCCGCAGCACGCCTGTTCCGAAACGCTCGTTGATGCGATCGGCCAGTCGATCGATGCGGGATTGCCGCTCCCGCTCGGTGTCCGCAAACAGTTCATGCTGCGCCGGCGCCGACGGTTCCAGTCCGCTGACCCCGAACCCCAGCAGCCGCACCGCGAAAGTATGGTCAGGCAAGGTCCGCTCCAGCAGTTCAACACCGGTGCGGGCCAGCTCCCTGGTCTGGCTGGTGGCCCGGCCCAGGGAGCGCGCGCGGGTCAAGGTCGTGAAATCCGCATAGCGGAGCTTCAACTGTACCGTCCGCGCCTGGCGGTGCTGGCCACGCAGCCGGCAGCCGACCTGCTCACACAGATCCAGCAGGATATCGCGCAGCGCCTCCCTGCTGGTCACGTCAGCGGCAAAGGTCCTCTCGTGAGACACGGACCTGGCGTTGCGGTCCGGCTTCACGGCGCGGTCATCGCGGCCGTGGGCCAGCTCCCTGATCTGCCGACCCCAGGCCCCGAACTCGGCCTCGAGCGCACCCGGTGGCTGCGTGCGCAGCTGGGCAATGGTGCGGATCCCAAGTTGCGACAAGCGCAAGGCGGTGCTCTCACCCACCCCCCAGATACGGGTGACCGGCAGGGGGTCGAGAAATTCCCTGTAGTGTCCGCCATCCACGGCCAACAGGCCGTCCGGCTTATCGAGGTCCGATGCCAGCTTGGCCAGAAACTTGTTGGGGGCGACGCCGACCGATGCGCTGAGTCCGAGTCGGTGCCGTATGTCACCCTTGATCCGCCGCGCGATATTCACCGCGTCACCCCACAGCTTCTGCGACGCGGTAACGTCCAGGAAGGCCTCGTCCAGTGCCAGCGGTTCTATCAGCGGTGTGTAGCGCGCAAGGATGTCATGGAGCTGTGCCGATACCTTGGCATAGTAATCGTGCCGTGGCGGGATCTGAACCAGTTCGGGGCACAGGCGCAGGGCCGTGCGCGCCGGCATGGCGCTGTGGATTCCGAATTCGCGGGCTACATAGCTTGCCGCCGCCACCACACCGCGACCGGCGGGCGAACCGCCGACCACGACCGGCCGGCCTCGAAGTTCAGGTCGGTCGCGGATCTCTATCGCGGCATAGAACGCGTCCATGTCCACATGCAGGATGGCTCGGTTCACGAGTAGCTCAGCGGGTGGTGAGACGACGATAGATTCGGTCTGGAGCCACCCGCAGCGCGTAGACCTCGGCCAGCGCCGACAGAAACCGATCCTGGTCCGCGCGTGGATAAGCGGACCGTACCGCGCCTGTTTTTTCGACGCTGCGGTGAGAACTCGAAACCATGTACACGATTTGCTCAAGGCGGTCGTGCATGGCGGTCTGATCCAGGCGCTTGTCCATGCTGTGGGTGACGGTCCTAGATGGCGGGCGCAGGCGTTATCCGCATATCACGAGATGGTATAGGCGCCGGTGCCCACGGCTATGAGAGTGCCCTCATCGTTGTGCAGTTCCATCCGTGTCACCGCTACCTTGTTACCGGTGCGTAGGACATAACCCGTGGCGATGAAATACTCGCCATGCCCCGGACGCAGGTAATCAACGCGCAGGTCTATGGTTCCCAGGTTGTTGAAACGCATTACCTTTTCCTCGAACGACAGGTGGGTCAGCTTCTTCAGCACACTGACCAGGGCGGTCATGCCACCGCTCACGTCCAACGCCGCCGAGGTCACGCCGCCGTGCAGGAAGCGATGCACAAAGTGTCCCACCAGGTTGTCGCGCATATCGAAACGCAGCCTGGTCGTAGCGTCTTCCACGGACATGACCTTGAGGCCCAGCAGTCGGTTGAAGGGTATCTTGTCCTCAAAAATCCTGTGCACCACACGATCGATGTCTTCCAGTTGCAGTAACTCTTCCATCACCTGTCCCGAACGGTCTTCGACCCCGCCAGAATAACGTCGGCATCGACGGGGCGCCACTTTATCTGGACAGCGTATCCGTGCTTTACTGGGGCATGACCCTATCGCCGTTTCATCCCGCCGTCGGCGCCTGGTTCCGGGATACGTTCGCCGAACCCACGGAGTGCCAGAGGCTGGCCTGGCCGGCGATCCGCTCCGGTACCCACACCGTGATCGCAGCGCCCACCGGCGCGGGTAAGACCCTGGCCGCATTCCTGTGTGCGATCGACGCGCTGCTGCGAGAAGGGATCGACGCGGGGTACCTGGAGGACCAGATTCATACGCTCTACGTGTCACCCTTGAAGGCGCTTTCCAATGACGTGGAGAAGAACCTGCAGCTGCCCCTGCAGGGCATCCGCGACCAGCTGTTGCTGCATGGCACCGCGGATGTTGATGTCAGGGTGGCGGTACGCACCGGCGACACCCCGCCGGGAGAAAGGCAGCGTATGCGGCGTGTTCCGCCGCATATCCTGGTGACCACGCCCGAATCCCTCTACCTGCTGTTGACTTCCGAGTCCGGTCGCAATGCGCTGGCCACCGTAAAAACAGTGATCGTCGACGAAATCCATGCCGTGGCCGCTAACAAACGCGGGGCGCATCTGGCATTGTCACTGCAGCGACTCAAGACATTGACCGCAGGCCCACCGACCCTGATCGGCCTGTCGGCGACCCAGAAACCGATCAGCACGATCGCTGATTTCCTGATCGGGAATGATCGAGAACCGCGGCGCATCGTCGACGTGGGCCACACGCGGGAACGGGACCTGGCCCTGGTGTTGACGGGTTCGCCGCTCGAAGCGGTGATGTCCGGTGAAGCCTGGGAGGAGGTCTACGGCACGCTCGCCGACCTGGTGCGGCGGCACCGCAGCACCCTGATCTTCGTCAACACGCGTCGCCTCGCCGAGCGGGTGGCCCGGCATCTGGCGGAACGCGTCGGCGAAGACCGTGTCACCGCGCATCATGGCAGCCTCGCCCGCGAGCACCGGCTGGATGCCGAACAGCGCCTCAAGAAAGGGCAGTTGAGTGCGCTGGTCGCCACCGCGTCGCTGGAACTGGGCATCGACATAGGCGACGTCGATCTGGTCTGCCAGCTCGGGTCGCCGCGAGGTATCGCCACGCTGTTGCAGCGGGTGGGGCGCTCCGGGCACTCGGTGGGTGCGATCCCCAAGGGACGCCTGTTCCCCACCACGCGCGACGACCTGGTGGAATGTGCGGCGCTGCTCGACGCGGTGGATCGCGGCGAACTCGAACAGATCCAGATCGGCGAGCAGCCGCTGGACGTGCTCGCGCAGCAGATCGTTGCCGAAGTCGCCAACCGGGAGTGGGACCAGGAGGCACTGTATACCCTTTATCGCGGTGCCTGGCCCTACCGGTGCCTCGAACGCGCCCGTTTTGACCAGGTGGTGGACATGCTGGCCAACGGGTTTTCCACCCGCCGTGGCCGTCGCGGCGCCTATCTGTACCTGGATGCCGTGCAGCGGAGGCTGCGCGGTCGCCGCGCCGCTCGCCTGACCGCGTTGACGAATGGCGGCACCATACCGGACCAGTTCGACTACGACGTCGTACTGGAGCCGGAGGACCTCTTCATCGGCACTCTGAACGAGGATTTCGCGTTCGAGAGTGTACCCGGCGACATCTTTCAGCTCGGCAACACGTCGTACCGGGTGCTAGGGGTGGAACGCAGCGTAGTGCGGGTCGAGGACGCCCATGGCATGCCCCCGAACATTCCATTCTGGATCGGCGAAGCGCCGGGCCGCAGCGATGAACTGTCGCGGGCGGTGTCGCGGCTGCGCGCCGAGTTTGCGCGCCGCTGGCGGGACGACCGTGGCGGCCTGGAGCCATGGTTGCGGGAGATGGGACTGTCCGTGCCGGCGGCCGACCAGCTGATCGAATACCTGGGCAGCGCCTGCCTGGCCCTGGGGCTGCTGCCGACCCAGGACACCGTTGTCCTGGAGCGTTTTTTCGACGAGTCGGGTGACACCCACCTGGTC
Source organism: uncultured Gammaproteobacteria bacterium (assembly GCA_947259705.1). Lineage (GTDB taxonomy): Bacteria > Pseudomonadota > Gammaproteobacteria > Arenicellales > JAANXG01 > CAMYNL01. Next base: position 18,673 of record CAMYNL010000032.1, on the reverse strand, counting down.
GTGCATTCGCCGTTCGGCTCGCGCCTCAACCGGGCCTGGGGCCTGGCGCTGCGCAAGCGATTCTGCCGCCGTTTCAACTTCGAACTGCAGGCAGCGGCGCTGGAGGACAGCATCGTGCTGTCGCTCAGTGCCTCCCACAGTTTTCCCCTGGCCGAAGTCAAGGAGTACCTCAGCGCCGACAGCGTGCGCCAGGTACTGGTGCAGGCGCTGCTCGACGCTCCCATGTTCAATGCACGCTGGCGCTGGAACGCCACCGTGGCACTCGCCGTGCGTCGCAACCGCAACGGCAAGCGTGTGGCGCCGCAGCTGCAGCGCATGGATGCCGAGGACCTGGTGGCGGTGGTATTTCCCGACCAGCTCGCCTGCCTCGAAAACATCGCAGGCGAGCGCGAGGTGCCGGACCACCCCCTGGTCGACCAGACCATCCACGACTGTCTCACCGAGGCCATGGATATCACCGGGCTCGAGCAACTGCTGCGCCGCCTGGCGGCGGACCAGGTCAAGCTGGAGACCTGCGAGCTGGCCTTGCCATCGCCGCTGGCTCAGGAAGTCCTGACCGCGCGCCCCTACGCGTTCCTGGATGACGCCCCGGCGGAGGAGCGCCGCACTCGCGCGGTGCAGGCACGCGGGTACCTGGACCCGCAGACGGCGGCGGACCTGGGACGGCTGGATCCGGAGGCGGTGGAGCAGGTGCGCAGGGAGGTATGGCCCGAGCCCCGCGACGCCGATGAACTGCACGACGCGATGCTGCTGCTCGGCGGTTTGACAGAGGCGGAAAGCGGGCGCGAAGGGAGCCACTGGCAAGGCTGGTTTGGAACCCTGGCCGCGGAGCGGCGGGCGACGCTGCTCGAGCTGCCGGCTGGGGGGAGGGTGTGGGTGGCGGCGGAACGCCTGAACCAATGGCGGCAGCTGCATCCCGCCGCCCTTTGCCGGGACGCCGTGGCGGCGGTCACGACGCCGGCGTTTGCTGCGGCTGACCCGGAGTCGGCGCTGCGGGAGCTGGTGCGCAGCCGACTGGAGGGGCTGGGACCGGTTACCGCCCTAACCCTGTCGTATGACCTGGAGGCGCCGCTGCCTGCCGTCCACGCTGCGCTGCTGGAGCTGGAGACAGAGGGATTCGCGATGCGCGGCTGCTTCGTCGCGGACCTCGATGAGCAATGGTGCGACCGACGCCTGCTGGCACGCATCAACCGCTACACGGTGAAGCGGCTGCGTCGGGAGATTGAGCCGGTGTCCGCTGCCGACTACGTGCGCTTCCTCTGCGAATGGCACGGGCTCTCGCGGTCGCAGCAGCGCGCCGGCGAGCAGTCGCTGCGGTCCGCGATCGAACAGCTCGAAGGCTTTGCCGCCCCGGCCGCGGCCTGGGAGAGGTCGCTATTGCCGTTGCGCGTCGCTGACTACGAAGCCGGCATGCTGGACCGGTTGTGTTTGTCGGGCCAGGTCCAGTGGCTGCGGTCGGCGGGCGAGGCCGCCAAGACGGCGGCCCTGTCCAGGTCCACCGCCATTACGCTGGCACCACGCCAGCGGCTGGCCTGCTGGCGGCGGCCGCCGCCTGACGCTTCCACACTGTCCGATGACGCACGTCGACTGCAGGCGGTGCTCGCCGAGCGGGGGGCGTTGTTTTTCGACGAGGCCCGGTCCCGGTCCGGATTGGACGAACGCGAGGCCGCACTGGCATTGCGGGAAATGGTGGCGCGCGGCATGCTGCACTGCGATGGGTTCGAGGGCCTGCGGGCGTTGCTGAGGCGCGCGCCGGCACGCCGCTTTGACGGTGTCGGCAGATGGGGCATGGTACCGGCGGTGGAACAGGGCCAGGGGCCTCGGGTGACGGCAGTTGCCTGGGCGCTGTTGCGGCGTTACGGCGTGGTGTTCCGCAAGGTGCTGGAGCGCGAGGCGACGGGCTTGCCTGCCTGGCGTGAAATCCTGTCGACGCTGAGACGGCTGGAAGCACGTGGTGAGGTTCGCGGCGGTCGTTTCGTCGCCGGGTTTTCCGGCGAGCAGTTCGCGCTGCCAGAGGCGGTGGGGCTGTTGCGCGAGGTGCGCAGGCGCCGCGCCGACGGCGAATTGGTCACCATCAGTGCCGCTGATCCACTCAACTTGCTGGGCATCGTCCTGGCCGGTACCCGGGTGCCGGCGCGTCCGGGTAATCGCATCGTGCTGCGGGACGGTGTACCTGTGGCAGTTGAGATTGATAAATCAGTTAGTTATCTAAAAGAGTTCGACCATCACCTGCAATGGAATATCCGCAACGCCATGGCCGGAGTCGTGGCGCCGAGCCAATCCTCACATTGACGAACCCCGCGTGATGCTGCATTGACTCCATATCGCGGCGTTGCGATGCTCTCCGGCGCGGGGTGTATGTCTGATGCAGAATTCACGAGGGCCTGATCATGCAGACGAACAAGCTTCTGGTGGTCGCGGTCGTTGGCCTGTTGTTTCTGACGATCAGCGGCTGGTCAAAGTATCTCACCGAACGTCGCTACGCGGCCGAACAACTGGACGCCGTGAACGCCGAGAAGGCGCAACTGAGCAACGCCTTCGCCCGGTTGATGAGCGAAAACTCCGCGCTGGACCGCCAGCGCCGGGTCCTGGATGCGGAACACCGGGTTCTGCAGCGACGGTTCGCGGCCCTGGGTGACGATGATCGCGACCTGCAGCAGGCGTCCAATGGCGTGCAGGGTCAGCTGATCGACACCGTCGCCCGGCGCGACCGGTTGTCCGAAGATCTGGCGGACACGCGGGAAGCACAGGTCGTGGCCCGCGGTGAATTCGACGACATGCTGGCGCAAAGGTCGCGACTGATGAGCCAACTCGGCCTGGCCCGAGAACTGGTGGAGCGCGTCCGCAGCGAGGTGGGAACGGGGAGTGGTGACACGCGACAGAAACTCGACCAGCTCAACCAGTCCGAGCAGCTGTTGGGTTTGCTGGGGCAGCGTTTGACGTCTGCGAACGACGAAATCCGCACCAAGAGCCGCGATCTGGAACGGCTGAATGTGCTGGTCACGGCGCTGGGCGACGAGCTGCAAAGCACCAAGGACGAGATAGTACTGCTGCGCGAGGAAGTGGAGAAACGGAAGGAAGCCAACCGCATGGCCTGGTCGCGACTGCAGAATCTAAAGCAACGCCTCGCGGCCGAGATGCAATCGCGGAAAGTCGAGGTCGAACAGCTCCAGGACAACCTGACCATCATCCGGCTCGGCGGTGACATAGTGTTCGATTCGGGCGCCGCTGAGCTGCGTCCCGCCGGCGCCCGTGCGCTCGGCCTGATCGCCGATGCACTGAGCCGGTTTCCCGATCGTCACATCAGCCTGGAAGGGCACACCGACGAGGAGCCTGCCGGCGCCGGGTTACGCGAACGCTTCCCCAGCAACTGGGAGCTGTCGTCAGCACGGGCGGCGCGGGCCGCCAGGTTCCTGATGACGCGAGGGATCGATCCCCGCCGCCTGCGCGCCGTGGGTTACGCCCAGTACCGTCCCGCGGTGATCACCGGGGACCGGCAAGCTCTGGCGGGCAATCGCCGTATCGAAATCGTGCTGCTGCCGGCCGCCGAGCGGGTGGTGATCAGCAGCTTGCCGCGCTGAGGGGTCGCCAGCGCTTACTTCATGGTTTTTATGCGGGGTGCGACCAGCCCCCCCTGGCTGGCGAACCAGGCCGCCAGGTCCAGCATGTCCTGCCGGTTGAGGCCGGCGGCGAAACCCTTCATCACCGCATTGTCGCGCTCACCGGACTGGTATTGCTGCAGGGCCTGGACCAGGTAGTCCTGGTACTGCCCGGCGAGGATGGGAAAATTCGGCGTCGGGCTGACGCCAGAGGGTCCGTGACAGCTGGCGCAAACCTGCGCCTTTTTCTGCCCTGCCGCGGGATCGCCGGCGGCGGCGACCCCCGTGCTCGACAACATCACCACGAACGCCGTGGCGGCCAAAGGTGCGCGTTTCATAGTGGGTTCTCCATCTTATGCAGTGCCTCAGCGACCGCCGCCCAGGGCAGCGAAAAAGGCCGCGATATCTGCCATGTCCTGATCCGACAGGTCATCGGCCTGCACCTGCATGGTCGGGTGGGCACGTTGCCTGGCTTTGTAAGCCTGCAGAGCGGCGACGAGGTATTGCTCGTGCTGTCCACCGAGCTTCGGCACTCGATAGCCCGGATAGGCATTGCGCATCCCCGGCGCGCCGTGGCAGCCGAGGCAGGTCTGTGCCTTGGCGCGCCCTTGCTCCACGTCACCGGCCGCGTGGACGGTTGGTACTAAGCTCGCGCCGGTCACCAGCGCGGCGCTCAGCCAAGCGATCTTCATCCGCATCCTCCTGGTAGGTCTGGACTGTTCAGCCGCGGTGACTTTAAGGAAGTGAGCGAGTACGTGCAACCCATATCGCGCGTGCGCCTGTCATCGCCGCGAGAGCACGTAGCCGAGTTCCGTCACGCCGGCCGGATGTGGCACCGTCACCGGCGCTTCCTCCGGCCACATCCAGTCAGGACTGCTGAAGATGTCCCGCATCGCCCGCGGATCGCAGTGAAACGGCGGGCCACCGCTCTCGCCGGTCTGCATCAGCAGGGCGAACAGCTGCCCGCCCTCGGGCAGCCAGTCGGCAAGCTGGCGTGCGTAGCCGACCCATTGATCCGGTACCAGAGCACACAGGCAGGTCTGTTCGTAGACGGCGTCGAAAGGTTTCTCTGGCTGGTAAGCGAACACATCCGCCTGAAGCACCTCGGCCGTCAGTCCGGGGCCGGCCAGGGCCGCACGCACATGGGCGACGGCGGTCGGCGACATGTCGATGGCCGTTACGTCGAAGCCCCGGCGCGACAGTTCCACCACCTCGTAGCCTCGCCCGCAGCCGGGCACCAGTATCCGGCAGGGTCGTAGCGCACCCGCGTCCAGCCAACGCCGCAGCGCGGGGCTGGCCGCGCCGCGGTCCCAGGGTGTGTTGTTGCTCCGATAACGCTGCTCCCAGAACTGGAACGCGGATTCTGGCGCCAAGCCCATCGTTCACAGCGTCGCGGGCAGATCAAGGGCAGCGAGGCGGGCATCCATAGGCGCATTCTATTCGACTGCAGGCACCGCGTACACGACATAGCGCCAGGGACCGCCGGGGGCCAGCGCGGCGAAAGGGTAGCAGGTTACCAGCCACAACCCGCGTTGCGCGGGCGAGGCGGCGAGCTGATGGCGACGGCTGTCAAAGTGTTCCGCCCCGATCACGCGGAAGCGCAGCAACGGTCCCCGCGTACCGCGACCCAGTATCAGTTCGTCGCCTTTGTGCAGATCGCGCAGAAAGCGGAAATGGGTGTCCCGGTGACCGCTCACGACGATTACGCCAGTGCCGCCGGGCGGCGCACTGTTATCGACCAGGGCGGGTCCGAACGCCATCGTGCGGCCACTGGCGCCGGCCAATACGATCTGATCGATGCCCAGCCGCGGCACCAGCAGGCGCGCCAACGGATACGTATCGGCCCCAGGCCAGGGGGCAACCGGTTCTCCGCCGGCCCGGCTCCGCGACCATGCCAGTCGCAGCAGATGCTGGGCGAGCCAGGCCTTGCCGTGCAGATAGATGCCGTGACCGGACTGCCACAGTCCGGCAACAATAAGGGTCGCCAGGACCCATGCTAACCGGTTCGCCGACGACTTGGGAACCACAGCAGTGTAGCCGCCAGCAGGCACAACAGTCCGCTCCATATATGATAATCGGCCCCGCTCGCGGTCTGAGGAAGAGCGCCGAAGACGTGAGCGTGACTCCAGCCGTGAGGCAGATTGACGGGAATGGCGCTCGACCGCAGGTTTGTGTGCTCAGGCCGCGCCGTCTTGACGTCGACGGCCACCAGGCTGGTATAACGGCTGACCAGCTGGTGTCGCAGCGCCAGCTCGACGATCTGCTGCCGCAGCCGTGGCTCGGCGCCCATGCCGTACTCCCTGTCCATCAATCCGCGCAGTTTGGCGCGCGCCCATAGCGTCGCGATACCGGGCCGGGAACTGGACGGCAGAGGTAACTCGAACGTCCAGTCCTGACCGCCAAGCCGTCCAGTGAGCCAGACCGAATCCGGTCTGTTCGGCATGCGCGCCGCGATGACCACCGGTTCGCCGGCATAGAGATCGGGAATCCGCTGTGGCCAGGTCTCGACGTCGGTCATCCCGGGCCATTGGCTGGCGACGTCGGTGAGTACAGGATGGGCCAGCATGGTGAACAGCGTCGACATCTTCTCGGCCACCTCTGTTTCGCTGCCGATAAAGGTAAAGCTGCCGCGACCAAAGTGCGCCGCGCGACGCATGAAGTGGGCATTGGGCGCCGACCCGATGCCGACGGTGAACAGCCGGCTGTTTCCAATCCTGGCGCTGATGAGTTCGAACAGATGGCGTTCGTTGCCTACGCTGCCGTCGGTGAGAAACACCACCTGCCGCAGGCGCCCGCTTGGCGTCGGGGGCGCCAGCGCGAGCTCCAGGGCGGGCGCCATTTCGGTCCCGCCCTGGGCACGAAGACCAGTAAGAAATCCGTCGGCGCTAGCCAATGCCGCGGCCGTGGCAGGGCGCGCCTGCGGGAACAGGCGCGTGGTGCGGGAATTGAACCGGATCAGGTTAAAGGTGTCGTCCGGGGTGAGGCGGTCGAGTGCCAGGCGGGCGGCGATCACGGCCTGCGTCAGGGACTCGCCATGCATGGACCCGGAGGTATCGAGCACCAAGGTCAGATCACGCGGTGGGACGAGTTTGTCACCGCCGGCGTTCGGCGGCACCACCATGATCAAGGCGTAACTGGCGTCGTCGGTCGTTTGCAGGAACGCGGCGGCGCGGGGCCTGTCATCGGCGCGGAGTGACCACACCAGCTCAAAGTCGCGGTCGGCGAAGGTGGTCTGGCTCAGTTCGCCGCGGGCATGACCTGCGTCAACGTGCTCGATGGAGACCGGGTGGTTGGGACTGTGCACCCTGACCAGCGGCAGGCCGGCGGCCAGGTCGAAACGGATACGCACGGGGTTGACGGGCGCTTGTCCGGGGCCGATCACGGGCGGCGAGATGCGCGCCGCGTCCGGCACCGCGTCGGTGGCCGTCGCCCAGCCGGCAGGGCCGGGAACCGCGCGGGCCCGCTCGCGGATCGGCGTTCCTGGGATGTAGCGTGGCCCCACGACAAGCGGAAATCGCAGGTGAAACCGGCCATCCAGGTAGCGCAACGACTCGACGTACTCGAGCTCAACAATGATGTCTCCATGGGGGGGGATGTTGGCCACCGAGGTGGTGAACAGATTGGGACGTTCCTGCTCCACCAGTGCCGTGCGGCGACCAGCCGCCCGCGCCTGCCGGTAGGTACTCCTGGCCTCGCCGCGTTCCTTGACCATACCCTCTATCACGCGGTCCCCCACCTCCATGCGCAACCGGGTCACGGCGGCCTGGTCCGGCAGCGGGAACACGTAGACGGCCTCGGACCATGCACTGCTGGGGTTGCGAAAGTGCTGGCGCACAGAGACCCGCGCCACCAGCCCCGCGATGGCCATCGACACGTCCGTGTGCAGCGTCGCCAGCGGCCGGTAGCGTCCGGGTGCATCGCCTGGCGCCAGCAGGGCGCCGCGGGTGGCTTCCGCAATGGTCATGCCGTCTTGGCTCGGTTGAGGGTGCTGAGCGGGCGTCGCGATTAAAGGCAGGGTGAGCAGGAAACAGAAACAAGTGACGCCGTATCCTTGCGTGGTGGTTGGCATGCTTGTGTCCCCATGATGGTCTCGATGCATACATTGGACCGCACTGATGTGGTGATGACGAGCGTGATTGGTGGTGATCCGGTGATGAGAAGTGGCGCAGTGCTGGATGCGCGTGGGTCCCGCGGTCTTGCTCCCGGTCGTCGCCATGTCGGCGGTTGCCGGTGCCAACGGAAATAGCTACGCTTGGCGAAAGTACCTCGAGGACAGCAAGCCGTGAGTGAATCGGTCACACAGCTTCACGCAGAATTCCCGCTGGAGGCCGTGCCCCGCCGCAGAGCAGAGTATCGACTGGCACGCATACCGTGTTGTTATCTGCTCAAGGATGCCGACGGTGAGACGGTGCTGAAGCTGAACGAAAGCAGCGTGTTGATCTGGGAACTTTGCAACGGCGAGCTGACGGTCGGGGAGATGGTACAACTGCTTGCCGACACCTATCCCGAAGCCGCCGAGGACATGCGGAAAGACGTTTTCCGGGCGCTGGACGAGCTCAACGAGGAAGCGGTAATTCAAATCGATTAATGAAGCATCCGGATCAGTTGCCAGATCTTGCGCGCCGATTGGATGCTGCGTCCGACGCCGACGAATCGACCCGGCTGCGGGACGACCTCGAATTTCTCTATGATGCGATGGATCTCCCACGCAGGAAGCCGTGGTCACCTTGATCGAGCTCGCCAGCAAACGGCTGGCGGCATGCAGACCGGATCGTTGAACGTCTCCTGCTACAGTGTGCGCAGGCTCTCGCCGTTTCGCGGTCTGTTGCATGTCGTGGATGTCGGCGATGCTCGCGCGGTCACCAGCGACGGCATCGGCTGGCCGATCCAGCTTTCAGTTGAATACCCGTTACCACGCTGGGGCGGGCTCGGCCCGGTGAGACGGCGCTGCGGTCATGTGGTGGCCGGCGTCTGCTCACAACGTGCCGGCTATGCGGGGTTCCCGCTGGACCCGGTGCTCGACGCGCCTGCCTTCGACCGCCAGGCGCAGGTCATGGCCGAACTTCTGTCGGCGAGCGACCGGCCGCCGCCCTGCGAACCCGCGGATCACCATGAACTGTGGCTGCTGGATGCGAACAACCGGCCGCTGGTGCTAGCCGCCTCCGCGCGCAAAGAGTCGGACTGCCGCAGGCGCACTGAAGCCAGTTGGCTACCTACCGCCGCCAGCGACCTGGCGTTCGAGTCGCCAACCCTGCGTGCCCACCCGAAGCTGGCGCGCCGTCTGTGCCGGCCGTCGCCTTGGAGATGAACTGGTCGGCCGCAGCCTGGCCGCGGCGGCGTTTCCGGCGCTGCCGCTCAGTGTTAACTGGACGGACGAGCTGGAGCAAGCCGTGGTGCAGGCTTTCTGCGCCTGGCAGGCGACATTATTGCTAATGTTGTGGAACCTGGAACCCACTACGCGTTCTCAATTGGAGCACGCCGCGCGGGGGCGCGCCGTCCTGGTGCAGGCCTACCATCGCCTTTACCCCGTAGTGGTGAACGAGAGCGCCATCAAGGCTGCGCTGGTGGAATCAGTGATGCGTAGCGCGGCGAAGCCGTCGGACGCATGTGGGAAATCGTCCCGAACCAGAAGCTAGGGCTCGCATGGGCCCCGGAATGAAACTATAATTCGCATCAAGGGGACGGACTTTTCGATGCCCCAATAAAGGGTAACCGGAAAGTGTTAAAGTAAATTATGAAATTGAGAATATTGTTTGCGCTGGCTACGGTGGTGGCGGTGGCCTTGGTCGTGGCGGGCGATCCCTGGACTGCCGGTGCCCGCGACGGCGAACGTCCCTGGGCGGCCCCCGAATTACCCCACCAGAACGAGCAGGACTGGATCAATTCCCGTCCGCTGAAGATGGCCGACCTGCAGGGCAGGGTCGTACTAGTGGACTTCTGGACCTTCGGGTGTTGGAACTGCTATCGCTCCTTCCCCTGGTTGAAGGGGTTGGAGAACCGATATGGCGACCGCGGCCTGATTGTCATTGGCGTGCATACGCCCGAGTTCGAGCACGAGAAGGACCGGCAGCGCATAGCCGCCAAGGTCAGGGAGTTCGGCCTCGAGCACCCGGTTATGATCGACAACGACTTTTCCTACTGGAAGGCCATGAGTAACCGCTACTGGCCAACCTTCTATCTTATCGACAAGGCAGGGCAGGTGCGCGCCGCGTACAGCGGCGAGATGCACAGTGGGGACCAGCCCGCGCGCGCCCTGGAGGCGCAGATCAGGCAGTTGCTGGACGAAAGCGCCTGATATCCGTGCCGGCAGGGCCGGCGCAGCGCAAAGTCACGGATTCGTCACAGTTGTTCTGATAGTCTTACCGTTTGATGATAACGAACGGGTAGGCGAAGTGCGTGTAGTTCTGGTCCGGCATGCAATAGCGGAAGACAGGGAGGCCTTCGCCTCAAGCGGGGCGGTCGACTTCGACCGGCCGTTGACCGATAAAGGTACGAAGCGGGCGCGTCGCGGGGCCAAGGGGCTGCGACGTATCCTCGATGAACGCGTCGACCTGATTGCCACCAGCCCGCTGGTGCGGGCCCGCGAAACCGCCGCGGTGATTGCCGGCGTTTTCAGCAAGTCGATACGGCCGCGGATCGAGGAGGTGGAAGGTCTCTGCCCAGGGCAGCCGTCGCGTGCCACTGTTGATTGGCTAAAGCAGCAGGGGAGTGACGAGACCGTGCTGCTGGTGGGACACGAACCTGATCTGTCGCTGCTACTGAGCTACCTGAGCACAGGGGGCAAGACCGGCTTCGTGCGGTTCGGTAAGGTGGGTGCGGCGCTGCTCGAATGCGCAGGGACGCCTGGACCGCGTTGCGCCGAACTCGTATGGTTGCTGTCGCCCGCCATACTCCGACGACTCGGCGTCTGATCGCGTCCCGCGCGACGCGGGTTTGCCCCGCCGCGCGGCATGCGCATAATCGGCAAGATGAACCCTACTGACATCGGGGCGGGCACGGCCCAGGCGGTGGCATCGGATGTTGTTGCGGCCGTGGATCTTGGCTCCAACAGTTTCCACATGATCGTTGCCAGGCTCGAGCACGGGGAACTGGTGGTCATCGACCGCCTCCGCGAAAGTGTGCGTCTGGGCGCCGGCCTGGACGGCCGCAAGAACCTCACCCCGCTGGCCCAGGAACGTGCTCTGGCCTGCCTGGAGCGTTTCGGTGAGCGGCTGCGTGACCTGCCGCGGGGCAGTGTGCGCGCAGTGGGCACCAACGCCCTGCGACTGGCGCGCAATTCGGGTGAGTTCCTGCGCCAGGCCCAGCACGCGCTAGGCCATCGCATCGAGGTGATCGCCGGTCGCGAAGAGGCCCGTCTGATCTATCTTGGGGTGGCCCACGGCCTGGCCGCCGGCGAGGAATCCCGGCTGGTGGTGGACATCGGGGGTGGCAGCACGGAGATCATCACCGGCCGCGGTTTCGATACCTCCCACCGCGAGAGTCTGCACGTGGGCTGTGTGGGCCTCAGCAACCGGCACTTCGCCGACGGCAGGTTGAAGCGCAAGCGCTTCCGCGCCGCGGAGTTGGATGCAGAACTGGAAGTGCAACCGGTCAGCTACATGTTCCGGGTGACGGGGTGGGATCGGGCCATCGGCTGCTCAGGTACCATCAAGGCCATTGCTGCCATCGTGCGCCAGCAAGGCTGGTGTGAGCAGGGGATCACGCCACAAGCCCTGGAACGCCTGCGCGAGGCCATGCTGGCGGCCGGCCATGTAGACCGGCTGGAACTGGCGGGGCTGACGGCGGACCGGCGTCCGATACTGCCGGGCGGATTCGCCGTGCTCTGGGCGGTCTTCGACCTGCTCGACATCGAACGCATGGACGTGTCAGAACAGGCGCTGAGGGAAGGTGCGTTGTATGACCTGGTGGGACGTATCCAGCATAGTGATGTCCGCGACCGGACCGTCCAGTCGATTGTGCGCCGCTGGGCGGTAGACCTTGAACACGCCGACCGGGTGCGAGAGACGGCGCTGATGTTGCTACGGCAGGTTGCCGGGGCCTGGCAACTCAACGACCCTGAGCATGCGGACATGCTGGGCTGGGCCGCGCTGCTGCACGAAATCGGGCTGCTGATCTCCCACGGCCAGTACCACCAGCATGGCGGCTATGTGGTGGGCAATGCCGACCTGTCCGGTTTCTCGCGTCAGGAGCAGGCGGTGCTGGCGGCCCTGATCCGGGGCCACCGCCGCAAGTTTCCAGTTGGCGTTTTCGCCGCGCTGCCCGAATCCACGGCGGAATCAGCGCGCCGATTGTGCGTGCTTCTGCGGTTGGCCACGCTGCTGCTGCGCGGGCGCGGCGAGACGAAACTGCCTGAATTCATTGCCGTTGCCGAAGGGCCCATGGTCAGGCTCGCATTCCCCGACGGCTGGCTGCACGATCATCCCCTGACCACGGCGGACCTGGAACAGGAGTCAGGTTACCTGGCTGAAGTGGTGGATTTTCGCTTCGACTGAGCCGGGCGCGGCAGGTCGCTGGACGCCGCTGTTGAATGGATGGCCTCGCGCAGTTGCCGCGCGGTGTCTGTTATCGCGCAATCATTGTCGATGCACACCAGTCCCGGGCAACCGAGCAGCTCGTAGTCGCGCCCGCGGGCGAGACGCGCCTCCATCTCGGCATCCGTCTCGCGCCCACGCTGGCCCATACGCTGCCGCAGCACCCGCGTGGACACCCGGATCATGACCGCCAGCAGTTCAGGGTAACGGTCGCGCGCCCGGGGCAGGTAGGCCCGCGATCCATTTACCGCGACGTCGAATCCCAGACCCAGCCATTGGTCGACCTCGACGCCGATCCCGTAACGATAGCCATGACTCTCCCAGGCCAGTGCGAACAGACCCGCCCCCAGCCGTTGCTCGTATTCAGCGTCGGTGACCGCAATGTGATTCTCGCCACCGGCGTCGGCCGGGCGGGTGATGTAGCGATGGGCGACCAGCAGGCGTTCACCGGGTGTGGCGTGTTCCCGCAGCTCCCGCAGTAGCGTGTCCTTGCCCGCCCCGGACGGTCCGATGATATAAACCAGTCTCGACACTGCTTCGGACCTTAGCGCTGCCGACCGCGCGATGCCGGCAGATGCGGGTGATCAGTGCTCCGCATACCGCTCGAGCAGGCTCTGCTGGGCGGAGATCGGCGTTTCGTCCTTCCCGATGGTGGCGCGCACGTAGCTGCCATCGGGCTGCATCAGCCAGGCCTGGGCATTATCCGCCAGGTAGAGCTCGAGGTCTTCGATGATGCGGGTGCGATGTTTCTTGCCGAGGATGGGCACGCATTGCTCTACTCTCTGCACCAGGTTGCGCGGCATCCAGTCGGCGCTGGCACAAAACAGCTCCGGATTGCCGTTGTTCCCGAAGTAGAACACGCGGGTGTGCTCCAGGAAGCGACCGACGATAGACCTTACCGTGATGTTCTCCGACACCCCGGGTACCCCCGGACGCAGGCAGCACTGGCCGCGGACGACAAGATCGATCTTCACGCCGTCCCGCGAGGCGGCGTAAAGGGCCTGGATGACTGGTTGGCTGACCAGGCCGTTCACCTTGACGATGATGCGTGCCCGTTTGCCCTTGCGGGCATTGGCGGCCTCCCGCTCGATGCGCTCCAGAATCCCCGGCTGCAGGCTGAACGGTGATTGCAGCAGCCGGTTCAGCGGCGGGTTCTTGCTGTGAGTGGTGAGCTGCATGAAGATGTTGTGGACGTCCTGGCCGATCTCTTCGTCACGGGTGAACAATCCGTAATCGGTGTAAATGCGGGCGGTGCGCTGGTGGTAGTTGCCGGTGCCCAGGTGCACATAGCGCTGCAGGCGACCACTCTCACGCCGCACCACCATCAGCATCTTGGCATGGGTCTTGTACCCAACAATGCCGTAGACCACATGCACACCCATTTCCTGCAGCTTGGTGGCGATCTCGATGTTGACCTCCTCGTCGAAGCGGGCGCGCAGCTCCACCACCACCGTGACTTCCTTGTCGTTGCGAGCCGCCTCCAGCAGGGCCTGGACCATCACCGAGTCCAGGCCGGTCCGATAAAGGGTCTGCTTGATGGCGATGACGTTGGGGTCCGCCGCCGACTGACGGATGAACTCGACCACCGGCGTGAAGGACTGAAACGGGTGATGCAGCAAGATATCGCCGCGGCTGATGGCGGTGAACATGTTGATCCCCTGCGGCACCTGTGGCGGCAGGCCGGGGGTAAAGCTCGGGTACTTCAGGTCGGGTCGCTCCAGCATGTCGGGCAGGCTCATGAGCCGGTAGAGATTGACCGGGCCCTTGACCTGGTAGAGGTCCTGTTCCGTCAATTCAAAGCGGCGCAGCAGGAAACCGGCCAGTTCGGCCGGGCAGTTGTCCGCCACTTCCAGCCGCACCGCGTCACCGTAACGACGCGAAGGCAGCTCGCCTTCCAGCGCCCGCAGCAGGTCGTCGACTTCCTCGGTGTCGACGAAAAGATCGCTGTTGCGGGTGACCCGGAACTGGTAGCAACCGGTGGCCCGCATACCGGGGAACAGCGCGTCCACGAAGGCGTGGATCGCCGATGACAGGAACACAAAATCGTAAGGCCCATCGCTGATATCCTCCGGGAACCGGATGATGCGCGGCAGTGCCCGCGGGGCCGGCACGATGGCCATGCCGTCCTTGTTGCCGAATGCGTCCTTGCCCTGCAGCGATACGATGAAATTCAGGCTCTTGTTCAGGGTCCGCGGAAACGGATGCGCCGGGTCCAGCCGGATCGGCGTGATCACCGGGACGATCTCGTTTTCGAAATAGCCCTGCAGCCACCGGGTCTTTGCCTTGTCCCATTCCTCGCGGCGTAGGAATCGGATGCCCTGCTCGGCCAGTGCCGGCAGCAAGTCTTCGTTCAGGCACTCATATTGATCCCCCACCAGGGCGTGGGTGGCCTCGCTGATGCGGCGCAGGGCCTCGCTAGGCGTCAGTCCGTCGGGCCCGGTCTGGGTGCCACCGAACTCGGCCTGGGTAACCAGCCCCGCCACCCGGACCTCGAAGAACTCGTCCAGATTGGAGCTGGTGATGCACATGAAACGCAGGCGTTCCAGCAGCGGTACGCGCGGGTCCCTGGCCTGCTCGAAAACCCGCCGGTTGAAGGCCAGCTGGCTCAACTCGCGATTGATGTACAGCTCCGGCCGCTGCAGGTCGAGGGGGGGGGAAACCGGTTTGCCCGCGCGCGCTTCTTGTGGGGAGGGAGTGGCCGCCATGGATATCTACCTGGGTAATGATTCGGGGTTTGCTGACCCTACATGGTACCTGCTTGGATGTTACACTTTCCAGTACAATAGCCGGTGAAACGCAGCAGGGCCAGTGCCTTCCAATGATCACCCAGACCGACGACCTACGCATCCGCGAAACCAAGGAGCTCGTATCTCCAGCGCAGATACACGAGCAGTTTCCGATATCCGAGGCAGCGGCACAGCTGATTGCCGATACGCGGGCGGCCATCCACGACATCCTGTTCAGTGAGGACGACCGCGTGCTGGTGGTGGTGGGACCCTGCTCCATCCACGATGTGGCGGCGGCCCGGGAATACGCCTCGCGCCTCAAGCCGCTGCGCGACAAACTGAGCGGTGAGCTGGAGATCGTGATGCGGGTGTATTTCGAGAAACCGCGCACTACGGTCGGCTGGAAAGGTCTGATCAATGACCCGGACCTTGACGAGACCTTTCATATCAACAAGGGTGTCCGTCTGGCCCGCGAGTTGCTGCTAGACCTCAATGCAAGCGGTGTTCCCGCGGGCACTGAGTACCTGGATCTCATCTCGCCGCAGTATGTCGCGGACCTGATCAGCTGGGGCGCCATCGGTGCGCGCACCACCGAGAGCCAGGGCCACCGTGAACTGGCCTCTGGACTGTCCTGTCCGGTGGGCTTCAAGAACAGCACTGACGGCAGTCTGCGCATCGCCGTGGACGCGTTGCGCGCCGCCATGCGGCCGCACCATTTTCTGTCGGTCACCAAGGAGGGCCGCACGGCGATCTTCTCCACGGCGGGCAACGAGGATTGCCACGTCATCCTGCGCGGCGGCAGGGAACCGAATTACGATGCCGCACATGTCAAGGCGGCAGCCCAGGAGCTGGAGGCCGCCGGCCTCAGGCCCAGTATCATGATCGACTTCAGTCACGCCAACAGTCGCAAGCAGCCGTTGCTGCAACTCGATGTCGCCAGGGATGTCACCGGACAACTGGTGCGCGGGGAGCGCCGCATAATGGGCGTGATGATCGAGAGCCACCTGGTGGAGGGCCGGCAGAACGTGGTACCCGGCCAGGCCCTCACTTACGGGAAGAGCATCACCGACGCCTGCCTCGGCTGGGACAATACCGCGGAGCTGTTGAAGGACCTCGCGCAAGCCGTGCGCGATCGACGCAAGACCCCGGCTGCCGCCTGACCGCGCGCTGGCCCGGCCGCTCGCGCGCGAGCCGGATTTATCAGCCGATCAGAAATTTTAGTGCCCGCTGCTTTGTCGCCGCGGTGCCTGGTGCGTTATTTTGTCTTATATCTAGACAAAGCAGAACACGATTGAGGAGAGCACAGCATGATCAAGCCGCATGGTTCCGACCGGTTGAGCCCATTGTACGTTGAGGATCCACAGCAGCGCGCGGAACTCGAACGGGAAGCAGGGGGATTGCCAAAGCTGCTGCTCAGCTCCGCCGCGGCCGGCAACGCGGTCATGCTGGGTGCCGGTTACTTCAATCCGCTGCAGGGATACATGGGCAAGGCGGATGCGCTGCGGGTAGCGGAATCAATGCATACCACCTCTGGGCTGTTCTGGCCGGTGCCGATCCTCAATCTCACTGCCGATCCCGCGGCGATCCAGGGCGCATCGCGTGTGGCCCTGCTTGACCCCAACGTCCAGGGCAACCCGGTCATTGCCATCCAGGAAGTTTCCGCGCTCGAGGAACTCAGCCCCGCCGAGGTCGATCTCATCACCGAGCGCGTGTTCCGTACCCTGGATCCGGAACATCCCGGCGTAGCGTCGTTTCTGGACCAGGGTCGCCACCTGGTGTCCGGACCGATCCAGGTGCTGAACTACAGCTACTTCGCCGATGAGTTCGGGGACACCTTCCGCACCGCGACCCAGATCCGCGCCGAGATCGCCGAGCGCGGCTGGGACACCGCAGTGGCGTTCCAGACCCGCAACCCCATGCACCGGGCCCACGAGGAGCTGTGCAAGATGGCCAAGGAGGCAGTTGGGGCCGACGGCATCATCATCCACATGCTGCTGGGCAAGCTGAAGCCGGGCGATATCCCCGCCGACGTGCGTGACGCCGCCATCCGCAAGATGGTGGAACTGTATTTCCCACCCAATACCGTGATGATCACCGGCTACGGTTTCGACATGCTGTACGCCGGCCCGCGCGAGGCGGTGCTGCACGCGGTCTTTCGCCAGAACATGGGTGCTTCCCACTTCATCATCGGCCGTGATCACGCCGGCGTCGGTGATTACTACGGTGCTTTCGACGCCCAGACCATCTTCGACGAGGAGGTGCCGGCGGGGGAATTGCAGATCGAGATCTTCCGCGCCGATCACACCGCCTATTCGAAAAAGCTGCACAAGGTGGTGATGATGCGGGACGCGCCGGACCACACCAAGGAAGATTTCGTGCTGCTGTCCGGCACCAAGGTCAGGGAGATGCTTGGCGAGGGCATCGCGCCGCCAGTGGAGTTCTCACGTCCCGAGGTGGCGCAGATATTGATGAACTACTACCAGAAGCAGGTGGCCTGACCGGCGGCCCAAGGTCGGTTCGCTGTCACCCGCCGGATCGACTCAGGGGATGTGGATCTGGCTCGAGCCCCAGGAATCACGTCGTCGTCGTGATCGCAGCCGCGGCAGTATCAGGCCCAGCAGTATGCCGACCAGCACCACGCCGGCGCCGGAAATGAACCACTTCTTGTCCGACGCGTTACGCAGCTGCTCGGTCTGCAGGCGGAAGTCCTCGATCTGTTGTGACAGCTCCAGCACCTGCTGTTTGAGCTGATCTCGCTCCTGCGCGATGTTGACGGCATCGCTGGACAACCGCCGCAGCGAAGTAAGATCCTCCTGCATATCGGCGCGGCTCTGCTGCGACTCGTTGTAGGAGATGAGCAGTGCGTCGTAATCTTCCTGCAGCTTGCTCAGGCGCTGATTGAGGACATCCGGCTCCTGCTGCAGCTCTGCCAACTGCTGTTCCGCCCGGGCCAGCCGCTGCCGTGCGCCGGGCGACTCGCTCAGGAAACGCGACAACACGAAACCCTCGGTCCCGTCCTCGGTACGCACCTGGGCATAGCCGTCCTCGGTGAGGGAAAGCAGTTCCACCGGGGTGCCGCTGCGCAGGCTCTTGATCACCTTGTGGGTGGTGCTGGCCCCGGTGCGCATGGTGATGGTGAAACTGTCGGTGATATAGCGGGTCTCGGCGGCGGCAGCGCCGTTCAGCGCGGCGCAGATGCAGCACGCTAGCAGAAGTCGTCTCAAGTTCCTGGTCCTGTTTGCATGGTGAGGACGGGGCGCGGATTTTTTCAGAATACCCGTTGCCGGTTCAAGTCGCAGGCGGCCATAGTGTGCCACGTAGCGGCGGGATATACAGCCCGCATGACGGCCGGTTATGATGCGCGGGGTCAACGACACTACACCAATATGTTCCTAGAAGTTCTGCGCCGGCTGCCCGCGGGCGAGCCGCACGCGGTACCGCTGTTGTTCGTCCATGGTTCCTTCACCTCGGCCAGCATCTGGGACGAACGTTTTCTGCCGTTCTTCGCACGGCAGGGTTACGCGGCCTATGCCTTGAGCCTGCGTGGCCATGGCGCCAGCCATGGCCACGACAAGCTGGCGGGCTGGCGGCTGGCGGACTACGTCGAGGACCTGGCGCGGGCAGCGGAACGGCTCGATGTACCGCCGGTGCTGATCGGCCATTCCATGGGCGGGATGGTGGTACAGAAATACCTGGAGCGCCCGTCACACCGTGCCGGGGCGATGGTGCTGATGGCTTCGGTGCCGCCCCATGGCCTGTGGAGCTCAATGTTCTGCATGACCCTGCGCAACCCGGTGCTGATGCAGCAGCTCGCCGT
>CAMYNL010000031.1 GCA_947259705.1 uncultured Gammaproteobacteria bacterium | reverse complement strand
CAAAAGATGAGCGCCGGAGATTTGTTCGCTAAGTTCCTAAAATATCGCGGATTCTGGCTCCCCGGGACGGACTCGAACCGCCGACAGGGTGGTTAACAGCCACCTGCTCTACCGACTGAGCTACCGGGGAATGAAGGGCGCGAATCGTACTCAACCGCACTGCACCGGTCAAGCGCCACCACAGCGCAGAGGGCCCCCGCCGGCGGCCCTGCGGGAAACACGGGGACGTCCGGTCATGTAGAGAACGACCGCCCGGGAAATCGGATCGCGGCGCCCTGCGCACAGCGTGAACGACCCGTTCTTGGCGCGCCCGTCCGGCCGGAAGCTGATCCGCCAGCGCTGATTGAAATGCAGGCTCAGCCCGGGCGGCGGTCCTTGACGGTGCAGCAGCAGCGGCTCCGTGGGGTCGCGGCGGCTATCTTCATCGACGTTCGCAAACAGGATCCAGCCCCGACTCCAGTCGGAGCGGAAGCCCCGGTGGCGGTGGCATGAGCTGCCGTCGACAGTGCGGCACATGACCACCGGTACACCGCGCTTGATGGATTCGCTGCGGGCCAGGCTGAGATCGCCCATCAGGGTGTAGGTCCAGCTGATGAGGCGCTGCTCGCGTAGAAAGCTGCCGAGGGCGGGCAGGGCGAGAGCGGCGACGGTGGCGATTACCGCGAACACCGTTATGATTTCGATTAGCCCGTGACCGGGACAGGTGGTAAGCGGGGGGACACTGTGGCGATATCCATCCATGGCAACGACTCCCTGTCGCAATGCTGATTCAAATGCGCCCATCCAGGGCACACTGGGATCGTAACGCCGGCAGCGCCGGGTGGCAAGTATCAGTTCAAAACGGGATCGAACAGCATTTCTACCCGCAGGATACCCTGGAAGGTACTGCTCAGCCGCACCTCGTCTTTCAGCCGTTCGACCTCAACTCCAGACTCGGGGCGGACTTTAATCAGGACCAGCTTATCGGCGGGGAAGCGCACCCTGAGGTCCACCTGGACGGGGAAATAGCCATCGAGAAAGCGGTAGAAGAAAGGCCCCACCTTGATTCGGTAGGCACCGCCCGCCTGGCGCTCCAGCATCCGGTTTTCACTGCGAAAACAAATGCTGGATTGCTTGCCGACATCCTCTAGCTGGACCGTGTTGCCGTCCACCCAGGAACGGCCGATCGCGTACTGTTCGAGTATCTCTATGGCGCGGATCTGATCACGTTTGAAGACGAACTGCAGCGCCGCGGCAGGTGAGAATTGCCGGTGGCACTGCTCGTTCCGTACCCACCCGGACGACATCGCCTCCGGCCCCAGTGTAAGGGTCTTTTGGTGGATGAAAGGTGGATGCGGCGGAGGCTCGCTGAGGGCGACGAACTGTTCGTCGCCGATCTCCAGCAGCTGTTCGAGTTCGTCGTTGTGGTCCGCCGCCACGGGCGCCGCGAACAACGTCGCAGCGCACAGCAACACCCGCCACCGCATCGCGAATCAGGCCTTGCCCAGGGCGTGTTCCAGCCGGTCCAGTGCCTGGTCGAGGGTCGCCATATCGGTGGCGTAGGACAACCGTACGTGACCTCCCAACCCGAATGCGGACCCTGGTACCAGGGCGACACCGCACTGGTCGAGCAGATAGGCGGCAAACTCGACGTCGTCATTGATGTCCGGCAGTACAGCGATGGCATCCGAGAAATCCGGAAACGTGTAAAACGTGCCCTGGGACGGGATTGCATGAACGCCTCGGATACGATTAAGCCGGTCCACTACGTGATCGTGGCGTTGCTTGAACTGCAATACCATCTTCTCCACGCAGTGCTGGTCCCCCGACAGTGCCGCGACGGCCGCAGCCTGGGCTATCGAGCAGGGGTTCGACGTGCTTTGCGACTGGATCTTCTTCATGGCACCGATGACGGGGGAGGGTCCCGCCGCATAGCCGATACGCCAGCCGGTCATGGCGTAGGCCTTGGAGACCCCGTTCACCACCACCGCTCGCTCCAGCAGATCCGGGCACACATTGACGATGTTCAAAAACGGTTCCAGCGACCATTGGATATGTTCATAGATATCATCGGTCACCACCGCCACGTGGGGGTGGCGCTGCAGCACCTGGCCGAGTCCTTCCAGTTCCCGCGGCGAGTACTGGGCACCGGTCGGGTTGCTGGGGCTGTTGACCACCAGCAACCGCGTACGCGAGGTAATGGCTCGTTCCAGTTGCTCCGCGCTGATCTTGAATGCCTGGTCGAGACCGGCCGAGACCACCACCGGGACACCTTCCGCCAGCAGCACCATGTCCGGGTAGGAGACCCAGTAGGGCGCCGGGATAATCACCTCGTCACCCGGGTTCAGCAGGGCGGCGAACAGATTGAACAGGGAATGTTTCGCCCCCACGGATACCAGAATCTGGTCGGTGCCGTAGCGGAGTTCGTTCTCACGCTCGAACTTGGCCTGGACGGCCGATTTGAGTTCGACGGTTCCGTCAACCGCGGTATATTTGGTCTGGCCGGCTTCGAGCGCGGCGACGGCGGCTTCCTTGATATGCTGCGGGGTATCGAAATCGGGTTCGCCGGCTCCCAGACCAATGACGTCTTTGCCGGCCGCACGCAGCTCCCGCGCCCGATTCGTCACCGCGAGTGTGGGTGACGGTTTGATCGACTTGACCCGGCGCGACAAGGTTATACTGCTCACTGTCTGTACCGCCCCCGTGCTGGCTGCAAAGATGCGTAGTCTACTCCAGAACAGCTCTTCAATCCCATTCGCGGGCCAGGTGCGCCCGGAGGCAACGCGGCGTCCGCGGTCCCAATTCCGACCCAGGTGATGTCCATGCGCGAGTTCAAGCTGGTCAGCGAGTTCGAGCCGGCAGGAGACCAGCCCGCGGCTATAGCAACGCTGACCGCCGGCCTACGGAACGGCATGGCGTTCCAGACCCTGCTGGGCGTAACAGGCTCGGGGAAGACCTTCACCATGGCGAACGTCATCCAGAAACTGCAGCGACCGGCCCTTATCATGGCGCCCAACAAGACCCTGGCGGCGCAGCTCTACGCGGAGATGCGCGACTTTTTCCCAGCCAATGCCGTGGAGTATTTCGTCTCGTACTACGATTACTACCAGCCCGAGGCCTATGTGCCGAGCAGCGACACCTATATCGAAAAAGACGCCTCCATCAACGACCATATAGACCAGATGCGGCTGTCAGCGACCAAGGCGCTGCTGGAACGTGAAGACGTCATTATCGTGGCCACTGTCTCCGCGATCTACGGCCTGGGAGACCCGGCCGCCTATCATGGGATGATCCTCCACCTGCGTACCGGCGCGGTGATCGACCAGCGATCCATCTTGCGTCGGCTCGCCGAGCTGCAGTACACCCGCAACAATCTCGACCTCAAGCGTGGAACGTTCCGGGTGCGCGGCGACGTCATCGATGTCTACCCCGCCGAGTCCGAGCGCATGGCCATTCGTGTGGAGCTGTTCGGCGACGAGATTGAAAAGCTGTCCCGCTTCGACCCGCTGACCGGTGAGACCGAGGAATCCGTTGCCCGCATCACGGTGTACCCCAAGACCCACTACGTCACGCCGCGCGAGACGCTGCTGGAGACCATAGAGCAGATCAAGGACGAACTGCGCGACCGCCTGGCGGAGCTGAGGGCGGCGGATAAACTCGTGGAGGCGCAGCGCCTGGAGCAACGGACCCTGTTCGATATGGAGATGATGCAGGAGCTGGGGTACTGCAACGGCATCGAAAACTACTCGCGCTACCTGTCCGGCCGCGATCCCGGTCGACCGCCGCCGACCCTGATCGACTACCTGCCCGATGACGCCCTGCTGATCCTGGACGAGAGCCATGTCCTGGTACCGCAGCTGGGAGCCATGTACCGGGGCGATCGTTCGCGCAAGGAGACCCTGGTGGAATACGGTTTTCGCCTGCCGTCCGCCCTGGACAACCGGCCACTGAGGTTTGACGAGTTCGAGGCCCTGATGCCGCAGACCGTCTTCGTTTCTGCCACGCCGGGTCCTTATGAAGCCAAGCGTTCGGACCTGGTAGTGGACCAGGTGGTGCGGCCCACCGGGCTGGTTGACCCGAGTGTCGAGGTGCGCCCGGCCGGTAGCCAGGTCGATGACCTGCTGTCGGAGATTCGCAAGCGCGAGGCACAGCGGCAGCGAGTCCTGGTGACTACCCTGACCAAGCGAATGGCCGAAGACCTGACCGACTATCTCAGCGACCATGGGGTAAAGGTGCGCTACCTGCACTCCGATATCGACACCGTCGAACGGGTCGAAATCCTGCGCGACCTGCGTGCCGGGGAGTTCGACGTGCTGGTGGGAATAAACCTGCTGCGGGAGGGCCTTGATCTGCCGGAGGTGGCCCTGGTAGCGATCCTGGACGCGGACAAGGAGGGCTTCCTGCGCTCCAGCCGCTCCTTGATCCAGACTATCGGTCGTGCGGCCCGCAACATCGACGGATGTACCATTCTCTACGCTGACACCATCACCAATTCCATGCGCGTGGCCATCGAGGAGACCGAGCGACGACGACGCAAGCAGGCGCACTATAATCAGCAGCATGGCATCACCCCCCGCGGGGTGGAGAAGGCGGTCCGGGAGATCATCGATGGCATTGCAGAGCGCACCCGCGGCGGGTCGTCTGCCGCCGTCCATGAGGAGCAGGCGGCCAGGGAGGTGGCGGAACACGCGGCAGCCTACGCCGGGTACAGCCCGCGGAGGCTGGGACGGGAGCTGCGGCGCCTGGAGAAGGAGATGTACCAACACGCCCGCAACCTGGAATTCGAGCGCGCCGCGGCCCTGCGCGACCGTATAGAGGGACTGCGGCGGGGCCACCTGGAACTGCGGGACAGCTAAATTGAACGCAGCCGAACAGGTATGGTAATGTTCCGCCCCCGCTGACCCACAGGCGCGTAGCTCAGTTGGTTAGAGCGCCACCTTGACATGGTGGAGGTCGTTGGTTCGATTCCAATCGCGCCTACCAGCCGCCTGGTCGGAAAATTCCTTCAAAAACAGGCGTCCAGCACCGAGAATCGCTTGAGAAACCGCGCCTGCGGCATTAAAATTCGCGCGCTTTGGAACACACCGGCCAGGCAGCGGGCCGGACATCGGCTAATACGGGGAGGAAATCGAACATCGCGTCCGAAAAACAACAGCGCGTCAACGAAGACATCACGGCCCACGAAGTTCGTCTAATCGGCAGCGACGGGCAGCAACTGGGAATCATGCCGATCGCTGATGCGATCAAGCAGGCAGCCGGTGAGGGCATGGACCTGGTAGAGATTTCGCCCAACGCGGATCCTCCCGTCTGCAGGGTGCTGGATTACGGCAAGTTCCGCTACCAGGACAGCAAGCGCAAGGCGGCGGCGAAGAAGAAACAGAAGCAGATGCAGGTCAAGGAAGTGAAGTTCCGACCGGGTACGGATATTGGTGATTATGGGGTTAAACTCAGGAACCTGATGAAGTTTCTGGAAAATGGGGACAAGGCCAAGGTCACCCTGAGATTCCGTGGACGGGAGATGGCCCATCAGGAACTGGGTCTTGAGCTGCTGAAGCGGGTCGAATCTGACCTGGTGGAATACGGTACCGTGGAGCAATACCCGAAAATGGAGGGTCGGCAGATGGTGATGGTAATCAGCCCGAAGCGGAAATAGGCGAGGGCAACAGAGAACTCGGAGGCAATATGCCTAAATTGAAGACGAACAGAGGTGCCGCCAAACGCTTCACGAAGACCGCGTCGGGGAAGTACAAGCGTTCGCAGTCGCATCTCAACCACATTTTGACCAAGAAATCGACCAAGCGTAAGCGCCACCTGCGTTCGCCAAATCTGGTCGACAGCGCGGATACGCCGCAAGTGCGGCGGATGCTGCCCTACAGCTGACAGGAGAAATCAATGCCAAGGGTGAAACGCGGTGTCACGGCGCGGGCCCGCCACAAGAAGGTCACCGACCGAGCCAAGGGTTACCGTGGTCGGCGTAAAAACGTTTTTCGGGTCGCCAACCAGGCGGTAAATCGCGCGGAGCAATATGCCTATCGCGATCGGCGCCAGCGCAAACGCCAGTTTCGCGCTCTTTGGATCATACGCATCAATGCGGCAGCCAGGTTGTACGGTTTGTCGTACAGCCGCTTCATGAATGGACTGTCCAGGGCCCAGATCGAGCTGGACCGTAAAGTTCTCGCGGATATCGCGGTTCACGACAAGCAAGCGTTCGGGCGGCTGGCCGAACAGGCGAAGGCTGCGCTGGCATCCTGACCGCGGCGCCGGCGATGGCCGCCGCAATCCGATGTGTGCGAAAGGGGAAGGTAAAGCCTTTCCCTTTTTGTTTTTAGACTCATGGAACCGCTAGCGACACAACAACTGCATGACCTGGTGCGGGACGCTGAACGTGCGATAAGCGAGGCGCCGGACATCAATGCCTTGGAAGCGCTGCGGGTCCGATATCTGGGCAAGAAGGGCGTTCTCACCGACCAGCTGAAGCGCATTGGATCGCTCGCCGCGGACCAGCGGCCGGCGTTCGGACAGGCCGTCAATATTGCCAAGGATGCAGTGGCGCAGAGTATTGAAGCGCGCCGCGACGCCTTGCATAAGGCGGCAATGCAGCAACAGCTTGTCCGCGATCATCTTGACGTCACCCTCCCCGGGCGCGGCGCCGGCATCGGCGGCCTGCATCCCATCACCAGGACTCTGGAACGACTGACGGACATTTTTCTGCGCATGGGGTTTGAAGTCGCCGACGGCCCCGAGATCGAGGACGATTTTCACAACTTCGAGGCCCTGAATATCCCGCCGGACCACCCGGCACGTGCCATGCACGACACCTTCTATGTCGAGCGCGGCGGCCTGCTGCGCACCCATACCTCGCCGGTGCAGATCCGTTATATGCTGGAAAATCCACCTCCGTTTCGGGTCATCGCACCGGGTCGTGTTTATCGCTGCGACTCAGACATGACACATACACCGATGTTTCACCAGATCGAGGGTCTGGCGGTGGCGGAAAAGGTCAGTTTTGCCGATCTCAAGGGTGTTCTAATTCATTTCCTGCAGCAGTTTTTCGAAACCTCTCTGGAGGTTCGGTTGCGGCCCTCCTATTTTCCGTTCACCGAGCCTTCGGCGGAGGTGGACATCAGCTGCGTGTTCTGCGAAGGAAATGGGTGCCGCGTATGCAAGCAGTCGGGCTGGCTGGAGGTGCTGGGTTGCGGCATGGTGCATCCGCGGGTATTCCAACACGCCGGCGTGGACCCCGAACGCTACTCGGGATACGCCTTTGGCCTGGGTGTCGAACGTATGGGGATGCTGCGTTACGGCGTCGATGATATTCGGCTGTACTTCGACAATGACCTGAGATTCCTGGAACAGTTCTGACACGACGATGATTGTGAGCGAACATTGGTTGCGCGAATGGATCGATCCGGATCTGGACACCGCGGGCTTGGTCGACAAGCTGACCATGGCCGGGCTGGAGGTCGACTCCATTGGCCGCGCCGGGGAAGCGCTGCCGGACATCGTGATCGGGCTGATTCTGCAGGCTGCGCCGCATCCGGATGCCGACAAGCTGCAGGTCTGCGAGGTGAATGCCGGCGGTAAGCAGCCGTTGCAGGTAGTGTGCGGCGCGGCCAACGCGCGGCCCGGGTTGCGCGTTCCTCTGGCTCTTGCCGGGGCGCGGCTGCCCGGCGGTCACCGCATCGAGCCGACCCGTCTGCGTGGAGTGGCGTCACAGGGCATGCTCTGCTCCGGGAGTGATCTCGGCCTCGAAGAACTGTCAGAGGGCCTGCTGGAGCTCGATGCCGATGCCGTGCCGGGCCAGCCCGTCGATCAATACCTGCAACTCGATGACGCGATCATCGAGATTGATCTGACCCCGAACCGCGGCGACTGCCTGAGCATCCTTGGTATAGCGCGCGAACTCAACGTGCTGACCGGTGCGCCTTTGAAGCGCCGGGACGTGCCAGGCTGGCCGGCAGAGCACGACCAGGTCATACCCCTGGCGGTGCAGGCCCAGGAACTTTGTCCCCGCTACGTGGGCCGGGTAGTTAACGGCGTCGATGGTGGCGCACGCAGCCCGGTTTGGATGCGGGAACGCTTGCGGCGCAGCGGTGTCCGCCCGATCAACGCGGTGGTGGACATCACCAACTACGTGATGCTGGAACTGGGCCAGCCCATGCACGCCTTTGACAAGCGGCGGCTTCGTGGCGGCATCGTGGTGCGGACCGCCCGAGCGAGGGAGCGCATCAGCCTCCTCGACGACAGCGAGATCGACTTGAGCCCCGGCTCCCTGGTGATCGCGGATCGCGACAAACCGATTGCCTTGGCGGGAATCATGGGCGGCCGGGACTCGGCAGTCGACGACAGCACCTGCGCGGTGGTGCTGGAAGCAGCGCACTTTTCGCCAGCTGCGGTGGTCGGGAAGGCGCGGCTGTATGGCAAGCACACGGAATCCTCGCATCGTTTTGAGCGGGGGGTAGACGCTGAGTTGCCGCGCGTCGCCTGTCAATATGCCTCGGCGCTGCTCAGGCGGTTGGCCGGGGCCGAGCCGGGCCCGCTGATGGAAGTGGCCGCTCGCCGGCACCTGCCTGCGCGGGCGGCGGTCAAGGTGAGAGGCTCGCGGGTGATTCAGCTTCTCGGTACCGATATTCCAGGGCGTGAGGTCTCCACCATTCTGCAGCGGGTCGCGAAGCGGGTGCAACGCCGGAACGATGTCTGGACCGTTCGCCCGCCGTCTTTCCGCTTCGACCTGCATGAGGAATGCGATCTCATCGAGGAAGTGGCGCGTGTGCGCGGCTATGACCGTATCCCGGCGGCCCGGCCCGTTATGGAGGTGGGAGCCGGGACTCGACCTGAGTCGTGGCTGCCACTGCGGAGGATTCGCGAAGCGCTGGTCGACCGTGATTACCGGGAAGCCATCAATTACAGCTTCGTAGATCCAGCGCTGCAGGGATCACTGACCACCGAGCCCTGGGTTTCGCTGGCCAACCCGTTGGCATCGAACATGTCCGCCATGCGTAATTCGCTGTGGCCCGGCCTGCTGACGGCTGCCATCAACAACCTGAAGCGACAGCAGAGTCGGGTTCGGCTGTTCGAGATCGGCAAGACCTTTCATCCGCGTGGCGCGAGGGATCACGACGAGATGGAACGCCTTGGCGGCGTGGCGACGGGCGACGCCGGGCCACCTCACTGGGACAGGGATTTGCGGGCCATGGATTTTTTCGACGTCAAGGGGGACCTCGAGGCGGTGTTGGCGATGACTCGGGAATCGAACAACATCGCGTTCCGTAATGTCGAGCACCCGGCGCTGCATCCAGGTCAAGGCTCGGAGATAGTCAAGGCAGGCCGTCGGGTGGGTTTGCTCGGGCGTCTGCACCCGCAGCTGCAAACGAAGTTGGACCTGGATCAAGCGGTGTTCCTGTTCGAATTTGAACTGCACTGCCTGCAGCAGGGTCGGGTTCCCAGTTACCGAAAAGTGTCACGATTTCCGGCAATTCGTCGCGATCTCGCTATACTGGTGAGCGAAGATACGACGGCCCGGGATGTGCTGGAATGCGTGAGAACGACCGTGGGCGAACACCTGAGCAAGCTTGAACTTTTCGATGTGTATCGCGGCGAAGGTGTTGATTCAGGACGAAAAAGTTTGGCATTTAGCTTGACCTTACAGTCATCTTCGCGCACTCTTACAGACGTGGAGGTCGACTCTATTATGACGCAGACGCTCGATGCGTTGCGCGCGCGTCATGGCGCTGAACTAAGAAGCTAAAGTTAAAAAGAGAGAACAAAACAGTGGCGGTTACCAAGGCAGATTTGGCGGATACCCTGTTTAATGAGTTAGGCCTTAACAAGCGCGAAGCGAAGGAATTCGTCGAACTGTTTTTCGAGAAGATCCGGGTCGCGCTGGAGTCGGGCGAGTCCGTGAAGTTATCTGGTTTCGGTAACTTTGGCGTCAGGGAGAAGAATCCCCGGCCGGGTCGTAACCCAAAGACAGGCGAAGAGATCCCTATATCCGCGCGGCGCGTAGTTACGTTCAAGGCGAGTCAAAAACTCAAGGACAGGGTGGCAACCAACGCGGACGAATTGCGTGAGCGCCTGGCTCATAAGCCGGTCTGACAAAAATACAATGTTAGATCCCAGAGACAATTCGGACCTGCCATCGATTCCGAGCAAACGCTACTTTACCATTGGAGAAGTAAGCGAACTCTGTGCCGTCAAGCCCCATGTGCTTCGCTACTGGGAACAGGAGTTTCCCCAGCTAAAGCCCGTGAAACGGCGAGGTAACCGGCGCTACTATCAACGCCATGAAGTGCAGTTGATACGCGAGATACGAAATCTGCTTTATATCGATGGATTTACTATAAGCGGTGCCCGCAACAAGCTCGAACAGGAAGCCAACGGTGGCACCCACTCGGTGCTGGACTACCGCAAGGAGATCGTCTCCGACCTGATCCGCGAGCTGGACGATGTGGTCACAATTCTGCGAGACTGACCGGGGTGGCGGGAGATGTGGGGCGAAGACTAACGCCCGATGTCGTCATCGCGGATCTGTTACAGTCATCTGAGCGGGGCGTAGCGCAGCCTGGTAGCGCACCTGAATGGGGTTCAGGTGGTCGGAGGTTCAAATCCTCTCGCCCCGACCAGTTTCCGCCGTCTTGACCATGGTGACCTTTGCAACCGTGGTGCCTTGAGGCATGCGTATCCTGCTCAGTAACGACGATGGTTACCTGGCGCCCGGACTCAGTATCCTGGCCCGGGCGCTGAACGAGGCGGCGGAGGTGACGGTGGTGGCCCCCGACCGCAACAGAAGCGGTTCCAGTAACTCGCTGACCCTCAATCATCCCCTGCGCCTCTACCGTGCCGAGAACGGTTTCTACTACGTTGACGGTACGCCCACGGACTGCGTGCACCTGGGCATCACCGGCCTCATGAAGGATGAGCCGGACATGGTGGTGGCAGGCATCAACTCGGGGGCCAACCTGGGGGACGATGTACTCTACTCCGGAACGGTGGCGGCCGCCATGGAAGGTCGGTTTCTAGGCTACCCGGCACTGGCGGTGTCACTGGTAGGTGAAGAACCGCAGCACTTCGACACCGCGGCCCGGATCGTCTTGGAGGTGCTGCAGGCCTTGGAGCACGAACCCCTGCGCGCTGATTTCATCCTCAACGTAAACGTCCCGGACGTGGATTTCGCCGACCTCGCCGGCATTGCTGCGACCCGGCTCGGGCACCGTCATAAGTCAGAGCCGGTGATCCGCAGCGAAGACCCTTATGGAGCGCCGATCTACTGGGTGGGTCCGCCGGGCCAGGAGCAGGACGCGGGGGAGGGGACCGATTTCTTCGCGGTGCGCAGGCGTGTGGTTTCTGTGACTCCTCTGAAGGTCGACTTGACGCGCCACGAAGACGTGCCGGAGATGGGAGCGTGGCTGAATAGGTTGCCGTTGTGAAAAAGCGCGAGCGGCTGGGTATCGGCATGACCTCGCAACGGACCAGGCAGCGCCTTGTCGAACGTCTGCGTGAAGCCGGTATCCGGGACGAGCGGGTGCTCAATGCAATCGCGCAGGTGCCACGTCATTTGTTCGTTGACGAGGCGCTGGCGAGCCGGGCCTACGAAGACACAGCGCTGCCGATCGGGTTTGGCCAGACCATCTCGCAACCCTATGTCGTAGCGCTTATGACCGAGGCGCTGATGGCTGACGGCAACCCCCAGCGGGTGCTGGAAATCGGTACCGGCTGTGGCTATCAGACCGCCGTACTGTCCCTGCTTACCGAACGCGTGTACACGGTGGAGCGGGTGCAGGAGCTGTTCCGCTACAGTCGTGATCGCCTGTTCCAGCTCGGATACCGCAACGTGCAGTCGAGGTATGGAGACGGATTCGAGGGATGGCCGGATCACGCGCCCTACGACGGTATACTGACCACCGCCGCAACGGCCCAGACGCCACAGTCACTGCTTGACCAACTCGCTGACGGCGGCAGACTGGTGCTGCCTCTGGGTCAGCGCCAGCAGCAGAGTCTGACCGTTCTGCGGCGGTTGGATGACGCGGTGGAACAACGTGCATTGGCTGCCGTGAAGTTTGTTCCGCTGGTGACGGGAGTGAACTGAGTGCGGATCTTCTCGTCACTTTATGACCGCGCCCTGGAGTGGGCGGCCCATCCGCACGCGCATGGCTATCTGGCAGGCCTGAGTTTTGCGGAGTCATCGTTTTTCCCCGTTCCGCCCGATGTGATGTTGGCCCCGATGGTACTGGCGAGGCCCGATCGGGGTTGGCATCTTGCCGCCCTGACCACGGTGACGTCGGTGCTCGGCGGGCTCTTCGGTTACTTTATCGGCGCTGTGCTATTCGCGCAGATCGGCCAGCCGTTGATCGAGTTCTATCATGCCGGCGACGAATTCCGGCTGGTCGAGCAATGGTTTGAACGCTTCGGCGTCTGGGTCGTCTTCCTCGCGGGTTTCTCGCCCATACCCTATAAATTGTTCACCATTACCTCCGGGGTGCTGGGGATGTCGCTGCTGCCCTTTGTGCTGGCGTCGCTGATCGGGCGGGGAGCGAGATTCTTCCTGGTGGCTGGTCTGATAATGTGGGGTGGTGAAAGGTTCTCGAAATTCCTCAAGCAGTGGATAGATCATATCGGATGGGCGATGGTTGTCATTATCGCCGTGGCCGTGGTTTTGCTTCGGGCCTAGGCTGGGCCGCCGTGCTGGCGGCCCTGATGCTGCAGGCCGGCTGCATGCTAGGTCCCGCGGTCGCGCCGTCGCCGGCGCCGGATAGCGCGGCGCGCAAGGCACCACCTGCAAGGACCGCCAGCGGCCTGCGGGTAGTGCGGACGGGGGACACCCTCTACAGCATCGCTTTCGATGCCGGAGTCGACTACCGGGCACTGGCGCGCTGGAACAATATAGCCCCACCGCATGTCATCTATCCGGGGCAGCGGATTCGCCTGTCCCGGCCGCAGCCTACCGTGGCCGCTGGCGTTCGCAGCAAACCGCGGGCCGCGAAGAAGTCACGAACCATACCGCCCAAGCAGAGCCCGTCGTCCAGCGCTGGCGCCAGCGCGCGGGGTTGGAGCTGGCCTACCAACGGCAAGGTGATAGGTAGGTTCTCGAACCGTCTGGGCAGCAAGGGGATCGATATTGCCGGACGCCGTGGACAGACCATCCGCGCGGCCGCAGCCGGACGAGTGGTGTATGCCGGCAGTGGACTTAGGGGGTACGGTGAGCTTATTATTGTTAAACATAACGAAACCTTTCTAAGTGCCTATGCGCACAATAGAAAAATACTGGTGAAAGAGGGGACCCAAGTGTCGAGCCGGCAACCTATTGCGGAGATGGGCAGCAGCGGGACTGACCGAGTGAAACTTCACTTCGAAATACGCCGGCGGGGACAGCCGGTGGATCCTCTGCAGTACTTGCCTAGGCGGTAACCGGACACCGAGGTATTGTTCACACAGCAGGGGAATCGGGCATGAGCGACGTTAAGCCGGAGAAGCCTAAGGCCGCCGCCAGCGGCGGAAGGTCATCGAGCAGCGGGCAGTCGTACGCGGACGCGACGCAGATCTATCTGCGGGAGATCGGCTTTTCTCCATTGCTGACCGCCGAGGAGGAGGTGTATTTCGGCCGACTGTGCCAGAAAGGCGACGCTGCCGCACGTAAGCGAATGATCGAGAGCAACCTGCGCCTGGTGGTAAAGATTGCGCGCCGCTACATCAACAGGGGGCTGGCCTTTCTTGACCTGATTGAAGAGGGCAATCTCGGCTTGATCCGGGCGGTGGAGAAGTTCGACCCCGAGCGCGGGTTCCGTTTTTCCACCTACGCCACCTGGTGGATCCGCCAGACCATCGAACGCGCGATCATGAACCAGACCCGCACCATTCGCCTGCCGGTGCACATCCTGAAGGAAATCAACGTCTATCAACGGGCTGCCCGTTCATTGGCACAGCAGTTGGACCACGAGCCCACCAGTGAGGAAATCGCCGAGAGGCTCGATGCGCCCATCGAAGATGTGAAGCGCATGCTAGGACTCGATGAGAAGATCGCATCGGTAGACGCCCCCCTCGATTCAGACCCGGACCGCACACTGCTCGACGCCATACCGGACGAAAGAGCGGCCGACCCGGCCGACATCCTGCAAAGTGAAAAGGTGCTCCAGCACATTGAAGAGTGGCTGGAGATGCTGCCCGAGAAACAGCGTGAGGTTGTCGAACGGCGCTTCGGCCTGCGCGGCAGGGATGTTTCCACCCTGGAACAGGTGGGGATGGATGTCGGGGTAACCCGGGAACGCGTTCGCCAGATTCAGGTGGAGGCCCTTGGCCGCCTGCGCGTACTGCTGGAGAACCGTGGCTTCTCCCTGGATACCCTGCTCATCAGTTGAATGGCCGCAGCAGAGCGGCTCAAGGTGGGGGCATCCCGATCATCAAGGCCGCGGCCACGTTTCGCCCCTCACCGGCCAGAATGTTGTAGGTTCGGCAGGCCGCCGCGGTGTCCATGACCTCGAAACCCACCGCCCGGTCAGCGGGACGCAGGGATGGAAAATGCAGCCTGTTTCCGGTCCCCAGCAGTATGATCTCCGGCTGTAAATCTTCGATCCGCTGCAAGTCCTCCGAGGTCAATTCGATCACCGTCGTCGGTCGCCAATCGGGTATGATGCGGTGCGGCGAAATCACCAGGCTGCTGGTATAGGTTTGCATCCCGACGGTCACCTGCCCCGCGCCATAGGCGCGGACGATATTCAGGTTGGGAGCGGTGTTCAGGTGCAGTTTCATGGCCCAGGCTCACGCATTGTACCCGCTTGGCGGGACAGACTCGACTTGACAGAACCGCTTGAACCACTGAATCTGTAGTAAAATTCTTTTAAATACAGACTGTTTTGCAGCATAAATCAGAAAAGACTAGAACATGAGTCAGATACCCGAGGCGAACCCGGATCAGTTTCCACGCATCAAGCGCTTGCCGCCGTACGTATTCAATATCGTCAACGAGCTGAAGGCCGCCGCGCGGCGGCGTGGCGAGGATATCATCGACTTCGGCATGGGTAACCCCGATCAACGGCCGCCGCAACCGATCATCGACAAGCTCTGTGAGGCGGCGCAACGCTCGGATACGCATCGGTATTCCCTGTCGCGCGGCATTCCCAGGCTGCGCAAGGCCATTTGCGACTGGTACGGGCGCAGGTACGATGTCGAGCTGGACATGGACCGGGAGGCCATTGTCACCATTGGCTCGAAGGAAGGCCTTGCGCACCTTGCCCTCGCGACGGTGGAACCGGGCGACGCGGTACTGGCCCCGAATCCGTCATACCCCATTCACCCCTGGGGTTTCATCATCGCCGGTGCCGACATCAGGCACGTCCCACTCATCGCCGGGGTGGATTTTTTCCAGGAACTCGAGCGGGCGATCAAGAATTCCTGGCCGAAACCCAAGATGCTGGTGATGAGCTTTCCGGCCAACCCCACCACCCAGTGCGTCGAAGTGGAGTTCTTCCGGCAGGTGGTGGAGATCGCCCGCGAACACGGCATATGGGTGGTTCACGACCTGGCCTACGCAGATATCGTGTTCGACGGCTACGTGGCCCCGTCGATTCTGCAAGTCCCCGGCGCCAAGGAAGTAGCGGTCGAATCATACAGCCTTTCCAAGAGTTTCAACATGCCCGGCTGGCGGGTGGGTTTCCTGGTCGGAAACCCGACCCTGGTGGCGGCGCTGGCGAGGATCAAGTCATACCTGGACTACGGCATGTTCACGCCGATACAGGTTGCCTCGATACTCGCGCTGGATCACTCCGAGGAGTGGCCACAGCCGATACGGGAGATGTACCAGCGTCGCCGCGACGTACTTTGTAACGGCCTGAATAACGCAGGCTGGACGATTGAGAAACCCAAGGCGACTATGTTCGTGTGGGCGCGCATACCTGAGCCATATCGTTCGCTGGGTTCCCTGGAATTCAGCAAGTTCCTGCTGGACAAGGCCAAGGTCGCCGTTTCACCGGGCATCGGATTCGGCGAGTACGGGGATGACCACGTTCGCTTTTCACTGATCGAGAATGGGCACCGCACCCGTCAGGCGGTGAGGTCGATCCGCCAGTTGTTGCGGCGGGCGCAGCCGGAATCCGCAACAGGCTGAGCGGCCGCCATGACACCGGTAAGCATCGGTCTGCTAGGCCTGGGCACCGTCGGGGGCGGCACCGTCAATGTCCTCACCCGAAACGCGGACGAGATCTCGCGCCGCGCCGGGCGCGAGATCAGGATAGCGATGGCATCGACAAGGGACATGACGCGGGAACGCATCTGCGAGCTGGAGGGGTTCGATCTGGTTCAGGACCCGTTTGCCGTGGTCGACCATCCCGATATCGAGGTCATCGTCGAGTTGATCGGGGGCGAGACGCTGGCCAAGGACCTGGTGCTGCGGGCGATCTATCACGGCAAGCATGTAGTGACAGCAAATAAGGCCCTGATCGCGGTACACGGCAACGAGATTTTCGCTGCGGCCCAGGAACAGGGCGTCACGGTGGCCTTCGAGGCGGCGGTGGCGGGCGGCATTTCCATCATCAAGACGATCAGGGAAGGCTTGGCCGGAAACCGCATCGAATGGCTGGCCGGAATTATCAACGGGACCGGTAACTATATCTTGAGCGCGATGCGAGACGATGGAAAGGATTTCTCCGAGGCCCTGGCCGAAGCCCAGCACCTCGGTTACGCGGAGGCGGACCCGACTATTGATGTAGAGGGTATAGACGCCGCCCATAAGCTGACCATTCTCGCCGCCACTGCGTTCGGTATTCCGCTGCAGTTCGACAAGGTCTACACCGAGGGAATCGGCGGCCTCGACCAGGCCGACATCAGGTATGCGGAACAACTCGGATACAGAATCAAGCACCTCGGCATTGCCCGCAGAACGGACCGCGGCGTGGAGATGCGCGTTCATCCCACATTGATTCCGGAACGCAGATTGATAGCCAACGTTGAGGGGGTGATGAACGCCGTGCTGATATACGGCGATGCGGTGGGGCCGACGCTGCACTACGGCGCCGGTGCCGGGGCGCACCCGACTGCCTCGTCGGTGGTCGCCGATATCATCGACGTGGTCCGCGCCCTCACCACGGACCCCAACAATCGCGTACCCCATCTGGCGTTTCAACCCAATGCGCTGACCGACCTGCCGATACTGGCCGCTGAGGATTTTGAGAGTGCCTATTGCCTGCGCATGGATGCTCAGGACCGCCCCGGCGTGCTTGCCGACGTGGCCAGAATTCTCGGCGAGCTGAACATCAGCATCGAGGCCATCCTGCAGAAGGAGCCGAGGGCGCAGCAGAAAACCGCCACAGTGATCATCATGACCCAGCGTACCCGCGAGCGTTTCATCAACCGGGCGCTGGCGCAGATTGAAGGCCTGGATGCGATCAATCGCCCGGTGAAGAGAATCCGGGTCGAACACCTGGACAGCAGCGGGACATGACAAACACCGGACAAGCCGCCACTCGATACACCGGCCTGGTCGACAAGTATCGAGACCGATTGCCCATCCGCGCCGATGCCCAGGCAGTCAGTCTGGGGGAGGGCGATACACCACTGGTTCGGCTGGAGAACATACCGGCCGCGCTGGGGATCGATATCGATGTGTACGTCAAGTACGAAGGCCTTAATCCCACGAGCTCGTTCAAGGATCGCGGCATGACGGTGGCCGTCACTCAGGCGGTGGCGGAAGGCAGCCGGGCAGTGATCTGTGCCTCCACCGGGAACACGTCTGCATCGGCGGCCGCCTATGCCGCCCGGGCGGGCATCATTGCATTCGTGCTCATACCCGAAGGAAAGATCGCCCTGGGCAAGCTTGCCCAGGCGATGATGCACGGCGCACTGGTGATACAGATCAAGGGCAATTTCGATCGCGGCATGGGTCTGGTAAAAGCACTTGCCGACGAAGCGCCGGTCACCCTGGTCAATTCCGTTAATCCTTACCGACTGCAGGGGCAGAAGACCGCCGCCTTTGAGATCATCGAGGCCTTGGGAAAGCCGCCTGACTACCATTGTCTACCGGTCGGTAATGCCGGCAATATCACCGCCCACTGGATCGGCTATAGTGAACATGCCGGATTGAACACGGCGGCCTGCGCATTCTGTGCGGGAGACTGCGGCTTTCTTCCGCGCTCCGCCGACGGCCGCCGTCCGCGTATGCTGGGTTACCAGGCGTCCGGCGCGGCGCCGTTCCTGCGCGGTGCGATGGTGGACAAGCCGGAAACAGTGGCAACCGCCATCCGCATCGGCCACCCACAGTCCTGGGACTTCGCGTGGGCCGCAAGCCGCGAATCCGGCGGCTGGTTCGCCGAACTCAGCGATGAACAGATCCTGGCCGCACAGAAGATGCTGGCCGAGCAGGAGGGCATATTCTGTGAACCCGCATCAGCGGCATCCGTGGCGGGGCTGATCCAGGATCTTCGGGCGGGCAAGCTTGTCGCCGGCAGCAGCGTCGTCTGTACGCTGACCGGACACGGTCTGAAGGACCCGGACACGGCCATACGGCAAAGCAGCGAGCCGATTACCGTGGAGGCGGAGATGGATGCGGTGAAGCGGATCATACTCGACAACATGGCGTAAGCGTATAACCGATGCCGATTAAAGCCGGTGACAGGATCTATCTGGCGGGCCACCGCGGACTGGTGGGCGCGGCGATCATGCGTCGCCTGCGGGAGGCGGGCTGGGATGATGTGCTGGTCCGGACCCACCGGGAGCTCGACCTCACCCGCCAGGCGGATGTGGAGTCATGGTTCAGCTCCCGGAAGATCGACTGCGTGATCGTGGCGGCCGCCAAGGTGGGTGGTATCCATGCCAACGACACCTACCGCGCCGAGTTTCTTTACCACAATCTCATGATCTCGGCGAACGTGATCAACGCTGCATACCGCAACGGCATACGGCATCTGCTGTTCCTGGGCAGCTCGTGTATCTATCCGCGTGGCTGCCCGCAGCCAATGACGGAAGACTACCTGCTGACCAGCGCCCTGGAACCCACGAATGAACCCTACGCCATCGCGAAGATAGCCGGCGTGAAACTCTGCGAGACCTACAACCATCAGTACGGTACGCGTTATATATCGCTGATGCCTACCAACCTTTATGGCATTGGTGACAATTTTGATCCGTCGACCTCGCACGTGATCCCGGCGATGATTCGTAAGATCGACGATGCGAAGCGCGCCGGAAGAAACGAGGTTACGCTCTGGGGCACCGGGCAGCCGCTCAGGGAATTCCTGTTCGCCGACGACCTTGCGGATGCTTGTGTCCATGTACTGCAGGCTGAGCCGGTGCATGAACTGATGAACGTCGGCTCCGGGGAGGAGCTGAGCATAGACGACCTTGCCCACAAAGTAGCTGCTGTGGTGGGCTACCGCGGAACCCTGCGCTTCGATCCCGGCATGCCGGACGGCACGCCGCGCAAATTAGTCGATTCGACCCGTATCCGCGCTCTGGGCTGGCAACCGCGGACCTCGCTCGAGGCCGGGCTCCGGCGCACCTACGACTGGTATCGCGCCAACCTGGCGGATGAGGTGGCCTGACCGATGGCGCGCCGAAGCATCCTGTTGTCGAGCCTGGCCGTATCATGGCTGCTGCTGACACCGATCACCGGTGCCCAGGACACAGCGCCGGGCAAGCCCTCGGCAGCCGCTCCGGCGCAGGGGGACCAGATCACCCTCAACTTTCAGGATGTCGACATCAGGGCCCTGATCAACACCGTATCTGAGGTCAGTGGCCGCAACTTCATCGTTGATCCACGGGTGAAGGGGAAAGTTACCCTGGTGTCCGGTGGCCCGCTCGACGCGGAACAGATCTACAACGTGTTTCTGTCGGTGCTGGAGGTGCACAACTTCTCCGCGGTGCCGTCCGGGTCGGTGATCAAGATCATTCCCAGCAACATCGTCAAGCAGCAACCCACTCCAACCGTGTATTCGGACACTGCGGGTACCAGCGATGACCAGGTCACCCAGGTATACCAATTGAAGCATGCCTCAGTACAGGATCTGGTGCCGATACTCAGGCCACTACTGCCTCCTACAAGCCATTTTGCCGCCCACGCGCCCACCAACACCCTGGTATTCACGGACACCCGTGCGAATGTGCAGCGCTTACTGGACATCATTACCAGGGTCGACATTCCGGATCGACGCACCAGTATCCACGTCGTGTATCTGAAGCATGCCCAGGCCTCCAGCATGGCGCCGGTGCTGGAGCAGCTTACCGTGGGGATGGCGAGGCAGGGCGACCCCAAGGCGCCGTCCAGGAACCTGACGGTGCAGGGGGACGATGCCACCAATGCGCTGATCATCAATGCCCCGGACGCCGAGTTTCAACTGCTGCAGGCAGTGATCGATCAACTGGATATAGAGCGGCCCGATGTCGGCGATGTGCACGTCGTGTACCTGCGCTATGCCAAGGCGTCGGAACTGGTCGAGCTGTTGAACCAGATCAGCCGCCGGGAGACCGCGGCGACGGATGCCCAGCAGGGGGCGCGCGCGGCGGAGGTGGTGGTACAGGCGGACGATGCCACCAATGCCCTCGTTATCCATGCCAAGGAAGACAATTTCCGCACCATGAAGAGCGTTATCGACAGACTCGACGTACGCCGCGAGCAGGTGTTCGTGGAGACCATCATCGCGGAAGTATCCGCAACCAAGGCCTCCGACCTGGGCGTGGAGTGGCAGTTCCGGGACACCAACACGCCCACTGGAGAGACCACGGGCAGTACCAATTTCAGCGATATCACCGGTGGGCTGACGCTGGGTTATCTCAACAACCT
Organism: uncultured Gammaproteobacteria bacterium; assembly: GCA_947259705.1. Classification (GTDB taxonomy): domain Bacteria; phylum Pseudomonadota; class Gammaproteobacteria; order Arenicellales; family JAANXG01; genus CAMYNL01. Next base: position 11,154 of record CAMYNL010000031.1, on the reverse strand, counting down.
GGTTGAGAGCGTGACCGGCGCTATCGTGCCGGACCTCTCCGTCGTGTTGCGTGCCCTGCGCACCGACGCCAACACCAATATTCTGTCCACGCCGAACCTTCTGACACTGGACAACGAGACCGCGGAGATCGTCGTTGCCCAGGAGGTCCCCTTCGTTACCGGCCAGTTCACTACCAACGTGGACACCGGTACCGCGGTCACCACCACGCCCGATACCGGCGACGGGGCCGCGGTGACGCAGAACCTCATCAATCCGTTCCAGACCATCGAACGCAAGGACGTGGGACTGACCCTGCAGATCACGCCCCAGATCAACGAAGGCAATACCATCCGGCTGGAGATCAACCAGGAGATTTCGAACGTCTCGCAGCAGCCCGTGGAGGGCGCTACTGACGTTGTGACCGACAAGCGCATGATCACCGCCACTGTGCAAGTTGACGACGGTCAGATCATAGTGCTCGGCGGCCTGATCAGGGATGACGTCGTCGACTCGGTGGAATGGGTGCCCATACTTGGAAAGATCCCGGTGCTGGGGGCATTGTTCCGCCGCAAGTCCAAGGAAACCCGCAAGATCAATTTGATGGTATTTCTGCGTCCCAAGATCATCCGCTCCAATACCGACATCGCGGGTTTTACCCGCGACAAGTACGGCTACATCCAGGACCTGGAACGATCCAGCCAGCAGGACACCAAGATGATGATCCAGGGCGGGCAGCCCACGGTGCTGCCTGACATCGACTGGGAAGCGCAGGTCGACGAACCGCCCGAGGCGCAGCAGGATGAATCCTCCGCGAGCTCTGCGACCAATGAGTCCAGCCAGTAACCCGGCAGCGCCCGCAACCGAGCCGGATCAGGCCGTCGGGCTGGAACTGCTCGATCCCAGGCTGATCGGCGCCGTGTCCTACGCCTTTGCCAAGCGGCACAACGTACTGGTGGCCAATCAAGACGAGGGCGGTCATTATCATATACTGCACAGTGGCCTGCCCGGACTCGACGTCATCACCGAACTGCGTCGCAAGCTGGCAGGCGCGCTGGTGATGCACCCGATAGCGCAGGACCAGTTCGACCGGCTGCTGCGCCAGGGCTATGACAAGGGCCAGTCGGAAGCCACGCAGATGATGGATGACCTCGGTGGTGAGTATGACTTGGAACGGCTGGCCCAGGAGCTGCCGGAAGCCACCGACCTTCTGGAAGCCGCCGACGAGGCCCCCATCATCAAGCTCATCAACGCGCTGTTGACCCAGGCCATCAGGGAGGGTGCGTCCGACATTCATCTGGAGGCCTTCGAGCAGCGTTCCGTCGTCCGCTTTCGGGTCGATGGCGTGCTGCGTGACGTCGTTGAGCCTCAGCGGGCCCTGCACGGGGCGCTGGTCTCGCGGCTCAAGGTCATGTCAAAACTGGACATCGCGGAGAAACGCCTGCCCCAGGACGGCCGTATTTCGCTGCGCGTGGGCGATCACCCCGTGGACGTGCGCGTATCCACCCTGCCCACCCAGCATGGCGAAAGAGTGGTACTGAGGCTGCTCGACAAGCAGAGCGCGCGCCTGGACATGGTGCAGCTCGGCATGGATGATTCAATCCGGGAGAGGTTTGATCGCCTGATCCACGCCCCTCACGGCATCGTGCTGGTGACGGGACCCACCGGATCCGGCAAGACCACCACGCTCTATGCCGGCCTGATGCGGCTCAACCGAAAGCAATTGAACATCCTGACCGTAGAGGATCCGATCGAGTACGATCTGGACGGTGTCGGCCAGAGCCAGGTAAACGCCAAGATAGGCATGACCTTCGCCAGCGGCTTGCGTTCCATCCTCCGGCAGGACCCGGACGTGGTTCTGGTCGGGGAGATACGTGACCTGGAGACCGCCGAGATCGCGGTGCAGGCGAGTTTGACCGGGCACCTGGTGCTGTCCACCCTGCATACCAATACCGCGATCGGGGCCATGACGCGCTTGCTGGATATGGGCGTGGAGTCCTTCCTCATATCATCATCCCTGTCTGGCGTTCTGTCACAGCGTCTGGTGAGGCGTTTGTGCGGCAATTGCGCCAAGCCCTACGCGCCGGAGGAGGAGGAACGTCAGGTGCTCGGCCTGGAATCGGATGCCGAGATCAGTATCTACCGGGCGGCGGGGTGTCCGGCGTGCGAGCACACCGGTTATCGTGGACGCACCGGGATTTACGAATTTGTCGTTATTGACGAGACCTTGCGCAGCATGATCCACGATCAGGCCAGCGAAGAAACCATGTTACGGCATGTGCGTCGAACCACGCGAAGCCTGGCCAGCGATGGGTATCGTAAGGTACTGGCGGGGGAAACCAGTCTGGGCGAGGTGGTGAGGGTGTCGCTGGACGGCTGATCGCCGAGCCGCGCGGCACCGCAGTCTCGTATGGGCGCATTCGAATACCAGGCACTCGATCCCCGCGGCCGCACCGTCCGTGGTGTTTCTGCCGGCGATTCCGCGCGCCAGGTGCGCCAGGAGCTGCGCGACCAGGGCCTGACACCGCTGGCCGTGGTCGGGGTATCCGAAGAAGTAAAGACAGGACAGACGTCGCGTCGCGTACACCGCACGCGAATCAAGATTAACGAACTTGCCGTCATCACCAGGCAGTTCGCGACCCTGCTCGGGTCAGGACTGACAGTGGAGGACTCCCTCAACGCGCTGATAAAACAAGCCGAGGGTCATGGCGTCAAGACGGTACTGTCCGGGATCCGCGCGCAGGTCTTAGAAGGACGATCGTTGGCGGAGGCCATCGCCAGCTACCCGCGGTCATTTCCGGAGATCTTCCAGGCGTCGGTCGCGGCTGGGGAGCAGTCGGGCAATCTGGATGTGGTGCTGGACCGGCTCGCTAATTATGTAGAAGCCCGACAGGGCCTGCAGCAACGTATCGGCGTGGCGCTGATTTATCCTGCTATCCTGACGGTGGTGGCCGTGTTGATCGTCGTCGGTTTGCTGACCTACGTGGTGCCCAAGGTCGTGAAGGTGTTCGAGGACAGCGGGCAGGAGCTTCCCTGGCTTACCCGGGCGCTCATCGGGATGAGCGAGTTCTTACAGCACTACGGGCCCTGGCTGTTGCTCGCGGCGGTCGTCGCGCTGGTAGCGTGGTCCCTGGTGCTCAGGCAGCCGCAGGTGCGCTATGCGCTGCACGGAGCCTATCTTCGTATGCCCGGCATCCGCCGCCTGACTCGGGGTATCAACAGCGCCCGCATGGCGCGAACGCTCGCTATTCTCGCTGGTAGCGGCGTGCCGTTGCTGTCCGCCATGCGGTCTTGTGAGGGGGTGATCGGAAACCTGGTCCTGCGCGGCAACCTGCGTGATGCCGCAGCGGAAGTGACGGAAGGCGTAAGTATCAACAAGGCACTGGCGCGCAGCGGAAATTTTCCGCCACTGCTGGTGCAGATGGTCGCCAGCGGCGAGACCAGTGGTCGCTTGGACGAAATGCTGGACAAGGCGGCCACCGCGCTGGAGAGGGAGCTTGAATCGAGAATTGCCGTGTTGGTAGGCTTGTTCGAGCCGGTCATGATATTGCTCATGGGCGGCCTGGTGCTCGTGATCGTGCTGGCGATTCTGCTGCCTATTTTTGACTTGAACCAATTGATTGGATGAGGTGACTGGATGCGTCAAAAAGGTTTTACGCTGATTGAGATCATGGTGGTGGTGGTGATTATCGGCCTGCTTGCCACGCTGATCCTGCCGCGGGTGCTGGGCCGCCAGGACGAGGCATTCGTCGCCAAGGCGAAAAGCGACATCCGGGCGCTGTCGAGCGCGATGAAGCTCTACAGGCTCGACAACTTCAACTATCCGAGCACCGAACAGGGTCTGGAGGCCCTGATGAAACGCCCCGACGGCGACCCGCCCGCGAAGAACTGGAAGTCGGGGGGGTACATCGAGGCCCTGCCGCGGGACCCCTGGGGCAACCCCTACCAGTACCTCAGTCCCGGAGAACGAATGGAGTTTGACTTGTGGTCCCAGGGCTCAGATGGCCGACCTGGCGGCGACGGCGTGGCGGCGGACATCGGTAACTGGAATCTTGAGCAGCGAAAATAGGAATACCGGGCCTGCAGCACCGTGAATGCTAACCCCCAATGCGGTGGATGGCGGACACTGCCGCAAGGCTTCACGCTGCTGGAGATACTCGTGGTGGTGATGTTGATCGGTATCAGCATCACCGTCGTCGGGCTGAGCCTGGGCCGTGACCACGATCGCGTGGCCGAACTGGAGGCCCGCCGTTTCGCAGCTCTTCTGGAACACCTCAGAGACGAGAGCGTGCTGTCGGGCCGCAGTTATGCGATATTGGTCGACGAACCCACCCGCAGTTATCGATTTCTAGCCGCTGGATCAGGTTGGAAGCCGGTCACCGGCGACGACATACTGCGTGACCGGATGCTCCCTGATTTCCTCAAGTTGAGGCTGGATCTCCCCGCCGGCAGTTCCGAAAGCGATGCCGGGTTGGTGGTGGTTGAGGCTTTTGGAGATATCACCCCCTTCGTGCTTACCGTTAGCGGGGACGATCAGGACTTCCGGGTCACCCTGGACGCGGCGCAAAACCTGGTGGTGAGAGGGCATGCCCGTGACACAGGATGAGCGCGGATTTACGCTGTTGGAGATACTCGCTGCGCTGACCATCGCCGCGATCGGGATCGCCGCGGTGATGCAGACCGCCGGCAATGCGACGTCCGTTCTGCAACAGACGGAAGACCGCCTGCTGGCCTCCTGGGTAGCGAGTAACCGCCTGACGGAACTCAAGGTGAGCCGGGTCTGGCCGGCCGCAGTCACCACCGACGGCATTGCGGCAATGGGCGGGCGCAACTGGCACTATCGGCAGAGCATCTCCACCACGCAGGACCCTGATTTGTTACGGGCCGACATCAGCGTGTTCACAGACACGGATCATCAAGATCGAGCGGCCAAGCTGTTCGGTTACCTGGCACGCGTAATCACCGAGGAAGCGGGCTCGGCGGAACAATGAAAAGATCGACCGGTTTCACCCTCCTCGAAATGGTGGTTGCGATAGGCATCTTCGCCATTGTTGCCGCCATCAGCTATGCAAGTCTGACCCAGTTTCTCCAGCACCGTGCGGCGCTCGCGCAGCGCCATGGCGACTTGAAGACCCTGCAGTTGGCCTTTACCCTGCTGGAGCACGATCTTCGTTACGCCGTGGCCAGGCCGGTTCGTGACGGCTTCGGAGACACTGAGGGTGCGCTACTTTCCGACGGCACTGATCGCGGCGTCCCGGGTGAACTCTTCCGTCTGACCACCAGTCAGCCGGCGGTGGCCTCGTCGGGGCAGCAACTGCGCCGCGTCGCCTGGCGTCTTGAGGAGGGAACCCTGATTCGGGCCACCTGGGATGTGCTGGATCGGGACCAGGACAGTGCCGAGTATGCGCGACCGCTGCTGTCCGGGGTGGCCACGGCGGCGCTGCGCCTGCTGCAGTTCGATGCTGAGTCGGGCCTGGGCGAGCTGCCGGAAGGTGCCGAGGGGACGGCGATGCCCACGGCGATGGAACTGCTGTTGACCCTGGACAATGGTCGTGAGTACCGGAGGCTGATCGAAGTGGCTACCGGTTCCTGATGGTTTACCCGGCGCTTTACAAGACCGGACCCGCCGGTGTCGGCAATCGGCAAGCCGGTGTCGCCCTGTTGACGGTGATGTTTATCCTCGTTCTTATGAGTTCTCTGCTGGTATACACCATCGAAGACGAACATCTGTCCATACGACGAATCAGCAATCAGCGAGATGCCGAGCAGGGGTATCAGATGGCCACGGGCGCGGAACAGTGGGCTATGATCGTGCTGCGGCGCGACGCTCAGCAGACTGAGATCGACCACCTGGCCGAGGCCTGGAACAACCTGTTGCCGCAGGTTGGCGTCGAGGAGGGCAAGCTTTCGTCCCGTGTGGAGGACCTGCAGGGACGTTTCAATATCAACAACCTCGGCGCCGGCCGCGACGAGATATGGTATCCGGCCTTTCAGCGCCTGTTGCGGGTCCTGGAACTGGAGGAAGGGCTGGCGGATGCGGTGGTCGACTGGGTCGACCCCGACCAGGAAACGAGCGGCAGTTTCGGCGCAGAGGACGCCGAGTATCTCTCCCTGCAGCCATCGTACAGATCCGCCAACCGCCCGTTTTCCGAGGTTGGCGAACTGATATGGGTAAAGGGCTTCGATGCCGACAAGGTCGCGGCCCTGCAGCCGTATCTGTCGGCTCTCCCCGCGGGGAATGTTCGCATCAATGTCAACACGGCCCCCAACGCCATTCTGCGCATCCTGGCGCGGGACCTGATCGCCGAGAGTGACGCCCAGGCATTGGCGGAGGGGCGTGGGTCCGAGGGCTATGAAAGCGCCGATGAGTTCCTGGCCGCGCCCCAGCTGGCGGGACAGGGCAACACGGCGACGCCGCTGGTCACGGTTGCGTCGAATTTCTTCCAGGTGGAGAGCCGGGCTGAGTTCGGCCGCTTGACCACCATCATCCGCAGTCTCTTGCAGCGTCTGCCGGAGACCAATCAGATAACCGTGCTACAACGGCAGCGAGGCTTGACGTGACCGTGTTCGTGAATATCGAACCGCCCCATCGGTGGGCGCGACTGGATGCCCAGGACAAGCTCGTGGGAAAGGGCGAAGTGGAGGCCCTGGCGCAGGTTCCTGCCGGCGCGCGCGGTGAGCGGCTGGTGGCGGTGGTGCCCGGGCGGGCGGTGACCATCCGCAGTGTTACTGTTCCGGCCCGCAGCCGCGCCAAGGCGCTGGCTGCCATTCCCTATGCGCTCGAGGATAGTCTGGCCTCCGACGTCGAGGACCTGGTATTTGTGTTGTTGGACTGGAAACCGACCAGGCCCGCCCGCGTTGCGATCATCGCGCGCGAACAGATGCGGGCCTGGAACAGCCAACTGCAGGCGCTGGGCAGTCCGGTTGACATGCTCGTTCCGGACCACTTCCTCGTACCATTGCACCCGCAGACCCGCTACACCTTGGCGGCAACAGGCAGCGCGGAAATACTCGTGCGTGGCGGACCCCTGGAAGGTGTGGTCCTGGATCCAGGCATGCTGAACCACTGGTGGCGGGAACTGGATGATGTCCACACCGCCGTTGCGGTCAATGATCGGAGCCTGGCGCAGCAACTGATCGAACAGGGCGGGGACCTGGTCAGTGAGTGGTCGATCGGCAACGACTTCACGGCATGGCTGGAACATGGACTGGAACTGCCCGCGAACGCCAATCTCTTGCAGGGGGAATTCAAACCGGATCATCAACGCAATGTGACTGCGGGACTGAAGGTGGCCGGTGTGGTGCTGCTGTCGGCAGTCGTCCTGCGTCTCGGAACGGATCTATATGATCACTACCGCCTGGCGAAAATGGATCGAGAACTGGAGGCGAACATCGTGGCAACCTTTCGTTCCGCGTTTCCGGAAGTCACACGTATAGTCAATCCCCGGGTTCAGATGGAGCAGAAGATCAAGGCATTGCTCTCCGGCACCACGGGAGACGGCGAGTTTCAGATCTTGCTGTCGAGCATTGCGCGCGCGGTTCCCGCCAGCCGCGCGACCCTGGAGGAAATCACGTTTCGGGACAATATGATGATCATTACCTGTACGACGCAGGACTTCGCGGCGCTGGACCGGTTGAAAAAAAGGTTCGAAAACGAGCCCGGACTGCAGGCCGAACTGCTCTCTTCCGGGGCCCGTGATGAAAGAGTGAGCGGTCGTTTTCGGATCTCGCGCGAGGGATGAAGGCGTCATGGAACTGCGACAGCTGAAGGAGAGATTTGCCGGCCTCGAACGGCGGGAACGGGCGGTGCTCGCCGTCGGCTTCCTCGGGGCCCTGGTGATCATCGCTTACGCAACGATGTGGGCGCCCTGGCAGGACAGCATCGCGCGCCTTCGCAACCAGGTCCCGGTGAAGCAACAGAATCTTGCCTGGATGCAGCAGCAGGCCGAGAGGGTAAAACCGCTGCTAAGCAAGGGCCGGCAGCAGGCGCCGAGCGGCGATCAGCCGTTGCTCACCATTGTCGAGCAGAGCGCAAGCAAGGCGAATATCCGCGAACAGATCCGCCGCATGGCGCCTGGCGAGAACGATGGACAGGTCAAGGTCTGGTTGACGGATGCGGATTTCGACGCCTGGGTGATCTGGCTCGAGATATTGCGTAAACAGGGTGTGGAAGTCATCGCCGCTACGGTGAATCGTCAGCGGGACAAAAACCAGGTGTCCATCCGGGTCACCCTGCAGCGGGCGGCCTAGCGGTTGTTGCGGGTATAACCTCGGTCGCTTGCCAGTGATCAGTTATGGACATTGAGTGTTTTTATGGTTCGGCGGACGTAACATGGTCGCCCCTGACCAGATATTCCGGATCAACTCGCTCGGGTCGGATATCGGCCCACAGTTGCCGAATGCAGTAAAAATTAGAGGAACGTCCGCCCAGATCTATGGCGGACATAGCTCACGGCGCTGCAATACCAAAATTCAACTGCTGAGCGCATTCAATTGGATGCATGCAACATATTCATTGCTGCCATTTCGCGGTTTTAGTATCTTCTCTTTCACTACCTGGAGGCAGCATGGGTTTTTCGACACGACCTATATCCGCTCTCCTTGTTGCAATATACGTTTCCTTATCTCAGAGGATGGTCATGCTCATTACAATGGGTTACAAAGGTCCAAGCCGGAATACACGACAAGCAGACAAGGCGAATTTCGGAGACATTTGGGGTTTTTTAATAGCTAGATGCCCACTATCAAGGAAAAAAGCGCGGTGAAGATCCTGCCGATCGTCTGGCAGCGGCTCGTCGATACTGGAGGAACAACGTGCGATCGGTGCGGTACCACGTACGAGGGTCTGCAGCAAGCCGTCGCGAAGCTGGAACAGGTCCTCCGACCCTTAGGTATCGAGACAACCTTCGAAACCAGAGAAATAGACAGAGACTCGTTCACGGCGGACCCTTCCCAATCGAACCGCGTTTGGATTGCGGGGAAGCCCATTGAGGAGTGGCTTGGCGCGAGAGTGGCAAGCAGCCCCTGCTGTTCCGTTTGCGGGGATTCCGGATGCCGAACAATCGAGATGGGAAACGATGTATTCGAGGCCGTGCCGTCGGAATTGATCATAAAGGCAGCACTAGTTGCAGCTTCTGAACTGGTCGAGCCCAGGACTTGAGACGGCCGTGGAGAGTGTGAATCGAGGTGGCATCACGGTTGCAGCAGGCAACTGACGCGGCGGCATCCCAAAGGCGCTGCAGCTGACGGCCAAGCCGCTACGCCGCTTGCCTGCAGCGGAGCTCATTCGTTGGCCCTGCACAAGACACCATGACCAATCCCGGAGACAGCCCTGGAATCCGAGTTATTCCGCCACTGGTGTATGCGATCGCCTTTCTGATCGGATATGGATTGGAACACGCATGGCCTCTCGTCGACGAGTCATGGAAGTGGACCAGCGCCGGGGGCATCATCCTTATCTGCGCAAGTTTCTTCCTTGTAGTCCCAGCCATAATGCTATTTCGCAGAGCCTCAACTCCGTTGGACGTACGAAAGTCGGCTACAACACTTATCACTGAAGGCCCATATCGCTACAGCCGTAATCCTCAATATTTGGCCTTGACCTTGCTCTATTTGGGGCTAGCGCTTCTGACCGAGAGCGTATGGGTTCTCGTGCTATTGGTTCCAACGCTCGTGGTGATGACATATGGAGTGGTGAAAAAGGAAGAAGCATACTTGGAAAGGCAGTTTGGCGATGGGTACCGGGAATACAAGTCGCGAGTGCGTCGGTGGTTGTAACCGAGGCCTAAGAAAGCCATGCAGCCGACGCGGTAAAAGGATGTGCTGTTTCTGTACGCTTTGACGGCGCGCGGCCTGATAAGCGAATGAACCCGACCCTACAAGCGGGGTAGGTTATCCGTGCATCAAGCTCGTCCCGCGAAAGCGGTCGTTAGTATCACCATTGCCGATCAGCGGGATAGTGCGCAGTTATGTGTGCAAAATATGTTGAGAGAGGTGGGCAGTCATGGCAAGAGGTTGTTTTCCACCTCGCGCAGGACCCTTTCCGGCAGGGCGGTCGAAGTTGGAAGTAGGATGGGTGATACGATGGTGTCGGTATTATTTACATAGCAAAATAGTCGGAAAAGAGGTTGAAAGTTAACTCATTTTTTTCTCTGGTCGCATTGCAGCAGGGTTTTTCGGACCGTGATTAGCCATGAAAGTGTCGAGTTCTCATGCACTTGCTGACCTGCGGCGCACGCCGGTCCCCTAAGCAACTGGAATCGCTAGGTAATTTTTATGTGGCACGGAACCTGCATGCTATCTAACTTGTTTTGCGGCTCGAAGATAATCACCGCAACGTGAGGATTAGACAGCGGATTCTTTCGCCCTGACGCCATATCGCGCACGTGCATTGTTGTGCTGCACAGCAAGATTTCGCGTCTCTGCCCCCGCCCAACCCCTTTCGGTCCCGACGGTTACCTTCTTAGACGCGGCATTCAGCCTTTACTTAAAGGGGGCAAGAATGACGGGTATACCTTCGGTCAGTACGATTCGTCGGAAGCCTTAGGGGCGTATACGTCCGAAACCCCGTCACAGTAGTTTCGCCGAAAACCCATTGCAGAGGGTAATCGAACCGCCTTGGCGATGGCAGTCGTATTTCTGGAGATGACTAATGGGCACTATTGAAAAACGTAAACAACAGCCGGGCTCGAGCAAGTTCAAGAATAACGATATGCGCGGCAACCGCAGCCAGAATGGGATTCCCAGGAAGCTCGCGCTGAGCGCGGCCGTCGCCTCCACCTTGCTTGCTGGATATAGCGGGCGCTCGGCCCGGGCGGGCTCATGTTATCCCTCGGCTGGCCCCGGAAATTATCTCTGCTCTCTCGGCGCCAATCTCGCGACGGACCTGACGCAGACACTGGCCGGGGCACCGTTGACGGTCACGACCGTGAACGGATTTGGGATAGACACCAGCACCAGCGGCGGCGACGCCCTGTCGTTGACCGGTACTGGTGGGCTGATCTTCACTGACAATTTCAATGCCACGATTACCGGCGACAACGATGGGATTGATGCCCTCAACCAGGTCGGCGGGGCCCTGAGCGTCACCGCAACCGGGACGGTGACGGGCACCTACGGTCGTGGGATTTATGCCCGCAACTTAGGCACCGACCTGACGGTTTCGACGGCCGATGTCA
>CAMYNL010000030.1 GCA_947259705.1 uncultured Gammaproteobacteria bacterium | reverse complement strand
CATGCCTGATGAGCCAACAAAGACAGAGCAGGTTCTGAAACTCGCAAAGCAAATGGGCGTGCTGCGCGTCCGCGACCTGACTTCGAGAGGAATACATCCCGAATACCTGCGCCGGCTGTACAAACAGGGCCTGCTGACGCGTACCGGGCGAGGGCTGTATGTGACGGCAGACGCCGAGATATCCGTTCATCACGGCCTTGCACAAGCCTGTAAACGGGTGCCACACGGCATCATCTGCCTGCTATCCGCACTGCAATTCCACGAGATTGGGACCCAGAGCCCGTTCGAAGTATGGATGGCTCTGGACCGCAGAGCTGCACGACCGCGGATCGATTATCCACCGCTGCGTATTATGCGTTTTTCCGGTGACGCGCTGACGGAAGGGATTGAGGAAATCATTATCGAGGGTGTTCCGGTCAAGCTTTACAATCCTCCGAAGACCGTCGCGGATTGTTTCAAATACCGGAATAAGATCGGCCTCGATGTGGCAATGGAGGCGCTGCGGGATTGCCGCGAACAGAAAAAATGTAGCAATGACGACCTCTGGCATTATGCGAAGATCTGTCGAGTCGCCAATGTCATGCGCCCCTATCTTGAGGCAACCGCATGACGAAGAAACGGCCTGCCAATCTCCCGGCATCCATTCACCAGCGGCTACTCAATCTGAGCGTCAGTCGGAGCGAAGACCCGAATCTCACTCTGACAAGATTTGCCCTGGAGCGGTTGTTGTACCGGCTGGCTCAGTCTCAATTTTCGGATCAATTCATTCTCAAGGGTGCTATGTTGTTTTCGCTGTGGGCGGAATCACCTCACCGGCCAACGCGCGATCTGGATCTGCTTGGATTTGGTTAACCCTCCATCGACGGGTTGTCAGCGATCTTCCAAAATCTTTGCAAGCTCGTGGTTGAGCCTGACGCCTTGACCTTTGATTCAGACAGCGTGCACGTCAGTGAGATACGTGAGGGCCAGACATATTTGGGCCTACGTGTAAAACTTGTTACCCGACTGGGCACGGCCAGGATTCCAGTTCAAGTCGATATCGGTTTCGGCGATACGGTTATCCCGGAGGCAACCGTGATCGATTACCCAACTTTGCTGGAATTACCGGAGCCACGGATTCGTGCCTACCCGCCCGAGACCGTCGTCGCCGAGAAACTGCAGGCGATGGTGGCGCTGGGTATGCAGAACAGCCGCATGAGGGACTTCTACGATCTTTGGACCATTGCTCGAAATTTCTCATTTGAAGGCGCAACGCTGGTAACGGCCGTTAGAGCGACGTTCGATCGCCGGCTGACCGCTATCCCGCAAGCCTTGCCAACCGCATTGAGCGATGAATTCGCGACCGATGAGCACAAGAAAAACCAATGGAAAGGATTCCTTGCGCGCAGTCAACTGGAAAACACCGACATCGAACTCACGCAGGTGATTGACCAGCTACGGCCGTTTCTCATGCCCGTGCTTGAGGCTGCCGCAAATGCAAACGACTTCGCTTACGTATGGGGAAGTGGCGGTCCCTGGCTGACTGGTAGATAGGGTACGTGAAACGACACCGTGCAGTCGATATCCTTTAGACTGGCGATTCCAAACAGTCCGCTGCTTAACGTGAGAAATTCCTCCTAATGCACCGCACGAGAGCCTGGGGGCGATTGCAGGAGAGTCAAGCATTCGCTGCAAATGCAGAAAGAGATGGAGTTTCAATCGTCAACCCGCGGTACACTCACGGTACACTGCCCAGTTTTCACAACTTGTTCCAACCAGCGTCAACCTGTTGAATCAACACGATTTCCACTCGTTGTACTGGACATACCCTGTTCCAGCATAATCAATGCTTTATCGATCTTACTGGCCCTGAAAATCCCCGTGTCGGCAGTTCGATTCTGTCCCTGGCCACCAGAAAACAAGCACTTAGAGGCCATAAAGAAAAAGTGGTCACGAACTGGTCACGTACTCCCACCCATTAAGGCCCTAACCGTACCACCGCTCCATCGTCTTCGAAGGACATGCCCTCGATGTGGTGGCCGCTGTCCACGTGAATGATCTCTCCGGTGACCCCAGAAGCCAGGTCGCTGACCAGGAACAGGGCCACCTTGCCCACTTCGTCGGTGGTCACGTTGCGGCGCAGCGGCGCCTTCTTCCTCACCTCGTCGGTCAGCTTGGAGAACTGGCTGATCCCGGAGGCGGCGCGGGTATTGATGGGACCGGCGGAGATGGCGTTGACCCGGATACCCGAGGGGCCGAGCTCATGGGCCAGGTACTGCACCGCGCACTGCAGCGCCGCCTTCACCGGTCCCATGACGTTGTAGTGATCTACGACCCGCTCCGCGCCGTAGAAGGTGAGGGTCACGATGGAGGCGGCGTCGCTCATCAGCGGAGCGGCGGCACGGGAGAACTGGATGAAGGAATAGACCGACGTCTGCATGGCGTCTGCAAAACCCGGGCCGGACACCTGCACCAGGCGGTGCTTGATCTCCGATTCCGGAGCGGCGCCGATGGCGTGAAAGAGAAAATCCACCGCGCCCCACTCGTTGCGGACGCGTTCGATGACCCGGGCCACCTCGTCCTCGTCGGGCACGCTGCACGGCAGCAGCATGGCCGCGCCGATCGCCTCGGCGAAAGGCTCCACGTAGGGCCGGGTGCGCTCAGTGTGACAGGTGAGGGCGACCTCGGCGCCCGCCGAGCGCAGCTTTCGCGCAACGGCGGCGGCAATACTGCGCTCGTTGGCCACGCCGACGATGAGCGCGCGCCTCCCATTGAGGTCGATGACTTCCAATCAAACCATTCCTTCGGCTTCTTCCCCCGCCTTCGCGTGGTTCGCCGAGAGCATGCTCACCAGCGCGAACGACGCCAGCCTCGGCAGGGTCTCGTCGTCCTTGCTCGGCAGGATGATCGGCACCCTGGCGCCGAGGACGACGTGGGCCGTCTGCGCGCGCGCCTGGCCGCTGAGCTGTTTCAACAACAGATGCCCGGCCTCCAGGTGGGGACAGACCACGATGTCGGCGGCTCCGGCCACCGGCGAGTCGATACCTTTGCGCCGCGCGGCCGCCTCCGAGACCGCCATGTCGTAGGGCAGGGGACCCTCCAACACCGCCCTGCCCACCTGGCCCCGGTCCGCCATCTTGCAAAGCGCCGCCGCCTCCACCGTGGAGCGCAGCTTGTTTTCCACCCTGAAGGAAGCGGCGACCAAGGCGACCTTGGGCGCCTCCACGCCCAGGGCGTGAGCCAGCTCCACGGCGTTGATCACGATGTCCTTTTTCTCGTCGATTCCGGGGTCGGTGTTGACGTAGGCGTCGGTCACGATCAGGGGACGCGGATAGAACGGCATGTCCACCACTGCCGCATGGCTGATGCGCCGGTGGGTGCGAATGCCCGTGCCCCGCTGCACCGCGGTCTTCATCAGCCCGGTGCCGTAATGGGAGCTCATGACGATGGCGCCCACCTCCGTGGCCCGCGCCATGGCCACGGCGGCGAGGGCGGATTCGGCGCTGTACGGCGCCGGAACGATCTCGAACGCGGATATATCGATGTCGCTGTCATCGGCCGCGGCCCTGATGCGGTCTACCGGACCGATCAGGACCGGCTGGATCAGCCCTGCGCGTGCCGCCTCGGCGACGGCGGAGAGGGAGTAGCCGTGCACCGGATGGGCCACCGCGGTCCTCACCGGCGCGAAAGCGCGGGCCTTGTCGACGATGGCGCGCAGCTTCGAGCCCCGGTCGTGGAGCATCACCTCCGGCAGCACCGGGCGCGGCCGCCTGACCTTTTCCGTGGGGGCCAGCACGGTGGCGGTGCCGTCGATGACCGGCTTGTCGTCCTGGTTGGTGCACAGGCAGTCGAAGACGATGGTCTTCTTGTTGTCGTCCTTGCTGGCGGCGGTGACGCTCACCCGGATCGTGTCGCCGATCCCCACGGGGCGGCGGAACTTGAGGGTCTGGCCGATATAGATGGTGCCCGGGCCCGGCAGGGTGGTGCCCAGCACCGCCGAAATCAGCGCCCCGCCCCACATGCCGTGGGCGATCACCTTGTGAAAAATCTCGCTGGTGGCGTATTCCTCGTCCAGGTGCGCCGGGTTGACGTCCCCGGACATCACGGCGAAGAGCTTGATGTCCTCCTCGGTCAGGGTGCGGACGATCTCCGCACGCTCCCCGATCTCGATCTCGTCGAAGGTTCTGTTCTCAAGGGTTTCCACGATCCGTTCTTCCACCGCCCGATCCGGCCCCCCGGCGACCGGGCCCCCGTCAATGACCGGCAACGGAACATGACAAGGGTTCAGATTCTTTGAACTCATTTCAAAGATAGAAGAAAGGGGCCGGGAAGAAAGGGACCGGGGCCGGAATATCTGCCGCCGGGGTTTTTTTGAAGCTTATAGGCAAAATTAAAGGTCCTTTTCCGCTACGCGACCAAGTATTCCCGGTTCATCTGCAGCACGTCAACTGCTGTTGGGAGCTTTTATCGGCGGTCGCTATGATTTCCCAGCCAGGTGAGATCACTGAAATCGGCAGCTTTTCTGATGTTGCGCACCGTCGAGCCCATAACAGCCCCCGGCAATAGCTCCCTGCCGTGCCCTATCCAGCCGCTGGTCTTACCCAATCCATTAGTCGAACAGGCGGGTCTGGGGCGGCGCGCGACTTGGTGGACGCCGGGGCGCTTCTGGTTCGCTAGCTTGCGCATCGCTTGCGCATCGAGATGGGCAGGATCGTCCGGTCCTTCTCACTGTCCGGGCGGCTGGCAAACAAGAAGTGTAGTCGGCAGAGAAAGCTAACCACTAATTACTAATAAGTACATAAGTATGCTGACATTAGTGTATAATGTTGTGCATGAAGAAACGAGACGGACGGACGCTGGACCACAAGACATTGGAGGACATTCGGATCCATGCGGTGCAACGGGTTGAAGCGGGAGAGAGCCCGGAGGATGTGATCCGGGTTCTGGGTTTTGGGCGGACGGTCATTTATGACTGGTTGGCGAAGTATCGAGAGGGCGGGCTCGATGCGCTTCGCGCCAAGCCCATTGCCGGACGTCCGTCGAAGCTTCAAGGTAAACAGTTGAAGTGGTTGTACCAGACCATCACATCGAAGAATCCATTGCAGTTACATTTTGAATTTGCGTTGTGGACCCGAGGGATGGTGAGGGAGTTGATCCGGGAGCGATTTGGTGTGGGCTTGAGCGAGGTCTCGGTTGGTCGGCTGTTGAAAAAGCTGGGGCTGAGCCCGCAAAAGCCGCTGCGTCGAGCCTATGAACAGAATCCGGAGTTAGTTGAGCGCTGGTTGTCCGAGGATTATCCAAAGATCCAGGCCTTGGCAAAGAAAGCGCGTGCCACCGTGTATTTTTCGGATGAAGCGGGTGTGCGCTCTGACTTTCATTCAGGGACGACCTGGGCCCCGAAAGGCCAGACGCCAATAGTTGAAGCGACGGGACAACGCTATGGCATGAATATCGTTTCAGCGATTAGCCCCCGTGGGGAGATGCGCTTCATGACGGTGGAAGGTCGAATGAATGCGGGCAAGTTCATCGAATTCCTCAAACGTCTGCTGCACAATGCCAAACGGCCTGTTTTCCTGATCGTTGATGGACATCCGTCACACCGGGCGCGTAAGGTGTTTGAGTTTGTCCGTAAAACCAAGGGAAAACTCAGATTGTTTTTTCTGCCGCCGTATTCGCCAGAACTGAACCCGGATGAACTGGTCTGGAACCATCTCAAGAACCATGGCGTGGGTAAGCGTATCGTGAGAAGTCGCGACGAGTTGAAGCGCGTTGTCATTGGACACCTGCGATTCCTACAGAAAACTCCGGATCTCATCCGGGCTTTTTTCCACGAACCCCATGTGAGATACGTGATCGCATAATGTCAGGTTACTAACGTACTCCTTAGTAATCGTGGAGTGGAGTTCGCGTGACGATGCACCCAGTTTATCTGCGATCCCGATATACCTTTTCGAATTAATCACATTATTGACCGCAACCGCAGCTGCCGGTTTGATCAGAGCCGTTAACGTTTCAGTCGTCTCGACTTTGCCAATGGGCACTTCTTGTCGTTCTATGTCCATTAATCTATACGCCGAATACTGCACGTCTTCCATGCTGTCTTCTATAACCGCGGTAGCAGCAATCACGGCATAATGTACTTCATCCTTAGCGGCTCCTCGTTTAAATACCTGTTTTAAATGGTGGTTGGAACACATGGCACAACCTGCAGAAACTGCTGCTCCTACTGCTACCAGTTCTTTTTCCTTTTGGCTCAGCATTTCCGTCTTCATCGCTTTCTCCTTTGCGTGATTATGAGTCTGAAAGTGGGCTCAGATCATACATTTCTTTCTTTGGGCAGAATTGGAATGTCACCCACTGTGTTCGCTTAAAAAATGTTGGCCGCGTCCCAATTCCCGCATCAATAAGGACATCGCCGAAACTACAAATGTATAGAGGCATACAATAGACCTTTTGGAGATATATGTTGGGAGCCACTTTCCATGGGCGTGCGTTTACCCGGAAACAAGACGATATGGATACATTTTTTCGAGGGAGCTCAAAGACTCGGACCAATTGACCAGGTTTTGGAACAGCATTGGGTCTGACCCCGACTTTGAAATGCATCACCCCCCAGCCACTCGCTCTGGCATTTTGTCTTCCGGTTGCCCGTGCAGCATGCCCTGTAACAGGCGGCGGATCTGTGCCGTGGTGTTCTTCCTCACCAGGTGAAGCGGCGCCTCGGTGATCGACAGCAGGCGCTGCAGGCGCGGATCGCCGGCACGGCTGCGCAGGGCGATGATGATATCTGCATTTTCCGCGCGCGGGACAGTGCGCACATTGAGTCTCAGGTCGCGCAGCACACGCTCCACCGAGTCGCGGCTGATAGCGTAGGGATAGATGCGCAGCGGCCGGTCCGGGTTCGCCGCGATGACCTCGTCGTTGATGACGGGCGGTGGTGTTGTATCGCGGCTGACCTTGATCGAATCGCCGTGCCGCAAGCGCCGCTGGGCGCCAGGGTCCATTCCGCGCAGCAGCATATCTACGGCCCGTGCGGTATCCCGGTGCACCATCACCTCGTCGTGGTCGACGATCTCCACCACGGCGTCGAAGGTGGGGGGCGCGCGGCGCTCGCTGACGGTCTTCTGACTGCCACGGAAGCGGGCCTCGTCGTCGCCCAGGGTGACCGTTTGCACGCCGCCGACCAGGTCGGACAGGGTGGGGTTCATGACCAGGTTCTCCAGCGTGTTGCCATGGGCCGTGCCGATGAGCTGCACCCCGCGCTCGGCGATGGTGCGGGCCGCGGCAGCCTCGGCGGCGGTGCCGATCTCGTCCACGATGATCACTTCAGGCATATGGTTCTCCACCGCCTCAATCATCACCGCGTGCTGCCGGTCTGGATGCGAGACCTGCATCCGCCTTGCGCCGCCTATGGCGGGGTGAGGGACGTCGCCGTCGCCGGCGATCTCGTTGGAGGTGTCGATGACGATCACCCGCTTGGAGAAGTCGTCGGCGAGCACGCGGGCTATCTCGCGCAGCTTGGTGGTCTTGCCAATGCCCGGCCTGCCCAGCAGCAGCACGCAGTCGCCGCGCTCGACCAGATCGCGGATGAGGTCGATGGTGCCAAGGACGGCGCGTCCCACCCGCAAGGTCAGGCCGATGATCTGCCCGGTGCGGCTGCGCAGCGCCGAGATCCGGTGCAGGGTGCTCTCGATGCCGGCCCGGTTGTCGGCATCGAATTCCCCGATCTCTTCGACCGTCTGGTCCAATTCCTGGCGGGTGACCGGCTCCTCGCACAGGTCCTGCGCGCGGCCTGGAAACCGTGCCTGGGGCGGGCGTCCCAGGTCCATCACGATCTCAACCAGGTCTTCGAGAGAAAGTCCCGCCAATACATCCCGCAAGCGCGCCGGCAGGATTTCCAGCAGCAGGTGCAGGTCGTCGGTGTAGCTTTTCGGGGTCATAGGCCATACCCGGGTCGATCTGAATCTCGGGCTCGTCCGATTTTAGCGGGAATATGGGGACGATGTACGGCGGTTCAATCAGGAAAACGCCGTTCGAGCCATCACCAGCCCGAGAGGAGGTGTTACAGCACTCAAGTCCGCCGTTGCGCGACGGGAGAATCCCCCGCAGCGGGCTCGGTGCGCGGGTCGAGCTGCGTTGCCGCCGCGGAAGTGCGCGCCATGGGCAGAAACACGGTCTGTTCGGTTACCGGTACCGGCGCCCGAACCTGCATGCGATAGAGAGTGTAGAGTGCGGCCAGCGCGGTCGTCGCGGCCAGGTAGGCCATCAGGGTCCGCGGTCCGAATGCGTGCATCAATCCCCCGGCCAGCAGCGGTCCCAGCGCGGCGCCGATGCCGTTGGCGAGCAGCAGCCCGCGCGCCATGTCCAGCATGCGGTCCGGCTCCACGTGGTCGTTGGCGTGGGCGACGCACAGCGAGTACATGGCAAACGAACAGCCACCGTAAAACGCCGCCAGTGCCAGCGCGAAGTCGACTTGATCGGAGACGACCAGGTATAACGCCACCGCCGTCAAGGAGGCGGCGATGCTGGTCAGCGCCAGCACCGTGCGACGATCGTGTTGGTCGGACAGGCGGCCGATTGGCCACTGCAGCAGGGCACCGCCGATGATGACGCTGGCCATGAATCCTGCTGCCAGGGCGTTGCTGCCGCCGATGCCGTGAATGAATACCGCGCCCATGCCCCAGAATGCGCCATTGCCGAGGCCGGTGATGAAGATGCCGATCATCGCCAGCCTGGAGAACGCAAACAGGTCCCGCAAGCTTACCGGGACGGTGACTGGCAGGGTTGGGTCGGCAGTGGGAGTGAGCGTCATCGGCACCACCGCCAGGGCGAGGAACACGGCTGCCAGCGCAAAGGGCGCGACTGTCTCCACACCATATACCATGATCAGGAACTGCCCCGCCCCCAAAGACAGCAACACCACGGTCATATATACGGCGAATACTCCGCCGCGGTTGTCCCGGCTGACGACATGGTTCATCCAGCTCTCTATGGCCAAATACAGCCCGAGCATGCAGATGCCGGTGGCAAAACGCAGAAACCACCACGCCGCGGGGTTCACCACCATGCCGTGCAGCAGGGTGCACCCACAGGTCAGCGCGGCCATGCCGCTGAAGGCCCGGACATGGCCGACACGCATCACCAGCGCCGGCATGACGCGGGAGCCCAGCACATAACCCAGGAAATAGGCGGACATAATGGCGCCAATGGTAGGGTCCGCGTAACCTTCATATGCTGCACGCAGTCCCAGCAGCGTGCCGCCGAGGCCGAAGCCGACGAGCAGCAGTGCCGTCGCCGCCAGAAGCGGAAGCACCGACAACACCGTTCGGGCAATCATGATTCGAACTTGCTCATAGCAAAAATATCGATGACCTCTAACGCCGGTGCGGGCGGCGAATTTAGCATTTCATCAGCTTTGCGGCACGGTCCGCCGACCCCTGCTGTACGCCCCGTGGTGACGCAAACTAGAATCCAGTCCTGTACCTTCGGGATGTACGGTAATGGAGGATGACATGATTCCTGTTGGCCAGCGCAGGCGATTTCTGAAGACCACCGCCCTGGCTGGGGCCGCGTTGCTTGCAGGTCCAACCCGGCTTGCTGCTGCCCCCTCGACCCCTATCACGAAGCCGGTTCCCGCCTCCGGCGAACAGCTGCCGGTGATCGGCATGGGGTCCTGGCAGACCTTTGACGTTGGCGACGATTCGCAACGACGCGCCGAACTTCTGAAGGTGTTGCAGGCATTTTTCGATCATGGCGGCGGGGTGATCGATTCCTCGCCAATGTACGGAACATCGGAGCAGGTGATCGGTGATCTACTGGCGCAGGTCGCCGGCAAGTCAGCGGTGTTCGCTGCCACCAAGGTCTGGACCCACGGCCGGGAGGAAGGCATCGCGCAGATGCAGCGCTCCATGCAGCGCATGGGGGTCGCGGTGTTCGACCTGATGCAGATACACAACCTGGTGGACTGGCGGACCCACCTCGAGACCTTAAAACGGTGGAAGACCGAGGGCAAGGTCCGCTATATCGGCATTACCACCTCGCACGGGCGCGATCACGACGAGCTGGAGCGTGTGCTGGAGACCGAGCCGTTCGATTTCGTGCAGTTCACCTACAGCATCGCCAACCGCCGGGTGGAACAACGCCTGCTGCCGCTGGCCGCCGACCGCGGCATCGCGACCCTGATCAACCGGCCCTACCAGGGCGGCCGGCTGTTTCGCCGGGTGAAGGGAAAAGCCCTGCCAGACTGGGCGGCAGACATCGACTGCGCGAGCTGGGGGCAGTATTTCCTCAAGTTTGTCGTATCCCACCCGGCGGTGACCTGCGCCATCCCTGCCACCTCCAAGCTCCACCACATGGTCGACAACATGGGTGCCGGCTTCGGCCGTCTGCCGGACGCCTCGATCCGGCAGGACATGATCGCCTACTTGGAATCACTTTAGGGCCGACGCCGGCAGGTGATGGAGGTGACCGGTGCATATCGGGTGCTGAACGGACCGTCCCGATGATCGTCGCTGTTTCACCGACCGGTGCATTCGTCTGCAGGCGCTTCATGCGCCAACTGCTGAGACCCTCGGCGGTGGAACATCTACACTGACTGAAGGTGCCCTGCCGCTGCCGCCGAACCGCGCTCCGCGGCCATTAACGCAAAGGCTGGTCGGCACTGGTGGACCGAGACCGTGCGGTAATGTCGCTGGCTCGGCCAAATGGCCGGCCCTGATGCGGCCGCTGGGCCCAGGCAGGATCTCAAAACCTCTGCAGTCTGTGAGTCAGTCTAGGGATGAGCAAACACGCTCTGGTTGTCGACGATTCCAAATCCGCGCGCGTCTCGCTCGGACGCCTGCTTGAGGATTACCGGTTCAGTGTCGATACCGCCGAGTCCGCGCCCGAGGCGCTGGACCACCTTTGCTCGAACCGCCCGGACATCATCTTCATGGACCACACCATGCCTGGCATGGACGGCCTGCAGGCGGTGAAGGTGATCAAGGCGAACCCAAGTACCGCTACCATCCCCATCATGATGTACACCTCCAAGGAAGGGGACCTGTATTTGAGCCAGGCGCGTGCGCTGGGTGCGCTCGGCATCCTGCCGAAGGACGTCAAGCCGACCGCCTTGTTTGAAGTGCTTCGTGAATTGGGATTGGTCGAGGAGCCCGAACAGGTCGTCTCACCGTCGATGGTTGAATCGACGCCTGAACATATCCACGACAACGAGTTCGATGCAGAACGCTTTGCCCGTGACATGGCTCGGCAAACCGCGGTAATGGTGGAGAGTGCCCTGCGTACCTCGGCTCGGGAAATCGTCCAGGAGCAGTTGGTGGAGTTCAGGTCCGGTGCGCTGTGGACCTCCGAGGCGGTTGCCCGCCATACCGCGGGAGAGATCCACAGGGAATTGACGAGTCCGGAAACGGCGATGACGCCATCCGGGACGATTC
Source organism: uncultured Gammaproteobacteria bacterium (assembly GCA_947259705.1). Lineage (GTDB taxonomy): Bacteria > Pseudomonadota > Gammaproteobacteria > Arenicellales > JAANXG01 > CAMYNL01. The sequence continues at coordinate 55,537 of CAMYNL010000030.1, read as the reverse complement.
CCGCATTCTGGTTCTACAACCTGTATGCTCAGGAACGCGACCGCCATCAAGCACTGGTTGCCGCCTCCGCAGGTCTCGCGGAGGCCCTGGAACAGCAGCTGTTGGGCGCTCAGGAAGAGAATGAGCAATTACGAGTAGCATTACAGTCCGTGCCCGAATCCGGGTCCTATGCAGACCGGGAATTGATCGACCTTGCCGCCTGGGCGTTCAACCACAGCGGTCAATACGACTATGCTGAAGTGGCCCTGGACGACCACCGGCTGCTGGCCGTGCAGGAACTGATCTCGGTGCTGGAGAGGCAGGGCTTCGAAGGGCAATTGCAGCTCCGGGTGCATACCGGAACCTTTTGCCTAAGCGACACGGAGGCGCAGGGATTCAAGCTGGCCGAGGACGAACTTCCAATCGACAATTGTGATCTGCTGGGACAGGTGACGGGACCTGATTCCTCGGTCGGCCATCAGCAGTCCATCGCATTCGCCAATTTTTATTCCAACAGCTCCGCGCTGCAGGGGAGCGGCATCGGTCTCGATATCGCAGCGATCGGCACCGATGAACCACTAAAAGAATATCCGTATCCGACCACCGGGATCACAGCGGGGGAATGGAACACCGTGGCGCGACAGAACAACCGGGTTGAGTTGGTGATCATTCCTGGCCGCCTCGCACAGCGTTAAACAGAACCTCTCGCCAGGGTGTCTGCGCACGCTCCAGTACAGTCGCCATGCGACTTCTCCATCTCCGGGCAGTCGCAGGAAAGGAGAGGGTTGGTCGCAGGTGCCCGGACATTCGGATCGATCGTGTAAATTGCCCCCTGCGAACGGCTCTGTGGCTGTTGGTATACAAGGGATCTTCGGATTACGCAGTCCGGTATACTGCACCCGAATTATCGTGTGTTGATTATGAAAAGCATATCCAGACTGCTTCTTTCAGGCGTGTTCCTTGTCCTCAACGGGTCGGCATCAGCCGCTGAAGAAGCGCAGTTAAAGCTCCAAAAGGTGGTCGACGACGTTTATGCCATCGTGGGCTCGCTGGGCAACCGCTCGCCGGAAAACCTCGGCAATAATGCGACCTTCGGCTTCGTGGTAACGCCCCAGGGCGTCGTGTTGATCGATCCCGGTGGCACCTATAAAGGTGCGTCACGTATTCACGAGCTCATCAAGACGGTAACCGATATGCCCGTAAAATACGTTATCAACACCGGCGGGCAGGACCATCGTTGGCTGGGCAACGATTATTTCGAGCGCCAGGGCGCCAGCATCATTGCCAGTCGTGCGGCTGTCGAGTACCAGAAGGAGAGTCTCAATGACATCCTGCTGCGACTGAGCAATACTGCGGGAGACGCGGCCGTGGAAGGGACCCGGGAGAGTTACGCGAATATCCAGTTCGACGAAAGCTACGAATTTACGTTCGGGGACGTGAGATTTCATATCACTACCGGCGGCGTGGCGCACTCGCCGGGAGATTCCTGGGTTTGGCTGCCGTATGAGCGAGTGGTGTTTTCCGGCGACATCATCTACGTGGAAAGGATGTTGGCCGTATCGTCCACTTCCAACAGCGAAGCCTGGTTGGCGGCCTTCGAGGCCATGGAGGCCCTTGATCCGCAGTACGTAGTACCCGGGCATGGCGCACCGACCACCATCGATGCAGCCAGAGCGGCGACGTACGATTACCTTACGAGCCTGCGAACCGCCGTCGCGGAATTCATCGAAGCGGGCGGAGAGATCTACGACCTGCACAAGATCGATCAATCCCGGTTTAGCCATCTGCTCAACTTTGAACAACTTCAGGGCCGTAACGCGCAACAGGTGTTCCAGGAAATGGAATGGTAAAAGAAAGGGGTCGGTGACAAATGATAGTAATAATGATTCTCATTTGTCACCGACCCCTTTTTGCGGAAGTGTAGGTTCTTTATCGGTCTCTGTTACTATTTCTCCGTCAAGCATTTCGATCGGTGGTTTAAATGGGTGAGTCAAGTAGGTTTTGGGACAGGATTGCGGAACGCTACTCGAAACAACCCATCGCTGACGAAGCGGCCTACCAGAAAAAACTGCAGGTTACTCGCGAATACTTTCAGCCGGATATGGAGGTTTTGGAGTTCGGTTGCGGGACAGGATCGACTGCCATCGCCCATGCTCCTTATGTGAAACACATTCACGCAATCGATATATCATCGAAAATGATTGAGATTGCGCAAGGCAAAGCGAATGCAGAAAAAATCGCAAATGTAACTTTTGAACGGTTGACCATCGATGCATTCAGTGTCGCCGATGAAACGCTGGACGCGGTGTTGGCGCTCAGTATTCTGCACTTGCTGGAGAACAAGGAAGACGTAATCGCGAAGGTTCATAGAATGCTTAAACCGGGCGGTATTTTCGTAACCAGTACGGCATGTCTCGGAGATACGATGAAATTTATCAAGTTGATCGCGCCGATCGGAAAGTTTTTGGGTTTAATGCCGTTGGTCAAGGTCTTTACCACGAACGAACTGAAAGAAAGTTTAACCGGCGCCGGTTTTCATATTGACTACCAATGGCAACCGGCAAAAGGCAAAGCGATATTTATTGTGGCGAAGAAGGGCGATTAGGCGAGACAGGTGTAAGCTTCTGGCCGCTCGGAGAATATAGTTCTACCTCCACGAAGGTCCATTTTCGATCTCTCCTAAGACACGAACCAGTACTCCTCCGCAACTACGGATCCGACTACTTCGAGAGGACCATTGAAATTGCTAAATTTCCTCCAGAACCGCCCGGCAATCCACCTTCTCCGCATCGCTCACCAGCAGGTATAGCTGGTCCGGGAATTCCCTGGTGATGTCGATGTCGTGGGCGGGGATCCGCACCGCCAGCAGGCGTGCCGACCGGCCGCTCACCGCCAGGCAGACGCGTTCTCCCCCCGCCCGCAGGTTTTGATGGAACTCGCGCAGCGCGTTGACCAGGGAGGTTCTAGTCGCCCTGTTCGAGGGTATGATGTTGACGTCCTGGACCAAAGGCTTGGCCAGCTCCGCACCGGGTGAATTGCAGAGATGGAAGTCCGGGAACTGAGCGTAGATGGGCCCCGCATCGACGACGTCGAGTGCCGCCAGGAATAACGGGCTGATGGTGTTACGATGGGGCAGCTCGGTGCCGCCGAATAGCATCAGGGTGCCGGCATAATCCTCTTCCGCCAGCAAGCGGCCTTCCAGGTCGCCGGCAGTGACGGTCATCACGTTTCCCTCGAATGTCAACGTCTGCCCGCTGCGCCCGCCGTACTGGTAATAGTAGAAAACCAGGATGGCGAAGGTCGCCAGCAGCAGAACCGTCTTGGTGTTCATGGTCGCCCTGTGTTGCAAGCCAAGTTACCAGAAAGTCTGGCACACGGGCGCCGGTGATTACAGTTTCTCCTTCAGTCCGGACGCAGAACCGGAGATAGCCGGCTGCACTCTAAGGGCGCCGCGGGGAATTAGGTAACGCGTCCCCCGATTATTATTTGCGGCTTTTTTCGTAGCGGGCGCGGTTTTCCTCGTTCAAGGGGTACAGGCCGGGCAGCGGCTGGCCGTTTTCCACCTCGTTTTTGATCCATTCCTCGAGCTGCTCCTGTTCGGGGCCCAGCCGGCTGACTTCCTCGACCAGCGCCTGGGGCACTACGACCGCACCGTCTTCATCGGCGACGATCAGGTCGTCGGGATAGATCGCCACGCCGCCGCAGGCGATGGGTTCTTGCCAACCGACGAAGGTGAGCGCGGCGATGGAAGGGGGCGCGGCGACGCCCTGGCACCACACCGGCAGTCCGGTGGACTCGATGCCCACGGTGTCCCGCACCATGCCGTCGGTGACCAGCGCCGCGACGCCGCGCACCTTCATGCGGGCGCAAAGGATATCGCCGAAGATGCCGGCGTCCTGGATCCCCATGGCATCAACCACGACCACGCAGCCAGCCGGCACGTCTTCGATGGCGGCACGAGTGGAGCGGGGCGAGGTCCATGATTCCGGTGTCGCCAGGTCCTCGCGGGCGGGGATGAAGCGCAGGGTGAACGCAGGCCCCACGACCCGGGACTGCTCCGCGAGCATGGATTGCGGACCGCGCATCCACAGGTTGCGCAGGCCCTTCTTCAGCAGGATAGTGGTAATTGTGGCGGTGCTGATCTGTGCCAGTCTATCTATGGCCGCCGGATCGTAGTCCATTGAAGTTTCCTTTACGGAGCTGCTCCGAGATAGTTTACCTAACTATTCCGCGCGGTGCCTTGCGAATATTTATCGCTGAAACTTGAGAACCCCCTGACACTATACCGAGTCGACACACTCGTGACCGTGGGAGAAAGACTCGATGATCACCTGAAGTTGAAGATTTGCACTAAGTCCGACTGCTTCACAGCATTGTCATGCTCATGACAGACAGACGCCATATCGTCTGGACCATACGCGGTGGCTGTCACTCGAAGAGTAATCCGCTGTATCCGCGGGATCGACATAAGACATTTTGGCAAATGCTGTATCAGATTAATGGTGGCCTACGCCGCCCGCCATTACTCCTTTGCTGGGGCGGCGTCGGTTGCCCTAAGTTTTCTCTTGAGATTCTTAACAGGTATTCGCTCGATATGAGGCCAAAGGGCGTTCTTATGTCGGGAAACTTTACGATTTAAACGCCTAGAGAGTTTCTGCGTTTTTTAACTAGTTGTAATTCCTCATCAAATGATTTAGGCACAAAATTTGCAAGCTTCCAGGTGAAAACCCTCGTTAAGAATCAATGTGAGGAGATAAGTGAATGAGCAAGCTCAAGCGCACCACGATCATCAGCGTCCTATTCTTAATGCTCGGTGTCGGTTCCGCCCCGTCAGCGCATGCTCTGATTATTGACGTCACCATTGATGGGAGCGATGCTATCTTCCTGGCCGGCCGTACCGACCTCGTAATCCCACCTGCTAATCAATCATGGCCCGGAGGTATGCTTCGGCATAGCGGTCCTACGCCAGAAGAAATTCTGGAGACCCTGCCGCCAATCATTGCCGTGAGTGCTGGTGATGTGATTAGAGCGCTCGATCCTGCGGTGGGTGGTATCAGTTTTTTTAATGGATTCGGCGCCCCGTTGTTTGGCCCCGATGGTGGAGTAGGCGGACAGACGAATTTGTCAGGCTTTGGAGGCATCAGCGGTTTCCTTTCGGATGGACAGGGCCCGCTCGCCGGTGTGTTTCTGGATAACAGCATTCCCAACGGCGTGGCGCCAGCGAGGCTTGATTTTACAGCTGGCGGGATTGGCACGGACTTCCTGGCGCTTACCCCAGGTCTCGGCGAGGCGTTCTTTATCGGCGACGGACAAACAAGCGGCGGTATATTTCACGAGTTCACCGCCCCGGCAGGCGCGACACGCCTAGCCCTCGGCATCCCGGATGGCTTCGGTTTTGTTGGTGTGCCTGGAGCGTACGACGATAATGATGGCGCTTACCGAATACGTATCGGAATCAACGAGATCCCAACCATCCCCGAACCCACTACCATCATGCTCATGGGACTCGGCCTCGCCGGTATAGGCTTTGCAAGACGCAGACTGAATGTTTAACGACTGACAACTTAGCATACCGATCCAACGTAGACCCCGCCCTCAGTGGCGGGGTTTTGTTTTCTCGTCATAAGTCCACCCTCCGGGCACCGCCCCGGCGACGCACGTACAACCCAAGCGCGGGTGAGTCCGAAAATTCTCCCGCTCTTACTCATATAAGCCGGGTGATACGTCCCGATCATTTCCGGCAACGGACGTTAGAATTGATGTTTATCGGTGTGCGCGAATAGCCGAAGATGGCCGTACTAAATGTTTGTTGCGTCGCACCGGACCGGCAGAAGACAACCCACAGCAGGCACCGACACGATTTACGCGGTCCTACGTCTTCTTCGGCTGAGGCCCGGGCCTGACATGCGGCGCAAGCTTGTCCCACTCGTTCGACGCCACGCAGTACAGGCACCGGGCCAGGCACAGCACCGCCGCCAGGAGTCGGGTCAGCGCCGGGATGCCGGGGGCCAGATGCTTCGTGCACATAGGCAGGGGCTCGATGGTTGAATGGCCCAGAGTAACCGATCGGGTCCCTGCTTTCGAAGCAAAGGTGACGGCATAGCGGGTAACGGTCCCCGTCATCCGGTCGTAGCGGTAATGTCCCCGGCCTCCGTTTCCGGCTCGCTGACGTCACGCCACAGCAGCACGTCGATGATGCGCCGCGAGGCGCCGGGGTAGAAACCGTTCTCGGGCAAATAGCGCCACGGGCTCCTGAAGGTGCGGAACAGGATGTCGAACAGCGGTAGATCGGAATAGTTGTAGGCATGGATGCCGCGGCGGTGATGGATGGCGTGGCTTTCCGGGCGCTGGATGGCGGTGGCCGCCTGCGGCGGCGCCACCCCGACCCCGAGCGCCAGGCAGAGGCTGCCGAGCAGGGTGAAACCGATCATGTCCAGCGGGTTGAAGTAGAACGCGCCGAAGGTGTCCAGCCGCTCCGCACTGTGGTGCATCGGGTGGAACCCGCGCCACAGGAAATCCGACTGGTTCAACAGCCGGGGCCAGGCATAAATGCCGAGCTCGAACACCAGCAGCCCGGCCAGGGTGCCGCCCGCCACCCCGAGACCGCTCAGCTCAACGAGTTGGTAACGGGCCAGATAACCGTCCCAGAGCAGCGCCAGATACCACGACAGATAGAAAAGCGCTACGAACGAGACCATGCCGGCGGTCTGCCAGCCCCTGCGTTCCGGCAGCGCCCAGGCGGGGGGCAACCGTCTCCCAGGTCATCGGCCCGGCGTACAGCGCCAGGATAGTCAGTGAGATCGGGTCGAGCAGGATTTCCAAAGGCGTAGGCATGCGCAGTGTCCTCCACACGGTCAGGTTCATTGCAGTTCCTGGAGTCCGTTCCCCGCAACATTGCGGGGGTGTGTCGATGGAACGGAGGCTACCCGCGAGCGGGGGCCAGGTGCTAAAGTCGTTTCTGGCAAGAACCGGTCTTTTATGCCATGTCTGGAACCACGCCGAAGCTGAATATCGCCGTGCTGACCATGCCGGAAGTGACCGCCTCGGCGGTTTATGGCATGTACGACCTGTTCGCCTCGGCCGGCAGGGACTGGGATTTCCTGGTCGAGGGCACGCCGGGCGAACCCCGGCTTCGCCCCAAGGTGGTAGCGGCCGATCCTCACGGATTCCAGGCTGCCAGCGGGGTGTGGATCCAGCCGCATTGCGGCCTGGTCACGCAACCCATGCCCGACGTGGTCTGCATCCCGAAGCTCTTCGTGGCGCCGGACGAAGACCTCAGTGGGCGTTACCGGCCTGAAGTGGCATGGGTGCGCGAGTGTTACGCCGCCGGCGCCACCGTCGCCAGCGCCTGCAGCGGCACCTTGATACTGGCCGAGGCCGGCCTGCTGGACGGGCTGGACGTGACCACCCACTGGGGATATTGCGACGCGCTGGCCAGGCGCTGTCCCACGGTGCGGGTGCATCCGCAACGGGTACTGATCGCCGGGGGACCCGGTCAGCGCATCGTCATGGCGGGCGGCGGTACGTCATGGCACGACCTGGCACTGTTCCTGGTTGCTCGCGCGTTGGGGGTGAAGGAAGCCATGCGGCTGGCCAAGCTCTACCTCATCGACTGGCACGACGTGGGGCAGCAGCCGTTTGCGGCGTTGACCCGCGCCCGACAGGTGGACGACGCGGTAATCGCCGGGTGCCAGCAGTGGGTGGCGGAGCACTATGACCAGGACAGGCCGGTGGCCGCGATGCAGGAGTTGAGCGGCATACCCGAACGCTCGTTTAAAAGGCGCTTCGCCCGCGCCACCGGCATGACCCCGCTGGAGTACGTGCACACGCTGCGCCTGGAAGAGGCCAAGCACATGCTGGAGACGTCCGACATTACGGTGGAGGCGGTGGCCAACGAGGTGGGGTACGAGGACACAAGCTTCTTCGGTCGCCTGTTCCGGCGTAAGGTCGGATTGACGCCGGTGCAGTACCGCAAGCGCTTCGGCGCCATGCGCCGGGCACTGGAGACCGGCGGTGCCTGACCTGGCGGCGAGAACAATCAATCTGTGCTCGGGCACCTTTCAAGCATGAATGCACCCGATCGTGGCTCGGGGGTGAAGAATCTGTTTGGTGATGTGCCGGACCGCCTGCCGGAGGAACTGGTCGAGGTACTGGCGCAGTCCCGCGACCTGCGCATAGAGCGCATCGTTTCCCGGGGTCATCGTTCTCCGGTCGGCTTCTGGTACGACCAGGACGAGAATGAATTCGTGTTGCTGGTCAGCGGCTCGGCTCGCATTGCATTCGCCGTTGACCACGACGCGGTTGTTCTCAACCCCGGGGACTATGTCACCATTGCCGCCCATGTCCGGCATCGGGTGGAATCCACTGCCGGGGACGAGGATACGGTGTGGCTGGCGGTGTTCTATAAATAGGCCCAACCGACCCAGGGGAGCGCTTGTTAGGGCATGCCCCAATGGCGATGAAGTCAGATGATGTCATAGAATAGCGCGCCCCTGCCGTATTCCAGGAGCCGACAATCCGGTGTTGACACGAACAAAGACCATCATCGCATCGCTGGCGCTGTGGTCGGCGATCCCGGGACTGCTGCAGGTCGCGCCGCCCGCTGCCGCCGCGGATGCGCGCAGCGGTGACCAGGTCTACCAGCAGGTATGCGCCGCCTGCCATGCCACGGGCGTCGCCGATGCGCCCAAGTATGGTGACGGCGCGGCCTGGGAGACGCGCATTGCCGAGGGCCAGGAGATCCTCACCGCGCATGGCTGGGTGGGCATGCGGGGCATGCCGCCGCGCGGCGGCCGGCCGGACCTGCCGTTGCAGGAGTTCGCGGCGGCGGTCGCCTACATGGCCCGCTCCGCGGGCGCCGACTGGCAGCCGCCGAACCCGGGCATGCTGGCGCGCGTCCGCGAGGAGATCGAGGCTCGTAAGACGGAAGTCGCCCGCAAGCAGTGACGCCGGGCGCGCGGTGGTCCCCGCCGCTGCTTGCATGCCCGCCCCGTTCGCGCATAATGGCGCGCCCTCTGTGTACGCGTAAATCTGCGATGGCCCAATACGTCTTCACCATGAACCGGGTGGGTAAGCTGGTCCCCCCGAAACGTCACATACTTCGCGACATTTCCCTGAGTTTCTTTCCCGGCGCCAAGATCGGTGTGCTGGGCCTCAACGGGTCGGGCAAGTCGACACTGCTGCGCATCATGGCCGGGCTGGACCGCGACATAGAAGGCGAGGCCATTCCCCAGAAGGGCCTGAAGATCGGCTACCTGCCGCAGGAGCCCGGGCTGGACGGGAGCAAGGACGTGCGCGGCAACGTCGAGGAGGGAGTGGCGGAGGCTATGGCACTCGTCGAGCGATTCAACGAGATCAGCGATCGCTTTGCCGAGCCCATGGACGAGGAACAGATGAATGCCCTGCTGGAGGAGCAGGGCAGGCTGCAGGATGCGATCGACGCCGCCGGCGCCTGGGAGCTGGAGCGCAAGCTCGATATCGCCGCCGATGCCTTGCGTCTGCCGCCCTGGGACGCGGATGTGACCACGCTCTCCGGCGGTGAGCGGCGCCGGGTGGCGCTGTGCCGCCTGCTGCTGTCACAGCCCGAGATGCTGCTGTTGGATGAGCCCACCAACCACCTGGACGCCGAATCGGTGGCCTGGCTGGAGCACTACCTGGAGCAGTACCCGGGCACTGTGGTGGCGGTCACCCATGACCGATACTTTCTCGATAACGTGGCGGGCTGGATCCTGGAGCTCGACCGGGGCCACGGCATTCCCTGGCAGGGCAATTACTCCTCCTGGCTAGAGCAGAAGGAGCTGCGTCTGGAGCAGGAGGAGACGCGCCAGTCGGCCCGGCGCAAGGCCATCGAGGCCGAACTCGAATGGGTGCGCGCGAATCCCAAGGGCCGCCAGGCGAAGAGCAAGGCCCGCCTGCAGCGATTTCATGAGCTGGAATCCCAGGAATTCCAGCGCCGCAACGAGACCAGCGAGATCTACATCCCCCCCGGCCCCCGCCTGGGTGACCTGGTGATCGAGGTCGAGGGACTGCAAAAGGCCTACGGTGACCGGCTGCTCATCGACGAGCTGTCTTTTCAGTTGCCACCGGGAGGCATCGTCGGGGTGGTGGGTGCCAACGGGGCCGGCAAGACCACCTTGTTCCGCATGCTGGCGGGGCAGGAGAAACCGGATGCCGGGGAGATCCGGGTGGGCGAAACGGTCAAGTTCGCCTACGTCGACCAGAGCCGCGACGCCCTGGACGACGGCAAGACGGTATGGGAGGAGATCTCCGGCGGCGAGGATCTGATGCGGGTGGGGGACTACCAGACCCAGTCCCGCGCCTACATCGGGCGTTTCAATATCAAGGGGTCCGACCAGCAGAAACGGGTCGGTGAACTGTCCGGCGGCGAGCGTAATCGTGTCCATCTCGCCAAGGTGCTGCGCAGCGGCGGTAACGTGTTGCTGCTGGACGAACCCAGCAACGACCTCGACGTCGAGACCCTGCGGGCGCTGGAAGAGGCGCTGTTGAACTTTCCCGGTTGCGCGGTGGTGATCTCTCACGACCGCTGGTTCCTGGACCGCATTGCCACACACATCCTGGCTTTCGAGGGAGACAGCCAGGTGGAGTGGTTCGCCGGCAACTACGCCGATTACGAAGCCGACCGCCGTCGCCGGCTGGGCGAGGAATCAGCACAGCCCCACCGTCTTCGCTTCAAGCCCATCCACCGGGGTTAGGGCCCGCTGAACAGGGCTCTCAGCGCCGGCCCGCGCACCAGCGCCGCCACATCTCGCGGTAGGCGGACTCCAGGTCCCGGGTGTAGGCCGCCGCGTCGCACAGCGGCGAAGCCGCCATGCGTTCGCGTAATTGACGGCGCACGCCGGCCAGACGATCATGGTCGTTGGCCAGATCAATGGCGATCCGCGTGTAGGCATCGGGCTCATCGGCGCACAGCTCCGGCAGCCCGACATTGCTGAGATGGCTGGTGCTGTGACGCGATGAGAACACCTCGCCCCCCCGGGTGACCACCGGCACCCCCATCCACATGGCCTCGCAGGTGGTCAGCCCGCCGGAGTAGGGGAAGGGATCGAGGCCGATGTCGATGCCGCCGTAGGCGGCGAGCAGCTCACGGTGGGGAAGGTATCCCGAAAGTTCGACCCGTTCAACCACGCCGTGACTGGCGAAACGCTCCTGATAAGAACGGCGGGTGGCGTCGTCGTCGAGTTCGCGCGTGCGCATGCGCAGCCGCGAACCCGGTACCCCTTCAAGAATCGCTGCCCAGGTTGCGACCACCTCCGCCGTGACCTTGGCAAGGTTGTTGAAGCAGCCGAAAGTCACCGCGCCGCGTTCGAGGAAAGGGGACGGCGCCACGGCGGGGGCATAGTCCGGCGGCTTGTAGCACACATAGTCGTGGGGCATACGTACCAGCTGCTCGCTGAAATAACGCTCGCTTCCCTCTGGACTGTGGAATCGATCGGTGATCAGGTAATCCATGGCATCCAGACCGGTGGTGTCGTAATGACCACCGGCGGTCAGCTGCACCGGCGCCGGCTTGCGCGCAAACACCATCAACAGCCTTTCGCCCCCGCTGTGACCGGCCAGGTCGACGGCAATGTCGATCCCGTCGGCGCGCATCTGCTGCGCCAGCGCCTGATCATTCAGGCCGATGCATTCCCGCCAGTGATCGCTGTGCTGACGAAAGCTGTCGGTGAGTTCGTCCGGGGCGGTGACGGCGGCATAGCAGAACACTTCGAACGCCCCCCGGTCGTGATGGGAGAACAGCGGCGCCATGAAGTAGCCCACCGGATGACTGCGCAGGTGGGCGGAGACGTAGCCGATGCGCAGTCGCCGTTCGGGATCGGGGTCGTTGCCGTGCGGCGGCGCGTCTCGTGTCAGCGCGGCGGCATGGGCCTCGTTGAAGCGACGCGCCTCGGTATGGATCCGCACGGCGTCGAACGCCGGGCTGTAATGCATGCACTGGAACAGATTTGAATGTGCCTCGGCATACGCCGGGTCCAGTTCACGAGCCTTTTGAAAACATCCGACCGCCTCGTCCAGTCTGCCCTGAAACATCAACACGCCGCCGAGATTGTTGTAGGTGACGGCGAGGCCGGGTTCCAGCTCCAGCGCGCGGCGGTAGGCCGCCACCGCCTCGCTCAATCCGCCACGGGCCCGTAGCGCGTTGCCCAGGTTGATCCAGATGTCGGCATCCTCGGGGGCGGCTTTGAGTGCCTCCCGGAAGGCTTCAACCGCGGTGTCCGCGTCGCCGCGGGCCTGGTATACCAGCCCGAGGTTGTTGCGTGCGTTGGCGTAGTCGGGCTTGAGTTCGAGCGCCCGGCGGATGACCGCGGCGGCCTCATCGTAGCGTGCGCCCTGCAGACAGACCGTGCCCAGCAGGTGCAGCGCGCGAACATTGTCCGGATCCTGAGCGAGGATGCTTCGGTAAGCGGACTCCGCCTGCCGCAGGCGGCCGGCCTGGTGATGCTCGAGGGCTGCTTCTATGTCCGACACCCTGGTTCAGCCGCCATGTTGTCGGTGGACGGTCAGCAGCAAGGCGTCACCGCACGGGGTTGACCCCGGTTGATTCGTCGACCCATGTTCCGGCCACCCGTATTCGGCCTCCTAGGGGCAGTAGGATCGCAGCTTCTCCAGAGACTCGCCAACGGTCCGTGCTCGCTGCTGATTGCCGTCACCGTTGAAGATGAATAAGGTGCGCTTGGCGATGGACGACTGGGATCGCTCCATCTGGTCGGGATGAAACACCTGCTTCAAAGGTGCTTCGACATGCACGTTCCAGACGTTGTCCCGCGCTCGCGCGGTCTGGACGTCGATACGCTTGATCTCGCAGATATTGCCGGTGATATGGGTGCTGCGGCGGCTGGTGGACCGGTTGTACTCATCCAGCTCGAAAGACAGGTCGGTGCGCAGGACGAAGTTCTGCTTGACCTCGGGGCGTTCGGTATGGCGCTTTTCCTCTTCCAGGGCGGCGTTGATGCGGCTGGCCAGCAGGGCCAGCGATTCGGTTTGCTGGGCGGCACCTTGCATGGCCGGCAACAGTACCGCAAGCGCGGTGGCCAGGCACAATGCAGATGCACGAAACGGAGAACGGGTCTTCATGAGGTCGGATTCATAACGAACAGTTATAGGAGTGGCGGTGATGATAGCAAATCGCCGCTGTTCGATGCGACCAGAGCGGCAGGGTCCGCCACTAAGTGCCGGTAAGGTGGGCACATTGCCCGGTGATCGGAGCCGTGTGCGTGTCACGGACAGGGGGGTTAGCACGTAACCTTGATTCATAATACTATCCGCCATGGCAGCAGTAATCAGCAACGGAGCAGGCGGTGGCGCAGGAATACCAGAAATTCATGCCGGGAGAGGTGATCTTCCACGAGGGGGATGGTGGTTTCACCATGTACGTCATTGCCGAAGGGCAGGTAAAGGTACAGACCGGTCAGGGCCACAAGTCGGTCACTCTGGCTGAGCTCGGCCCCGGGGAAGTCCTCGGTGAGATGGCACTGGTGACGGACGAGCCGCGTTCCGCTACGGCAGTCGCCGTTACTCAGACCAAGCTGCGCGCCTATCAGGTCGATGAACTGGTGAAGATGCTGGAGGAGAACCCGGGCATCGCCGTGCGTATTATCGAGCTGTTGGCGGAGCGGCTGCGTAAGACCAACCAACTTCTCACGGAAGCGACCACGACCGCTTCGTAGATTGTGCTGCCCAAGCAACGATTGCAGCTTTGGATGCTTCGTGCACACTGTTTTCTTCCCGAGGGCCACGCTTAGGGAAGCTATTCAAACCTGTCATGCCCATAGAGATCTGAATGATTGCGCTATGAGATCCATTGGAGATTCTTGAGCTGGCTGCTGGTGGCTAGTTTCGCCGTCGGACCCTTGTTTGCCGCTGACCCGGAATTGTTCGATGCCCATATCCATTACAGCCGGGACGCGCGCGATTACCTGTCCGTGCAGCAGGCGTTGGAGAGGCTGCGGGCGGCGGGTATCCGTCATGCCCTGGTATCGAGTTCCGGCGACGTGGGTACTCGGGAACTTTATGCACTTGCTCCCGAATTGGTAATCCCCTCGTTGCGGCCGTACCGGGCCCCGGGCGAAAGCGCCAGCTGGATGCACGACGAGTCGGTGATCGGATTTGTGGAGCGAAGGCTGCGCGACGGCCGGTATGCGGCGATCGGGGAGTTTCATGTTTACGGTTCCGACGTGGACCTGCCGGTGGTCAAACGCATGATCGAGCTGGCGCGGGACTATGGCCTGCCCTTGCACGTCCACGGCGACGCCGAGGCCATCGAAGGCATCTTCCACCGCGACCCGGCGGCGCGGGTGCTGTGGGCCCATGCCGGATTCGAAGGCCCCATGCGGGTCGATGCGCTGTTGCGGCGTTACCCGGCGCTGTGGGCCGAACTTTCCATGCGCGGCGAAGTGGCCGCCGGTGGCAAGGTGAGTGAATCCTGGCGAGCTGTGCTGATCGCACATGCCGACCGCTTCATGGTCGGCACGGACACCTATACGCCGTGGCGGTGGGACGAAGTTCTCGAGCATGCGGAGTGGACGCGCGCCTGGCTGGCGGACCTGCCGCCGGCGGTTGCGCAGCGAATCATGTATGAGAACGGGGCGACCCTGTTCCGGGCCTGGCTGCAATCCGCCACGGCGCCGTGATCGCCCTGGCCGCGACGGCGCCGGTTACGGCGGGCGCCTGATGTCAGGCCATTTCCCAGGGCGGCACCGGGCTGAACTTGTCGATCAGGAAGTCCACGAAGGCCCGCACCTTCTGTGACAAGTGGCGGCGGTGCGGATACACGATCAAGAGCGACGACCTGTCATGGATGTAATCGGTCAGCAGGGGCACTAGGCGGCCACTGCGCAGGTCGTGGCCGATGAGATACGTGGCCAGCCGCGCGACACCGATCCCGCCAAGTACTGCGCGGTAAAGGGCCGAGGCACTGTTGACTTCCAAATTTCCCGATACGCGGAGCATGCGCGAACCGCGTTCATCGACGAACTCCCAGTCGTTGAAATGGGCAAAGGACGAGTGAGTGAGGCAATTGTGCTGCAGCAGGTCCTCGGGGGACTGCGGCACGCCGTGGCGCTCGACGTAGGCGGGCGCCGCGCAGATGATGCGGCGGTTGGTGAAAAGCTTGCGCGCCACCACTGACTCGTCGGTCACTTCCTCGCTGGCCTGCAGCGCCACGTCGACGCCTTCGTCGACCAGGTCCACGGCCTGCTCGCGCAGTCGCAGTTCCACGCGCAGTTCGGGGTGCCGCGCCATGAACTCCGGCAGTAGCGGCAACAGCTGGGCGCGGGTAAAGGCGGCCACGGCGACCACCCGCAAGGTGCCGCGCACCCGGCCGCGCAGTTCCGACACTGCTTCCTCCGCCTGTTCGATTTCGCCCAGGATGGCAACGCAACGATCGTAGAAGGCACGGCCCTCCTCGGTGAGACTGAGTCGCCGGGTGGTGCGGTGGATCAAACGGGCACCGAGCCGGTCCTCCAGACGGCTGACGAGTTTGCTCACCGCCGACGGCGTCAGCCCCAGTTCGCGGCCGGCGGCGGAGAATCCCCCCGCATCCATGGAGCGGGTAAATACCTGCATTTCCTGCCATTTGTTCATCGCGAACCGGGACCTATATATGAATAATATTCATATATGTTATCACGAAAATGCCTATTATCTATCTCGTGGGAAAATATTAAGATGCCTGCCATGACTGAGAGAGAGCGTTGCTCCTCCTCGTTGAGTGCAACCGACAACCCCGGAGTATTAGCCAAATGAAAGACCTCATGTTTTCCGAAGCCGGCCCCGGCACGCGCGACGACTTCGAGCGTGCGATCCGACAGGCCCGCGCTTTGCGCAGCAAGTTCATCCGCTGCCAGGTACTGGCGCTGATGACGTCTATCGGTGCGTCGGAACGGGCCCGGCGCGCCGCCGCCTGCCTGGGGCAGCAGCCGCTGCCGGCGCCGCGCTAGGCGCGGCGGCCACGGGCAACCCGCACGACCAAATTCATAACCTTTCACGGAGTCAAGTCATGAAGACGACAATCATTGCATCACTTATCGCCGCGCTTTTGCTCAGCGGTCCAATGTCGACAGCCCAGGCAGACGTGGTCAAGCCGCTGCAGGCCAGATCGCTGGAGCTGGGTGACTACTCCGCGGTGGTTTACTTCCACCTGACGGTTGCCGGCTGGGAGGTGGTGACCACCCTGGCCCCGCGCTCCGGCAGCGTCGACGATGGCATGCGTTACGTGTCACTGCTCACACCGGGTGAATCGCAGACCCTGCTCATCGGCGGCCCGGACACGTATGCCGTCAGGCTCACCCGCGCCCCCAACGGTCTGACCATCGATGTAGTGGGTCCGCCGAGCCTGGCCATGCGCTGATCATCGGCGGGGACGCCGGCTCGGGCCGGGTTGGCTCGACAACCGTACCGGGTTGCGGAGCTCTTCGGCAACCCGGTTACTTTTTGTGCTGGCGGATGACCCGGGTGCTGGTCATACTTGCCGGTGGCTGCCGCGGCCCGCGCGCGAACGCTTGCCGCGCCCTTAGCCCGGTTCTCTCCTGTGTCGTGTTTGCCTACCGGCCGGGCAGCCTCAAACCGGTCTCTGCGGGCTTTATTTCTTCCCTGTGAGTTGTGAGAATTGGCAGCCGCCCCGATTGTCAGACACTGATTCCCGACGGAGACTGCTGCATGAGCGACGCCCTCACCTATCTGATCAAGGCACGGCCCGATGCCATTAAGCCCTACTTCACGTTCCTGAAGCAGGCGGGCACCCACCTCGACCCCAAGACACGCAACCTGATCTCGGTGATCACTAAGGTCCATGCGCAGACGGAGAAGGGTCTGCGCCAGTACCTGACCCGGGCGCTGCGCGAGGGCGCGTCCGCCCACGAAATCCTCGACGCCCTGCTGATGGCATTCCCGGCGCTGGGGCTGGCCAAGATCGTCTGGGCGGTGGACATCATCCTCGACATGGACATCCCGGAATTCCGTCCCGAGATGCTGGACGTGAAGCCCGAATGGCACGATGTCGCGGCGCTGGAGGAGATTCCCGCGGACGAGGTCAGCTACCGGGACTGCGAAGGACGCAGCCTGTTCGTTTACCGGCAGGACGACTCGCTCAAGGTCTACGACAGCCGTTGTCCGCACCAGGTCACCAACATCCCACACCTGGCGCTGGAGGGAACGCGGCTTACCTGCCCCAAGCACCAGTGGTCGTTCGATATCGTCAGCGGCGAGTGCATCGACAAGGGCGACCGCCCGTTGAACGAGTTCCAGCACCGCGTCGAGAACGGTCGCCTGCTGGCTTACTGGTAGTTTGGCTGGTCGCCGCGTTGGCCCACTGCCAATGCCTCCTTACCCCGATAGGGGCGAGCACCGATTGACCGTTCGATGATCCCCATCCACGAGCTGATGAACAGGATCAGATGGGATGAGGATTTCGCCGATGCCGATATCATCATCGGATACTACGACAGGCAGGAGAAAGAGATCATCTGGCGTTCATTGACCGAATGCTTCTTTGAAGACGGCGATCATTACTTCTTTCACTTCATCGATGATGATGGCGAACAGCACAGCGTACCGCTTCACCGCATCAAGGAAGTGATGCGTAACGGTGAGCGCATCTGGCACCGCGAGCATTGAGCACCCGCCTCACGGCCGCGTCGGGGGAGCATGGCTTGCTGTCGGCGACAAGCTGGCAAGAGCGGGTGGCAGCTGAAACTCGGCTGCTATAGTCCAGCGCAGGTATTGCTGCCGGGTACGCATGGAACCGATTTGACCTAGCGGGGACCGCCCGGATCTGTCTACCTGCAAACGGGCGCACCCCAGGGCAGAGTTTTGGTCGGACAGGCCGCACATGCTGCCGATCCAGCATTCGAGTTGCCTTGGAGTTCCACTCCGGGAGCAGCATCAGCGGGGACATGGTAAAACACGCGATATATGCCGATGCGGTACGCGCCGAATTTGCGTGATCTGCATCAGCGACCGCGAAGCGCCTGGGGAACTTGTCTCCGAGGCGCTGTGGATGGACATCCTGGTCCGGTAACACCGTGTTTGGCATAATGCCGTCAATGTCCTCGCCCGCCAAGCGACATCCCTTTTTCATCGGCCTGCTGACGGCGGCGACCATCGCGTTCTTCGCGCTGCTCGTCGGGTTCTGGCAGGCCATATTCTGGGCCGCGGTATTTGGAATCCTGTTCCGGCCGGTGGAGGTACGCCTCTCTTCGCGGTTGGGATCACGGAAATCCCTGGCCGCGGTGCTCACGGTGGTCCTGATCTTTTTTACCGTTATCGTACCGGCGATGCTGGTGGCATCCGCGGTCGTGTCTGAGGCGGCTGGCCTCTATTCGCGCATCGAGTCCGGGGAATTCGATTTCGGCGCGGTGTTGCGCTGGATCGACAGCCGCCTGCCGCTGCTTGGAGAATGGGCTTCCGGGTTTGGCATCGACATCAGCGAGGTGTCCAACAAACTGTCTACCGTGCTGGTTTCAGGCAGCCAGTTCGTCGCCTCTCTCGCCCTGAGTGCCGGCCAGAACGTGACCGTCTTCGTGGTCATGTTTTTCCTGATGCTTTACCTGCTGTTCTTCATCCTTCGCGATGGCGACGTGATCGTTCAGCACCTGCACCGCGCAATTCCGTTGCCGGATGATCAAGAAAGGCGGTTGTTCGAGAAGTTCGCCGAGGTAGCGCGCGCAACCATCAAGGGCACGCTGGCGATCGGTCTTCTGCAGGGGTTTCTAGGTGGGGTGATCTTCGCGATTCTCGGCATTCAGGGCGCCGTGTTCTGGGGCGTCGTGATGGTGTTCCTGTCGGTTTTGCCGGCCGTCGGTTCCGGCCTCGTCTGGGGGCCGGCGGCGATCTACCTGATGGTCACGGGTGACTGGGCCAAGGGGGTATTCCTGTTGGCTTACGGGGCCCTTCTGATCGGCCTGGTGGATAATCTTCTGCGCCCGATCCTGGTCGGTCGAGATACCAAGATGCCGGATTATCTGGTCCTGTTGTCGACGCTCGGCGGTCTGAGCCTGTTCGGAATCACCGGGTTCGTTCTCGGTCCTGTCATCGCGGCGCTTTTTCTCGCGGTCTGGCAGATGTACATCGAAGATCAGCCACCCGTCATCGCCGCCGGCGAGGATCTATGAAGGATTCAATTCACCCGCGCAGTTTTGCGCTCGTTGGCGAACCAGTCGAAGGAGCGACGAAAAGGCGGGGTGAGATCCAATTGTTCCTCGTTTACAATGGAAAAGTCCGCCTTGGCCCCAATTTGGCTGCTTTGCATCACCATTGAAGATCAGACGGCAGGGGCTTTGTGTTAGTGTTCCTATCCGGCCATCAAACCGTTTGTGACGGTGCAAGGGTATTGGCTGTAAATGCATGATTGCTTACCTTGCGGGCCTGTTGTCAACAATCACCTCAACAAAGGAGACTGGATATGTCCGTTGCACGAATTACCGAAATCTCGGCATCTTCGGAAACAAGCTTCGATGATGCCGTCAAAGAAGGAATAAAGCGAGCCAACAAGACGCTCAAGAACGTGAAAGGCGCCTGGATCGAGGATCAGGAGGTGTCTGTCAATAAGGGCAACATCGCTGAATATCGCGTGAAGATGAAAGTGACCTTCGTATTGGAGGATTAAGGACGTACAGTCTGCCCGGTGCAGGCCCCATCTCCGTATAGGATGGTGGGGCCTTTCGCGTTGCGGTAATCCGATAAGCACCGGCAAGAAGGCTCGGCGCGCCGGGTAGTGGCCGTACCCGGTACAACTGACCATGTTGCAAAAAAGTGGGGTCCAAAAAAGTGGGGTCAGATCTTACTTTCGATATCAATTGCTGTCGGAGCTGACTTTTCCGAAAGGGGAAAAGCAATAAGTACGATCTGACCCCACTTTGGACCCCACTTTGGACCCCACGTTGGATTCAGCGGGAGCGGCCGCGCCGACGGGGCGGTTTGTAGGACACTATCGATTCGGCCAGTTCGGAGTACGGCAGGTCGTGGCTCCTGGTTCCATTTTCGGTGGCGGAGTCAAGCAGCGCATTGATATCGGTGATCGGCTGGTCGGGATCGACCCTTTCCTGCAGACCCAGCAGACCGCCGCACTGTATCTTCATATAGGTGCTGTGGGGGGTCACGGCCGGATCGTCCTCCACGCCAAAGGCGTCCAGACCGACTGACTTGAGTTCCTCGTATACCTGCCGGCAGCGGCCCAGGGCCGGTCCGGAACGGCAGTGTACCTGCGGCGCGTTGCGCGCCGTGACGGACCGGGCAAGCTTGCAGCCGAAGGCCCCGCTGATCAGGGGCGCCTGAAACGGGCACGTCGGCTCAGGCATCAGCGCGCCCGCAACAGCGCATGATCGGTCCGCGGCTGACCGGAACCCTTACGTGCGGGCTCATGACGGCGCCGTAATCAGGCCACCATCTCGATCGCGATGGGCAGCGAGAAATGGAAGGTGCTGCCGCGATCGGGGTTGGGCGTGTACCACAACCGCCCGCCGTGGGCCGCGACGATGGAATTGCAGATCGACAGCCCCATACCCATCCCTGACTCCTTGGTGGTGAAAAATGGCGTGAAGAGTACAGGGGCGACATCCTGGGGTATCCCATCGCCCCGGTCGGCGACGGACACGACCACCTCGCAGTCATCATTCAGGGATGTGAAGATCGTGATTGCCATGCGGTCATGCCCCAATGCCTCGACGGCGTCAATGGCGTTGCGGACAAGGTTGAGAAGTACCTGCTGGATCTGGATCTTGTCCACCTCGATGCCCGGCAGGTTCTTGGCGAGCTCGAGCTTCATCTCGATATTAAGCGTCCGCGTATCAGTGGTCGCCAGCTTCAGTGCTTCCACCACCAGGCCGTTGATGTCGACGAATTCGCGGTGCTGGTCGCCCTGTTTGACCAGCTCACGGAGGCGCCTGATCACCTCGCCGGCACGGTCGGTCTGTTCCGCGATCTGTTCCAGTCCATAGCTGAGTGATTGCTCGTCACTCTTGCCGTTCTTGAGCATCAACTGGCAGCCGCTGGCGAACGCGGAGATCGCCGCCAGGGGTTGGTTGATCTCGTGGGCGATGCCTGCGGCCATTTCGCCGAGCGTTGAAACCCGTGACACGTGGGCCAACTTCTGCCGCTGCAGCTTCATTTCCTGTTCGATCTTGAGCTGTTCCGTCAGGTCCACCACCTGCGCGATGTACTGCACCGGCTCCCCGTTCCCGTCCTGCGCCTGGGCGATGTGAAACTCGGTGAAGACCACCTCGCCGTCTGCCCGAGTATAGCGCTGCTTGATGGGTTCCCCGGTTCGTCCCGACTTTGACGCGGCAGCCATGGCGCTGCGTGCCATGGGAACATCGTGGGGATGGATATAATCGTCCAGTGCCCTGTCGATGAATTCTTGCTCCGCACGCCCGAGCATGTCACAGAACGCAGAATTGGCGCCGGTGATGCGGTGATCCAGGTCGGTGGTGACGATGCCCACGGGTGCGTTCTCTATAGTGCGGCGCAAGGCCTCTTGCGCCTTCTTGCGCTCGGACACCTGGTGCTCGAGTTCGGTGTTCTTGTCGCGGATATCGTTGTACTGTTGCGCAATGGTGCGGTCGGCCCGTCGCACGATAAGGAACAAGATGACGAACAAGGAGCCGCAGACCAGTGAAAAGCCAAGGATGAGGTCAGCCGTGTCGCGTCGTATCTCCGCCATCAAATCGGTCACATCCGTGTAGAGCTCGAACACACCCTCCACCGTCCCACCGTCCGTGCGGATCGGCAGGTAGCTTTCGACCACATCGCGGTCCTGTACCGTGCCCTCGAAGGAACTGAAGGTGTCTTCGTAAGCGAGCTTACTGGCAGGTTTGCCTTGCGTGGCGGCGAGGAAATGGCCCGGATTGTTGCCCTTATTTTCACCGATGTCTTCCGCCGCCGACGAAAAAACGGTCAGTCCGTCCAGGTCGTAGATCTTGACCTTGAGAACGGGGAGGCCGGCGGTGGCTTTTGTCACCGTATCGCGGATTTCCCGGGTCTCCGGCCGCTCGCGCAGTTCGTCCCCGGTCAGGCTCGACGCCGAGTGGACATAGTCGGCTATCTGGTGCCAGATCGTATTGGCGAACGACTGTGCCAGAACCACGTTCTGCTTTTCGACAAAGCTGATCAGGCGGCGGATTTCGCTCTGGCGGTGGAGAAAAACCACCACCGTGGTTGCCGCGATCACCAGCACGCTGGCAATGAGAAAGAAGCGAATAAGTCGGGTCACGATCGCTCCTCGATTCGTTATTGTGCCTCTGGGATCGGCCGGATGCTGCGTGCATTCAGCTTGGTGACTACGTCACATCTGTTTGCCTACACAGCAAGCCCGTCACCGACAATTGAATAACAACAAGGCGGTCGGTGGCAAGGACGCATGCAACCAATCACGCTGCCGCGGCCGGTTCCGGCAGCGTGATCCTCCGTTGTCAGCACCGCGACACGTCGTGCCCGCGCCGTTTCCGAGCGATATGAGTCCATGGTCAGGGCAGTGCCGCGCGGGCATCAAGATCAACTATGAACTCGAAGCGCGTCGAACGCCGGACGTGCGGAGGTTCGTGTCCGCGAGCGGCCCGTACCTCAATACCAACAGGCTATTGCAAGCCGCCCGGAGTTGCGGGACAGTTGGCGACACCCCAAGCCGTCAGCCGATAGACCGGAGTCCTATGAAAGAAGATTCGCTGGAACGCATCAGCCGGGAGTTGCGACAGTTTGCAGAAGACAGGGATTGGGTACAGTTTCACAGCCCGAAGAACCTGGCCATGGCATTGAGCGCCGAGTGCGGTGAACTATTGGAGCATTTCATGTGGCTGACCGGGGAGGAGTGTGCATTGCTCTCGCCGGAACAAAGCAATGCGGTGGAGTTGGAGCTGGCGGACATCATGATTTACGTGATCCGACTCGCCGACCGTCTTGACGTCAATCTGCTGGCTGCAGTGCGCAGGAAGATGGAAATCAACGCGCAACGATATCCGGTGGACAAAGCCAGGGGACGTGCCGTCAAATATGACAAACTTTAGCTCCCGCGGCTCCGCCAGGAAGCGCTGATCGAGCGGTGACTCGTCCATTAACCGCCACGGCACCAATGCAGTCACCGGCAGGCGAGCACTGATGCGCGATGCCGATTGCGTCGAGTTTCTGCAATGGGCGCTGCCGCAAATGGACATGCGCTGGCCTGGCTTCCGCAAGGTCCGGCGGCAGGTCTGCCGCCGCGTAGCGGCCCGCGTTGCAGAACTGGCGCTAGCGGACCTCCAGGTCTATCGTGCAGTGCTCGCAGGAAACGCGGCCGAGTGGGACCACCTGGCGACGCTTTGTCGGGTCACCGTGAGCCGTTTCTTACGAGACCGCGAACTATGGTTCGCACTAGGCCGCGAAGTGCTCCCGGCCTTCACCGCACAGGTTCCGGATGGGGGGCGGCAATTACGGTGCTGGAGCGCAGGCTGTGCGAGCGGCGAGGAGCCCTATTCCCTCACCCTGGTCTGGTATCAGCTGGTGCAGCCCGTGGCGGCCGGCTGGAAGATCTCGGTGACGGCGACGGACATCGATGATGAAGTGCTGCGTCGCGCACGCCGCGCTTGCTACGGTGCCGGCAGTCTGCGTGAACTACCGGCCGAGTGGCGGCAGTCGTGCTTCCAGCGCCGGGACGGCGAGTATTGCCTGCGGCGCAGATTTCTCGAGCCGGTAGAACTGCTTGGGCAGGACCTGCGGCGGCATACGCCGGTGGGGCGCTTCCATATGATCTTGTGCCGCAACCTGGTTTTGACGTATTTTTCCCCGCACTTGCAGCAGCGGATCCTGGGGCGACTGCGGGATGCTCTTTTGTCCGGCGGTGTACTGGTGCTCGGGAGCCACGAATATCCGCCCGAGAATGCCGGTTTCGCCTCCTGGCGCCATGTGAAAGGCGTTTACGGCAAACAGTAAACCTCGGGAAGACTGCCCGCAAGTTCATCAATTATCTATGAGCACATAAGGCGGAAATATCATCATGGAACTACTGCTCTCACCCGACGCCTGGCTGGCGTTCCTGACCCTGACCGCTTTGGAAATCGTGCTGGGCATCGACAACCTGATCTTCATCGCCATCCTGGTGGAACGCCTGCCGCGCCACCAGCGCTTTCGTGGACGCACGCTCGGGCTGGGCATGGCGCTGCTCACCCGCTTACTGCTGCTGTTCTCGCTGACTTGGCTGATGGCGCTGACCAAGCCGCTGTTCGAGGTGCTGGGGCAGGCCTTTTCGGGGCGCGACCTGGTGTTGCTGGCCGGGGGCCTGTTCCTGCTGGTTAAGGCTACTGGGGAGATCCATACCAGCCTGGAAGGGGAACTGGAGGTGAAGTCAACCTCCGGCGGCGCCACCATGCGCTCGGTCATACTGCAGATCGCAGTGATCGACATCGTCTTTTCGTTGGACTCGGTGATTACCGCCGTCGGCCTGGTGAAGGAGATCGAGATCATGGTCGCCGCCATCGTCGTCGCGATGGTGGTAATGGTGTTCGCCGCCGGACCGATTAGCCACTTCATCGAGCGCCACCCCACCTTTAAGATGCTGGCGCTGGCGTTTCTGATATTGATCGGCGTGGTGCTGGTTGCCGAGGGATTCGGGTTCCACGTCCCGCGCGGCTATATCTACTTTTCGCTGGTCTTTTCCTTCGCCGTCGAGGCGCTCAACACCCGCTTTCGTAAGCGCCGCCAGACCACGGTGGCGAGGGTCATGCCGAGCAGCCCGCAACCCGTCGAGGTGGTGGGTAAACAAGCGGGCGAGGGGGATTTGTGAGGGCCCGTAAGTTGCGGGGGGTCGCCGCGGCCTGCCGCCTCCGGTGCCGCCCCGTTGCAGTCAGCCGGTGTTGCCGGTCTGCGTCCGCCCCAGCTTGCCCAGGGTGAAATAGACCGGGCAGAAACCGGTGAAGGCGCTCTGCAGCATCAGTGCGCCGACAGCGCCAGGCAGCAACAGCCACAAAGGGTTGCCAAGGTAACCGAGCAAGGTGCCAAGCAGGATCAAGGCGCCGGCTATCCCGTCATGCATTCTGGTGTGTTCGCCCATGGTTGTTCTCCCGTATGGTTGGAAGCAGGTCAGTATATTGATGGCCGTGAAGACCTTTCAGGAGTATGAAAGTTCACTCAGCTGTCAAAAAGTCTACTTGGACAGGCAGCCAGGCCGTAACTACCACAAGGTCCCGCGTCTGCCTGGATCGCCACGGGTAAGGGAAATAGTAGTCAGACCTATCTCTATCGCGGTGGCGTCTATTATCGCCCCTGCTGCGAGGGCACGACGTTGGTTTACACTGTGGTCGATGCGCCCTGAAACTGCTGTCTCGGGTATTCTAGAGAATACTCATTCCACCGCTCAATTTAGTCGTATTAAAAGTGCCGCATGTATTCTTCACGCGAGGGGTTTTCAGGTACGAGATATACTGCCCCGATTTACCGAGCGGAATAGTAGTGCCTGTAATTACTCGTTTCCGTCCGTAAGGGATTCCCCAACTTCAGCCTGGAGATCCGCGAACGGGAAGTAGTCAAGCACGTCGTACTCCCATACGTTGGTAGGGAAGATTACCACCAGTTCAGATACTTCGTTGTCCAGGTTCTGGAACGAGTGCGGTACCATCGGCGGGATGTTGACGATATAGGGCCCCTGAAGGTCGAAGATCTCGTCGCCCAGGGCATACCGAATCTTCTGGTTCGCGGTGAGCACATGGGCCTCTTCACCCAGTTGCGTATGCATCGGCGGGGCGCCCCCCGGTGCGGTATAGGTAATCCCAATGGTCAGATTCTGGTACCCGTGGCGACGCCCTTCCATCACGTGAACGTACTCGCCCGGGCCGGGATTGATGACAATCAGCCTGTCCTTCGCCAAGGCGAAGTCTCTGATCTCCGACATCGCCGGGGGCTGGAACTCACCGGGTATTCTGCGGGTCTCGATCACCTTGTGAGAGTGGTGCTGAACATGCAGCGCCTTCCTCGCCTCGTCGACATCGACGATGGTCTCGCCGTGCTCAATGCGCCCTTTGTCAGCCTGGCCGCCACGATAAGTGACAATCGGCTCGGTCGGCATTATTGATGTCTCCCCGGCGGCTGGAGGACGCCCTGGTGCGGTTGCACAAACCACGAAAGCCAGGAGTGCAGCAGCTCCGGTCAGATTCACCATTCGTCTTTGCGGCATGTAAAGATCCTCCGCGTCGGAATTCGTTGTCTCCGCCCCATGGGGCGCCTGCCTCTCGGGCGATTCCTCGACCGGACTGTATTACCAGATGAACCTGGCTGTTGTTTCCGTTGGTTCGACATCCAAGATTTAGAAAGCCCGTACTCTTCCGTCGATGAGATCCAGGACGTGTCCGACATCTATGATCTGCAGGCGTCGTCGTTCAATTTCATCGGGCATTTTCTGATGTCGTATCTTCAGAACTGCTTCCGGTGACCTTCTTGACGCCCTCCTTAGCTGTGTCCGCCACGGCATCCACTCCCTTTTTCACTCCCTGTGTCAACTGGTCACCGGTGACGTGGTCTATCGCCTTGACCGCTGCTGCCTTCTTGCCGCCAATGATGGTGGCTGCGGCCCCGGCCGCGTCCTCGGTGGTGATCTTATTGTCAGTCGTTGCGGTATCGCTGGTTGAATCCGAACTTACCGGCAACGGCAACAAAGAAGCCATCCACCAAAGCGTTAACGCGCTGAGATACCTATTCACTTTTCCTCCTCGCCTTGATTCGAGATGTTGCACAATGGACTGGCCGATCCGGTCAGGACCCCTCGCGAGCAAGGCGGCATTGATGAGCGGAAGTGTATCAGTGACGCCTTGTATTGTCCGACCAGGATTGGCTGTTAATCTGCGCCGCCTGTTGATACAGGTCAAGCACTGGCCCGCGTGCCGGTAGTAGATTCAACAGGCAGCCTGAAGATCGGCGTTGGTTCAGGCCAGATATCGGCACGCGCCGGGCAAAGCCGGCCGGAGGGTCGGGTGCGTTGCCGGAAGAGACCGGATTTGACGATAGAGGATGAGCGTGATGTTAAACATTAACCCGCAGACAGTATGCTTCCTTATCGACAAGGCGCGGGAGTTCCATGCCAAGGAAGAGGTGACGATACCCGAGATGACAACCAGCCCCAGTGACGACTGGGCCATGCAGGTACTGGCGGATCATCGCGACGACATGACCTACGGAGAATTACATTCGACGATCAACGACCTGGAGCCGGACCAGCAGGTGGAGCTGGTGGCGCTGATGTGGGTAGGCCGCGGTGACTACGACGCCGATGAATGGGATGCGGCGACGCAAAATGCCAAGGACGAATGGAACAACCGGACGGCGGAATACGTCATCGCCACGCCGCTGCTGGCTGATTATCTGTCCGAGGCGCTGAACCAGCTGGGATATTCCTGCGAAGAGTGATGAGGCCGGGTGCAGTGCGACGCCGGGCAGGGGATTGCAGCATGGGAGAGTCGAGGCGCGGCGTACCGTTGCCGTCGTGCAACTGTGATCACTCCCGGATGCAGGGTGACGCACTAGCGCATCTTGGCTTTGAGGTCGGTGACAGAACCGTCGGTGAAGGTGAACCACTTCGTCCAGTCGGACCATTCCCCGCCCACGCTGACCGTGCAGTCCACATGCAGTACGCCGGTGCCGGCTTCGACCCGGTTGTCAATCACCTGCATGGACACCGTGTCCTCGTCGAAATGATCCTTGAGGTATTCCCGCGCCGTGCCCGTCAGCTGTTCCTCCGAAATTTGGCGGTCCATGTTTGATGCTCCTAGTGAGTTGAGAGACCCGTCAAGACCTGGTCAGGGATCGCCACCAGCCGCGGAGCCCGGTGATTGACGGGGGTTCCGCGTCCAGCGCAACCGGGGGTAACCTGGATAACGTCCAGCCGGGCAGCGCAGGGACCTCGCTGAACCCGCACACGCTGCCCAGCTTGTCGGGATGGTAGATCTTCACGAAGGCCGGGTCCGTCCTGCTGTCGGTGTAGACGATGCCGCAGAATTTCTCATCGTGCCGGATCCGCAGGTCGGCATCCAGCCGGTCGATGAAGTGCCGCAACTGGTCAGCCGATACGGTCGTCGATGGTGGTGCCTCGCCGACTTCGTAGACATACCATCCGTGGTCGGCGTTGTCCTTGATGACGCACCAGAACGCGTCCAGGTCCGGCCATCGGAGCAGGCTGGTGAAGCGGCCACGAAACGCGGCCAGGTAGGGATGTTCGTCGCTCCCGTTCACCGGCGTAACATGACCTAAAGCGTCAGCGCCCGTCAATATCTCCCACACCTTATGCAAGCACCCGGACCACGGCATAGACGGCCCCGCCGCATTGTGACGGACAGGCAGTCTACGCATCGGGGACTCCGAGAACCTCGTCACAGCAAGCCACGGAGATATGTCACAATCCCCGAAGTCTTCGCATTCCTTAGTTCCTGCATTGATGACGCGCGGAGCAGGCCTTGAAAACAAAGATCGGATTGATCGTCAATCCCATAGCGGGCATGGGAGGCAGCGTCGGGCTCAAGGGCACCGACGGTGAGATGCGGCACCGGGCCGTCGCGCTGGGGGCCAGGCCGGTTGCCCCCGGGCGCGCACGGGAGTTCGTCTCGCGACTGGCCTGTCGCGAGCGCATATGCCTGCTGCTCGCGCCCGGCCCGATGGGTGCCGACTACCTGGATGAGGTCGACGTGGAGTCGCAGCTCGTGGGCACGGTCAGCAGCGAGACCTCGCCGGCGGATACCCGGCGCATCGCGCTCGAGATGCGCGAGCAGGGGGCCGGGCTGCTGGTGTTCGTGGGCGGTGACGGCACTGCACGGAACATCTGCGACGCGGTGGGCACGGAGATTCCGGTCGTCGGCGTGCCATCCGGGGTAAAGGTGTACAGCGCGGTTTTCGCCAACAGTGTGCACGGGGCCGCGTCCATGGTCGATGCCTTCGTGGACGGTACGGACCTCGCCGAAGAGGAGGTGCTGGACATCGACGAGGAGGCGTTTCGCCATGGTCTGCTCGACGCCAGGCTTTACGGATACCTGCTGGTACCCAGGCTCGAGAAGTTCCTGCAGGGCGGTAAGGAGGCCTCCGGCGCGGGGGGCTCACCGCTGGAGAACAAGCAGGAAATAGGCGAGTATGTGGCGGAGGAGATGACCGCGGATGTATTGTACCTGCTGGGACCGGGGACCACGGTGAAGGCGATCGCCGACGCGCTGAACCTCGACAAGACATTGCTCGGTGTCGACGCCGTTTACAATCGTGGCGGCGTCGGCTCCGACCTCAACGAGCAGGGCATATTGAAGCTTCTAGACCAGTACCCGCAGCGACGTATCATCGTGACCCCCATAGGCGGCAGTGGATTCATCTTCGGGCGCGGCAACCGGCAGTTCACTCCCGAGGTCATCCGCCGCGTCGGCAGGGAGAACATCACGGTGGTGGCGAACCGCGACAAACTGGCGAAGCTGCCGAGCCTGCGCGTGGATACCGACGACGCCGCACTGAACCAACAGTTCGCGGGCTTTATCGACGTTGTCACCGGCTACCGCTTCTCCAAGTTGGTCAGGGTGGAGTACTGAGCGTGCGCCCCATCACTGAGGTGGCCGCGGAACTCGGTATCCTGCCGCGGGAGCTGATGTCGTTTGGCGCACACATGGCGAAGCTGAGCATCGCCGCCATGCCGGGCAGCCGGGCCGCCGCGGACGGCAGGATAGTCCTGGTGTCCGCCATAAATCCCACCCGTGCCGGCGAGGGCAAGACCACGGTATCCATCGGGCTCGCACAGGGGCTGCGGCGTCTGGGAGAGCGCGTGGCGCTGGCGCTGCGCGAGCCCTCCCTGGGTCCGGTGTTCGGCATCAAGGGCGGCGGCGCCGGGGGCGGACGCTGTCAGTTGGAACCGGCGCGGCGTATCAACCTGCACTTCACCGGCGACCTGCATGCGGTGGCGGCGGCACACAACCTGCTCGCCGCACTGGTGGACAACGCTATCCACTTCCGCGGCGAACTCGACCTGGAGCAGCGGCAGGTGTTCTGGCGCCGGGTGCTCGACATCAATGACCGGGCGTTGCGCAAGACGGTGATCGGTCTGGGGGGGCGCTACAACGGGGTGCCCCGGGAAGACGGTTTCGACATCACCGCGGCGTCGGAAGTCATGTCCATCCTGTGCCTGTGCGACGATGTCGCCGACCTGAAGGCGAGGCTGGGCCGCATACTGGTCGGATTTGACCGCTCCGGCCAGGCGGTCACCGCGGCCGGGCTGCAGGCCACGGGCCCGATGGCCGCGCTGTTGCACGACGCCATGCTGCCCAACCTGGTGCAGTCCACGGAGGGGGTGCCAGCGTTCGTGCACGGCGGGCCGTTCGGTAACATCGCCCACGGCTGCAACAGCGTCCTGGCCACCCGGGCGGCGGCGGCGCGGGCAGACCTCGTGGTCACCGAGGCTGGCTTCGGCTTCGACCTGGGTGCGGAGAAGTTCTTCGACATCAAGTGCCGCAGCTCGGGGCTGTGGCCCAGCGCCGTGGTGCTGGTCGTCACCGCGCGCGCCCTGCGCAGCCATGGCGGCAGTGCGGGGGAGGTCGCGTCGAGCGCGGTGGAACGCGGCTTGGTTCACCTCGATCATCACGTGGAGAGCGTCCGACTGTTCGGTTTCGACCCGGTGATTGCCATCAATCGTTTCGACGACGACCCGGAGCAGGACTTGCGCGCAATCGAGGCCGGCTGCCGCGCGCGCAGGCTGGCATGCGCCCGCTTCACGGGTTTCGTCGACGGCGCCGCCGGAGCGGAGGCGCTGGCGGAGGCGGTGCTGGAGGCGGCCCGGAGGCCGCAACCGATACCGCGATACCTTTATGATCTGGAGGAATCGCCGGAGGCGAAGATCAGGGCGGTGGCCGGGCCGATCTATGGCGCGACGGACGTCGAGTTCAGCCGCATGGCGCGCCGGGACCTGGCCCGCGCCCGAGACCTGGGCCACGACAGCCTGCCGGTGTGTATCGCCAAGACCCATCTTGCCCTGGTCGAGGGAGCGGGGCAGGGAGCGGAAGCCGTGCTGCCGGTGGAATCCGTCCGCATGGTGGCCGGTGCCGGTTACCTGCTCGCCCTGGCCGGGGACATCGTCACCATGCCGGGACTGCCCCGGAACCCGGCGGCGAGCCGGATCGGCCTTACCGACGATGGCGAAGTAACGGGGCTGTGACCGGTGCCGGCACGGTCACCCTGCGACGTCGGTTGCATCGGTCGCGCCTCGGCGCTGGGCAGGCGTCGGTTCCTCAGGGGGATGGCATGGATGGCCGGTGCCTTGACCTTTCCACGGGAGACCATGGCCGGAATGGATGACAAGAATTCTGGTGCAGCGGAGTCCTTTGAGGTGATGCTTTCCGGGGACGTAATGACCGGCCGCGGTATCGACCAGATCTTGCCGCACCCCGGCGGCCCGCGGCTGTATGAGCCATATGTGAAAGATGCCCGGCAGTACGTGGAGCTCGCGGAACAGGTCAACGGGCCCATTCCGAGACCCACGGAGTACGCGTACATCTGGGGAGACGCCCTGGACGAGCTGCGCCAGCGGTCGCCCATGTTGAAGATCATCAACCTGGAGACCAGCGTGACCGCCAGCGACCGCTATTGGCGCGAAAAGGGAATCCATTACCGCATGCATCCGCGCAACCTGCCCTGCCTCCAGGCCGCCGGCATAGACTGCTGTGTGCTGGCCAATAACCACGTCCTGGACTGGGGTCATGCGGGGCTGGAAGAGACCCTTGCCAGCCTGAAACGTGCCGGTCTGCAGTCCGCCGGGGCCGGCATGCACGATACCGCGGCGGCGGCGCCCGCGGTATTGGCGGCCGGTTCCGATAGACGTGTCATCGTGTTCGCTTTCGCGCACGCCTCGAGCGGCGTGCCGGGGAGCTGGGCAGCGACGGCGGTGCGTCCCGGCGTCAACCTGCTGCCGGATTTCACGGTCGCCACGGCCGAACGTATCGGCGAGAGCGTGTCGGCGTTGAAGCAAGACCGGGATATCGCGGTGGCCTCGATCCACTGGGGCGGAAACTGGGGCTACGACATTCCCCCCACCCACCGCAACTTTGCCCGCGCACTCATCGACCATGCGGGGATTGATGTCGTACATGGTCACTCCTCGCATCATCCCCTCGGCATGGAAGTCCATCGCGGTCGCCTGATCCTCTACGGATGCGGTGATCTGATCAACGACTACGAAGGCATCCGGGGATATACAGACTATCGGCCGCCTGGCCCGTATGCGTCTGCACCGGGCCTCCCGTGCCGATGCCTCGTGGCTGCGGGCGATGCTCGAGCGGGAAGGTGAACGCCTGGGCACCAGCGTGGAGATCTCGCCCCAGGGCAGCCTGCAGCTACGCTGGTGATGGCCGGCGCCGGACGGATGCCGCCGCCAACCCGGTTTTACCGGGGTTCGTCGCGTGCCATGGTGCGCTTGATGTGGCTCGGCCGCGCCGCGTTCGGTGATATATTGACCCCGGGCCTCAACGATCAACCGACCCATGGCGACCAAAGACGAGACCCTGCAATGCTGGCACTGCGGCGCCTCCCTGGCCGAGGTGGTGTTGCCGTTCCGGCGTCTGGAACGATGCGGCAGCTGCGAGGCCGAGCTGCACGTGTGCCGCATGTGCCTTAACTATGATCCCAACCTTCGTGACAGCTGCGCGGAGGAGATGGCGGAGGAGGTGCGCAACAAGGAGAGCGCGAACTTCTGCGACTACTTCACGCCCCGCCCCGGCGCCCATGTCGTTCCTGTCGACCCGCGTGCCCGGACGGCCCGTGCGCAGCTGCGCGACCTGTTCGGCTCGGGCGACGATCCGGCCGGAACGGGTGCGCCCGGCTCGGACGAGGCCGCGGACCAAGGTGAAAGCGCGCGCCGGCGTTTGAACGATCTGTTCGGCGGCGAGGGGGACTGAACCGGTCGCCGGGTCCCGCGGCGTCGCCCGCTACGCGGCACGCCAGAGGGTTACTGCGGGGGTCTTTTGTAAAGGCCGGAGTATCCCGAGACAAGCACGTACTGCTTGAACAGACGGTTGGTCTGCTCCTCGTGCTCCGAGCGGGTGTGGCGGTCCACCGGGTCGAAGAAACAGGTCGGGTCCTCAGCCATGTAATCGCCCTTGTGGTAGTAGGCCATGGCCCGGCAGCCACCGCAGGTATATTGATAGCGGCAACGCCCGCATTTGCCCTTGAGACGGCTGCGGTCGGTGATGGTGGCGAACAGTTCGCTGTCCGCCACCAGTTCGTCCAGGGGCGCGTCACGGACATTGCCGGCGGAGAGCGAATCGATCAGTACCGGGCACACAGATACATCGCCCTCCGCGTTTACCGTCAACCAGTGGCCGCACCAGCAACCGATCGGCGGATTGCGCGGTACGGTGTTGCAGCGGGCACCGCCGGACAGACTGTCATGTACCTCCGGCGACAGGAAGAACGGCGTATAGCTGACGTAGCCGTTTACATGCTCGCGCAGCACCGGATGGAAGCTTTGCTCGAGATCGTCGCGGTTGAAGCAGTTGTCCTGCCAGGCATCCTT
Source organism: uncultured Gammaproteobacteria bacterium (assembly GCA_947259705.1). Classification (GTDB taxonomy): domain Bacteria; phylum Pseudomonadota; class Gammaproteobacteria; order Arenicellales; family JAANXG01; genus CAMYNL01. The sequence goes on along the minus strand of CAMYNL010000030.1, from coordinate 22,068 downwards.
TCCCGAACCGCGTGGTACCAGCGGCGAGCGGTTGTAGGAGATTTGGTTGTCAACCAGGTACTGGATGGTGCGATCGAAACTGTCGGTATTGTATTTGCCCAGGGTAATGATGACGTGCCGGCCCAGACCCAGTTCGCCGCACAGCTCCAGCACCTCGATGGTACGGTCGACTTCGGCATCCCGCGTCTTGCCGTTGGTGTCGTCCAGCGCATTGATTCCCACCGCGATGGTGCCCTGACCGTTGGTGGCGTCCCTGATCTTCTCCAGTTTTTGCCGGTTCAACTTCTTGCAGTTGCTGCAGACGTTCGAGCGCATGCCGAGTTCCGTGGTCACGCGCAACAGGTCGTAGGCGTCGCGCCGAACCAGGAACTCGCCGCCGCTCCATACCACCGCCACCGTATCCAGACGCCTGGCGGGGACAAGCACGCGGTCGCGAATCTCCTCGAGGGAAAGCTCGCGGCGCTTGCTGGCGCTGACCAGCGCCGGATCGTTGCTGCCGCTCATGCACATGGGGCAGCGCAGGTTGCAGCGTCGCGTGGCCTCGAAATAGAGCATGGAGAACGAGTACGGCCTGGTGGCGGGCTCGGTGGATGCGGGCCGGTCGCTCATCACTCGTTGATCGGGCATTTGCCTTTTATATTCGTGAAAATTAAACGAAAAGCCTTAACCACACCACGGCACGCGGGAAGTTGACTCGGATCAATTATCGCTGATTGCGGTGGTGTTTGGCTAGACAACCCGGTCGCTGCCGCCGGATATGGCTGGTCCCAGCCCACTGTGGCAGATAGCACGCCACGCTGTCAGCCCGGGGATTCCGGCGAGGGTGGCCGGCGGCTAGGCGGTGTTTTCGATCTCCCGGCTTTGCAGACAAAGGAGGTGCTCGCGGTACAAGCAGCGCTTCTGACCCGGGGTCAGGGCCCCCAGCCTGTCCAGCCGCTCGCGGATGGGTAGCTCGTGGAGTTCAGCGATGACACAGCCCTCGGCATTACCATCTAGCGGGCATTTGAAGGCGATTCCGGTCAGCAGGGCATTGATCTGTTCGGGTTTGTCGATGCGGTTGAAGGCCTGTGGCGTCATCATCTCGGGCAATGCTATAAACGCGTTGTGAAGACGATAACATGCTGTATGGTGGTCTAAAGAAAACGGGACTCGATCCTAGCCAGGCCTACGAATTAAGGTCGGCAGGTGCCGCTGCTTGGTTGTTCCATCGCCCTTGCACGACCGTCCATCACAGAGCCCGCGCAGCCGGATCGACAAACGGGCTCGTGCTGGTCCGCGATACAGTCGCCTCCGCGGGTTGGCGTTGGCCGTAATCGGGGTGTCCCGCATTGGCGAGTTCGAGACGGAAAGACACGGGCCGGTGGTCGGCGAGGGTGACGCGGGACAGCCACGCACTCGATCTGGAATCCGGTGTTTTCACCTGGTCGGACCCGAGGCGCATCGCCAGATCGCTGCGAAGGTCGGCGGAGCGTAGCACCCTCCGTAGATCCGATCCCTTCCGATCCGCCATGTCGATGCTGGTGTTCTACATCAATCGGGCCGGGCGCAAGCTGGACCGGCGGCAGCGCCAGGTCCTCGAGCGGGCGAAGGAGGAATTGCGCATCCTGTACGGCAGAAGCCGTCACAAATAAATGTAGCCAAGACCGATCCCGATCCGTATTGCGGGGCTGCCGCGGACAACAGCGCGCTCGCACTGCGGGTGGGGCACGGTTATCGATATACTCGAACGATCGGCGTCAGATGTTGATAATGATTAGGGGCCGCCGCAACGGTGGCGGCAAAAGGCCCCGCCGCGGCGGGTCGTTCACGCGCCGTCGCGGGCCATCGCCCACTGGAGTTCGGGACCGGGAAACGAGCCACACTCGAATCATCATGAAGTTTCGTCTGTTGACATATAACATGCACCGTGCGATTGGCCTGGACCGGCGTTTCCGACCTGACCGAGTGGTCAAGATCCTGCGCGATCACGATGCCGACATCGTTCTGCTGCAGGAGGTAGACGAAGGTGCCCCAAGGTCGCGGGAAATGTTCCTGGCCAAGGAGATCGCGGACGAACTGGGATATCCGCATTTTGCCATGGGGCACAATGTCAGTCTGCGAAAAGGTCGCTACGGCAACGCGACCCTGAGCCGCTTTCCGATCGTGAGGGAACGCAACATCGATTTAACCGTGGATGATCGCAAGCGCCGCGGATGTCAACATACCACCATCGAGATCAGTCGCAACGAGGAAGCGGTACGGCAGCTCGAGGTGTTCAATCTGCACCTGGGCCTGTCAGCGCGCGAGCGGGAACGCCAGTCGGGGTTGCTGGCGCGTTCGCCCGAACTCGCGGAGCTGGATGTTCGCGCCGCCTGCCTGCTTGCCGGCGACTTCAATGACTGGCGGTCCCTGCTGCGGGCCTTCTTCGTGGAGGCGCTGGGCTTTCGCTGTGCGACGGACCGGTACGACCGGCGTGGTCTGCGCGCAATCAAGACCTATCCTTCGTTCTCGCCGCGCGGCGCGCTTGACCGCATTTATTACCGCGGTGGCCTGCGCCTGGCGTCGGCGAGCCGCTGCCGCCATCGCATCGCCAGGATCGCCAGCGATCATCTGCCGGTGGAGGCGGTGTTCTCGCTGGAAAAACAGGTGGCGGCGGAGGCGTCAGATCGATGACTGGCGTCCATCAGCGCGGAAGAGAAACAATCTGTCCCCGGGACTATGACTTGAGGTCGAAGGTAAGCTTGAAACCGCAGTACATGCTGTTTATCACCGTCGGCAGGAACAGTGCGCCCGACAACAGCGAGACCATCGCGCCCGCCGCGGTGGAGTGGATAAAAGCCATCACCGGGACGAGCAGCGGCAGCAGCAGCAGCACGGTGAAGATCGCATACGCGGGCAGGTTCTGAATCGCGGCCCGTACGCCGTAGTAGACCCCTCCGATAACGGTGACCTCGCCGAGCAGGGACAGCGGCACCGCATAGACGAAGATAGTCGACAGGACAAAAATTACCGCAACCGCCGCCACGGCCGCGATCACCAGCCGCCAGGCCTGAAAAAACCCCATCTGGGCCAGTTGGATGTTTTCCAGCACCGCGGATCCGGCGATCACGGATATCAGAATCTGGCCCACCAGCGCCAGGCCCAGGGCGATCACGCACAGTTCGAGCAGCACCAGCAGATTTTCGGGTCTCGCCAGGGCGTCCGCCATCAACTTGCCGGGGCCGGCGAAGGCCTGCAACAGGTGCGACTTCAGCATGTTCTTTCCGCGCGTCAGACGCGGCTCGGGTTCATGGGATGACCCGGTGAGTCCCTCCATCAGCAGGACGGCGCCACCCACCACCAGGGGGCTGATCAGAATCAGGACGAACTCGCCGAGGATGGGTATCTGCACGATGGCCAGCGCCGCGATGGTGTAGACGACCGAGATCAGGAGCCAGAACGTGGGGTTCCGCGAAGACCTGCGCCGGCCGCACTTGATCCATTCGACAGCCTGTCTCCGGGTAAACGAGCGAATCCGCATGTTGACGTATAGCCCCTCGTGCCTTGGCCGGTTTGTTGACACACCGCGGCGTGGGTGTTGCGCGCCGGCTTCCTGATTAGACTAGTCCAGATGACAAGGAAACCACAATCATGCAAGGTGGATGCGTTCGATCGCCCGATTACTGGTCCGCCCGCCCGCGCGGCTGGTGCCGGGCGATAACGGGCCGTCGGCGTAGATGAAACGCTTCCCATTTGGGGTCCGCTCTCGCATGATCGGTTCAGTGACGATGAACGCAGGCGAAATGGATCCCGCGACCGCCCGGCAAGCCGCCGCGGTGGCGGATCACATACGGGGAGGCACGCGGCGGATCTTGCTGGCAGGACAGGCGGGGGTCGGCAAGTCCACGCTGGCCGTAGCGGTGGCCGACGAACTGGGCCGCAACGGCGAGACATGCTGGTGCATCAGCGCTGATCCCGGCACGCCCGGTTTCGGTGTGCCGGGGACAGTGACCCTGGCGGCGCGGCGTGCAGCGCAATGGGAGCTCATTGAACTGTATGCACTGTGCAGCCTGGATGCGGGCCGTTTTCGCCTGCCGCTGGTGAGCGGGGTGGCGCGACTGGCGCAGCAGACGGGTGCCGGGGTGCTGCTGGTGGATGGCCCGGGCGTGGTACGTGGGGTGGCGGGCGCGGAATTGCTGCATGGCCTGGCGTCGGCGGCTGCGGTCGACCTGGTGGTGATGCTGGTGCATCCCGGTCGGACGGCCCCGCTGGCCGCGGAAACCGGGGCGCTGCCGATCGCGTCCTTGACCTTGCCGGCTGTGCCGCACGCCAGCCGCCCCGGCAAGCGCCGACGCGACCGGCAGCGCACGCAGCAGTGGGACGCGTACCTGGCGGGTTCGCGCGAGGGCACGCTTCGTCTCGACGGATTGCGGATGCTGGGGACGCCGCCGCCGTTGTCGGTGGCGTCGGCGTGGCAAGGGCGGCAAGTCGCCCTGCTGAACGGCGATCACACCGTGGCCATGGGCGAAGTGGTGGCCCTGGACCGAGCCGGCCTGCGGCTCAGGCTCCCCGCACCGCTGCCCGAGGTGACCACGATCCTGGTCCGGGATGCGCAGCGGCTGGCCGCCGGCCACTTGGGAACCGCGCCGCCCTTTGTCTCCGAACCGCTCGAATACCGGCAGCGGCGAGGGCTGTCGCCGCTGCATCGGGGTGGCGCCGGCGGGCCGAGGCCTGCGGGCCGCGTCGGCATGGTGGATGTCTGTCTGCTCAACGGGGTGTTTGGCGATCCCCTGCTGCACCTGCGGCTGCGGAACCAGCGGCGCAGCCTGCTGTTCGACCTGGGAGAGGGAAGCCGTCTGCCGGCCCGTGTGGCCCACCAGGTCACGGACGTGTTCATCACCCATGCCCACGTCGATCATATCGCCGGCTTCCTGTGGCTGCTGCGCTCGCGCATCGGCGATTACCCGCCCTGCCGCCTGTACGGGCCGCCGGGGCTGGCGGGACACATAACGGGGCTCACCCGGGGGATACTTTGGGACCGGCTGCACGACGACGGTCCGGTGTTCGAGGTCCATGAGTACGACGGTGAACGCACGCGGCGGTTCAGGGTGCGATCCGGTCAACCCGCGCCGGAGGCGCTGCGGGATTCGGGCCTTGCGGCAGGCACTTTGCTGGCGGAGGCGGATTTTCGCCTGCGGGCAACGGTGCTGTCCCACCGTTCACCGGTGCTGGCGTTCGCGTTCGAGCCGGCGCCCACGATCAATATCCGCAAGGACGCGTTGCGGACCCGGAGACTCAAACCCGGTCCCTGGCTGGCGGAGTTGAAGCGCCACGTCAGAAGCGGCGGCGATGCAGCGGTGCTCGAGCTGCCGGATGGCAACCGGGAAACCATCGCCGCGCTCATTGCCGAGCTGGTGGTGGTGAGCCCGGCGAAGAAACTCGTCTACGCGACGGATTTTGCCGACACGGCGGACAATCGTGAGCGGCTGGTTCGTCTGGCGCGGGGTGCCCATACGCTCTTTTGCGAGGCCACCTTCCGCTGCCGGGATGTCGAACGCGCGGTTCGCACGGCGCATCTGACCACGCGCGCCTGTGCCGAGATCGCGGAGCTCGCAGGCGCCGCGCGCCTGGTACCGTTCCACTTCTCCCGCCGCTATGAAGACGATCCGGCGGCTGTCTACCGCGAGCTTTCCACCTTCACCGGCAGGGTTGTCGTGCCCGCAGAGCTTGAGCCGGATGCGGTTGCCTGATCGGGGCGGGCACGGCCTGCCTCGCCGGCATACGGTCCGGCGCGGCGGCACGCCGGTGGCGGCACCCGGGCACAGCCGCGGCAACTGCCGGGTCGTCGCCTACAGCGCAAAGCCATGCTTACTTGTCCCGGATCAACATCTGACGATCCTTTTTGGTTATCATTTAATTGGTGAATTGCCCCAATATCTACAATGTTAAAGCCGGAACAAGGCACAACATTGGGTAACGTAAGAGAGTCCGCTATGCAATTGCCAATACAGGTCACGTTTCGTCACATGGGACATTCCGACGCAATCGAGGCGAAAGTCCGGGAGCGGGCGGAGAAACTGGATCAATTCTACGATCACATAATGAGCTGCCGCGTGATCATCGAGCCGGCGCACAAGCACAAGCACAAGGGTAACCTCTACCAGGTCCGTATCGATGTCAGCGTGCCAGGGAACGAGTTGGTGGTATCGCGGGAACCCGATGCCCACCAGGCCCACCAGGACGTCTATGTCTCAATCCGGGACGCGTTCGATGCCATGCGACGTCAACTGGAGGATTTCCGGCGGCGTCAGCGCGGGCACGTGAAGACGCACGAGGTGCCGCCCCATGGCCGGATCACGCAGCTGGTGCCGGCGGAAGACTACGGGATGATCACCACCATGGACGGTCGTGAGGTCTATTTCCATCGCAACAGCGTCGTCGGCGCAGAATTCGACAACCTGGAACTCGGCAACGACGTCTGCTTTGCCGAGGAAGCCGGGGAAAAGGGCCCCCAGGCCAGCACCGTGCACCCGATCGGCAAGCATCACGTCGTCGGCTGATTGCCCGATGATCCACCCGCCGCCCGGGGTGCCGGGCACACGGCCGGGGCGCCCCGGTCCGGTTGGCGGGCGGAACTTGCAGGGGTCGTATGCAAAGCACGAACGATGATCTGAAGCTGGTGCTGCGGGCGCTCCACTTCGCCGCCGACAAGCACCGTTACCAAAGGCGCAAGGACCGGGAGTCTTCCCCGTACATCAACCATCCCATCACCCTGGTCAGCATCCTTTGCCACGAGGCTGGTGTCATTGACGCGGAAGTGCTCTGTGCCGCATTGCTGCACGATACCGTCGAAGACACCGAAACCTCGCTGGCGGATCTCGAGCGCGAGTTCGGGCATACGATCCGTACCCTGGTCGAGGAAGTGAGTGACGATAAGACGCTACCCAGGGACAGGCGCAAACAGCTTCAGATCGAACACGCCAGGCACTTGAGTGTCAAAGCAAGACATGTCAAGTTGGCGGACAAGATCAGCAACCTGCGCGACCTGGCGGTCAGTCCTCCGTCGGGCTGGAGTGTCGAACGGCGCTGTGAGTACTTTGACTGGGCAAGGCGCGTGGTGGATCAGATCCGCGGCACCCACGAGGTGCTCGAGAGCCTGTTCGATGAGGCGCACTCGGCCAGGCCCCGCTAGCGGCCGCCGGCACTACACCGCAAGCTTCCCGGCGCCGGGAACCGGTGGCGGCGACGGCTGCTGTCGGAACACCCATAAAGCGCATACCACGAGCTTGGAATGAAAGGCATCGCCGTCGCATTGATACTCTGGATCAACGCCAACTCGGCATACGATTATACGGGCGCCCCGCCGCGCATAGTCAGCACCGACCCGGAGAGCCTGGCTTACCTGATGCTGGGCGAGATCCCCTGGATACCGGAGCGGGCGAAGCTGGGCCTCAAGGGTTTGTACGATCCGCAGTCCGAGACCATCTGGCTACGGGACGACTTCGATCCCGATGATCCCATGGACCGCAGCCACCTGCTGCACGAACTGGTCCATTTCATGCAGTATCGGCAGGCTGACGCTAACCATCTGTCCTGCGGACAGGGGCTGGAGCGAGAGGCCTACGATATCCAGAGCCTTTACCTGGCCACCCACGACCTGCCTCCGGTAAGCGGGAGCCGCGTCGGCTTCTCACCGTCGCGGGACGATTGCCTGCCGCGGTGAACCCTCGGTCCATCCGCGCCACACTCACATCGACCCCGCGCTGGCGGCATGCGATGGCGCAGACGGCGCTGATGAACGGCGGCGCCCCTGGTGGATCAAGACGGCGGTTACGATCGATCTGACCGAAGGGAGTCAACATGAAAACCGTACAATTTGATACCTTCGGCGCCCCTGACGAGGTCGCCGAGTGCGTCGAGGTCGAGGATCCCGGTGCGCCGCAGGATAACGAGGTATCGGTCGAGGTCGAGGCCTTCCCCATCAACCCCGTCGACCTGCTGACCCTCTCCGGCCGCTACGCGGTCATACCCGACCTGCCGGCCATACCGGGCTCCGAGGGCGTGGGGCGGGTGACCGCGGTGGGGAAGGGTGTCGCGCAGCTGGCGCCGGGTGATCGGGTGCTGCTGCTGGGGCGCGAGAACTGGACGCAGCGCAAGCGCCTCGCGGTGGACCAGGTGCTCAAACTGCCCGATGCCGATGTCCTGCAGCTGGCCATGCTGAAGATCAATCCAGCGACCGCCCAGCTCATGCTGCGCAGCTATGTCGACCTGCAGCCGGGCGACTGGGTGCTGCAGGACGCGGCCAATTCCGGCGTCGGTACCAACCTGATCAGGCTGGCGCAACAGCAGGGACTGCGCACCGTCAACGTGGTGCGGCGTCGCGAACTCGTCGAACCGCTGCTCGACATCGGCGCCGAGGTGGTGCTGGTGGACGGTGCGGACCTGCCGCACAAGGTCGCCGAGGCAACGGGCGGCGCCGACATATCGTTGGCGATCGACGCGGTGGCGGGCGAGATCTGCGATCGCCTGGCGGCCGCGTTGGCGGAGGGGGGGACCATCGTCAACTACGGGCTGCTGAGCGGCAGGCCCTGCACGGTGTCGCCTTATCACGTCGTGTTCCGGGGCATCTCGCTGACTGGGTTCTGGCTGGTGAAGCACCTGGCGCGGATGAGTCACCACGAAGTTCAGACCATGTTCACGGAACTCGCCGACAAGGTGGCGGACGGCACGCTCTATGTCGAGGTGGAGCAGACCTATCCGATCGAGGAGATCAAGACGGCCCTGGCGCATGCGGCCCGGCGCGAGCGGGCGGGCAAGGTACTGGTGACGCCGAACGGACCGGTCGTCGGCTAGAAGGGCCCGGCCTGGGAGACCCGCCATTGTCAGTGCCTTGTCCGGCAGTCAGTTCTTGTGTACGGTGCCGCAGCGGGCGGTCATGGTGGGAAGCAGGGCCCCGAAACGCTTACCCGTCATAATCGGGTTGACGGAAGAGCTGGCGTGCCGCGGCGATCGAAGCTCCGGTATCGGCATCAAGCGCGTGTTGCTGTCGAGCATCCATGGTCAGCGTTATCGTTTACAACTTCTTTGCTATGAAAACCACATTGAGCAACGCCGAACCGACAATCTGCTTGCAGCCGAGGCACCAGGCGCACCGCGACGGCGAATGACCACGCCGTGACGTCCTCAATGCACAAACTCAGTTGGTGGCTCGCAATGGCCGCGGCCTGCGGGCTGGCAACAGCGCTCGCCCAGACGCCGAACGCCGACAAACAGGATCTCCCCTCACCTGATGTCCAACTTATCGAGGGGAAGCTCAAGGAACTCGAGGCATCCCCGCAGCTGGACAATACCGCCAGGGAGAAGCTGTCCGAGCTGTACCGGAACATCCTCACTGAACTGCGGCGCGAGCAGGAGCATGCGACGGCCATCGAGGGCTATGCCGCCGCGATTGCCAGGGCATCGACGCAGGCGAAGGAGATCCGCCGATCACTGGATCATTCGGACGGCGCGTCGCCGATACAGTTTCCATCCATCGATGCCGCGACGCCGCTGGAAAAGCTGGAACAGCTGCTGGAGATCGAAAAGGCGATGGCCCTGGCAGCTGAAACCGAGCTGAAAGAAATCTATAAGACGCAGGAGGAGGAGTCGAAGCGACCGGCCGCGATCCGCACCCGCCTGGCCGAAATCGAGGAATCCGGCGGTCAGCGCCAAGAGAACGGGGAAGCGGAGGCCCAGGCCGGCGTGCCGCCCGCCACAGCCCAGGCGCAGGAGTGGTTGCTGGAGGCGCAGCGCCGCGCCGCCGAGGCGGAGCGGGAACGCCTGCGCCAGGAGCTGTTGAGCCAGCCAGCGCGGATGGAATTACTCGATGCCCGGCGTCTCAGGGCGGAACAGTACGCGGAATACGTACGCACGAGGATCGCCTTTCTGGAGCGTACCCTTGCTCAGCGGCGGGTGGTCGAAGCGGAGCGCGCCGAGGTGGAGGCGCAGGCGACCAAGCGCCAGGCAGCCGGCAAACACCCGCTGATCGCGGAGCTGGCGCAACGCAATGCGGATCTGAGCGAGCAGGTCAGCAATCTCGCGGCGAGGCTCGAGGAGATCAATTCTGCCAAAGACGCCGCACAAAGAAAGGCAAAGCAGGTGGAGACTGATTTCGCCAGCGCCAGGGCCAAGCTCGAGGTGGGAGGCATGAGCCAGGCGCTGGGACGGGTGCTCATGGAGCAGCGCCGCACCCTGCCCGACGCCAGGGCATATCGTAGGGAAGCCGAGCAGCGCGAGGGCCGATTGGCGGAAATCAGCCTGCTGCAGATCCAACACAACGAAGAATGGCGGGCCCTGCGGCGTGTTCCAGAGTACCTGGCGAAATTGATGGCCGCTCTGGACGAGGAGGAGGCGGCGGCTGTTGAACCGCAGCTCAATGAACTGGCGGGAAAGAGGATCTCCCTGCTCGAAAAGGCGCTGTCTACGGAGGAAGCCTATCTGCGGGCGCTCGGGGAACTCGACTTCGTACAGCGGGGACTGCTCGCTGCCGTCCGCGCATACGACGAATTTCTGGATCGGTGGCTGCTGTGGATACGCACTGCGCCGCCGGCCTCCAGTGAAACCCTGGAGCTCGTGCCCCAGCAGCTGGCCGACCTGGTTTCCCGGGAGAACTGGTCGGTGGTGCAGCGGACCCTGTGGACGGAGCTGCTCGATTCGCCGGTGGCGATTACCGTCGTTGTACTGGTGCTGTTGTTGCTGTGGCGGAGACGTAACTTGCGCGCGCGCATGATCACTACTGGCACCGACATCAACCGTCCCCTGGTGGACAGCCTGGGTCGGACCTTCCTCGGCCTCGGCCTGGTGGTCTTACTCGCGCTGCCGCTGCCGCTGCTGATGCTTACCGCGGGGCTGTTGTTGCGGCAGTCCTTGGAAGCGACGACTTTCTCCACGGCGGTCGGCGTATCGCTGGTCGCCATCGCCGGGTTCCTTTTCGAACTGAACTCCCTGCGTATACTATGTGCCCGCAAGGGCGTGGCCGTGGTGCATTTCAAGTGGCCGGAGGCGCGGCTGAGGCCTTTACGCGGCGCCCTGTGGCGTCTCATGCTCACGTTCCTGCCGGCCGGATTCATCGCGGCGCTGCTGATCGCCAGCGACCGCTATGCCCAGGGAGGTGGACTGGGTCGTTTGGCCTTTACGCTGGCCATGTTGGCGTTGGCGTATTTCTTCTTCCGCCTGCTGGATCCACGCCAGGAACCAGGCCACGGTTTCGTGGCCAGTAACCCCGACAGCACGCTTTACCGTCTGCGCTACGTGTGGGCGGCGCTCGGCACCGGTGCCCCGCTGGTGGTGACCTTATTGTCGATGCTGGGGTATCTGTACAGCGCGGGTTGGTTGATCGAACACCTCATCCGGTCGGTGTGGCTGGTGACCTGGCTGATTATTATCTACGCCGTGCTGGTGCGCTGGTTGTTGCTGTCGCGGCGGCGGTTGGCGTTCCAGGCGGCCCAGCAACGACGCGAGGCGCAGCGGTTGGTGGCCAAGACGGGCCAGGAAGCTGTCGCAGCGGGCGATCTTGCCGCGATCGACATCGAGGAACCAAAGCTCGACCTGGTCGCCCTCGGTTCCGACAGCCTCAAGCTGTTGCGCACTCTGCTGGTGGTGGCGGGCGGTATCTTGCTGTGGATGATCTGGCAGGATGCGCTGCCGGCGCTGGGCATCCTCGATAACATCCAGCTGTGGAGCTACACGACCAGCGTTACCGGGGAGGAGCGGCAGGTTCCTGTCACCCTGGCCGATCTCGCGCTGTCGATACTCATCGCCGTGGTCACCATCGTGGCAACCCGGAACTCGGCATCGTTTCTGGAGATCCTGCTGCTGCAGAGGCTCTCGATCAATTCCGGCACCCGCTACACTGTGACCACGCTGGCCAACTACACCATCGTGGCCGTGGGGATCGCGCTCATCTTCGGGACCCTGGGCGGCAGCTGGTCGGAGATCCGCTGGATATTCGCCGCCCTGGGCGTGGGCATAGGCTTCGGCCTGCAGGAAATCGTTGCAAATTTCATCAGCGGCCTGATCATCCTGTTTGAAAGGCCCGTTCGGGTGGGTGATGTGGTGACCGTGGGTGACACCGACGGCGTGGTCACCCGCATCCGCATCCGTGCCACCACCATCAGGAACTGGGACCGCAAGGAGCTGCTGGTCCCGAACAAAGAGTTCATCACCGGCCGTTTGCTGAACTGGTCCCTGTCCGACCAGGTCACGCGAATCTTGATCCCGGTGGGCGTCGCTTATGGCAGCGACGTGGACAAGGCCTTGGCGCTGATGGAGGAGGCGGCGAAAGAGAACGGCCGCGTGTTGAAGGACCCGCCGCCGCTGGTGACCTTCGAGCAATTCGGCGACAATGCCCTGATGCTCTACCTGCGCAGCTACGTGGATTCGATCGATTGCCGCCTCAACGTCAAGACTGAGTTGCACCTGGCTATCAACCGCAAGTTCGCCGAGGCGGGCATAGAGATCTCGTTTCCGCAGCGCGACGTACACCTGGACACCAGGCAACCCCTGGATATCCGTATATCGCGGGGCGAGGCACTGGGCGCGGAGGTCAACGCGGAAGAAAAGTAGCGCCTTGCCTGCCGGCAGGTGCCCGGGGGCGAGGTGGAGGTCGCGGTACCGCCCGGGTCGAGTCGCCAGTCGGCGGTTCAGTGGCCCGTGGCCAGACCGCGTATTAGTTGCTGCGCGGTGGAGCGGGAGAGGTCACGAAGTTGTTCCTCGCTGCCGGCGCCTGCCTCGAGTCCCGCGGTGATCAGCATAGACAGACCGTGCACGGCGGCCCCGGCCGTCAGCGACGAGTCACGCAGCGGGCCACGGCTATGATATCCCGCCGCCACCGACCTGAAGGGCGGTATCCTGCACCCCTTCACGGCGAAATATCCGGCCGCGAACCGTTGACGGCAAAGGGGGGCCTGCTGCAGCAGGCCCCGCTTTAGTCGTTCGTCGCCGGCAGGTAGCCGGGTGGGGTCCGGGTTTCCCGCGTCCCATCGCTCGACGTCCGTCGGGTAGACCCTGTCTCGAGGCGGGGACGCCTTTTTGCGATACACTGCGCGCGCATGAAGAATCACCTCCGCGATGCCAAGTGTCGCGCTGACCGTGAGGCACGACGAATATGAACTGGCTGGACCGCATACCGCTGCCGGTGCTCGCGGCCGCGGCCATACTGCTTGCCCTGGCGCCTTTCGCGCCGGAACCCCACTTGTGGCAAAAACTGAAGATGCTGTTCGCCGGGGAGTTGGTCCGCCCCCTCGACATCTTCGACCTGCTGCTACACGGCACCCCGCTGGTACTGCTGCTCATCCGCCTGGTGCGCATGCTCGGCCGCCGCTGAACAGCGCCGCGGGACCGGCTCGTTCGCGGTGTTGATCAGCCCGGCGGCAGATAAGCCGCCAGCGCCGCCGCCACGTCGGTGGCCAGCGTCAGACCGGGCACTGCGCAGCGTTGCTCGTCACCCGCGCGCCGAAAGTAACGGTTGTCGCCGATGGCGATCAGCTCGGCGCCTTCCATCAGGCAGCGAAATGCGTGGGTGAGGCGCGCGTAGTCCAACCGCTCGCCGGCATCGGCCACCACCACGGCATCCGGCTTCGACGAGGCGAACGGCGCGAACCGTTCATCCAGGCCAGGGTCGACCAGCGCGTACCAGTTCTGCCGCCGCGCCCGCAGGTAGGCGGCCATCGCGGCGGGGGCGGTGTAAAGCTCGTCGTCGGACACTTCGAATCCGAGACCCCACAGCCGGCGCAGGACCTGTTCGGGTGACTGTTGAGAGGTGTTGGTGTCGAAGCGCAGCGACACGGATTGGCACCGCGGATCGCCGCACCGCCGTCGTACAGCACGCCGGCAAGATCAAACAGGACGGCCTCGATCAACCCTCGCCCGCGGCCTCGGCAGGCGCCGTATCCGCATCCGGTCCGGGCGCCTTCAGCAAAGGGGGCGGCGCTACACCGGTCAGTCGTTCAATGCGCCGCCGCATGTGTTCATAGTGCGATCCCTTCCAGTACACCTTGCCGCAGTCTTGGCAGCGATAGAACTCGGTGTAATAGCGCCGCGTCAGGGGCTCGAGCAGGTCCAGCACGGCCGCCTTGTCGGTCCCGCGTATCTCCCCGTTGCAACGGATACAGCGATGAAAAGGTCTCACCTGATGGTGCAGGTGGAAGCGCTGCAGGACCTCCCGCAACTGCAGGTCGGGGTCGGTGGCGCGAACCCAGTAGCCGTGCACGATGGTCTTCTGGTGCAGCAGCCTGCGATCGCGTGTGAGGACGATTCGCCGGTCGCGGGCGGCCAGCTCGGCGACGTCACGGTCAGAGAAATCATTGCGATAACAGGCATCGAGACCGCACAACCGCAGGCGACGGGCCAGCTTGCCGAGGTTCACGTCCAGTACGAAGGCGCTGCCCACCGGCGGCACGCGCACCGGCACAGCGGGGGTTACTCCGGGTGACTCGCCGGGCGGGTATACCTGGACCTGGTCCCGGTGCTGCAGCCGGTAGTCAAAACCGACGCATTCCCCGTTGACCACAATCCACTGCACCTCGGTATGGGGCACGCCCAGCGCCTCCACCGGGTCCTTGATGCCGGGGCTGCCCTGAAAGGCGTAGCAGAGATCGTGCTGCCCGTTCACCAGAAAATCCCGCAGTTCCGCATGGAAGCTGAAATACGCCACATTCATGCCGAATACTATGGCATCGACGTCCCTGTTTGCCCAGCGACGGGCGGCTGATCCCTGCCGCCGCCTCCGTGGCGCGGCCTTGGCGGCCACCGTCGCCTGATCGCGATTCAGCCGCTTCCATGACCTGAGTCAAGCAGACTACTGCGGGAAGGCGTGTAATGAATGATGACCAGAAAGGTGGTCAGTGCTTTAGAGCAATATAGGAGGGCGTAACCATGACATTCTTGGTTTATCGTTGTACCGCGGATCCGGATTACTTCATCATTACGGACCCCGCGCACAAGGACAAGGTCTCGGCCGACGCCTGCCCCAGCAAGGGCGAGCTCGAGGAAGTAGGCGAGTTCCCTGAAATGGGGAAAGAGCGGGTGGCCTTCAACGAAGCCATCGCGAAAGACGCCATCAAGAACCAGGGTTTTTATCGCATCGAGTCGAAGACCTTCGATCCGGTCGCACAGGCGCCGGGGACCATGCCCTGAGTGAGCCCGCTGCTTGTTGACGCAACACGAAATGCCGGGCGTGACCCGGCGTTTCTTTTTACATGACGGTTACCGCAGTCCGACCGGCCCGCAGTCCACTTCTTGGTGGCGACGGTGTTTCGCCCGGTCCGGGCTGACCGCCCCGCGACGGGTCCGGCGGCCGCAGAACGGCGACGCCGCGTCATCGCCGCTTGCGCAAACCAGCCGTTCCGGGCCAGGTAGACAAGCAGGAACACGGCAATCCCCAGCGCGATCCAGAACAGGTTCTTCTGCATGTCTGTGTCCCCATGGTTCGTCGCGGGCGCCGGGCAGAAACGTCCGGGATTGGCCGGACTTCTCAGCGATCACCCACGCTCTTGAGCGGTGACAGCTTGACCAGGAGTATGGTCAGCAGCGGCAGCGTAAAACCGATTACCGAAACCGTAATCAGCAGCATGCCCAGTTCGCTGTAATCGGCTGCAACGACCACCGCGCCGGTGGGGTCGCGAACCTCCCGGGTAACGGTGAAGATCTGGTTGAGGTACTTGGTGCCGAGTTGGCTCAGTGACAACGCAAGGTTGGTGAACGATGCCATCACCGCAAAGAAGGTGGCCTTGAGTTCCTGCGGTGCCGAGTTGGCGATCCAGGCCAGCATGGGGATCATGGCAATCTGACCCAGGGGGGATTCCAGCGCCGTGTCGACCAGGGCGATGAAACGGGCATCCACGACACCGCCGGTTAGCTCGGAGGTCCATTCGTGTAGACCGAAGTACATGCCCACGATGGGCATCGCCAGTACGGTGCCGGCAACAGTCAGAAACGCGATGATGTAGGCCATGGACCGTTCCGCCATGAAACGGCGGAAGATGAACATGCCGAACAGAGTCAACGTGCTGCCGATCAGCGACAGCACCGACAGGAACTGCTGATCGAACCCGAGTTCATCGATCATCCACCAGGTCGAGCCGGCTCCGGGGCCCGGTAGCGCACGAAACACGAAGATCATCAGCGCGGTACCCACCAGCACCCGGCGCGCCCGCTGGTCGAGGACGCGGGTGAGGCGGATGATCAGGAATACCACAATGACCATGGAGCCGGCGAAGGTGATCTCCTGGTTGTAGGGGATGTCGCCGAGGCCGATGGACACGGTGAAGATCACGAACACCAGGCTGCCCCCCAGAATCCACCAGTTGGGTGCTGGCCGCTCGCCATGCACCTCCAGCATCTCGCCCGCCTGCGCGAGCGAAAAACCCTTGGCCAGCAGGCGGCGCGTGTCCCGCATGCGCAGCAGCCCACCCAGGGCGACGCCGAATATCGAGACCAGGGGAATCACCAGGGCGGCGGAGTAAATGGTGGTGTAGATGGCGACCTTGTCTGCCTCCGCCATTGCCTCGACGCCCTGGAACATGGCGATATTCACCACCGCCACCGCTACGCTGCCGCCAATGATCGCCACCCGGCCCAGGGTCTGCATGGTAGTATGCATGAGGCGGCGGGTCTCCGGGTCTATCTCCTTGCCGTCGGCATCCACGCGGGGTACCGCCTCCACCGTCATGGCATCGGCGACCACGTCCTGAACCACGTAACCCACCGGCGCCAGCAGCGCGCTGATGACGAACCAGACCTCGACCTTCATCACCTGTCGCATGGCCTCGGTGTGGGCGAGCAGTCCAATCATGATCAGGAGACTGATGGCGATGAGGCTGGCGCCCAGGTAGACCAACATGCCTTTCCAGCGCCAGAAAAGATCCACCAGGTGTCCCAGCGGCATCTTCAGCGCCCAGGGGATGCCGGCCCAGAAACCCAGTGCCGCCAGGAATGCGGCGGACAGCCCGAGGTAGTCCTTGACGAAGAAGGTGCCGACGATGCCGGTGAGTCCGGAGATGCCCGCTGCCACGTAGACCATCAGCGGCGGCAGGTAGGACAGCCGCATCTCCCGGCCCAGTTCCAGGATATTGCGGTCGATCCAATGGTATATGCGTGCTAGAAGCGTCATCTTGCCGACGATAGCCCAGGACGTGTCATCCTCAACGCAGCGATTGCGCGAATGATACTGCATTAGCGGGCGACTGGGGCCGCGACCGCTTCGTCACAAGCAGTTCGCTCGATGCTTGGAAGACGCGGGAGAGGGCGTCGGCTACCCTATTGCGTCCTGCTGTTGCTCAAACACAACGTATGCAGAACCGAAGCCGGTTTTCCGTTTTGGCAGTATCGCCGTTAGCCTCGCCGATGTTGGCGTATTCTCCTCCATATCCTTTCTACGCCAGTAGAACGGTTTCCGTTTTGCGCGGATCGAACTGAAGGATAAATGTTCGCTTCTGCTTTCACCGATACCCTAACGCTCGCGCATGGGAGTTCGAAAACCGCTTCTTGCCAACAGATAACCGAGCCTGGCTCGGCCCCCACTATCGGCCGTTACTTTCGATATCAAGCGCCGGACGAGCCGACTCACCGCTTGGTTTCCGCTGCAATCGGGGTCGCCAGCGCGCCTGCGTGCCGCTATTGCTGTATGCGCCAAGCGCTGCTCGATCACGGCGGTACCCATCGAAGTCGCGATCCCAGTCCAAGTAGCCTTCCAGGCCGGTGACGTCGATCTTCGTGCCGCTGAGCTGACCTGGCCGCGGCGTGAGATCGATTTCGCCAAGCGGTCCGAACGGTCGCCGCAGAGAAATCGCTGCGTCACTCAGCTTCCCCACCGTGTTCGCTTCCTGGATTCCACCGGCAAGCGGCAATTCGGCAAATACCGCGTTCGCGATCACCCTCTGGCGAAATGTTCTCGCGCCGGTGAGGACACGGACTATGATGCCCTTGTCCCTGGCGAGCACGGTATTGAAAAATACATCTATTGTTTTCGGTATGTCGTTGTGTGGCTGAATATGAATCGCATCACCATGCTCGTTGATGAACAGGTTGTTGTATAAAGCAATGTTTCCCTCGCCCTGGAACAGCGCCTCGTATGGATTCTGATAGAACAGATTTCCGTAGATTTCATATTGGTCACTCGCGCCCGGCCCCGTTGCAGGCCAGTGTCCAACCAGGACGTTGGGACGCGCATCTGGTGGTGGGGCTGCATTGTTCGCCTTGCTGAACACATTATGGCGGATGATGGTCACCGGTTCCTCTTGTAAAAGCCGCCCGGTTTGATGCTTTATCTGGAGATTGTAACCCAGCGTATCAGCGACTAGATTATGCTCGACCAAACCTGAAAAAAAGGGGTCCGTTCCATCCGAGTTGCCTAGATAAATCCCCGTCCCCGAACCCACGATGACATTGCGGCGAATCGTCCATCGCCATGCCGGACACTTAGTGGAAATACCCACTGTCTGCTGATCGTGGCCATGTCCGCTGATGACGAGGTCCTCGATCGTGATATCGTGGGCCCACCTGGAATATCCTTCGGCCTTGACGCCGTCGACCGGCAGTCCCTGGCCGTCGAGCGTTAGACGCCGGACGGTAACGTGGCTTGAGTTGACGATGCTGACGGTACTCTTCCCCCGCCGCGCGAGGAATATCGCTGCGGCACCCTCGCTAGGACCGCTGATGATGATCGGCGCTTTGCGTGTCCCGTGCCAATAGGCGATTGGCAGCCCGTCGGTATAGGTTCCAGCGCGCAGATGCAGGGTATCGCCGGGTTGCAGTACCTGGAGCTTGTCCCGATAATCCGCTGGATTCGCGATCAGTTCGGCCGCGGTGGTTACACCGCTGCGCACGACAACAAGCACTGCCGCAAGACCGAATACCAGACACCACCATCTTCTACCCACGAACCCTAGAGTGATCCCTGACTGCCGACCATACGGTCGAGACTGGATTTGGCCTCGACCGGGCGCCGCCCTGGTTGTCCCGCTCCTGATCATCAATAGACATCCGCTAAGGCCCCATTCATTGCGCCGCCATCATCGTTGGGAAGCAACAACCCGTTCTCGTCATGGTCTACACCGTCGCAACTGGCACCAATGTCGGTCGTGATGATCGGCGAACCCGCTACACGCGCATCCAGTAGCATTAGATATGGCCCTTCGCCGATTGAACGCAAACCAAATCCTTCCATAGCAGTGCGCGAAGCTGGCCTATTTCATCGTGCGTTGCGACGTTGTAAGAATGATATAGGAACCTAATGCGGCGACGCCGTCAAGGTGATTGCCTCAATCACGGAACCGGCAGCCGTGAATCGGATTCTCGACCATCTCGATACCGTTATCAGGTAGACGACGCTACCAAAGAGGCCAAAATCAGACCTGTGTACATCGTTTCGATTCTGGAAGTTTCGCGAACTTTTAGCGTTTTCACTGGCCGGCCAAGATATTCAGGGTTTCTGAACAAGCCCAACTGCGTAACATCTCTTCTTACGTGCAAGAACAACGGGCACTCACCTGCCGAAGATTCGATACCGCTTCAGCTAACAACGGATATGTAGCATAAATCTCAGACCTTCCTGTTTGCGTATTTCTGAATACCGATTACTATGACGAGGCAAAGCAGGGCGAAGAAAAACAATGCAGTTGCCATAGACTTGAGAATCGTGAACAGGTTGGCAGCTGTCACCACTTCCTTGGAAGTATCGGGGTAGGATGTCAACATGGCGACGATCAATCCGTTTTCGATATAATCGGCGAAGCCCGCAAGCATTGGCAGCAGCGCGCCCCAACGCCACACGCTGGATGGACTCATAATCTTGTCCAAAAGCCACAACCACATTGCCGCGAAGGTGATCGCGAACAATCCCGGGTAAATCAGATCAAGTGGTATTTGTCGAGTGAGATAGAATGTTCTCCCGTCATCTCCGATGACCTCCATAAAGCTAATGGCGTAGTTGCTATCGTATCCCTGGGGTAGTAGGTCAAAAGGTTTCATACCGCCCGCCAATTGTTGCAGGTGCGGTAAGGTGAAAAGGAGCATTACGAGGTAGACGGCTTGTGTAGCAAAAAATAGGAGCAAGACAAATCGCCCTGTCTTAAGTGTCACAATCCAATCGTTCATCGTCATTTGAACGTAGGTATCGGCTTTCGGTGGCGCACAGTATGCCGCATCTCGGGGCAGCGGTTCGAATTGGGGACGCACCTCGAAATCCTAAGACTTGCGCACCTTGAACAATGTGACGGGCCGCCGTTACCCGCGAAGCGGAATCAGGAATTCCCGTAATTGTCGCGAATCCAGTCCACCCGCATGGTTCAGCACGGCCGGTTGCGATCGGTGGGATACGGTAGCTGTTTGGATGCGTTCCAGACTACTTTGCGTGACGATCAGGCTCCATGATTCCAAACAGAAGGCCGCCCGGTTCAGCACATGCCGCAAACCAACCGATACCAGGAATAGGAATCTTGCGCTCTATGATGGCGCCACCACTTTCCTCAACCCGCGAAATGCACTCGTCAAGGTTCGGCACGGGTATAGTGACCTGGGTCAGCGGCCTTCCCTTGCTTGTCGGTGTATCTGAGATAGTACCCATGCCACCGTCAATGCCTGGTTCTTTCTCCGTGCCCGCCTCGATCCGGTAGTAGTCGTATGGCATTGGGAACTTCTCGAATCGCCAGCCGAAGACATGCTCGAAAAAGTGTTTGGCTTGTTCCAGGTCTTTGACCGTGAAATCGAAGTATGCAGGTTTCATTTCCGTTATCACACAGTTCGCGATCTAGATCAGCATACGCCCATGATCCAAGTATTCGCAACATACTTATCTATGCATTAGTTCCGGGGTTTTGATGTACGTTCGCCCCGGGGCAAGGAACTCCCGCACCGACACTATGAACGCGCGATCAGCCTGCGCCTAAATTGACCAGGGTGACACGTCGATTCAGTGCACGACCTGTCTCAGACTGATTCGACTCGACGGGTTCTTTCTCCCCGAAACCTTTGACCTGCAATCTAGACTGGTCCACGCCGTATTGCTCGCTTAACGCGCGCATTACCGTGATGGCCCGCCGATAAGACAAATCGAGATTGTAGCCATCGTCACCGACACTATCAGTATGGCCTTCGATCATGACACGATGCTTGGCTAAGGTTGTCGATTTCAACGCGTTAGCAATCTCCAATACCTGCACATGGCCTTTGTCACGTATCCTATCGGAATCAAATTCAAAATTGACAGTTAGATCGACCTTTGCGTCTTTCCCCCGTGAAAGTGCTTCGGCAATTACGACAGCTTTGGTCACTTCCGGGCGTGTTGCCGCCTGGTGGCCAGACGGGCACGCCTTGGGACCGTTCCAAACAGTGGAGGAGGTATCGGCGTTGCTGAAGTCGTCACCAATTCTCTGGGCGTCTGTAAAGATCGTACCGGCAAGGATGGAGGCGCTGAAATCATTACCAGTCAACCGGGCCCGAATGAAACATGCGCCTCTTAAGTTGGCGTAGGAGAAATCGCTTCCCTGAGATGTCGAGTCCGAAAAATTGGCATTTGCAAGATTGGCTTCACTGAAATCGACACCTTGGAAATATGCGCCACTGAAATCAACGCCTTTCAAATTGGAGTCGCTGAAATCGACACCGACGAACTTTACTCCGACAAAACTGCGTCCACTTAGATTCGAATCACTAAAATCATCCCCTGTGAACACCTGACCTGATCGTCCGGTCGAACCTGTGATCGCGCCGCCGGTGCCAATTTCAACACCTGGGATCCTGATGCCCTCGGAATTGACCACCACACCGCCGACGGATACGCCTGCTTCATCGACCTTAATCGCTCCGCCACCGACATTGACTTCGCCGGTATTGCCTTGAATCGACCACGCAACAAGAACAACTCCCGCCAGTAACGACAAACTCTTGTACATCAGACCAGTCCTCGCAGTAAATGTTGATCACTCCCCGTCCAACCGACGGCAATATCTATGAAGTATAGAAAATTATCTGCGCTCACTGCTGTCCCGTTAACGGGTAAATATAAAGGCCTGATTCCACCGTCCTTGATACAATGAGTTTGTGCATAACTTGTTGAATCAGAGAGGAGAATCA
>CAMYNL010000029.1 GCA_947259705.1 uncultured Gammaproteobacteria bacterium | reverse complement strand
ATAAGGCTGTTTTTCCTCTCGGCTATAACTCATTGTTCTCACAACAGTTATGCCATGAAAAACAGCCTTTTTCTATCCTATCGGTGAGAAATGCGGGCTAGCGCGGCCGTTGCAAACCAAGGCACCGCCACACAAGGAGCGTACGTCTGCTTGTCAATTCGAGCGGACGTTGAGACTACGTCGGGTCAACAGCCGGAGTTGGCCGCCAGCTGCCGAATCAACCTGCCGTGTGTTGGTCTGCTTGCGGGCGGATAGCTGGCTGCCGGGGCTTCAAGCCGACTGACAGGAGGCGATCCATCGCAGTCATAGTCAACGCGGTTGGACTCACGATACATGTTATCGTCGATGTGACGTAGAAAAACCGGAACTACTGACTGCTACTGTCACGCTGGGATCCCATTCAGGGAGTTCAAAGACGACAAGAGAGATTTACGGTGTTTTTGTAATGGGCGACAGTCAACCAGGGTGGCCGTCCAAGTGGTGCAACAGCAAGTCTTACCAAGGCCTGTTCCTGGCCGATGACGGCACTCAGACAGGCGGAACCGTAAGGTGCTGTTCCGCCTCATGCCGGATAATCATGGATCGCAAGCGAATCCGCGGGAATTGGCAGTTCCATATTAATGCTCACTGTCGCAACCCTGCGTACGAAAGCCACCGTGGCCGATTAGCACGCACGGAATCGTCTCGCTCCCCCTTCGCGCCCGGAAGTCCAATGGTGTCGGTCCGGGGCCCGCGTCACAGGCGACATTGATGACGCTGGCGCCGCACGATCATGTCCTTGGTTTTTTCCCGGTAAACCTGCATGTGCCCAGATTTCCAGTGCAATTCCAGCGCGTCATTGTCGTCGTAGACCTCCACCAGTATCACCTTGTCAGCCTCGTCGATGGGCAGCATGACCTGGAAACTTCGACATCCTTCCTCGGTGTTCAGGGAGTAATCTCCGTGAGCCCTCACGATCTCCACGAACTGGTCGAAATCTTCGTGCCTTATGTCCAGATGCACGATCAATGCCGTCGCCATGCCATTCCCTCCAAGATCCATTAGTAAAACCATCGAATCATCGCCATGGTGGTGGGTGACGATGGATACTGCCCACAAATTTTCAGTGACCTGTGAAGTCGGGTCGACGCTTCTCCAGAAAGGCGCTGATGCCTTCCTTGTAATCGTGACTGTCATAAACGGTGCGTCGCAGACCCTGAATGCGCTCAAACATTCGAGGTGTAATGGATTGTGCGCTCTCCAGCAGGCGTAATTGTTCCTTGATCACCGAGATGCTGAGCGGAGCGTTATTCCTTATCTGCATCGCAAGCCGCATGGAGAAGTCGTCGAGTTCCTCCGCCGACACCATATAGTTGATTATTCCCAGTCGCTCTGCCCGTTCGGCACTCATTGGCTGGGCGGTGAATGCCATCTCCCGAACGATGGCGCGGCTCGCCGCGTTCATGAAGTTCAGCACGCCGGTGATGTTGTAGGGCACACCCAGTTTGGCCGGAGTCACTGCCAGCGTGACGTTCTCCGTGGCAATCACCATGTCGCAGGCAAACACTACTTCGCAGGCCCCACCCCATACGCTGCCTTCCAATACGGCGATAATCGGCGCGGGGAAGGTCTCCAGTTCCCGGATCAACATGCGCAGGGGATCGTTCCAGCCCAGCGGATCACGCCGAGCCAGCGGCAGTTCGTTGACGTCGTGGCCGGCGGACCATACCTTGCTTTCCGGCGGCGCTCGCAGCAGCACTACCCTGACCTCCTCACGCTGATACTGGGCGAGGCACTGGATGATCTCATTAACGAGTGCTCCGCTGAGGGCGTTTCGCTTCGTGACGTTGTTCATGGTGATGATGCCGACGGCATCGTGGATACTCGACAGGATCACTGACATGATGTGCCTCCCGTAGCTTGGCAATGGGTAGGCCCCGGCGTTATGTCTTCATAATTGCCCGGGGTGCGGCTGGAACCGGCACCATGTTAACTGAACCGCCCACCGGGAGTGTAGGGCGTCGGCCGAACCCCGGGGGGCTCTGGTCCACGCAGCCGGAGGCGTCCGATTTCACCTCGAAAAGCGGTTGCCGTGGGAGGGGTGTTAGGTAACACTTCCATTACTTGTTGCCCGGTCCGCAAACTCAGCCGCCGGGCCGGTTCACATGGATCTAGTCTGGAGTGCCGCGATGGGTATAGTGCCGAAAGGAGACGCGCTTCGCCGCGCCGTGCGCTGGCTGTCGGAGAATCGGGATTATTCCTACATGGCGGTGGAGGAGGCAGCCAGGCGCTATGATCTCTCGCCGCTGGACGAAGAGTTTCTTCTTCGCCACTTCGTGCATGCCGATACCCCGGAATCGGCTGACCCGCGGCGTGACAAAGGCGGCACGAATTCCGGTTAATTTCGTGTCCCGCAGGCGGCGCGGGATCTGGTGCCGGACGCAGTTCCATCAAGGTGCCACAGACGCCGTCGAATCATCGCACCGCCGCAGCGTGCTGGTCAGGGTGACAGCACCAGGTCGGCGACCACCTTCACCTTGAAGCCGATGGTGTTGTCGTTGGCCCACTCGCCGCTGCCGATATCGAAGCTGGTTCGCTCCAGGGTAGTTTCTGCACTTAAGCGGGCGCCGTCGCCGTCCTGTTCCCAGCTGAAGGGCAGCATGATGCTGCGGGTGACGCCCTTGAGGGTCAGGTTCCCCGTGGCCTGGAAACGCCCGGGGCCAAGTTGCTCGAAGGCAGTTGTTTCGAAGCGGGCGGTGGGATGAGCGGCGGAATCGAACCAGTCCGCGTCCAGCATGCCCTCATCCCGGTCTTTGCTGCGGCTGTTCACTGAGCTGATCTGCACTACGACCTCGAAACGGCCGCTGCCGGGATCGCCGGCGTCGAAATCTATATCGGCGGTGAATGTTTCGAACCGGGTGTCGAAGCCGACGCCCTCGTAAGTGGCGACGAATCCCAGCCTGCTATTCGCGTAGTCGACCGCCCATTGAGCGGACCGGGCGGGAGCCGTGGTCGCCAGCAGCGCCAGCAGGACAGGGGCAGACATGTGTTTCATGACATGAAGCATGGTTGGGCCACTTGATCAGTGTAAATGGGTGAACGGCAGCATGCGCCGCAAGATGGTGTCGTGCCGGGCGAAATGGTGCCACAGGGCGGCAGCGACGTGTATTACCACCAGCAAGGCCATGATCCAGAACAGGGTCAGATGAACCGCCTCCGCACTTGACTGCAGCGACTCGCTCACGGGCGCGATGTGGGGGACCCGGATCCAGCCGTATATCTTCAGTGGAAAATCCGCCGCGGAGTTGATCACCCAGCCACTCAGGGGCATGACGATCATCAGTACATACAGCAGCCAGTGTGTGGCGTGGGCCAGCAGGCGCTCCAGGGCTGAGGTATCCCCAGGCAGTGCCGGCGCCGGGTTGAACGCCCGCCACGCTATGCGCAGCACCACCAGTGCCAGGATCACCAGTCCCGTTGATTTGTGCAGACCGAACAGTTTCAGCTTCGTCGGTGACATGGGATAGGATTCGGCGGTCCAGCCGAGCACGAACATGGCCAGGATCAGCACCGCCAGCAGCCAATGGAAGGACTTGGCGACGCCGCCCCACTGTTGATTCGAGTTTCGCAATCGCATTGTGCCGGTGGGAAGTCTATACGATCAGTCGGTTATGCCCCAGGGAGGTCTCCGGAAACCGCAGCGCCGGTGAATTGCCATTTAGTAACCCCAAATGCAGGTCAACATACTCTCGCCAGCGTGAAGGGCCGGTAGCGACACCACACAGTCCCCCCGGCGGGCAGCCTTAGTTCTTGCCTCCCCGTCTCGACCAGGAGTCCCGCAACGTCACGGTGCGGTTGAATACCAGTTGTTCCGGCGGCGCGTCGGGGTCGATACAGAAGTAGCCCTGGCGTTCGAACTGGAAACGCTGCTCCGGCTCTGCTTCTGCCAGGCCGGGCTCCAGCCGGCAGTTGACCAGAAGGTCCAGGGAATGTGGGTTGAGTTGCTCCAGGAAGTTGGCCGCGGTGGGGGCCGGTACCTGGAACAGCCGGTCGTACATGCGCACTTTGGCCGTGACCGCATGAGAAGCGGACACCCAGTGGATGGTTCCCTTGACCTTGCGCCCATCGGGTGAGTCGCCCCCCTTGGTGGCCGGATCGTAACGGCAGCGGACTTCCACGACGTTACCATCCTCATCTTTCTCAAAACCGGTGCAGGTGACGTAGTAGGCATAGCGCAGCCTTACCTCGCGCCCCGGGCCGAGTCGGAAAAACTTGCGTGGCGGGTCTTCCATGAAATCGTCGCGCTCTATGTAGAGCTCCCGGCCGAACGGCAGTTCCCGGGTCCCCAGCTCCGCCCGCTTGGGATGATTCCGCGCGGAGAGGTACTCCACCTCGTGCTTGGGATAGTTCTCGATCACCAGCTTGAGCGGTTTCAGCACCGCCATGGCGCGGGGCGCGCGGTGATCAAGGTCCTCTCGTACACTGTTTTCCAGCACTCCCATCTTTATGATCCCGTCTTTCTTCGTGACGCCGATGCGGTCGCAGAAGTCACGGATCGACTCAGGCGTATAACCGCGCCGGCGCAGCCCGGATATTGTCGGCAGGCGGGGGTCGTCCCAACCGCGTACATGGCCCTCGGTGACCAGGCGGTTCAGCAGCCGCTTGCTCATTACGGTGTAGTCGAGGTTCAGCCGCGCGAACTCAATCTGCTGCGGATGACAGGGGACATCGAGCTGGTCCAGAAACCAGTCGTAAAGGGGGCGGTGATCCTCGAACTCCAGGGTGCACAGCGAATGGGTAATTCCCTCCAGCGCATCCGAAATACAGTGCGTATAGTCGTACATCGGGTAGATGCACCAGCTGTCACCGGCACGCCAGTGCTCGGCATGGCGAATCCGGTAGATGACTGGATCGCGCATGTTGATGTTGGCAGACGCCATGTCGATCCTCGCCCGCAACACCATCTCGCCGTCGGCGAATTCTCCTTCCCGCATGCGCCGGAACAGGTCCAGGTTCTCCTCCCGTTCGCGATCCCGGTAGGGGCTGTTGCGGCCCGGTTTGGTCAGCGTGCCCCTGAATTCGCGGATCTGTTCACCGCTGAGGGTGTCTACGTAAGCCTTTCCCTGCTCGATGAGGGATACCGCAAAGCCATACAACTGCTCGAAGTAGTCCGACGCGTAACGGACTTCGTGCCAGTGATATCCC
This sequence comes from uncultured Gammaproteobacteria bacterium, assembly GCA_947259705.1. Taxonomy (GTDB): domain Bacteria; phylum Pseudomonadota; class Gammaproteobacteria; order Arenicellales; family JAANXG01; genus CAMYNL01. The sequence goes on along the minus strand of CAMYNL010000029.1, from coordinate 38,586 downwards.
AACCATTCCACGTCGCGCCTGATGGCATCGGCGTACTCGATGTCCTCTTTCTCCGGGTTGGTGTCGTCATATCGAAGGTTGCAGGTCCCGTGGTAGTCCTGCGCGATGCCGAAGTTGAGGCAAATGGACTTGGCATGCCCGATGTGCAGATAACCATTGGGTTCGGGCGGAAAACGGGTAGCCACACGGCCGTCGTTTTCCCCCGCGGCGAGGTCGGCATCGATGATCTGCCGGATGAAATTCGCAGGGTTGCTTCGTTCGTCGTTCATTGTTCCGAAACCGGGTGCACGTTCGGCGGCACGTGGCGCCGGATGGGCCAAGCGCGGAGTATAACCGGATCATCAGGGTCCGAGGCGGCGGGCCGGTGGCTTCCGGTCCTGCCGGCGCCGCCACCCTAGGCCTGATTTGCTGACGGCAGCGAGCGAATTCTTAAGGGCCAGGCGTAAGTTGATGTTTCACAATGGCTTTAGGCGTGCTATATAACTCTATGAGGAACGATTGGCAGGCGCGCCGATCGGTGAGGCAAGATGGACCAGGCGGCGTGCATCCGCTGCTTGTCGCGAAACAGGGGGCACAGGGGGAAGTTGACATGGCAGTTACTATCACTGTCTTGATAGACAAGTCGCCCGGCACCTTGTCCCGGGTGATAGCGGCGCTGAGGAAATTCGGCCTCACATTCACCAGCCATCGGTTGGACGATCTGGGTGAACAGATCAGGTTGCGGGTGGCCGCCAATGGTAACGCCTCGGCCCGGGAGCTGAACGACGGCATGAGCAAGATTCGTGGTGTCGTTGCCGTTGCCGATGTAAACGCTTTGGGAGACGGCGCAGCCCCCACGACACGTCCCGCCTCGAGGCCGGCACCGGCAGCCGCGAATGACAAACTGGTCGACGATCTCGTCAACGCCTACCCCAAGATACTGCGCCTGATCACCGAATACGAAAACCAACTCAAGAACTCCGAGGAACGCCGAGGTCAGCTGAATTCACTGGGCGAGCGTGTCGGGCACCGGCTGGTAGCGGGGAAGCCAGGGCTGGACGGCGTTAGTACCCTGCACGACGCACTCGCTAAAGTGGTGGTGCCCGTGTTGACGCCGATATCGGAAGCGGAGGCAGTGGGCAGTGACGTGCGGATGCGCCTGTCCGTGTTTACCCGCCGCCAGGTCAATACCATGGACCTGGTGATGGGCGGGGAGGCATCGCGCTGTGATTTCATGGCGGGCCTCATACAGGGCATGTTGAACGAGATGCCGCCATTCTCCCGGGTCCGCGTCGAGGAGACCAGATGTCGCACCAACGGTGACGAGCACTGCCTGTTCCATACCGTGGCCTGAACGCCGCCGGGTTATGGCATGACGGCGGACACGGTCTGGGCGCAGAGCCGGCTGGTAATCGCCACCGATGGGCGCGGGACCTATGACATCACCACCGAGATCGGCCGCGAGGTGAACGCGTCGGGGGTTGCGCGGGGCCTGGCACACCTTTTCGTCCACCACACGAGCGCTTCACTGATTATTTGTGAAAACGCCGATCCCGCCGTGCGCAGCGATCTGGAAGCGTTCATGGCGCGACAGGTGCCGGACGGTGACCCCCTGTTCCGCCACGTGGACGAGGGGGCGGACGACATGCCCGCCCATGTCCGCAGCATCCTGACCCAGACCAGCCTGACATTGCCGGTTGCCGATGCCGGCCTGATTCTCGGGACCTGGCAGGGCATCTACCTCTGGGAGCACCGCCGGCGGCCGCATCGCCGCACGCTGACTATCACCGTCAATGGCGAGGCGGGGACTGGCTGACCGCGGCCGCCTTGCCCCGGGGGCCCGATTTCAGTATTATGTTGCGCTGCACAAAATTATAATACACGCGCTGGAGGGTGATCTGTCCTATGGCGGATGAAAGCGGCAGTAACGTAAACAGTTTCAATCCATTCGAGGTATCGGATCAATTGCTTGAATTGACGATGCGTAGCCAGCGACTGGCATCACAGTGGTGGACCGAACAGCTGAGCAATCCGCGCAATCCGGCGGCCCTGGACCCGTTCAACCTTTCCGGCGCTTACAAGGAACTGATGTCGGGGCTGATGCAGAACCCGGATCGCCTGATTGGCGCACAGGCCGCCTACTGTCGTGACGCCATCAACCTGTGGCAAGGCACGGCGCGGCGGATGCTGGGGCTGGAAGCGGAGCCGGTAATTGAACCCAGCAAGAGCGACAACCGGTTCCGCGATGAGCAATGGACCGACAATCCCCTTTTCGATCACATCAAGCAGTCGTATCTGCTCGCTTCGCGCTTCGTCGAGTCTGCGTTGGACGGCGCGGAGATGCTGGAGGACAAGGACGCTGAGAAACTGGGATTCTTTACCCGGCAGTTCATCGATGCCATGGCGCCTACCAACTTTCCCACTACCAATCCCGCGGTAGTGCGCGAAACCATCGGCACCCTGGGCGAAAACCTGATCAGGGGATTCAACAATTTCCTCAATGATCTCGAAAAGGGCGACGGGCAGCTGCAGATCACCATGGCGGATCCCAATGCTTTCAAGCTAGGCGAGAACGTGGCCACCACGCCTGGCAAGGTCGTCTACCAGAACCGCATGTTCCAGTTGCTGCAGTACGAGCCGGCCACAGAGAAGGTGTACAAACGGCCACTGTTGATCGTACCGCCGTGGATCAACAAGTACTACATCATGGACCTGCAGCCGAAAAACTCCCTAATCAAGTGGCTGGTTGACCAGGGACATACGGTATTTGTAATGTCCTGGGTGAACCCCGACGAGTCCTATGCCGAAACCGGTTTCGATGATTATGTCCTAGAGGGCATCTACGCAGCGCTCGATGCCATTGAACAGGCGACCGGGGAAAAGCAGCTCAACGCGATGGGTTACTGTATCGGTGGCACGCTGCTAGCCGCAGCCCTGGCGCAGATGGCGTCCCGCAAGGATGATCGCATCAAGAGCGCGACCTTCTTCACTACCATGATCGATTTTTCCGAGCCAGGCGAGATAGGAGTGTTCATCGACGACAACCAGGTCGATTCGCTCGAACAGCGCATGCGTGAACAGGGGTACCTGGAAGGCAGCAACATGGCCAGCGCCTTCAGCATGCTGCGCGCCAATGACCTGATCTGGATGTTCGCCATCAACAATTATCTGCTGGGAAAGGATCCGCTGGTATTCGACCTGCTGTATTGGAATTCCGATTCCACCCGCATGCCGGCGGAGATGCATAGCTATTACCTGCGCAACATGTACATGGAGAACCGTCTCAAGGACCCCGGTGGCATCAGCATCGACGGCCAGCCCATCGACATAGCGAAGATCAAAGTGCCGAGCTACTTCCTGTCGACACGTGAAGATCACATAGCGCCCTGGAAGTCGACCTATACGGGGGCGAGTCTGCTCTCCGGGCCGGTACGCTTCGTGCTCGGCGGCTCCGGACATATCGCCGGGGTCATCAACCCGCCGGCCGCCGAAAAGTACTGTTACTGGGTCAACAACGGCCGCAAGCTGCCGGCGGACCCGGAGCAGTGGCTCAAGAAAGCCAAGCAGAACGGCGGGTCATGGTGGACCGACTGGAACGCCTGGGTGACCGGCCTCAATGATGCGAAGGTCCCGGCCAGGCAGCCTGGTGCAGGCAAGCTGCCGGTCATCGAGGATGCCCCCGGGAGTTACGTGGCCACGCGGATGACTTGACCGGCGTCGGTCGTCGGGTCCGACGCCGCTAGCGGTCTTTAAGTTCCGCGTAATCCTTTCCGCCGCGTTGGCGGCAGCAATCCTATACGTATCACCGACCTCGCGGCACAGCTCGTATCAGAATCATTTCCCGCTGGCAGGCTGGGACGATGGTTGTCAAGCGGCGAGAAGTTCGCATGACTTCAATGCTGGGTAAGGGACGCGGGCAGCGAGGTATTCGATCTGCCAAGATCCTCAGCAGCCGGTAAAAAATGCGCCCCGCAGGGCGCATCGTGTGTGTTTCGTCGACCCTCCCGTCAAGGGCGAATGTAATGCCAGCCTTGATCCTGACGCTCGAGGATCTGTATCACTCCGGAGGGTACCTGCTCGATGTTTTCCTGACTAATTAGAACTGGTTTCTTGCCTTCCTTCTTCGTCATTCCCTTCATGGTATTGCCACAGGCGGCGAATCGAACATTGTCGTAGGGTTCCAGTGACATGATGCGATCCTTCACCGGAGAGGTGTCTTCGCGCAGCATATGCAGCCCACCACTGTAGGCAATAACCTCGATTCGCACCTCTCTGCCGATGTCATCGAAGTGCTTCAACGTGTTATTGACGTTGTTGAGCACCAGATTCATCTTGGCCTCATCATTCTCATCAACGTGAAAAATGACGTCATAGGGTACGCCAGGCTCGTGTGCCACCACCGACGAAACACCCCCGACAGCAACCAACAATAATGCCACACTGCTCATGATTCGCTTCAACATATCCTCTCCTCGTAACTGGAAATAACGCACTACGAATGGGAAACAGATCTCCCCTGCACCTCGATCTGATAGCATTGACGACATCAACCACTCTCAACGATGCCAACCAATAAACACCAGACCACGTAACTAACGAAAGGTTGCGTCGCCGCTTCCGATAAGCGCAAAGCTTATTTAATAGGAACTATAAAAATATGTTATGACCTTCCGCCTCTTCGCGGCGAAAAAGCACTTCAGGAAGGTATTCGCCATGTTTAGGTCAAACAAAGTGCACCACCGCCAAACGGCACCGACCACACCGGTCGCGTCAGGCGGCGCAGACTCGGCGACTGAACCCTGTCGATAGCGGGGACCAGGCTGAAAACCGACCTGCGGTACAAATGAAGCTCAACACTCGCAAGACCTGGATCACAGGACTACATGTCTCCCCGATCAGGTCGGCAAATCAGATTGAAACCGGTCCATGCTTGGGCAATGCGGCAGGGGCGCGTGCCCCTGCCGTATCAAGCCATTGTGACTTCTACGGCGCCGGTATTGCTCTTAGGGCAAGCTCGTCCTTGCTGGCTTTCACGAATCCATACTTGGCATAGATGTTCTGGGCGTCTTCCGTCGCCAGGTAAGCCAGGAACTTGTCTGCGTTGGCCTGATTCTTACCATCCAGCAGCTTCCCGATGGCATAGCCTACCTTTTCCGCCTTGTTGTACGGCGCGGGTATTGCGACGCCATCTATGGCGCGATCGTGCTTTTTCGCTTCCACCACTTCCGTGGTCCACACGATGCCCACATCAGCCTCTCCCTTCTCGATCCGGTCCGGCGTCTCGCGATGGTGTCGCGAGGTGAACCAGGTCTTGTTCGGCACCGCCCAGCAGCTTTTGCACTGGGCGCCGCCCGTTACTTTTTCGTGTAAACCGAGATCTTTGAGCATTTCCGAACCATAGAACTTGAAGATACCCTCGGTGAGGGGGTTAGGGTGCGACTGCACGAGGTCATCACGGCCAAGATCCTCGGGACCCTTTATGTTCTTTGGGTTACCCTTTGCCACCATCAGCTCTAGCTTGTTATGGATGTAGATCATGTGCTGATCCATGCGACCTTTGCCCTTCAATTGCTTGAGGTGGCCCAGATTCACGCTGGCATAGACGTCCGGCTTCTGGTTGATCTTTTGACCTTCAACGTCGCCCTGTTTCAATAGTTGACCCTTCAGAATCTGACCGGGCGGGATGGTTTCGCAGAACACGCTCTTGACATCGGGATTCTTCTTCATGAAGTCCTGCAACAGCTCTTCCATGACCATGAACTGATTTCCCGCCAGGTACATGACCAGATCGACCGTTGTAGTGCAGACCTTTGGGGGTCGGCTCTATATTGATCAATGACTTGGCGCCTCCAAAGTCGCGAATCCGCTAAGTTGGGCTAATAGAGAAACCGTAAAGCCGGCTGTAAAAATAGTTCTCATCTCTTCCTCCTCGCAACGATTAGTTGTGGTGGTTACAAGCCCAAAGTAGCTTGATAACAAGCATTGTCTTACCGCTTTTCTGGATTTACAAGACGGCATGAAAATACAACTCATATTGTGAGGTTTAGTCTCCGCTTCTGCGAGATCGAAGATTCTCAGTGTCGTCAGGCGCGCGGACACAAGTAGACATGAATAAAAAAAGCTCCGATGTTCGAGGCTTGCGTCGTCACCGTTCCCGCTACGTAACGAGAACGATGTTGCCGAGCATCTGCTGGATTCTGAAGCGGACCGCCAACCCGTTGGCTCGGAAAATGACAAGGTACGTATCAATGATGTCATTTACATTTCAGGATGGTTACATCACTCGAGCGTAACGTTCAAAACGCTGCACGTCATGCCACTTGGCAGCGAGGGAGGTTTCCAGATCAGGAGAAAATCTTTGCTTTATTGGGGTACCGCTAGACCGGAACGACCGAGCGGGGGATTGCTTTGCTTGGAACGGCCGCTCCAGAACCGTTTACGTGACGGAGCTCCCTGACGGGGTACCGGCGCTGTCGGCAGGTAGTTTCTGCAAGTGCGGGGACGGGCGGTGAAAGACTCTCCGCTCGCGACTGCCCACTACGTCGACATGTTGCTTACTACCTGCTCGCGGGGGCTGCTTCCAACAGATAGATTTAGGCGATAGAATTCGGCTGCGACGACAAGAAATTGACGAATTCCCCTCTGCATAGATTACAGAAAAGCTGTCTAATTAGCGCCATGCTCGCTCGCTGTTCAAGCAATGTAGACAAAACAGCTTTCTCAAATCAGAGGAGGGCAGGCAGGATTTTCGGAGGCGCAAGCGGCTTGGCGTCTGACGCGTTCATCGTACCCGCCGCTCGCTGTGGGTCGCCCGTTGGTGGGATGCTTCGCACCCTTGTTGTGGCGGCACTGATTGTTGTTTCAGCGGCCTGTTCGCGTCAGCCCATACCTGCCCGCGCGACGAAGGCACCGGAACCCGTGAAACCGGAGGTGGCCACGGCCTATGGCATAGAGCAGTCGGCCATTCCCCCGCCCGAGCCTATCATCGGGTCCGCGATCAGCGAGACGGTGGACGAGGTGGTGCTTGGTTCCAGCATGTCTGGGCGGCCGATTTACTTGTCAGAGTTCCGCGGCCAGGCCCTGCTGGTCAACTACTGGGCGAGCTGGTGTCCTCCCTGCTGGGCGGAGATGCCCCAGTTGCAGCAGATCTACCAGGAGTACCGGCTGCGCGGCCTGGAGGTGGTGGCCGTCAACAGCGGCGAGACACGCGTCGCCATCGACAGCTTTCTCGACCGGCAGCGGACCCCGCTGACCTTTGCCGTCGCCATGGATCCGCAACAGCAGGCCGGGCAGGCGCAGGGCGTGTCCGGCGTGCCGGTGACCATCCTTTACGGCATGGACGGCAGTGTGGTGCGTCGCTTCACCGGCATGCTCGGGTTCGATCCCGCACTGATCCGACAGGATCTGGACCGGATGCTCGCCCGTGACCGCTGACGGCGCGATCGTCGGGGTGCCTGCCGATGCAGCGGTGGGGACGGCGCCGGAATCCCGTTGGGCGCATCGGTTGTGCGTCGCCCCCATGATGGCCTGCACCGACAGGCACGACCGCTATCTGTTGCGGTTGCTTTCGAGGCGGGCGCGCCTGTACACGGAGATGATAACGACGGGTGCGATCCTGTTCGGCGACCGCCGGCGACTGTTGGGCTTCGACGCCAGCGAGCACCCGGTGGCGTTGCAGCTCGGCGGCAGCCAACCCGCGGACTTGGCGCGCTGCGCGGTAATAGGGGAACAGTGGGGCTATGACGAGATCAACATGAATGTCGGCTGCCCCAGCGACCGGGTGCAGTCCGGACGCTTCGGCGCCTGCCTGATGGCGGAACCGCAGCTGGTGGCGGACTGCGTAGCGGCGATGAAGGAAGCGGTGTCCATTCCGGTAACCGTGAAGACCCGCATTGGTGTCGACGACAGCGATTCATTCGAGGAACTGTGCCGCTTTATCACCGCGGTGACCGATGCCGGCTGCGAAGTCGTTATCATTCATGCGCGCAAGGCCTGGCTGCAGGGACTCAGCCCGAAGCAGAACCGCTCGCTGCCTCCGCTTCGGTATGAAGTCGTTTATCGGGTCAAGCAGGAGTTCCCGGGCTGCAGGATCGTAATCAATGGAGGTATCACGAACCTGGATCAGGCGGAGGCTCACCTCGGCACGGTTGATGGGGTGATGATCGGTCGAGAGGCCTACGCCAATCCGTATCTGCTGGCGGAGGTGGACCGGCGCATTTACGGAGTGCCCGGTGAACCGCTGACCCGACGCCAAGCGCTGCGAGCCTATGCGTGTTACGCGGAGCGCGAAAGTGCACGCGGTGTCCGATTGACGGCATTGACGCGTCACGTCATCGGGCTGTTTCGGGGTCGACCCGGGGCGAGGGCGTGGCGCCGTCATTTGAGTGAGCACGCGCATCGCCCCGACGCGACCGCCGAGGTCATATGGCGGGCCGCGCAACTGGTTCCGGAATGCCGGGTCGGATGACGCATACAGGCCGAGCGGTATCGGCGAGGCCTGAATGATTTCAACACATCAACGAGAGGAGTGAAGCAACGATGTCCAGGTCCAACATGAAGAGCGTTTGTCTGGGGGCGCTGATCGGCGTTTTGGGGATCGCAGTGACGGCGGTCGCCGCCACCCCCGAGGACACGATCAAGTACCGCCAGGCAGTGATGAAGTCGGTCGGTGGGCACACGGGGGCGATCGCCCAGATCGTCAGAGGCAAGGTGGATCACAAGGAGGACCTCGCTTATCACGCGGAGTCCATCAGCCGTTCCCTGGACAATGTCCCCAAGCTGTTTCCGGATGGATCCGATTTCGGAGAGACCCGCGCGCTGGCGTCGATCTGGGAGAAGTCCGATGACTTCAAGCAAAAAGCCTCGGATGCCAAGGACGCGGCCGCCGCGTTTGCGGCGGCAGCCGGGTCCGGCAATGAATCCGAGATCGGTCCGAAGTTCAAGACCCTGGTGGATGCCTGCAAGGCCTGCCACAAGGACTACCGCGAGGAAGAATAACTGCCGTCGATGACGCCCATGGGGCGGCCGCGCCGGCCCTTCCGCCGTTGTCTCTGGATGTGGCTGGCGCTGATTCCCTTGGCTCCATCGGCAATGGCGGACGCGGAGCAGGTCGCGCGCGGCCGCTACCTGTTGCAGGCCGCGGGGTGCGCGGGATGTCACACCGACCGCGACAACGACGGCGAACCGCTGGCGGGCGGCCGGGCGATAGTGACCCCGTTCGGAACGTTCTTTTCGCCAAACATTACAGCGGACGCCGAGACCGGGATCGGGCGGTGGACCGACGCGCAGTTCCTGCGCGCCCTGAAGGCCGGCATCGCCCCAGAAGGCGCGCTGTACTCTCCTGCGTTTCCCTACACCTCCTATGTCAGGATGACGCGTGAAGACGCCCTGGCGATCAAGGCCTATCTGTTCTCCCTGCCGCCGGTGGCACAGCAAAACCGCGCCCACGAACTGCCCTGGTATCTGCGCTGGTCGCCGCCCCTGTGGCTGTGGCGGACACTGAATTTCGACGCCGGACCGCTGCCGCGCGCAGGGGATCCGCAGCTTCAGCGGGGGGCGTACCTGGCGGAAGCACTGGCCCATTGCGGTGAATGCCACACACCGCGCGGTGCGATGGGCGGCATACTCGACCACCGCCAGTACGCGGGTACTCAGAGCGGACCCGAAGGCAAGACCATCCCTAACATCACGCCGGACCGCGAGACGGGCATCGGCCGGTGGTCCCGGGACGACCTGGTCTTCTACTTCCAACTCGGCCTGACCCCGGGCGGCGATTCGGCGGGTGGTTTGATGGCGGAGGTGATCGACGATGGCCTCAGCCGGTTGACCCCCGAAGATCAGCACGCGCTTGCCGCCTACGTACTGTCACGGCCCGCGGTAGCGAATCGTTTGCAGCGGGAGAAGAAGAAAGGCTCCCGGCGCGGCGAGTTCGATTAACAAGGCAGCGTCGGCGACGCGGGCCGGAACTCGCCGTCGGGATGAGGGTCGGAATCAACGAAACCGTGGTGGTCTTCGGCCCCCTGGCTGCGCACCGACTTGGCGTGTATCCCTCGGGGCAACCGACGCAGGCACGGGCGGGTTGAAACGGCATGGTGAAAGACAGCGGTCGCCGCAGGCGACGGGATCGAAGGCAGCAGGGTGTGGTCACGCCCGGCGGGCGACCATGCATCGAGCCGGACTGAAAAACGCCGCCGCAGGCGGGGCGATGCTGGCGTTCTGGTTTACCAGCCCGGTCTTCGGGGTAGAGGTCATCGCGGCCGCGGTCGCCCATAGGGAAGAGGTCTACGATGTCACCTTTACCGTCGAGATCGAGGCCGAACCCGATCAGGTGTGGCGGATCATCACCGATTTCGCCAATCTCGCACGGCTGTCACCCACCATCATCGAAAGTACGCTGCTGAGCCAGGCCGCAGAGGTCGGCTCGGCCCGGGTGAGGATCGTGCTGCGTCCCTGCGTATGGATCATATTCTGCAAGACCGTACGGAAGGTCACGGACGCGACGATGGAAGGTCGCAGCGTGGTGCACATAACGGTGGCGGAACTCAGTGATTTTCTTTCCGCCCGTGAACGGATGACCGTCGAACCGGCGGCGCGGCCGCGCCACAGCCGGGTCAGTTACCATGCCGCACTGGTGCCCAAGTTCTTCGTGCCGCCGCTGGTTGGGCCTTATGCAATCCGGAAACAGATTCTCAGGGACCTGACCCTCACCGCGAACAGGATCGAGGAAATGGCGCAAACGGGGGGCGTTGCGAAATGATCAAGCCCGCGCTGACGGCCACGGTTTTTTCCGATTACATCTGCCCGTTCTGCTATATCGGCCATTTGCGGCTCGAACGACTGCGCGAAGACTTCGATTTGCAGGTCGATTGGCGGTTCCTCGAGATCCATCCCGACAACCCCCCCGAAGGTCGACCGGTGGCAGAGCTCGGCTACCCGGCGCATCACTGGGAAACGCTGATGCAGAACCTTGCTCGCATGGCAGAGGAGGAGGGGGTGGCGCTGCCGCAGCGGGAATTCACCACCAACTCCAGGCGCGCGCTGAAGCTGGCGGAGGCGGCCAAGGAGGAGGGCCCGGAGGTGTTTCGGCGTCTCAACGCACGGCTGTACGAGGCCTACTTCCTGGAGCAGCGGAACATCGGTGATCCGGGCGTGTTGCGCGACCTGGCAGAGCAGTCCGCGCTGACGCCTGAGCGAGTGGACGCGGCCTGGAGCGAGCCACGATACGACGACATCCTGCGGCAGAACCTGCAAGATGCAGCCCGGCTCGGTATCAACGGCACGCCGGCATTCGTGATCGGAGGGCGGCTGGTGACGGGTGCCGTCCCGCTCGCCACTTTGCGGCAGCTGGCATGCTCCGAAAACTAGCCCGGAGCCTGTTCGCAGCCGACTCGGCAATGCGTTCATTACCGTTTCGTAAGGCGGGCCGGCAAGCCTTGACAGCGGTCAGCGGATAAATATCATGCGACCGCAATCGCGCGGAGCAGCGCGGTTGGTTTCCACCACCCGTTTCCCCGCTGCGACAACCGGTTGGCGGTTTGGCCCGGTGTGGCGTGGGCGGGAAAGAGGCAGGCAGCATGACGGCGATGATAGACATCGAACACCTCACCAAGAGGTTCTCCTCCATCACGGCGGTCGATGACATCTCTTTTCAGGTTGACCGCGGCGAGGTGCTGGGTTTTCTCGGCCCCAACGGCGCCGGCAAATCCACCACCATGAAGATGATCACCGGGTTTCTCGCGCCCGACGCCGGCGCGGTGCGCGTGGACGGCATCGACATCACCGCGCGCCCGGTCGACGTCAAGTCGCGGCTGGGTTATCTGCCTGAGGGGGCGCCGCTGTACGGTGACATGACTCCCGCCGCATTCCTCGAATTCACCGGGCAGGTGCGGGGGCTGCGCGGCAAGGAACTGCGGCGTCGCATCGCCGAGACCGTGGACAGGGTGAACCTCGGGCAGGTGTTGCGGCAACCCATAGAGACCCTCTCCAAGGGCTTCAAGCGGCGGGTGGGTATCGCCCAGGCCGTCCTCCACGACCCCGAAGTGCTGGTGCTCGATGAGCCCACCGATGGCCTGGACCCCAACCAGAAATACGAGGTGCGCGGCCTCATCAGGGAGATGGCGCGGGAAAAGGTGATCATCCTGTCCACCCATATCCTGGAGGAGGTTGACGCGGTGTGCAGCCGAGCAATCATCATTGCCGGCGGCAAAGTGGTCGCCGATGGCGTTCCCGCTGAACTCGAGGAACGAGCGCCTCGGCACAATGCCGTCGCCCTGGCCGTGTGTCACCCCGAGGGGCACGACGTGGTGGGCCCGCTGCAGGCCCTCGACGGGGTAGACCGTGTCGAGTCTCTGGGCAGCGAGGGTGAACTGGCTCACTACGTGGTGCTGCCGAGCAAGGGCGGTTCCATCATCGACGCGGTAAGCGCCAGGGTGCGCGAGCAGGGATGGCAGGTGGCGGAGATGCATGTAGAGCGGGGCCGCCTGGATGACGTGTTCCGCGAGATCACCGGCGGCGCCCACGCGGTCAATTGAGAGGGGCGTGATGCGCAACGTCTGGATCATCTGCAAACGGGAGCTGGCGAGCTATTTCGCCACCCCCATCGCTTACGTGTTCATTGTCATCTTCCTCATGCTCAGCGGCGCCTTTACGTTCTACCTGGGCAACTTCTTTCCCCGGGGACAGGCGGACCTGGTGACCTTCTTCGGGTTCCACCCCTGGCTGTACCTGTTCCTCATCCCTGCGCTGACCATGCGCCTGTGGGCCGAGGAGCGGCGGGGCGGGACCATCGAGTTGCTGTTCACGCTGCCGGTGACCATGCTGCAGGCGGTGCTCGGCAAGTTCCTTGCCACCTGGATCTTCGCCGCCATCACCCTGGCGCTGACCTTTCCCATGTGGCTCACCGTCAACTATCTCGGCGACCCCGACAACGGCATCATCCTGGCCAGCTACATCGGCAGCCTGCTGATGGCGGGGGCGTTCATCGCCATCGGCAGCTGCATCTCGGCACTGACTAAGAACCAGGTCATTGCCTTCGTGATTACGGTGGTGGTCTGCCTGGGCTTCATCCTCAGTGGCTTTCCGCTGGTGCTGGATTTCTTCAGCGGCTGGGCGCCGGAGTTCCTCATCGAGGCGATCAGCTCCTTCAGCTTTCTGACCCACTTCGACGCCATCAGCAAGGGCGTCCTGGATCTGCGCGATGCGATCTATTTCTTTTCCCTGACGGCGTTCTGGCTCTATGCCAACGCCATCCTTATAGAACTCAAGAAAGCCGATTGAAGCAACGCCCATGCAATTGACCAGGCAGATACTGACAACCGGCGGGCTGATCCTGGCCGCGGTATTGCTGCTTGCCGTCAATGTCTTCAGCATGACGGCATTCACGTCGACCCGGCTGGATCTGACCGAGAACAGGCTCTATACCCTCACCAACGGCACCCGGAACATACTCGCCGGCCTGGAGGAGCCGATCAGTCTGACCCTGTTCCTGTCCAGGGAACAGGCCACCAGACTGCCTGGTATCAGCGGCTACGCACAGCGGGTGAAGGAACTGCTGCAAGAATACGCCCGTGAGGCCGACGGCAGGATCAGGCTGCGCATCGTGGACCCGGAACCCTTCTCGGAAGAAGAGGATCGGGCGGTGGGCCATGGCTTGCGTGGCCTGCCGATGGGTGACGGCGACAACGTCATGTATTTCGGGCTGGTCGGCACCAGTTCCACCGACGCCCAGGAGGTCATACCCTTCTTCTCGCCCAGCCGGGAGGAGTTCCTGGAACACGACATTACCAAGCTCGTCTACCAGTTGACCGACCCGGTACAGAAGGTCGTGGGTCTGATGACCGGGCTGCCCATGGACGGAGCATCCCCGTTGCCGGGAAGGCCCGGTGGGCGCCCCTGGGTGATCGTGCAGCAGCTGCGGCAACTGTTCGACCTGCAGACCATAGACCCAACCGTTGCCGTCATCCCCGACGACGTGGACGTGCTGATGATCGTCCATCCGGTCGACATGGGCGACAACACCTTGTACGCGATCGATCAGTTCGTGCTGAGGGGTGGCCGGGCGCTGGTCTTCGTGGACCCGAATGCCGAGTCCGGCGCCGGGCCGGCGGCGATGATGATGGGTGGTGGCATGCCCACCGGTTCCAACCTGGAAAAGCTGTTTGAGCAATGGGGCATCGGCATGGCGGCGGACAAGGTCGCCGCCGACATCCGTTACGCGGAAAGAGTCCGCTACTCCAGGGACTCGCGGCAGGCGGTGGCGGAATACCCGGTCTGGATCAACCTGCAGCCGGAGGTGTTCAACTCCGATGACATCGTCACCGCTGAACTCGGCAACCTGTTCTTCGCGACCCCTGGCGCGCTGGAAGACAAGGGACATGACGGCATCAGCGTTGTCCCGCTGGTCACCACATCCGAGAACGCGATGCTCTACGACGCGGCCCAGGTCAGGTTCGTCGAGGACCCGACCGCCCTGCTGCGCCAGTACCAGGCGCGAAGCGAGCCGCTGCTGCTGGCGGCGAGAGTAACCGGGAAGGTGACCACGGCGTTCCCGCAAGGGGCACCGGCGCATGAGAAGGACGGGACGGAGGAACAGGCTCCAAGCGCGGAGGACGAGCAGGGTGCGGGCGGGGCCCCACCCCATCTGGCGGTATCGGAACAGGACATCAATGTCATCGTGGTGGCGGATAGCGACCTGCTGAGCGACGGGTTCTGGGTCCAGGAGCAGAACCTCCTGGGGACCCGCATCGCGCTGCCTACCGCCGCCAACGGAGACTTCGTCATCAACGCGCTGGAAAGCCTGGTCGGCAGCAACGACCTGATCAGTGTCCGCAGCCGCGGCCGATTCAGCAGGCCGTTCACGCGGGTCGCCGAAATCGAGCAGAATGCCGAATTGAGATTCAGGCAGAAGGAACAGGAGCTGCTGACACGGCTGCAGGAGACCGAGGACAAATTATTGCAGCTGGAGCAGGGCAAGCGGGCGGACCAGGCGTTGATGCTGAGTGAAGCGCAGCAGCAGGAAATCGAGCAGTTCCGCCAGGAGAAGGTCAGAATCCGCAAGGATCTGCGTGAAGTACGCCGCCAGCTGCGGGAGGACATCGACCGCCTGGAGAGCTGGACCAAGTTCGTCAACATCGGCCTGCTGCCGCTGCTGATCGGTGTCGGCGGCGTTCTTGCGGGTGTCGGCAGCGGTCGTCGCCGCAGGCGGGACGTCCGCGGGGAGCAGGACACGGGGAGCGTTCAGCATGGCGAGTAAACGTGGTTTGGCCCTGCTGGCGGTGGTGACCGGGGTGGTGGTGATCGCCGCGGTGATGAGCAAGCGCGAGCACGGCCCCGCACCGGATCAACTGACGGGACCCTATCTGCCGGAACTGCTGGGGCAGGCGAACGAGATCGAACGGGTCGTGATCAGGACCGCGACCGGACGCGTCACGCTGCAGCGCGCCGACGGCGCATGGCTGATCAATGAAAAAGGCGGTTATCCGGCGGCAACGGAGCGCGTCCGCGAACTGGTGCTGGGTCTGGCACGGCTGCAGCGGGTCGAGGCCAAGACCAGCAATCCGGTGTTGTACGAAAAGCTCGGCCTGCGGGATGTCACCGAGAACGGTGCTCGGTCGACCCTGGTGCAACTGCTCGGCGCCGATGACGCCAGCCTGGCGACGATCGTGCTGGGCAACCGCAAGACCAGCCCCATCGATCCGGGGAAAGTGCAACTGTACGTGCGCATCCCCGGGGACGCGCAGACCTGGCTGGTGGAAGGTGCCCTGCCGGCGGCACGTGAGACGTTGGACTGGATCGACAGGCGACTGCTCGATCTGACGCCGAACCAGATCCACTCGGTGGAAGTTCGGCATCCGGACGGCGAGGTACTACGCGTGGTACGGGCCACCCCCGACGCGACAGACCTGATGCTGGCAGACCTGGAGCCGGATGAGGAGGTGGAGTCGGCTTTCGTCGTCAATGACGTTGTGAACAGCTTGGCACGCCTGAACCTGGACGACGTGAGGCGGTTGGAGCAGCCTGATCTGTCGGCTGGCGTGCGGAGCGAAGTGCGCGTCGAGACCTTCGGGGGACTGCGCGTCGAGGCCACCGTCGCCAGGCTGGAGGACGAGACGGTGGTGTCGCTCAACGCCGTCGCGGGGGCGCCCCATGCAGGAACCGAGGGGATGGAAAAGACCGACGTTGATGCCGGCAAGCAAGATGCCGCGGAACATGCTCGGCGCCTGAACCGGCGTTGGGACGGCTGGCTGTTCGTTATCGGCGATGACCAGCTCGGCGACGTGCTGGTGCGTAGGTCAGACCTGCTGCGTTCCAAGCAGGAGCTCAGCGATCACGCCGCCAAAGCGGGCTTGGAGGAGACGCGTTAGCTCGCTGCCCGACTACCCATTCGCCTTGCTGTCGCCTAGAATGCAGCGATACCGTGGCGCGGCGGGCGAGGCCGTACGCTGCCCGGCATAGCGTTTGAGGCCATCAACCCGAGCAGCGTTCCATGACCGAAAAACTCAATAGATTCAGCTCACGCGTCACACAACCCAAGGCGCAAGGCGCCTCGCAGGCAATGCTTTACGGCACCGGCATGACCGACAAGGACATGGACAAGCCCCAGGTCGGCATCGCCAGCGTCTGGTGGGAGGGCAACACCTGCAATATGCACCTCAACGAGCTGGCCGCCCACGTCAGGGAGGGTGTTGCAGAGGCCGGCATGGTGGGCATGCGCTTCAACACCATCGGTGTCAGTGACGGAATCTCCATGGGCACGGAGGGGATGAGCTATTCGCTGCAGTCGCGGGATCTGATCGCGGATTCCATAGAGACCGTGATGGCCGGGCAGTGGTATGACGCCAACGTCTCTCTACCCGGCTGCGACAAGAACATGCCGGGGTGCGTGATTGCCATGGGCAGGCTCAACCGCCCGGCAATCATGGTTTACGGCGGGACCATCAAGCCGGGGCACTGGCACAATCAGACGCTGGATATCATTTCCGCGTTCCAGAGCTATGGCGCGTATCTGGCGAAAAGCATTGACGACGAGGAGCGTCGGCAGATTGTCAAGCATGCCTGCCCCGGGCCGGGTGCCTGCGGCGGCATGTATACCGCCAACACCATGGCCAGCGCCATCGAGGCAATGGGGATGTCGCTGCCATACAGTTCCTCGATACCGGCGGTGGACCCGGGCAAGGTGGAGGAGTGCCGCAGCGCAGGCCGCGCTGTCAGGCGGCTGCTGGAACTGGATCTGAAGCCGCGGGACATCATGACCCGGGAGGCGTTCGAAAACGCCATGGTGATGGTGTCCGCGCTGGGCGGTTCCACCAACGCGGTGCTGCACCTGATTGCCATGGCTCGCGCCGTGGATGTCGAACTGACCATCGATGACTTCCAGCGCGTCAGCGACCGGGTGCCCTTCATCGCCGACCTCAAGCCAAGCGGCAAGTACGTGATGGAGGACGTGCACAACATCGGCGGCACCCCGGCGGTCATGAAGCATCTGCTGGAGCAGGGGCTGCTCAACGGTGACTGCATGACCGTGACCGGCGCTACGTTGGCCGACAACCTGGCCGGTCTGCCGGGCCTCGCGGAGGGACAGGAGGTGATTCGTCCCCTGGACGACCCCATCAAGCCGAGCGGCCACATACAGATCCTGCGGGGCAACCTGGCGCCAGGCGGCGCGGTGGCGAAGATCACCGGCAAGGAGGGGCTGAAGTTCTCCGGCCCGGCGCGGGTGTTTGATTCCGAAGAGGACATGTTGAGCGCCCTGGAACGCAACGAAATACGGAAGGGCGAGGTGGTGGTGATCCGCTACGAGGGCCCCAAGGGCGGTCCCGGCATGCCGGAGATGCTTACGCCGACCTCGGCGATCATGGGGGCGGGCCTGGGCAACGACGTGGCGCTGATCACGGACGGCCGCTTCTCCGGTGGCTCCCACGGCTTTATCATCGGCCACGTCGTGCCGGAGGCGCAGGAGGGTGGGCCGATAGCGCTCGTTGACACCGGTGATGTGATCATCATCGATGCCGAGAACAACAGCCTGAGCGTGGACCTCGATGACACCGAACTGGACCGACGCCGCCAGGCCTGGACCATGCCGCCGTATCCCGCCCGGCGGGGCACGCTCTACAAGTACATCAAGAATGTGAACACCGCGTCCGAGGGCTGCGTGACCGACGAATAGCCGCGTGCCGGACGGTCGCGGGGATAGCTCGCGGTGGAATTCCCCGCCCGGATGCCTAGAAATCAATCCCCCGCGGCAGATGCCGTGAGCCCCCGCCGCGGCTGATCTGGATCAAGTCCCGGCATTCGGTCCGGAACATTGTGTCGCTACCCACGAAACGACAGCATGTTTTTTTTCCCTGCGCGGGACGAGTACGTGCCCGGAAGCGATTGCCACCATGGCATCGGTTGGCCGGGAAACACCCGCCACAGTCCCGTCGCGGGTGTCGAAAATCCTTACACTTGGGAGGGCAACAGTGGTCGGTGGGCGAGACAAGTGCCAGAGTTCAAAGGCATTTGTTCCTTGAGCATGGTAATTGCATGCTCAATCGGTAGGTACTGTACGGCTCAAGTGCAAGGGAGAAACTCGATGGCACCCAGACTGACAGCCCGGTTTGCTGGGCTGGCACTGCCCGCGTTGCTGCTGCCGTCCGTAGCGCAAGCCACTATCCTCTACGCGCTTGCAGACTTCTCCAATACCGGCGGGACGCTGTACACGATCGACACGGACACCAGCGCCGTAAACTTGGTCGGAACGACGACGGTGGCCGCGGGATACGGACTTGCCGATTTCAATGGGCGCCTGTTCAGCTATGCCCAGGTGGACTCGGACCGGGTGGAGGAGTTGGATCCCACCACGGGCGCCACCATCAATACTTTTGATATCGGGCTCGATATCATCGGTGAGGGCGCGATATCGTTTGACGCAGCGGGGAACGGATTTCTTGCCACTGCGGGCATTAACACCCCGACGGGCAGCATCGTCAGCCCGAGTCTATATGGCTTTGATATCGGGGCGGGCACGAACAACCTGATCGGGCAAATCGGTTTCGTGATTGACGGGCTGGACTTCAGCCCGGGCGGGGTGCTTTTCGGGCTCCGACAAAACAATCCGCTACTGGGGGGCGGCGGGGAACTCCATACGATCAGCACCGCCGATGCCGGCACGGTATTCGTAGGTGATACCGGCGTGTTCGGTACCTCCGTGTCCAGTGCGGGTCTCACGTTCGCGGGCAACGATCTCTTCGCCATCGCGGACGATGGGAACCTGTTCAGCGTCAACCCCGCCAACGGCACGAGTCAACTGCTGTTCGGCACTGGCTTGAACAACGTTTCGGGGCTCAGCGCGCTCGGCGTCGAGGTGGTTCCAGAGCCCGGCTTGCTCGCACTGTTAGGCCTTGGCCTGGTAAGCCTCGTTGCCCTTCGGCGCCGCCAGTGCCGCGTTGAAAGTCCCTCGTCTGCGGCTAACGATCCGAGGCGTCAGATCACAGGCTGACCCCGGACTCTGGGGCGCCCGAACCGGGCTTGATCGCGTTCGCACAGACCGGCGCCGGCAAGTCCGCGCGCCACGAAATCGAGGACGGGAGAAGCCGGAACCATGGAAAACGGTGAACGAGCGACAGCCCTGCACCGCCGGGGGACCGGACCGCCGGGCCCACCGCCGCCCATCGCTGTCCGAACAGGTCCGATCCAAGGCTGCGTTGCATGGATAAGGGGTCGGGACAACACCATGCATGCCACTTCGCGCTCCGGCCTCCATGCCGACAGCTGAAGCGGAAGCATGATGCGGTTGTAAGCCGGCCGTAGAGCTTGATACGCTCTCCGTTGTGTCGGCTTCCGGGGCGGCATACTCCAGTGACCTGGATCGCGAGGGGCGATAGTGCGGCTACTGAGCAACCTGTTCGACAATAACCGCGCCTGGGCAAACGGCATGAAGGCGCGGGACGGGGACTTCTTTACCAAGCTGGCCACTCAGCAGAATCCTGACTATTTGTGGATAGGCTGCGCCGACAGCCGGGTGCCCGCCAACGAGATCGTCGGGCTGCTGCCCGGTGAGCTGTTTGTCCACCGCAACGTCGCCAACCTGGTGGTTCACAGCGACCTGAACTGCCTGTCGGTGATGCAGTACGCCGTGGACGTGCTGGGTGTGGAACATATTATCGTCTGCGGTCACTATGGTTGCGGAGGCGTACGGTCGGCGCTCGAAGGCGAACGTCATGGCCTGATCGACAACTGGCTGCGGCATATCCAGGATGTGCGCGACAAGCATGCGAGTGTAGTCAACAGCGTCCCGGATCCGGGTCGGCGGTGCGACTATCTTTGTGAGCTCAATGTCATCGAGCAGACCATCAATGTCTGCAAGACCACGTTGGTGCAGGATGCCTGGCTCCGGGACCAGGCGCTGTCGGTGCATGGCTGGATCTATGACATCAACGATGGTTTGCTGCGGGATCTCGGCATCTGCGTCACCGCGCCCGATGAAATTGCCACGGGCTACGCTTCGGCCCTGGCGTGGACTCGTGAAGCGCGGGACTGACGGTTTGCCGGCGGACGCTGCCGGGCGCCGTGCTTGATTGTGCCGGGCTGATGGAGTCGCTCAGCCTGCCCGGATACTGCTGCTCACTGCACGAGTCGAAATCATGCACCTACCGGACGGTGGAGACAACGCCCCGCCGGGACCTTCAGGTCATTAATGACCACGCCACACGCGCCGAGGACTTTTTCTGCCGTGGCGGTATTGATTCTGCGCGGGCAAGCTGCAGATGTCGCCGACCGTGGCCGTCTCCAAGTCGCGGTCGGCAAGTATGCGCTGCTTTAGCGATTCCAGGTAAGCCCCCGGCTTCCTCGAAGACAATGACCGCAGGCGGGACCCGTACGCCGAGCCACAGCAGACCCCTGTTTTCGGGCCAGGCTTCGATGATCGGGGTGCAGCCGCGCAGCGGGCATCGGATCTGCCTGTACGGACCGCGGGCGCAGTATCCAGCATTGCGGACAACCGATACCAATCATCTGCGCCCCGTTCTTGTGTTCGTAAACGAACGCACAGGCATGCAACCGACTGCAGCCTGACAGCATCAACTCGGGTGGAAATAAAGTCGTAGCATGCACGACCGGAGCAGCGACGACCCACGCGATGATAACGGAACGGCGATGGACTGCGTTGGCGGTGGTCCGGATATTCGTCGAAAACCCGGTGCCCGAATTCCGTGGCGGCTGAAGTGTCTGCCGACGCTGTCGCCGACCGATCGATGCATGCAAGGGGTATTTACTGACCCGGCGGCTCACTCGACTGCTATCGCGTGTGGCCGATTTTCAAAGCATGGCTGGACGATCCCGTACGGCTCGGCATCCTTGCCTTGTCGACCCCTATACGACCTTCTGCAGACCAGTAGACAGCCACCCTGGTATCTCGTCTGCATAAAGAGGTTTGCCGAGGTAGTGACCCTGTAAACCGTCGCAGCCAAGGCCCGCAAGTCTTCTGTAAATGGACGGATCGTCCACTCCTTCAGCCACTACCTTCATGCCCAGATTATGTCCCAGGTCGATGATTGCTCGCACTATTTTGGCGTGCGTGGAGTTCTCCAGCATGTCCATAACGAATGATTTGTCTATCTTTACCTCGCTGATGGGCAGGGCGCTCAGGTGGGCAAGCGAGGAGTACCCGGTACCGAAGTCATCCACCGAAATCTTAATGCCGGTGGCCGCCAATCGATTCAGCATGCTCATCGCCCGTTCCTTGTCAACCATGATGGTAGATTCGGTGACTTCAAGTACCAGTTGTTCCGCCCGCAACTGGTTGGCGGCTAGGAGGCCGGTTATCCGATCGTATAGATCGTCATCATGAAGATCCTGCGCCGATATGTTGACGGAGATATTGAGGTTGATGTCCTGGCGCGCCCACTCCGCGACCTGTCGGATACCGTTTTTCAACACCCAGGATGTCAATAGCTTGATCAATCCGGTCCGTTCGGCCAGCGGTATGAACTCGTCAGGCTCGATCACTCCATGGCGGGGATGCTGCCAGCGGGCAAGGACCTCCACTTCACTGAACTTCTTTTGCCTTACATTCAGCTTGGGCTGATACTTCAGGAACAGCTGGTTTCTTTCCAGCGCCTGCCGCAGTTCCCCCGCCAGGGTAACCCGGCGCGGACTCTTGTCTTCCTGCCGCGGATCGTAGAGGGCATACCCGCATTTCTCTTTCTTGGCAACATACATGGCGACTTCGGCGTGTTGCAGGAGGTCATCGGCGCTCATTCCGTGTTCTGGATACAAGGCGATGCCGATGCTCGCGCGAACGTCAAGCGTCGAATCAAATATGTCAAAGGCTGCCTTCAGTGCATTTCCTATGTTTGCTGACGTCTCTATCGCATCGGATTCATTGGTGATACTTGGGAGAATAATTGTGAATTCATCGCCGCCGGACCGCGAGATGGTCTCGGTGTCCTTCACGGTGGCGGTCAGTCGTGCAGCGACCTGACGAAGGAGGCGATCACCATGGTCGCGGCCCAGGGTATCGTTAATTTCCTTGAATTGGTCCACGTCCAGCGTGAGCACGGCCATCGGTCTTCGCTCACGCTGCGCAACATGTATCGCCTGTTCCAACCGATCTTCCATGAGCACACGATTAGGCAAATTGGTTAATCGGTCGTGGGTAATTTCGTGCTTGGCTTTACGTTCACTTGCCACCACCTGGGCGCGGAGCTCGGTGGTTTGATCCACGATCATTGCACCCGCCTTGAATGCCATTATGCTGCTGACATATTGTCCCCAAACAGCGAAACCAAATGGCGCCAGGTTCAACAGCCATAGGGCCACATTGGTCTTCTGCGCCTGGATGATACCGTCCAACGTGACCCGACCTTGCTCATAGTAGCTGACCAGACAAGTTGCTATGATGATGGCGGCAACTGCTATCAAGACACCGTAAACTGCATACTTGCTTGCCGAGGTCTTGAGCAACTTTACATTGTCGCTCAACACCTGGAATGTGAAATCGCTCATGACCGATGAACTCCTGTTCATTGGTTGCCCCCCCGACCAAGCATCGTTGCGATGCCTCTGGTCTCCCATATTTCGGCTATTGCATCTGCCTTGTGTCCATTATAGGCAGCAAATTGAGTGACTCAAGAGAATCACGTAACCTCAACTGGCGGCGTGCTCCCGCTTGAAAGCCGGTTTTTGGCTGATCCGATTCACAATAATCGTGGGGAGGCCGCGCAGCAGCGATCGGATCTGCGCCCCGGATATCCGGTTAGAGCACCGAGTCTCGCGGATAGCTGACGTCGATCAGCGGTCTACCGTTTCCGTATTTCTAAATTCACGAGTCTTGGCTTCGCGGCTGCACCCTGATTTTGTTTGAGATCCTCGCTGATCGGTAATGGGATTATTCCAACTGCGAACGACGCCCGTTGATCGATGCCGGAAGTTCGGATAACCGCGTCGCGATCGCGTGCCATGGCCGCGGGACTGGAAGCGAGCTGCCCGCTATTCCCGACGATGGGCAGGAGCCATGGAAATGGAAGAAATCCCGATCACCGGGAATCGTGATTCAGATCAAGAAGCCTGCGATCGGATTAAATGAACATGTTGAGCGGGGTAACGCGCTAAGAACCAGTGTTTTGCATGGCAGAATCGATATCGGGACGGACGGCAGTGGATCCAGGTGCTTCAGGACTACATGGCCATGTAGCGTGCAGTTATCTCAACCCACGCTGCACCGGCGATTGCGTGCCCTGCCCCGCAGAGCAGTCCGGTCTGCCGTGCTGGGAAGTGGAGTGTGTGCCCTGTTGTCGTCACCGCGATAAATCCGAATGTTGTTACTGCGCTGTCTACCTGTGCGACGTGATGACCCGGCAACGTGCCTCGCGTGCACGGCGGGTCGTCCTCGGCGGGTGACTCAGCGCCTTGTCGGTCCGGAATCGCGGCGGTTCGTCCCCGCTGCCCGAGGCCCGGGTGTGACAACTCTACTGGCACCGATCCTCGACCTCCGCACAATGCCGGCCGGCTGAAACCGGCCCCAGTTGGGTGGGGCCAACGGGTCCAGGTGAAGTTGTCCTCAGACGCCTCGCGAACTCCCCGCGCATGGTCTACACTTGTCCCCAGTGGGAGAAAGTCCTACTCGCGTTGTCTGAAATATCACAAACATCAAGGGGGTGAGATGTTTGTACTCAAAGAGTCCTCGCGGGACGTGTGGCTGCTCGGCCTGGTGGTGCTGATGAGTATCGCCGCCAATCTACCGGATGATTTCGCGAGCCGCTTTTCCTTGGATAAGCGGTATCTGCTGCTGGGCCTGACCATGGTCCTGATGTTTTCACTGATTCGTTACGTGCGTGCTGGGCTCGTCCTGGTGACTTTGGTGCTGGTGCTGGGGGCCAATCTACCGGCCGAACTGGCGAGCCAGTTCAACATTGCTCAGGGCGTGTTGACCTTTACACTGATCGCCATGGTGGCGCTTGCCCTGGCCAACCGCATCATCAAGATGCCGACGGGCATGGAGGCCAGGCAGGTGGCAAACTCCGCCTATGGCGCCAAGGCGCTGTTCAGTTCGGTGCTGAAGGGCAATGTTAATGCCGTGCAGACACTGATCCAGTCCGGGGTCAACGTCAACTGCAGGACCATGTCCGGCAAGACGCCACTGATGGCGGCGGCCTATCGTGGTTATCCGGATATCGTGCAGATGCTGATTGCCGCCGGGGCCGATGTCGACATGGTGGACAGCGCCGGCAACACGGCCATGTCAGTCGGCAAGCGTATGGGATACTCGCGGGTGGTCACGCTGCTGAAGATCGCCGGCGCCGGTGACATCGTACCGCCCCTAAAGCTCGTAAAGGACGGGCAGCAGCCAGCTCAGCGTCAACCAGGTGATCAGCGTGAGCGGAATGCCCACGCGGACGAAATCGCTGAACCTGTAGCCGCCGGCGTTCATCACCAGTAGGTTGGTTTTGTAGGCCATCGGCGTGGCAAAACTCATATTGGCGCCGAACAGCACCGCCAGCACCAGCGCCTCCGCCGGCAAGCCAAGCTGATCAGCGATGCTCACCGCGATGGGGGTGCCGATCACCGCCGCCGCATTGTTGGAGATGATGTTGGTCAGGATCGCCATCAACAGCATCAGCCCACTGCATATCCATGCCGGACTGGCGCCACTGGTTGCATAGACAAACACCTGCGCCAGGTACTCGGCGGCGCCGGTGTGGGTCAAAGCCGATCCCAGGGCCAGGCTGGTGACGACGATGAGGATGACCGACGAACTCAAAGCGTGGTTCACGTCCCGCCAACCCAGGCACCCGGTGGCGATCATCAACAATGCCCCGGCCACCGCGCTGATGGCAATCGGCATCAGCCCCGCGGCGGCGGTGACGATGACCCCGGCCATGATGACGAACGCCAGCGGCGCGCGCCGGGTGAAAGGCAGGTCCATGGTGGCGTCAAGCACCAGCAGGCTGCTCTCCCGCTTCAGTGCCGCGATCTGATCCCGCGCCCCCTGCACCAGCACAACGTCACCCAGCTGCAGCCGAACGTCGTCGATGCCTTGGGGCACCGCATCCAGTACCCGGCCGGCCCGGTGAATGGCCAGCGACACCAGCTGGTAGCGGTCTGTGAAGCGACTACCGGCGAGCGTGGTGTTGAGCAGCGGTGACCCCTGGACCACCACGATCTCGGCCAGCTGCTGGTCTTCCGCCCGCAGCGGGTGGTCATCGTCGACCACCGTGTCGCCGGAGTAAAGCGTAGCTCCCATGATCTGTTCGAACTCCTTCAACCGCTGCGGGGTGTCCTTGACCACCAGCCTGTCCCCGGCGCGGACCACGGCGTCCGGGAGCGGCACTGTGTAGGTGTTCTCGCTGCGCCGGATGCGGTCGATACGCATTTCATTGCCGGTCTTTTTCAACAGTTCGGACACCATCCTGCCGTCGGCGTAGCTGTCCTCGGGAATATGCAGCTGCGCCGAGAACACACGTGGTGAAGTGTCGGTCATAACGGCTTGCCGGTCGGGAGTGATGCGTGGCGCGATCAGCCACAGATAGAGCATTCCGGCCCCCGCGGCGATTACGCCCGGAAGGAAGAAATCGAACATTTCCATCCGGCGCAGCCCCAGATCGGCCGCGACGCTGACTACCAGCAGGTTGGTGGACGTGCCTATGGTGGTCGTCATGCCGCCTACGAGGGTGGCGAAACCCATGGGCATCAGCACACTGGACGCCGAAGTTTCCGTGCGCAGCGAAATGCTCACCAGAATGGGCAGCAGCAGAACCACGATCGGTGTGTTATTGACGAACGCACTGAGCAGCCCCCCGGTCACCAGGGTAAGCAGCAGTGACAGCTGCGGACTCACCGTCCACAGCCTTGCCAGCACCCGGCCCACCGGTTCGAGCGCACCGGTTCGCACCAGCCCGTGACCGGCAATCATCAGGGCGCATACCGCGACCAGCGCCTCGTGGCCGAAGCCGTGGAAGAAATCCAGAGCCCGCAGCTGACCTTCCGGAAGATTATAGGGAAACAGTTCGAAACCGACGGTGAGAACGACCAGGATGGCCAGGCTCGAGGTCTCCAGCGGTATGCTGTCGCGCGTGAACAGTATGAGCGCAATGACGGTGAGAAGCAGCACCGACAGCGCGTGTACGTCAGGTAATGGGGGCATGGCATCCTGGCCCGGGTACTGTGAACTGTCATTGTAACGCCTCGGGACCCGCCGCCAAGGCGCGCCATCGGGAGCGGGTAACAGCGGCCGGCAATCGAAGATTCCTATGCAGCCATAAAGACGGTCTGCGTAACTGCATGTGATCGCGCCCCGTGGCGCCATAGTGCCTATGTTATAGTGAAACGCCACGCCGGGGCGTCGCCCCGCTGCCGACCTTGTTGGTTGTTCCGCGTATTCGGGAGAGTGTTTTTGGAAACCATCGCATTGACCACCGAGATGGTGGCTGTCTTGATGATCCTCGGGTTCACCATATTCCTGTTTGCGTTCGAAGTGGTGCGCGTGGACGTCGCGGCGGTGCTGATCATGGTCATCCTCGGCTTGTCCAGCCTGGTACCGGGGTATGACGGCCTGGTGGACACCAGGCATCTGTTCGATGGTTTCTCCAGCAACGCGGTGATTTCGATTATCGCGGTCATGATCATCGGTGCCGGCCTTGACAAGACAGGGGTGATGAGCACCCTGGCAGGGCGCATATTGAAGGTCAGCGGCCGCACGGACAGCCGGGTCATCGCCACCGTCGCATCGACGGTGGCGTTCATCTCCAGCTTCATGCAGAACATCGGCGCCGCGGCCCTGTTTCTCCCGGTGGTGACCCGAATCTCTCGACGCTCCAACATCCCGCTGTCAAGGCTTCTGATGCCGATGGGTTTCTGCGCAATCCTCGGCGGCACCATCACCATGGTCGGTTCCAGCCCGCTTATCCTGCTGAATGACCTGATCCTCAACTCCAACCGCGCCCTGCCTGCCGGCGTGGAACCGATGACCCCCTTCGACCTGTTCGACGTCACGCCGGTGGGGTTGGCCCTGGTGATCGCCGGGATCGGCTATTTCATCTTGCTCGGGAAATGGGTGTTGCCGGGGGAGCAGAAAAGGTCATCGTCCGCGGACAACCTGCAGAAGTTCCGCGACGTGTACGGCATCGACGGCCACTTATTCGAACTGCGCGTCACCGGCGCCAGCAATCTTGCCGGCAAGCAGCTCAAGGACGTCGAAAGCCGAGGGCGGGCCGGCTGGATCCTGGCCATTCGCAGCGGTTATGAAATGAACGTGGTGCCGGCCCAGGACACCGAGATCTGGGTGGGTTCCGAACTCGCGATTATGGGCTCGCGAGACTCGGTGGATCAATTTGCGCAGGAACATGGTCTGGAGATGAAACCCGAGATCGATTCGTTTTCCGAGTACCTGAGTGCAACCAGCGCTGGCATCGCCGAGGTGGTGGTGCCGCCGGACTCTGACGTCATCGGCAAGACTATCAGTGACCTTCAGTTTCGCAAACGCTTTGGGGCCAAGGTGCTGGCGGTTTACCGCATCAACGAAATCATTGATGAGGGTCTCCCGGGCCTGGCCCTGCAGGCCGGCGATACGCTGGTGGTCCACAGTCGCTGGTCGGATCTGGTCCCGCTTGCGGACGGTAAGGAATTTGCGGTGGTTACCGACTTCCCCACCGAAACCTTTCGTCCAGAAAAGCTGCGCTCCGCCGCCATATCCTTTTTCATCGCGCTCAGCCTGATCCTGTTTACCGATATACGCCTGTCCATTGCGCTGATGGTCGGTGCGGTGGGCATGATCCTCAGCGGTGTTATCAAGATCGAGGAAGCGTACCGTTCCATCGGCTGGCAATCGGTGTTTCTACTGGCCAGCCTGATACCCCTCGGGCTGGCCACCGAACAGACCGGCACCGCGGCGTGGGTGGCGCAACAGACCCTGGTCCTGCTCGACGGCGTGCCCACTTGGGTGCTGCAGGCAGCCATTGCAGTGCTGGCCACCGTGTTCACCCTGGTAATCTCCAATGTCGGCGCAACGGTCCTGCTCGTGCCCCTGGCGGTCAACATCGCCATCGGCGTGGGCGCCAACCCGGCCCTGTTCGCCCTGACCGTGGCGCTGGCGACATCCAATTCGTTCCTCATACCCACCCATCAGGTCAATGCCCTGATCATGGGTCCGGGAGGCTACCGGGTCGCCGACTTCATCCGCGCCGGCGGCGTCATGACATTCCTGTTCCTGGTGGTGATGCTCGGCATGCTCAACCTGGTCTTCTAGAGGCTATGTCGACGGCATAAGAATAAATTTGGGAAACGATAAGGGATTCGGCGCACCAAAACGCCGGTTTTTCGGTATCCTGGCGACCTCAACGCACGATCAACGACCATGTCTGAACGTCATCCAATCATCGCCGTGACGGGTTCCTCGGGTTCGGGCAGTTCCCGGGTGATGGAGGCGTTCGTGCATATCTGCCGCCGGGAAAAAGCCAGCGTCGCGGTGGTTGACGGCGACGGCTTTCATCGTTACGACCGGAAGGCTTTCGCCCGGGTGGTGACGGAAGCGGCGGAACGCGACGAGCACCTCAGTCACTTCAGTCCGGGGTGCAACCTGTTCGACCGGCTGGATGCATTGCTGAGCGAGTACGCTGCACACGGCACCGGCCAGCACCGCCGCTACCTACACGACGAGATAGAGGCCGCACCCTATCATCAGCCGCCGGGCACGCTGACACCCTGGGAACCGATTCCCGAGGACACGGACCTGCTTTTCTACCAGGGACTTCATGGGTGTTTCGTGGATGACGCGCACGACATCGCACAGCACATGGACCTGAAGATCGGGGCGGTCCCCGTCGTGAACCTGGAGTGGATACGCAAAATACACCGCGACATGCGGGTACGCGGTTATCACCCCATGGATGTGACAAATACCATTCTGCGACGGCTGCCCGACTATCTGAAACACATCACACCCCAGTTCTCGCTGACGGACATCAATTTCCAGCGGGTACCCACGGTGGATACGTCGAACCCGTTCATCGCCCTTGACGAACCATCCAACAAGGAGACGGTGGTGGTTATTCGTGTCGCGCATCCCGAGGTGACCCCGGTGGATTTCAGGTATCTGCTGCGCATGATCCCGAAATCGTTCATGTCGCGACGCAACTCCATCGTGGTGCCGGGGGATGAAATGGGCTACGCCATGGAATTGATTCTGACACCCCTGGTGCACGCACTGCTGGATCGACGTCGCAGCGCCCTGCGCGCGGTATGAAAGAGGGCCTCGGTTTCCTTTCCCGACGTTGCTGTGTAAGCTAGCGCCAAACAACGACCGGGGCACCGACGATCTGTGCCCGCAAACGTGACCCGCGGCGGGTCGCCCGTCAATTGCAAGGGCTTCGTCATGGAGTACTTCCTACAGCAGCTGATCAACGGGTTGACGCTCGGGATGATCTACGGGCTCATCGCGATTGGCTATACGATGGTGTACGGCATCATCGGCATGATCAATTTCGCCCACGGCGAGATCTTCATGATCGGCGCCTTCGTCTCCCTTATCACCTTCCTGTTGCTGGGCGCGCTGGGTATAACCTGGATACCACTGGCGGTGCTGGTGGTGCTCATTGCCACCATGCTCTTCACCTCCGTTTACGGCTGGACCCTGGAACGCGTGGCCTACCGCCCGCTGCGTGACTCTCCACGGCTTGCCGCGCTGATCACGGCGATCGGCATGTCCATCTTCCTGCAAAACTACGTGCAGCTGCTGCAGGGCGCACGGATCAAACCGCTGCCCCCAGTGATCAGCGGCGGATTCCGGTTCATGAAGGAAAGTGATTTCGTGGTCACCCTGAGTTATCTGCAGGTGTTCATCATCTTGCTCACCATCACGCTGATGCTGGTGTTCACCTACGTGATAAATCGCACTTCCTTCGGTCGCGCCCAGCGGGCGTGTCAGCAGGATTTGGGCATGGCGGCGCTGATCGGCATCAATGTCGACCGAACCATTTCGCTGACTTTCGTCACCGGCGCCTCGCTCGCATCGGTCGCGGGGCTGATGTTCCTGATGAACTACGGCGTGATCGACTTCTACATCGGATTCCTTGCCGGCATCAAGGCGTTCACCGCGGCAGTGCTCGGCGGCATCGGTTCGCTGCCGGGAGCAATGCTGGGCGGTCTGTTGATCGGCCTGATCGAGGCGTTCTGGTCGGCCTATTTCACAGTGGAGTACAAGGACGTCGCCGCGTTCGCCATCCTGGTGCTGGTGCTGATTTTTCGTCCCACGGGGCTGCTGGGCAAACCTGATATAGAGAAGGTCTGAGCCTTGACCGAGCGTTCCGCGACAACGAGCCCCGTGCTGCCGCCGCTGGACGCCGTCGGCATCGTCAGGGAAGCCGGCCTCACGGCCTTCGTCGTGTTCGCGCTCACCTTCAGCCTGGTGGGGTTCAAGGTCGAGGATGTACCCGGCGGCCTCGATATCGTAACCCGGTTCGACCAGGTGCTGGCTGCCACCGTGCTCGCATTCACTGGCAGGGTGGTCCTGATCCTGCTGCACAAACGTCGCCACCTGCCGGTGATCTTGGTAGGGCTGGCGATCGCGGCGGTGATACTCGGCCTTGTCGTCGCCGCGCGGGGTGCGCCCGAGTCTGCCACGGCCGCATGGCTGCCCTTCGAGAGCGTCGTCGTCAACGTACTGGTGGCGGTCGCCGCCCTGGTGCTTGCGGGGCGAGCGGCCTGGTCGGCTTGGCGCCGGGATGTCGGGGTCTCTGACGAGGCGGTTGAACTGGCTGCCAGGGTTCACAAGGCGGCCATCTTTCTTGGTCCGCTGATGCTGGGTTTTGCGGTCGTGCTGCCGTTCCTGCCTTTCGCCGACCGCCGCTTGCTGGACATCGCCATCCTGGTTGTGACCTACGTGATGCTCGGCTGGGGCCTCAACATCGTGGTTGGCCTGGCCGGCCTGCTGGACCTGGGTTATGTGGCGTTCTACGCGGTAGGCGCCTACAGCTACGCACTGCTAGCCATTAATTTCGATCTCGGGTTCTGGGTCTGCCTGCCGTTCGCCGGGATCATGGCCGCCTTCGCCGGCATACTGCTGGGATTTCCGGTACTGCGTCTGCGCGGCGATTATCTCGCTATTGTGACCCTGGGCTTCGGCGAGATGATCAGGGTGATCCTGCTCAACTGGTACGAGTTCACCAAGGGTCCCGACGGCATCTCCGGCATCCCCAGACCGACTCTGTTCGGCCTGCCGTTCACGCGCACGGATCCGGATGGTGGTGAGACATTTCACAGCTTCTTCGGCCTGACCTACTCGCCGCTGGACCGAATCATCTTCCTGTACTACCTGATCCTGATCCTGGCCCTGGTGACCAATTTCTTCACCATGCGTATCCGTCGGTTGCCCATTGGCCGCGCCTGGGAAGCGCTGCGCGAGGACGAGGTGGCCTGCCGCAGTATCGGCATCAACCCCCGCAACACGAAACTCACCGCGTTCTCCATCGGCGCCATGTTCGGCGGCTTCGGCGGTTCATTCTTTGCCACGCGGCAGGGCTTCATCAGCCCCGAGAGTTTCACCTTCATCGAGTCCGCGATTATCCTTGCCATCGTGGTGCTGGGGGGAATGGGCAGCCAGATCGGTGTCGTTTTCGCGGCCATCCTGCTCATCGGTCTGCCGGAATTCTTTCGCGAGCTGCAGCAGTATCGTATGTTGGCGTTCGGCGCCGCGATGGTGGCGATCATGGTATGGCGCCCGCGCGGACTGCTGGCATTCCGCGACCCGACCATCCGCCTCTCCGACCACGATACAGCCCCGGAAAAGCAGACGTGAGCGTGGCCGCACCGGACAAGCTGGGTGATTCCCTGATCACGGTGGAACACCTGACCATGCGGTTCGGCGGGCTGGTGGCCATCGACGACGTGTCGTTTCAGGGCGCAAACCGCGAGATTACCGCGATCATCGGTCCCAACGGTGCCGGCAAGACCACTTTGTTCAATTGCCTCACCGGGTTCTACAAGCCCACCGTGGGGCGGCTGACGCTGCACCATCCCCGGAAGGGCGACTTTCTCCTGGAGCGGATGGAGGGTTACCAGATACCGCAGCGCGCTGGCGTCGCGCGGACCTTCCAGAACATCCGCCTGTTCCCGGCCATGTCGGTGCTGGAGAACCTGATCGTCGCCCAACATAACGCGCTCATGCGTGCGTCCGGGTACTCCGTTGCTGGGCTGCTGGGCCTGCGGGGCTACCGCCAGGCCGAGCGGCAGGCGGTGGAGCTGGCGCGATTCTGGATGGACCGCACCGGCCTGACCGATCGCGCGGACATCGATGCAGGCAACCTGCCCTACGGCGACCAGCGGCGGCTGGAGATCGCCCGGGCCATGTGCACCAACCCGGTGCTGTTGTGCCTGGATGAGCCGGCTGCCGGGCTCAATCCGCGGGAATCGTCGGATTTGAACGCCTTGCTGCGTTACATTCGCGACGAACACAGCATCGGTATCCTGCTTATCGAGCACGACATGAGCGTGGTAATGGAGATCTCCGATCACATTATCGTGCTGGACTACGGCCGCCGGATAGCCGCCGGGACGCCCGAGGAGATCCGCAACAACCCGGACGTCATCCGCGCCTACCTGGGCGAGAACGAGGACGAGCCGCTGCCGCCGGAAGTGGTGCGGGACATGGAGGAGGAGCGATAAGGTGCTGGAGGTATCGGGCCTGCACGCCTTCTATGGCCACATCGAGGCCCTGCGCGGCGTTGACGTCACCGTGAACGAGGGAGAGATCGTGACCTTGATCGGCGCCAACGGCGCAGGCAAGTCGACCCTGTTGATGTCAATCTGCGGCAATCCGCGGGCGGCGGCAGGGCGCATTCTTTTCGAGGGAGGCGAGATCACCCAGCTCCCCACTCACCAGATCGTGCGCCTGGGCATCGCCCAGTCGCCCGAGGGGCGGCGCATCTTCCCCTTCATGTCGGTGCTAGAGAATCTGCAGATGGGCGCCGCGGTCACCGATCCGGGACACTTCGACGATGACCTGCGGCGGGTGTTCGAGCTCTACCCGGTCCTCGAGAAACGCCGCCATCAGCGTGGCGGTACCCTGTCCGGAGGGGAGCAGCAGATGCTCGCTATCGGCCGCGCGCTCATGAGCCGGCCGCGGCTGCTGCTGCTGGATGAGCCGTCGCTGGGGCTGGCGCCGCTGTTGGTTAAACAGATCTTCGCCGTGATCCGCGAGATCAACGAGCAGCAGAACGTCACCGTATTCCTGGTCGAGCAGAACGCTTTTCACGCGCTGCAGCTGGCCCACCGGGGTTACGTGATGGCGAATGGGAAGATCGTCATGTCCGGGAGCGGGGAGACACTGCTGGCCGACAAGGAAATCCGGGCGGCATATCTGGAGGGCGGCCACTAGCCGCGTGCCCGATGAGCGAGCTCCTAGGCGGCAGTCCCATCGTGTTTGTCGGGCTTACCTTTGTCCTCATGGGGTTCGCCGCCTTCATGACCGGCCAGGCAACGGCCAATACCTGGAAACCTGCGTGGCACGCGGTGATGTACAGTCTGCTGCTGGCCTTCGTCGACCGCTTCCTGAATTTTGCCTTGTTCGATGGTGAGCTGTTCTCGATCAGCGGTTATCTGGTCGATGCCGCCGTATTGACCCTATTCGCGCTGTTTGCTTATCGACTGACCCAGGCACGCAAGATGGTCTCGCAGTATCCCTGGCTCTACCGCCCCGCCGGCTTGTTCGGCTGGCGACGTCGGGACGAGGAATGAGGCCCCGGCGATGGACGGATTCTCTGCTTTCCGGTCGTGTGATAGAGTAACCGGCCCCTGGCGCGGACCGGCCGGCCATCGAACACCACCAAAGACCTGTGAAGGAGATGATTGAATGAAGAAACTGCGAATTGCCTTCGTGACCGCCGTGCTGTCCTCAGCAGCGGCGGTGCCCGCCGCCAACGCGGACGTGCTGATTGCCGTCGCCGGCCCCATGACTGGACAATATGCCTCGTTCGGGGAGCAGTTCAAGCGCGGCGCAGAGATGGCGGTTGCCGATATCAACGCGGCGGGCGGCGTGAACGGCGAGAAACTGCAGCTGACCATCGGTGACGATGCCTGTGATCCCAAGCAGGCGGTCGCGGTGGCGAATAAGTTTGCCAGCGAGGGCGTCGTTTTCGTCGCTGGTCATTTCTGCTCCGGCTCTTCCATCCCGGCGTCGAAGGTCTATGAGGAGGAAAATATCCTGCAGATATCCCCGGGCTCGACCAACCCCAAGTTGACCGAGGAGGGCGGCCCCAACGTCTTCCGCGTCTGCGGACGTGACGATCAGCAGGGCAAGGTGGCCGGCGACTACCTGGCCGACAAGTTCAAGGGCAAGAAGATCGCCATCCTGCACGACAAGACCGCCTACGGTAAGGGCCTCGCGGACGAGACCAGAAAGCAGCTCAAGGCGCGCGGAATGAGCGACTCCATGTACGAGGCCTATACCGCAGGGGAGAAGGATTACTCGGCCCTGGTATCAAAGATGAAGGGGGCAGGGATCGACGTGTTCTACCTGGGCGGCTACCACACCGAAGCCGGCCTCATGATCCGCCAAGCCAGGGAGCAGGGTTATGGCGCTCAGCTGGTGTCCGGAGACGCCCTGGTGACCGACGAATACTGGAAAATCACCGGCGACTCCGGCGAGGGCACACTGATGACATTCAGCCCCGACCCCCGCAAGAACCCGGCCGCAGCACCCGTAGTGCAGAAGTTCCGTGATACCGGCTATGAGCCGGAGGGTTATACCCTTTATACCTACGGTGCCATCCAGGCCTGGGCGCAGGCGGCCAAAAAGGCCGGCAGCACCGACACGGGCAAGGTGATAGCCGCCCTGCGCGGCGGCGATTTCGGTACCGTTCTCGGTAACATAGGTTTCGACGACAAGGGTGATGTCACCGCGCCGGGCTACGTTTTCTACGTCTGGAAAAACGGCACCTACAACTACGCCAACTGAGCGCCCGACGCACACGACCCCGATGCGGTCGCGCGATGACCCCGAAAACGGCTGGCCTGGTGCCAGCCGTTTTTTTGATTCGTCGGCGCCGGCGCCGCCATGCAGCCGGCGGGGCGATCCGGGTCGCATGAAACGGGGTAACCTTGCCGCTTAGGGACCACCTCTTGCTACGCCTGGAAGGGGGGCGGTTCCATTCCGGTACCACCCTGGGTGCAGAGCTGGGGATCACGCGGGCGGCGGTCAACAAGCACGTCGCGGCGCTGCGCGCCGAGGGCATACCCGTGCAAAGTGTGCCCGGCAAGGGATACCGTCTCGATCCCGCCATTCGTTTTCTCGACCCGCAACGCATCAGGGCGCACCTGGACCCCGCGGCGTGTTCCATCACCGAGTTACATGTATATCGCAGTCTGCCGTCCACCAGCGATTATCTGCATCAGGCGTCCGCGGACAGGTCAATAAGAGGCATGGTGTGCCTGGCCGAGTCCCAGCACGCCGGGCGCGGCCGGCGCGGTAACAACTGGGTGGCGACGCCGTATCGCAACCTGATGTTGTCGCTGGGATGGGAGTATCCACAGTGGCCCGTCGGGCTGACTACTTTCGGCTTGGCAGCGGCGGTCGCCGTGGCGAGGGAGTTGAACGCGCTTGGCGTCGAGGACATCGGCGTGAAGTGGCCCAACGACCTGATCTGGAACGGGCGCAAGCTGGGGGGGATGCTCATCGACGTACGGGGGGAAACCTCGGGCCAGTGCAGCATCGTGATCGGTGTCGGCGTCAACGTGGACATGGCGCCCGGTGAAGCTGAACGGATCCCGCAGCCCTGGGCGGACCTTTCCGCCGCACTGGACGCCGTCCCGGACCGTAATCTTCTCGCCGGGCGACTGATATCAGCGTTCGTGGAGTTGTGCCTGCGCTTCCCGGACAGCGGCTTCCGACCCTGGGCGGCCGACTGGGAACGCCTGCATGTCCTGACCGGACGCCGGGTCCGGGTAGTCGGGGGACAGTCTGAAGTGGTGGGCACGGTGCGCGGTATCGACGAGTTGGGCGCCCTGCTGGTGGTGGATGCGCAGGCACACAGCCACCGCTTCTTTAATGGCGAGGTGAGCGTGCGGACGCCATGAAACTGCTGGTGGACATCGGCAACAGCCGGTTGAAGTGGGCATTGGCGGACGGCAGGCGCTGGCAGCCCGGCGAGGCGGTGATGCGGAACGCGACCCTGGAAGGTATGCTGGACAGCCTGTGGCGGGACCTCGCCCCGCCGTCGTCGGTGATCGTCGCCAATGTGGCCGGAGCCGAGGCGGGTCAGGCAATCTCGAGGTGGTCTTACGAGCGCTGGGGGATGGAGCCCGTGATGTTTGGCTCCCAGGCCGAGACATTGGGTATCATCAATGGTTACGATGACTATACACAGTTCGGCTGCGACCGGTGGGCGGCGCTGATTGGGGCGCGCAGCCTGCGATCGGGTGATATCGGCGTGATTGACTGCGGCACTGCGATAACCGTGGATGTTGTCGACGCCAGCGACCGGCACCGGGGCGGGTTGATCGTGCCGGGACTGGATCTGGCCCAGGACAGCCTGCTGCGGAACACGGTGGGGGTGTCAGCACGCCGGCGCGAGCCGTCCGCGCTGCTCGGCCGCAGCACGGCGGATTGCGTGACCAGCGGTGTGTTCCTGGTCACCGCCGGTGGGCTGCAGTGGGCGACGCAAAGACTTGAAACCGAATTGAATAACCGAATCCACTGGTTCATCACCGGCGGCGACGCCCCGCGCCTGACAGTGCACATGTCGCGGCCCCCGGAGCACAGGCCGGATCTGGTGCTGCGCGGTCTGGCCAGTTACGCGGATAACGCGCCATGAAGTGGCTGGTGGGCGTGTTGCTGCTGCTGAACGTGGCGCTGTTCCTGTGGGCCACCGGACACCAGGCGCCGAGCGGCCCGGACAGTACCAGTTTTCGCCAGCCGGTCAATGCCGCCGGGATGAGACTGATCAGCGAAGTCGCGCGCTCCGAGCCCGGGACCGGGCTTCAGGCCGGCTGTTACCGAGTGGGGCCGTTCTATGACCAGAATGCCGTGGCCCTGGCCGGCCAGAAGCTGGACATATTGCGGGTGCCTTTCCGCCAGCACACGGTAAAGGAGCGGGAACTGCGCGCTTACCGGGTATTCCTGGGACCCTATTCGACGGAATCAGCGATCGAAACGCAGCAGAACCTGTTGCGGGCAGGCGGGATCACAGATCATTACATTAAGCGGGAATCGGCGGGCACGTCGTTGATCTCACTGGGCCTGTTTTCGCAGAAATCCGGGGCTGACGCATTCGTCCGCGAGCTGGAAGGCAAGCGTATCAACGCCCAGTTGCGCACCGAGGACCGGGTGCTGGGGCCGACCTTCTGGCTGGAGCTGGATGATCGCGACGCCAATCGTGCCGCCACAGGCGGGTTGGAGCAGACCGGTTGGGGTGACCCCCGGGCCAACCTGCGGCCCCTGCCCTGCGATGGCGACCGGCTCTGACGGCATTGCGTCGCTGATTGGCATTCCCTACAATCCGCCGCCCGTCGCCCGCATAGCTCAGCTGGTAGAGCAGCTGATTTGTAATCAGCAGGTCGGGGGTTCAAGTCCCTCTGCGGGCTCCACATCAACAGCGGTCTCGTTGACAGGGCATGGAAATCGTAAGAAAATTACTCGTTTGCATTCTTGGAGGGGTTCCCGAGCGGTCAAAGGGGGCAGACTGTAAATCTGTTGGCTCAGCCTTCGGAGGTTCGAATCCTCCCCCCTCCACCAGCCTGGCGGCCCGGGTTATCGTGAAACAAGCACCGGGTGCGCGGGTGTAGTTCAATGGTAGAACCTCAGCCTTCCAAGCTGATGATGTGGGTTCGATTCCCATCACCCGCTCCAGAACGGAGGGACCGCAGATCTAGTTGGCAGGTCCGGGGAGGCGCTCTTCCCTGGCTTGGAACTAGATGTTCGGCCCTGACTGCCCATATAGCTCAGGCGGTAGAGCACTCCCTTGGTAAGGGAGAGGTCATTGGTTCAAGTCCAGTTATGGGCACCAGTTTTCTTGGCAAAAAGACAATCGTAAAGAGGTAATCCCGTGTCTAAGGAGAAATTTCAGCGAACGAAGCCGCACGTGAATGTTGGGACGATTGGTCATGTGGATCATGGCAAGACGACGTTGACGGCGGCGATGACGA
>CAMYNL010000028.1 GCA_947259705.1 uncultured Gammaproteobacteria bacterium | reverse complement strand
CCAGCACGATATGGACGTGCGAGAGGGGGTGCACTAGCAATTTATCAAGCAGTTCGTGCACGGGTGATGAGCGCTTCAGAAGATGGTAGTCGTCGAGCACAACTAAACAGGGCCCTTCGATGTCGTCGAGGTCGTTGCCCAAATAGGTAACCAAATCAGACAGCGGCGGCAGTTCGGGAGCTTTCGACAGCTCAACGACCGTAGGACAAGCCCCCGGGTGGGCGATTTCCAAGGCAGCCATCAGATAAGAGATAAACTGCCTCAGATTACCATCGGCTTCATCCAATGACAGCCATGCGGCGGTATGCTCGCGGAGCCGCAACCACTCGCTGACGAGCGCGCTCTTACCATAGCCAGCGGGCGCCGATACTAAAGTCAGCGGGACCTCGAGGGTCTTGTCCATCACATCGATTAGACGACCGCGGGATATGTGGTCGGCGGAAATCGTTGGGATGTACAGTTTGGTTCTATTTAGAGGTTCCAATGCAGATTGGGTTTTTATTTCTGCTGCTGCGGGCACTTGAATAATAACAGTGTCTGTTTGATTTGGGATTCTGATTTCTTCATTCTTCTCATAGCAAGTCCCTTCACTATGTTTTTCTATAAAGAATATCAACTATGACGCCAGTCCGCTATAAATCGTGGATCACAGCTCGCTAGCCTGGAACTTATGAAAACCGCTTCGGATGCCAAGGGGTGTTTTTGAGGGTTTGGCGCGAAGGTCCGGTCCTGGCCGCGAAGCACCAGTTCAGCAGACTATCGTCAATGGCAGCAAGGGGCACACAACCGAAGTACAGTTCAAAACAATTTGTATACCATGTTTTAAAATTATGAACGACAGCAATGGAGGGTTTAACCGGACCGTCGAAACAACGATTCGTATCTATTGCTACAGCTGCTGGCCGCGACCTGCCGAAAGAAGTCAAAACAGCCTGAGCATAGATTCACAACTTTTCGGAACTGACGCTGGTGACCCTCTATAGCAGACTATTCGAGTTAGTGAACACCAAGGCCTATCGCAGGCCTACCTATCAGTGGACCATTACATCTCATCGGAGAATTTCGAAACTCAGTGCGTCTATATCGAGGACATTGGTTTCGAGCAGGTGGCCAACGGGCCGTTCGGGCGATTTTCCTATCACGCCGATGCTTAGGCCACCCTGATGTTATGGTATCCTGTCGGATGAGCGATCGCGAATAACAAAACTTCATTAACAATCGTGTAGAGCGCACCCTCGGCTCACCGCAATCTAATCAACAGTGTCGGACGACTGCACACTGCAGAGCTGCGGGGATGTCACTCTGCGCCAATCGCTTGCACGTCGTAATTCGTGGCTGGAGGCGCCGGACGGAGCCGGCCGGGCGACCTGTTCGAGGGGCGGTGGAGAAGGGCCCTTGCGAGCACAGGGGAGTCGATAATTTTCAAGACAGCCGGAGTCAACATCATGAAGATCGCGTTGTTCATTCCCTGCCTGGTGAATCACTTTTACCCCGAGATCGCCCGGGACACCTTGGAGCTGCTGGAGAAACTGGGACATGGGGTGAGCTATACCCAGGGACAGACCTGCTGCGGTCAGCTGATGACCAACTCGGGTTGTCTGGATCAGGCGCGCGCCAGTGTCGAGGCGCTAGGTAAGGCTTTGTTGAAAGAACCTTGCGATGCCGTTGTCGCCCCCGCCGCCAGCTGCGTGGTGGCCGCCCGAGAAAACCTCGAACGCCTTACATCCTTTGAGGACTTTCATTCGCTGGCTGGTAAGATCTTCGAACTCACGGAGTTCCTGCACGATATCGCTCCTCTCGACCATCCCTTGAAACCGCTCAGAAAGACTGTCAGTCTTCAGATGAGCTGCCATGGTCTGCGCCAGCTCGGGCTCGGCACGGCGTCGGAGCTTGTCGTCGCCAGACCGGTCAACAAGCTCCAGGCCCTGTTGTCGAGAATTCCCGAATTGACCATCACCCAACCGAGTCGTGACGAGTGCTGTGGATTCGGCGGCACCTTCTCGGTGGATGAGCGGGACATCTCCGGGAAGATGGCTAACGACAAGGTGGCCGACCACCTTGCCACCGGAGCCGAAGCGATCGTCGGCTATGATCCTTCCTGTCTGATGAGTCTCGGAGGGGTGGTGAGCCGCAAGGGCATCCCCCTGGAGGTCATGCACTTCTCTGCGTTGCTGAATCAGGTGACTTGACGGAGGCCTACCATGAGCCAAACTCACGCCCGCAAGGTTGAAACCTTTGCCGCCGACGAGGCCAGAGTCGACTGGCATTCCGCAGCCCTGCTGGCACTACGGGACAAGCGTGACCTTCAGGCCAAGTCCCTCCCACAATGGGAACAGATGCGGGAAAGCGCCAGCCGGATGAAGCTTTATGTGCTGTCCCACCTGCCGGAGCTGCTGGAGCAGTTCACGAGCAACTGCGAAGCCAACGGCATGGAGGTGCACTGGGCACGGGATGCGAAGGAGCACAACGAGATCGTCGCCAGTATTCTCAAGGAGCGGGGCAAGAAGAAACTAGTCAAATCCAAGTCTATGCTCACGGAGGAGGTCCACCTGGTCCCCCATCTAGAAAAGCACGGTATCGAGTGCATCGAGACTGACCTCGGAGAGCGTATTCTGCAACTGCGTGAAGAGCCCCCCTCCCACATCGTGGTGCCCGCCATCCACTTGAAAAAGGAAGAGATCGGCGAGCTGTTCCACGAGAAGATCGGAACCCAGGCCGGCGCCAGCGACCCCACTTACCTGACCCACGCCGCAAGGGAGAGCATGCGCCAGGAATTCCTGAGCGCCGACGCGGCCATGACCGGTGTCAATATGGCCATCGCCGATGAGGGTGCCTTCGTAGTCTGCACCAACGAGGGCAACGCCGACATGGGAGCACACCTACCGGATTTGCATATCGCGGTCATGGGCATGGAGAAGCTGGTCCCAGATGCGGATTCCGCTGCCCTGCTCATGCGCATGCTGGCGCGAAACGCGACGGGTCAGCCGTCGACCAGCTACAATTCCATATTCGGTGCACCCCGGCCCGGCTGCGAGCTGCACATCGTCATCGTTGACAACGGACGGAGTCTGCGCATGGCCGACCGCCGCCACGCCGAAATCTACAAGTGCATCCGCTGCGGCGCCTGTATCAACACCTGCCCCGTGTATCGGCGGGGCGGCGGTCATAGCTACGACTACTTCATACCCGGCCCAATCGGTCTGGCCATAGCCGGAGACAACCCGGAGGCCAACTCCGAGGCCTGGGCCTGCACCCTCAACGGGAGTTGCAATAACGTCTGCCCGGTGAAAGTCCCTCTGCGGGAGACCATCGCCTATCACCGGGAGCAGTTGGCACAGCAGAAGCAGCTTCCGTACCACAAGAACGCTTATATGCCCCTGGCCGGGAAGATCTTTGGCAGCCCCCGAGGGTTGTCCATGGCCATGACCGCGGTGCGCGTGGGACTGCGGATAATGCCGCAAATCCTGCAACGCCGGATCGGCGGCTGGAGCAAGAGCAGAGATTTTCCGAAACCTCCTGCCGAAAGTTTCGCCCACTGGTACCGCAAGAACCGGGGAGAATGACATGGCCAGCAAGGAAGAATTCTTCGCTTCGCTCACACCCTCTTCCATCGAGCCTACACCCATGCCCGAGGTAGCGGTTGTCACCCTCGACGCGCCGCCGCGGGAGCATTTCATCGAGGTCCTCGAAGGCGTCGGCGGCCGTCTGGGTCAAGGCGACGACCTTGGTGATGTGAAAAAAAGGGCCGCCGAGCTGGTCAGTCAGAATCTTCAGGTCCTTTCCCTGATGGAGGGCGTGGAGGGTAACCGCGACCCTTCGGCAGTTCGCGACCCGCACGAGCTGAAGGACGTCGATTACACCATCGCACCGGCTCGCCTGGCGGTGGCGGAAAACGGCTCCGTGTGGATCAGTGGCGAAGATCTGGTTACGCGCAATGCGGTCTTCATCTGCGAGCATCTCATCGCGGTGGTGGACGAGAACCGCATCACCGGCACCATGAGCGAGGCCGTCCGTCGCCTGGGCAAGCTGGGCGGGGGCTGGGGCGTGTTCATTTCGGGGCCCTCGAAAACCGCGGATATTGAGCAGGCGCTGGTGATGGGCGCACACGGGGCGCGCTCGATGACCGTATACGTCTTGCGTGGCGTTTGATTTGCTTCGACGCAATCGAGCGACGCGGCAGGCCCCGTGGCGAGGTGAACCCCTCGGTCGCTACGGAAAAAGGGGTCAAGTCTTGAATTGCCATAAAGAGCATAGCTTTTCGTGGCTCGTTGAAGTGAATTGCTGGACCATATTGCTCTACAGTCCTACATCTCCGGGCGAACGACCGCTGCCAGGATCGACCAGCCGTTCGGACATCAAGTTCTGAAAGGCCGGATATCGCCGGTAGTACGAATCCGAGGATGAGCCCATAACGGGCTGTATTACGCTCCAAAGCAGCCAATGGCGAGACTATGCCTCATCCTTACCGGATACACAGCGCGGCGTCGATCGATACATCGGTATCTCATTTCGACTCCTTGGCGAAGAACATCACGGTGGATTCAATGGGTCGAAGCAACACAAGATGCTCAGGACAGACCAATCGAGGTTTTTGTGATGGCACGAATTGGCAGACCTGGCATGAGCGACGCCCAGAAGGATTAGCTGTGGTGCCGTTGGCGCAACGGAGAAGGCCGCAGTGACATAGGCCGCGCACTCGGTAAGTTTCCTGCATCGATATTCGGCGTACTGCGACTTCACGGTGGCGTCATGCCTCCGGAGCGGTGAGCAGCCACGCTAACGCTATACCGCATAGGGGGCCAACCGGATTCACCGTGGAACTCGATAAACGTGATTGGTTCGTCCGAGCAAATCTGAACTCGTTCGGCGTTCTTTCAAGTCGAAAATGAGCTACCAAAACTAACGACCATTATGCCGGATAGTTCGAAACTCGATCGGTATCGTTTAGGGGATCAGGAGGTGCCTTCGATGGCGGCAATTTTCTGCGCCAGCAGCGCCGCCTCGACGCGATTACGCACCTGCAGTTTCTGCAGGATGTTGGTCATATAATGCTTGATGGTCTTTTCACTCAGGAAGAGGTCTTCGGCGATCTCCTTATTGCTGCGCCCGGTCGCCACCAGCTCCAGGATCTGACGTTCACGGTCGGTAAGTTCCGACAGCGGGTCGGGGGCGGACTTTTTGTCAACGCGTTGATCGCGCAACTCCCCCAGCAAGCTGGCCGCCAGTGAGGGGGTAACGTAGGGTTCACCGCCGTTGATGGAGCGCACAATGCGCACCAGCTCCGGTCCGCTTACGCCCTTCAACACATAGCCCCGCGCGCCCACCTTCAGCGCGGCGAGCACGTCCTCCTCGTCCTCGGATACGGTCAACATGATGATCTTGACGATGGGGCAGGCGGCGGCGATGGCCCGCGCCGCATTGATACCGCCGCCGCCCATGCTGACATCCAGCATGATCAGGTCGGGCAGCAGGTCGCGGGCAAGCTCCAGCGCCTCGTCCGCATTGCTGCCCTGCCCTACCACTTCGAAGTCCGGCTCGGCATCGAGGGTGCTGGCCACGCCCTCTCGCAACATGGGATGGTCGTCGACCAGCACTACCCTTATATTGTCATTCATCGTGATTCTCTAGATTCGTGAGTAACAGCCGCGCAGTGACCCGTGTTCCTTCGCCGGGAACGCTGTCCAAGCCGAACTCGCCGCCCAGACTCTCGATACGTTCACGCATGCCCACCAGGCCCAGGTGATCACTCGATGCGGGTCTGTGCTGGG
The DNA here is from genome assembly GCA_947259705.1 of uncultured Gammaproteobacteria bacterium. Classification (GTDB taxonomy): domain Bacteria; phylum Pseudomonadota; class Gammaproteobacteria; order Arenicellales; family JAANXG01; genus CAMYNL01. The sequence goes on along the minus strand of CAMYNL010000028.1, from coordinate 33,028 downwards.
GGTCGAAGCCCGGTCCCGCGTCGCTCACCAGGACTTGCAGCATCCCGCTTTTGTCCATGGTCACCTGCACGCGCTCATCCTCTCCGCCCCCGTGGTGGAACGCATTGTGCAACGCCTCCTGCACGAAGCGGTAGATGCCGATTTTAACCGGCAAAGGCAGCTCTGTGGGGACATCGTCGATCTGAGTCTCGACCGCGGTGCCGGTGCGGCGTTCATGGCCGCGTACCAGGCGTTGCAGGGACTGCCGCAGGTCCAGCTCATCGAGTTCCGGCAGCGCCAGGCCTGCGGAGAGATTGCGGATCTCCTGCAAGGCTTCGTTGAGTGAATGGCGAATGGAGTCCACATCGTTGTTGTCGGACATCTTGCCCTGGTAAGGGCAGCCTTCGATTTCCTCGGTGTACTCGCAGCCGTCGATGTACTGCTTTACCGAGTCCAGCCGCAACAGGGCAAAACCCAGCGCCTGCGCCGGGCCATCATGCAACTCGGCGCTTACCCGTCGCAGAAAGCGCTCGTTGATCTCGGTGGCCCGGTTGGTGGCGCGTCGCACGCGTTCGTGAAGTTCTTCGTTCTGTTTCAGCAACGTCGAGAGTTCCCGGACCCGCGTCTTCAGTTCCCGCTGCTGGCGGGCAATGGTCTGGCTTCCCCCCCGCACGATGCCGAATAGCAGGGCAAACATCGCCAATGTCACCACAGCGACCACCATCCAGCTGCTGACCCGTGCCGCGAAAAGTTGTTGTTCCAGGTCGTCGGCGGTCTCGTAGAACTCGGCCACGGCTATGATGCGATCACTGCCCTTGGCGCGTATGGGACTGTAAATCTCGAGCAACCGGCTGCCATAGACGCGCTCCAGCGAATCCTCCTCGTCTTCCAGGTCAGAGAACTCGGCTGTCACCTCGCCGTTCCACGCGCGCAACAGGCTCGGGGTCTCCGGGAACACGCGGCCTATGATGGCCGGACGGCTGCTGTAGACCACGCGCCCGCCGGGACCCCAGATCTTGAACGACAGGATCCGCTTCCCCAACGGCGTATCGCGGTGCAGGCTGGTAAGGGTGGCCATACTCTCCGGCGAGAGTGACTCCTTTCGTTCCAGCTCCGTCACCTCGGGTGCGACGAAACTGTTCATGTACAGCGCGGTGGTCACCGCGGAATTCTGCGTCACCCCTTCCTCGATCTGCACGCTTACCCACCAGCCTATACCCAACATGCCGGCGACGAGGATGGCGAAGCTCGCGACCGCGAATCGCTGGGACAGGGTGAGGCGTATCCACAACGACTTCGGTTTTGCCACGGTACCACTCCTCTTGTCCGTTCTTAATCGAATTTTAATGCAATAACAAGAGCTTACGCCATCAGACCAAAGTCGGAACCGGGGCCGGACCATGGCCCCGGGGCCATCCCTCCTTGGTCGGCCGCGGGCGGGACAAAAGCCCAGCAAAAATTCCGACTGTGGACGACGCGAATTTATTCCCTATGTCCGAAGCGCAGCGGCGGACAAATCCGAATAATCACCGTCAACGAAATCGAAGACAGTCACCCGCGAGGACAAACAATGAAAATCATCAACGCATTCAGCACCGTCAAGACCGACACCGGCAGCCTTAATCTGACGCCTCTCGACGCAGACCGCTTAGCCACCGCCAAGGCAGCCTACAACACCCGCCGCGTCGACCTGCGCACCGGGACGCACCTGCTCAAGGGCAACGTCGCCCCGCGCACAGGCGACCTGGTGCTCGCGAAGGTCGCGGCCATTGGTCAGCATACCCGCATCGAGCTCGCCTCCGGTCGCCGCGCCCACCTGCACCTGGGCGACGAGATCGTGGTCTGCTACGGCGCGCGCTATGCTCCCGATCAGTTCGAGGCCTATGTACCGGAGGACCTGTCCCCGTGCAACCTGGTGGCGGCCGGCGGTGTCGCGGCGCGTTACGAAAGCAAACACTCGCGCATGAAAAGGCCCACCGGGATCGAACCGCTCGGCCTGCTCGCCGACCGCACTGGGCGTCGCCTGAATATCCAGGACTGGGCATTGCCCTCGGTCACGGCGGTAACCCGGCGACCTCACACCATCGCTGTCCTTGGAACCGCGATGAACGCGGGCAAGACCACCACCGCGGCCAGCCTGGTCCATGGCTACAAGCTGCAGGGCAAGCGTGTCGGCGCCGCCAAGGTGACCGGTACCGGTGCCGGCGGTGACCGCTGGCAGATGATGGACGCGGGTGCCGACCTGGTAATGGATTTCACTGATGCCGGCGTACCTTCCACGTTCGGTGTCGACAACGCGAGAGTGGAAAGCATCTTCGTACAGTTGATCAACCATCTGGCCGCGGACGGCGCCGAGGTGATCATACTGGAGGTGGCGGATGGCCTGTTCCAGGCAGAGAGCGCCGCGCTGCTCGAGTCCCCGATCTTCAAGGAACTTGTCGATGACGTCATGTTTGCCGCCGGCGACGCCCTCGGCGCCTGCGCAGGGGTGCGCCACCTCCAGGACCGCGGCCTGCCGGTGGTGGCGGTGAGCGGCGCCTTGACGGCCTCGCCTCTGGCGATCCGCGAAGCGCAGCAGGCCCTGCCCTTGCCGGTGGTCACCGCGAAGAAACTCAATACCGGTGAATGGCTGCCGACGGAACACACCGCAAGGGAAATCAGACTCCCCGAGGCCGAGGTGGTGAGCACGCAGCCCTCGCGCGCGTCCGCCAGCCGATCGCAGCCTGGTTTTCGGGAATTCCAGTTCGCGGGCGCCGGCGCCTGAGCATCGGTGACGCTGCGATGTCGACGCCAAGGATACTGAAGGGTAAGCGCCGCATGATGCTGGGCCGGCTGATCGGTGTCGGCTTCGCGCAGGCGGGCGCGACCATCGCGACCGCCTCGCTGGTGCAGTTTGCCTTCGACCGCTGGGTGACGCCCGGATCTCCGGGCATGGGCCAGTCCGGACTCATCGTGCTCGTGGGGCTGCTGGCCGCCGCCGGCACCACCGCGTGGCTGCGGCTGCGCGAACGGGTGGAAGCGGAGCGCCTCGGCCAGAGCTATGCCTACGCGGTCCGGATTGCACTTTATGATCGTCTTGGCTCGCTGGCGCCCCGGACCCTGCAGCGCCGCAGTAGGGGCGGTAATTTGTTGCGATTCATCGGCGATCTCACGGCGCTGCGCCAGTGGGTCAGTCTGGGTCTGGCACGCATCAGTGTCGCCACGGTCACAACCGTCGTCGCGGTGACCGCGATGGCATTCATCAACCGTGCGCTGGCGGGTGCCGTCGCCGTCATTTTGGTTTTCGGCGGGTGCACCGCCTACTTCAGCGGACGCACCATGCAGGACGCGGTACGCGAATCCCGACGCCGCCGCGCCAGACTGGCGGCCAATGTCAACGAGAAGCTTTCCTCGATGCCGGTGGTGCAGGTATTCGACCAGGTCGAGCGCGAGCGCACGCGCCTGGCGCGCCAGAGTCGACGCCTGCGTGATGCGATGATCGGCAGGGCCCGGATCGTGGGCCGCCTGCGCGCGGTCACCGAGGCCACCAGCGGGGTCGCCGCGGCCGCCGTGCTGATGCTCGGTGCATACGAAGTATCCCAGGGCCGCGCCACCGCCGGTACGGTGGTGGCAGCGATGACCGTGCTCGGAATGCTGGTGCCGGCCCTGCGCGACCTGGGGCGCATCCACGAGTACTGGCATGCCTATCGCGTCGGTCTGGACAAGATCCGCTCGTTCATGAACACGCCTGCCCTGGTCGATGCGTTGCCGGACGCGGCGCCGCTGCCGGCAGTGGATGGCGCTATCGAGCTTCGTGACATCAGCGTCGATGGTACGCTCGACTGCCTCAATGCTTCAGCTCCGGCCGGTTCGGTGGTGGCCATCGTCGGTCCCAACGGGTCCGGCAAGTCCACGCTCTTGAACCTGGCCGCCCGCCTCATTGATCCCGACCAGGGCCAGGTCCTGATCGACGGCAATGACCTTGCGCAGCATCGCCTGGCATCGGTGCGCCAGAGCATAGGCATGGTGAGCCCCGACTTGCCGCTTATGCGCGGCAGCGTGGAACGCAACCTGCGTTACCGCTGCCGGGACGCGTCGGACGAGGAGTTGCGGCGGGTATGCGAACTCTGCGGCGTCGATGCGGTGATAGCGGAACTGCCGGAAGGCGAGCGCACCCGGGTCACGGAAGGCGGTATGAATCTCTCCCTGGGGCAGCGACAACGTGTCGCCCTGGCGCGCGCTCTGCTCGGCGACCCCAAGATCCTGCTGCTCGACGAGGCCGACGCTAACCTGGATCCATCCTCGGTGGCCTTGCTTGACCGAGTGCTGCGCAGCTATCAGGGCACGGTATTGTTTGTCACCCACCGCCTGGAGCGGGTGGCCGGCGCCGACCTGGTCTGGTACGTGGATGAAGGCCGCGTTATGCAGGCGGGGCCACCGTCCCAACTTCTCAACGAAGAGGGCCCGACGCGGCACGCCTTCCGGCGCCCGTTGACCCTGGCTGCCTGAATCTACTGGAGGACCCGACATGTTCACCATCGCCGATTTTGCCCAGCCGCCGCAACTGCCCCCCGCAGTGATCCGGCAAATACCCAGCAGCAAGGTGACCAAACGCACCCTGGCAGGCGACCCGACCTGCGAGTACTACCTCTACGTCCCGAAAACCGCGGTCGAGGGCGCACCGGTGCTCGTAGCCGTGCACGGGATCTCCCGCAATGCGCGGGCACAAGCCAAGACCTTCGCCGAATTTGCCGATCGCTATGGCGTGGTCATCGTGGCGCCGTTGTTCTCCGGGCAGCGGTTTCCCGGTTATCAGCGCCTCGGCATCTCCCGCCGGGGCGCTGGACCGCGGCCCGACCTGGTCCTCAACGCCATGCTCACCGAGGTTTCGGCGATCACTGGCGCCCGCACCGACCGCTTCTACCTGTTCGGCTTCTCCGGCGGCGGCCAGTTCGCCCACCGTTATGCCATGGCCCATCCGGGGCGGGTGCTTGCGGTGGCCATGGGTGCGCCCGGCTGGTACACGTATCCCGACCAGCAGGCGCGCTATCCACGAGGCCTGGATCTGCCCGCACGCGACGGCCTGCCGAGGCTTGCATCAAGCGAGTTCCTCAGGGTGCCGATGGCGGTATTCGTGGGCCAGCACGACAAGCTTCGCGACGAGGCCTTGAAGAAATCGCGCCGCGTTGACGCGCAGCAGGGACTGACTCGCATTGAGCGCGGACAGCGCTGGGTAGACGCCATGCGCGCGGCGGCCGCGCAGCGGCTGTACCAGACCCGCTATGAGTTCCGCGTCCTCGACGACTGCGACCATTCGTTCCGACACTGCATGCGACGCGGGGAGATGGGCTGGCGCGTCTTCGAGTTCTTGTTCGGTCCCACGGCAAGTCGGCGCAGCTTTCGGCACGGTCATTATTCGACGAACAGCGCGTTCCTGGTCTTCAACGCCGCTTGACAGCGGGTGGTCCCACCGGCAACGCCGCCACGCAAGGCGGCGTATCACCGTCGTCGTCATCGTCTTCTATCGTCTGCAGCAGCGGTGGCTTGACCCCGGTCATGGCAATTCCCGCATGACAAGGTCGCTGCATCTGGCGCCGTCGCACCGGCCCGGTGCGACGGCGCGACCTGCTTACGAGCCGACGCGGCAAGGAGTAAACTGCCGTGGGATTGACCACTTGCAGGAACGCTGGCTTGCAGAAACGACAACGCGGGGTATCGCGACGCGGCGAAACGGCTGTGCTCACCGTCTTGCTCGTCGTGGTGACGGGTTCCGCCCCTGCCGGTGAAGCCGCCTCGGCCGAACACCGGCACATGCAATTGGTCGGTCACCACGATCTGCAGCACCGCGGCGCCTACCAGCCGGTGATCCAACAGCAAGGTGGCCGCTGGATCGCCTATATCGGCCACCACGCTGGCAGCGCGATCAACCCGCTGACCGGCAAGGTGGAGACCAATGGCACCTCCATCGTTGACGTGACCGACCCCGCCAGGCCCCGCTACCTTCATCACCTGCCGGGCAGCGCCGGCGCACAGATGGTTCAGACATGCCGCGGCGCGGAACTGCCGGTCAACGATGACCGCACCTACCTGCTGCGCAGCAACGGGAATGAATCTCAGCAGTTGTGGGATGTCACTGAGCCGATGCAGCCGCGACTGGTCAGCACGCCCCTGTCCGGCGGACACGCGACCCACAAGAACTGGTGGGACTGCAAAAGCGGCATCGCCTACCTGGTCTACGACGGCCGCCAGCGGGGCTGGCGCACCGGCCGGCTGCTATGGGTCATGGACCTCGGTGACCCGGCGCGGCCGGAATTGGTGCGCCGGTTCGGCCTGCCAGGTCACGAGCCCGACAGTCCGTCGGCAGTGGCGCCACCCGGCGCCCACGAGGCGACCCTCTCCCCCGACGGCGATCGCCTGTTCATTGCCTACGGTACCGGCAGCCACGGCGTAATGCAGATCGTCGACGTCGCTACGCTGCTCGGCTGCCGGCCTGGCTGTCCCGCTTCGCCGACGGCGCGGGAACTGCTGGCGCCGCAGATCGGCCGCCTCCATATGCCCCGCTTCTGGGGCGGCCACACTGCCTGGCCGATAATGGCCATCGAGGTGCCGGAGCAGTCGGGGTTTGTCGGCGCCACCCCGCGCGATTTCGTGGTCCTGGTGTCTGAGTCGTTTGCCGACCGCTGCCTGGAGGACGGCCACGACATGGTGTTCCTGGTCGACGTCACCGATCCTGCGGTACCGTTCCCGGTGGCGAACTACCAGGTTGCCGAGACCAGCGGCGACTTCTGCAAGCGCGGCGGACGCTTCGGCGCTCATTCCACGAACTGGTCCTACCACCCGCGCTTTTACCGCCGAATGATCTTCATCTCGTATTTCAATGCGGGAGTACGGGCGGTCGATGTCCGCGACCCCTTTCACCCCGTGGAGGCCGGTTACTACATCCCGGCCGGGGCGGCGATCCAGACCAATAACGTCGAGTTGGATGGTCGCGGCCTGATATACCTGGTGGATCGCGATGGCGCCGGCCTGCATATCGTCACGCTCACCGGGCCGGCGCTGAAAGTACTGGAGTGACTCCTGTTTCGCGGTGTCGCTAACTTGATCTTGATCAACAACCCCGCGGCCCGGGGCATTAAGATGACTGCAGTAACGGTACGCCTTTGCGTAGAAGTCATCGGCGAGGGGCGACACACGTTGAGGGTTTCGATGCGCGATTCGTCAGCACAAAATGCCATCCATGCGTGGACATGTCCGGCACAAAGCGTCCCCCGGGTGGCCGTGAGACGGCGCACACGCATATACGCCTACCTGTTAGTGCTTCTGATAGTCCTGCTTTCCATGACCGCCTCCTTGTCCGCCGGTGCCAAGGAAGTCGTGGGCTGGGTCGAGAAGGCGGTGGTCTATCCCGGTACCCTCGAGATCAAGGCCAAGGTGGACACCGGCGCCAAGACGTCCTCGCTCAACTGTCAGTGTATCAACCCCATCAAGCGCGATGGCAAGGATTGGGTAAGCTTCTCGCTGAAGAACGAGGACGGCGAGACCATCATGCTGGAGAAGCCCATACACCGGATTGCGCGCATCAAGCGACATTTCGGAGATCAGCAGGTGCGTTACGTCGTCATGATGGGCATCTGCCTGGGCGACACCTACCGGGAAGCCGAGGTCACGCTCGTTGACCGATCAGGTTTCAACTACCAGATGCTGATCGGCAGGAACTTCCTGCAGGACGATTTCCTGGTTGACCCGTCAGCGACATTCCTCAAGCAACCCGGGTGCCTCGACCCGCCCGTATCGCAATGATCAACCGCCGGGTGTTCCTGGTCGCCGCGCTGCTAACCATACTCGCGGCGGCCATATTCGCGTACAAGGTTGTGATTCTCGAATTGCCCCTGGGCCCTGACGCCGAGATCGACACCTGGAACGTGGAGGTGCGGATAAGTTTCAACGGATCGGATGGCCCGGCCAAGGCATCGCTTTACCTGCTGCAGACAGAAGGCCACTACGAAGTCATCGATGAGCGATTCATCTCCGGAGACTACGGCCTGTCGATCCGACAGTTAACGACCAACCGCAAGGCGGTGCTGTCGTCGCGGCTGGCATCAGGCCAGCAGTTTCTGCTCTACCGCGCCACGATCCGCCGGCTTGCCCGACCGCACGAACTCGAAGTCACGAAGACGCCCGAGGTCAGTGCGCCGGAGCTATACGGTGCGGAACTCGCAGCGGCCCGCAACGTCTTGGAATCGGTTCACAGGCGGTCGGCGGACGTGGAAACCCTCGTCTCGGTGTTGCTCGAGGAGCTGGGCAGCCCGGCCAGTGACGACAACATCCTGTTGCTGCTGGACAGGGACAGATCGGTTCTGGAACGCGCAAATCTGGCAACCCGGATACTGGCCCTGGCCGGCATATCCGCCCGCGTTGTTCACGGCTTTGCGCTGCAACGGCTGGCCAGGAGCGCCGCCGAGGTGCACTGGCTTGAGGTTTTCAACGAAGGTCAGTGGCTGCGCTTCGGTGTTGCCAACGCGGGGCAGGACATCCCGGATAATTACCTGCCCTGGTGGCGCTTCGACAGGCCACTTGCTTCCGTGGAGGGCGGTGAGGCGCTCTACACTCGAATATCGGTGACGCTGGATACCCTGCCCGCTCGGGATTCGGCCCGCGGGGTTAGCAAGGCCGAGCGTTCCGCGGTGGTGGGTCTCTCGCTGCTTAATCTGCCCATCGAGACCCAGGCTCTTTATCACGTGCTGCTGACGGTACCGATCGGCGTTTTCCTGCTCGTCATCATGCGGAACGTGGTGGGGATCAAGACCTTCGGCACCTTCATGCCGGTGCTGATTGCCCTGGCATTCCGGGAAACCCAGCTGTTGTGGGGTATCGTTTTGTTCATCCTCGTTGTCGGTCTCGGTCTGGCGGTCCGCTTCTACTTCGATCGCCTGAAACTGCTGGCAGTACCGAGATTGGCCTCGGTATTGATAGTCGTGATTCTGCTGATGGGATTGATAAGCATCATCAGTTACAAGCTGGGCATGCCCCGCGGCCTGTCCGTGGCCCTGTTTCCCATGGTAATCATGACCATGACCATCGAGCGGATGTCCGTGGTCTGGGAGGAGACCGGTCCCCGGGAAGCCCTGCAGCAGGGCGCCGGCAGCCTGCTGGTCGCAGCGTTTGCGTATCTGCTGATGAATATCGAACTATTGCGTTATTTCGTCTTCGTGTTCCCCGAATCCCTTCTGCTGGTGCTGGCCATGACGCTGCTGCTGGGTCGCTATTCGGGATACCGCCTCACCGAGCTGCTCCGCTTCGAAGTTCTCGGAAGGGAACCCTGAGATGTTCGCCACGGTTTCACAGCTGCAGCGGGCAGGCGTGATGGGTATGAATTATCGCAATATCGCCTGCCTGTTCGAACACAACCCGCGCCACCGCTACCCCCTCGTCGACGACAAGCTGCGGACCAAGGATCTCGCTTCCGATGCAGGCATTCCCGTTCCTCCCCTCTATGGGGTGATAGAGATTCAGCGTCAGGTGAGCCATATCAAGCGCACCCTGGCGCCGCTGAAGAGCTTCGTCATCAAGCCGGCCCGGGGCAGCGGCGGCAATGGCATCCTGGTCATCAGCGGACAACTGCACGGTTTCTACCGCCGAGCGCATGGCGGCATGCTGACGGACCACGACCTGCAGCACTACCTGTCGCGGATACTGAGCGGCATGTACAGCCTGGGCGCGCAGCCGGACAGGGCGATGATCGAGTACCTGGTGAATTTCGACCCTGTTTTCTCCAGCATCACTTACCAGGGAGTACCCGACGTGCGCATCGTCGTCTACCGGGGCGTGCCGGTCATGGCCATGGTGCGACTCCCTACCTGGCGCTCCCGGGGCCGGGCCAACCTGCACCAGGGCGCCATCGGCGCCGGCGTCGACATCGCCACGGGGGTGACGCGGGAAGCGGTGCTGGCCAACCGTATCGTCGCCGAACACCCCGACACCGGCGTCGCCATCGCCGGAATCCACGTGCCCTATTGGGACCTGCTGCTGCAGACCGCGGCCCGCTGCTACGAGTTGACCGGCATGGGTTACCTGGGCGCGGACTTCGTGCTGGACAAGGCGAAGGGAGCCCTGCTGCTGGAACTCAATGCGCGTCCAGGGTTGAACATACAGATCGCCAATCGCTCCGGCCTGATACCGCGGCTGAAACTGGTTGACAGCTACGTGGCGACGCCGTGTTCACTGACGGAGCGGGTCGGGTTTGCCAAACACGAGTTTCGCGGTTCCTGAACCGAGCTGCCGGCGTGGTCTGTGACCGCCGCGCGGCCGCTTTCCGACGCCAACGCCCCGCCATGAGGGCTGAACCGACCAGGAGATGGGAAGCATGGCGAGTCAAGGCTCACGTTCCGACTCGGGCCGGCCTGTTGCCTTCTTCGTCTTGAGACCGAGAAAGTAGGTGAGCGAGGCAATGACCAAAGCGATCGCGGCGCCGAAACGCAACAGGTCACGCTCCCCGTCCCAGGTCACTACCTGGCCCAGGAACAGCACCGCCATCACCACCACCACGACCCCTGCCAGCTTGCTCTTGAGGTCATCGAGGTCCTTGATGACCAGCCATGCGGGAAGATCGATTCTGTCGTCAACAAACAGCTCGTAAAGACCCAGGGAGATGATGTAGAAAACCGTCCCCAGCAGGAACAGATCGACGATTTCAATGAACTCCAGGGCGATCGCCTTGGCGCCCTTGCTCGACACCGCGCCCTTGGCGATGGTGTTGGCCACCACCTGCACCGCCTCGATACCGCCGTAAACCAGCAACGTTGTAGCCGCGAGGAAAGCTCCGGCAACGGCAATGATGATCAGATATCGGCTTGCTCCCAGCGCTCTGCTCAACAAATCGCCATGCCCCCCATCACAAAAAGTGGGGTCAGATCATACGTTTTCACTTGCCCCACCGCACCCTTGGTCGTCCCAGACTTGCGGGCCGCACCTGACGTCCGATTTCGCGCTCGACCCTGTCTTTGAAATCATCGCCGCCAAACACCAACTCCCGGCTGGTTGCCTCCCGCAGTTCATTCATGACGGATGGCTTGACTGCCTCACTAAACATATCGCGGTAGATACGGCGTCGCGCGGGGCCGTCATCTGCCAGGCCCAGATACAAGGAGTGAGGCCGAACCAAGGGGTCGATCTTCCCATAAGCATTGGAATGATAACTGGACCAGCGGTAGTCCGAAAGAGAGTTGGCCATGCCAGCCCGAATGGGATTTGATTCTATATATCGATGGCACACGAGAAGATATGCATCTGCATCCACCAGGCTGGCCTTGAAGCGTCCTTCCCACAAGGTCCCAGATCTGCCATAGCTTCGGTTCACATAGTGAACATATTTGCGCCCTACGTCCTGCATCAATAGAGACACGCCCTGTTCCTTGGCGGGCGTGATGAGCAGATGTACGTGATTTGTCATGAGTACATAAGCATGTAACGCACACTCCCGATTTATGCAGGCTTCTCCCAGGCAATCCAGGTAATACTGAAAGTCCCTCGGCGAGAAAAAACATGGTTTCCGATTGTTACCACGCTGCGTGACATGCTGCGGATATCCGGGTAGGTTGAAGCGCGGCTTCCGTGCCATCTCCATCTCCTTGAGCGGTGGGCTAACTGAGTGTCCGAATTATACCTCGTTCCGAAAAGTGGGGTCAGATCCCTTTTTGTAGCCTCCTTCCGTGTGGGTCAAAAGTGGGGTCAGATCCCTTTTTATAGCTTTTAGAAAAGTGGGGTCAGATCCCTTTTTATAGCTTTCAACTTGGAAAAAAGTCGGATCTGACCCCACTTTTTGAAAAAAGTCGGATCTGACCCCACTTTTGTAGCCTCCTTCCGTGTGAAAAGTCGGATCTGACCCCACTTTTTAGAAGTAATAGGCCAGGGTGAGCTGGATGTAATCGTCGCGGCTGAAACTGCTCAGCAGACGATCGGCGGGTTCGTCGGAGAACACGCGAATCTCCAGTTCTGTCGTGATGTGGTCGGTCAGACGGCGCTCGGCCTCGAGGCTGAAGAACTTCTCCGTCGTGCTTGGATCGAAGATGATGCCGCCGAGCACGGCGGTGTCGGCGGTATCGTTGAATGCCAGGCGTGCGCCCAGAAAGATATCGTCGTCGAACAATACCGGCGGGGCCGTCTCGTCGCGCCCGTCGTGCAGGTATTCCGCCAGTATGCCCAGGTCCAGTGCCGTCTCGGCGATCTGGTAGAAGGTGTATTCGAAGCCGGCCACCAGGGCGCCGAAGGTTTCGCCCTGCCCCTCCCTGACGATGCCCTCGAACTTCCACAACCAGGCCTCATGGGTCCACTGGATGTCCGTACCGACCTGGTTGATGATGCTGTAGACTGGCAGCAGTCGCGTGCCATCCCCGTTGCCGATGAAGGAAGGTTCCCGGCCGGTGCCGTAGAAGTAATAAATGCCGACGTCCCAGTCGTCGATCACATGAGAGTACCGCACCGCGGCGTCTACATGACTGTCTTCAGCGCTGGACTCATAGACAGGATTATCGGTATCCACGGGCAGGGGGGTGCGAAGACGTCCCCGCACCCCGGGGAAGGTCCGCTCACGGAAACCCGGCAGAACGAAGAGGCCCACCGTGCCCCAGTCCTGCAGCAAGGCCAGGTTGACCATCGGTTGACCCAGCTTGTCCTCCTGGTCGATGTTCTCCACCAGGTCGGTCTGGTTGATGACATCCACCAGGTGACGCGACTCGGTCACGCCCCAGAACACGCGCCCCAACCCGACCAGCAGGTCCCAGTCGTCTCCGGCCTTGCGCCAGTTGAACTCGCGCAGATCGAAATGGGAACGCTCCTCGTCGAGGCTGTCTTCGCGATAGAACGGGACCAGGGTGACGCGCTGGTCGTTGAATTCGTAGCGCAGTTCCGGTTGCAGCGCCAGTGAGTATTCGTTCCGGTCCAGCTGGCCGGAAAACTGGGGCGTCTGCGTGAACAAGCGCGCCTCCCCGGCCAAGAAGCCGGAGAAATTCATCTCGGAGTCGGCGAGCACCGGCATGACACAAGTCACACCCAGCGATGTGCCGATAAGATACCGCGCCACAGTCGTAATCGGATGCTTCATCGCTTCATGCATCAATGGAGTCTTTGTTCTGGCGGGCGAATTCAGCAGCTCGGAGCCGTCGGCGCACATCCCTCCGCCGGTGGCCCGTTATACGATCAATGAATCCGGCGCAACGCCGATTTGTTGAAGTCACCCTCATCGAGTCCTGTACCGAAAGTGTAATCGGAATACACCAGATCGGTCTCTTTTTTCGTCTGCATGTTCACCATCGACAGTTTGTGGGCGCGCCAGTACCTGTCCTGATACTGGCGATAGTCGCCCAGTGTGAGCACCTTGAGGAGGTCGCCGCGGCGGTCGTAGAACTCCACACGCCTGACCTGGAAAATACTCTGGTCCACCCAGCTCACCTGCTTGGTATAGCCGGAGTGCTCGTAGCGCGGAGTGCGCTCGACTACGTCGCAGGTAAACTCACCGCACGGCTCGCTGCGCAGATACTTATAGGTGAACTTGTTGAGTTCCAGCGCGGTGAAGTCCTCGAAGGCAAATTCACTGCCCACGAATGGGCCGGACTTGTTGACTGAAGAGATCCGCTTGGTGCGCTTCAGCGCCGGCAGGTAGAGCCACTGGTTGTCCGCCTCGAGTATATGGGCATGGGACAACAGCGCGGTGCCGTCGATGTCCGCCGGGCTGTCGAACACGATCAGGCTCTTGTCCCCGACTTCCTCGTTGGGCTTTTCCAGGGTTTTGATGGCCAGCGACCGTGTGCTTTCACGGCCCGCCGCGTTACGCAACACCATTTTCAGCTCGACGAGGCTGTTATGGAAACCATTGTCCGAGCGGTCGCTGCGAGCGGCGATGGCAAAGCCCTTTTCCTCGATTGATTCGGTGTCAGCAATGGCGGCGCCGGCGGCGACGAGAAGGCTGGCGGCTACCAGCAGTGCTTCAGGCAACTTGTTGCGCGGTTTCGAGTTCATGAGAGACCTCCTTGGTTTGCGTTGTATAACCTATGAGCAGCAGCGCCGGCAGCAGCAGAAAGTCAGTGACCAGTGCCAGCACCACGGCGATTGCGGTCAGCATCCCCATCTGGGCGTTAACCAGGAAGGTGGATGCGGCGAGTACGCTGAAACCAGCCGTCAGCACCACGGTTGTCACTACGATGGCTGGCCCCACGGTACGAAAGGCATAGCGGATGGCATCGGCGCGGTCGTGGCCTCTCTCGCGCCGCGCCAGCAGATACTTGCTCAGAAAATGCACGGTGTCATCCACGACGATGCCCAGCGAGGTCGCAGTGACCGTAGCAGCCGCCATACCGACCTGCCCCACCAGCAAAGACCACACCCCGAAGGTCATCAGTATCGGCACCGCATTTGGCACCAGCGACAGTAGACCCAGGCCCAGGGAACGAAGGCTCAGTATCATGATCAGGGCGATAGCAAGGATCGCGATCAGGTTGCCCCTGAGCATGCTCTCGATGTTCCGTTGCGAGATATAGCTGAACATCACCGACGCCCCGGTGGGACGGTTGTGCATGTATGCCGGTGCGTTGTCGGCAAACCAGTTGATCGACCGGTCCAGGAAGGCGCGGATCTCCGTGGTCGACAGATCATCCACGGTCACGCTGACCCGGGTGGCGGACTTGTCGACGTTGATCCGGTCGTTCAGGTCCAGCCCGAACGGTAGTGAGATCTCGTAAAGCAGCAGATACTGTGCCGCCAGTTCCCGGTTTTCCGGGACCCGATACCAGTTCTCGTCGTCGCCATGCATGTTCTTGTTCAGCCGCTTGATAACGTCCGAATAGCTGTACACATGCATGACTTCCGGCTGCGCGCGCAGCCAGGAACTGAAGGCGCCCAACCGTTCCAGGTAGGCGGGCTCACTGACGCCGCCCGACTCGGCCGCAGGTACCGAGAATTCGATCACATACACGCCGTTGAGGTTCTGCACCGCAAAATCCGCATGGTTGCGGAACTCCACGCGCTTGTCGAAATAACGCACGAACTGGTCATTGAGCGAAACAGTGGGCGCCAGGGCCGCCAGCCCCAGCGCTAGCGTGCCCATCATCACCAGGATGGGCCGCCGCCGCACGATGACGAACTCCGCCAGCCTTTCCATCAGGCCCTCCAGCCGGGCGAGCACACTGCCCCGCCTGCCGGGACGAACGGGCAACACGCTGAGCAGGGCCGGCAGAAACGCCAGGGAGAACGCCCAGGCGGCCGCGATGCCCATGGCGGTGATGTTGCCGAGATGCCAGAACGGCGGGGCGTCGGAGAAATTGAGACTGAGGAAACCGACAATGGTGGTGAGGCTGGTAATGCTCACCGGCACGAAATTTATACGCACGCTTTCCTTCAGCGCTTGCAGCTTTTCCTGGCCGGCCCGCATCAGGCCCAGCATGGATACCAGCAGGTGCACGCTGTCGGCGATGGCCAGGGTCAGGATGATGGTGGGCGCGGTAATGGATATGGGGGTGAGCTTGATGCCGAAATGCCCGGCCAGGCCCATGGCGGTGGCAGTGGACAGTCCGATCACCAGCAAGGTGGTGACGGTCCCTGCCATGCTGCGCAACGCCAGTGCCATTACGATGATCAGCAGCAGATACATGAGCGGCACCAGGGTCTGGGCATCGGCCTGCCCGGATTCCGCAAAGGCATTATTGAGCATGGACAGCCCCGACAGCACCACGGTCAACTCGGGGTAACGGGCGCGCAGTTCCGCCGCCAGCCCACGCGCATGGGCGACCGCCGCCGGCACCTCGCCCATCTCGTCCAGCTCGGGGTACTGTATGGTGACGTTGACGCCGGTGGTGTCGGCATCCGGGGAGATCAGGTTGTCGCGCAACAGTGGTTCGGCGAGTGCCACCGCCTGTCTTGCAGCCAGCAGCTCAGGGCTCAGGGACGCTCCGTCCCGCACCAGGTCCTCTACCGTCAGGTCATCACCGTCGGCCCAGCTGTACTGAAAGTTGGACACCGAGTCGACGCGGATCGCGAAGGGCACCTTCCACGCCTCCGCGGTGAGCCACTCAACTGCTTCGGCAAGCCGGGGCGTGAACACGACGCCATCGGCGGGCTGCAGCACGAACAGGATGTTGTCGTTCTTGGTATAGGTGTTCTGAAACGACTCGAAGGCGTTGAGCTCGGGGTTCTCCTGGCTGAAAAACACCCGGTAGTTGTTCGAGAAGCTGAGGTGGCGGGCCCCGCTAGCCGCCAGCACAGCCAGCCCCAGGCTGATCGCGATGACCCACCAGCGATGACGGATTACCCAGCCCGCGTAACGCAGGCTCCACTGGTCGAACCGCTCTCCCATGACTGTCCTCCTTACTCGGAAAATGCTTGTTTCTCGGCGGACCGGCCGCTCTATGCGGGCCCAAGTCCGTCCATGAACTAGACAGACCAACTGGTCTGTTGGAACAAAACAGTAGCACAGACCGACTAGTCTGTCTATACTGTAGGGACGAACATATTCCAGCGCCCGGCTGGGGCGGATACAGACGATGACGACTGTACGAAATGCTGACGAAACCAGGGCCCGCCTGCTGCGGGCGGCCTTTGACGAGATCTATGAGCATGGCTACCAGGGCATGCGGGTGGACGACGTGCTGGGCCGCACCGGCCTGAAGAAAGGCGCGTTCTATCACCACTTCCCGAGCAAGCAGGCGCTGGGGTACGCGGTCATCGACGAGGTGCTCTACGGATTCATGGGCGAGCGCTGGATCCGGGGCATGGCCGAGGACGGGGACCCGATCGCCGCCCTGGAGTCAATGATCGACCAGATGATGGAGCAGTACGGCGACGATAAGAAGTTCTGCGGCTGCCCGCTGAACAACCTGGCGCAGGAGATGGCGCCGCTGGACGAGGGTTTCCAAGAGCGCATCGAGCGCACATTCTCCGCCTGGATCGGCGTCGTCGCCGACGCCCTCCGACGCGGCCAGGAAAACGGGACCGTTGCCGAACACGTCGATGCCGATGCCGCGGCTACCTTTTTCGTAGCCGCCTTCGAGGGCTGCGTGGGCTTGACCAAGGCATCGCAGCGGCGCGACACCTTCGACGCCTGCCGCCGCCAGCTGTCGGTCTACTTGCAGACCTTGAGAGCCACCGCTGACGCAGCCGACGATCCCCCATCGACTGCCTGGCGGCGGCCCTGAGCTCGACCTTGCCGGTCCGGGAGGAGAAACGGAACGCGGGCGCCCATTCACGGCATCATTAGGCCCAGGCGCCAACCCCGTCAACAACCGCCCCGTGCCATGTCAAACCTTTACCGGCCGGACCGGCCTTTTGCGGCAGACCATTACCCTAATTCAAGAAACGCAGGTTGAAACAACTTCGACAGTCTGAACCGCTGGAGAATTCGGCCCCCCGATGCTCCAATCATAGCCGGCTGATTCGCTACCGCCCCGGAAGTGGGCTTGGCGACCGCAGGCGACTTCTACGAGACAATTGATACTCGGTTACTCGATGGTAATCTGCATGAACATATTGTTCACACCCCATGCACCGCGTATTCACGCGGTCACGCCCATGATGCCGCTCCATCCTACATCACACTAAGGAGTTACCAGATGTCGTTCAAGAAAGTACTGATCACCGTCGCCGCCGCTGCCCTCATCCCCATGGCCCATGCCATGCAGGACAGCGACAAGAAAGCGTCCATGGATATTGTGGACACGGCGGTCTCCGCCGGCAGCTTCAACACCCTGGTTGCCGCGATCAAGGAAGCGGGTCTGGTGGAAACCCTGAAAGGTGACGGCCCGTTCACCGTGTTCGCCCCTACCGATCAGGCCTTCGCCAAGATCCCGCAGGACAAGCTGAATGCACTGCTGGCAGACAAGGCCGCTCTAACCAAGGTTCTGACCTACCATGTCGTCGCGGGCAAGGTGATGGCGGCGGACGTTGCCAAGATCAGCTCAGCCAAGACCGTGCAGGGAAGTTCAGTGAAGATTGACACCAGTAATGGTGTCATGATCGATAATGCCAACGTCGTGACGGCCGACATTATTGCGTCCAACGGCGTGATCCACGTGATCGACACCGTTATCCTGCCTAACTGAGCAGGGATCCCGTGACGCACCCCGGCGACCGCGACCGCACGGCCCGGTCGCCGGGTTCGTTTCTACACTTGATTACGCCCTTTCACAGCTCGGGGCGCCGACACAGGCAGTGATCAGGTAACCTCGACCGTCAATCCCCATAGACGCACCGAGCAATATCCGGCGTCAAGCCACATTGTAAAGCGGCTGCCAGCGCAGCCCCGCTACTTGTCCTGGATGCTCTCCAAATACAACGTAAGATCGAGAATGCGTGCCCGCGCCAGCGCAGGGTCCTGGTTCTCCCGATAACGGATGCCCCATATCGGCATGTCCCTACCGCCGTGGGCGATCGTGTCGTAGCGCCCATCGATGGTCTCAATCACGCGCAGAAACGGAAACGCTCCGTTGTTGTTCTTGGCAAGCGTGGTGAGGTCGGCGGGCGGCACATTCAGCACTGCAGCCATGGGGCCATTGCCGGAGGCGTTGTTGCCATGACAGACCGCACAGCTGGTCTGGAACTCGAGCTTGCCGGACGCGATGGCACCGGGATTCTGCGACGCCGATGGGCCGGCATAGCCGGACAGGACGCCTGCAAGTAGCAGCGCCAGAATGTGTCGTTGGTGAGTCTCAATCATCGCCATTCCCCTCTTGTGTTTTTCAGTTCGACGATCCTTCGCCGTTTAGGTTGCTCGGGCCGATCGTCTGGTGACGATCTGCTGACATTGTCGGAACACCGACGCCGGTGTTTATTGACCTCGGTCAAGGCATCTCTACATAAGCGCGGTCTTGGCGGGCCGGGGCCCGCGTTGTGCGTGGGCTGGCCACGCAATACCGATCAGTGGCGGCGGTGGCGCCAGCCCCTCGCCTTACGCATCACCGCCATGTCGTAGGCGGCTTTCTGTTCGTCGTTCAGCAGCCTGCGGAGATCTCCCACATGCATGGCGCGCTCGATCATGGCCAGCCGTTTCAGCGCCAGAAATTCGTCCACCTTGGTCTCGATGGCGGCACGGTCCGGTGCGACTGCCGTGGCGAGGGCGGCGAGTTCCAGCTTTATGGCTCGCATCCTGGCTTTTCTGGGCATGGCCTGTTTCTTGTGCTCGGCACGCAGCTGCATGACCTGCTGGTGTTGTTCAGGACTGAGGCTCGCCATCCAGTGCTTCCCCGCCTCATGGTGCCCCATGCCCATGCCGTGATGCCCGCCGCCGCCTCCATGATGCATACCGTGACCGTGATGCCGGCCAGCCCCGTAACCCTGTCCATAGCCATGGTGGCCGGGACCCATGTGGGTCTGCCCGTACCCTGGCTTGCCTCCTTGCGGATCCGCCTGCGCCGCACTGCCGGCAAAGGCCCCGATCAGCGTCGCGGTCAACACACCCGCCGCCACTATTGTTGATTTCATATCTCGTTCCTCCTGAGTCGTTGATCGTCGTTCAGTTGACCCGTATTTTACGGGTAGCGGATAGACAATGGGATCCCTCGAAAGTGCTATGCGCAGTTTCCCCTGTGCCGCTGTGCCGGCAGCCCGAACCCGTGCTCGCCGGGGCGTCCCCGTCGGCCTGTCGCGGTCATGCCGACTGCCTGCCGCCGCTTTTCGCAGATCAAGGCGTTGTGATCCCTGCGCGCGCCATATTGGTTCCCGGGATAGACACCCTAACAGGATGACGACCTTAGCACGGGTGAGACTTTCGGGCGCGCCGGCGCTCGCCACCGGGTCGGCGGCGGCTGCCGCCCCCACACTGGGACGTGAGTGTCTCCAATACAGCCGGCGGCCCGGTTGCGGTCCGCGAGGTCGAGGACACCGAGCGGGCCCCGCGGAATAGGCTGACCTTCACCATTCCCACCGGCCGCACCCCGGGGCAGGTGGAAAACGAGCTGCCGCCGGACAAGTGGCCGGTCTTGGAGCAGATATCGGCGAGGGAGCAGGGCCCGGCGTGGCAGCATTACATTGTCAACATCCACAGCGCCGTGGTCGCTGCCACAGCCAGCAAAGGTGTGCACTGGCTGGTTTTGTCCAAGCAGATGACGACACCTTAGCTGGACGTTCCTACCGCGAGCCAGCCGATCCGTACCTACGCGGAGCCACGCACCGCATCGGCGTTGCTCATCGTGACCCGCTCCGGCTCCGCCGGCGAGTCATTCGCCGAGGCCACGATCTCGTGTTATCTGGTGGACGTTCCGTCACCCTCAACCGACGGTCAGGCAGAACGCAGGCGCAACGGCTGGATCCGGTCAGGCGTCATCCATGCAGTACCTGCAGCAGGTATTCGATGTCCTGCTCCGTGTGCGCCGCGGACACCTGCAGCCTGATTTCCTCGTCGCCCCTCGGAACGACCGGAAAGTTCAGGCCGGTGACCAGGATGTCATGGTCGAACAGGTGCTTGACCAGGGCCGAGGTCCTGTCGGTGTCGCGGATCATCACCGGCACTATGGGGTGCTCGCCGGGAATGGTTTCCAGGCCGCGCTCGGCGAGCCCGTCTCGCAACCGTTGCACCAGCCCGCGCAGATGACGAAGCAGCCGCTGGCCTTCATCGCTGTCGAGGATTTCGACCGCCATCAAGGATGCCGCGGCCTCCGCCGGGGTGATGGGATTGGAATAGATGTAGAACGGTACGGTTTCCCTGAGGTAGTTGATTACCGTCCGGCTCGACGCCACGTAGCCCCCGTTGACCCCCAACGCCTTACCGAGCGTCGAGATCAGCATGTCGGCCCGGGCCCCCGTGTACTCCTCCGTACCCCGGCCGTGTTCACCAAAGGCGCCGACGCCGTGGGAGTCGTCCACCACGGTGATGATGCCCTCTTCATATCCTGTTTCGTGTCGCCGGCAGATCTCCACCAACTCGTCGAGGGGCACATGATCCCCTCGCATGCTGAAAACCCCGTCGGTGACGACACAGGCCCTTTGCACCTGCCCCTTGCCGGATTCGAGGATGCGGTCCAGTTCATCCATCCGCAGGTGGCCATAGACCGCCTTTTGCGCCGGCCCGGACAGCCGAATGGCGTTGATGATGCAGTTGTGATTGAGCGCGTCACTGACGACCAGGGTCTGCTCCGTGATGAACCGTGGCAGGACGCCCATCACGGTTGCATAGGCAGCGCTCATTATCATCGCCGCTTCACGGTCGTGGAAGGCTGCCAGCTTCTGCTCCAGCTCGACGTGGGGGCGGTAGGTGCCGCTGATGAACCGCACCGCGCCGGGCCCGGTGCCGTAGAGTTCCACCGCCCGGGCCTCGGCCGCCATCAGGTGTGGGTGCAGGGCAAGGCCCAGGTAGGAATTCGAGTTCATCCGCAGGAACGCCCGGTCGCCGTGGCCCTCGAGGGTAACGCGGGGGCCCAGCCCGCCCGCCGCCGGGACGACCCCGGTGATGATATTTTCCTGTCCCTTGAGCGTGCCGCTTTCACGCAGCGCCGTCAGCTCGCCGGTCAGCAGCGGTTCGACCCTTTCAAGTGGCATGGCCTGCCCCCGGGCCGGCTTCCTCCGCGCCGGATAACTGAAACAGCATGTCTTGCACCATGTCCGGCATGTCGTAAGCGGGTCGCCAGCCCCACTCCCTACGCGCCGCGCTGTCATCCATGTGCCGGGGCCACGACTCCGCAATGGCCTGGCGCAACGGGTCGACGCGATAGTCAATGGTGAACCCCGGAACATGCCTGCTGATCTCCGCCGCGAGGTCCCGGGGGGCGAAACTCATGGCGGTGACGTTGTAGGCGTTGCGGTGAACCAGCTTCGCGGCGTCCGCCTCCATCAGGCTTATCGCGGCCTGGATGGCGTCCGGCATGTACATCATGTCGAGGCGCGTGTCCGCCGCGAGGTAACAGTCGTAGTGCCGGCCGGCTAGCGCGGCGTGGAAGATTTCCACTGCATAGTCGGTAGTGCCGCCGCCGGGCGGGGTCTTGCTGGAGATCAGCCCTGGATAACGCACACCGCGCGTATCCAGGCCGAACTTCGTGTGGTAATAGTCGCACAGCAGTTCGCCGGACACCTTGGTGATGCCATACATCGTGTTCGGGTGCTGGATGGTATCCTGCGGGGTGTTGTCCGGCGGGGTAAGCGGGCCAAAGGCTCCGATGGAGCTGGGAAAGAACACGCTGCAGTTCGTGGAGCGCGCGACCTCGAGCACGTTCCACAGGCCGTTCATATTGACGTCCCAGGCCAGCTGCGGCTTGTCCTCCGCCACCGCGGAAAGCAACGATGCCAGATGGAATATCGTGTCAATGCCGTGCGCCGTGACGATCTCCCGGAGCGCGGCGGCGTCGCGTACATCCAGCCGGCAGAAGGGCCCGGCTTCGGCAAGTTCCGGGTCAGGTACCCGCCGGTAGCCGGCGGCAACAATATTCGTGCCGCCGTACCGATCGCGCAGGGCCGGGGTCAGTTCGGACCCGATCTGACCCGTGGCGCCGGTGATTAGGATCTTCTTCATTTCAGTACGTCAATGCTGACTCCCTACGAGGTGGCGCTGCGCACGCTTCCTTTCATTGCTGCTGGATCTTCAGCAACCCGGGAACGCGCAGGTTCCGTTCAAGGCATGCCCGCTTAGCAGTGGTCACCTTGACCTGCGCCGGTTCTTCAGGGCGGCCAACCAGTACCCACCGGAGAAGTCGTGACCGGCCAACACGCGCTTCAGTTTGGCCGCCATCTTTGGAGGCATCCTGCCCCTAACCTCCGCTATCAACACCTCCAGCGCGCGCTGTGCCTGCACCTCCGTGACACCGGCCTCGTCCGCGAACTTGTCAACAATTGTATTCATCGGGTGCTCCGCAAGGCTCGACGAGCCAGAACCAGCGGCCACGTTTGCCGCGGCCCGGATCTATGATACACGACGACATCTGGCAACATCTTCCGCGTTGCCAGGCGCGAACACGCCGCTTGCCAAACCGGCTCTGCGCTATCCATGCACCGCCCAAGTTACGCGCGGTGACCGCCTCAACCCGAACCGCAGCATTCGCGGCCGGTTATGCCTCGACGCGACATTTTTGTTGCGCATCCGTGGCGGCTGCTCGAGGACCTCGTGCGCGGCAGGCAACGGACCGGGAAAAGGTGGAGATCGCTCGTTGCACCGGTCCCCGCCTGGTCACATCGGATGGATGAACTCGGTACCTGGCTGTCCGGCACGCCGGGTGTGAGCAACCGACAGGATCTACCGGCAACGCCGGTAAGCGGGGGTGCGAGGACCAGCCGTATCTACCCGGCAGTGTGCTCGACGTGAGCCATGATTACAGGCTTGAAACCCCTAAACGCTCGCTCGGCGCTCGAGTTCGGCGATAATCTTATCCTTGTCAGACAACAGCGAATCACTCGCCATGGGCAGGAACATTTCCTCTTCTTTCTCGTGGTGCCTGATAAGCGCCTGATACAGTAATGACACGTCATGCGGCACTCCCTCCCAGTCACCGCGCGCGAGCAGATCCTGGATGTTCTTGCCCAGTCTGAATATCTGGGCATGATCTTCGCGCAGGGAGTCGGTGGGTTCCGGCGAGGTCTCAGGCCGTTCCTCGTACATCGGGAACAGCACATCCTCCTCCAACTGGACATGCATCTCGTACGAAGACAGAAAATCCTGGAATACCTGATGGACCATGGACCAATCTTCGTCGTCGCATATGGTCCGACAGCGATGGACCGCCGTCTCGAACTGCTTATGGTCATGATGAAGCCAGGTTGTCATGACTCGCTCCGGAACTGGGCTTCGCTTGAGTGTCTCGCGGCAAGCAGGTCACCCAAATATCGCCGTCAACCGCCCTCTACGCCCCGTAGATCGGCAGTTGCAACTAGATGATAGCCCAATCAGACACCGGCATGCCAGAATTCGGGCATCACACTGAACGGATTGCGGGCTGACCAAACGTGCTGCACCGCGAGCATGACGCAACCGAATTCGTCCCCGGGATCGCCGCATGGCGGGTCAGCGTTGTCGCGGGCAATTCATGCCTCCTTGTCGACCCATCCCGTCAACCTCACCGCAGTGATGGAACATGCGAGCAGCGTTTCTGTCGGTGCGGACCGCTTCCGGGCCGTCAGTGGAACGATAGGAGACGCCGGTAAAGAGTCGTGACAGCCGCCACGGGCTCCCTGGGTTTTCCAGTCGACCAGCTTGCGACCGCTGTCTCGACCGCCCATCAGCAGCTCGCCTCGGGATGTCCGAGAGCAGCCGACACTGAATTTGTGGCGGCTTTTGGCTTATCGAACCGTGTGTCTCCAACCAGCGCAGAGATTGGGGCATTCAGACAGGCTGAAGGAATTCAAATGTCCCCGGAAAAGATCGCCCGTAACTGGATGCAGGAAGTCGCCGTCACCGCCGCAGCGGGAGATCTCGAGGCTCACATGGATCTGGTCTCCAAAAGGGTCCAGGTGGTGGGCGAACCCGGGTTCGACGGCATCGATTACGCAGACTGGGTCAGGCAATGCAGTCACGAGTTCGAAAACCGACTGCTCAAGGGGGTGGACTACAGGGGGTTCAAACTGTTGGCCCACACGGATGCACGGATCATGTTCAAGACCTATGAGACGATCACGGGCACCGACTGCACCGTCAATGCGCAGGGCATAGAGGTCCTGCTCGAACTCGAGGACGACGGGAAGTGGCGCGCGACCCAGGAACGAATCCTCCCCCCGGACGAGGTGGAGCACGACGGACTACTGGCCTGAGCCTGGACACCATCCTGGCACGATTGCCATGGACGGCCGCTACAGCATCGGTGCGCCGAGGTTCGCGGTCTTGGCCGCCAGCTTGTACCAATAGGAACGATCCTCGAATACGTCTTTGTCCACCGACGTCGATTCCCTGAAGTCGTCCTCGAATACCTGTTTCACCTGCCTGGCGAACTTCGCATCGAGGATCAGCGCGGTGCACTCGAAATTGATATGCAGCGAGCGGTTGTCGAGATTGGTGGTGCCTACCGCGCTCAACTGGTCATCAACCAGGAAGGTCTTCTGGTGGAGAAATCCTTTCTCGCCCTGCTTGTAGAAGTAGAACCTCACCCCTGATCTTTGCAGGCGCGACACATAGGTCATGGCGGCCAGCTGGATGATTCGGTTGTCGTTATTGGCTGGCAAGATGATACGCACGTCAACATCGCGTAACGCGGCGAGCTGCAACGCCCGTTCCGTCGGCTCGTCCGGAACGAAATAGGGGTTGGCGATCCATATCCTCTGTCGGGCGGCGTTGAAGGCCTCAATGTGATACAGCGTGGCCACCGCGGCGCTGTCGGCGGGACCGGTATGCACTACCGACACCTGGCAGCGGTCGTCCCCGACATGCGGATGCCAGGACAGGGCCGGTATCGCGTCCATCGGCCAGTACCAGTCCTTGACGAAGGAGATCTGGGCCTCCAGCGCAGCGGGACCCGTTATCTTCACATGAGTGTCTCGCCAGGGGCCGACCTTGGGGTACAACCCGAGATAGTCATCACCGACGTTGAGCCCGCCGATAAAGGCACAACAACCGTCCACCACCACGATCTTGCGGTGATTGCGAAAATTGACCTGGAAGCGGTTGCCCCGACCCTTGGTTGTCTTGAATCCCGATACCTCGATTCCGGCGCCCGTTAGCTCGTCCTTGAATTGCTGTGACAGTCGCGGCGATCCGATCTCGTCATAGAGGAAATAGACCCGCACCCCGTTGCGGGCGCGTTCCAGCAGTGCCTCCTTGATGCGGTTGCCGATACCGTCCACGCGATATATGTAGAACTGGATCAGGACATATTCCTCGGCCGTACGGATCGCTTCCAGGATGCTGGTGAAGGTCATCTCCCCATCGATCAACAGTTCGACCTCGTTACCATCTGTGAACGGCAGCTGCGTCAGCTCATAGGTGAGATGGCACAACGACGCCATCGCCTTCGGTGGCTCCCCCCTTTGGTTCTCGAGGCCTTCCTGCACATGCCGAATATCTGCGCGAATCTTACTGGCCACCACCCTGTGCGCCTCGACGTAACCATGGAACTTGCTACGACCGAATACCCAGAACAGCGGTAATGCCAGGAATGGGAACGAAACAAGCGCGATGCTCCACGCGGTCGCGCCCTGTGGCGTCCGGCTACGCTGTATAGCCAGCGCCACGCTGTACAACGCAGTCACGTAGATGGCCGAGACAGCGAGGCTGACAAACAGTGTGAATTGAGAACTCATCGCAGTCAGCGGTTTTCGGTAATATCGCGGTCTTGTTCGCGCAGATTCGTCCCCACGATTGCGCATCATACCTGATTGGCGTGAATCGCCACATCCAGGTGCGAATGTCCAGGCCCCCGACACCGCCCGCAAGCTGTTTCGACCAGCTTGCCGCCGGGTATACGGCGGGGCCAGGCAGCCGACATGTAAAAATGCTGGAGCCAGACCCGGTTGGGCTCGCAGCCGGATATGGTAATCTCGTTCGCCAGACTATGCATAGTTCATTGCTGCGCTGTCTACGGAGGATGGAAACGATGAGTGGTGGGGCAGGATTTGACGCAGCGACCAGTCGCAAGGTCGAAGCACTCTACCTGACGCCGGAGGTGGCCACGCAGCGATTCCAGGTTCTCAAGGCGCTGGAACTGCGGGAGGGCGAACGGGTTATCGATATCGGCTGCGGACCCGGGCTTCTGGCACATGAGATGGCCGCATCGGTGGGTCGTGACGGCTGCGTGTGCGGCATCGACATCAGCGAGGATATGCTGGCCATATCGAGAGAACGCTGCGCCGAACAGAATTGGGCCAAGTTCCAGATGGCAGAAGCCACCGACCTGCCCCATCCGGATGACAGCTTCGATGCAGCCGTATCCACTCAGGTCTACGAGTACGTCGCGGATGTTCCGGCAGCCCTGTCAGAGCTGTGGCGGGTAACGCGGCCGGGCGGTCGTGTGGTCATCATAGACACGGATTACGGTTCCCTGGTGATCCACACCGAGAACCAGGCACGCACGGAGCGCGTTGTACAAGCCTGGGATGACCATTTCCTGCACCCGGGACTGCCGCGCATATTGTCACGGCTGCTTCGCGATGCCGGATTTATAATCCGGCGGCGCGACGTCATCCCGATGTTCAATCCTGAGTATCAGGATAACAGCTACGGCAGGAGACTGTTCGGCATGATGGCGTCCTTCGCGGTGGGAAGAAACCACATCTCCCGGCAAGAGGCCGACACCTGGCTTGCGGAATTCGCTGAACTTGGTAGACAGGGCCGGTTCTTCTTCAGCCTGAATCGCTACCTCTTTGTTGCGGACAAACCCGATGCCGGATGATTCAAGGAACCGGTACCGACAGATTGTATATCAACACGGACTTCAGACTGGATGCCGCGACCCAGAGTGCTACCCTTGCTCGATTTGATGAAACAGGGGACCGCTGTGCGGTGCATGGCAGAAACTGGACTAATTCGTACCTACATCCGGGCGCTATGTTGAAAAAGTTAGAATTTTCCTGGCCGGCAAAATTATTTCCTTCATAACGAATTTTGAATTTTAAGACACGTGGGGAGGCTCCGGGCAAACAATCTTTTCTGTCAGAGTGACTGAGGAGCCAGCAGATCAAGTACCATAAGAAATTCAGAACGTTCTGACATTCTGCAGAAAAACAGCTCCCCAAGTTTTTCGAGTTTTTCAACACTATAGACCCAATGCGGTCATTTGCGATTTGGTTTAAGGTAGGAAAGCCTTGGCGCTGACGTCTCTGCTATCAAAGTTTTGATTCTGGATCAATCGGAGAAGTAAAAAGATGCGAGTAATCACGAATACCATCCTGTCGAGCTTGGTGCTCCTTCTGCTCCCGTTCAGTGGCCCAACTACTGCCGCCGAACGTGCGAACAAGCCAAATGTCGTAGTTATGATGGTGGACAATCTCGGCTGGGGCGAGCTGGGTATTTACGGCGGCGGTGCGCTTCGCGGCGCGGCCACACCACGTCTCGACAAGCTCGCGAGCGAAGGCATGCGGCTTCAGAACTTCAACGTTGAGCCTCAGTGCACACCGACCCGCTCGGCTTTTATGACGGGTCGTCGCCCCATCCGATCCGGAACGACAAAGGTGGTCTGGGGCATGCTTTACGGCTTAACCAATTGAGAAGTAACAATGGCCGAGCTGTTTTCGAGTGCTGGTTACGCCACTGGGATGTTCGGCAAATGGCACATCGGCGACACACCCGGCCGCTTCCCAACGGACCAAGGTTTCGACGAGTGGTATGGCGTTGCGAATACCACTGACGAATCCGAATACTCATCGCAATTCCAGTTTGACCCAAAGACCGGCACCTCGCCCATGATCATGGAGGCAAAGAAAGGCGAAGTGCCACGGGATATAAAGCCATATGATGTCCCGGCCCGCCGAGAAATCGATGCGGAACTGTCGCAGCGTACCGTTGACTTCATGCGGCTAAACGTCGAGGCAAAGCAACCATTCTTCGCCTTTGTGCCCTTTACCCAACCTCACCTGCCCACGTTGCCGCATCCTGGTTTCGACGGGAAAACGGGTAACGGTCACTATGCGGACGTGTTGGCGGAGATCGACTTTCGGGCCGGGCAGATTCTCGACGCCATCGATGATTTAGGAGTCCGAAACAATACCCTCGTCATTTGGATGAGTGACAATGGTCCAGAATATTTCTATCCCTGGCACGGGACTGCCGGCCCCTGGCGTGGTAACTACTTCACGGCCTGGGAAGGTTCACTGCGCGCACCGTTTCTGATCCGCTGGCCTGGCAAGGTTCCCGCAGCTAGCGTGAGCAACGAGATTATCCACGTTGTTGACCTATTGCCAACCCTGGCGAATGTGGCTGGCTACGAGGTGCCAGGCGACCGCATCATCGACGGCGTGGACCAACTCGACTTCTTCCTTGGGAAGCAAGGAAAATCGAACCGCGAGGGATTCATCGTCTATAACAACGATGACGTCTACGGCTACAAATGGCGTAACTGGAAGATGCATCTCGTGCAGCTCGATAACATGAACAGCGAGCCGTTGACGCTCAACGTTCCGCGAGTTTATAACCTGATCACTGACCCCAAAGAGGAGTATAAACTGGCGGCAGAAGCTACCTGGGTCCTTCCGGTGCTATTCGAGAAGATAGTCGCATTTCAGAAAACCCTCGCTCAGGAAACGCCGATCAGCCTCGGCACGGCGGACCCGTACACGCCACCTGAATGACTGCTCCTGGCAAAACTCGGCAGCCCATTCTCTTTAGGCGAGGGTCTGCTATGCGGTGCATTGCGGAATCCAGACTGCTTTGTACGTTTACCCGGATCCGAGCCAAATCCGAAGTTCAACGGGTGAATTTGACTGACTGGAAGGCAGCGCCGGATGATGACGCCGAGGCCGGAGAGGGGTATGTTGCTTCTTTACAGGCGAAGTCAATTAGACAATGCCAGAAGAGGAAAAGACCGTTTCCATTGGGATGAACGAAGCTACAGCTTTTGATAAATGGAAGTGTAAAATCTTTAACATAAGGAGCACAGTTTAATGCCTCTAGTAACTATCTCTATATTAAAAGGAAAACCGCCAGAATACGTCAAAGCAATAGCCGACGGTATAAATTCGGCGGTCATCGAGACGATGGGATTTCCAGACGATGACCGCTATCAAGTTATTACCGAGCACGAGCCTTACTGTCTCGAATATCAGGATCGTAGTGAGGACCGAGTAATGATGTTCCTGATCATGCGAAGAGGACGCACGCCCGAGGCCAAGAAGGCCTTCTATAAAAAGGTGGTGGAGAACCTTGAGCGCGATCCCGGAATTGAGTCCGCTAACGTCATGGTCACGATCGTCGAGAACAGTGACATCGATTGGTCCTTTCAAGATGGAATTGCGCAATTTGTTCCGTAGCGCTTTGTGGGCAGCTTCCCATAGTAGAGTAATAACACCTAACTTACGGTTCGAACGGATGCGACGCCCTATCAGGCTTCGGGTAGGGCATGGGGCAGCGCTGCTCAACCAACCGTCAAATCGGTCTGGTACAGATCACAAACTATACCTGCTGTCCGGTCTTTGAACTTATTACCGTTTGCAGGAGCTTAGTGAATGACGCGTTGTGGCCGCTTACGTTCACTCAAAATGAGCCCATGAGGGGCTGCATACCGCTCCGTGGCGGTCCGTGGCTAGACGGCGGCTTAAATGGCGCTATCGACCCAGACTGTGTAAAAACTCCGTTAGATATACAATAACGTTTTCATCAAAGAGAGTATTGGATGAGCGGATTTATTGAAGGGGAAGATCGTTATCAAGCGACGTTATTTCCGGAGAGGCTTGATGATTATGTAGCAGAAGACAGTGCGGTTCGGGTGATTGACGTATTTGTTGATGACTTGGATTTGTCCGGATTGGATTCAAGATGGAGCCCAATGACACAGGAAGACCGGCGTATCATTCATCGACGATATTAAAGATATATGTATACGGTTACCTCAATCGGGTGCAGTCGTCCCGGCGATTGGAGCGGGAAGCGCAGCGTAATGTAGAGCTGATGTGGCTGGTGGGACGACTGGCGCCGGACTTTAAGACGATCGCGAACTTTCGTAAGGATAATGGCGAGGCGATTCGTCTGGTGTGCCGGGAGTTTGTGATGTTATGCCGCAAGCTCAATCTATTTGCAGATGCCTTTGTTGCCATTGACGGCAGCAAATTCAAGGCGGTCAACAACCGAGATCGTAACTTCACGAAGGCCAAGATGAAGCGTCGACTGCAACAGATAGATGAGAGTATTGGGCGATATCTAGGTCAAATCGCGAGTGCGGATCGGCAGGAATCAGCGATTGCTGAGACCAAGACCGAACGCCTGGAAGAGAAGATCAAGACACTGAAGCAGGAGATGAAGCGCTTAAGAAAGCTCGAAGTCCGGATGCTGGAAGCACCGGACCAACAGATCTCACTGACTGATCCGGATGCACGCTCTATGGCCACCAGCGGTAGAGGCACCGGGATGGTGGGCTACAACGTACAAACCGCAGTAGATACCAAGCATCATCTCATTGTGGCGCACGAAGTCACTAATGTGGGTCATGATCGCAGGCAACTTTCAACGATGTCAAAGCAGGCGAAAGCGGCGATCGGTGTGGATGAACTTACCGTGGTTGCTGATCGCGGATATTTTAGAGGCGAAGAGATTTTCGATTGTGACAAGGCCGGTATTACGACATACCTACCCAAACCGCAGACATCGGGAAACATGTTCAAAGGTTTTTTCGGTAAGCGAGATTTCATCTATGTCGCTGAGGACGATGAATATCGATGTCCTGCGGGACAGCGTTTGATTCGACATACACAGATGCAAGAGCAAGGTCAAACACTCTATCGTTACTGGACTTCCGTCTGCTCGAAGTATTCGATCAAATCAAAATGTACGACCGGCAAGGAGCGGCGTGTTACGCGTTGGGAACATGAAGCAGTTCTCGATGCGGCGCAAGCCCGACTTGATCGCGATCCACAAAAGATGCGAGTGCGACGTGAAACGGTGGAGCATCCTTTCGGTACGATTAAGGCTTGGATGGAATCGACACACTTCCAAATGAAAACCATCAAACGAGTGAGCACCGAGATGAGTCTGCATGTGCTCGCCTATAATATGAAGCGCGTCATGAATATCTTAGGTACCAGAGCGTTAATAGAAGCAATACGGGTCTGATCCCGTATTATCTTCATCTAAATGCGCGGTTTCTAAAGTCCCTGAACACATCAAATTTGGAACCCGACTAATACGTCGGAGTATTCAACGCGGCAACATGCGGCACATACGCAGAGTGTGAATACTTTTGAAAGTCGTTACTGCCGATATCGAAGTAGATTTCCGGTTTTTACACAGCCTGGACCCGTTCCGGCCGTTCGCATAAGTGCCGCAGAACCGCCGTTCGTCGCACATTCCTGATTATTGAGCTTCGATAGTCGGGTCACTATTTGCTAGAATGGCACTCACAAACAAAATATTACAACTATCGGATTACATGAAGAAAATCTGTAAGGCCTACGTTAGTTCCAATATGCATAAATGGGGCGATAACATTCGATCCATCACCTGTTAGGGCAGTAAACAGCCAAACCAAACTAAAGAAGTAATGAAACAAAGACATCGAATACAATTTCCAAAAGCCGAATTAACCAATTTCAATCAAGACGAAGCCTATTTCTATCTTCAAGGATCAGGCGGTAAGAGGAAAATAAGGTTCCACGACTACGATGAAATTTATCAGGTAGAAGGTCTGTATGAGCAAATCTTTTATGATCGTCTGAAATGCACATCTCCGAGTAAAGTAGCCGCGATACTCGAATCAGCGGTAAAACAGTATCAAGATAATTTTACTGAGCTTCGAATATTAGATTTAGGTGCAGGCAATGGCATGATGGGGGAGGCGCTAAAAAAACACGGGGTATCGCGCTTAATAGGCGTAGACATAATTCCCGAAGCTTATGATGCCACAATCCGAGATAGGCCAGGGTTATATGATGCATATTACGTTGAAGACTTCACGAAGCTAGATGATGACAAGAAGGAAGAAATAATCTCCTGGCAATGTGATTGCTTGGTAACGGTCGCCGCACTTGGTTTCGGTGACATCCCGGCAAAGGCATTTATAGAGGCGTTCAATATAATCAAAAGCGAGGCGTGGGTGGCGTTTAATATCAAGGACACCTTCTTTGATATTAGCGATGATTCAGGGTTCTCAAAAATGATTCGGGAATTAATATTTTCCAAATATCTTGATGTTTATTACATTGAACGTTATCGACATCGGTTATCAATTGAGGGAGAGCCGCTGTACTATTTTGCTATTACAGGTTGGAAAACTTCAGATGTTCCTGATAAGTTTTTGGAGTCGAAAGGCATCACTGCCTAGTAAACTCATCCAGCATACAGCAAGAAGCGGCATTCCTCGTTCGTTGTCGCTTTGCTGGTTGTTGCCGATGATGTGAAGCGTTAATACGAACATCCGCTTACTCAATCTCGATTGACTCCTTTTGGCGTGCGACACGAGGTTGCACGAGTATTTATCAAGGACGATCTGGTGTTCTGCCACCGGTACCCTACCGGGACGTGCGTTGGGGGTAACCCCGGGGT
>CAMYNL010000027.1 GCA_947259705.1 uncultured Gammaproteobacteria bacterium | reverse complement strand
TTGACTGGCCGCTCACCCGTCGGGATGCCCTGCACGCGCTTGACGACTTTGTTGAATACAGACTCGCCACGTTCGGACCCTACCAGGATGCGATGTGGACTGACGAACCCTTCCTCTATCATTCCGGCCTGGCCGCGGCGATGAACCTGAAGCTTCTCAATCCCCGCGAAGTGATCGATGCCGCTATCGAGGCCTGGGACGGCAAAGGTGCGCCGCTGGCCTCCGTGGAAGGCTTTGTTCGGCAGATCCTCGGCTGGCGCGAGTACGTGCATGGAATCTACTGGCGGTACATGCCGGAGTATATAGACCGAAACGTCCTGCAGGCGGGCAATGACCTGCCCCGGTTCTACTGGAACGGAGATACCGACATGCAATGTCTTCGCCAGGTACTGCACCAGACGTTCAAGTACGGGTATGCGCACCATATTCAGCGATTGATGGTCACCGGCCTGTTCGCGCTGCTGTTCGGCGTCAGGCCCCGGCAGGTGCACGAGTGGTATCTTTCGGTCTATGTCGATGCCGTGGAGTGGGTCGAGCTTCCCAACACCCTGGGGATGTCACAATACGCGGACGGAGGGCTTCTTGCCTCCAAACCATACGTCGCCAGCGGCCGTTACATTGAGCGGATGAGCAATTACTGCAAGAACTGCAGATACGATCCAGCCAAGGCGGTCGGTCAAACAGCCTGTCCTTTCACCACCTTGTACTGGGATTTCCTGCAACGACACGAGACGCGTTTCAGGACCCATCCCCGAACCGCTCTGCAGTGGCGAAACCTGGATCGGCTGAGCGAGGCGGACAAGCGCGATATCCGTGCCCGGGCCGACAGCGTTCGCCGGCTCTACCGGGAGGCCTGACAAGGCCGTCGGTGCGTTCGACGTTGCGACTGGCGTGCCGCGATGCGGTCCGCGCCAGACCGCGACCCCCCTCAATCGGTTTCGATGGTGCCGGCGACGCTTAGTTCACCGTTCTCGGAGCGGCGCACGACCACCAGCTCACCCGAACTGGGATAGACGTCGGTCAAGGCGGATATGTTGACCTGGTGGGTGACCAGCACCAGCACCTGGCCCGGGTCCTGAGCACTGAGCCAGTTCCGCAACTCACGTGTCTGGGCGTCTCGCCGCTCGTAGCGTTGGAAAAAGGAATTGAGAGCCGGCAGTTCCGTGACCGGACCGAGCCCGAGGAGGTCCGCCGTTTCGAGGCAGCGGCACCACTGGCTCGAGAACACCCGCGCCGCGGCAATGCCGTGATTGCGAAAGCGTTCGCCGATGCGCACGGCCTGACTGCGACCCTTATCGGAGAGATTCCGTTGTGTGCCGCAGTCGTCGACGGTGAACTCCGGCGGATCGCCAGTGCCCGGAGCGATGGCGTGACGCAGGAGGGCGGCATGCCCACCCGAGCGGAGCAGGTTCCACAGCGTATCGTCCGACGCTGCGGAGCTTCCCGGCAGCAGGCACGCGATCCCGGCTGTCAGTACAACCGCCACGCACCGCAAGCTCGAGATGAGTTGACCGCGCGACTTACCCTCAGGTCGTCGTCTCCGGTTGATAAAGCTGCTGATCATGCAACCGCCATGCCTGTATTGTTCGCGTTGCTCGCTACCAGCCCGTCGTGCCGGGGCCTCCCTTGAACGGCCCGACAACACGAGAGCTGATCCATCCTCCATAGAAGTCACCGGGCTGCGGCTGCACCCTTTCTTGCCCGACCCAGCAACCGTCGACCCTTGAGGCATAAAATGAAAAGTACCCCTTGATCGCCATGAATGCTTCCGTCGGCTCGGGGTAGCTCCAGGCCGCCTTCTCGGAGCGCCGGCCATGGACTTCCAGGGTCCAGTAATCCGCCACGCCCTTGAACTCGCAAAAGCTGTGCCCGCCTGCCGCCACCAGAAACTCCTGCCGAACGTCGCTCGGTGGAAAGTAGTAAGCAGGGGGATGGCTGGTCTCGATCACCCTGTAGGCTGCCCGGGTCTCGGCAAGGGTCTCGCCGGCAAAGCTTACACGCAGTCGATCGCCAATCTTCTCCAGCCGCGGCGGCCGCGGATAATCCCAGACCGACTCCTGTCCCGGGCCGGGCTCTATGCGTTCAGGTCTGGACAGAATCGTGCTCCTTCTGGGGCTCGCTCGCTCGCCGACTTTGATGCCGGCACTACTTTACCACGTGCCGGTCCGGATCAAGGCTTGTCAACAACCGCCACCGATAACTCCCCATCAGCTCCCTTTTCGGGGGTCGACTTTCGCTGAGTCCTGCCTGCGATGGCGCGCTTGCCTCGCCGCAACTGGAGCAAACCGGCACAGGTCCGCACCGCTCGTCTTTGACTGGTGCTCACCATTGTGCCGTCCAACCCGGGTGTTGATCTGATCGCCCTTGGCAGCTGGACTGGCCCGCACCGATATGCCCGTAAAACGCAAGGGCGTGCAGCGCGATGACGATGCCGCAAACTCACATATCCACCATCGAAGGATTGGCGAAACTCAGTGCTGCTCCGCTGACGGTTTCCCCACCATCTCACGCTCCTTCTGGACCGAGGTCCATCCAAAGTCACTGAAAACGGAGAACAGCGCAGGCACCACCAGCAGCACCAACAGCGTGGAAGTGAGCAATCCAAACACGATACTGGTCGCGAGCGGGATCAGCACCTGGGCCTGCAGGCTCTTTTCCAGGAGCAGGGGCGTCAGTCCGGCGATGGTCGTCAGCGATGTCAGCAGCACCGCCCGAAATCTCTCCCGGCTTGCCATGGTGGCCGCAACGGGTATGTGATGTCCCTCCCGGGCGCGCAATTTGAGAAACTCCACCAGCAGTATGGAATCGTTGACCACGATCCCGGACAACGAGACAGCACCCATCATGCTCGGCATGGACAGGTCGAGACCCATCGCAATATGCCCCCATACTACGCCGACTATCGCCAGCGGGATCACACTCATAACCGCGAGGGGCTCTATGTAGCTCCTGAACTGAAAACTCAGCAGGATGAATACACCCACCAGACCGATCAGGAACCCGGTGATCATAGACCCGCCTGTTTTAGCGGATTCCGCGCTCTCGCCTTGCTGTCCGATTTCCAGTTGCGGATACTTACGGCTCAGGCCGGGAATGAAGTTCTCGGTGGTGTCATCGATGATCTGCCGGGCATTCGCGACCGCAACATCGACATCACCGGTCACCGTAACCGTCCGTCTGCGATCAATCCGATGGATGCGCGAGTAGCCCCGATCCAGCTCGAGATCCGCGACTGCACCGAGCGGAACCGAGTCGCCGCTCATGGTAATGATCCGGAACTCGAGGAGATCCTGAATACTGCTTCGATCGAGCTCTTCCAGTCTGAGGTCGATCTCGTAGGACTCGGGCCCAACCTGGATCTCGTCCACGGTGGTGCCAAAAAACCCGGCGCGCAGCTGATCGGCGATAGTAGAAGCCTGAACGCCAAAAGACAGACTGCCTTCCTTGAGGCGAAGCCTGAGCTCTGGCTTTCCGGGACGGAGATCGTCCGACAGATCCTGCACACCGGCATATCTGGACAGCCACCCCTGCACTTCCAGTGATGCGGCTTTGAGCGCATCGAGGTCACCCCCCCTCAGCCGGATCTCTATTGCGCGTCCAGCCGGACCGATCTGCGGTTCCTTGAAACTCAGGCTGATCACGTCAGCCAGCACGCCTGTCTTCGTTCGCCAAAGTCCGAGAACATCATCGAGGGAGCCCGTGCGCAACTCGGCCGTAAGCAAGTCCGCCGAGATCGTCGCAACATGTGCGCCGGACTCGTAGGCGTCCAGGTTCTCGTTGAAACGCACACTGACATCCCGTACCAGTGCCTGTCCTTCCGGCTGTCGCGGTGAAAGTTCCTCGTTCACCTGTTCCAGGGCGTTCACCAACCGGTTCACGACGGCTTCGGTACGCCATAGTGGTGTGCCCTGAGGAAGCAGTATGCGCGCCTCCACGATATCGCCCTCGACGTCCGGGAACGCGAGGAATTTCACGTGTCCGCCAGCGACCATCCCTACAGTCAGCAGCAGCAGGGAAAACACGAAACCGAGAAATGCGTAACGCCACCGGATCGCGAAATCCACTACCCGCCCGAGGACCTCGCCCCGCATCCATTCAACCACACCGTCTACCCGCCGGCGCAAGCGACCCGCGTCGCCCCCTTCATGGCCGCGCAGGGAGTGTGCGAGGTGGTGAGGGAGTATGAGAAATGCCTCGATCAGACTTACGGTCAGCACGGTCACCAGGACGATAGGTATGACCCGGAGCACCTTGCCGATGTCCCCGCTCAGAAACGCCAAAGGCGCAAATACCGCCACGGATGTCAGGAAGGAGGACAGCACACCCGGCATGACCTGGCGGGTCCCGTCAACGGCGGCGTCTAGCGCCGACTTGCCTCTGTTCAACTGGGTGGCGATGTTCTCGGCGATGACGATGGCATCGTCCATGAGCAGACCAAGCGCAATCAGCAGCGCCACCATGCTGATCATGTTGATCGACTGGCCCAGGACGAACATGAAAAACAGCCCGCCGAGAAAGGCGATCGGCAGACCCGCCGAAACCCAGAATGCGAAGCGCAGCCGGAAAAAGAGCCACATAACTGCAAATACCAGGATCAGGCCCTGCACGCCGTTCTTCAGCAGCATCCGAAGCCGATCGCGGACGATCGAGGAGATGTTCCGGGTAATGGAGAAGGTAACGCCCGGTGGGGCCATTTGCTGCTCGCGCTCGACAAAGGCGGATACCACGTCCATGACAACCAGGGTATCCTGGGCCTTGGTTTTGTTGATCTGCAGCAGTGCGGCACGCTTACCGTTATACAGATACTTTTCCTCATCCAACTCGAAGCGATCGCTCACCTGGGCAATGTCGCCGAGCCGAAGCTCGCCGCCGCCGCCCGACGCGCCGATGACAATCAACTCCTCGAGATCGCGGACGCTCCGCCGTTGATCCGTGAAGCGGACGAGGAAGTCCCGTTCAGACGTCTTTACCGAGCCGGTGGGCAGATCAATATTCTGCAAGCGAATGGTGTTTGCCAGGTCCGTGATGCTCAAGCCGTATTGACGAAGTGCCCGCGACGAGACGCTGACCTGCAGCTGGCGCTCGGAGAACCCGAGGATGTTTACCTGGGATACTTCGGATTCCCGCTGCAGCCGGTCCTTGAGTTGCTCGGCGTATGTCTTGAGGTCGCTCACGCTCATGGGACCGCTTACCGCGATCGACACCACGTTGTCGATGAGCCCGAGTTGACGTATGACGGGCTTTTCGACCAGGTCAGGAAAATCGTCAATGGCCTCGACTTCCGTTTTGACGTCGTCCAGGAATTTCGAGAAATCGCCGCCTTCAAACATCTTGGCCACCGCAATGGCGGTACTTTCCAATGCCTGACAGCGCACCTCCGCCACGTCGGCTATGCCATCCACGGCATCCTCGAGACGGCGGCAGATGGCCGATTCGACATCTTCAGAACTCGCGCCCGGATAGGCCACCCGAATCTCGATCTCCTGGGGAGCGAAGTCCGGGAAGGTTTCCCGCTTCATCCCTGGGAGCGCCGACAGGCCGATAACGATCAGGGAAATCATCAACAGGTTGGCGGCGGTGGGGTGCGCCGCAAAGAAACGGATCATGGTGCGTTGTCCGATTGGCCGCGCGCCGCCTGGGCCAGGCGCGAAGCGGTATCCGAGTCCTCGACCAGCTCCAGCAACATACCTTCGATAGCCGGCGCCACGTCGGAGACCACGATTCGCTCGCCCATCCTGAGCCCTTCGGTAACCGAATAGTAGGACGCCCCGACCACGCCGATAGTGACCCGCCGCTTCTGAAGCCGGTTTTCGGAGTCGACCACATAGACCTGATCACCGTGCAATGCGGCTCGAGGAACAATCAACGAGCCGGGTCGCGGCCGCCCGCGAATCTCGACATCAACGAACATCCCCTTCACCAGCGGCGGCCGGACCCCCGGCCGCACCCCGGCGTAGGGCTGATCCACCTCGACGATGATCCCCAGGGTCCGTGTCTGCGGATCCAGCGCATCAGTGAATCGGGCCACCCGCCCTTTCCACTCGGCAAATATCGTGTCCTGGCCCAGATATACCGAAGCGCTCAGGCCGAGCCGGTCTCCGATGTCATCGTTGCGCAGCTCGGCGACATCGGATATCCCCTCGGATCGTATCAGTGCCGCGATACGCCATAAGGGCACCTGCACCTCGATTTCCGCCTTGTCGATACCGTCCGCAGTGCCAAGGCGATCGCCCTGCCGAACGAACTGGTACTCTTCCACACCGACTTCGGCTATCCGAGCGGTAAACGGTATCGTGACCCGGGTCCTCTCTAGATCCAGTTGCGCGCCGTCAAGCTGCGATTGCAGTCGCGCCAGCTCGGCCTCGAGCCGCCGCCGTTCCGCCGGATAAAGCCTGATCGTGTTCTCCAGGGCCTGAACGCTCTGCGTCTGCGCCAGGACGCTGCGCTGTTCCTTTTCGACCTCGGAACTGGACGCGGCCCCCTGAGAAATCAGGCTCTGTTTGCGCCGCAACTCCTTCCTCGAAATCTCCAGGGACTCCTGCTCGATCTTGAGGGAGCTGGCCGAGTTCTGCTCCTGGATCTCGATTTCTGCAATCTGAGCCTGGACCGCCTCGATGTTGGTCTCGGCCTGGGCGATGGCCAACTCATAATCCGTCGGATCGATCTGCAACAGGAACTGTCCGGCCGGGACGATAGTGCCCCTCTTGAACGAGGGGCCGACGGAAATCACCTTCCCAGCGACCTGCACCACCCCGTTCCAGACCTGGCTGGGTTCAACATTCCCGTAACCCCTGAAAGCGGGCACGATTGTCAGTGAGGGAACTTCTATTACCCTTACTGCCGTGCGCGTCTCTTCGTACTCGGATTTCTGCGGGTCCGCCCGGTTCTTTACGAGGATAACCATAATGGCTATGCCCACCGCGAGTATCGGAATGAACAGCAGCTTCTTGCCTGTTTCCATTCGCATTAACAATCAACTCCGCACAGCCCGGTTTGGGGCAGGGTCCGCACAATTTAAGTCAACAGTATGCGATGACTCAAACAACGCACAGGATGATGCAACCCGGTATACCTGACGGGATCTTTATCGTTGCCGGTCGAATCGTCGTGGCTTCCATCTCGTCACCGGGCGCGGGAACGATTCGTACGCGCCGGCAGCCGGGATTGGAGAGCAGGTTAGTGATCATTGTGCCTGACGCGTTATGAGGTGAACAAGACGCTATTTCGCCGCCGACCGATAGCCCGGGTCTGGTAATCGGGCCATCGCCACGGGCTGGAACATGCGCCGATATTCACGGGGCGTAAGCCCGGTCAGCCTTTTGAATAACCGGCGGAAGAACGAAGCGTCGGCGTAACCCGCCTGGACGCTGATGTCGTCGACCGGCATCTGGCTGGTTTCGAGTAGCCGCTTCGCCTCCTCGATTCTTAAGTTTTGCAGGTACTCGATCAGGGTGCTGCCGGCAGCCATCTTGAAGCGGCGCTTCAAGGTGCGTTCCGGGATGCGAGACAACTTGACCACCTGGCTGATCGCATCGATCTCCCGGAAATGTCCCTCCAGCCACTGCTCGCACCGTCTAACCACCGAGTCGGAGTGCAGCGTTCGCCGCACCAGCGTTGCGTAGGGGAACTGACCCTCCGCGTGCCATTTCAGCAGGCAGGCCCTGGCGATACGAAGCGCCTCCCCACCGTCAACGCCATCGCAGCCGACCCGGAACTACGGGCCTACCGTTTCCGTGCCCGCAACAAGTGGATGGCCGGGAACCACAATCGCAGCGGTGAGGGGGCGCTCAACGCATTGTGGCGCGTGATCCAAACTCGCTCACCGGTAACCGAACACCTCCAGTGCCTCAGAGAATGCCCGATCGCAATTCCTGCGCAGCGCTGCCGGCAGATCCTGCTGCCACCGGCCGATTGAACTTGCCGCGGATATGCTGGTGCGGTGCGCGTCTTCGCCCACGGCCCGCGCTTGCGCAAGGATTCCTTCGACAAGCGCCCTGTCCCGGGCAATGCCGGCATATTCCAGCGCGGCGGAGACGGTGGCCGCGGGGCTGGTTACGAGGTCCTCGTACTTCATGACAAAGACGTCCTGGCTGCGGCTGCGCATGCTGCTGACAAGCCCCATGACCCGCTCGCGGGTGACCTCGAGAAATTCCTCGTCGGTGCGGGTGCTTCCCATGCCGAAGTCCTCGGTGCCCCGCTGCCGGTTGAATGCCAGAGCGGAACAGAACATGTCACGAAAGTCCCGCACCATGACGATCTCCCTGGCCTGGGGATAAAGTTCCCACAATAGTCGCGGGGTATGACCGGCACCGTGCTTTTCCGCGTAGAAACGGGGGGCGGGTTGCGCCGGGCGTTGCTCCCGGCAGACGCTGGCGTACACCTCGTCGATTTCGCGCAGGCAGAACTCGGCCAGACGCTCGACATGTTGCCGCCGGAATCGATGGTGCTGCTGCGGATCCAGCGGCAGTTCGGCGCTCAACCAATGGGCGTTGACCGCGTAGGTTTCATCCCGGAAGGCGGTCACCAGGGTCTCGGGTGGTTCTGAAAGGGTCTTGAGCAAATTATGTATATAGTATTTGCACAACCGCGATTCGAAAGGGGCGTCGCCGTGTACCACCACCTGGGGATGGTTCTTGAGGATCGCCATGAGATAAGTCGAACCCGAGCGACCCAGGCAACTCACCATCAACGGCTGTATGCGCGGCGCGTAACCGGACGCGAGCACGTCTCGGCGAAACGACACTGTACCCAGGAGAACGCGGGAACCGTCCTCCAGAACGGCCACGACCTCAACAGAAGCTTCCGGCTGCAGATTCAGCAGACTGAAGGGTATCCGGAAACCGCTTTGTTCAGCATTTTCCGCGTGCGGATAATGCGCGGCCACGTCGGGTCGGGGCTCATTCTGCGGTGCCTCCCTGAACACGCTCTGCAGGCTCGGATCAAAGAGTTGCACGCCCGTTACCCGTGATCGGTTACCCACCACCCACCCTCTGATGAGCGCCTCATATCCGGTCAGTTGATCGCCGGACACCGGGTTGTCGATGCAGAATCCTTCCAGCGAGGATGCAGCTTGCGCCGGAACCACGCCCGTCACGCGACCCAACCCGACCCCGCTCACGACCGCGCCTCGGTCACCAGCAGCATATCGACAGTACCCACGGAACTGACCGACCGGCCTCCTGCTGATTCCAGCACCGCCGGACGCTCCCGGACATCGTCGTTGCGGATGCCGGCAATGTCGAACAGGCTGACGACCATCAGGGCTGCCGCGGCAAGTAGCAATGGCGCATGCCAAGGCAGGCGGATTCCACCGACGCCCAGCATCAGGATGGTGACCAGGCCCAGCGCGAACTGGGCGGCCGAACACCAGATCAATCCCGGCTGCTCGTATTGGATCCGGACCCTGGTCGTGCCCGCGGGGACCGCGCCGCGCATGAAGGTGTAGTTGGCCCGCTCCAGCTCGAGCGGCCGGCCGGTCTCATCATGCGCACTCCAGCCGGCGGCGTGGTTATAGGGTAGAACGAGCCAGGTCGGACTGTCGGCAGCCAAGGTAACGGAAAGGTTGTTGAGATTAGCCACCACTTCGCTCACTTCGCACCCGGATGTGAGTTGCCGACTGCCGGGGTCTTTACCGGACCAGGCCATGGGTCGGTCGTGGCTCCGCGCGAGGTCGCCAAATCTTTTCAGCAGCTCTTCATCATTATTGAACACCAGTTCATCGCTGGCGCAGTAAGCCCGCGGGAGCGGGTCCTTGAATTCATAAAGACTGTATCCATGCCCGGAATCCACCAGCCGCACACCGGGATGTTCGAGCTCGCGATCGCTGACCAGGTACTTCACGTTCATGGTGTCAAGACGTCGAGATGGCCGTGAAACAGGAACAGCATCCCGTAGGTGGTGACATGATGATCGCCATATGCGTGCTTGATAAACTCCAGGTAGCGCAGAGGCGCTACTGTGGAATACCCCGCCACCTCGGGGATTCCATAGTACTGCAGTGCGTTCGGTGGATAGAACTGCCGCTCGGCAAGGACCGCGACTCGGAACGGCTCATGGTCGGCGGCCAGCGCTGTCAATGTCTTGGTCCTGGGAAAGTTACGCTCATCCGGCATGCGCGGATTGAACCCGGCGGTGGCAGCAAAAAGATCAACCGTCGCCGCCGCCAGGAGCAGCAGCGATATCCGCCTGCCGACGCCGCGATGATGTCGAATGCGGATAGGTCCCTGCCAGTCACCAGCACATCGGCCAGCCAGGCGAAGGACAGAAGAGGAAACAGCAGCAGCGCCCATTGATGACGCCGAATGGAAGCGGGAAACCCTTGACTCACCGCCAACACCCCGGGCGTGATCCGTTTATGCTGCGCCACGATCGGCTGGAAAGCTTGAAGGCTATGGGATCAGGCCATTGACGCATCCTGCGGCCCTCGTTGAAATGTCAACTCGTAACCACTGTGCCACCCGGCAGTTCCATCTCAAGAACCACAGGCCTTCATTGCGACCCGATGGGCCTTACCGAATTTGCTGGACCTGCTCAAGGTCTCGATGTGACCGGCTCCGCGCTCGCCGACCGCCTTGTTCACCGCGGAATCCCATGCCTCAGATATGCCGACATCCTTGCTCTTTGCTGCCAGGGAGCGCGCGCCCACCATTTCGTGCACGGCGTAGTCCTTTGCACCGACGTCGGGCTTGAGTCCTTCGGGCGCACCCTCGCAGGGTTCGCCAGCCTTGCTCCCGTCCAGGCATATACCCTTGACCGCGTCCCCGCCCGCCGCAGTGCACAGCCCCGGAGCGCCCAAGGCCCCCGCAAAAATCAGTGGCGTTGAACTGCGGAATCGACCCACTGGCCCCTCCCCGGGTTGTCAAAACGCGACATGATAGCAAAACCGCCTGCCCCGATCCGGCCGGCCTGGCCATACCCATACCGCGGTAGCTCTCGCGGCGCGACAACCGGCGGGCGGCGCGGTACACAGGCACCGCGCCGCACGAATAAGATGCCTCGAATGTCTACTTGGTGATGATTTCCGGCCCCATGAGGGAAATCGGCAGCCAGGTCGAGACAAAGGGCACGTAAGTGACAATGATGAGGAACAGGAACATCACCCCGACCCAGGGCAGGGCGGCCTTGACGACCCTCATCATCGACATGCCGGCGACCCCGG
The DNA here is from genome assembly GCA_947259705.1 of uncultured Gammaproteobacteria bacterium. GTDB lineage: Bacteria > Pseudomonadota > Gammaproteobacteria > Arenicellales > JAANXG01 > CAMYNL01. The sequence goes on along the minus strand of CAMYNL010000027.1, from coordinate 28,993 downwards.
CAGTGACGAACAGGTTCAGCCCCACCGGCGGCGTGATCATGCCGATTTCCATGTTGACGACCATGATGATGCCGAGGTGGATCGGATCGATGCCCAGGGTGATGGCGATCGGGAATATCAGCGGGGCGACGATGATCAGCAGACCCGACGGCTCCATGAACTGACCGCCGATAAGCAGCAGGATGTTCACGATCACCAGGAACATGATGGGCCCGAAGCCGGCGGAGAGCATGACCTCGGTAATCATCTGGGGTATGCGCTCCTCGGTCAGAACGTGTTTCAGGATCAGCGCGTTGGCGATGATGAACAGCAGCATGATGGTGAGCTTTCCGGCCTCTGCCAGCGTATGCTTGGTATCCTTGTGCCACAGCACGCCGATGCTGCGCAGGACCACGTTGCGACGATCTTCCTTGTTGGCAAACGGTCCCATGTCGCGGTAAATGAAGTTGGCGATAAAGAACGCATAGACCGCGGCCACGGCGGCGGCCTCCGTGGGAGTGAAGATACCGCCGTAGATGCCGCCGAGAATGATAAAAATCAGAAACAATCCCCAGCCCGCGTCCTTGGCGGAGTCGAAGACCTCCCCGAAGCCGGCGAACGGCTGGGCCGGCAGGTTCTTGATACGCGCCGCGATGTAGATCGCGATCATGAGCATCAGGCCGGCCAGCAGGCCCGGGATAACGCCGCCCAGGAACATGCGCCCCACGGACACGTCCGTCGCCGCCGCGTAGACCACCATCACGATGGAAGGCGGGATCAGGATGCCCAGGGTGCCCGCGTTACAGATGACGCCGGCGGCGAACTCCTTGGTGTAACCCACCTTGACCATGCCGGCGATAACGATGGTGCCGATGGCCACCACGGTAGCCGGCGATGACCCGGACAGGGCGGCGAACATCATGCAGGCAAACACCGAGGCCATGGCCAGGCCGCCCCGGAACCAGCCCACCACGGCGATGGCGAAGCGGATGATGCGCCGCGCCACACCACCGGTGGACATGAACGCGGAGGCGAGTATGAAAAACGGGATTGCCAGCAGCGTATAGTGCCCGTGAAACGCCGAGAACAGGGTCTGGGCGACGGACGCCAGCGATGCATCCGAGTGCCACATCAGGAACAGTATGCTGGAAAGGCCCAGGGCCACTGAGATCGGTACACCGATCAGCATCAGGCCGATGATCAGTGCGAAGAGAATCAGGATGTCCATGGCTCAATCCTCCTCGGCGCGGTGTTGCGCGGCCTCTTCCATGGCCTCCTCCGCCTCATGGCTGGCGATGAGGGTGTCGACGTCCCCTTTCAGGACCTGCCAGCCGAGTTGGACGAACCGCAGGGTCAGCAGCGCCAAGCCCAGCGGCAGTGCGAGGTAGGGGATGAACCGGGGCATCTTCTCGTAGCGTTCTCCCTCGTTCAGCCAGTCCGCGAAGAACTGCAGAAAAGCAGGCATCGGTATATCCTCGGTTTCCAGGAACGCCCGCTTGGTTGCGAAGGGATACCAGTAATCCCAGGAACCGATAAGCAGCAAAATGGAATACGCCAGGCAGGCGATGGTGGCGATTATGGCCAGCACCTTCCTGGTCCCGGCCGGCACCAGGTTGATCACCACGTCGACGCCGATGTGAAAGTGTTTCTTCACTCCGTAGGACGCACCCATCAGCACCAGCCAGGCGAAAAGAAACACCGTGGCTTCCAGTCCCCAGAGGATATTGGCGTTGAAGATGTAGCGCGCGATGACATTGGCGAAGGTAATCACCGTCATCAGGCCGAGACACACAGCGATACTCGTTTCCTCGATCTGGTCGCTAACCCGACCCAGCCAAGACGTTGGTTCTGAGCTCATCAGGCTCCTCCTAGGCGCTGCCCTGTAGTTATCGTTGTAATACCAAGAACGATGCGGCCGGCGGTACGCCGGCCGCATGATTTTTCACGGACATGGTCTCACGACCCGATACTGCCGGGCCACGCTTTATCTACCTGTTTGACTTCGCGGCCGCTTGGATCAGGTCGGCGCCGATGTCCCCCTCGAACTTCTTCCACACCGGCTTGAGGGCGTCCACCCAGGCCTGGCGCTGCTCCGGCGTCAGGGTACGAACTACGCCACCGGCCTCGATGATATTCTTCTTGTTCCGCTCGTTCACCGCGGTCGAATCGGCGTTACGGACGTCAGTCACCTCCTTGAGGATCTTGCTCAACTGGTCGCGCACATCACCGGGCAGTCCTTCCCACCACTCGGTCGAAGTCACCACCAGGTAATCGATGATGCCATGGTTGGTTTCGGTAATGCCGTCCTGCACTTCGAAGAACTTCTTACCGTAGATGTTGGACCAGGTATTCTCCTGGCCGTCGATGACCTTGGTTTGCAGGCCGCCATAGACCTCCTTGAAGGACATCTTCTGCGGGTTGGCGCCGAGCTGCTCGAACTGTGCCACCAGCACGTCGGAAGCCTGGACGCGGAACTTGAGCCCCTGCGCGTCTTCCGGCTTGATCAACGGCCTGTTGGCGGACATCTGCTTCATGCCGTTGTGCCAGAAGGCCAGACCCTGCAAACCGCGCCTCTTCATGGCGCCCTTGAGCTTCTCCCCCGCGTCAGAGTTCTGGAAGTTGTCCACCGCATTGACGTCTTTGAACATGAAAGGCAGGTCGAAGATGCGGTACTTCTTGGTGAACTTCTCGAACTTTGACAGGGAAGGCGCTGCGAGATGCACGTCACCGTTCAGCATCGCTTCCAGGACCTTGTTGTCATCGTAGAGCGTGCTGTTGGGAAAAACCTGCATGCAGGCCTTTCCGTTCATGTCCTCGTTGACACGCTTCTCCAGCAACGAGGCCGCGATGCCCTTAGGGTGCTTGTCGGTATTGGTGACGTGGCTGAACTTGATCACTAGCTCGCCCGGGTCACAGTTCGCGAGCACCGTGGCCGGTGTTGCGGCGACAGCGGCAACCGCAGATAAACCGATTACAATTCGACGCATGATATGTCCTCCTCGGAGTTTTGATTACGTATTCTGGATTCGGAGTGCACGGACACCGCAGCAACGGCGCCACGCAGGGAAATCCGATCACCCTTGCTTTCGTTTGCAATCCCTATGCCAGCTCGGCCCGAAAGAGCAGTTTGTGAGCAAAATCAGGCAGTTATGATTTTATTGGTCTCCCAGTCGTCCAAACTACACCATAACAAGGGTGATTTTCCACCCACTGGCGCCAATGAATGTTCGAGATGTCGCCTGCTGGACGGGATTTCCGCTTCCGGTGGCCGAACGGCCGGAGTGTCAACACGGTGTGCACCGGGCACCCCACCGACGCCCCGCCGCCGTGGGACAGCCCGGCCGCGTCGCCGCTGCGGAGCCGCCGCAATGCCGGCTCGTGCCCGCAGGCCCACGGCCGTGAGTTGTGCAGCGGATCTCAGGCAGTACCCACCAGCCTGGCGAGCAATGCACGCAGGTCTTGCGCGCGGGTCGATGATGCATGGACGCGCTCGCTGAATCGCGAGCGGGGACGGTAAAAAAAGAGCGGCAACACAGCCAACCAAATACGAGAGGAGAAAACCCTGTGTTGCCGCTCACCCCCAAGGGACAACAAAGAGGAAATATGCTCCTGCAATTTAAATATAGCCGAAAATCCCCGATGTGCACCCCGACTCTAGCTGGAAACAGGAGTACCCCCGACCAACGTGACCAATCCGAGCAGGATGGCATAGCGCACACCCTTACCAATACCGGTGAGTACTAGGAACGCGGCGAAGTGCACCTTCATGAAACCGGCGATGAAGGTCAGCGCATCACCCGCCACCGGCGCCCAGGCCAACAGCAGCGACCAGACACCATAGCGCTGGAACCAATCCTGGGCGCGGCCCAGCCTGCTCTGGTGAAACGGAAACCAGGATCGGTCCTGGTAATGGAGCAGGAACCGGCCCAGCAGCCAGTTGACGGCGGCCCCCAGCGTATTGCCCGCCGTTGCCCAGGCCCACAGCGTCCATGGGTCGTACCCCGCGGCCAGCAGTCCGGCGAACACCACCTCCGAGTAGGCAGGCAACAAGGTGGCGGCCAGGAACGAAACGGTGAACAGGCTGAGGTAGGCTTCCATGAGACGGTTTATCGCACGCGCCACAGCGGGATCGGAGGTATTGTTATAGCCGGAGAGTAAATGCTGCGGGTCCCTGTTCGAGTGAGGAAGCACGTCAATACTAGTACAATCGGGACAGACGGTCCGCCTGGCGTCACCGCCGTCGCGTATCGGCCCACAGCGGGTCCGTGACGCATTGGTCACCGCAGCAGTGACGCCGCTCAGCGCTCCGCCGCCGGGCACGAGAACGCCGTCAGCGGCTGCGAGTCCTCGCGTCGCCACAGCCCGGTCCCCAGGATCCGGGGCGCAACACGCCCGCTTGCCGGAGTACCGGCCCCTGATCTACATGGGCGCGAACTCACTGCTGTTGCGCGGCAGTACGCGGCGCGACACCGGGGCCGTGGTCACACCGCCACGGCTGGTCTTGGGCGTCGAACCCGCGCGTTGCGCGTACGGCTGTTCAGCGGCCCGGTCCAGTGTTTTTGCGGGTCCACGTCGTCGGTAAGGCGCACGCGATCGGGGAGGATGATGACGGACGACAAACATGCAGCCGAATTCGCGGGCACCCGGTGGGTCCCCGATCAGTACCTGCATTTCTCCGGCCATCGTCTGCGGCCCGCCCTGGAGCTCCTGGCGCGCGTACCGCTCGACTCGCCGCGCTTTATCGTGGACCTGGGCTGCGGCGCTGGGAACGTGACCCGGATCCTGGCCCAGCGCTGGCGAACGGCCGCGGTCCTCGGCGTGGACAACTCCGGCGACATGCTCTCCCAGGCCCGGGCGGAACCCGGAGACATTGCCTGGCAACAGGCCGACGTCGCCGACTGGCGGCCGGAGCAGCCGCCTGACCTGATCTACTCCAACGCCGCCCTGCACTGGACGGACCGGCACGAGGAGCTGTTTCCGCGGCTGGCGGGGTTCCTGCGGCAAGGCGGCTGCCTGGCCGTGCAGATGCCGCTCAGCTGGGACCAGCCGTCCCACCGCCTGATGAGGGAGATACTCCAGGACTGCGACGGCGGGGGAAGGACGCTGGGCACGGCGGCACTGAGAAACGCGCTGGCCCGCAAGTGGGTACAGCGTGCGGAGGTCTACTACGAGCTGCTCAGCCCCGGGGCGCGCAGCCTGGATATATGGGCGACCGAGTATCTGCAGGTAATGGAGGGAGAGGATCCGGTGCTGCAGTGGGTGCAGGCCACGGGACTGCGGCCCATCCTCAACAGCCTCGCCGAAGACGAACGTGAGATATTCCTCGCGGTCTACCGCAGGCGTCTGCGGGAGGCCTATCCCCCGCGCCCGGACGGCCGCACGCTGTTTCCTTTGGCCCGCCTGTTCATCGTCGCGGTGCTGTGAACGGAACGCGCCGACCGCGGTTGCGGCCGCTTAATCAAGCCGCGACAACGGTTCTCCCGCCAGGTAGGCCTTGATCACCTCGAGCATACCGCTGTAGAACACCCGGTAGGTCTGCTCTGTCACGTAACCGATATGCGGGGTGCAGATCGCGTTTGGCAGGCGTCGCAATGGATGATCGCCGGGCAGCGGCTCCTCGTCGTAGACATCGATTGCCGCGCCCCCGATCCTGTTCTCGGCAAGCGCATCGAGCAGCGCCGCTTCATCGACGATAGGTCCGCGTGAGGTATTGACCAGGCAGGCGTCCGGTTTCATCAGCGCCAGAGCCCGCGCGTCCACCAGTCCGCGGCTGCGTTCACCGAGCTTGAGATGGATGCTGATGAAGTCCGACTGCGTAAACAGCCCGTTCTTGTCCACCAGGCGGACACCCACCTCGCGCGCGCGATCCTCGGTCAGATTCTGGCTCCAGGCGATGACTTGCATGCCGAATGCCTTGCCCAGTTGGGCCACCTTCGAACCCAGCCTTCCCAGGCCCAGCACCCCGAGCGTGGAACCGTGCAGTTCACGGCCCAGCCCCACCTGCCAACCGCCATCGCGCAATGAGGCGGTCTCGCGCAGCAGGCCGCGGGCCAGCGCCAGCATGAGTCCCACGGCCAGTTCGGGCGTGGCATGGGCCGGGGACCTGGTGCCGCAGACGGTGATACCCCACTCGCGGGCGGCAGCGGTGTCAATGGCGGCGTTACGGGCACCTGAAGTGACGAGCAGTCTCAGGTTCGGCAGCCGCTCCAGCAGCGCGCGTGGAAATGGTGTGCGCTCGCGCATGATGCACAACACTTCGAAGGGCTGCAGGCGCTGCACCAGGGCCTCGCCGAACGGCAGGGTGTCGGTGAACACCTCGACGTCGCAGGTGTCCGGCAGCTGTGACCACTCGGCCAGCTGCAATGCCACTTGTTGGTAATCGTCAAGAATCGCTATCTTGGTCATGGGTTGTCAGAATCCCTCCGCCAGGGGTGGTCTTCATAGCGCGCATCTCTGCGGCCGAGGCCTTCCCGAACACAATGATCGCGCGCCGTGACAACCATTTGAAGACATCGTGTTCGTATCAGTCACCGCAGGTTTATGCGAGACTCCGTTCGCTTAGCGGCGGCTTTCAGTCTCGAATCCACAGATGCCACGGTACGGTAATCGTTCCCGGTAAATCCCGATAGACGAAATATAGCCTGGGCACTAGCATGCCCGCCGGCAAGAACCGAACAAGTGCTTGGACCAATGCCGGTGCCGCTGGACGAATTTGAGTGGGTACGCGTAGTGCGCGGGTACCGCTTCAGCCACGCATGTGGGCACGGTGCGGCGCCGCTGCGGGCGCCAACGCCGCCGTCGGGCGCCAGCATCCGTTGGTGAAGCCCACGGCGCGCATCGCAGTCAGGACACTCGCTCTGGGCATGGCGGGCGGGGCCCTGTTTGCCCTGTCGGGCCTGCCCCTGCCCTGGCTCCTCGGCGCGCTGGTATTCAACCTGGCGGCGAGTCTCTCCGGTTTGCGGCTGGGTCTCGACCCGGTCGTTCGCGGACCCGCGCTGGCGGTACTGGGGGTCGCGATCGGCGCATCCCTGACTCCGGATCTTCTCAGCCGTGCCCAGGAGTGGTGGGTAAGCCTGGTCGCCATGGCGGTATACGTCGCCATGGCATCGTCCGTGGCGATTCTCTATTGCCACAGGGTCATGGGCTTTGATCGCACCACCGCCGTATTCGCCGGCATGCCCGGCGGCTTGAACGAAATGATATTCACCGGCGCGGCGCTGGGCGGTGACCTGCGCCGAATTGCCCTGGCCCATGCCGGACGCCTGGCCGTCATCCTGATGCTCATCGCCCCGGCGATGAAGTTCGTCGCCGGTGTGGAGCTCGGGTCCGCGCGTCCGGGGTTCAGTTCGTGGACCTGGCTGCCGGCCAGGGATGCGCAGGTGTTGCTCGGCTGCGCGGTGTTGGGGACCCTGACCGCTCGTCTGCTGCGACTGCCCAACCCTTTCCTCCTCGGACCGCTGGCCTTCAGCGCCGGCGCGCATGTGGCCGATTTGACCACGGCCGCTCCCCCGAACTGGCTGCTCGACGTGGTGCAATTGACGATCGGCTCGTACGTCGGGTCGCAGTTCGCCGGCACCCGGGCAGGTGAACTGGTCCGCACATTGCTGTACTCCACTGTCCTGACCCTGGGATTACTGTTACTTGCAGGTCTGTTCGCGTGGTTGTTGAGCCGGGGCGCGGGGCCGGATTTATCCACGATACTGCTGGCCTTTGTCCCCGGCGGTATCGCCGAGATGTGCCTGATCGCGGTACTGCTCGATGCAGACCCGATATTTGTCGCCGCCCATCACATGTTTCGGGTACTGTTGATCATGATGGCGTCACCCGTGCTGGCATGGCGTATCCGGGCGCGTAATGCGGGCAGCGAATCCTCGCCGGAGAAACGTGAGCGCTGACCACAAAGTGTTCAGTGCCAAGCGGCGTGTTTCATGGCAGCACCGGTTGAGGGGGGCGGCCGAGTCCCCGGCGTGCATCTCTCGGCGCGTCCGGCGAACGTCTCCGGCACTGTGCCTGACATGGCTCGGACCGCGGCCTCGTCAGCGCGCTGACCCGGCCCCCGGTGTGCCGTTCGTGCCCGCGATGACGATGTCGAAGCGGGCGTTGAATGCGGCCGTGCCGCCGGTGGTGGGAGCGAACTCGGCCAGCACCAGGTGCCGTCGCTCCGCGGGGACGCGGTTGAACAGGAAGTCATGCGCGTTTCGCGACTCGTCTTGCACGTATAGCTGGGTGACGAAGGGCGACGCGCCCCGCGGGAAGACCGCCACGTGGATGTGCGGCGTACGTCCGGGGTAGGGTACCGGCCGGATGGTGCGGAACCGATAGCTACCGTCGTCTCCGGCGTAGGTGTGGCCGAAACCCTGGAAGTCGGCATCGATATCGATGCCGCCACGGTCGCGTGGATGGTGATAGCGACCGTTCGCGTCGCACTGCCAGATCTCGACACGAGCGCCGCGCAGCGGCTGCCCGCCGGGATCCACGATCCGGCCGGTGAGATCGGTGACCTCGCCCTGGGCAATGCCGCTGCGGCCCTTGACCCGTGTCAGGTCGTTATCGTCGTCCAGGGGCGGCTGTTGGGGATAAAAGGGTCCCGCGGTCTGGGGGGGCGTGGGCAGGAGCCGCCGGGCAGCCGCCGCGCCCCCGAGCACCAGGGTGGCGCCGAGTCCCAGCAGCGTGCGGCGCCTGGTCAGGTTCGCAGCCATTCTCTGTTCCAAATTTCCATGCGTGGGTTCGGAGATTGGACAACTGTCGCCCGGCGGGAGTTTCGAGTCGGTCGGCCGAAACGGAATCCGCGGCCGGCGTCGGTCCGTCGTCGGACCCACGCCGGTTACTCGTCCTCGAACTCGTCCTCCTCTTCAACGGAAGGTTCAAGCTCCGCCTCGGCCGGCTCGCGCCCCGCTATGCCCATGGCCTTTTCGCACTCTGCCACGTCCATGGCCGGCCGCACACCGCGGATCATATATTGCAGTGGTACCACAATCCCGGTGTACACGAACCTGATTGCGGTGCCCAGCAAGTCACCGGGCCGCAGGTTGACGCCAAAGTCCGAAAAGCTGCCCTCCACGACGACCGGTGTCGCAACGCTGAAGAGCTTGGGACGTTTGCTGATAGGGGTCAGTCGCAGCTGAAGGGTCTCGGTCGTGAAATCAATTTTACCGCCGCCCTGCGCTTGCGAGCGCGTGGCGTCCATGAACAGGGACTTGGGACGCATAATACCGTTCTGCATGTCGAACCGGCCGACGATGCAGTTCACCTTTGATTCGGATTCCGGATTGAGTTTCGGTAGCAGGGCGAAGAAGAGGTTCGCGGTCCAGGTATCGAAGATCCCGGCGCGCAGTTTTTCCGGCCAGATCACGAAATCGAAATGCCCACTGGCATTGTCGTCCAGCAGGCCAAAGACCTCGCCCGCTGATTCCAGGTCGATGTCGAGGGAGAACCGACCCTGTGCGTCGGTTTCGGGTTTGATGCGACGGGCGAAAATACCATAGTCGAAGTTGTCCACCTTGGCCTGCAGGCGCCCTCGATATTGCCGGGCACCCGCCTCGAGGATCATGAGCAGGTCCGCACCGCCGCCGGGGAGGTCCAGCACGAGCGGGGCCTCGAGGCGCCCGTTGTTCAGGTCCAGGCTCAAGGTGCCAGACCCGAGCGAGTCCTGCCCCGAAAGCACCTGCTCCACCGCGATCCGGCCGCTTAGATCTAAGCCGCGCATGACCTCGCCGCTCAACAGGTCCCGCTCGTCATCAGCGCCGTTGCCGAGAACAGTGCCCGGTGCCGGTTCTGCCACCAGCTCGGGAACCGTGGCGTCTTTCCCACCGGGCCGCTCTACGGGCGTCCAGTCCCCGAGTCGAAAGTCGTCGAGCTGCACCGCGGTGGCCGTGAGGTTCAGGTCGACGGCAGGCCGCGAACCGCTCGTCACCACCTCAACCTTGCCCTGCAGATTGCTGCCGCCGACGCGCACGTCGATGTCTGACACGCCGAAACCGGTCTTGCCGACGCTGAGGCGGCCGGTCACCGTGTAGGGGCCGAAAGGCGGCAGCGACACATCGAGCAGGTCGCTCAGCGAGTCCATGCTCTCACCGCGCAGCGACATGTCAATGTCCAGCTCGCGGAAGCCGCTCAGGCGCGGGGTAACGCCGTCCATGACCAGTTCCGCCCCGGCGGCGCTGGCCCTGATCTTGGAGGCCAGAAGTTCCCGTGTGCCGGATGCAGCGGCGACGCGTTGCGTCTCCATGACGAAATCCATCGGCACCTCACCGATGGTGGCATCGAGCTCGAACACGCTGCGGCGCTGGCTCGTGTCGGACCTGCCGACACCACGCCTAACCGTGACTTCAATACCACCGCGACCCTCTGAAGCGAACAACAACCAGCGTCCCCTCTCCGCCTCCACCTCGATCTTCGTGTTGCCGAGGATCTCGTTGACGGTGCCGCCCCGTGCGCTCAGCTTTGCCGTCAATCGATCGGTGTGGGCATCTATCTCGGTAGCGAGTTGCAGGTCGCGGAGGAACTGCCCGACGTTGACGTCACCAGCCTCGACGTTGAGCCCCAGGACGGGCACCTCCTCGCGCAGGTCCATGGAAAGACTGCCCCGGAACGCGGTTTCAGCGAGCGTGCCACTGAAAGGCGCATCCGCCACGTGCCCGTCGCGGATGCGGGTGGAGAACGCGATGTCGGTGATATCCGAAGGTCGCAGCACCAAGCGCTTCCCCACGACATCGATATCCATGTCGTTCAGTTCCAGCCGCCCCGGCAGGATGGGCATGTCGAGATCCGGGCCATCGCGGCTTGCCCCCTGCCCGTCAGCTGCCGGGGGTGAGACCGCGCGCTCGAGTTCGAGAGGATCGATTACATCGAATGCCAGCGAAGCGTTGTAAAGCGGCTTGCTAAGCCGCTGCGAGACCCCGAGCGCCCCGGTTATGGCACTGCCCCCGAGCTTCAAGTCCAGGTCCCGGAGCTGCCACGCATCCCGATCGTTCTGCAACCACAGTTCCCCGGCAGCGGCGACGGGCAGCTCGACATCGTCAGCCACACCCAGCCACGGGGCAAGCTTGCCGAACTGCTCCGCCGAGACCTTCACCGTCAATGTCGTGTCCTCTCCGCTTCGCACACCGGCCAGCTGTCCGCTCATGGTCAGCTCGGCGCCGGCGCCGGAGGCGCGCAGATCCAGGGGAAGCTTCTTGGCGGTGAGCAAAGTCGACAGTTCCCCCAGCTGCAGAGCCGTGGTGAACGGCTCTCCGAGCAGGCTCCCCTCGCCGACGAACTGCGTACGTCGCCCCGGCGCAGCCTCGAACTCTGCCACCCCGACACTCACATCGACGGGTGTCTCGCCGGGCAGGTTGCCGTAGCTCATCGCAACGTCCTCGACGCGCAGTCGCAGGGCGAGATTTTTCAGCAATGTGCGGACATCCCCGCCCTTGGACGACCCCGATAAGGCGAACGATGCCATGCTACCTTCGATGCCCTCGAGATCAGTGAACCGCGACACCAGGCCGCCGACATCGACGTCACGCGATTCCAGCCTCCCCGTGGCGCGGTAGCCGCCCTGCTCCGCCGTCATCGCCAGATCGCCGCTCACGTTTACCTCGGCGAGGATAAGACTCAACGGGGCAACAAGGCTGTTATCGTGCAGTTTGAGACGCAGGTCGACGTTGCGCAGGTCGAACGGCAGGTTCACGACTTCACCGACTTCCAGTTGCAGCTCGACCTGTGGCAGAGTTCTACCCGCCCCGTCGACCGGCGTTTGCGGTTCGTCTTGTGCGAACAGGTCTTCTGCGTCCAGCCATGGCCCTGCGTCCACGGTGGGGGCGAGCATGGCGCCGCTGACCCGTAGCTGGTCAGGCAGTCCGGACACCATCAGGTCGCCGGCAAGTGTCGATTCGCCCAGGCGTACATCGATCCCGGACAGTTCCAGCCGTTTCGCGTCACCCCGTATCCGACCCGCCACGCGGTATTCCCCGATTGCGGGTACTGGGATACCGAAAACCGCGGCCAGCTCGGCCAACTGCGTGCCTTCCAGTTGAACAGCCAGATCGAGGCCCCAGGCCGCAAGCGGATCGGTAATACCGCCTGTCATCTCCAGAGCATGACCATCGATCTGCAGCGCCGCGGTAACGGGCCAGGACGCTTGCGCCGTCAAGCCGGCCAGCGAGCCGGTCCGCACTTGCGCGGCGAACGGCACGCTACCTGCGGCGCCGTTTGCAGTGAGCTGCATCGGGTCCCGCGCCGGCAGCCGCGCCTGCAGGCGCTCTATCTTCGCTTCCCACGCGTCGCTGCCCCGCTCACTGTGGTAGTGGAGCCGCGCGCCGGTGGCGACAATGTCTGCGACCTGGACCAGCTTCCAGCCAGGACCCTGGCCCTGCCCGTTGCCGGTCGGGAGTCTCCAGTTCTCACGGCCCTGTTGGTCGACCTGGAAGTCGATTCCGATATCAGCCAACCTGACCTCGTCAACGTGAATCTCCCGCAGCAGCAGCGGCGTCAGCTGCACGACGGCGCGCGCCGAGCCCACGCTGGCAAACGGCTGATCCACCCAGTCCGGCGGATTGCCGATCCGCAGTTGCGATATCTCAATCGCCGGTGGCAAGGATAGCACCAGTGCGAGCGGTCCCTCGAACTGTACCGATCGGCCCAGTGCCTCGCCGGCCAGCGCCTCGAACCTTGGCCGCAGTCCGCCGAGGTCGATGCGCGGGGAAAAGATGGCAATCCCGGCGACCAGCAGCGCGGTTACAACCGCCGTCCCCAGGACCGCCAGCCCGAGCCAACGGAAAAGCTTTGTCAGCAAGGCCATCATTCGGTGTTGTTCTGTTCGCACCGGCAACTTGGCAAATTCCACCGCCCCGGGTTTTTGACCTGCGGCACGTGCCTGGATCGGGGACATCGACCGTCCTGCGACTGACCGGAGGCGCTTGCGAGGGTCGCTTAGGGGACTCAGCCGACGTTCGTCGACAGACGCTAAGCTCCTGTTTACAATGTTGTATACTGCGGGTGCGCTGTGTTTCCCCAGGGCCGTTACCCGGCGCAAATTTTTCTCGCAATCGGCAAATCGGCAGTCTACAGTGTAAGTATCACCGTGGGGGTGAAAACATGATGATTCTGATTACCGTGCTGTTGGGGCTATCCATCGGCGGTGTGTGGTGGTACGCGAGACGACGCGTCGTCGCGCATCCACGGCGCGCAGCCGGCAGGCCAGCGCGCGCCGAGACTACCAGTGTCCAGGAACCGATGACGGTCGCGACCGCCCAGGGCGCCAGTGTGAGCCGCGCCCCTTCGCTCCAGTCGGAGCTGCGCGATTCCCTGCTTGCGACCGAGGTCGTCGAGCTGGGCATCGACGACCAGCTTGCGTCGTACCTGCAGGAAGGCGCGCTGGATCGTGCGATCTTCCTGCTCAAGCAGTTCATACAGGCCTGTCCCCGGGATGAAGGGCACCGCATGCGGCTGTTTTCGCTGCTCTACACGGAGCGCAGGCGCGACGACTTCATTAACGAGGCCATGGACGCCAAGCGCCTGACACCGCCGCTCAGTGCACGGGTCTGGCTGCAGATCTGCAAGTGGGGATCGGAACTCGATCCCGGCAACGATTTGTTCATGGCCCCCGCCCCGCATGCCGCCGTGCAGGGTGCAGTGCGTGAAGTGAAGAAAAACTGCGACAGCCAAACGGCGAATATACCGCCCCGGCGTGCACAGTCATCGGTCTCCTACCCGGGCCTCGAACGCCGTAAGGGGGCAGACCGGAGGGTGTCCATCAGTCCCTGGCTGGGTGAGGAGCGGCGCAGTACCGATCGGCGCCGCAAGGTCCAACCCATCAAAGCCAAGGCGATGCCGCAGACGCCAAACTCGGACGGGGAGTCTTCGGCGTCCGAGCGCAGCCGCGGCGCGGACACTACACAGGGGAAACTTGCCAATGCCTGACTCAAACACCGGAGCCGACCAAGGCCCGTGCCCGGATTACGGGATCATCGAATCGTCACCACGACCGCTTCTGGATTCGGTCCTCGCACCCGTTCAGCGGCTTCGCATCATGGCGGGGACATGGCGTGCTCTTTATGTGCAGCTGAGCCGCCTGCTTCGCCCGCGGGATCCCGCCGAGTGGCACGGCGACGGAAACCGGGTTGCGCTGGTGCCCGTCAGGGCAAACCGCTACGGCGCCTGTCCGCGGCGGTCCCCATAAAAACCCCCACCCGCGCGTGACCAGCGTTGTCGCCGGGCTGACGGCGAGTGCCACAAACCGTGTAGGCCGCATCGAACGGCCGTGCCATGGCGCGCGCCCCGCGCCGCTCGTCGCTTCGCCCCGCGTCACCACCCCTCCCGCATCCCGCTTCGGCACCCGCCCATGACCGCCGATCCCGCAAGTCGGCAGAATCTGTCGCGCCATGCTGCGAATCGTCGGATTTCCGGACCGGATCCCCGTGATCAACGCCGCCGCCGTCTATACTGCCTGTATTGGATGGCTTGTCAGCATGCGCATTCGGTCCTTTGGAGGAATGAGAATTCAGCTGACCAGTCAACCGCCGACCAGGTATTGTTGCAGAAACCGATTACATCATGTCAGCTGAACGAAGACTCTATCCGCGATTCTCTCTGGAGAAACAGCTCAACGTGCTGGTGAAACCGGCGAGGGTCACGGCGAGGAGCTACAAGGTGATCAACTTCAGCCACGGGGGTATGCTGTTGGAGAATCCGCTGCTCCAGGGCCAATATGCCAAATCACGCAGCATCGAACTGAGCAGCGATGACCCGATAGAAATCCAGTTCTTCGACGACGATGATACACCCCCCCCGCCCGCGGTGCCGGCCACGGTCGTGCGGGTGTCCGGACCTCAGCTGGCGGTACAGTTCGCCGATCCGGAAGCAGCGGATGTGGACCGCTTGCATGCACTGGTGATGCGATACGTGAGCCGGGACGAGGCGCGCCGTCAGATCAGCGATATGTTCGCCCAGGCCGGGGTCGAACTGCCCACCGACGGGTCTTTTCACGACTGAGGCCGGCAGCCCGGCCGCAACCGACGACCGGGCGTTGCGCCCGTCGGGTATAGACCGGTAAACGCGGGCGAACCGGCTGCGTTTGCCGGTCCGCAGCACTGCACGCATGCCTCAGATCAAACGCCGGCTCGGTCCCGGACCGGCGCCTCCAGCTGGGGAACAGGTGATCCCACCACGCTGACCGCAGCGGCGCGGGCAGCCCGCAGTCCCAACGGTATCGACCCTCGCGCCGGTATCCGTCGCACCCCCTGAAACGCGCCCCGGCCTTTCGTTCCGCGACATTTTGTCTAAGCTTGAAGCTATGAATGACGCGTCGGGACCGATTATCGGTCATCGCTTGAGCCATCGCCAGTTGCACCAATGTACCCGGTATCTGGCTGCCACCCGCCTGGCCGCGGAAACGGTGTCGGGCGGCTTCTTCATCGTTGCGCCGTTCCTGCCGAAGAGCGTAAAGACCCTGTTACTGGTCACCGACGGGCATGTCGTGCTGCTTTCGGCCTCGAGGTCGAGCAGCCATGTCAGCCATACCGCGGTACGCAGGTCCGATTGCCGGATCGCGGCGGATTCCGCATCCACGCCACATTCCCGTGCCGATGAGGCCAGCTATCCACTAACACTCGTTATCAACGGACATGAAAGGACGATCATCGTGTGCCAAAAGGACCGGCCGTTGATTCAGCGCTTGCTGACGGAACAGCCGGTGGCGGGCCGACGAACGTCAATGGCGGAAGGCCCATGGCTTTACGGTGTGACGGCGGCGCGTAGCGTAGCGGCGTGGCTCAAGGCTAGCACCTACGCCCAGGCGGCGGGCGCCGCCGCGTTGATTCTGGCCGGCGTCCTGGCAGCCGTGTTGGCCATGGACCAGTCGGAAGCGCTGCGGCGCAGCTTCCATGACTACGTGCACGCCGTCAATAACTCGAGGCCCGATGACGCGTTCAGGTTCCTGACGCCTAACTCACGGCAGCACCTCGACCGCACCCGATGGCAGGCCAAGTTCAGCGGCCGTACCCATTCTTACGCCACACAGATAGAAGACATTCGCCTGTCTGATGACGGGCTCACGGCCAAGGTGGTAACCCGAATCAGTCATCAAGATGCCGGGCAGAAAGGCGCGGTCCAGACCTGGAAGAAACTGGAAGGAAGCTGGTACAGGGCTTACCTGGAAGACATCCCGGACATGACCTCGTTCAACGACCCGCAGGACCGTCGTAATAAACCTGGCGGCCTGCTCGGAGCACGATGACGGCGGCTCCGCTACGGACCGACCACGCTGCCGGGCAATCTGCCGCCACGGCGATCGTTCGTTGACCTGCCTCCGTCAGGCGCCCGGGACGGGATGTTCCGGCCATAGAAGATCTCCAGCATCTCACGATGTAGACTGGCGCTGATTGCCTCGTACTCTTTCGGTGTCAGGTCGCTCTCATCGATACCGAACAGGTACTCGTCCAGCTCGCGGTCCTTGATCATCATCTTGGTGTGGAAGATGTTCTCCTGGTAGACGTTCACGTCGATCATCTGGTAGCGGTTCCTGGTGTCCGGGGCCAGAAAGTTCTGGATCGAATTGATCTTGTGGTCGATGAAGTACTTCTTGCCACGCCGATCACGAGTGAAGCCCCGGACGCGGTAGTCCAGGGTCACGATATCGGAATGAAAACTGTGAATCAGATAATTCAGTGCCCGCAGTGGTGAGATCAGCCCGCAGGTCGATACATCTATGTCGGCACGAAAGGTGCTGATTCCATCCCGAGGGTGGCTTTCCGGATAGGTGTGTACGGTGAGGTGGCTCTTATCCAGATGGGCTACCATGGCCTCCGGCAGGGGGCCGGGCATTTCCGCGTCGGGCACCCTGGGCACCGCCGACTCCTCCGCGATCAGCATGGTGACGCTGGCGCCCTGTGGTTCATAGTCCTCCCGCGCGATATTCAGTACCGTCGCTCCGATGATGTTCGCTACCTCGCTGAGAATCCCAGTCAACCGCTCGGCATTGTATTCCTCGTCGATGTAGGCGATGTAGGCACTACGTTGGCTGGGGGTCAACGCGTAGTTGATGTCGTAGATGTTGAAGCTGAGCGTCTTCGTCAGGTTGTTGAACCCGTGCAGCTTGCGTCTTTTGAGTGTTCTCGCCAACTGGCGCCCCCTCGTTCTACGGGTTGGGCCGACTTCACCTACGGCCGATATCGCGATTATCGATGCCACCATACGCAAGGTACAACAAACAGGCGCCGGCCTGGAACCAGCTACGGCCGATGCACCTCTCGTTCGACCCGCTCGAGCAATCCCGCGAAGAAAGCGGCCTCGCCGGCCGGCAAGGCGGCGTGCTGTTGCATGAAATCGTCCAGTGGCCGCCGGGACCCGCGTGTGTACAACACCCCGTCGCGGCGGATCAGCGACTCGCGGGCAAGCTGGGCTGCCTTGGCATGGCAGGGGGTGCATCTCTCCTTGAACCGGGGGTCACTGCCCGCCTGCGCCAGCAGCATGGTGTAAACGCCGTCGATCTCGTTATTCTTCAGATAGTGATTCTGCAGGAAGCGGCGCAGTTCCCGATCCGGATGCGCACCCTGCAGCGCGTCACCTTGCACGCTGAGAAACCGGCGCGCGAAATCGCCGGCTTCCCCGTGGCAGTTCGCACACCGGTCTTCCCACAACCGGTGCAGATCGACGGCCAGCGGGGCGGAACCGGTCCATCCCACGGCGCAAGCGCAAATAAAGCATCGAAGGCCGCGGTGCATGCCGGTCCCGGTTCATCGAGCGGCCGGCGATACCGGCCCGCTGCTCACCGACAGGGCGCGAAGATGCGCTTCCACCGAGCTTGCCAGCGCATCCAGGTCATAGCCCCCCTCCAGCATCGATACCAGGCGTCCATCGGCGTAGCGCTCGGCGATGTCCAGTACGATCCGGGTGAGCCGCGCGTAAGCTTCCTCGGTGAGGCGAAACTGTGCCAGCGGATCAGAGAAGTGACCGTCAAAACCAGCCGATACCAGCACGAACTGCGGCTTGAACGACTCGGCGGCGGGCAGCAGTCTGTTCTCGAAGGCGGCGACGATGTCTTCGTCCCCGGTACCGGAGGGCAGCGGCACGTTGACGACGCTATGCGCCCCGGCTCCGGTACCGGACTCCTCGGCGCTTCCGGTACCTGGATAGTATGGCGACTGGTGAGTGCTGAAATACAGGACCGATGGATCTTCGTAGAACATCGCCTGGGTGCCGTTGCCGTGATGCACGTCCCAGTCGACGATCAGCACCCGTTCAATGCCATGGTGCTTAATCAGGTAGCGCGCAGCCACGGCAACGTTGTTGAACAGGCAGAATCCCATCGCCCGGTCCGGCAGCGCATGATGACCTGGCGGACGCACGGCGGCGAAGGCGTTACGCACGCGACCGACCATCACCGCGTCCACCGCAGCCAATACACCGCCGGCGGCCAGCCTGGCCACCCGCACGCTGTCGGGTGAGATGCCGGTATCGGGGTCGAGGTAGATCGGCGCCTGCTCCACGGCCCGGTCCAGTTCTCGCAGATAGTCGGCGCTGTGCACCTCGAGCAGCCAGGCGTCAGCGACCGGTTGCGGTTCGATGTGTACCAGGGACCTCCACAAGGATACCGCCTGCAGGTGCTCGACGATGGCCGTCAGGCGCGCGGGACGTTCCGGATGCATGGCACCGGGCTGGTGCAGCAGGTAATCAGGGTGATAAACGAGGCCAGTATTCAAGGATACGGTACCGCCCGCGGCCGTGATGGTGACCAGAGATAGGACAAGCATACGAAATCCAGAGTGCAACGCATAGAGCCAGGGCCCACCCGCACGACGCGGCAAATGCCCGGCGAGAAACCAGAAGAACTTCGTTACCGCGCACGACGAGACGTTGGCCGGATCGCTGCTCACGCGCCCTGATTGTACGCCAAAGCCTTGGTCTGCGCTTTAGTGGCGTGTTCAGATATCTGAGAACCACTTGCGTGGTAAGCGAGCGTGCCTGATGGACCGAGTGCGCCGCATTTGGCCCTGGTCGCACCCCTCCCGAGGTCTACCCGCATTGACTCCCCCGGGGCGCATCAACGGCACGGAACTCGGCCATGGCCATGCTATCACCTGAACGTCGCCGCATTACCACGGCAGCACTGGCAGCATATTCACTGAGTCCTACGAATACGGGATAATGCTGCAGAATCCGCAGCCGTCGCCTGGCCAGGCGAGCAGCAACGGGTCAGATCGAAGTCCCGGCGATAGCAGAACACCCCGCTAGTCTGCGGGGCAACCGTCAACTTGCGCCTGTATTCACTGACGCCCCGGCATTGCCGCGGCAAGAGGTAGCGATGCAGGCGCCGTTCCACCGCCCAGGAGGATCTATCATCTCAGCCGATTACCTGCCGCCAGCGTGCCAGGCAAGCCGTCTTTTACCCGCAGCCAGTGGATCACGTGTCCGAATCCGACAGCCAGGATCATTCCGCCGCGGTGCCGGCGAGCCGGTCCAGTCACAGCCTGATGCCCGTAATGTGCACGAGCGCGACCGGTCACGCCGACTGCCCGAAGATATCTGTCGCCGATGAGCATCCTCTTCATCGTCCTGCTACCCCTGCTCGGTGCCGCACTGCCCGCCCTGATCCACCATTCCCGCAACATCGGGGCCTGGTGTTCGGCAGCTGTTACCGGGTTCGCCCTGGTGCTGCTGCTGGGTCTGATGCCGGACGTACTGGACGGCGACACCATCATCTACAGCCGCGAATGGGTCCCCGCCATCGGCCTGAACCTGAGCTTCCGTCTCGACGGGCTGGGCCTGCTGTTCGGACTGCTGATCCTCGGCATCGGGCTGCTGGTCATTCTTTATGCCCGTTATTACATCTCCCCGCGGGATTCCCTGGGCCGGTTCTACGCCTTTCTCCTGCTGTTCATGGGCGCCATGCTGGGCATCGTGCTGGCGGAGAACCTCATCCTCATGGTGATGTTCTGGGAGATGACCAGCCTGAGTTCCTTCCTGCTCATCGGCTACTGGTATCACCGTGGCGATGCCAGGCAGGGCGCGCGCATGGCGCTGACGGTCACCGGCGCCGGCGGCCTGGCCCTGCTGGGCGGTGTGCTGGTACTCGGCCACATCGCCGGCAGTTTCGAACTCTCCGTGGTGCTGGCATCCGGCGACCTCATCAAGAACCACCCGCTTTACACCATCGCGCTGATACTGGTGCTGCTCGGCGCCTTCACCAAGTCGGCTCAGTTCCCGTTTCATTTCTGGCTGCCGCATGCCATGGCGGCGCCCACGCCAGTCAGTGCGTACCTGCACTCCGCGACCATGGTCAAGGCCGGTATCTTTCTCCTGGCGCGACTGTTTCCGGCGCTGGCAGGCACCCAGGAGTGGTTCTACATCGTCAGTGTCACCGGCCTGACTACCCTGCTGTTCGGTGCCTACAACGCCCTGCTGCAGCACGATCTCAAGGGCCTGCTGGCCTATTCCACCATCAGCCACCTTGGCCTCATCACCCTGCTCTTCGGCCTGGGAACACCGCTGGGTGAGCTGGCCGGCGTCTTCCACATACTCAACCACGCTGTGTTCAAGGCATCACTGTTCATGGCTACCGGCATCATCGATCACGAGTGCGGCACCCGTGACATGCGCCGTCTCAACGGCCTGTTCAAATACATGCCCTACACCGCGGTGCTGGGCATGGTTGCCACCGCGTCGATGGCCGGCGTCCCGCTGTTCAACGGCTTTCTGAGCAAGGAGATGTTCTTCGGTGAGACGCTGCACCGCGGACTGCTTGGACAGGGCTACTGGGGGCTGCCGTTGCTGGCCACCATCGCCGGCGCGTTGTCGGTGGCCTACTCCATACGTTTCATCCACGACGTGTTCTTCAACGGCGAGCCGGTAGACCTGCCACGCACCCCCCACGAACCGCACCGCTGGATGCGGGTGCCGGTGGAGATCCTGGTCGTCCTGTGCCTGGTGGTCGGCGCGTTCCCCGGGCTGACGGTGGGACCGCTCTTGAATGTCGCTGCCGGTGCGGTAATGGGCGGCGGCGAACTGCCCGCCCACACCCTCAAGGTATGGCATGGCTTCAACATCCCCATGATCATGAGCCTGCTCGCGTTTACCGCCGGCATCGCGATCTACTGGCAGCGCCAGCGCCTGTTCGAGCTGCAGCAGCGCCACCGGCTGCCTATGGATGGTAAGGCCATGTTCGAGCTGATCCTCGACATCAACATCGCTCTGGCCCGCCGCCTCACGGCCTCGCTGGAAAATGGCTCCCTGCAGCGCTACCTGGCGCTGCTGTTCGGGAGCGCCCTGGTCGCCGTCGGCCTGCCTCTGTTGGGGATGCATTCATTGACTGGGCCGCAACCGTTGATGCCCATCAACCTGCTCGTCCTCACCCTGGCCTTTGTCCTCGCGGTGGCCGCCATCGGCACGGTGATACTGCACCGGCAGCGGTTGCTGGCGCTGGTGATGATCAGCGCCGTCGGCCTGATCATCGTCCTGGCGTTCGTCAGTTTCTCGGCGCCCGACCTCGCACTGACCCAGCTGTCGGTGGAGGTGGTGACCATCGTACTGCTGCTGCTGGCGCTATATTTCATGCCGCAGCGGACGCCGGAGGAATCGTCGGCCGGACGCCGCTGGCGCGACGGGACTCTGGCGCTATTGAGCGGCACGGCCGTGGGCACGCTGACCTGGGCGGTACTGACCCGGCCCTACCAGGCCGACACGTCGACGTATTACCTGGACAACAGCGTACCGGGGGGCGGCGGCACCAACGTCGTCAACGTGATCCTGGTGGACTTTCGCGGCTTTGATACGCTTGGTGAAATCACGGTGCTCGCCATCGCCGCGCTGGGCATCTTCGCCATGCTCAGGGGCCTGCGACTGCCGGCGCCGGTGACGGACAGCCGCGGCGTCCCCTGGTCCTCGGAGCGCCACCCGTTGATCATGCAGCTGATCGCCCGGCTGCTCCTTCCCATTACGGTGCTGGTCGCGGTTTACATATTTATACGCGGCCACAACCTGCCGGGCGGCGGTTTCATCGCCGCCCTGGTGGCCGCCCTGGCACTGGTCATGCAGTACCTGGCCAGCGGCGTCGAATGGACGCAAGCGCGTTTCTCGCCGGACTACGGCCGGGTCATGGCGGCAGGACTGTTGGTCGCGACGGTGACGGGCCTTGCCAGCTGGATGTTCGGCTACCCGTTCCTGACCAGCGCCTTCACTCACGTGCACTGGCCGGTGGTGGGGGAATTCGAAATCGCCAGCGCCATGGCCTTCGACCTCGGCGTGTTTCTGACCGTGGTGGGCGTGGTCATGCTGGTGTTGGTCCAGCTGGGCCAGCTCGGCGATCAAAGCCGTCGCGCCCAGGCTTCCCACGAGGAGGCCCGCTGATGGAGGCGCTGTTCGCGGTTATCATAGGCCTACTGGTTGCCTGCGGGGTATACCTGCTGCTGCGCGCGCGCAGCTTTCCGGTGGTGCTGGGACTCACGCTGCTGTCCTACGCGGTCAACCTGTTCCTGTTCGCGATGGGCAGGCTCAGCGTCAACCACCCGGCCGTGATCAGCGAGGATGCCGGCGCCTATGCCGACCCGTTGCCGCAGGCCCTGGTGCTCACCGCGATAGTCATCGGCTTCGGCATGACGGCGTTCACCGTGGTCCTGGCCCTGCGGGCCCAGGGCGACACCGGCAGCGATCATGTTGACGGCAGGGGGTGACGGGAGCGTGAACCACCTCGTCATCATCCCGGTGCTGCTGCCGCTGGTCATCGGTTCCCTGCTGCTGCTGGTCGGTAGGTCACGCCTGCCCCTGCAGCGCAGGATCAATGCGGCGGCCTGCCTGCTGTTGCTGTTCTCGGCGGCGGCGCTGGTCTCCCTCTCCGGCACCGGCGTGCACCTGCTCTACGCGCTCGGCAACTGGCCGGCACCGCACGGCATCATCCTGGTCGTCGACCGGCTGAGTGGGCTGATGCTTCTGTTAACCTCGTTGGTCGCATTGGCCAGCCTGGCCCGGGCGGTGGACCGGCGCATCGATGAACAAGGCCCCTATTTCCATGCCCTGTTCCAGTTCCAGCTGATGGGCCTCAACGGCGCCTTTCTGACCGGCGACCTGTTCAACCTGTTCGTGTTTTTCGAGGTGTTGTTGATCGCCTCGTACGGCCTGCTGCTCCACGGCGGCGGCCCGGCGCGCCACCGGGCCGGCCTGCATTACGTGGTACTGAACGTGGCAGGCTCGGCGCTGTTCCTCATCGCCATTGGCATCCTGTATGGCCTCACCGGCACCCTCAACATGGCAGAGCTGGCGGCCAGGGTGGCCGCCGCCGGTCCGCAGGACGCCGGCCTGCTGCGTGCCGGCGCACTGCTCCTGCTGGTGGTGTTCGGCCTCAAAGCAGCCCTGCTGCCGCTTTACATGTGGCTGCCGGAGGCGTACCGACGGACCTCCGCTGCGGTGGCGGCGCTGTTTGCCATCATGACCAAGGTCGGCGCCTACGCCATCGTGCGCATGTTCACCCTGGTGTTCCCGCCACAAGCCGGCGACATGGCCGGGCCCGCTCATGCCTGGCTGCTGCCGCTGGCGCTGGCGACCCTGGCCGTTGGCGCGCTGGGAGTCCTCGCCAGCCGT
The DNA here is from genome assembly GCA_947259705.1 of uncultured Gammaproteobacteria bacterium. Classification (GTDB taxonomy): domain Bacteria; phylum Pseudomonadota; class Gammaproteobacteria; order Arenicellales; family JAANXG01; genus CAMYNL01. Next base: position 5,464 of record CAMYNL010000027.1, on the reverse strand, counting down.
GACCTGCGCCGCCTGCTGGCCTACTTCGTGGTGGTGTCGGTCGGCACTCTGCTGACCGCCGTCGGGCTTTTCAGCAGCGCCGGCCTCAGCGCGGCCCTGGTCTACCTGATTCATTCCACCTTGATCACCGCAGCTTTCTTTCTTGTCGCCGACATGGTGGACGAGCAACGTGGAAGTTTGAACATGCGTGAGGCCATGCCGGTGGCGCAACCTCTGCTTCTGGGAACGCTGTTCTTCGCCGCCGCGGTGGCGTTGGCCGGCCTGCCGCCGCTGAGCGGCTTCCTGGGCAAGTTCATGATCCTGCAGGCCGCCGGCGACTCGGTCGCGACCGTCTGGGTCTGGGCGATCGTCCTCGCCACCAGCCTGCTGGGCATCGTCGCGCTGGGTCGTGCCGGCAGCGCGCTGCTGTGGAAGACAGGCAGCGGTCAACCGGCCGGGCCGGCGACCGGCGTCGTGAGTTCACTGCCGGCGCTGCTGCTGCTGGCGTGCGGCGCGCTGGTGGTGGTGTTCGCCGGGCCCGTCACCGAATACACGGAGGCCGCCGCCAGGCAACTCATGGATCCCGACCGCTACGTGGAGAGTGTCCTCATGGGCCCGGGTCGCGGGCCGGGAGGAGGTGCCTGATGATTCTGCGCAAGCTGCTGCCGCTGCCGGGTCTGAGTCTCGTGCTGCTGCTGATCTGGCTGCTGCTGCAGAACACCGCGGCACCCGGGCACTTGCTGCTGGGTACGATCCTCGCCATCGTCATCCCCAGGTGGTGCGCCGATTTCTGGCCGCGACAGCTGGCGGTGCGTCGCGTCGGCGTGATGGTGGCGTTCCTGGCCACGGTGTTGTGGGATATCGTGGTCGCCAATGTCAGCGTCGCCCGCATCCTGCTGAGCCCCGCACCCCGGCTGCGCCCCGGGTTTTTCGAACTGCCCGTTTCGGTCACTAACCAAGTCGCCCTGGTGCTGCTGGCAAATACCATTTCACTGACACCGGGTACGGTCGCGGCCAGGTTGAGCGCCGACCGCAGCCGCCTGCTGGTGCATTGTCTCGATATGGACGACGAGGCCACGCTGATCACCCAGATCAAGAACCGCTATGAAAGGCCGCTGAAGGAGATCTTCGAATGATGCTGGAAACCTCGATCACGATCGCACTCGCGATCATCAGCCTGGCCATGGTGCTGGGGCTGTGGCGGCTGTGGCGGGGTCCCACGCTGCCGGACCGGGTCATGGCGCTGGACAAGCTGTACATCAATGCCGCGGCCCTGCTGATCCTGCTGGGCATATCCTTCGACAGTGACCTGTACTTCGAGGTGGCGTTGCTGATCGCCATCATCGGCTTCATCAGCACGGCGGCCGTATGCAAGTACATCATGCGTGGCGACATTATAGAATGAGGGAGCACATGTAATGTTGAGCGAGATCCTGGTTTCCCTGTTCCTCTTGCTAGGCGCGGCATTCGCCCTGATCGGCGCGATAGGACTGGCCAGCCTACCCGACTTCTTCACCCGCCTGCACGGGCCGACCAAGGCAACCACGCTTGGCGTCGGCGGTATGCTGGTGGCGTCCATCATCCACTTCACCGGCCAGGGCAGGGTTACCGTGCACGAGGTGCTCATCATCACCTTCCTGTTCATCACCGCGCCGGTCAGCGCCCACCTGCTGATCCGGGCGGCCTTGCACCTCGGCATGAGAAAGAGTGCTTACAAGGCGACGGAAGGCGAGTCCGGCAACGGGCATTGATCGGGCCACGCATGCTGGCCATCGGCGACGAGTCCCTCGTATCGGCTCACTACGCACAGTTCGTCACATGTTTGATGTATGACACGCCCGCATTGAGTATTGTCCGCGGATTGTGCGTTGTCGCGGGTGCCTGCCGACGGCGGCGGATATCACGCGGCAAGGTGTTGCCGGGAAATGCCGAAGACCTAACGATTACACAACGATCAAGGAGTAGTGAGCGATATGAACAAATTGCCTCTCTTGTTGCCGATGGTGGCACTGCTGTTGTTACCGGTGTCCGGCCACGGTGCCAATCAGGGTTTCTACATTGGGGCCGGTGTCGGCTCGGCCAGCTTCAAGGACGACTTCGACATCGATGACCTGGACGAGGATGACGTCGGCTACAAGCTGTTCGCGGGATTTCGCGCCACGCCCAACATCGCGGTAGAAGGCGGTTACCGGGACTTCGGTAAGGCCGAGACGGGAGACGGGGCGGCCCGCATCGAAGTCAAGTCCACGGGCTGGGATGCCTACGGCATGCTGCTGGCGCCCATAGGCATCGTAGACCTGTTCGCCAAGGGCGGTGTCATCTTCTGGGATACCGAGGCCGACGCGGGAGGCATCAACCTGGACGAGGACGGCAATAGCTTTGCCTGGGGTCTTGGTGGGGCCGTGAACTTCGGCGCCTTCGGCCTGCGCCTGGAGTACGAGAGTTTCGAGGTGGACCGTCCCAACGAACTGTGGATGCTTACCCTGAGTGGTGTCGTCAGCTTCGGCGGACGCTGAGTCCGGAATATCGCTCACCAGGTAGTCACCACTCGCAGGGGTGCCGCGCTCGTGGTGTCTTCGCCAACGAGTGGCGATGTCTCGTTGACCGCGGGACGCCTGGGAGCCGCCAGGGAAACACGCGTCCACGTCTAGAGCGTTGCTTGCCGCGGATGCCATGGCCGGCCCCGCGGCGCGACGCTAGTCGGCGTTGACCCGGTAAGCCTTATGGCAGGCAAGGCACTTGGCCATGACCGCGCTCAACTGGCCAGCGGCGTGGCGCTCGTCCTTCATGGTCTCGGCGTCCAGCGCAATACGCTGAAAATCCGTATGCAGGGAGTTGGCCAGCCGCTGAAACTCCTCCGGCATCTTCTGCATCGTGGCCGCGGGAATCTTCTCCTTGAGCGGAACTCCCAGGGGACGGGCCGCCTGCGCCACCACATTCATGTCCTCGTCACCGAGCCCGCGCAGAATCTGCTGCAGCCCCTCCAGCAGGATTCGCATCTGCTCAAGCAGGACCGCGCGCTCGGCAGGATCCAGTGTCAGGGCCTTGCGCTCGTCGTCGGCGACCGCGGTCCCCATCAGGGGGAACATCACGAGCAGGCAGGTAAGCAGGCGGCGGGGTAATTCGGCCTTGGCCATAATCGGTCTCCATGGTCTGGGGTTTCGGGTGCTGGATCATCGCCCCGGGTCCAGTCCGGCCCGGCAGAGGTCGCGTCGGACGCTCCGGGCACCGTGCAGCAGGCGCGCTTTTCCGTATGGTGGAAATACCGCCTGACATTTCCCGGTAGCGGATTCGAGGTCAGGAATGATAAATGTCATCTCGCGACGTCGCAACAACACGGCGCCATGCCGAAGGCTGTCGACCCCTTCACCGACTGCCGATGGCAATGTTGTATGCAGACACCCTGTGCGGGGACGCCCCTCCCTGGAACAGTGACCATGGATGGCGTCCATCCGCCATGAGCTACGAACGAGAATGCGCTGCCAGACGACCCTGCGACGGGTCGGCGGTACAAGGTACAATCCAGCGGTTGCATACGGTCGCGACCTCGTCGTCGACGCCAACCGGGACAGCCGGTGGGGCCCGGCAGATGGCACGGTCCAGGGGCAGAACGGCCATGGCCACCGTTCTGCGCGCTGAAATCCGCGCGCCGGCGCGGCCACCCACGAACAGCCACTCGAGTCCATTAGCACCATGGCAAGCCGAATCATTCTGACCTCCGAAGAGACCATCAAATGCCCACAGTGCGGCCACGAGTTTCCGCTCCGTGACGGCATCGCGACCCAGACCATAGAGCGCTACGCAGAGGAGTACGATACGGCGCTGGCGGGCGAGCGTGACGCCTTGCGATTACAGTTGGAGAAGGACATCCGCAAGCAGGCGGAAAAATCCTTCACCTCGCGCATCGAGGAACTGATGGAGAAGCTGGAGCGTTCAGAGGGTGCTGCCCGGCGCGCCCAGGGCCAGCTGGGGGAAGCCAGGAAAAAGGCCGCCGCCGAGGCCCGCGCCGAGGCCGAGCTGAAGTCCGCAGCGCTGGAGCAGGAACTGGAGCAGAAGGAAAAGACACTGGCCGAGTTCCGCGACCAGGAGCTGAAGCTCCGCCAGGACAAGAAGCGACTGGAGGAATCCCGCCGAGACATGGAACTGCAGCTGCAACGCCGGCTGGACGAGGAGAAGACCCGCCTGCAGCAAAAGAGTGCCGAGGATTTCCGGCTCAAGGAGGCCGAGTACAAAAAGAAGATCGAGGACGCGCAGAAGGCCAACGAGGCGCTCAAGCGCAAGCTGGAGCAGGGCTCGCAGCAGCTGCAGGGCGAGGTACTGGAGCTGGAGATGGAAGGCGTTCTCAGCGCCGCCTTTCCTTTCGACGCCGTCGAGGAGGTGAGGAAGGGTCAGCGCGGCGCCGACGTGGTGCATACCGTGTGCACCCGCAACGGCACCGACTGCGGCAAGATCGTCTGGGAGTCGAAGCGGGCCGAGAACTGGTCCGGCGCCTGGATCCCCAAGCTCAAGGACGACCAGCAGAACATCCATGCCGAGATCGCGGTGCTGGTGAGCACCGCCTTTCCGTTTGAGACCCAGGAGCCGTTCATCCAGCATGAGGGTATATGGGTGGTGCGTCCCCACGCCATCCGTCCGGTGGCCGAGGCGCTGCGGACCGTGCTGATCGAGGCCCAGAAGCAGCGCATCATCAGCAGCGGCAGGAACGAGAAGATGGAAGACGCAGTTGGAGCGCATCACTTCCAACATGATGGGCATGTGCGGGGAATTGCAGGGCATCGCCGAGGATTCCCTGCCGTCGCTCGATTTCGCCGGCAACTTACCGGTACTGGAGGACGACAGCTGAACACCGCTGTAGAGACCCGCTGTAAGGTGGACCGGTCAGCCGTGCTGAGCGTGTCAGCCCTTATCGGGTCCGACCGTGGTGTAACCCGCTCGAAGGTATGCACCGTTGATGCCTCGGGCCCGATCAAGGCGTTCGGCCGCCGCCATCCGTTACGGCCACATCGGCTCGGGTGGACAAGCCTTGTTAGCGGCCGTGTTGATCAATCTTTCTTCAATCGAGCCGTTCGTTTCCTTCTCGAGCATGGCGTTGCTTCCACCGAATCCATCAACGTTATTGATCAGCATCAATGGTAGGCGCGCTGCAGTCTCTGCTTGTGCCTTTTGGGCTTTTCTGACCAATGCAATGTAGGACGCAAGCAAAACGCAAGGAAGCGGTATGCAAGATCCGATCAGGGGCAAGATCCTGTCCACACTGAAGTTCAGTTAATCGAATCCGACATTATTGATATCAGTTCCAATCAATATTCCACCAATGGCATGGACAATAACCGTTATGAAGGTGGGTAACGGGTCCAGGCCGACTGTATTTGCAGGATAGCCTGAGTTCTGCAGGGCAAGGTCCGGTGGTCCAGCCGTTTACAGGACCAGACAGCTGGATTCGGCCGATTCGGACTACCGAATGGATGCCGTGGCAATGTCGGCT
>CAMYNL010000026.1:0-40000 GCA_947259705.1 uncultured Gammaproteobacteria bacterium | reverse complement strand
CCGAGACCGACATCAGCTTTCCGAACATCTCCTGGGGCGGTTCGGTGATACCGACATAGTTTCCCAGCGATTTGGACATCTTCTGGCTGCCGTCGAGCCCTTCCAACAGGGGCATGGTCAGCACCACCTGGGGCGGTTGCCCGGCATGTTTCTGCAGTTCGCGGCCCACCAGCAGGTTGAACTTCTGATCCGTGCCGCCCAACTCCAGGTCGGCCTTCAACACCACCGAGTCGTACCCCTGGACCAAGGGGTACAGGAACTCGTGGACAGCGATCGGCTGGCCACCGCGAAACCGTTTGCTGAAATCATCGCGTTCGAGCATGCGGGCCACGGTGTGCTGCGCCGCCAGCTGGATCAGTTCGGCCGCGGTGAGGCGGCTCATCCAGCGCGAATTGAACTCCACACGCGTCTGCGACGGGTCCAGGATCTTGAAGATCTGCTCTCGGTAGGTCTCGGCGTTCCGCGTCACCTCCTCCCGCGACAATGGCGGCCGGGTGGTGTTTTTGCCTGTCGGGTCACCGATCATGCCCGTGAAGTCGCCGATCAGGAACACCACCTGATGGCCCAGGTCCTGGAACTGACGCAGTTTGTTGATCAGTACAGTATGACCGAGATGCAGATCAGGGGCGGTAGGGTCGAATCCGGCCTTCACCAGCAGCGGCCTGCCGCTGCCCAGGCGTTCCACCAGTTCCTCCTCGCGGATCACCTCATCGGCGCCGCGCCCGATCAGCTTCAATGCATGGTCAACTGCCTGCCGTTTGTCACTCACGCCGGCGGTTCTCACCCGGTAAAAATCCGGCGAAGCCTAGCCTCTTCCAGACGCTGATACAAGCATCGGCCAAAGCGCTACGGTCACGGAAATTTTTTGACCTGGCCGCGCGTTATACGTAGATTATGACCCCGCTGGTTCTGCAATTACTAATAATCGACTCTTCCAAAAGCGCGATCCGACGGTAAGACTGTGCCGCCGACAGGCCATAATAACGGGCTATTCGCCCGTGATCTCAAGCACCTCGTAGACGGCCGTTACGCGGTGGTCCCACGTCGTGCCCAGGCGTTGCGACCTCGTTGGCTGGCCATCTCCATTGTCGCGGGCCTGGGTCTTTACGGCTGGCTCGCCAACGCCAATTCACCGGCGGTGGAGGGCGGCGGTGTAACCGCAGCGACCGCCACCGCCATTGCACTGCCAGCCCGGGAGTTGACCGGAAGAACGTCGGTAGAAGACATCGGGCCCTTGCCGTCCGTGGCGGAGCCGGTCCCCGACGTCTCCCCGATCGAGGACGAAGCGGACGCCCACGGCCCGCCCGAACCGGAGCTGACCTGGAAAACCCACCAGATCAAGCGCGGTGACACCCTCGGCAAGATCTTTCGCCGCTTCGGACACAGTACCAGCCTGGCCCTCGAACTGGTCGCGGACAAGGAGGGCGGACGGTTGCGCCGCCTCATGCCCGGCCGTGAGCTGCGCTTCGGATACGACGCGCAGAACGCGTTGACCGCCGTCAACTATGATCTCGGCAACCGCGAATGGCTGCGGGCCGAAATCGCGGACGAGGACATCGCGGTCAGTGTCGTTCCAGCGGACCTGGAAGTCAGGGAACGGATCGTGGGCGGGTCCATCCGCTCTTCCCTTTTCAGCGCCGGGGCCCGGGCCGGCCTGAGCGACAAACTCATCATGCAGTTGGTGACCATATTCGGCTGGGACATCGATTTTGCCCTCGACCTGCGGGCCGCAGACCGGTTCATAGTCATTTACGAGGAGCTGTTCGAAGACGGCAAGCGGGTGGGCACAGGCGATATCGTGGCCGCGAAATTCATTAACCAAGGTCAGGTATTCAACGCCTTTCGGTACGAAAGCGACCACGGCGGGGTGGCTTACTACAATGCCGAAGGCGACAGCCTGCGCGGGACCTTCCTGCGGACCCCGGTCAAGCTGAGCCGCATCACCTCGGGCTTTACCAACAGCCGGTTTCATCCAGTGCTCAAGAAGTGGCGCGCCCACAAGGGCGTTGACTACAGTGCGCCGCGGGGGACCCCGGTGTTGGCCACCGCGGACGGCAGGGTTCAGTTCGTCGGCCGCAAGGGCGGGTATGGCAAGACCGTCGTGCTGCGGCACGGGGGAACGTACAGTACGCTGTACGCCCACCTTTCCAGCTACAAAAAGGGACTGCGCCCCGGGTCCACAGTTCAACAGGGTGAGGTCATCGGGTTCATCGGCAGAACGGGTATCGCTACCGGTCCACACCTTCACTACGAATTCCGCATCAACGGCGTGCATCGCAACCCGCTCACCCATAAATCGCCCCGCGGCAAATCCCTGCCCGAGGAACAACGGGAGACATTTACCGCACGGACCCAGTCCTGGACCGAGAAGATGGCGGTATTCGCCGCCACCCAGCTAGCCAACCGCGATTGATCGAGCGGAGAGCCGGATCACCGCCCGGCGCCGGGCTGGCGGCCGCGCCGGGAAGCTGTTCAGGTGATGCAGCCCTCTGCTCGCAGCTCGTGAATATCTGAATCCGTGAGCCCCAACTCCCCGCGCAAGACCGCCTCGGTATGCTCGCCCAGCAACGGAGCCGCATCAGCGTATTCAATGCCGGTTTCAGAGTAGCGTATCGGATTGGCGACGCTGGGCACTGTAGCCCCGGCATTGCCAAGCGGCAGATCCAGTCGCATTCCCCTGGCCCGGGCCTGGGGCTCCGCGAACGCCTGGGCGACGCTGTTGATCGGTCCGCAAGGTACCGCGGCCGCATTGAGCGTACGCAGCCAGTGACCGCATGGCGCCTGCGAAATCCTGGCGGCCAGCAAGGGTATCAGCACATCCCGATTGCGCACACGATCGGCGTTGGTGTGAAAACGCCTGTCCGCGGACAGTTCCGGAACACCCGCCACGGCGCATAGATCGGCAAACTGCCGGTCGTTACCGGCGGCGATGACAAAGTAGCCGTCGGACGCGGTAAATGCCTGATAAGGGACGATGTTGGGATGACTGTTGCCCAGTCGGGAGGGTGACGTGCCGCTGACCAGGTAATTCATGGCCTGGTTGGCCAAGGTCGCCAGCTGTACGTCGAAAAGGGCAAGATCGATGAATTGCCCGCGACCACCTGTTCCTCTTTGCAGCAGGGCCGCCTGTATCGCGTTGGCAGCATAAAGACCTGTGAGTACGTCGGCCATCGCCACCCCGACCTTCATCGGCTCCGCCCCGGGCGTGCCGTCCGGCTGCCCGGTCACACTCATCAATCCGCCCATGCCCTGGATCATGAAGTCGTAGCCGGCTCGATCACGGTCGGGGCCGGTCTGCCCGAAGCCGGTGATGGAACAGTAGACCAGGCCCGGATTGAGACCCGACAGCGTCGGGTAGTCCAGGCCGTACCTGGCCAACCCGCCACGTTTGAAGTTTTCTATGAAGACATCGGTCCTGGCAACGAGTCCGGCAACCACGCGCTGGCCACCGGGGTGGGTGAAATCCACGGCCACCGATCGCTTGCCGCGATTCGTGCTGAGAAAATACGCCGATACGGGATCGGCACCCGGGTGCGGCGCGTTCGCGAACGGTGGTCCCCAGCTGCGCGTATCGTCACCGCCACCGGGTCTTTCTATCTTTATGACCTCAGCGCCCAAATCGCCTAGCAGTTGTGTGGCCCATGGACCCGCCAGGATCCTCGACAGATCCAGCACCCTGATGCCTTTCAAGGGGCCAGGCAAAGTCCCATCCTGTAATCGCCTCTTGAAGAGTCCGGCCGTCCTGACGATGCAGGCGCCGCGCTATGCGCAACTGACAACCAAACGAAATCGGGGAAGGCCGTGCCTTCCCCGATTCGGTAATCAGTGCCTTGAAAAGACCTGGTCAGGCGGAAAAAGAAGAGCCGCAGCCACAGGTGGTGGTGGCATTGGGGTTGTTGATGATGAACCGCGCTCCCTCCAGGTCTTCCCGGTAATCGATCTTGGCGCCCATCAGGTATTGGAAACTCATTGGGTCGATCAACAGCGTCACACCGCCTTTGTCGATGGCGGTATCGTCCTCGTTACGCTCCTCGTCGAAGGTGAACCCATACTGGAACCCGGAACAACCCCCACCCTGCACAAACACGCGCAGCTTAAGAGCCGGATTCTTCTCATCCTCGATCAATTCTTTGACCTTGGCCGCCGCGCTGTCGGTAAAATCCAATGGCGCTGGCATCTCAGTCGCTGGAACACTCATACTTGCCTCCGTCCGCATTACGTCTGTTTCGCAAGACGCATCAAAGTCGTCATTATCACTGCGAAACCGCAAACCGTCAACTTACGGCACCGCGATTTACAGCTCAACATCCTGTTTCTAGGCGATTTTTTCCGTACTAACCTCGGGCGCCACGGACTTCAGGTTCGCCGCGGCGGCCTCCTCTGTCTCGCATACCAGTTTTCCGTTGATGGAGGCGCCAAGCGCCATTTCAAGAGTATTGTAATGGACATCGCCATTTATCCGCGCCTTGGCCTGAAGCTCCACTCGCCCCGTCGAACTGATGTTACCGTTGATCGCTCCGTTGACGATGACGTGGGGCACCGTGACGTTGCCTTCGATCTTGCCCATTTCGCTGAGTACCAACGTGCCACTACTGTCGTCCAGGGCCGAGACGCTGCCCTTGACCTGGCCGTCCACCCGCAGTCCGCCGACAAATTCCAGGTCGCCCTTTAACAGGCTCTTCTGCCCGATCAGCGTATCGATGGTGTCGACCGGCTTGCTCGTGGACGCAGACTGGGCGACCGGCGGTGCATGTTTTTTTCCCAACATTTACATCTCCTCTGCAGATGTTCCAGTTCTGTGTAGCGCCAAGGACCCCGGGCCTGGTGGGGGTTGCACAAGTATACGACATCCGGCAACGGCTGCCGCTTCGCCAGCGGGGTTCCATCAGCCGAAGATATCGGACCAGCGATACCAGCGTTCGACGGCAGTGGACTTCTTTTGCCCGGGTGTCAGAACCACCTTGACCGCACCCGGCACGAAACCGTCGGGAAGTTCGAACGTCCCCTCCAGGGTTTGGAAATACTTGAACTTGACCTTGATATCGTCGGAGCCGGCCGGCGGAAGCCTGAGCGACTCGGGATTGCCGCCACGCCTGCCGTTGATCTCCAGCGTCAGGGCGCCCTCGACGTCTCTGGAATGCTGCAGTGCCTGAATCATTACCAGGCGATACGCAAACACCCGCGGCTCATCCGTACCCGCCACGACGAACTCCTGAAACCTGGCGCCCGCCTCACCGTCTTCCGGCGAGATGATGCTGCGGTAGAACCTGAGTTCATCTCGCAAGGACACCAACTGTTGATTGGATGACTTCAGTTCCGCTCCCAACTCAGCGTAGACCGTCTTGTCGATCTGCAATTGCCGTTCCGCCCGCGCCAGGCTCCCTTGTATGTCCGCGAAACGCTGGCGCAGGCTCTCGACTTCCTGACTGAGTTCGCCGACGGTCTGCTGGGAGCGGGCGAGCGAGAGTTCTGAACCGATCTTCCCGTAGTAGTAGGCGGCGTAGAGCATGACGGCCATGATTACCAGCACGGCCACCACCAGTGCCAGCCGATAATGCATAGGTGGCCGCGGGCGGATGATGATATCGTCGCTGGGACTGTGCGGCACCGGCGGGCTCTCAGGGCAACACTGCAGGATGCATCAGTCCATGCGACTCTTCGATCCCGAACATGATATTCATGTTCTGCACGGCCTGTCCCGCGGCGCCTTTGACCAGATTGTCGATCACTGACAACACCACCACGCGTTCGTCGTCGAAGGGGCGGTGCACGGCGATACGGCAGGTGTTGCTGCCACGCACCGAGCGGGTATCCGGGTGCGAACCGGCGGGCAGGACATCGACGAAGGGCTCGTCAGCGTATCGCTCCGCGTAGACATGCTGCACGTCGATGCTGGTATTGAGCAGCGAGGCATAGAGCGTTGCGTGGATGCCCCGGATCATCGGTGTCAGGTGCGGCACGAAAGTCAGGCGCACCGCCGTGCCCGCCGCCTGTTCCAGGGTCTGGGCGATCTCGGGCCCGTGACGATGTCCGGGCACCGCATAGGCCTTGAGACTGTCGCTGACCTCGGCGAACAGACTGCCGACCTTGGCGCCGCGGCCGGCGCCGCTGACGCCGGACTTCGCGTCCGCAATCAAGGTGTTCAGGTCCACCAGGCGGTCCTCGACCAAGGGCAGCAGCCCAAGCGAGATCGCAGTCGGATAACATCCCGGGTTGGCGACCAGCCGTGCGCCGCGCAGCGGCTCGCGGTTGAGTTCCGGCAGGCCATAGACAGCCTCGCCAAGCAAATCGGGGCAGGCATGCTGCATGCCGTACCACCGTTCCCACAGCTCCTGGTCGCGAATCCGAAAGTCCGCGGCCACGTCGATCAACCGCACGCCGGCATCGAGAAGATCGCGTGCATAGGTCATTGCTACACCATTCGGGGTGGCGGAGAACACGACATCGCACGATGAAAGGTCGGCCTGCACCGGGTCGCTGAACGGCAGATCGACATACCCACGCAGATTCGGGAACAGCGAGGCAACCGGCGTCCCGGCTTCGCCCCTGGAGGTGATCACCTCGAGGCTGGCTTCGGGATGTACCGCCAGCAGTCTCAACAGTTCGACCCCGGTATAGCCGGTGCCGCCAATGATGCCGATCTTTATCATGGCTGGAAGATACTAGCAGCGGGCGAACAGTGGCAATAGCCAGAGTCCATCCGCCACGCTTTCCCGCACACGGTTAGTCGCGGCATTCGAACAGACGCTACGCCGGCGCGGAGCCCGGCCACCGGGGCGCCGCCGGCCGCCCTGGTCAGCAGTACTATGACCGCCCCAGATTATAGAACTCGTCGTTGGGCCGCATGCTGATGAGGTTCGCCATACGATTGGACAGCGCGAAAAATGCGGCGATGGCGCCGATATCCCATATGTCCTGGTCGCTGAATCCCTGCTCGCGCAGACGTTCGAAGTCCGCGTCGCCGACCGACCGCGAATCCAGTGCCACCTTGATCGCGAACTCCAGCATCTCGCGCTGCCGCGCGCTGATGTCCGCCTTTCGGTAGTTGATCGCTACCTGGTCCGCGATCAACGGGTCCCTGGTGTAGACCCTGAGGATGGCGCCGTGGGCGACGACGCAGTACTGGCAATCGTTGGCGCCGCTGGTCGCCACTACGATCATTTCCTTTTCCGCTTTGGTCAAGCCACCTTCGCGCAACATCAGCGCGTCGTGATAATCGAAGAACGCGCGGAACTCGTCCGGACGATGCGCAAGCGTCAGGAAAACGTTCGGCACGAAGCCGGCCTTTTCCTGCACCGCCAGGATGCGTCCGCGGATATCCTCCGGCAGCTCCTCCAGCTCGGGAACCGGAAAGCGGCTAATCGATTGGTTGGTCATGGCAATAGGCAGGTAGTTGAGGGTGGACAGGAGCGTGTCGTCGGCGGCCGCCTCGTTCGACAGACAATACTACACAATCGGGCTCACCGTGAGATGGAGTTCCGGGGTCACCAGCAGAAGGTGGTTCTTCGGAACCTCGCACCAGTCGAACCGGTTTGCGGTCAGCGGCTCGGAGGCGACGATCACCGCCTGCGGCCGGCGGTCCGCCGGGATCATCCGGTAGACACCCTCGACGCTCCCGAATTTTCCGCCCTTGGCATAGTAAAGTGACTCCGGTTCGGAGTCCGGGTCCGAGGCGTACCTGCTCACCACCACGTTGCGGCCGTCACCCACCGCGAAATTGAAATGCGACACGTCCTCGATGCCCGCCGACGCGGACAGGGCCTCGAGGTTCTTGATGGTGGAAGTCATGGCGTGCTGCAGGTCCTTGATGGAGTAGTCATTGATCCGCGGCCATAACTGGTTGAGGAACAACGCGAACGCGTGCTCGGAATCGGTATTGCCCAGGACCGAGTTGTAAAGATCCTCGCGCAGCCGGTTGCACAGCTGCCGCTTGATCCTGTGGAACTGCGGGCTGCGGCCGTTGTGCATCCACGTGAACTGCTCGTATTGAAAAGGGTGGCAGTTGAGGTCACTGACCGGGGAACCCGCGGTCGCGGCCCGGACGTGGGCGAAGAAGCAGGTGGAGGTGACCTTGTCCGCCAGCCGTGCCAGGTTGCGATTGCTCCACGCGGGGCGGACGCTCGTGAAAACGCAGGGTATGTCATCGATCTCGTGGTTGTACCAGCCGACCCCGAAACCGTCTCCATTCAATGGTTCGCGCCGCTCCCGCGCCTGGAAACTTTGCATGATGAGCGAGTGCTCGGAGCGGGTGAGCAGGTCGGCCATCGACATACTCCTTCCCATATAGACAAGAAAGCGGCACATATCAGCTATCCGGGTTGATTGAAAGATATGCCATCATCGAAAACAGAAAACGGGCTGGTCGGGACCACCCGGCAGCGTCCGAAGCTTCCGCCTTTCCAACGCCGGGTGTGCGCAGACGCCGTCACGGCGCCGTGCCCGCCGTGTCGCGTGTCCGGGCCGCGGGACCGGTGCGCCCCCTTGCCGGGTCGGCCACAAAGCGGCGCACGAAATACTTCTCGATCTCCACCAGTACGAACACGGAGGAGGCCACCACGGTGATCCGGACCCAGTCGGCGACTTCGATGTCCGTGGTCCCGAACAGAATCTGCATCCAGCCCCAGTGGGTGAAACTCAGCTGGAACAGCACCAGCAGTCCGATGGCGATCCAGACGTAGTGGTTGCCGAACATGCCTTCCACGGTGGTCACCGGCGCCAGCAGGTATCGGGTGTTGAGCAGATAGAAGATCTCGAACATCACCAGTGTATTCACCGCCACCGTGCGCGCGAAGTCTACCGGTGCGCCGTGGGTCCGCTCCCAGAGGAACAGCCCGAAGGTGCCGCTCACTACCACCAGGGAAACGAACACTACCCGCCAGATCAGCAACGGCGACAGCAGCGACTCGCGGGGATTGCGCGGAACCCGGCGCATGACCCCAGCCTCCGGGGGCTCGAAGGCCAGCGCCAGGGCCAGCGTTACCGCCGTGATCATGTTTATCCATAAAATCTGGATCGGGGTGATGGGCAGCACACGTCCCATCGCGATCGCGGCCATTACCGACAGGGCCTCCCCGCCGTTGGTCGGCAGGATGAACAGGATCGCCTTCTTGATGTTGTCGTAGACGGTGCGCCCCTCCTCCACGGCATGCGCGATGGAGGCGAAGTTGTCATCGATCAGCACCATCTCCCCGGCCTCCTTGGCAACTTCGGTGCCCTTCTGGCCCATCGCCACACCCACGTCGGCCCGGCGCAGCGCCGGCGCGTCATTGACCCCGTCGCCTGTCATTGCTACCACGTGACCGCGGCTCTGCAGCGCCATGACCAGGCGCAGCTTATGTTCCGGGCTGGTGCGCGCGAACACGTCGACATCCTCGATGACATCGATCAGTTCGCCGTCATCCATCTTATCGATGACATCACCGGTCAGGACCTGTTTTCCCTCACCGATGCCCATCTGGCTGCCGATGGCCGCCGCGGTGACCGCGTGATCTCCGGTAATCATCTTGACGCGTATCCCCGCCGAACGGCACTGCTGCACCGCAGTGATGGCCTCCGCGCGCGGAGGATCGATAATGCCGACGACACCCAGCAGCGAGACGCCGTCCTCCAGGTCGGAGAAATGCAGGGCCTGCTTGGGTTCCTCCACTGGCTTGAATCCGATCGCAATCAGGCGCTGCCCCCGCCGCGCGATGGCGTCTATCTGCGCGCGCCAGTACGTGGTGTCCAACGGCGAGTTCACGCCGCGCATGCGCTGGGTGTTGCACATATCCAGGATTCTCTCCGGGGCTCCCTTGACATACACGAAGGCATGCCCGGCATGATCGTGGTGCAACGTCGCCATGAACCGGTGCTCCGACTCGAACGGTATCAAGTCGGTCCGCGGCCATTCGTTTCGCTGCAGGCGGATGTCCAGACCGGCCTTGAGCGCGAAGGTGACCAGCGATCCCTCGGTGGGGTCACCTTGCAACACCCATTGCCCGTCTCGCTCGTCGACCTCGGCATCGTTGCAAAGAACGCCGGCACGGGCGACCTCCTCCAGGATCGGGTAGTCCTCGAGTTCAATACCCTCGCCGTTCAGGGACAGGATACCGTGGGGCCGGTAACCGACACCGTCCACGTCAAACAGCCCCGACGCCGTGGCCACGGACTGTACCGTCATCTCGTTGCGCGTCAGGGTGCCGGTCTTGTCCGAGCAGATTACGGTAACCGAGCCCAGCGCCTCCACCACCGGCAAGCGGCGGATAATCGCATTACGGCGCGCCATACGCTGTACACCGATGGCCAGGGTGACGGTCATGATGGCGGGCAATCCCTCGGGTATGGCGGCGACCGCAAGGCCGACCGCGGCCAGCAGCATGTCGACCGCGCCGTAGTCGCGCGCGGTGGTGCCGAATACGAACGTAACCACCGCGACCACCAGGATCGCCACCGTGAGCCACTTGGCGAAATCCGCCATCCGACGCAACAACGGCGTGGTCAGCTGCGGTACCGTGCTCAAGAGGGCGCTGATGCGCCCGATCTCGGTCTGGTCTCCGGTAGCTATCACCACACCACTGGCCTGGCCGTAGGTCACCAGCGTCCCGGAATAGGCAATGCAGAAGCGGTCGCCGATGACGGCGTCCGCCGCCACGGTGTCAGAAGATTTCTCCGCCGGTACCGATTCGCCGGTCAGCATGGCCTCCTCGATGCGCAGGTCCTTGGCCCGGAACAGGCGCAGGTCAGCGGGCACCTTGTCGCCCGACTGCAGCTGCACGATGTCGCCGGGAACCAGCTGCTCAGCGGGGATACGCTCCAGCCGGCCCGCGCGCTTGACCAGGGCCTCGTGGGACAGCAACTCCCGGATCGCCTCCAGCGCCTTTTCCGCCTTGCCTTCCTGTATGAACCCGATCAGGGCGTTTACCACCACCACGGCGATGATCACACCGGTGTCTATCCAGTGCTCAAGCCCGGCGGTCACCACGGCGGCGGCCAGCAAAACGTAGATGAGCACGTTGTGGAA
Source organism: uncultured Gammaproteobacteria bacterium (assembly GCA_947259705.1). Classification (GTDB taxonomy): domain Bacteria; phylum Pseudomonadota; class Gammaproteobacteria; order Arenicellales; family JAANXG01; genus CAMYNL01. The sequence continues at coordinate 29,001 of CAMYNL010000026.1, read as the reverse complement.
CTGGCACAGGAACCGCTTCCACGGTCCACGCTTCGTGGCAGGCGTCAGGCGGTTCTTGCCGTATGCCTCCAGCCGGTTGCCCGCCTCTGCCGGAGTCAGGCCGTCGGGGCTGGTCACCAGTTTCTTCAGCGCATCGTCGCTGTCGAGCGCGTGCCAAATCGGCGTTTTATCTTCAGGGATAATCGGTGGCAGTTGGTCGGACACGTTGGTACCACGTCATGATATCGGCAATGATGAAATCTAAATCCAACCCGGTCCCTGATGCTTGACGCCGATCAAGAAAGCCAACATGCGGCGATAAGTGGCGCTCTGGCCGACGGCGGAATCCCCGGGTGCGGGCGACGACCCGGTCCCCTGTTGACACCAGTGCGCTGATCCCGGCCTGTCCGCTCAGTCCAGACTGCGGGTGTCGTCGATCACTTTACCGTCGTTTTGCAGCGATCCGGGACTGACGAACACCACGTCCCCGCGCAGTTTGCTGACCTCGCGCATGCTGGCGGCAATGTCGCGCGCCAGCGTGGCGGTCCCTTTGTCCACCTCGCAATGCAGCGTCATGCTATCAATATCATCCTCGCTGCCTATCACCAGTCGCGCCCGCAGCACCTCGGGGTGCCGCTTGGCCACCTCATTGACCTGGGATGGGTGCACGAACATGCCCTTCACCTTCGTTGCCTGGTCGGCGCGACCCAGCCAGCCGGCGATGCGGGCGTTGGTGCGGCCGCAGGGGCTGGTGCCCGACATAAAGGCCGACAGGTCGCCGGTGCCGAAACGGATCAGCGGATAGTCCGGGTTGAAGCTGGTCACCACCACTTCGCCGACCTCTCCCTCCGCCACCGGGTCGTCGCTGCCGGGGCGGACGATCTCCACGATGATTTGCTCATCCACGATCAGGCCCTGCTGGGCCTCGCTTTCATAAGCGATCAGGCCGAGATCGGCGGTGGCGTAGCACTGCAGGATATCGATGCCATGCTCGTTGATGCGCCCCCGCAGGCTGGCCGGCAGCGCCTCGCCCGATACGAGCGCCTTGCTGAGGCTCTCCACCGGCGTACCGGCCGCGATGGCCTTCTCCAGGATGATTTTTAAAAACGAAGGCGTGCCCACGTAACCCCGGGGCGCCAAGTCGTTGATGGCCTGCACCTGCAGTTCGGTCTGTCCAGTCCCGGCCGGGAACACGGCACAGCCCAGCGCATGGGCACCGCTCTCGAGCATGGCTCCGGCCGGGGTGAAGTGATAGGAGAAGCTATTGTGAACCAGGTCGCCGCGCCGGAATCCCGCCGCGAACAGCGCCCGCGCCAGCCGCCAGTAATCCTCGCGCCGGGCCTCTGGTTCGTAGATGGGACCCGGTGACCCGAACACCCGCCCGAGCTCCACCACGGGGGTGGCGGCGAATCCCCCGAACGGCCGTTGCGCCTTCTGCTGCTCCAAGAGGTCGCTCTTGCGTGTTACCGGCAGTTGCGCCAGCGCCGCCGGGCCGTCTATGGCATCGCCATCGACATCATGCAGGATACGCGCAAACGCGGGCGCACTGGCCTTCGCGTGCGCTATCTGCGCCGGCAGGCGGGCGAACTGCTCCCATTCTCGTTCAACGGGGTCGCGGGTCTCCAGGGCATCGTAGTATTCGGAAATCGCCATGAGTTCGCTGCACTTTCAAGCTTCCGGTTACAGTCCGGGGAGAGTAATGCTTGCATACTTTTATTGAAAGTCCGTGAACGCTCACAAATACCGCGGTCGTTCCGAGAACGATGGGTTTCGGCAGGCTCGCAGCAGGCAGCTCTCGGGGCTTCGTCAACGCGGACCACGGCTTGACTGGGCCCTGTCGGCACCGGATGCTAGGCTAAATTACGTTGTTCTGTTCACCGTAACAACGTCATTATTTGTGGCCACCGTCCAGACCGGAACAACGATGTGTTGATGCCTTTCCCTTGTTGCGGATATTGATGTTTTGCGAATTTTCACCGACCAAGTGACTTTGCCTTGCTTCCTTGATTTCGAGGCGTCCGGTCTTGGCAAGGACAGTTATCCCATAGAGGTAGCGTGGAGCTTGCCCAGTGAAGAGATCGAGTGTCATCTGATCCACCCGGCACGGGAATGGGTGAACGAGGCAGCCTGGGACAGCGCCGCGGATAAGCTGCATGGTATTTCATTTTCCAGCTTGCAGCGCGCAGGACGCGACCCCGCATGGTTGTGTGAACGGATGAATGCCCAACTCGCCGACCAAACGGTCTTTTGTGACGGTTTGCCTTATGATCTGTTCTGGCTGCAGCGTCTCTTCGAGGCCCCGGACAGTGCGCCTGCATTCACTCTCGCCAGTTTGCAGGAGTATTGCTTTGAACTGGGGCTGGGCACTCAACAGTACGAAATTCTGAGCGACAGGGCGCGCAAGCGGGTGGGCGGCAGGGCACACCGAGCGGACGTGGATGTGCGTTACCTCATGGAACTTTATCGAATGGCGTGAACGCGATTGCGATGATCTTTAGCTGCAACTGGCACTCGTAAGGCGCTGCAAAATCCCAATCCGCCCGTCGTTCTCGTGCTATCCGCCACCAATGCCGTCGCGGTGAAGATCTGTATTGCGCGCGCACAGGTTCCTGAATCTCACGAACACTGACTTTGTTCACCGGGTTTCTGCTACGTGCGTGGCGCCGAAAGGTTCAGCGGCAGAGTGCGCCCGCATCGGGCACTTTGTCCGTCTGCAACCGCCTGTTAGATTCATTCTCCATCTAGAGCCACCAACAACTTCTTACCTCGTGATCGCATTGCTGGGGACGCTTCCTTCATCAGACTTTTCAGTTGGTTTCGCACCTTATTAACATAACTACAGTCTTGGAAGGCTATATCAGCCAATGCCTGCATCGCAAATGTCTTAACGATACTACTATCATCTTTGAGATAAGACTGCATTAATTCATAAACCCTTGCGCGCTCTTCTTTTGTCAAATTAAGTCTCGGCAATATCTGTGCTGTGTGCCACCGAACTTCTTTCTGATTTATGTAGGCTATTTTAGATAGTATTTGTCTTTTATACGGCATTAACCATTCAGGATTATCTCGCGTGATCTTTTCTACTGCATCTGAGGCTCTCATCCTGACGCCAGGGTTCCCCACACGCATCGCGTTAACTAAGTCACCCAATAATTTAGGATTCGATGCAACCTCTTTTACTACTTCTTCGGACTTACCAGTGGTCCTTAGGTCTCCAACGTCTAAGAGCTTTTCAATCCTATTCATGTTCCCTGTTCATATACGATATGAACCTAAATTAACTTGAGGTGTATAAATGGTGGAGGAAATCACGACGAAATGAAGGATAGCTCTCCGCTCACCTAACAAGATCAAGCGGATAGCTTCCAGGGAGGCAAACACGACGAAATTGTCCGCCAGGATCCGACAGGAAATCCTTTCCCGCCACCATCCCCACGCCACCGAAAGGTCCTACGCCCGCTCCGCGTTTTTTGGTTCCGCCTAGGCCAGCCAGCGCTTGCGGCGGCGGTAATGCTTAATGTCGCGGAAGCTCTTTTTATGCTCGCCGCTCATCCCGAGGTAGAACTCCTTGACGTCCTCGTTCTGTGCCAGTGCAGCGGCGTCGCCGTCCATCACCACGCGGCCGTTCTCGAGGATGTAGCCGTAGGTGGCATAGCGCAGCGCCACGTTGGTGTTCTGTTCCGCCAGCAGGAAGGTAACGTTTTCGTCCCTGTTCAGCCGCGCGACGATCTCGAAGATCTCTTCCACCAGCTGCGGCGCGAGACCCATGGAGGGCTCGTCCAGCAGGATCATCCGGGGCCGCGCCATCAATGCGCGCCCCAGTGCGATCATCTGCTGTTCTCCGCCGGAGGTATAGCCGGCCTGGCTGCGGCGGCGATCCTTCAGGCACGGAAAGTAGCCATAGACGAGTTCCAGGTCGTCGGTGATGGCCTGGCGGCCGCCGCGACGCGTATAGGCCCCGGTGAGCAGGTTCTCCTCCACCGTCAGGTGCTCGAAGCAGTGCCTGCCCTCCATGACCTGCACCACCCCGCGCCGCACCAGGTCGGTGGGCCCCAGCCGGTCCACGCGCTCGCCCCTGAACTCCACGCTGCCCTTGGTGACCTCTCCGCGCTCCAGGCGCAGCAGATTCGATACCGCCTTCAGGGTGGTGGTCTTGCCCGCCCCGTTGGCGCCGAGGAGGGCGACGATGCCCTCCTCCGGCACCTCCAGGGAGACCCCCTTCAACACCAGGATCACGTGGTCGTAAATGACCTCGATATTGTTGACACGGAGCAGGACCCGGGCCGCGGACATCTCCTGATTATCCCTAGCAGTCCCGCGGGGTGATACCCTTCTCCTTGGCATAGGCGGCGGCGGAGTCTTCGATCATGGGCCGCACCACGTCCCGCATCGGCGGTATCCAGTCGGTGATCATATTCCACTGCTTGCCGTCCCACTGCTGGATCTTCACCGGGCCGCTGCCCTCGTGGTCGTCGCAGCTCACCTTGACCGGGTTCATGAATCCGTCCAGGCCCAGTTCCTTGAGCCGGACCGCGGTCAGGTCCAGGTTCTCGAAGCCCCAGCGGATCTGCTCCCCGGTCAGCGGCTTGTTGCCGTATTTGGCCATGGCTGTGCGGATGGCCTCGGTGACGAACACCGAGTTGGCAACGCCACGGTTATACAGCACGGTGCCCAAATTCTTGGCGTCGCCGGCGGCCTTGCCCGCGTCGTGCACGTGCTTCTTGATGTCAGCGTGGACGGGAAACCCGGAGCCCGCGGCATGGAAGGCGCCGCTCTTGTAACCCTTGGCGGCCGCGCCGGCGGGTATCACGTCCTGCTCCGTGCCCGACCACCACACGCCGATGAACCGGTCCATGGGAAAGCCGACCCCGGCCGCTTCCTTGATGGCGGTCGAGTTCATTACTCCCCAGCCCCACATCAACACCCAGTCCGGGCGCAACTGCCGGCCGATCTTGAGCCAGGTCGCCTTCTGCTCCAGTCCGGGATGCGGGACGGCGAATTTACTGAACTGGTAGCCAAACTTCTGCGCCAGCTTCTCCAGCGTAGGTATCGGCTCCTTACCGTAGGCCGAGTCGTGGTAGACGAGCGCGATCTTCTTTCCCTTTAACTTATCCGTGCCGCCTTCTTCCTTACCGATGTACTCGATCATCGCGGTGGCCTGGCTCCAGTAAGTGGTGGGCATGGTGAAGACGTAGGGAAACACCCGGCCGTCGCTGGCATCGGTACGCCCGTAGCCCATGGAGAATATCGGGATCTTGTCGGCGGTGGCGCGCTCGATCAACGCGTAGGTGATGCCGGTGGACAGAGGGCTGAAGGCGGCCGCGCCGGTCGGGCCGTTGTTCTTCATGCGCTCGTAGCACTCGACGCCGCGATCGTTGTTGTAGGCGGTGTCGCATTCCTCAACCGTCAGCTTCACGCCGTTGATGCCGCCGTCGCGCTCGTTCAGCAGGTTGATGTAATCGGCGACACCGTCGGCGAACGGAATGCCGTTCGGGGCATAGGGCCCCGTGCGGTACACCATGGATGGGATGAACTGGGCGTTGTCCTGGGCCGCGGCAAGGGCGGTCGCCATGACGCCGCCGACGGCGATGACTGCCGCCAGGGCCGTACTCGTCAACTTGTGTTGCATTACTCTCCTCCTGCTATCAGTGTCATTGTTGACATACATGCCGCACCGAAAGCCTAGTGTGGAAAAGGCCACAGGCGCAGCTTCTCTTTGGCGATTGACCACAAGCGGGCCAACCCATGGGGCTCCACGATGAGAAATAAGATGATCAGGGCCCCGAATATCATGAACTCCAGGTGGGTCACCATGTCGACCGGGATCTGCAAGCCTATCAGCTGCGGCGCGTTGCTGAGAAGAATCGGCAGCAGCACGATGAACGCCGCACCGAGGAACGAGCCCAGAATACTGCCCAGCCCGCCGATGATGATGATGAACAGGACCTGGAAGGAACGCTCTATTCCGAAAGCCAGCGCTTCCACGCTGCTGGTATAGATGAACGCCCACATCGCACCGGCCACACCGATATAGAACGAGCTGATGGCGAACGCCAGCAGCTTGGTCCGGAGCATGGGGATACCGATAATCTCTGCGGCAATGTCCATGTCACGGATCGCCATCCACTTGCGCCCGATGTTGCCGCGTACCATGTTCTTGGCCAGCAGTGCCAGCACACACACAGCCGTCAGCGCGAACAAATACTTCGCCTCCGGGGTGGCCGAACTGCCGGTTACGAAGACATCGCCGAACAAGGCCCGCGGCGGTGCGCTGATCACGCCCGAGGGACTGTAATTGGTGAACCAGGGCAATTTGTTGAACAGCCAGACCAGAAAGAACTGCGACGCCAGGGTAGCGACCGCCAGATAGAAGCCCTTGATACGCAGCGAGGGAATGCCGAACACCACACCTACGCCAGCGGTGATGACCCCCGACAGGGCGAACACCCCAATGATGTGCAGCTCGGGAAAGGCGGTCGACAGCTTGTAGGCGGCGAATGCCCCGCAGGCCATGAATCCGCCGGTGCCCAGGCTGAGCAGCCCCGCATAGCCGGTGAGGATATTGAGACCGATGGCCGCCAGGCTCAGCACCAGAAACGGCAGCATGATGGTCACCAGCCAGTACTCGCTGGCAAGCAATGGCACCGCGACAAAGGCGGCCAGCGCGATGGCGGCGACGAAGTAGCGGTCCTGGACGATGGGGAAGATCGCCCGATCGGCGGGATAACTGGTCTTGAACTGGCCGGCCTCGCGATAAATCATTTCTCAGCAAGCCCGACGCCCGTCCCAGGACGGCGCAACACAGCGCGCCGACGGTCACACGCGTTCAATGATCTTCTCCCCGAACAGGCCCTGGGGCCGGAACACCAGGAACACCAGCGCCAGCATATAGGCGAACCAGTCCTCGATGGCACCGCCGAAGGCGGACCCCCAGAACACCTCGGCGACCTTTTCACCGGCGCCGATGATGAGCCCGCCGATGATGGCGCCGGGCACCGAGGTGAAGCCGCCCAGGATCAGCACGGGCAGCGCCTTGAGGGCGATAAGCGCCAGTGAGAACTGGACCCCGAGTTTACTGCCCCAGATGATGCCCGCCACCAGGCCCACGATGCCGGCCACCGACCAGACGATGGCCCAGATGGTCTTCAGCGGAATACCGACGCTCATTGCGGCCTGATGATCGTCCGCGACCGCGCGCAGCGCACGGCCTACCCGGGTCCTCTGAAAAAAGACCGCCAGCAACATCACCAGCATGCCGGCAATGACCGCGGCCCAGATGTCGAACTTGTTGATCAGCACCCCCTTGATCTCGATGGGATCCTGGGGGATGCCGACGTCCAGAAGCTTGACATCGCTGCCCCATATCATCTGCCCGAACCCGTCCAGAAAAAAGGTGATGCCGATGGTGGCCATGAACAGGATGATATGTTCCTGGTTCACCAGCGGGCGCAACACCACGCGCTCGATCACCAGCGCCAGCAGCACCATGATGCCCACCGTGATGATCAACGCCGCCCACAACGGTAACCCGTATTCCATCAGTCCCACCAGCGTCAAAGCGGCGAATAACACCATGGCACCCTGGGCGAAGTTGAAGACGCCGGAGGCCTTGAAGATCAGCACGAAACCGAGCGCCACCAGAGAATACATGACACCGGTCAGCAGCCCCCCGATCAGTACCTCGATGAAAAACAGCGGGTACTCGTATATGGATACGAAAGGATCGACAAACACGGCCTGCAGAAACTCCATCAACGGCTCCCCGGGTCGGGTCGATCGGGCATTTCAGTCATGCGCGACCCCCAGATAGGCGTCGACGACCGCCTGGTCTTCGCGCACCTCGGCGGGGACGCCGTCAGCCAGTTTCTCGCCGTAATCGAGCACCACGACGCGGTCGGAGATGTCCATCACCACGCCCATGTCGTGCTCGATGAGGGCGATGGTGGTGCCGAACTCCTCCGTGACGTCGAGAACGAAGCGGCACATGTCCTCTTTTTCCTCCAGGTTCATGCCCGCCATGGGTTCGTCCAACAACAACAGGTCGGGTTCCGCGGCCAGCGCGCGACCCAGTTCGACCCGCTTCTGCATGCCGTAGGGCAGTCGGCCCACGGGCGTCTTGCGTATCGCCTGGATCTCGAGGAAATCGATGATGTGCTCCACGAACTCGCGATTCTCGACCTCTTCGCGCCGGGCGGGCCAGTACAGCGCCTGCATCAGGACGTTCGCCTTCATCTTGTGCACGCGCCCGGTCATGATATTGTCCAGTGTCGACATACCGCGAAACAGGGCAATGTTCTGAAAAGTGCGCGCGATGCCATGGGAAGCGGCATGATGGGGGTGCATGCGGGAGCGAGTCACGCCCTTGTAGGTGATGCTGCCTTCCTGGGGATGGTAAAAACCGTTGATGACGTTGAGCATGGAACTTTTGCCCGCGCCGTTGGGGCCGATGATCGCCCTTATCTCGTGTTCGCGGATTTCGAAACTGACGCTGGTGAGCGCTTTGACCCCGCCGAACGACAGGCTGATGTCCTGTACCGCGAGTATCACCTCACCAAACCGGCGTTCCGCCATGTGTCAACTCGCTTTTGCCATAGGTGCCCGAACCGTCATGTCCTCGATCTTGAGGTCGCCCGCGACCAGCCCGGTGCGACCGTCTTCGAAAGTGACCTGCGTCTCGACGTAGCAATGATTCTTGCCGGCGTAGAGCGCGTCCACCAGTAAAGCGTACTTCTCCGCTATGTGGCGGCGCCGCACCTTGCGGGTGCGCGTCAGTTCGCCGTCATCGGCATCGAGTTCCTTGTGCAGGATCAGGAAGCGGCGAACCTGGGATGCCGTCAGTTTCGGATCATGGGCCAGGTCCTGGTTGACCTGGGCCACGCTCTGTTGCACCAGTTCATACACCTCCGGTCGTGCCGCCAGTTCCTGGTAGCTGGCGTAGGGCAGGTGGCGCCGCTCGGCCCAGTTGCCCACCGCCTCCAGATCAATATTGATGAATGCAGTGCAGTAATCACGGCCGTGGCCGAAAGCCACCGCTTCCTTGATGTGTGGAAAGAACTTGAGCTTGTTCTCGATATACTTCGGGGCGAACAATGAGCCGTCATTGAGCCGGCCCACGTCGTTGGCTCGATCGATAATCTTCAGGTGGCCCTGGTCATCGAAAAATCCGGCGTCGCCGGTATGTACCCAGCCGTCGCCGGTCTTGGCATTGCGGGTCGCTTCCTCGTCCTTGTAATACGCCTGGAAGACTCCGGGACTGCGGTACAGCACTTCACCATTGTCCTCGATCCTGATCTCCACGCCCGGCGCCGGTTTGCCTACCGTTTCCGGGCGCACTTCGCCGTCCGGATGGATGGTGACGAACACCGCCGCTTCGGTCTGGCCATAGAGCTGCTTGATGTTTATGCCCAGGGACCGGTAGAAATAGAAGATGTCGGGCCCGATGGCCTCGCCCGCGGTATAAGCCAGCCGGATTCGGCTCATGCCCATGGTGTTCTTCAGGGGCCCGTAGATGAGGATATTCCCCATGTGATACGTCAGACGGTCGGCGACCGACACCGGCTTCCCGTCCAGGATGTCCGGTCCGACCCGGCGCGCCAGCTTCATGAAGTGATCGAACAGCCAGCGCTTGAGGCTGGCCGCGTCCTCCATGCGGATCATGACCGTGGTCAACAGGTTCTCGAAGATGCGGGGCGGCGCGAAGAAATAGGTCGGCCCGATTTCCCGCATATCCTGCATCACCGTGGCGCCGCTTTCGGGGCAACAGACGCAGAAGCCCACCACGTAGGATTGCGCGTAGGAAAACACATGGTCGCCGACCCAGGCCATAGGAAGATACGCCATCACCTCCTCGTCCTCGTGCAGTCCTTCCGCCTGCGCCGCGTTGCGCGCAGTAATCAGCACGTTGTCGTGGGTCAGCACCACACCCTTGGGGATGCCGGTGGTGCCAGAGGTATAAAGAATGATCGCTGCGTCCGTGCCGCTGCCCCGGGCGACCTGGCCGGTAAAAAAGTCCGGATTGGCGCGGTCGTATTCCCGGCCCTGTCGCTGCAGGCTGGCGAGGTCGAGGAGGTGCGTGTGGTCGTAGTTGCGCATACCACGCGCGTCGTCGTAGATGACCTCTTTGAGCAGCGGGCAGCGGTCCTCTACCTCCAGGATCTTGTCGACCTGTTCTTGGTCCTCTGCCAGCACGAACCCGACCCCGGCATGCTCTAGCACGTACTGCATCTCTTCCGCCGCCGCGTCCTGGTACGCGGGAACCGGTATGCCGCCGAGACACTGGGCCGCCGCCATGCCCCAGTAAAGACGCGGGCGGTTGTCTCCGATGATGGCAAGCTTGTCGCCGCGCGCGAAGCCGCGCGCCGCCAGGCCGCAGGCAAGCGCCTGCACCTCGTCGGCGACCTCGCGCCAGCTCCATGATTGCCAGATACCGTAATCCTTCTCGCGTATCGCGGTTCGTTCCGCGTTACGCTCGGCGCGGTCCAGCAACAGCTTAGGAAACGTGTCCAGGCCCGACTCTGACATGCCCTCGGTGGTACCACATTTTCGTTATGATTTTCTGACTAATGGTGGTTACTATAAGTATTAAGCACTCCGTTTCCAACCGCTTTCTGTGCTGATCTAGCTGGCAGGCGGGCGCGAACATCGGGGTGGCAGGCAGGGCAGGGATGGCCACCACGCAGTGACGGACGCGCCGGTCTACAACCTCCAACGTATGGCGTCGAATTCGTCTAGCGCCCTCGCGTTGGGAGATACCATGCCATCGACGCGCGACCGGTCCCGACCGGCAGCCGGATCTCCGGCACCGTGACCGCGACCACCGCCGGCATTTATAATCATGCACCGACACCCCGCGATCCCGAGCACACCGAGGCATGCAAACGATAAAGTCGTCTACCCGCCAAACCACCGCCATCTGGCTGGTGCTAGTAGTGCTGCTGTCGGCCTGCGCGGCCCCCCGCGTGTCAACCGTGCCAGCGCGGCCGGCACCCGTCAGCATATTCGATCCGGCGGGTGACTGGGAGTACGTGGATCGCGGTCAAAGCATTCTGCTCAGCCTCGATGCCGAAGGTAGCGGGGATTATGCCTGGAAAGAAGGCCGCATCATCACCACTGCCATCGAGGGCAGCACCTGGACGGGCATCTGGCAGCAGCCGGCGAACGATCGTGAAGGGGGTTTCGAACTAACGCTATCCAGCGACCGCCAGCGGGCCGATGGCGTATGGTGGTATACCCGCATCGGTGAGAACACTGATCCGGAGAGAAAGGGCGGCGAGTTCAGCCTGATAAGACTGCCGGACGTCGAGAGCGAGCAAGCAGGCACCAGCGACCGGTGAGGTCGGAGGTCAACGACCTTTCCTCACCGCCAGTCCACTCACCCGGCGATGTAGTGTTCCAGCTGTTCGATGATGAACTTCTGGTCCGCGATGATAGCCTTGACCAGGTCGCCGATCGAAACCAAGCCGACTACCGAGTTCTCCACTACCACCGGGACATGACGGATGCGCTTGTCGGTCATCAAAGCCATGACTTCTTCCAGGCTCTGTTCCGGGCTGCCGCACATTACCGGGGCGGTCATGATCTCGCTGATGGGTGTGTCCTTTGATGACTTGCCTTTGAGTATCACCTTGCGCGTGTAGTCGCGTTCAGTGATCATCCCGATCAGCCGTCCATCCGGTCCCAGCACCAGCAGCGCACCGATATTGTGTTCAGCCATGCGCCGGATGGCATCGTAGACGGACTCATTGAGGCCGGCGCTGTATACGACGTCGCCCTTATCCGCCAGCAAGTGTTTGATTGTCTTCATTGGGTCTCTCCTTTTGGCGGCAGTTTACAGTCGCGGCTCGGTTGCTGGCCAGCCCTTACATGTTACGCCGATACTGCCCGCCCACCTCAAACAAGGCCTGGGTGATCTGCCCCAGTGAACAGCAGCGCACGGCGTCGATCAGAACCTCAAAAATGTTCCCGTTCTCGACCGCCACCCGCCGCAGGCGGGCCAGAGCATCGGCAGCGGCGGCCGGGTCCCGCCGCTGGAAATCAACCAGGCGCCTGATCTGGCCCTGCTTTTCACTCTCTGTCGATCGCGCCAGTTCAACGGCGGGGGGTTCCTGGGGACGCGGATCGAGGAAGGTGTTGACGCCTATGATGGGCAGGCTGCCGTCGTGCTTGCGGTGTTCGTAATGCAGCGACTCGTCCTGTATCCTGCCGCGCTGATAACCGGTTTCCATGGCCCCCAGCACACCGCCCCGTTCGGTCAGGCGCTCGAACTCCTGCAACACCGCCTCCTCAACCAGATCAGTCAACTCGTCGATGATGAAAGCGCCCTGGTTGGGGTTCTCGTTCCTGGCCAGTCCCCATTCCCGGTTGATGATCAACTGGATGGCTACCGCGCGCCGCACTGACTCCTCGGTGGGTGTCGTGATAGCCTCGTCGTAGGCATTGGTGTGCAGGCTGTTGCAGTTGTCATAGACCGCGATCAGGGCCTGCAGGGTGGTGCGGATGTCATTGAAGTCCATTTCCTGTGCGTGCAGCGAACGGCCGGAGGTCTGGATGTGGTACTTGAGCTTCTGGCTGCGCTCGCTGGCGCCGTACCTGAAGCGCATTGCGGTCGCCCAAATGCGCCGCGCCACCCGACCCAGCACGGTGTACTCCGGGTCCATGCCGTTGGAAAAGAAGAACGACAGGTTGGGCGCAAAGTCGTCGACAGTGAGACCGCGGGCCAGATAGGACTCGACATAGGTGAAGCCGTTGGCGAGCGTGAAAGCGAGCTGCGTGATGGGGTTGGCGCCGGCTTCGGCGATATGATACCCGGAGATGGACACGGAGTAGAATTTGCGCACATCGTGGTGCACGAAAAATTCCTGGATGTCGGCCATCATCCGCAGCGCGAACTCGGTGGAAAAGATGCAGGTGTTCTGTCCCTGGTCCTCCTTGAGGATGTCGGCCTGCACCGTGCCGCGCACGTTTTCGAGGGACCAGGCGGTGATCTTTTGAATCTCCTCGTCGCTCGGCTCGCGTTTGTTGTCAACGCGGAACTTGTCGACCTGCTGGTCCACCGCGGTATTGAGATACATGGCCAGGATGGTGGGCGCCGGACCGTTAATGGTCATCGATACGGAGGTCGACGGATCGCACAGGTCAAATCCACCGTACAGCACCTTCATGTCGTCCAGGGTGGCGATGGAGACGCCGGAGTTGCCCACCTTGCCGTAGATGTCCGGGCGCCGATCGGGGTCCTGGCCATACAACGTCACTGAATCGAAGGCCGTGGACAACCGCTTGGCAGTGGAATGCTCGGACAGTTTTCGAAATCGGCGATTGGTACGTAAGGCATCGCCCTCCCCGGCGAACATGCGGGTAGGCTCCTCGTTGTCGCGCTTGAACGCGAACACGCCCGCCGTGTAGGGAAAACTGCCGGGCAAGTTCTCCAGCAGCAGCCAGCGCAGCAGTTCCCCGTGATCCTGGTAGCGCGGCAGGGCTACCCGGGGGATGCGGTTGCCGGAAAGCGACGTGTAGACCAACGGCGTGCGCAGTTCTCGGTCCCGTATCCTCACCACGTACTCATCGGCTGCGTAGCTCTGCCTGGTCTGCGGCCATATCTCCAGCAGCTTTCTGGCCCGCGGGTCCAGCTGCCGTTCCCGTTGCTCGATCAGCGGCTGCAGGGCGAAGCCGTCGCCGCCCTGCTTCTCCAGCATGTCACGGCTGGCCATGAGCTGCTGTCGCTCGCGGGCGATCCTGGACTGTTCCCTTACCGTGGCATGGTAGCCCCGAACGGTGTCGGCGATCTCCGCCAGGTAACGCTGCCGGGCCGGCGGCAGGATCCTGGTGTCGCCGGTGGATGCCCGCACGCTGACCGGCGCCAAGTGGCCGGGACTGTCCGCGAGGCCGGAACGCGACAACTGCTCCCTGAGAGCCTGATACAGTGCGGTGACACCATCATCGTTGAAACGCGAGGCGATGGTGCCGAATACCGGCATACTGTCCACCGATTTGCCAAAGGCGCTGCGGTTGCGCTGTACCTGTTTGCTGACGTCGCGCAGCGCATCGGCGCCGCCGCGGCGATCGAACTTGTTGATGGCGACGATGTCCGCGAAATCCAGCATGTCGATCTTCTCGAGCTGGCTGGCGGCGCCGAACTCCGGCGTCATGACATACAGCGAGGTATCGACATGCGATACGATGCTGGTATCGCCCTGGCCGATACCCGGCGTCTCCACCACCACCAGGTCGAAGCCCGCCAGCCTGGCCGCTGCGATCACATCGTCGAGATAGTCGGGTAACTCCTGGCTGTCGCCCCGGGTTGCCAGTGATCGCATGTAGATATTGGGATGCCCGATGGCGTTCATGCGGATACGGTCGCCCAGCAGGGCGCCACCGGTCTTGCGGCGTGAAGGATCGATGGCCAGCACGGCGATACGGACCGTGTCCCCGTAGTCAAGCCGGAAGCGGCGAATCAGCTCGTCGGTAAGCGAGGACTTCCCTGCGCCCCCGGTTCCCGTGATCCCCAGTACCGGCGTGGCGGTGTGCCGCGCGGCTGTCGCCGCGTGTAGCGCTTGATACCGCTCCGCGTCCAAGGTGCGGTTTTCCAGCGCCGTGATGATCCGCGCCAGGGCGGCATGGTCGCCTGCCGCCACCTGCTGCAGAGACGGCGGCTCCTCGACGCTGGGATCGAAATCCGTCCGCGCCAGCATGTCGTCGATCATTCCCTGCAGCCCCATGCTCTGGCCGTCGTCCGGGGAATAGATGCGGGAAACACCGTAGTCCTGGAGTTCCCGCGCCTCGTCCGGCACGATCACGCCGCCGCCACCGCCGAATACCTGGATCCGCGCCCTGCCGCTCTCGTTGAGCATGTCGATCATGTACTGGAAATACTCAACGTGGCCGCCCTGGTAGGAACTCACCGCGATGCCCTGCACGTCCTCCTGCAGCGCCGCAGTCACGATATCGAGCACTGAACGGTTGTGCCCGAGGTGAATTACCTCCGCCCCCGAGGCCTGCAGGATGCGGCGCATGATGTTGATGGACGCGTCGTGGCCATCGAACAGCCCGGCCGCGGTAACGAAGCGAATCCGGTAGTTCGCTCGTCGCGGCAGCGCGGAGACCGATCCAGCGGGGGTGGAAGCCATAGTCTGTCCTGGGCCTGGGTGCCTGACCCGATTTTTAACGGGTTTGGTCTGGAGTTTAAGTAGATTTTGTATTACGTTTACGTAAACGTCAACCTAAGGGACACCGCATGCCCCGAAGCGCCGCCGTGAAAAACACCCCTGCGGGCGACGGTCACCAGGCCACCTACTCCATCAGCCAGCTGGCCAGGGAGTTCGACATAACCCCCCGTACCATCCGCTTCTACGAGGACAAGGGACTGCTGAGTCCCCGCCGCGCCGGCACGACGCGCATCTACAATGGCCGTGACCGGGTGCGCCTGAAACTGGTCCTGCGCGGCAAACGTCTTGGTTTCTCGTTGCGCGAGATCGCCGACATCATCGACATGTACGATTCCGAACCAGGCGAGGTCGGGCAGCTGGAGTACATGCTGCGACGGCTGGAGCAGCGCCGTTCGCTGCTGCAGGCCCGGCGCCGCGACATCGAACTGACCCTGCAGGAACTCGATCAGCTGGAGAGTCAGTGCCGCAGCCGGCTGTCCAGCATGCGACGTCAGCGCGTACCCGGCGGCGGTGCGGGATCCTGCTGATGGCGGCGGGTCTGCCAGGCTTGAATTTCGGTCTCGGCGAAGCGGCGGACCTGCTGCGCGCATCGGTGAGCAGCTTTGCCGCCCGCGAGATCGCACCCCGCGCCGCAGAGATCGATCGCAGTAACCGGTTTCCGCGCGACTTGTGGCCCCGCATGGGAGAACTCGGGTTGCTGGGCATCACGGTTTCAGAGCAGGACGGCGGCACCGGCATGGGTTATCTCGAGCACGTGATCGCCATGGAGGAGATCAGCCGCGCCTCGGCCGCGGTCGGGCTGTCCTACGGTGCCCACTCCAACCTCTGCGTCAACCAGATATTCCGCCATGGCAGCCCGGCACAGAAGCAGTCCTACCTGCCCGGGCTGATCAACGGTGAGCTGGTCGGCGCGCTCGCCATGAGCGAAGCCGGGTCCGGGTCGGACGTGGTCGCCATGCGGCTGCGCGCGAACCGCCGCGGCGACCGCTATGTCCTGAACGGCAGCAAGACGTGGATCACCAACGGCCCCGATGCCGATGTGCTGGTGGTCTACGCCAAGACCGATCCCGACGCGGGGGCCCGTGGCATCACGGCTTTCGTGGTCGAACGCGGCTACCCGGGATTCAGCACCGCGCAGCAGCTGGACAAGTTGGGGATGCGCGGCTCGAGCACCTGCGAACTCGTGTTCGAGGACTGCGAGGTGCCGGAAGACAACGTCCTGGGTGAGGCCGGCCGCGGCGTACAGGTGCTCATGAGCGGGCTCGACTTGGAGCGCGTGGTGCTGGCCGGCGGGCCGCTTGGCATCATGCAGGCCTGCCTCGACCTGGTGCTCCCCTACGTGCATGAACGCCGGCAGTTTGGGCAGGCCATCGGCGAGTTTCAGCTGATGCAGGGAAAACTCGCTGACATGTACACCACCATGAACGCATGCAAGGCCTATGTCTATTCCGTGGCCAGGGCCTGCGACCGCGGCGAAACATCACGCAAGGATGCCGCCGGGGCCATCCTCTATGCGGCCGAGAAGGCCACCCGCCTGGCGCTGGAGGCGATCCAGGCGCTGGGCGGCAACGGTTACATCAACGACTACCCGGCGGGCCGGTTGCTACGCGACGCCAAGCTCTACGAGATCGGCGCCGGCACCAGCGAGATCCGCCGCATGCTGATCGGACGTGAGTTGTTCAATGAAACGCACTGAGACCACCCCTCGCATGACGGTGCCCGGTCCCTCTGGCAGACCGGAGCCGGGTAGCGCGGCGCGCTGGGGGAATTCGCCGACGATCGTGGGTCATGACTGAGGAACCCATCGTCATTGTCGGCGCCGCGCGCACGCCCATGGGCGGCTTCCAGGGTCTGCTGAGCCCGTTGACCGCGCCGCAACTCGGCGCTGCTGCCGTCTCCGCGGCGCTGGGACGCAGCAACATCGCCGGTGCCGACGTCGACGAGGTCATCATGGGGTGCGTGTTGCCGGCCGGCCTGGGCCAGGCGCCCGCGCGGCAGGCGGCCCTGGGGGCGGGCATTCCGCAGTCGGTCGGTTGCACCACCCTCAACAAGGTGTGCGGGTCCGGGATGAAGGCGGTCATGCTGGCCCACGACCTGATCAGGCTCGGCAACAACCGCATCATGGTGGCGGGCGGCATGGAGAGCATGACCAATGCCCCCTACCTGCTGCCCAAGGGCCGCGTCGGCTACCGGCTCGGGCACGGCCGGGTAATCGATCATATGTTCCTGGACGGCCTCGAGGATGCCTACGACAACGGGCGATTGATGGGCACCTACGCCGAGCAGTGTGCCGACCGGTATGGCTTCACTCGGGCCGCGCAGGACGCGTTCGCGATACGCTCCCTCACCCGCGCGCGGCAGGCCATCGAGGACGGCACCTTCTCTGCCGAGATATCACCATTGACGCTCAGTTCGCGCAGCGGCGACACCACGGTGGAGCATGACGAACAGCCCGGCCGCGCCAACATCGAACGCATACCCGAACTCAAGCCGGCGTTTCGGGAAGGGGGCACGGTGACGGCGGCGAATTCAAGTTCCATTTCAGACGGCGCCGCGGCGCTGGTGATCACCACCGCCAGCGAAGCCGCGCGCCGGGGTGTGACACCACTAGCCACCATCCTTGCGCATGCCACCCACGCTCAGGAGCCGGCCTGGTTCACCACGGCGCCGGTCCAGGCGATCCGCAGGCTGCTGGAGCGGCTGCGCTGGTCGGTGCAAGACGTCGGCCTGTTCGAGATCAACGAGGCCTTCGCGGTGGTGACCATGGCGGCCATGCACGACCTGGACCTGCCGGCGGACCGGGTCAACGTGCATGGCGGCGCCTGCGCCCTGGGCCATCCGATCGGTGCCTCCGGCGCCCGCATTATCGTCACCCTGCTCAACGCGTTGCGCAGGCATGGTCTAGATCGGGGCGTGGCGGCGCTGTGCATCGGCGGTGGCGAGGCCACCGCCATCGCGGTGGAGCGCAGGGTCTGAGCCGGCGGCCATGACCCGCGCTGGACACTGGATGGATCCCGCCCGGACCACGCCCCGGCCATGTCGCTGACCGACCGACAGCCGATGATACGTGGTTCGGCGCGTGCCGTTGACCAGGCGGCGCTTGCGCGACCTGCGGCGGAACGGGACAGGCATGCACGATCATGCCGCATCTGCGCGGGCAGCAGCGACATGAAATGGATGGTGAGCAGCCGCACCAGCCGCGACCAGTGAACGGGGACGACACCGATGCACCAACTGAAATCCGCCATCGACCTCGACAGCGCGGAGTGTCGCGACAATGAAAGTCATGCGCGCGCCCTGGTCGATGAACTGCGCGCGACGGTGGCAACGATCACGGCGGGGGGCGACACTCGGGCCAGGAACAAGCACCTCGAACGCGGCAAGCTGCTCCCGCGCGAGCGGGTCCAGGGCCTGCTCGATGTCGGTTCCCCGTTCCTGGAACTGTCACAACTGGCGGCACACGGGGTTTACGACGAGCGGGTGCCGGCGGCGGGCATCATTTCCGGCATCGGCCGCGTGCAGGGCATCGAGTGCATGGTCGTTGCCAACGACGCCACGGTAAAAGGCGGCACCTACTATCCGCTCACGGTCAAGAAGCACCTGCGCGCGCAGGAGATCGCGAGCCAGAACCGGCTGCCCTGCATCTACCTGGTGGACTCCGGTGGCGCCTACCTGCCCAAGCAGGACGAGGTGTTTCCGGACCGCGACCATTTCGGCCGCATCTTCTTCAACCAGGCCCGGATGTCGGCCGCGGGCATCCCCCAGATCGCGGTGGTCATGGGTTCGTGCACCGCGGGCGGCGCCTACGTCCCGGCGATGGCGGACGAATGCATCATGGTCAGGCAGCAGGGCACCATATTCCTGGGCGGCCCACCGCTGGTGAAGGCGGCCACCGGCGAAACCGTCAGCGCCGAGGAGCTGGGTGGAGCAGATGTACACGCGCGGACCTCCGGGGTGGCGGATCACTACGCCCATGACGACGCCCACGCCCTGGCGCTGGCGCGGCGCGCAGTCGCCAACCTCAATTACCGCAAGCAGGTTGAACTGGCCGTCGAACCCCCACGCGACCCGGCCTATGCCCCACAGGAACTTTACGCGGTGGTACCCCGTGACATCCGCCAGAGCTACGATGTGCGTGAAGTCATCGCCCGGCTGGTGGACGCCAGCGAGTTCGACGAGTTCAAGCAACTTTACGGCACCACGCTGGTGTGTGGGTTTGCCCGCCTGCTCGGCTACCCGGTCGGTATCCTTGCCAATAACGGCATCCTGTTCTCCGAGTCGGCGCTGAAGGGCGCCCACTTCATCCAGTTGTGCTGCCGGCGGCGCATACCGCTGCTGTTCCTGCAGAACATCACCGGGTTCATGGTGGGACGCAGATACGAGGCCGGCGGTATCGCCAAGGATGGTGCCAAGCTGGTCAACGCCGTCGCCAGCGCCCGGGTTCCCAAGTTCACGTTGATCATCGGCGGCAGTTTCGGTGCCGGCAACTATGGCATGTGCGGCCGCGCCTACGATCCGCGCTTCCTGTGGATGTGGCCGAACGCGCGCATCTCGGTAATGGGCGGTGAGCAGGCCGCCGAGGTGCTGGCCCAGGTCCGGCGCGAGGGTCTTGCCCGGCGGGGTGAAAACTGGTCGCCACAGCACGAAGGTGAGTACCTGGCCCCGATCCGGGAGCAGTACGAGACCCAGGGGAACCCCTATTATGCCAGTGCGCGCTTGTGGGACGACGGGTTGATCGATCCTGCGGAATCGAGAACGGTCCTTGGCCTCGGCATCTCAGCGGCGCTTAATGCCCCGCTGGAGGATACCGAATACGGAGTGTTCAGATTTTGAACGTCTTGCGCCGCTGGCCCACGTATATCGCGCCACCACGCGGGTGACCAACGAAGAGGCATCAGGCATGACGGAAACGGTTCTGTGCGACATCGATCAACACGGCGTGGCCCGGGTCACCCTGAACCGCCCGCAGCTGCACAATGCCTTCGACGAGGCCCTGATCGCCCGGCTGACCGCGCTGATCCAGGCGCTGGGCGATGACGACCAGGTACGCGTGATCATCATCGCCGGCAACGGCGAGAGCTTCTGTGCGGGCGCCGACCTTAACTGGATGCGGCGCATCGCCGAGCAGGACGCGCAGGCGAACCTGCAAGACGCCCTGCGCCTGGCGCAGTTGATGAAGGTTATCGACAGCGTACCCAGGCCGACCATTGCGCGCATCCATGGTGCCGTTTACGGCGGGGGCGTCGGCTTGGCGGCATGCTGCGACATCGCGCTGGCCGACGATGGCGCCCGCTTCTGCCTGTCCGAGGTCCGGCTGGGGATCGTCCCCGCCGTGATCGCGCCTTTCGTGGTGCGCGCGATCGGCGGGCGTGCCGCCCGGCGTTTCTTTCTTACCGGGACGGCGTTCAGCGCCGCCGAGGCGCAGCGGCATGGCCTGGTCCACGAACTGGTCACCAACGGGGGTCTGGACGAAGCAGTCGATGCCACCGCGGCGCAGTTGCTGCGCGGCGGGCCGCTGGCCCTGGGCCGCTGCAAGCGCCTGATCGCACAGGTCAGCGATGCGCAACCCGATAATGACCTGATGCAGCGCATGGCGCACGAGATCGCCGAGGCGCGCGCCTCGGCGGAGGGCCGCGAGGGCCTCGACGCCTTTCTCGCCAAGCGGCCGCCGCGATGGGTCGACGATGTTCAGTAAGATCCTCATCGCCAACCGGGGCGAGATTGCCTGCCGCGTGGTCGCTACTGCGCGCCGTCTCGGCATCGATACCGTTGCCGTCTATTCGGCGGCGGACACCGAAGCCCTGCATGTCGCCATGGCCGACGACGCCTACCGAATCGGTGATGCGCCCGCCCGCGACAGTTACCTGGCCGCGGACCGGATCATCGCAGCCGCCCAGGCCAGTGGGGCGCAGGCGATACATCCCGGCTACGGCTTCCTTGCCGAGAACGCGGAATTCGCCCAGGCCTGCAGCGATGCCGGGCTGGTCTTCATCGGCCCGCCGGTGGCGGCGATACGCATCATGGGATCGAAGCGCGCCGCCAAGCAGCGACTGGCTCAGGCCGGGGTGCCCGTGGTGCCCGGTTACCATCAGCAGGACCAGGGCGACCATACACTCGTCGAGGCGGCGGCAGACATCGGTTACCCGCTGCTGATCAAGGCCGTGGCCGGCGGCGGTGGACGCGGCATGCGCCTGGTTACCGACGCGGCGGGTTTCCCCGAGGCGCTGGCGAGCGCGCGACGCGAGGCCGCCGGTGCCTTCGGCGATGCCGACATGCTGCTCGAAAAATACCTCCCCGGCGCCAGGCACATCGAGATCCAGGTGTTCCACGATCGCCACGGCAACGCGGTACACCTGTTCGAGCGCGACTGCTCGTTGCAACGCCGCCGGCAAAAGGTCGTGGAGGAAGCGCCGGCCGCGACCCTGTCCCCACAGCTGCGCCGGCGCATGGGCGATTGCGCGCTGGCCGTTGCCCGCGCGGTCGATTATCGCGGGGCCGGAACGGTGGAATTCCTGCTCGATGCGCAGGGTGACTTCTATTTCATGGAAATGAACACGCGGCTGCAGGTCGAGCACCCGGTGACCGAGATGATCACTGGCCTCGATCTGGTCGAGTGGCAGCTGCGCGTGGCGGCCGGCGAGGCATTGCCGTTGGCGCAGGACGCATTGGCGATCGACGGACATGCCGTGGAGGCGCGAATCTACGCCGAAGACCCGGCCCGCGATTTCGCACCCAGCAGCGGCTGCCTGCTGCATCTGCGGCTGCCCCGGCGTTCGCCGACCCTGCGCGTGGACACGGGGTTCCGCCAGGGCGACAGGGTTGACATCCACTACGACTCGCTGCTGGCCAAGGTGATCACCCACGGGAAGGATCGCAGTCAGGCCCTGCAGCGCCTGGTTCGCGCATTGGACGTCGTCGAGGTGGCCGGCGTCAGGACCAACGTAGACTTCCTGCTCGCGCTGCTGTCGCGTCCTGAGGTCGCCGCGGGCCCCGTCGACACCGGCTTCGTGGATCGGCACCGGCACGCCCTTCTCCCGGGGCCGATGACGATCCCCGACGAGGTGCTGGCGCATGCCTGCCTGCATCTGCTGGCGCACTGCCGCCGGCGGCGCCGCGACCGGGCGGCCCGGTCAGCGGACCCGCATTCACCCTGGCACAGGATGGACGGCTGGCGCCTCAATGAAGACAACCGTCATATATTCGAATTCCGCTGCAACGATGTGCCGATTGTCATCACCGTGCATTTTCGCCCCTGGGGGTACGAACTGGATCTGCCGGGCAGGCGGATGAGCGCGCGCCTCGTGGGTCGAGACCGGGGCCGGCCTGCCATCGAACTGAATGGACATCGCAGCCGCGCCCTCGTCATCGCGCAGGCGGGGTCGGTAGAGGTGTCTTACCGCGGTCAGGGCTTCAGATTACAGCTTCACGATCCGCTGTCCGACGCTGAGGACCACCAGCCCGGTCACGACAGGGTCATCGCGCCCGTGCCCGGACGCGTCGCCTCCATTCATGTAACCCCAGGAACCCCTGTGTTGCGTGGCGAGGCCCTGCTGACCATCGAGGCGATGAAGATGGAGCATGTTCTCAGCGCCCCGTGCGACGCCACGGTCGCACAGGTCCACTGCAGCACCGGGGACCTGATCGAGGAGAACACCGAACTGATCAGCCTGGACACCTGACTCCGGTCCACGCCGCTGCTCGAAAAAAGCGAGTGATTTTCGCGTAATTTTTGCGGGAGGGCCGGCGTCTCGGCATCGACCCGTCGATGTCCGACCGCCGGGGATGGCCCGATTCGTCTGCGATGCGCCCGGCTGCGCAACCGCCTCCAGGCTCTCCTGCGCACTGCCGGACCAGGCGTCGGCTTCGTTGCCGGCCTTGGAGAAAGGTTCGAAAACCGATAGCCCCGGCCCGCCAGAGGCGAGCCGGGGCATGCTGTAGCGAGGGTCTTGGCGTCAGCCGCCGCCGGCCAGCTCGTTGTCGTGGCAGAGCCCGCAGCCGATCTGCGTGCCCTTGGCCACGAAGCCGGCGTCCGGCAGATTGCGATCGACGGCGGTGCGTGATAGCACGGTGCCCTGGCCGGTCTGGCCGTGGCAGGAACGGCAGGCGTCGGGGTTGTCCTCCGCCATGCCGTCGTGACCGCCGTCGGCAAACTCGGTGTCGCCCACGGGGTGCATGCCGTGCGGCCCGTCCAGGGTGTTGCCGAGGTCACCGGTGTGGCAGGTGCTGCACTCGGTGATGGTGCCGGCATGACCCTGCAGCTGAATGGAGGTCAGGTTGTCATTGGCGTTGGGATTCGCGTTCGGCCACTCGGCATGGGTGCTGCCGTGGCAGGCCTCGCAGAACAGGCCGCCATGCTCGTCAACACTGACCCGGTACAGTTTGGGATTGCCGGCGGCCGGTCCGCTGGCCACCGTATTCTCGGCGAAGCGCTTGTTGCTCGGCACGATGGGCGTGGCCTTGCCGTCCCCTTCGCGGAAGGCCTGCAGCAACCGGATGCCGTCATCGGCGGCGATGGTGTCGCCGGCGCCGGCCAGGTTGTTGGTGGCGTCACCGGTATGGCAGGAGCCGCAACCGGGTTCGTTGGCCCAGGGCACGCGCGGCGTTGCCGGGTTGGTGTAGAAATCCGCCGCCAACTCGAATGCTCCGGGATTGTCAGGCGTCACATTACGGGTGAAGTCGTCGCCGACCTGGGCCATCTCACCGTGGCAGTCCTGGCACACGATTTCGGCATTGAACATGGCGCCACGCAGGCACTGGGTGCGCTCGCCCGGGTGGCACATGTAGCAGGTCTCGCCGAGTATCTCCTGCGCCTCGACGAAATCGCGCCTGCCCTGTCCGTCGACCGGCGGCGGCATCTCCGGAAACAACGCGGCTCCTAGGGTATCCGTCACCGAGGCATGGTGGCTGTGCATGACGTTGGACATGCTGCGCACATTGACCTGCTCGCGGCCGTTGGCATCCGCGTCCGCCGGCCCCTTCGGTCCCACCTGGGCCAGGTCCAGCGCCGGCGTGTAGTGACAGCGCTGGCAGACCACGGGCTGCTGATCGACCAGATCCGGCTGGTACTTGGCACCGTCCGGATTGTCCGAGCCGTGCTTGAGGTCGTGCAGGCGCAGGATGTTGACGTCCGAGGCCCACTCGATGCTCACGATCTGCGGCAGGTTGCCGAACTCGGGATCGTCCGAGCTGTCGGCCACGTTAGCGAGTTGCGCGGTGGCGGCGCCGTTACCGCCGTCGATGGTGCCGGTATGGCAGGCCTGGCAGTTGGCCTCGCCGGAGATCGGGGTCACCGTATCCACGCTCGCCACTACATTGCCGTTCTGCTCGGCCTGCACCCGCATCAGCGGATAGGGGTTCTCCAGGCCGAAGTCATCGAAGGCTGCGACAGGGATGCCGGCCGCCTCGAACCAGCTCACGTTATCCGCGACATAGCCGAACGGAAAATTGAGGAAGAACGGCAGGTCGTTCACGAACAGATGGAACGGCTGCGGGTCGTTCTGCAGATAGGGACCAAAACGGCCAGGCATGGCCTGCTGGTCGGCGGTCAACTGCCCGTCGCCCAGATAGAGCCGCTCGACATCGGGCACCGGCAGACCCAGGTCAAGAATATTGTCGCCTGGTGGATAGAACGCCGCCAGAATGCCGGGCGGGTAGAAGGGAGCATAGGCCTGGCGGGCCACGTCCCAGAAGTTGGTCTTGTAGCCGTCGTCAGTCAACAGCAGGTTGCCGTTGGCCAGCGCCGGGTCATCCGGGTTGGAGGCGGCGGAGTACAGCACCTCGATGCCGTCTGCGCGACTCAGCAGGTCGGGCGAGGATCCGCGCCGGATCACCTGGGCGTGGATGACGTTGAACGGCGGCAGGATGCTGGACACGCGGGTATCCAGGTCGCCGCAATGCATACCGAGATCGTTCACCGCGAATACGCGGTAGGCGTTGTCGTTGACGAACGCCTCCTCGGGTACCGGCGAGGAAGGCAGGATCTCGGCGTTCTGGCTGGTCGAGTTGATCGAGATATCGGGCCTGACGACCACGTCGTCATTCACCGCCACGGTTACCGTGGCCGTATTGGAGATGGCGCCGTCGTTGTCCTGCACCGTGTATTGGAAACTGTCGGTGCCGACGAAATCGGTATTGGGCCCGTAGGTCACCGTGCCGTCGCCATTGTTACCCACGTTGCCGTTGGCGGGACCGCTGACGATGGCCACCGTGGCCGGATCGACCGTACCGTCGCTGTCGGTGTCGTTTGCCACCACGTCAATGGTGACCGGCGTATTACGCGTTGTCCTGGCGCTGTCGTCGTTGGCCACCGGCGGCTGGTTCTGATCCGGTGGGGGCGGTGGCGGTGCGTTGTCGCAGGCCGCCGGGCGACCGCTGATGTTCCTGGGGCCGGCCTGCCCGCCGCCCTGCTGGCTCGCCTCCACCGTGCACGGCGCGATGCTGAGGTTGCGGCGGCGGAATTCCCACTCGCCGTCGTCACCCTGCACAGTGTTGGTCAGCACCGCTGAGCCATCGGGACCACGCACGGTCAGCGTCACGTTGACCTCGCCTTCGCCGGCGGTATGCCCCTCGAGACGCAGGCGACTGCCGTCGTTCCGCCACTCGGCGCGATCGATATTGAGCGTATGTTCGGCGTGGGCAGGCGGCGCGACGACGAACATCGCCGCGAGAAAAGATGCTGCCCCCACCGCCGACATGAGAAAAGCCGAACCGGTTCGGCGTGTGTTCAGCGGACGACTGATTACTGCCATGGATATCTACCTCCCGTTGCTAGCGGTATTTTTTCTGCAGCCCTTTCGGGCGCGTGATGTATTGGAGACCTTTCGATAGGCACGGGAGTGTATGGATGACGGGCAACAACAACGGTGACAACAATCACCCTCGATGTTGGGCGCACGGATTCTCCGATCAGTCGACAATCTCTGGCAACCAAGTGACCGCTTGGACAGACCGACGCAAAGAAATTCCGACCAACCAAAAATGAACCGCGCGTTGGGTGAAATGGCCCACGGCAGACACGACCGAAGGCAGGGTGAACGCGACAGACGCAGATCGTAGTGAGGCTGTGATGATATAGATCAACGTATAGTCAAAGTATCCGTTCGTCCGGCACCGCTTTACCTCTCAGGCAGTGGGTAAATGACGGGAACATGACCCATGCACCTGCGAGCAGTATGCCGATGACATGTCGACACACCCGTAATACAGGCATCCGGCGACGCGACGTGGCACGCTCGCGTGACACCGTCACGAAGTTTCGGACTTTACTGCTGCATCGATCCGCAGGGCGAGCAACGCGTTGCGGACCTGGTCGGGAATGGGTACCGGACGCTGGCTCTCGCGGTCCACGAAGACGTGCACGAAGTGGCCCGCGGCGGCGGCACACTCGTCTCGCTCACCGAAAAGTCCCACCTCGTAGCGCACGCTGGACCTGCCAAGACGGGCGACCCGCAGGCCAGCCGAGACCAAAGCGGGGAAAGCGAGCGGCTGATAGAAGTTGCAATGGGTTTCCACCGCGATACCGATAACCGGACCGCCGTGTATATCCAGGCCGCCCTTGTTGATCAGGTACTCGTTGATCACCGTATCGAAATAGGAGTAATACACTACATTATTGACATGGCCGTACAGGTCATTGTCCATCCAGCGCGTCGGGATGGTCAGGAAATGTGGGTAGCGAGCGCGGTCATCGGCTTTGCGTCTGTCTGTCACGACTTACTCCAGTTATTTTATGCTTGGGCTTCGGGCTGAGCGCGGCGCGCGGCCTCGGCCAGGCCCCGCCCCGGCGCCCATGCTACTGAAAACAATCGCAATCGCCCAGCCATTGACCGGCCGTGACGTCGTTTCCGCGGCGGACAGCCGGCTTGAACTGGGGCGGTGCACACGGGCACAATCGAGCGCAAGGAATCCATGGAGA
Organism: uncultured Gammaproteobacteria bacterium; assembly: GCA_947259705.1. Lineage (GTDB taxonomy): Bacteria > Pseudomonadota > Gammaproteobacteria > Arenicellales > JAANXG01 > CAMYNL01. Next base: position 1,944 of record CAMYNL010000026.1, on the reverse strand, counting down.
CGACACAAATGACCCAGGCCGCCGAATCTCTCGCCCGGGAACCGATCCTGCTGCGCGAGGACGACAACGGGATCACCACCCTCACCCTCAATCGCCCGCGGCAATACAACACGCTTTCCGAGGCTATGCTGACTGCGTTGCATGACACCCTCAAAGATATTGAGCAAGACGACTCGGTACGTGTCGTCATCCTCGCCGGGGCCGGCAAGGCGTACTGCGCCGGCCACGACCTGAAGGAGATGCGTGCCCGTCCCGACCAGGAGTATTACCGCGAGCTGTTCAGAAAGTGCAGCGAGATGATGCTGACCATGAACCGTATCCCGCAACCGATCATTGCCCGTGTGCATGGGATCGCCACCGCCGCCGGATGCCAGCTCGTCGCCACCGCTGATCTTGCCGTCGCATCGACCGAGGCCTCTTTCGCCACCTCGGGCATCAACGTCGGGTTGTTCTGTGCCACGCCCGGGGTGCCACTCAGCCGCAACATCCTGCGTAAACACGCGATGGAGATGCTGCTGACCGGTGAGTTCATCAGCGCGGAGGGCGCCGCCAGGTTGGGGCTGGTCAACCGGGCGGTCGAGCCCGGCCTGCTGGACGAACAGGTGATGTCGCTGGCGCGCCACATTACCGACCGCTCACCGGTGGCGGTACGCACCGGCAAGCAGATGTTCTACCGTCAGATCGATAAGGAACTGGAGTCGGCCTATGACTTCGCCGCCGAGGTGATGGCCTGTAACATGATGGCCGAGGATGCCGCCGAGGGAATCGATGCGTTCATCGAGAAGCGCGACCCGGTCTGGCGCGGGCGTTAGCATGTCCGTCTATAATGCCGGCGCGAAGGGACGCAGACATTAATCCACCCCGACGGACTTCCGGCCAGCTGGTAAGTGGTCTTGGATCGGGTGGCGTTGAATCGCGTCTCAGGAACATTGGCTGCCAGCTTTAGCCATCTTTGATCGACCCGTCTAATCCGGTTACATACGGCCGATAGGGAATACCTGTAGCTGCTTGCGGCCATGACTGGACCTTTGGTACAAAAGAAAAATTGTTTTCTTGAAGGTCCGCTCTCGCGATGTCGCTGTAATAACACCACCTGTCACATTGCATGCAGCCTTCGCCAGATGGCACAAATACGCCGTGGCATAACGTCTGAGCCCGTCGACTTACGCCAATGAAGTAGTGCGCGTTTCAGTAGCCACGTGGATATGGGTGGGCGGCGCACGACGTCCCGCCTGTCGTTTTGTCTGTCCCGGTGGATGTCCCGCGATGCAGGTGTCGATCACTCGAGACGATCCTTGAACGGTTCCCATAGTGCCAGGACATTGAGACAAAAGAGGATTGTCGCGCCGATCCCAAACTGTGCGAAATCGGACGGGCCCTGCCAATACGTGAACAACGATAGAAACGCGACTAGAAAGCTGCCCGGCATGGCGACGATGACAGATGGACGGGCAAGGGCCGGTCGGGAAAACTGAATGCCCCACAGTGCAAGCGCCGAGGCGAACAACGGAACGAAAAAGATCAACCACCCGTACACAGCCGCGGCGCCCACTTCCTCTTCAATCACACCGAACAGCTTACCGATCGGTATCGCCAACAGGACCGCTATCGCCGTTGCATTCGCGACGATCAAAACGAGCCGAAGTTGCTTCACTCTTGGATCTTCCTCGCCCTGAACGGCCCCGAGAGAGCCAGAGCAATTAACCCGAACAGTATCGTACGCATAGTTACTAAGTTTAAAGCATATGCCTCAAGGCAAAAAAAGAGCGCCTGGGGAGCTTTAGCCTAGGCACTGGGTGCGTAATGTGGTGATTTGGGGACCCATGGTCGCAACCGTCGTTGAGGGATGCGCGCATTACTGAAACGAACGCGGAGACTTATCGGGTTACACCCCGATTGCGCGCGAGCTTGTCCACAGCGGTGCATCATCGTACGTCGCCTCCA
>CAMYNL010000025.1 GCA_947259705.1 uncultured Gammaproteobacteria bacterium | reverse complement strand
GATGCGCGCATTACTGAAACGAACGCGGAGACTTATCGGGTTACACCCCGATTGCGCGCGAGCTTGTCCACAGCGGTGCATCATCGTACGTCGCCTCCAAGCGTTATTGTTGATGTGAATTGAAATGCGTGCGGTTTGGAAGTTCAAGGCGGCACTCTGGCTAGATGCGGCAGCGCTTGGTTCGATTCGGCCAGGTGCGCCAGATTTCTGGAAAGGGCCGAATTCGGACAGACCGGCCGCTGTTCTTACGAGTGCAATCGGGTACATCTCGGGTAAGATAGCCATTCAAAGCCTGGTCTTCGCTGTTGAACGATTACGCCCGGGAGCTATCACCGCCATGAACGACCCCGTAGATACCGGTCCCTACGCCGAGGGACTGGACCGAAATCGCGCCAACTACACCCCGCTGTCACCGCTCAGCTTCATCCGCCGCACCGCGGCGGTATACCCGGAATACAAATCGGTTGTCCACGGCGATCTGACGTACACCTGGGCCGAGACCTATGAGCGCTGCCGCCGGCTGGCATCGGCTCTGCGTGATCGCGGTATCGGCGCCGGGGATACGGTGGCCGTCATCGCGCCCAACATCCCCGCCATTTTCGAGGCCCATTTCGGCGTCGGCATGGCCGGCGCCATACTCAACACCATCAATACCCGCCTGGACGCCGCCGCCATCGCCTTCATCCTCGACCATGCCGCGGCCAAGGTGCTCATTACCGACACGGAGTTCTCGGATGCCGTCAAGCAGGCCCTGACCGAGTGCAACCAGTCGCCCCTGGTGATCGACATCGTCGACCCACAGGCGGAGGGCGGCGAGACGCTGGGCGAGACGGACTACGAATCCTTCCTGGCCGGCGGCGACGAAGAGTTCCAGTGGGAACTGCCGCGCGACGAATGGCGGGCGATATCGCTCAACTATACCTCTGGCACGACGGGTGATCCGAAAGGCGTCGTTTATCATCACCGCGGCGCCTATCTCAATGCATTGAGCAACGCCGTGGGCTGGGACATGGGCCACCATCCCGTTTACCTGTGGACCCTGCCCATGTTCCATTGCAACGGCTGGTGCTTTCCCTGGACCCTGGCCGCCGTCGCCGGCACCAGCGTATGCCTGCGCAAGGTCAGCGGCGCCACGATCTACCGCGCCATCGCCGAGCAGAAGGTCACCCATTTCTGCGGCGCTCCCGTGGTGCTGGGCATGGTGATCAACGCCAGCGAGGCGGAGCGGCGACCATTCAGCCACCAGGTGCGCGCTATGACCGCGGCGGCGCCGCCGCCGGCATCGGTGCTGGCATCCATGGAAAAGGAAGGATTTCACGTCACCCATGTGTACGGCTTGACCGAGACCTACGGTCCCGCGGTGATGTGCGCCTGGAAGGAACAGTGGAACAGCCTCGACGACGAGGCCCGCGCCATGCAGAAGTCAAGGCAGGGAGTCCCCTACCACGTACTGGAGGGGCTGGACGTCCGCGATCCCGAGACCATGCAGCCGGTGCCGCGCGACGGCGAGACCATCGGCGAGGTAATGTTCCGGGGCAACATCGTGATGAAGGGTTACCTGAAGAACGCGCCGACGACGGAGAAATCCCTGGCCGGCGGCTGGTTCCATTCCGGTGACCTCGGCGTCATGCATCGCGACGGCTATATACAGCTCAAGGACCGCTCGAAGGACATCATCATCTCCGGCGGAGAGAACATCTCCTCCATCGAGGTTGAGAATATCCTCTACGAACATCCGGCCATCGAGGCCGCCGCCGTGGTGGCGCGCCCCGATGATAAATGGGGAGAGACGCCGTGCGCCTTCGTTACCCTGCGGCCAGGCAAACCGGCATCAGAACAGGAGATCATCGATTTCTGCCGCGACAAGCTGGCCCGTTACAAGTGCCCGCGCACCGTGATCTTCGCCGACTTGCCCAAGACCTCCACCGGAAAGATTCAGAAGTTCAAGTTGCGCGAGCAGGCCAACAGCCTCGGCAGCCTCAACTGAGCCGCATCCTCACCGCGAACTTATACATCATGGACCCCACCGGAAACGCATCATCCATCGGCAGGCAGCTCCTGCACGAGCGCCGCATTCAATGCCGTGGCTACCGTCGCGATGACGGGCTGTGGGAGATCGAGGCGGAGCTGCTGGACACCAAGACCTATGTCTTCGAGAACCACGACCGCGGCGAGGTCAGGCCCGGCGAACCGGTACACAGGATGTGGTTGCGCCTGACGTTGGACGACGACATGGTGATTAGGCACGCCGAAGCCCGCACGGATTACGGGCCCTACAGTGTATGCCCGCAGGGCGCCGAGACCTTCGCCCGCCTGCAGGGCATGCGCCTGGGCCCGGGCTTTCGCCGCCGCGTCGATAAACGAATCGGCGGCGTCGAGGGGTGCACCCATCTGCGCGAACTGCTCGGGCCGGCAGCCACCACCGCGTTCCAGACCATCGCCCCGGTCAGGGCTCGCGAGCGCGGCGAGGCTCCGGCGCGCAGCCGGCCCGCCCTGCTCGGCAGCTGCCGCGCCTATGCTCCGGATGGTGATGTGGTCAAACGCATCTGGCCGGAGCATTACCAGGGCGAGGACTGAGCCACACCGATCCGGCGCGGGCTGGCGGGTACTTACCTCGGCTGCATCCGGGCAGCGCCGTCAAGCCGGATCACCTCGCCGTTGATCATCTTGTTGTCGATGATGTGCAGCGCCAGCTTGGCATATTCCTCGGGACGGGCGAATCTCTTTGGGAACGGGGACTGCTGCGCCAGGCTCTGCTGCACCTCCTCCGGCATGCCGAGCAGCATCGGGGTGGCGACGAAGCCGGGCGCTATAGTCACCACCCTGATACCCGCGTTGGCGAGGTCGCGCGCCGCCTGCAGGGTGAGCGCCACCACACCGCCCTTGGAGGCGCTGTAGGCGGCCTGTCCGACCTGGCCCTCGAAGGCCGCCACCGAGGCGGTGTTGATGATCACTCCCCGCTCTCCATCTTCATCCAAGGCGTCCGTGCCGTACAGGTCCGCGGCCACCAGCCGCAGCAGGTTGAATGAACCCACGAGGTTCACTTCGATCACCTGCCGAAAGGCATCCAGCGGCATCGGGCCGTCGCGTCCGACGATGCGCCGGGCAGGCGCAATGCCGGCACAGTTGATCAGCACCCGCGCCGGGCCGTGCCGGTCCCGCGCGGCGTTGACTGCCTGCTCGGCGTTGTCGGCGCTGGTGATATCGCAATACAGCGCCAGGCCGTCGATTTGCTTTGCCACCTGCGCCAGCGCCTCGCGGTTGGTATCCATCAGCGCGACCCTGGCGCCGGCAACCGCCAGCGCATGGGCGGTAGCCGCCCCCATACCGGAGGCACCTCCGGTAACGATCGCCGCCTGGCCTTCGAGATTCATGGCATACCCCTTATATTACTGTTCGACGTGTTGAATTTCATGCAAGCAGAGGATGCGGTCAACGGGCAGCCGCCGGTTCGGTTCTGGGCGGATAGAGCATGATTTGGGTACAGCGGAACAGCGCAATGATCTTTCCGCTGCCGTCCTCCTTCACCTCGGCGTCCCACACCTGGGTGTTACGGCCGCCGTGGGCCATGCGAGCGTCACAATAGATGCGGCCGCTGCGCGCGGTGCTGATGAAATTCGATTTGAGTTCAATGGTGGTGAAGTTCTCTGCGCTTACTGGCAGACTGGCGATCGCTCCGTATCCGCAGCAGGTATCGGCGAGCGTTACCACGGTCGCTGCGTGCAGGTAGCCGTTGGGGGCGAGATGGTGGGGGCAAATGTCGAGGTGGGCCGCGGTGTGCCCGGGCTCGACATGCTCGAATACCAACCCAAGATGTTCCACCAGTGTCCCGCGCCCGCGCCGGTGGGCCTGTTCCAGGGTCAACGCCACTATGACCTCTCTGTATCGGTTGTTATCTCGAATGGTGCAGGCCGCCGCCCGCACAAGACCCCCCGGCCCGCGTGGCCAGTGCAGATATAATAACCTCTTCATCTCCTTACCGGAGCAACGATGCGACACGAATCCATGGCACATGACGTGGTCGTTGCCGGCGCCGGGCCGGCCGGAACGTCCACCGCCCGGCGGCAGCTTTGCCGGCAGCATGGCCACGAGATCAGCGTTTGCGTCCCGGAAAAAGGCTCCGAGGTGGGCGCCCACGTGCTGTCGGGCGCAGTGCCGGGGACCCGCGCCCGCGATGAACTTATCCCCGTCTGGCGGCAGCGCGGCGCCCCCATGCGCACCGCCGTCAGCGAACAGAGTTTCCTGTTGCTGCGCGGTCAGGGGGGCGACGCGGCTGCCCGCCATGCTGGTCAGCATCAATCTCGCCCGCGACGAGGCACCCTAGCAGCACTATTGTCCTGCCGGTGTCTACGAGATGCTGCGTGACGAGGATGACAGTAACCCCAGGCTGCAGATCAACGCCCAGAACTGCCGCGTGCACGGCAAAACCTGCGACATCGAGGACCCGACCCCGGATATCATGCGGGTGACGCCGCAGGGCGGCGGAGTGCCTGATTACCCGAACCCGTGAGGCCGGGCACAATCAGCGTTGGCGCCGCGCCTGAGTGGCTGGTATCCCGGCGCTTGCGGTTCACCCGGGCCGCGTTCCCGGGGAGCCTCAGAGCATCGGGCCGATCATCTCACACTCGGTGAAAAAGATGACGCTGCGACTCAAATCAACGAACTGCCGCTGATATTCCAGCATCTCGTCCATCAGTTCCCGGGCCGGTGGGGTCTCGTAGACCTCCATCAGCTCGTGGGCATTGATCCACCAGTATTCCAGGATGCCGTCATAGGGTTCGCCGCTGCCCCGCTCCCGCATGAAGGTATCGTTGGCGTCGACCCTGAGCGTCAGGTTCTTGCCATACTGCTCGACCGAGGTCAGTTGCACCACGCGGTGTATGAGTTCGTCGAACTTGCCGTCCATCCAGAAGCGCCGGAACTCCTCATCCGACAGCTCGGACCGCTTGCGTAAGCAGTTTATCAATCTAATCAAGGCTCATTGCCCTCGCCGCCGGTACTCCGGCATCGGCACACGATTCCTCAAGTCCAACGCCGGTCCACCGCATTATATTTGTGTTTCTACTTATTTCGCTTAGCCCAATGTAGCTGGGTAATCAAGGCCACGGCGCCGGAACGCCCCCTTCCCCGGTATGAAAACCACTTCCCGAGTCAGCGCTCAGGCGGAGCGCTTGATCTCGCTGATCTTGACGCGCCACTCCTCGGGGCCGGTCCGATGCACGGACTCGCCACGGCTGTCCACCGCCACGGTCACTGGCATGTCCCTTACCTCGAACTCGTGTATCGCTTCCATGCCCAGGTCGTCGAACGCCACCACGCGGGAAGCGCGTATCGCCTTGGAAACCAGATAGGCGGCTCCGCCCACCGCCATCAGGTAGACCGCCTGGTGCCGGCGAATGGCGTCGATAGCGGCCTGACCGCGTTCCGCTTTGCCTACCATGCCGATCAACCCCGTCTCCGCCAGCATAGTCTCGGTGAACTTGTCCATGCGCGTCGCGGTGGTCGGTCCAGCCGGGCCGACGACTTCGTCACCCACCGGGTCGACCGGGCCGACGTAGTAGATGAACCGGTCACGGAAATCGACACCTTCCGGCAGGCGCTCGCCGCGAGCCAGCATGTCCACGATGCGTTTATGGGCGGCGTCGCGGCCGGTGAGCAGCCTGCCGGACAGCAGCAGGGTCTCGCCGGGCCGCCAGTTCTGAACATCCGGGCGGGAGATCGAATCCAGGTTCACGCGCCTTGCGCCGGGACCGACGTCCCAGGTGATCTGCGGCCAGTTTTCCAGACCCGGTGGTTCCAGGGTGACCGGACCGCTGCCGTCCAGGGTGAAGTGGGCGTGCCTAGTGGCGGCGCAGTTGGGAATCATGGCCACCGGTTTGGAGGCCGCATGGGTGGGAAAGTCCTTGACCTTGACATCGAGTACGGTTGTCAACCCACCCAGGCCCTGCGCCCCGATTCCCAGGTCGTTTACCGCCTCGAACAACTGCAGGCGCAGTTCCTCCACCGCGTTTCGCGGCCCGCGCTCGCGCAGGTGGTGGATATCGATGGGGTCCATCAGCGATTCCTTGGCCAGCACCGCCGCCTTCTCGGCGCTGCCGCCGATGCCCAGCCCCAGCATGCCGGGCGGACACCACCCGGCGCCCATGGTGGGCACGGTCTTGACAACCCAGTCCACGATGCTGTCACTGGGATTGAGCATCGCTATCTTGGATTTGTTCTCGGAACCGCCGCCCTTGGCCGCGAGTTTGACCTCCACCGTGTCTCCCGGCACCAGTCGCATGTGGACCACGGCAGGCGTGTTATCGCGGGTGTTGGTCCGCGCCCCGACCGGATCACTGACGATGGATGCGCGCAAGGTGTTTTCCGGGTGCAGGTAGGCCCGCCGCACTCCTTCATTCACCATCTCCTCGATACCCATGGTCGCATCCCAGCGCACGTCCATACCGATCTCAAGGAACACCACCACGATGCCGGTGTCCTGGCACACGGGACGCTTGCCTTCGGCGCACATGCGGGAATTGATCAGGATCTGTGCCATGGCATCCCTGGCCGCCGGAGACTGTTCCTTTTCGTAGGCGGCATGTACCGCCTCTATGAAGTCGACGGGGTGGTAATAGGAGATGAACTGCAGCGCGTCGGCGATGCTGGCAATGAAGTCTTCCTGGCGAACGCTTGTCATGGCGAGTCGGTCCCGGTCGTCACCGGCTGTTGGCATGGGAGAGTGATTGTACCGCGAACAAACCGTGCCGGTCCGCCCCGGTCCGGCCGCCGCCCGCGAAACTGTATACGATAATCCGTTCCGGGGCCTGCTCGAACAGGTGCTCGCTGACCTTCGGTTTACCCCACAGCGCCTGGAAACGGGCCAGGTAAGAATCGAACAGACGCTCGGGAAACGTGCTGTCGGGACTGTGGTAGGCCAGCAGCTTGATGCGCCCGGCTGCCGGCAACGCCAGCGGGTCTGCGCCCCAGAATACCCGTGCGTCCGGGTCACGGACCAGGTAGTAGCGCAGCCGCGCGGCCGGGCCTGCCCAGTCATAGAAGTTGGGGGTGTCGCTCCGCCCGTCCCAGTTGCCGAACACGTTCCATAGCGTGCCGGGAGGCGCGCCGCGCAGCAGGCCGAGCACGATTCTTCGATTATCCAGGTCCGACCGGGTCTTATACGGCTTGGCGATGTCACGGGCGATCCCGGCCAGGATGATCAGGGCACAAAGGCCCAGTACCCAGTGCACCCTGCGCTCCCTGTCCTCGCCGCGGAACCGGCCGGTGACGACGTAGTGCACGCCGGCGGCCGCCAGCAGGCAGATCGCGGGCGCCAGGTGCTGGGCGACCCGGGCGCTGCCGCCATAGGGATAGGCCTGCAGGGCGGCCGCGATGAAGGTAAAACCAAACGGCGTCAACAGCAACATCGCGGTCACCCGCTCTTTTCGCCAGACCACCACGGCACCGATACAGAACGCGAGAAAGGTCAGGGCGCTACCCCCACCGTCGCCACCGATCGGGTAAGCAAACATCCTGCCCAAATGCACGTGAACAAACCACTGCGGCAAGCGCCACGGCTGGTCGATGGGCGGAAAGGTCCGCGCCCACAGATCCAGGTTGGCCAGCACTTCGCCCGCGGCTGCCGACTGGTCCCGGCCCACTGCAAAATACATCACCACGAAGCTGGCGCCGCATGCCAGGCCAAGACCGATGGTGAAGGGAAGCAGGTCCCGCCGCTCGCGCCAGCAAAACCAGGACAAGGTCAGCCAGGCACCGCAGCTCACGAACACGGCGGGATAACTGGCCCACACTCCGGCGATGGTGACGGCCCCAAGCAGCACGACTTCCCGGGTCCGAGGATGCTCGATGCATCGCCAGGCCGCGAGCAGTATCAACACTGCGACCAGCAGGTCGGTCGCATAGGGCTTGATCTCAACCGCGTGGCGGGCCGGATAGTAAGCGGCCGCCAGAAACGCTACGGCGAGCACGCCGGCAGCGCCGGGAAGAACCTTCTTGGCCAACCGAGCGTACAACACGATACCGACGATCCCAGCCAGCAACGGCATCAGGCGCAGCGCGTGCTCAGAGAATCCCAGTACGCGCGCCAGCAACCACTGCAGGGCCAGAAACAACCAGGGCACGATCTGGTAGTGTTCGAGGCCACCACCCAGATCGACGAAATCCAGCAACACGATGTTGTTGGCCACGAAGGCTTCATCGCCCCACAGCGGGAAATCCAGCGCATAACGTGTACATCGCCAGATCATGCCAAGCACGATCAGACCCAGCAGCCAGCGCTGCAGCGGCCCCGTCGGGGATCGGGACGACTCGGCTGTGGTCATGGCTGTTTGCGGTTACCCCGGTTCTTTCGACCTCGCTTTGTGGCGCCAAGGTGCCGTCGGCACCACAGCGCCCGGCGCGCGCAGCCAGGCCACCTGGACAGAGCGCTCCGCGGCGGCTTGAAGCGGATCAGCGGTGCTTGAATTTCGGAGCCCGTTTCTCGGCGAACGCGTTCATGCCTTCTTTCTGGTCTTCGGTACCGAAAGTCGCGTGGAACATGCGCCGTTCGAAGCGGAGACCCTCAGCAAGCGTGGTTTCGTATGCGCGGTTCACCATCTCCTTGGCCATCATCACGATGGGTCGTGAAAGCTCGGCGATGCGTGCTGCCGCCTCCACGGCCTCGTCCACCAGCCGCGCGGCAGGCACGACGCGGGATACCAGGCCCGAGCGCTCCGCTTCGTCTGCATCCATCATGCGTCCCGTCAGCACCATTTCCATGGCCTTGGACTTGCCGACGAAGCGCGCCAGGCGCTGACTGCCTCCAAGCCCGGGAATGGTGCCGATGGTGATTTCGGGCTGCCCGAACCTGGCGCTATCCGCGGCAATTATGAAATCACACATCATGGCCAATTCACATCCGCCGCCCAGCGCATATCCGGCCACCGCTGCGATGACCGGTTTGCGGCATGAACTCACGCGTTCCCAGTTACTGGTCACAAAATCGCTGATATAAGCATCCATGAAATCCTGGTCCTTCATCTCCTTGACGTCGGCGCCGGCAGCAAAGGCCCTCTCGTTTCCGGTGATTACGACGGCACCGATATCTGCTTCGCCTTCCAGAACGTTAAGCGCATCACTCAGTTCCAACATCAATTCCTCGGACAGTGCGTTCAACGCCTGCGGCCTGTTGAGGGTTATGAGACCCACCGCTCCGCGGCGTTCCAATTCAATATTGTTGTATGTCATCGACGGCCCTGCCCGTTGCTAAACCGGGAGTAAGATAACATGACTACGGCACGGATGTTGCTTGCGCACCGGCGTAGTGATTCCGCATATACGCGGCCAGGTCACGGTGACAAAATGGCGGACGGCTGGACTATTTGTGCAAACTGATGCATAGTTCGCGCACGACGCGCGCCGCCGCTTGTTCAGGGGACGGGATACTTAAAGTGAGGCCCTGAAGCTCTAGACGCGCGAGTGCTCTAACAATAATAAGATCCAATAATAATAATAACGGCGGCTCCCTCTGCGGAGCTTAGCGCTTCAGGCCCTCCAGGTTTACCTGGAGGGTTTTTTATTGATTCCGGCGGTGCCTTCGCCGGGTTTCCCTGTCTGCCCTCCCGAACCCGCCGACTTTTCATCGCTGTGAACTGCTCAGCGCCTGATCGAGGTCCCACAGTATATCCTCCAGGGTCTCGAGCCCGACCGAGATGCGTATCATGTCGGGCGTCACGCCCGCGGCGATCTGTTCCTCTTCGGAGAGCTGCCTGTGGGTGGTGGAGGCCGGGTGGATCACCAGTGTCTTGGCGTCGCCGACGTTGGCAACATGGCTCAGGAACTCCACGGACTCGATGAACCGGGCACCCGCCGACTGACCGCCCCTGATGCCGAAGGTGAGGATCGAGCCCGCACCCCTGGGCAGATACTTTCGTGCCAGCGCGTGGTACTCGTTCTGCCGCAGCCCCGCGTACTTGACCCACGACACCGCTGCATGATCGTCAAGAAACTCCGCCACCGCCAGGGCATTTGCGCAGTGTCGGTCCATGCGCACCGGCAGTGTTTCCAGCCCCTGCAGAAACAGGAACGCATTGAAGGGGCTGAGCGCAGGACCCAGTGTGCGCAGGGTTTCACAGCGCGCCTTCATGGTGTAGCCGAAGTCCCCGAAGGTCTCGTGAAACCTCACGCCGTGATAGCCCTTGGAGGGTTCCACCATGCCCGGAAAGTTGCCGTTATCCCAGGGAAACCTGCCCGACTCCACCAACACGCCGCCGATGGAGGTGCCGTGACCGCAGATGAACTTGGTGGCCGAATGGACCACGATGTCGGCACCGAAATCCATCGGCCGGCACAGGTAGGGCGTAGCAAACGTGTTGTCGACGATGAGCGGCACGCCATGTTCGCCGGCCACGGCCGCCACGCCCTCTATGTCCAGCACGTTGTTGAGCGGGTTGCCGATGATCTCGGCATAGAGTGCGCGGGTGCGGGGTGTCACGGCGCGCCGGAAATTCTCCGGAACCGCCGGATCGACGAACCGGGTGTTGATGCCCAGCCGGCGAAAGCTTACGTCGAACTGGGAATAAGTGCCGCCATACAAGGTGCTGGCGGAAACGATCTCGTCACCCTGCTCCAGGATGGTCAGCAGGGCCACCATCTGGGCCGCCATGCCCGATCCCACCGCAAGGCCGGCCCGGCCGCCCTCCAGCGCCGCCATGCGTTCCTCAAAAACGGCGTTGGTCGGGTTCATCAGGCGTGAATAGATGTTGCCGAAGGTCTGCAGGTTGAACAGGCTGGCAGCGTGATCCGTATCGTCGAAAACGTAGGCCGCGGTCTGGTAGATGGGCGTCGCCCGCGCGCCGGTCGCCGGGTCGGGCAACTGCCCCGCATGCAGGCAGAGGGTCTCGATACCGAATTCACGATCAGGCACTGTTTTGTCCCCTTGTCAGTACGGCACCCGGAGCGGGCGCTTTGATGATATGACCCCGGTGTTGACGCCAACGAAGTTGAGCCCGCCGAACAGTCGCGCGTACTCGATCTTCATACATCGGTCCATGACCACCTCCAGCCCGGCTGCCCGGGCGCATGCGGCTGCCGCTTCATTGACGATGCCGAGTTGCATCCAGACCACCTTCGCCTCGATGGCGATGGCCTGTTCCACGACCGGCGGCACCTGCTCCGATTGCTGGAAGATTTCGACAATGTCCACCGGCTGCGGAACCGCCAGCAGGTCCCGATAGCAGTGCTGACCGAGTACCTCCTGGTAGTTCGGATTCACCGGGATCACCTGGAACCCGTGATCGATGAGATACTTGGCGGCGAAATAGCTGGGCCGGTACCAGTTGGCGGACAAACCCACTACGGCAACCGTCCTGTTGTCTTTCAGGATCCGGCGAATCGTCTTTATGTCGGGCATGGCTGAGAGCCTGATGACGCGATGACAGACTAATCAAAAGCACTGCCACCGGCAACACAAATGCGGCCTCCCTTTCACCCTGCGTCACGAGGACATAAAATCCCGTTGTTCCAATTACCCGAAACAGTCGCACCATCATGACACCGGCGCCCGTCGTGTCGTCACCGTGTATCAACGTCTGTGAGATCGATGCCGGCACCGGTTGGTGCCGCGGCTGCCATCGCACGCTCGTGGAGATCGCGAACTGGTCCTCCCTCACCGACGCCGAGAAGCGCTCGGTGCTCGCACAACTACCCGGGCGGGGGTCGACAAGACCGCCCGCATTGCGGCCTTAGCAACCCCGTGGCCTGTTGCCACTATTACGAATTCAGCGCCGCCGGCGAACAGGTGTTCGCGGTTGACGTGTCGGCGATAAAGTTCGGCCCCGGGGCGCTGTGCGAGGCCGGTGCCGACGCGGCCGAGCTGGGTCTGAAACGGGTGGCGCTGTTCACCGACCGCAACGTGGCTCGACTCGAGCACATGGCGACGCTGCTGGCCGCGCTGCGCGAGGCGAAGGTAGACACGGCGATCTATGACGAAGTGCGCGTCGAGCCCACGGACAAGTCGTTCCAGGCCGCCGCTGAGTTCGCGCGCAGCGGCGATTTTGACGGCTTCATTTCCCTCGGTGGTGGCTCGGTCATTGACACCTGCAAGGCGGCCAACCTGTACAGCACTTACCCCGCCGAATTCCTTGGCTACGTCAACGCTCCCATCGGTGACGGCCGCCCCGTACCAGGCGTGCTGAAGCCCCACATCGCCTGCCCCACCACCTGTGGCACCGGCAGCGAATGCACCGGCATCGCCGTATTCGACTTTCTCGACCGCAAGGTGAAGACCGGCATCGCTTCGCGCGCCCTGCGACCGACGCGCGCCATCATCGATCCCACCTGCTCCTACACCCTGCCGGCAGCTGTGGTGGCCGCAAGCGGCTTTGACGTCCTCAGCCATGCATTGGAGTCCTATACCGCGGTCCCGTTCAGCCGCCGCCCGCGGCCGCAGTCGCCGGCACTGCGACCAATGAGCCAGGGCGCCAACCCGTACAGCGACATCGGCTGCGAGAAGGCCATGCAACTGAGCGGCCGTTACCTGGTGCGAGCGACCTGGGATGCCTCGGACCGGGAGGCCCGCGACAACATGATGTTCGCCGCCACCCTCGCCGGTATCGCCTTCGGCAACAGCGGCGTCCATGTACCGCACGGCATGTCCTACTCGGTGGCGGGACTGGTACGTGATTACCGGCCGGAGGGCTATCCCGCCGACCGGCCGATCTGTCCGCACGGCATATCGGTAATCGTAAACGCGCCGGCCGCTTTCAACTATACGTCCAGCGCCTGCCCCGACCGCCACCTGCGCGGCGCCGAGTTGCTCGGTGCGGACACTGGGGACATCACCAGCGCGGACGCCGGCGCGGCGCTGGCGCTGCATATCACCCGCTTGATGCAGGCCACCTCCATGCCCAATGGCATCACCGGCGTCGGTTACGGCCCCGACGACATCCCGGACCTCGTCGAGGGCGCATTGGCGCAACAGCGCCTGCTGAATCAGTCGCCGCGCGACATCACGCGGGACGCCCTGACCGGGATCTACCGGGACGCGTTGAACTACTGGTAGCAACGCTGTGGCGCGCAGCGCGGCGCCGCGGCCATTGCACAATCATCGATCCATCACAGTGACGGAACAGACATGAACAGAAAACCGGCAGTCCTGGTGACCCGAAAGTTGCCACCCAACGTCGAGGCCCGGCTGGCGCGGGACTATGACGCCCGCTTCAACGCCGCAGACCGGCTTTACTCCGGCGAGGAACTGCTGGCGCTGAGCGAGGGCGCGGACGCCATACTGCCCTGCCATACCGAACATCTGAACGCGGAGGTGATCCGGCGACTGCCCGACCGCATACGCGCCATCGCCAACTTCTCCGTGGGGGTTGATCACTGCGACCTCGACGCCGCCCGCCAGCGCGGCATCATCGTGACCAATACCCCGGATGTACTGACGGACGCCACCGCGGAGCTCACCATGCTGCTGCTGCTGGGTGCCGCAAGGCGGGCCAGCGAGGGGGAGCGGCTGATCCGGTCCGGGCAGTGGAGCACCTGGAGCCCGTCCTTCATGCTGGGCACCCAGGTCACCGGAAAACGCCTCGGCATCATCGGCATGGGCCGTATCGGCCAGATGACGGCGCGGCGCGCGCGCGGTCTCGACATGGAAATCCATTATCACAATCGAAGCCGTCTGCCGGACGCGCTCGAAGGCGGGGCCATCTACCATGAAAGTCTGGATTCGCTGCTGCCGCTCAGCGAGTTCCTCGCCCTTCACTGTCCCAATACGCCGGAGACACAGAACCTGTTCAACGCCGATCTCATCGCCCGGCTTCCCGACGGCGCCATCGTCGTGAATTCCGCGCGCGGCAACATCGTCGACGAGGACGCACTGCTCGACGCTCTGCGCTCCGGCAGGATTGCCGCCGCGGGGCTGGACGTATTCAAG
This sequence comes from uncultured Gammaproteobacteria bacterium, assembly GCA_947259705.1. Lineage (GTDB taxonomy): Bacteria > Pseudomonadota > Gammaproteobacteria > Arenicellales > JAANXG01 > CAMYNL01. The sequence continues at coordinate 31,569 of CAMYNL010000025.1, read as the reverse complement.
GATGAACCTCATATTCGGCCCGAGTTCGCCAAGCTCGACAATACCTTCCTGCTGCCGCACCTGGGCAGCGCCACGCGGGAAACACGCGATGCCATGGGGTATCGCGCGCTCGACAACCTGGACGCGGTGTTCGCCGGCCGCGAGCCCATGGACCGGGTGGCCTGATCCACCCCGGCGCCGGTGAAGTGGTCACTCCACCATCGGGTATGGCAATGGATAGCTGGTTCACTGCTCCCGCGGCCTTCGTGCTCGACGTGGCCGCGAGCTTCTATGGCGGCATGACCAGCGGTGCCGGCATGCTGTCACTGCCCGGCCTGCTCTGGTCGGCACTGCCGGCTGACGCCGTCCTCGCCACCAACAAGCTGGGAGACTAGTCCGCTCCCACGACCGACAGCAGTTCGTTCAGGTCCTTGATCTCGGCATCCGGGGCATGATCCAGGCGTTCGCGCCGCTGCCCGAAACGGTTCACCCAGGCGACGCGGAAACCAAAACTCGCCGCCCCCGCCGCGTCCCAGGCGTTGGATGATTGAAAACTGATCTGTTCCCGCGTCACCCCCAGACGATCCACCGCCAGCTGGTAGACCCGCGGGTCCGGCTTGTAGATGCCGACATCCTCCACCGAGAGGTTGGCGTCGAGCAGATCAGCGATGCCGGCGGCGTTGACCGCCGACTCGAGCATGGCCGGTGAGCCGTTGGAAAGGATAGCGGTCTGCATCCCGGCCGCCTTCAGACGCCGCAGCACCTCGCTGACCTCGGGGTAGGCATCCAGCCCCATGTAGGCCTGCATCAGGTCGTTCCGCAACGCAGCGTCGGATATGTCATGCGCGTCCAGCGCGTAATCCAACGCATCGCCGGTTACCCGCCAGAAGTCGACATGCCGACCCATGATACTGCGCAGCCAGGTGTACTCCAGCTGCTTGCCGCGCCACAGCGTCGACACCGCGTCGGCCTGGTCGCCGAGCCTGGCTCGGTGCCGGCCCACCGCGGAATGGACGTCGAACAGGGTACCGTAGGCGTCGAACACGCAGGCTTTGATGCCCGGAAATCGCGCAGCTTGCATGGACTGCTCCTCCTTCGGGTCGTCGCGAAAGCGATACTACTGGTGTTGAGGCGGCGGGATCGAATAAGTGCTGGTGACGTGGGCAACCATTTCATCGTCCCCGTCAATGAACAGCCCCACCTCACCAACCGCCAGCCGTTTCCCGAGCTTCAGCAGCTTCGCCTCCGCGATTACGTCGCCCGGATGTGGACGACGCAGGAAATTGATGTTCAGATTGGTGGTGACCGCCAGCTCGACGCGGCCGATTACGCTCAGCACCGCCGCGTACATGGCGAAGTCCGCCATCGCCATCAGCACCGGGCCGGAAATTGTCCCGCCCGGTCGCAGGAAGTGCTCGTCGAAAGGGGCTCTCGTGCGCACCGCGCCCTTGCCCACCTCCTCCACCCGCAGTCCGAGCCTGCCCACGATCGGGACCCGCTCACGGCCGATCAGTTCCAACTCCTCCGCGGTTATCTTCGGCATAGTCTTCCACTCCCCTTGCCAATTACTGGAATCGAGCATTGCTTGATCGGCCTGATGGCGCGCACCGGAACGCAGGTACGCTACCTGATGGATTCTTCAATAACATTATTCACGCATTGTTTCCATTGGGTCACCCCTTTAATGGTGCATCTTTGATTCCGCACGGAACTGCGCAAAGCTCCCGACCTGATCCACGGACGACGATCTATTCGCGGCCCTTGGTGATCCGGAGAGGCATGAACGTCAGCGGCCGTCCCTGATGCCGGCGGCATCGCGAAGTCAGAAATCACAAGCCCATCGACAGGAGACCGCCACTCTGAACGCTGGTTAACGCGGAATTCGTTATGCCCAGGCTAGCGTTTACTGACCACCGCCTGAGATGTTCCACTTCTCTAGGTGTGCGAGGGATCTGCCGGAGAATCACAATGCGGCGTCACCATCGCCGCGAATCTACCGAACGCGGCGGGCGCCAGGCAGGTCGCGCGCGACAACGGCGTGTACGCCGAGGTAGGCATGCGTCGGGTCAGCGAGCTGGAGGCGGCAGGGCGCTATCGCTTATCCACGCAGCGCCAGTGCCGCCTCGGCCCCGTGCACGATGGTGTTTGCCAGGGCCGCGGCCTGGGGCATGACGTGGGTGGCGTAGAAGCTGGCGCTGGCGAGCTTGTCGCGGTAGAAATCCGCGTTCGCCACATCGTCATCCAGCCTGCCCTGGGCAGCCCGCGCGGACTTGGCCATCAACCACCCGCCGCAGACGACACCCCACAGCTTCAGGTAATAGAAGCTCACCGCTGCCGGCAGCCGGGGGTCTGCTGTGGCCGCCTCCAGCGTCCATGCGGTGGCCCGGTCAAGCTGCGCCAGGCCATCCCGGTAGGCATCGCCTATCTCGTCCAGCGACCCTGCGGCGTCCTCGATGTCGCGCATTATGGCCATCACCTGGCGCGCGCCGCTGCCCTGGTCACGCAGGATCTTGCGCCCCACCAGATCGTTGGCCTGGATGCCGGTCGTCCCTTCGTAGATGGTGGTGATGCGCGCGTCGCGAAAATGCTGCGCGGCACCCGTCTCTTCCACGTAACCCATGCCGCCGTGCACCTGCACGCCCAGCGACGCCACTTCATTGCCCCATTCGGTGCAGCACCCTTTCACCACCGGAGTCAGCAGGTCGACGAACTGCTGCTGCCGAGCGCGCTCCTCGGCATCGGTATGGCGCAGTGCGGCATCAAAAGCCGCCGCCCACACATAACAAAGCCCGCGCATGACCTGGACCTGGCAACGCATGGTCATCAACATCCGCTGCACGTCCGGGTGATGAATGATGGATGCCTGCTCCGACGCGCCGATCGGGCGCCCCTGGATGCGCTCGCGGGCATACGCCAGCGCCTGTTGATAGGCCCGCTCGGCGATGCCGAGCCCCTCGACGCCCACCGCGTGGCGTGCGACGTTCATCATGGTAAACATGTATTCCAGTCCCCGGTGCCGCTCACCCACCAGATAACCCACGGCACCTTCCGTGTCGCCATAGGCCAACACGCAGGTGGGGCTGGCGTGAATGCCCAGCTTGTGCTCCAGGGACACGGTGCGCACGTCATTGCGCGATCCCGGGTCGCCGTTTTCGTCCAGCAGGAACTTCGGCACCAGGAACATGGAGATGCCTTTCACACCCGGTGGGGCGTCGGGCAGACGTGCCAGCACCATGTGGACTATGTTGCTGGTAAGGTCTTGGTCGCCGTAGGTGATGAAGATCTTCTGACCATACAGGCGGTAGCAGTCCCCATCGGCCTCCGCCCGGGCGCGTATCGCGCCCAGATCCGAGCCCGCCTGCGGTTCGGTCAGGTTCATGGTGCCCGCCCATTCTCCGCCTACCATCTTCGGCAGCCAGGTCTGCTGCAACGCGTCCGAACCATGGGTCATGAGGGCCTCGATCGCCGCCTGGGTCAGCATGGGGCACAGAGCAAACGACATGTTCGCTGCGTGCCACAGTTCGTCAACCGCGGTCGCCACCAGCCTGGGCAACCCCTGTCCGCCGAACCGTTGCGGAAACGGCAGACCGTTCCAGCCGCCCTCGACGAAGGTCTGGTACGCCTGCTGCCAGCCGCTGGGGGTAACCACCGCGCCGTCCACCAGCCGCGAGCCTTCCCTGTCGCCGCTATGATTGATCGGCGCGAGTACATCCCGGGCGAGCTTGGCCGCCTCCTCCAGCACCGCCGCGACGAGTTCCGGGCTCGCTTCCTCGCAACCGGGCAATGCCGCGACGTCTGTCAGCCCGGCCAGCTCGTTGAGGGTGAAAGTGATGTCGTCGAGGGGGGCAAGGTAGCTCATGGCCGGCCCATATTTCGAGAGCACTGCCGGTCACCGCCACAATCGGCATTCGGCGTGGCCACCCACATCACAGGGATTCGGTGAGTTGCGGCAGGATGGAGAATAAATCGCCCACTAAACCATAATCAGCAACCTGGAAGATCGGCGCCTCCTCGTCCTTGTTGATGGCAACGATCACCTTGCTGTCCTTCATGCCCGCCAGGTGCTGGATCGCCCCGGATATGCCCACCGCGATATAAAGCTCCGGCGCCACCACCTTGCCGGTCTGTCCCACCTGGTAGTCGTTCGGCACGTAGCCGGCATCGACGGCAGCACGCGATGCACCCACCGCCGCGCCCAGCTTGTCCGCGAGCGCCTCCAGCAGGCGGAAATTTTCGGCGCTTCCCACGCCCCGTCCGCCCGACACCACGACCCGGGCGCTGGTCAGCTCGGGCCGCTCGGAGCGGGTCAGCTCGCGGTCCACGAAACTCGCCAGTTCCTGCGCCGCCGGCAGTGGCAGCGGCTCGACCTTGCCACTGCCCCCCCCGGCGGCGGCGTCAAAGGCCGTGGGGCGCACGGTAATGACCTTCCTGGTATCGGAGCTGCGCACGGTGGCCATGGCATTGCCCGCGTAGATCGGTCGCACGAAGGTATCCGGGGAGAGCACGTGTACGATGTCCGATACGGCGGCGACGTCGAGCAGCGCCGCGATTCTGGGCATCAGGTTCTTGCCGAATGTCGAAGCCGGCGCGAGCAGGTGGGAGTAATCCCGGGCGACAGACACCGCCAGCGCGCTCACGTCCTCCGCCAGCTGGTGCTCGACGCGACCGTCGTCGCACAACAGCACACGCCGCACGCCGTCGATGACAGCGGCAAGCTCCCCCACCGCAGCGCAGTCGCACCCCGCTACCAGCACGTCGACCTCATCCACCAGTTGTCTCGCAGCGCTGATGGTGTTCAATGTGGCCGGTTTCAGTTCCGTGTTGTCATGCTCTGCGATCACCAGCGCCGTCATGTCAGATCACCTTCGCTTCGTTCTTGAGCTTGTCCAGCAGCTCGGCCACATCGGTCACCCGTACACCCGCCGCGCGCCTGGGCGGTTCCTCGACGCGCAACACCTCCAGCCGCGGGGCGATGTCCAGGCCCATGCCGTCGGCCGGGATCACCTCCAGGGTCTTTTTCTTCGCCTTCATGATATTGGGCAGCTTGGCATAGCGGGGTTCGTTCAGTCGCAGATCGGTGGTGACCACGGCCGGCAGGGCCAGCGATAGGGTCTCCAGACCGCCGTCGATCTCCCGGGTCACTGTCACCCGGTCCTGTTGCAGCGTGACCCGGGAGGCAAAGGTGCCCTGGGCCCAACCCAGCATCGCCGCCAGCATCTGCCCCGTCTGGTTGCTATCGTCGTCGATGGCCTGCTTGCCCATGATCACCAGGCCGGCCCGTTCGCGCTGCGCCAGCTGCGTGAGGATCCTGGCCACCGCCAGCGGCTGTATGTCGGTATCGGACTCCACCAGGATGCCGCGGTCCGCCCCCATCGCCAGGGCGGTACGTATCGTTTCCTGGCACTGGCTGACGCCGATGGAGACGGCAATGATCTCCGCGGCATTGCCCGCTTCCTTGATGCGCAACGCTTCCTCCACGGCGATCTCGTCGAAGGGATTCATCGACATCTTTACGTTGGCGGTTTCCACGCCGCTGTTGTCCCTCTTCACGCGGATCTTTACGTTGTAGTCCACGACCCGCTTTACGGGTACCAGTATTTTCATTGCTTATCGAATGTCCAGGTACGTCGCCGGGCGACCGATGCTAACTGCTGACCGAGGCCGGCGCAATTCCTCACACCACGCCCTCCTCGCGCAGGGCAGCGATCTGCGCTGCCGAGTAACCCAGCTCCCGCAGCACCTGGTTGTTATGCTGACCCTGTTCCGGCGCTGCGCATGCCACCCCGAACTCGAAGTCGCTGAGACGCACTGGAAACGCGAACTGTGAACCAGCCTCACCCTCCACTTCTGCGAACATGCCGCGGGCGCGAAAGTGCGCGTCCTGCCGCGCCTCTGCAATGGTGAGCACGGGCGCCAGACAGCAGTCCACGTCGGCGAAGTGCCGCAGCCAGTCGTCGCGACTGCGGGTCTTGAAACGCCTGACCAGTTCGGCACGGATGCGCTCACGTTCCGCCTCCCCCTCAGGCTGCGTCCGCGCCCAGTCCGGCAGCTCCATGGCGGCACCCAAGGCCTGCCAGAACTTGAACTCGAGCGCGCCCAGGGCCAGGTATCGCCCGTCCGCGGTCTCGTACACGGCATACCACGGCAGCCCGCCGCTTAAGAAATCGGTGCCCCTTGGCCGCGGCGCGCCACGTTCCGCCAGTGCTGTCATCGGCATCAGGTTGTGGGCCAGCGCGCAGTCCGCCATGGCCACGTCCACGTAGCGTCCGCGGCCACTGCGCTGGGCATCCAGCAGTGCCGCCAGGATGCCCATGATGGCGCTCAGCGATCCGCCAAGGATGTCCGCAATCTGGAAATTCGGGATCACCGGGGGGCCGTCCCGCGCACCCACCTGGTCGACGATGCCGGCGTAGGCGCAGTAATTCAGGTCGTGCCCGGCCCGGTCCCGGTACGGCCCCGACTGACCGTAGCCGGTTATGGAGCAATAGACGATACCTGGGTTGACCTCGGCCACGCGCTCGTAATCCACGCCCAGTCGGCGCATGACGCCGGGACGGAAGCCCTCCATCACCACCTGGGCGTCCCGCACCAGCTCCAGGAACAGCTCGCGGCCGCGTGGCTGCTTGAGATCCAGCGTCAGGGATCGCTTGTTGCGGTTGATGGGGGAGAAATATCCGCGCATGGCGCGGGCGTAGTCACCGGCGCCGGGATCCTCCACCTTGATAACATCGGCGCCCATGTCCGCGAGGTGGAGGCTGCACACGGGCCCGGGCAGCAGCCGCGTCAGATCGAGTACGCGGATGCCGGACAGTGGTTTGGCGCGCTGACCGCTGGGCTCCGGCATCGCGGCGTCAGCACTCTAGTTCCGGCAGGTTGGTGAACAAGCGCAGCGCTTCCGGATTCGCCAGCGCCTCGCGATTCTTCACGGGCTCGCCGTGGACCACGCTGCGCACCGCCAGCTCCACTATCTTGCCGCTCTTGGTACGTGGAATGTCGACTACCTGGATAATCTTCGCCGGTACGTGGCGGGGCGTACAGTTGTCGCGTATCCGCTGCCTGATCTGTCCTCGCAGCTGTTCGTCCAGGGTGACGCCTGGGCGCAGGCGCACGAACAGTATTACCCGCACGTCGCCCTGCCACTGCTGGCCGATCACCAGGCTCTCCACGACCTGCTCGATCTGCTCCGCCTGCCGATAGATCTCGGCGGTGCCGATGCGCACGCCCCCGGGGTTGAGCACGGCGTCGGAGCGGCCGTAGATGACCATGCCGCCATGTTCGGTCAGCGCGACATAGTCACCGTGGCACCACACCCCGGGGACCTTGGCGAAATAGGCCCGGTGATACCTGCTGCCGTCGGGATCGTTCCAGAAACCGGTCGGCATGGACGGAAAGGGGGCGCTGCATGCCAATTCGCCCTTGCGGCCCGGCGGCAACGCGTGACCGTCTTCATCCAGCACCTCGACCCGCATGCCCAGCCCCAGACACTGCAGTTCGCCGCGCCACACCGGGAGCGCGGGATTACCGAGGGCGAAACAGGAGATGATGTCGGTGCCGCCGGAGATGGAGGAAAGGCAGACATCCGGCTTGATGTGCTGATAGACAAAGTCGAAGCCCTCCGGCGCCAGCGGCGAGCCGGTGGACAGGATGGCGCGCAACGCGCCCAGGTCATGGGTGTCCCGCGGCGCCAGGTGGGCCTTGGCGACGGCATCGATGAACTTGGCCGAGGCGCCGAAGACACTGATCCGTTCCCGCGCGACGAAATCGAACAGGGCATTGCCGTCTGGATGAAACGGCGAACCATCGTAGAGAATCAGCGTCGCGCCCGATGCGAGGCCGGACACCAGCCAGTTCCACATCATCCAACCACAGGTGGTGAAGTAGAACAAACGGTCCCCCATGCCGACGTCGGTATGCAACTGGTGCTCCTTGAGGTGCTGCAGCAGGGTTCCGCCAGCGCCATGGACGATGCACTTGGGCGCCCCGGTGGTGCCGGAGGAAAACATGATGTAGAGCGGATGATCGAATGGCAGCTGGGTGAACTCGATGTCCTGTGCCGCGAATGGCGCAATGAATTCGTCCCACGTCACGGCGTCGGCAACCCCGTCCGGCAGCCGGCCCTCGCTGGTGTAGGGGATGATTACCGTGCGCTCGACGCCGGGCAGTTGGCGACGTATCGCGCCCAGTTTCTGCAGCGAGTCATGCCGTTTGCCGTTGTAGAAGTAACCGTCGGCACTGAACAGGATCTTGGGTTCGATCTGGCCGAACCGGTCGAGCACCCCCTGGACGCCGAAGTCCGGTGAACAAGACGACCACACGGCGCCCAGGGACGATGCCGCCAGCATGGCGATCACCGCCTCCGGCATGTTAGGGACATAGGCGGCGACGCGGTCTCCCGCCTCCACTCCCTCCCGCCTGAGCGCCTGCGCCAGCCGCGACACCCGTTCATTGAGCTGCCGGTAGGAAAGCCGGGACTCGACGCGGTCCTCGCCCCGGAACACGATGGCCTCTGCGTCGTCGCGCCGGCGCAGCAGGTTGGCGGCGAAATTCAGTCGCGCCCCCGGAAACCAGCGCGCGCCGGGCATACGGTGCAGGTCCTCCACCACCGTCTCGCCGCGGTGCAGTGCGACCACCTCGGTCTGGTCCCACAGCGCCGACCAGAACTCGCCGGGCTGGTCAACAGACCAGCGGTGCAGCGCCTGATAGTCCGGCAGCGCTATGCCGTGTTCAGACTCGATGCGGCGGGTGAATGCGGTGATCCGGGCGCGGGCGATGCGTTGCGGATCCGGGCGCCACAGCGGGCCGTTTTCACTCATCACCGCCGATGGAAACCACGGTGCGGCCGGTGACGCGCCCGGCAATGTAATCATCGAATGCGGTGGGCAGGTCATCCAGGCCGATGGTGCGGGTCACGATCTTGTCCAGGTGCCGGGGTTTCAGATCATTGCCCAGCCGCTGCCAGGCACTTTGGCGCATGGAGGGAGAGCAGATCACCGAGTTGATGCCCAGCAGCGAGACGCCGCGCAGGATGAAGGGCATGACCGTGGTATTGAGTTCATGGCTGGCGGCCAGGCCGATGGACGCGATGTTGCCGAAGGGGCACACGGTGCGCGTCAGCCAGGTCAGCACCTCGCCGCCGAGGCTGTCGACGGCGCCACCGTACTCGGCGCGCTCCATCGGGCGCTTGCCCAAATCGACTTCCTGCCTGAGCAGGATCTTGCTTGCGCCGAGGCTGATCAGGTAGTCGCTGGCGTCGCCCTTTCCAGTATAGGCATAGACCTCGTAACCGCAGCCGGAAAGCAAATCGATGGCGACGCTGCCGACGCCGCCGGTGGCCCCGGTCACCACGATCGGGCCCTGACCGGGATGCTGGCCGTTCTGCTCCATACGATCCACCGCCAATGCCGCGGTGAAGCCGGCGGTGCCCAGGGCCATGGCATCGAACAGGCTCAGCGACGGCGGCAGCGCGACCACGCAGTCCGCGGGCGCCCGTGCGTACTCGGCATATCCACCGTCACGGATCTCGGAGAGCTCACAGCCGCACACCACCACCTTGTCGCCGGGCTTGAAGCGGTCGCTGCCTGACTCCACCACGCTGCCGGACACGTCTATCCCTCCCACCAGCGGATACTTGCGCAGGATCCTCCCCTTACCGGTAGCCGCCAGCGCGTCCTTGTAGTTGATATCGGAATAGGCGGCGCGGATCACTACGTCTCCATCGGTCAGGTCGTCCAGGCCGATCTGCTCGAACCGGGCGTTGATTTTTCCGTCGTCTTCGTGAATTCGATAGGCTTTGAAAGAGTTCATATTTACAATGTTCCTTTGATTTTTGACCGACGAGCCAGACTCCGCGGCCGCGAGGCCCATTCACGGTGGTGAACACCCTGCGTCGACGATCGATCGAGAATTCGGGAGACAGTTATGCCAGAAGAAACCATTTTCAGCAAAATTATCCGCCGCGAGCTGCCTGCGGATATCGTATTCCAGGACGACACCGTCACCGCCTTCCGCGATATCAGTCCCCAGGCACCGACCCATATATTGATCATACCCAATAAGCTGATCACCACTGTCAACGACGTCACCGAGGAGGACGAGGCCGCCATCGGTCACATGTTCGTGGTGGCGGCGAAGCTCGCCCGCGAAGAGGGCATCGCTGAGGATGGCTATCGCCTCATCGTCAACTGCAACAGCCACGGCGGACAGATCGTCTTTCACCTTCACATGCATCTTCTCGGCGGGCGGCCCATGGGCCGCATGGTAGCGCGACCGCGGGATTGACCGGCCTTGCGGACAGCACAGCGGCTCACGCAACCGGCGTCAGCAGCCCGACCACCGCGCCGGTGCAGCAGGTGGCCAGAGTCCCGGCGACAATGCTCTTCATGCCGAGGGCGATGATTTCCTGCTGCCGGTCGGGAACCAGGGTGGTCAATCCTCCGATCATGATGCCGACACTGCCGAAGTTGGCGAAGCCGCACAGCGCGTAGGTCATGATGAGTTCGCTGCGCGCCGAGAGCACGCCCGCTGGCAGCTCGGCCAGCTGCCGGTAGGCAATGAACTCGTTGAGGACGGTCTTGATCCCCAGCAGAGACCCGGCGCTGGCCGCCTCCGCCCACGAAACCCCCATCAGCCAGGCGATCGGGGACATCAGGTAACCCAACAGTCGTTCCAGGGTGATCGGCGAGCCGCCCGGCTCCGGCAGCAGCGCCAGGCAGGCGTTGGCAAGATGGACCAGGGCGACGAACACCAGCAGCATGGCGACGATGTTCAGGTACAGCTTGAGGCCGCTGAAGGTGCCCAGGGTAACCGACTCCATGGCGCTGCGCGCGTCGCTTCCGGCCTCCAGGGCCGCCGCCGTCGGCGGGTCGCTGCCCGGTATCATGATGTGGGCAATAGTGACCGCAGCCGGCGCGCTGATCAGCGAGGCCGTCAGCAGGTGGCCGACCGCGTTCGATACCTTGTCGGCAAGAAAGGTGGCGTAGAGTATCAGCACCGTGCCCGCAATGGTCGCCATGCCGGCGGCCATGAGAACGAACAGCTCACTGCGGCTGAGGCGCGACAGGTACGGGCGCACGAAAAGCGGTGCCTCGACCATGCCGACGAAGACGTTGGCCGCTGTGCCCAGGCCCACCGCGCCCCCGATGCCCAGCGCGCGTTCCATGATGACGGCGAATCCGCGCACCAGCAGCGGCAGGATCCGCCAATAAGTCAGCAGCGCGGTAAGGGCGCTGATCACGATCACCAGCGGCAGGGCGCGAAAGGCGAGAATGAAACTGGCACCGGGCTGCGTCTCCTCGAACGGCAGTGTGCCGCCGCCCAGGTAACCGAAAACGAACGAGCCACCGGCCTCGGTGGCCCGCTGCAGGGCAAGCACGGCGTCATTGAGCAGCGCGAAGAGCTGGTTGACCCAGGGCATCTTGAGCAGCAGCACGGCAAACAGCAGTTGCATGGCCAGCCCGGAAAAAACGATCCGCGGCGAGACCCGGCCGCGCGACTCGCTGAAAACCCAGGCCAGGCCGGTGAGTGCCAGCAGGCCCAGAGCGCTGTGCAGCACCCCGCTCAGGGGACGCTCCCGAAGCGCTCGGTCGGCGGGCTCCTCATCGGCTGTTGTGTCCCCGTCCGCGAACGGCAAAGATCAATACCTTCTCGCCCTTGGAACTGGTCACCGCATGGACCGGCGCCATGCGCAGCCATTGGCGTATTTCTGTCTCCCGCTCAGGATGGCCCGCAGCCACCACCAGCGCCAGGTAATCGTAGCGCTTCCAGTTTCCGGTCCGGAGCAGGCGCCGGGTCTCCGGCCATGCGTACGCCGCCCCCTCCCGGTAGGCATGCTTGCCGGAGAAATAGATGAGCACCTGGTTGTCACTGAACAGACCCACCGCGGACGGGGTATTGCCGCGCAGCCACAATCCGGCCTGCCGCAGATGATGCTGATCGGTGAACACGTCCAGTCCCCGCACCGTGATCAGGGCCATCAAGAACAGCAGGACCGGGAACCAGCGCCGCACCGCGGCGCCCCGGGCAGCGGAGCGCCAGCCAGTATACCAGCGGGCAATGGCGAAGGGGGCAGCCGCCAGCACGGTCAAGACCAACGCCAGGGCATAACGGCGCGGCAGGGCCAACTTGGCGAACACGTAGCCGGCGAGGATGAGCAGGTTGATGACGACGAACTGCCACCATAACCCACCCGCCTCGCGGCGCGGGAACGCCCAGCCCTTCCAGAGCGCCCAGCCGGACGCCGCGCCGTACAGCGGACCCAGCTGCTTGCCGATCACGCTCGCCAGGATGGCGGCGGCGGTCAGCAGGTAGGCCACGGTTGCGAAGGCGAGCTTGCCGCCCCCGCCTCCAGACCCGGGTTGCAGCATCTCGAACTTGCCACGCCAACCCGAGGCCATGCCCTGCAAACCCGCTGTCATGGCCGATACAGGATCACGCACCAGGTCTGGCAGCGTCACGCCCGACTCCGAGACCGCGAGCCAGAGGGCAAAAACCGCGGTGAGACTTGCCAGCACGACCGCGGTGACGGCCAGCCACACCCGGCGCGCGCGGGCGGTGGTCAGTGACCGCAAGCCCAGCAGCAGCGGTGGCAGGACGAGGAACGCGACGCCCTCGATGCGGAACAGCGTCGCCGTGCAGGCCGCCAGCAGCCAGAAACCGAGCACGACTGTCGATCGGTGGCGCCAGTAGTGGATAAGCAGCACCAGGGACCCGAGGTAGGCGGCGAGATAGCCGAAATCACGGATTACGAAAGAACGATATTGATTGAGTGCGGGCAGCGAGACGATCAGCACCGCGGCGACGGCGACGGTCACGCTGTCCTCGCCACCCAGCTGATAAACCAACAGCAGAAACGCCGATACCAGAACCACCAGCAGCACCGCATTGATCAGGTGGGCCGACCAGGTCGCGCTCATACCTGATACCGCGGCGACTGTACTGATCAGCAGCGGATAGAACGGCCATTTGTAGATTGCCAGCGCATCGCGCCAGCGACCGTCGGCGAAGAGGTCCGCTGCGCGAACGTACCGGATGCCGTCATTGTTGATGATCGGGTCCGCATACAGGCACCAGGCGGAGACTATGACGCTGGCCAGCGCGGTCAGCAGCCAGATCAGGCCGTGCCGCCGATAAAATTCAGCCAGCACCGCGAGCGGATCGGTGGGATTCGCGGCGGGCCTGCGCGGCGGGGGCAGTGCGGTTGATATGCGGACCCAGTCTACCATCGCCCTCGGCTGTCAACGGCCGGGGCGGCAGCCGGAAACACTTTACAGGCATAAACGCTGCTGTGGTCCGGGCGATCTCCCTCACCGCGGCATGCAGGCCTTGCCGGGGCGCGGGCTGGAGGGGAACCCATGCAGGGAGGCTGATGCGTATACCTGCCCGCCGGCGACGGTGCGGAGCGTCACCGAACCGGCAAGCCGCCCCGCAAGAGAGGCGCCCGCGGGGTCAGTGTCACCGCGCCACGCCGTCAGCAGGCAATCAAACTAGGCGCCAAACAGCTTGTCCAGCAGGCGTCCCAGGAATCCCTTCTGGGGCTGCGAGCCACTGCCGGCGTTGGTGCTGGTGGTTGCGGTGGTGCTGGGGGTTGCGGTGGGGCGCGGTCGATGTCCGCCGCCCTGACTCCGCTGAGACTGCTGCAGCTGCTCATGGTGGCGCCTCAGCACGGAATCTTCAGGTGTCTGGTTCATGGTTATCTGCCTCCCGAAGTGGTGGAGAGGATTCTAGCACCAGACGTGAGAGAAATGATGGACTGACGTCATGTGGGCCGTGCACGGGCCCGTGCAGGCATCCACCGGTTCCACCCGCGCAGGGAGCAAGGGCGCCGCCACGCCCCGGCGGCCTCAGCGAGAGTTGCTTCGCACTGCACCCCGCGCGCGGCCGGCTGACGGGGAACCGACCGGGACCACCGTGGGCCGCCAGGAACGCGCGCCGCTGCGGCGACCTTTGCGGTCGACCTCCACCGAAATATGAGCGCGGTACCGCTCACTCATCAACGTTGAATCGGATTCCGGATTGTTTCGCATGATACTTCGACTCCCCCCAGGAGATTGTACTTTGACTATAGATTATTGACCGGGAATGTGACGGGAGCATTTCTTCGAGGGCCGGAATTGTTTCAATTGTTTCAGGCTCGGGCGGCGTGGAGAGCCTCGATCAGCGCGGGAAGTTCACCATCAGCGGCGAATCCGTCACCGGCCACTGGCCGCGGGCGATCGCCCGCCCGTCCCGAAACGCCACGTAGCTGTAGCGGCTGTAGTGGCGCAACCGCCTTGCCGTCGACGCGGCATCGGCGCCGGCCAAATGCGTCCATGCCAGCGGCCTGCCGGCGGCATCACGCCCTGCCAGCACCAGCGCATCCGTGGCCGCGGCGAACGATTCGCCCGCCAGCGCCACGGCATCCCCGTCGAATTTCGAAGCCGCCGCCGCCAGCGCGGCGTCCAGCATCCCGCGTCTGGCGTTCCGCCAGCCCAGCAGCCACAACGCGCCGGAGCTGGGCAGAGGCTGATCGTCGTAGAGCACCGACAGAAGACGTCCCGGCTCCCGCCATCCCTCTACGAAGCTCGTCAATACGCTGCGCTCCTTCGCATCGGCAACTCTTGGCAAGACGAAGGTCAGGCGCTCGGCGCCATAAACCGCCCCCAGCGCCGCCGGCACTTCGCCCGGATCGAGTTTCCGGAACAGGTCGAACCCCGGGTCGGCCGCCACGCGCAGCGGAGGGTCCCGCAGCTCCAGCGTGAAAGAGCCCTCACGGCCGTCCAGCACTACCTGGTGATCGGTGACCCCGCTGCGGGTTTCTGCCCGCACCGGAACGATCAGCGCATAGGGCTCACCGGCCTGGGTCTGCCGGAGGCGCCCGCGGACCCGAAAGCCGTCCGCAGTCCGTCCCTGGCTCACCTCGTCGAGCGCCAGCTCCGGCGCCCCGGTGCGTTCCACCCATTGCTTGAAGAACCCCTGCAGAGGTTCATCGCTGACGGTCTGAAACACCGATTGCAGATCCGAGAAGGCGGCGACGCGAAACCGGAACTGCTGGTAGAAACGCTGCAGGGCGCGGAAGAAGGCCTCGTCCCCCAGGCGGCGGCGCAGCATATGGAAGAACAGCATGGTCTTGTGGTAGCCGACCGCCTGGGTCGCCTCGCCGTGGCGGGAGCGGAACTTGGTTAGCGGAAAATCCCTCTCGGCGGACACGAAGCTCAGATACTTCTGCAGCGCATCACGGCGATATTGCGCGCCCTGACCCCGCTGCTCCTGCAGCCAATGGTCAGCGAGATAGGAAGTCAGACCCTCGGCCCAGTTGCCGCTGTCGTAGTCCACATACACCGAGTTGCCCCACCAGTTGTGGGCGATCTCGTGTGGATAAGAGGTGTGGACGATGAAGGGGAGCCGTATGACACGCGGACCAAGCAACGTGAATGACGGCATGCCGTAACCGCTGTCCCAGGAGTTCTCCACCAGCGCGAACTTGGCGTAGGGGTAGGGACCTATCATCCCCTGGTACAGGGCAATGTACTTCGCGGTCGCGGACAGGTAGCTGTCCGCCAGCTGCTCGTCCGGCTGCCGCAGGAATGCCATTGCCAGCACGCCGTCCGTCTCACGCGTATATTCTGTGAACGGACCGGCTACCAGATAGATCTCCTGCTGAGGCTGACGCTCCTGCCACCGCACCACCCGTTTGCCGCCGCGCAGGGTATTCAGTGAACGTTCTCCCTGGCTGACCGCGGTCCACGCCGCCGGCAGCCTGATCTCGAGCGCGAAGCTGTGCCGGCGGCCCTCTGCCGTGGCGACCCAGGCGGCGCCGGCGTCGAGGTATAGCCCGGACCCGGGCGGGGCGCGCTCGTCCACTGCCTCATTCAGCGGCAGCGTGTATTCGAGTTCCGCGATCCCCCGCGCTTCCGCGGCCGGGCGCAGGACGTGCCCTCCGCGGTGTACCTGCACACTGGCGCCGCTCACAGACAGCACGCGCGCCGCACCGCTCAGCGACAGACTGTCCAGGTCACCGGGAATCGACAAGCGGTCCTTCACCCGTATTTCACCGCGCTCTGGTTCAATTGACACCGTGATATCGTGGTGCACCACGGCATGCGCGGTGCCCCAGACCAGCGAACAGATTACAATCGCCGCCCTCTGTCCAGCGCGCGTTATCGACATCATGATTGGCATCAGCTTAATCAATCCGGGGTTTCTGCCGGCGCTCATGGCTATCGGCATTCTGGTTGGCTGCACCGCGGGTATGGATTCCGGCGGCTCGAAGCAAGGTTACCAGAAACCGCAGGTGCGCCATGAGCAGCGGATCATCCCGTATGCCGAGTTCGCCGACCGGCTTGGCAGCGCGCGGGCGATCCTGGTCGGAGAGACCCACGATCGGCTGGACCACCATCTCAACCAACTGGAGATCATCCGCCACCTGCACGAGTCCGGCGTCAGCCTGGCCATTGGCATGGAGGCGTTTCAGCAGCCTTTTCAGCCCCGGCTGGATGCCTACATCGCGGGCCGTATCGATGTCACGGAGCTGTTGCGGAGCACTGAATATTACGAGCGCTGGCAATACGATTTCCGCCTCTACGAACCCATTCTCGATTATGCGCGACGGCACCGCATACCGGTGCTGGCACTGAACCCGCCGCGGGAATTGACGGAACAGGTTTCGCGCGACGGCCTGGATCGCTTGGATGGCCGTTTCGCCGCGCAGCTGCCCGAGATCGACCGTTCGGACGATGCCTATCGGGAGCGCCTGCGGGCCGTCTTCGAGGAGCATTCCATGGCTGGCCATGGTCCGTCGTTCGAGGCCTTCTACGGCGTGCAGCTGGTCTGGGACGAGGGAATGGCGGCAGCCGCCGCCGACTACCTGGCACGGCACACTGAGCGCAGCATGGTCATCATCGCCGGGCGCGGCCACATTGATTACGGATCCGGGATTCCGCACCGGCTGGCGCGCCGGCTCAATGGCGAAGTGCTAACCGTTACCCACGTGGATGAGGAGGAGGATGCGCGCGAGCGCGCCGATTACCTGTTGCAGTCAGAAGCGGTCCATCTGCCCCGGCGCGGGCTGCTGGGTGTTCTTGTCGAATCAGGCGATGGGGCGGCGCGCATCGCGTCCATGAGCGACGACAGCGCCGCCGGGGCGGTCGGCATGCAGGCGGATGACGTCATCGTCGCGCTCGACCGGCAGAAAGTGGAGCGCTTCGCCGACCTTCGCGCCATGCTCTGGGACAAGCGCCCCGGCGACCAGGTGTCAGTCACGGTGAGGCGGAACACGGATCAGACACTGGATTTCGACGTCGTGCTCCGCTAGCTGGCGTTCACTTGCCGTCGAGCAACAGGTCCTTGGCCTGGTTGATCTTGGCGGCCAGATAGGTGGAGCCGCCGCGGTCCGGATGTAGTTTCTGCATCAGGCGACGATGCGCGGTGGTGATCTCATCGCGCCCCGCATGCTCATCGACACCCAGAATCTCGCACGCCTCCTGCCTGGACATCGCGCCCCCCGGCACACCTGCCGACTCATCGCGGTGCGCGCCGGTACCCTGGTGCCAGCTTTCACCGTGAACACGGTCCAGGAACGCCTGCAGCAGCGCCGCGGATTCCTCGTCCTGGTCACGGTAATCCCGCAGCAGCTCGAGCAGTTCCGGCATTGATAGTTCCGACACGCGGCGGCCCTGGTACCGCCCCGCCAAGACCTCGCCGTCCATTTCGCCGCTGTCGTGGTCCAGGTACATGCGCAGAAATTTCGACTCCACCTGGGAGGTCTGCCCGCCCGCGGCGGCGGTGGCACCCGCACGCGCCGCTCGGGCGTTCTGCACCTGGGTGTAGAGCTGGCTGAACAGGGGCACGAATCGCAACAGCGAGAGCGCCCGGCCAAGGAAGGGCACCAGCGCGGCCAGTGCCGCGTACAGCCAGTGCAGTCGGCCGGTAACGGCGAGCAGGACGAGCGCCCCCACCGCGATCCACACGCCGGCCCGCTTCAGCACCTGGGCCACCTTCTTCGGGTCTTCCCGGATCAGCCAGTGGACGAAGACCACCGCCGCGGCGACGGCCAGAAACAGGAACAACAGGCGCAGCATCGCTAGCTGCCGCCGGTGATCTGATGCGTGAGCTGGGCCACCGGGCCGCTCTTCCCCTTGGAGAAATCCTCCAGCGCGCGCCGACCGCCGGCGGCGAACACCGCAACGGCGCCGAGCAGTTCCTTGAGCTGGCCGGCGCTGTTGCTGTCGAAGGGACAGCAGGCACCGTTGCTGAGCCGGGCTATCTGCTGGAAAGCGTGGGCAGCCGCCCGATCATTGCCCTCGTGAAACAGGAACACCGGCACCCCGAGGATGCCGAGCTGACCGGCGAGATGACTCAAGGCATCGACATTCTCCTCCATGGAGTCGCCGATGAAGACCAACGCCTGGACCTTGCGCTTCTTGGTCTCCTTGATGGTATGCCGCAAGACCTTCGAGATCTGCGTCAAGCCACCGAGACAGAAGACGGATGTCATGCGCTTGAGCAGGTCGGCGGAGCGGGTGTACCAGGGACTGAAACTGAACTCGCCGTAACCGCGATAAAAGCATAACTGTATCTCCAGACCGCCCAGGCCGGCGGTTTCCCGGAACATGTCGCCCTGCAGCTGACAGGCGCGGTCCCAGGTCGGCTGCCGGGAGGCGGTCGCGTCCAGGGCGAAGATGAGCCGGCCCCGCTCCCCTGCCGCCTTCACCACCGGCGTCTTCGCCAGCCGGTCAAGGAACTCAGTGACCTCTCGCTTGGTAGATTTGGCGGGTAGCTTCTTTTCCATTCAAGACCTCGAGCAGTCGGCCCAGCCCGGTCACCGACAAATGAAACTGTTTCACCTGACAAACAATACAGGATAGGATGCCGGGCAACCAACAACACGGGCTCCACCGCGCCTTCCGCGGCCCTGACCTGATCCATGATCCAGTCGCGCCAACCCACCCGCCAACGACCCTGGGCTGCATGCTGACCCGTATCTGGCTGGGGTTTTTTCTATTTGGGTTCGTCGCCGCCCTGTATCAATGGCTGGCGCTGGATCGCCCTGAAATCTTCGCCGCCGTGGTCAATGGCACCTTCGATATGGCGAAGCTGGGGGTGGAGATCGCGCTGGGCCTGATCGGCGTGCTGTGCCTGTGGCTCGGACTGTTCCGGATCGCCGAGCGGGCAGGCCTCGTCAAGGTCCTGGCACGTTGGCTGGCGCCCTTGTTCGAACAGCTGATGCCGCAGGTGCCGCGCGGCCATCCGGCGCTGGGTTCGGTAACCATGAACCTGGCCGCCAACGCGCTGGGGCTGGAC
The DNA here is from genome assembly GCA_947259705.1 of uncultured Gammaproteobacteria bacterium. Lineage (GTDB taxonomy): Bacteria > Pseudomonadota > Gammaproteobacteria > Arenicellales > JAANXG01 > CAMYNL01. Next base: position 12,315 of record CAMYNL010000025.1, on the reverse strand, counting down.
AACGCCGCAACCCCGATGGGACTGAAGGCGATGCGGGACCTGCAGGACCTGAACGAGAGACCCGAAACGGCCAGCGACGCACAGATCCTGTTCCTGGTGCTCAACACCTCATCGGTAACACTGCTGCCGGTAACCGTCTTCCTCTACCGCGCGCAACAGGGTGCGGCCGATCCCACCGCCGTGTTCGTACCCATACTGCTTGCCACCAGCGCCTCCACCGTGACCGGGCTGCTGGCGGTGGCGTGGGTGCAGCAATTGCGTCTTTTCAATGCCGTCGTGCTGGCCTATTTCGGCGGCTTTGCGATCCTGATGGCGATCTTGGTGACCTACCTGGGCTACCTGGATTCACAGGCGCTGGCCCAGCAATCCAGCCTGATGGGCAACCTGCTGCTGCTGTCGGTCATCGTGGGTTTCGTCGTCATCGGCTGGCTGCGCGGGGTAGACGTTTACGACAGCTTCATCACCGGCGCCAAGGAAGGGTTCGAGGTTTGCGTGAGGCTTATCCCCTACCTGGTCGCGATGCTGGTGGCAATCGGCATGCTGCGCAGCAGCGGCGCCCTGGACCTCGTCCTGGGAGCGCTGGGCTGGCTGGTCGGCGCAGTCGGGCTGGATACGGACTTTGTCGCCGCCCTGCCCACGGCTTTGATGAAACCGCTGAGCGGCAGCGGCGCGCGGGCGATGATGCTGGAAACCATGAATACCTACGGTGTCGATTCGTTCCCGGCAACGGTTGCCGCCATCATCCAGGGCAGTACGGAGACCACGTTCTACGTACTGGCGGTCTACTTCGGCAGCGTGGGCATACGCAACACCCGACAGGCCGTGGCCTGCGGCCTCAGTGCCGATCTGGCGGGCATCGTCACGGCCATTGCCGTGGGTTACTGGTTCTTCCACTGACCGGGTGGCGTTGCGCGCAGGGCCGCCGCCTGCTCCAGGGTCTGGAAATGTATGTCGACGCTATCGTTGATGTCCTTCGCATACCCCCCGGCCATGGCCACCACCACCGCCGCCCCCTTGAGCCGACACGACTCGAACACCATCGCGTCGCGTTGCCCCAGACCCTCCTTGCTGAGGTTCATGCGCCCCCAGCGGTCGCCGCGGTAAGGGTCAGCACCGGCCAGGTAGATCACAAGTTCCGGATCCGCACGCGCCATGGCCGAACTCAAGCCGCCCTCCAGCGCCGCCAGATAACGCTTGTCGTCGCAGCCGTCCGGGAGCGGCACGTCGAGATCGGATTCCTGCTTGCGGAATGGATAGTTGCGCTCGCCGTGCATGGAAAAGGTGAAGGCCCGTGCGTCATGGCGCAGGATCTGCGCCGTACCGTCACCCTGGTGTACATCGCAGTCCACGACCAGCACGCGCCCGATCCGCCCCTCGTCGAGCAGGCAAAGGGTCGTCACCGCGGCGTCGTTGAACACACAAAAGCCCTGGGCCCGGTCATGGAAGGCGTGATGCGTGCCACCGGCCAGGTTGGCCGCGACACCGTCATCCAGTGCCACCCGAGCGGCGCAGAGGGTCGCTCCCGAGGAACGCCGCGATCGCTCCACCAATTCGGCGGACCACGGAAAGCCGAGTTCCCTGATTTTGCGCTCGCCCAACCGTCCCCGGGCGACGCGGTGGATGTAGTCGGTCGCGTGCGCCAGCGCTAGCTGCCGGTCGGTGGCGCCAGGCGGTTCGAGGAGTTCGAACCTTCCCTCGTTGTCTCGTTGCAACCGATGCCGCAGCAGGCGGTACTTGTCCATGGGGAATCGGTGCTCCGGCGGCAGGGGCAGGACGAACTGATCGCAGTAATAGGCCTTCAAAGAGTACATTACGCGACGCCGTGCAAGGCATTCACTCCGCCGACGGGACCCGGCGATGATAACCATGGTGCCATGCCGGCATCGGAGCGTGTCGACGACTCGGGACCGGGAGACGGACACTCCTCCGGCCCGTGAATGCTATCATTCGGGTCTCCTGCATTGTTGACCGAGAACATCGTCCTTGCCGCCACCGCTGATTCCCTCGCTGCTGGAATTTCTGCAGCAGTCCCCGACCCCCTTCCACGCGGTACGGAACATGCAGCGGGAACTTCGGGCGGCCGGCTTCATCCACCTGCGGGAAGGCGACCGCTGGGCGCTGGCCGCCGGGGACCGCTACTACGTGGTGCGCAACGGCAGCTCCGTCATCGCCTTTGCCACCAGCGGCGGCTCCGCGCCGGACGCCGGGCTGCGCCTGATAGGCGCGCACACCGACAGCCCCTGCCTGAAGCCCAAGCCACAGCCCGAAATGGTGCGAAACGGCTACCTGCAGCTCGGCGTGGAAGTCTATGGGGGCGCGCTGCTGAATCCGTGGTTCGATCGCGACCTCTCGCTGGCAGGCCGCGTCACCTTCGTGAACCGCAATGGCGACATTGTCCAGGCGCTGGTCGACTTCCGCCGCCCCATCGGGATGATACCCAGCCTGGCCATACACCTGGACCGCGATGTCAACAATAACCGGAGCATCGATGCGCAGAAGCATCTCCCCGCGATCGTCATGCTGCACACGGGCGACGACAAGCCCGACCTGCGATCACAGCTGTTGCGGCACCTGCAGCACGAGCAGCCGGAAGCGGATGCCGAGCGCGTGCTGGACTATGACCTGAGCTTCTACGACGTCGCCCCGCCGCAGCTCCTGGGCATGGACCGTGAATTCATTGCCGGCGCAAGACTGGACAACCTGGTCAGCTGCTACCTGGGATTGCGGGCGCTCATCGACAGCGGCGCGGAACAGCCGAGCGTGCTGGTCTGCAACGACCACGAGGAGGTCGGCAGCATGTCGGCGGCGGGGGCACGGGGGCCGTTTCTGCGCTCTGTGCTGGAACGCTGGCTGGGCGCCGGCGAGAAGCTGGCGCGGGTGATCGATCGATCACTGCTGCTGTCGGTGGACAACGCTCACGGCGTGCATCCGAACTACAGCGACCGGCACGATGAGAATCACGGGCCGGTACTGAACCGCGGACCGGTGATCAAGGTGAATGCCAACCAGAGTTATGCCACCAGCGGCGAGACCGCCGCGATATTCCGCCATCTCTGTTCCCGCGCCGAGGTCCCGCTGCAGAGCTTCGTGGTGCGAACCGATATGGCATGCGGAAGCACCATCGGACCGTTGACCGCGGGCGAACTGGGCGTACGCACGCTGGACGTCGGCATACCGCAGCTGGCCATGCACTCGGTGCGCGAGTTGTGCGGCGTCTCGGATGCCGAGCACCTGCACCGGGCGCTGCTGGCGTTCGTGCGGCAGACCGGTCTGAGCGTCAATGAGGTTGGCATGGAGGAAGGCGCGTGAAAGCATCGGTCTGGCGCCTGGCATCGGAACTCTTGGGTGCCGTGCCCGCTGACGCTTACGAAGGTATCGCTCGAAACCACTGACCGCAGACGCGCCGATCGACCTCGTCTGTCGCATCGACAGCTGCGACTGCGGGCCGGACCAGACGGGCGTAAGGCTGAAACAGGTGCCAGTCCGGGCCTGCGACACCGGTTTCGATGCATTCACGGTCCCCGAGCCACAGGCGCGGCAACTGCAGGCGGAGTTGGCACGTCTTGCGGAAGCCCGGCGCCGGGCCCTGGAACGCAGCGCTACCATCTAGATAAAGCGTCACTGAGGCGGCGACTAGTCCCGGGCGTTCCGTAGCGCGGCGCGGAAGCTGTCATCGTCCAGCGATTGCAGCAGTTCCCCGGCGCTCAACACCGCACCCGGGGGAACCAGGCCCAGCGAGACCGCCAGGCGTCCCACCACCTGCTCCGGCGAGTGCCCCGCCGCACGCGATTCCTCGAGCGACGCCGACCCGCTCCGTTTCGCCATCCGCCGCCCGCGGGCATCCCGCATCAGCGGCACATGCCAGAAGCGCGGCACCGGCAGTTCCAGGGCCTGGTACAGTACGATCTGGCGCGGGGTCGACCCCAGCAGGTCGGCGCCGCGAACCACGTCGGTCACCCCCATCAGGGCGTCGTCCACCACCACTGCCAGCTGGTAGGCGAACAGGCCGTCACCGCGCTGCACCACGAAATCCCCGACATCCCGCGTCAACTGCTGAACATGGCGGCCGCTGACCTGGTCGACAAACGCGACCTCTTCGGCGGGCGCCAGGTATCGCCAACTGGGCGGTCGTGACACCGAGGCGCGCCGCTCGTCCACCTCGGCGCTGCTCAGCCGCCGGCAGCTCCCCGGGTAGACACCCGCGCCCGCTCCGTGCGGGGCACTGGCCGCCTGTTGCACATCCTTGCGGGAACAGAAGCAGGCAAACACGCTGGCCCGATCCTGCAGCTGCTCCAGTGCCGCCCGGTAGCAGGCCTCACGCGGCGCCTGCTCGTAGGGGGCAAGCGGGCCGCCGATGTCGGGCCCTTCGTCCCAGTCCAGGCCCAGCCAGCGCAGGTCCGCGAGGATCTGCGCCGCGCTGCCGGCGCGCACACGGGGCCGGTCCAGGTCTTCCATGCGCAGGATAAAGGCGCCGCCGGCCAGCCGTGCCTGCAACCAGGCAGTCAGTGCCGTGCGCAGGTTCCCGAGGTGCTGCGGACCCGAGGGGCTGGGCGCGTAACGGCCGCGCACGCCGCTTTCCCGCAGCGCGCGCGCCCGGTCCAGCAGCTCGTCATATGCCGCCACCACAAGCCCTCCAGGCAACTTCAGAAACTGCTGTCTTCCACCAGCACGAGTACGTATCCCAGCGCCAGGTAGTCGTTGACCTGCGCCGGCCCCACTGCGGCGACGTCCACGTAATCAGGAAATTCCTCCGGTGTCACACCGCGCCAGCCGGCATGGGTGCCACAGACATGCACGGGGATATCGCCCGACCGGCTCATCGCCTCCACCGAGGCATGCAACTCCTGGAAGTCCGCGCGATTCTCCTCCATCAGGGCAAACTGCTCGATGCCATGGGTGACCACCGCCAGCGAGAGGCCGGGGAACCTCTGCCGGAGCCGTTTCGCCGCATCGCGCACGTCGGGCAATACGTAGGACAGGAAATCCGGCTCGTCGCTGACGATCTCGAACACCACACCATCGGGCGGATGCGCCCGCGCGAGGAGCAACTCGACCTCTTCGTTCCAGTCCGCGTAGCCCGAAACAGGCCACAACATCAGCCACAACAGGATACAATCCGCACCGATTCGGCGGCGCCGCTCAACGTTTTTCAGTGGAGTACACCTCTATGTCGTCAATTACAGACGAGAATGTACACAAAATCATCGTCGTGGGGGGAGGTGCCGGCGGACTGGAACTCGCCACCAAGCTCGGCGACAAGCTCGCCAAGCGCGGCCACGCCCACGTTACGCTGATCGATCCGGACCGCACCCATATCTGGAAACCGCTGCTGCACGAAGTGGCCGCCGGGACCCTGGACTCGCACCAGGACGAGCTGGAATACCTGGCCCAGGGCCACTGGCATCATTTTCAGTTCCGGCTCGGCTACGTGGACGACGTCGACAGTGAAGCGAGGGCCGTCTCGGTCGCCCCCACCTTCAACGAGCATGGCAGGGAGATCATCCCCCGGCGCCAGTTTCCCTATGACACCCTGGTGCTGGCGGTGGGCAGCGTTTGCAACGATTTCGGCATCCCCGGCGTGAAGGAGCATTGCCTGTTTCTCGACAACAAGGAACAGGCGGAGACCTTCCAGAGACGGCTGATCGAGTCCTTTCTCTACGCCCACACCCGCGGCGGACCCGAGTTCGAGAGCCAGCTGCACGTGGCCATCGTCGGCGGCGGCGCGACCGGGGTGGAACTGGCCGCGCAGCTGCACGAGGTCGCCAACCAGTTCACCACCTTCGGACTGGACCAGATCGACCCCGAGGAGCACATCCGCATCTCCATCATCGAGGCCGCGGAACGCATCCTGCCGGCCCTGCCGGAACGCATCTCCGACGCCACCCGCGAGGACCTGGCGCGGCTGGGCATCGACCTGCTCGAAAACGAACGGGTGACCGGCGTGGACGAACGCGAGATTCGCACCGCCAGCGGCCGCACTATCGCCTGCGGCATCAAGGTATGGGCAGCGGGTATCCGCGCGCCCAGTTTTCTGTCGCGCATGGACTGGCTCGAGACCAACAGCATCAACCAGGTAGTGGTCAACGAGCGGCTGCAGTCGGTTAGCGATCCCCGCATATTCGCCCTCGGCGACTGCGCGGCCTGTCCCTGGCCCGGCCACGACAGCGACGTACCGCCCCGCGCCCAAGCCGCGCACCAGCAGGCCTCGCTGCTTGCCAAATCCATCCGCCGCCAGCTCAAGGGACGCGACCTGCCCGTTTATCGTTATCGCGACTACGGATCCCTGGTCTCGCTGGGCAAGTACAGCACGGTGGGTAACCTGATGGGCAACATCGCCGGCAGTGTCATGATCGAGGGCTATGTCGCCCGTATGGTCTATCTATCGCTGTACAAGATGCACCAGGTCGCCCTGTTCGGTGTCGGCAGGGTGTTCTTTCTGAGCCTGGCCAACCTGTTCCGGCGCGCGGTACATCCGAAGATCAAGTTGCATTGAGCGGGCGTCGGCTTCGACACCGGCCGCACGACACCCGCTGAGGGCGGGGCCGAACACAAAAAAAAGCGCGGCGTTATCGCCGCGCTTTCGGACATCAATGCCCGTACCTTTACACCACGACTATTGGGCGTTGGATACCATATAGTCCACGGCCTCCTTGACCTCGTCGTCACTCAGGTTGGCGAATCCGCCCTTTGGCGGCATGTAGCCCGCCTTGCCCTGGTAACCCACGATGGCGTGCTCATAAAGAGTGTCATTGCCCTGCACGATGCGGTCCTTCCACGCGGCCGCATCGCCGAACTTGGGTGCACCGGCGACGCCCTGCGCGTGGCAGGCCGCACAACTGGAGTTGTAGATCGCGGCACCATCGGCCTGGGCAAGGGAGGAGGACAACGCCAGGGCAAGGGCGCTACCGAGATAGACAACTGTCTTACGCATTTTGGACTCCTTTGATGTAACTGGATTGGCTGTTGAATTACGGATTACTGCAGAAAAGCTTACTTCTTGGGGGCCTGATCCTCAGCCGGTTTGGGCATCATGTTCTGCATGCTCTTGGTCCACTCCTGCATGAAGTTTTCTTGGGTCTGCGGACTGCCCATGTGAAACATGCTCATCCACTGGGCCGGGTCCATCGCCATTGCAGGGTTCCCCATGGGCATCGAACCGGGCATCGAGCCCATCATACCCATCGGGTTGCCCATCCCCATCATGGGGGACATCATCGGGCCCATCATGGGGCCCATCATGGACATGGGCGCCATCATCATCGGATACATCATCATGGGATTCATCATGCCCATCATGGGATTCGCCATCGGATTCATCATCCCCATCATCGGGTTCGACATCGGATTCATCATCCCCATCATCGGGTTCGACATCGGATTCATCATCCCCATCATCGGGTTCGACATCGGATTCATCATTCCCATCATCGGGTTCGACATCGGATTCATCATCCCCATCATCGGGTTCGACATCGGATTCATCATCCCCATCATCGGATTCATCATCCCCATCATCGGATTGGCCATCGGATTCATCATGCCCATCATCGGGTTTTGCATACCCATCGGGTTCGGTGCCCCACCCGGCGCCTGTGTGGCGCCCTGGCCCCCCGGCACGGACTGCATCATCTGGTGCATCCTCTGCATGGGGTCGTCGGCAGTCTTCTGCTCAGGCTCAGCGGCGCGTGTTGCCCCGGCGCCTGTCAGTGTCAGCGCGATCAAGAGCGCGACAATTCTCCCGACGCTGGTCATGACCGGTCTCCCGCTGCGGTATGCAGATAATTCAGGGGGCGAACAATACCTTTTTTTTCCTCAGGGTTGCAATGGCGGGCGTCAGTTGCCGCCGATCGGTGATTGGTTGTCAAAGCATGCTCCTCGCGGTGTTCCGCTAATGGGTTGGGTAAACGTGGCGGGTGGAGAAAGGTTAACGATGGCTGGCGCTGATTGCCGCTGACTCCAAGACCCCGTTTGTTTTGTCCGGGTGTCCAGGACGATCGACCGGCTGTCACACCCCCGTTCCCTCAGCCGATCCACCCAAATGGGCCGTGGCCGATTCGCCGGCATGGGCAGCCTAAGCGCGTGCAGGCAGGGGCTCTACGAAACCATAGGATTATTCACTCCGCCCCCGGGGTTGACCATATCCCTTCGGTGGGAGTCATACCTCGCGGGTGGTGCGAAATTCCACGTCCGGCCAACGCTCCGTGGTCAGCTGCAGGTTGACCAGGTTGGGGGCGATGTAGGCCAGGCTGCCGGCACCGTCCAGCGCCAGGTTGGGGCCCGCCTTGGTGCGCAGTTCTTCCTCCCGCCTGGGGTCAGCGCAACGCACCCACCGCGCCGTCGCCACCGGTACCGGCTCGAAACTGCATTCGACGCCATATTCGTGCCGCAGCCGGTGCGCCACCACGTCGAACTGCAGCGCGCCCACCGCGCCCAGGATGATATCGTTACTGGTAAGCGGGCGGAACACCTGGGTCGCCCCCTCCTCGCTCAGCTGCACCACACCCTTCTGCAGGGCCTTCGCACGCAGCGGGTCACGCAACTGCACTCGCCGGAACAGTTCCGGTGCAAAGTTCGGCACCCCGGTGAATTTCAGCGTCTCCCCCTCGGTGAAGGTGTCGCCGATCTGGATGGTACCGTGATTGTGCAGGCCGATGATGTCGCCCGGATAGGCCTCTTCCGTCTGGCCGCGCCGCGCCGCCATGAAGGTGATGGCGTTGTGCACGGCCACGTCGCGGCCCAGGCGAACCTGATGCAGCTTCATGCCGCGGGAGAACCTTCCTGATGTCACGCGCAGGAAGGCCACCCGGTCATGGTGCGACGGGTCCATGTTGGCCTGGATCTTGAATACAAAGCCGGTGAACTTGTCCTCGGACGGGTCTACCGTGCGCTGGACCGCCTGGCGCGGGAGGGGGGCGGGGGCATACTCCACGAAGTTCTCCATCAATTCGGCCACCCCGAGATTGTTGAGGGCGGACCCGAAAAATACCGGCGTCAGCCTCCCGGCCAGGTAGGCGTCAGAATCGAAGGCATGGCTGGCGCCGCGCACCAGGTCCACCTCGTCGCGCAGGTGCGAAGCGTCGGCCCCGATCACCTCGTCGAGGGCCGGGCTGTCCAGGCCGTCTATCCAGCGATCTTCCTTCGAGTTTCCGCCACGGCCCCCAAACAGGTGGATGCGATCGTCATAGAACCTGTAGACGCCGCGGAATCCCGATCCCATGCCTATGGGCCAGGTCATCGGCGCGCACTGAATTTTCAGTACCGACTCGACCTCGTCCAGCAACTCGATGGTCTCCCGGCCCTCGCGATCGAGCTTGTTGACGAAGGTCATGATCGGGGTAGCACGCAGGCGGCACACCTCCATCAGCTTGATGGTCCGTTCCTCCACCCCCTTGGCCGCATCGATGACCATCAGGGCCGAGTCCACCGCCGTCAGCGTGCGGTAGGTGTCTTCCGAGAAATCGGCATGCCCCGGCGTGTCCAGGAGGTTGACGATGCGCCTAGCGTACTCGAACTGCATCACCGACGAGGTCACCGAGATGCCGCGCTGCTTCTCAAGCTCCATCCAGTCGGAGGTGGCATAGCGCCCCGCCTTGCGTGCCTTCACGTTGCCCGCGAGTTGAATCGCCCCCCCGGACAGCAGCAACCGCTCGGTCAGGGTGGTCTTGCCGGCATCGGGGTGCGAGATGATGGCGAAGGTGCGCCGACGGGCCAGTTCGGCTTGAAAATTGGACATTGCAGTGGGCCGGATTCGGTCCGGCGTGGGCGTTGACTACGCGGGAGGCGGATTATACACGGCGACGACAGGTTTGCCATGGGGAGCGCTCGCGGATGTTAGTCACTTCGCGGGCCAAGGCATTGCATCGACGATCGCGCCGGTCAGTCTATCGCGGCTCCGCCTTGCGGGCAGTGGCCGCAGCGGGGATCACAAATTCACTCGGGAGGGGTGCGAGAGCGTTGGCGCCTATTCGGCATGCCTTGGGACAACGCACCCCGGTAGGACGAATGGGGCAACCCCGGACGGCCAACCTGCTTAGGCAACGATACCCAATCGGGTCCTCGGTCTCTTGCGACTTCGGTCCCAGGCCATCTGCTCCAGATCGGCGTCGACCATCGCCTTCACGACATCAGGCAACTGTAGGGTCGCTCGCCATCCGAGTTCAGCGGCCGCTGCGCTTGGATCTCCGACTGAGAGCCCGATGTCAAGGGGACTCTTGCAACAACATGCGTCGCGCCGCATCAACGTAGTCTGCAGTCCACCCCCAATCCCGCCTGATATGTGTGTTTCCCAGATGCAATTCCATCTTCTCGCCTCCGGCGATCCGACAAGCGGTGGAGACTATCTTTCGGGTCACAAAGTTCAGTGGACGAAGAGGCGACTCGAAGTTACTGAAGATACCGGAGCAGGCAAAAAGTCCATAAGCGTCACGGTAATTTCTTGTCTGCAGAAACGCCGCAGCCTTAGCTACACCATAGGGACTCTTTGGAGTAATGTGTGTAGTTTCATCCGCAGGATGCTCGCACTCACCAAACATTTCAGTCGAGGCAGCATTGAAAAAGCGTGTTCCCGCATCAACCCGACGCACAGCCTCCAGCAGGTTGATGGTACTCATTACGATGTGCGCAGTAGTTTCGACAGGTTCCCGAAACGAGCGCGCCACCGACGACGGTGACGCGAGATGATATATTTCATCCGGGCGAAGTTCGTCTATCAGATCTACTACAATCGCGAATTCGTCCAGATTGAGGGATACCACGTCAATATCCTGCTCCGAAAGTCCCAGGAATCGCAAGCCGTGCTTATTGGCGAACTTTACATCTCGCGAAGACCCGACAACTCGGTATCCTTCGACAATCAGCTGCTTGGCAAGATAAGCGCCAGCTTGACCAGTTATGCCAGTAATCAATGCAGTTTTCATCTACCACTTATCCCCTTATCAAGTCATTCGTCCACTTAGCCTGCCTGCCGGGAAACATGCGCTAATACATCTATAGTTTTTCTCGCAGTATCCGCCCAGGAGAAACACTTTGCTCTCAGATAGCCCTTTCGAATAAGTCGCTGCCGGAGCGTATCATCACGACAAATCCGTTCTATCTCCTCCGCCAAACCGGTGCAGTCCAGAGGGTCAACCAGAATTGCCGCATCTCCTGCGACTTCCGGCATGCTGGCGCGGTTGCTGCAAACAACCGGGCATCCACACGACATGGCCTCCACTATCGGCAAACCAAAACCTTCGTATAGGCTGGGATAAACCAGGGCGCGCGCACCGCTGTAAAGCAAGCGTAAATCGTAGTCCGTCACATGGCCTAATCTCAAGACGCGCTCTCCAAGCCCCAATCGTTGTATTGTCGTGTCGAAATCTTTACTTAACCAACCTGACCAACCCGCGCAAACCAGCGTTACGTCTTGAGGCAAACATATCATTGCCTCCAGCAAGTTCTTAATGTTCTTTCTTGGCTCCAGCGTCGCGACGGAGAGAATATAATTATCTGATATTCCCTTACTGTTCAGGTAACGGCCAACCTCGCGTTCAGGCGCCCGCTTGAGGTGGTCTGCCGGGGCAAGGGGGACTACCGACACCTTATTGGGCGGGAGCCCCAGCACATCAACAATCTCGTTCTTAATATATTCTGACAAAGTGATCACATGGGGAATCCGGTCGAGCCGATCAAAAAAATAGTGTTCGAAATGCCGAACCCGGTCTACCGGATGGGTATTCTTATGAGTAATCAGCGACAAATCGTAAATGGTCTGGACTACCGGAACCGCCGTATCTCGAACATGCGGAAAAAGGCCCGTCTCGTGGTAAACGCCATATCTATTGGACCTCAGTACTCGTCTTAGTCGCCCCTCCATTCCCACAAGCCTTGCCCGACGAGCGCCATTCCTCAGCCACGGCGGGATGTAGCGGCTCATCACTACCCCGCCCTGTTCCGGGATGTAATGAGTGACCTGACCGCGATAAAAATAGTCAACATCAGCCAGGTTATGTTTCGCGATGGTCTCGTAGAGGGAACGAGTATATCGCGCAATTCCGGTGAATACAGTGCCCAACGGAGTGGCGTTGAGCAACACCGACGTTCTTTCTCCCACTTGACGATAGCTGACTTTTCCTCGAGCCGCTGCGGGCTGCATTATTATTGTCCGTGTACTTTTCGCAAAGTCTTACAATGTCATTGATTTACTGCCACTTTGCCCGATTCTAACCCAAAAAGCACCAATCGAAACAGTGGGAACTGATGGGTCATCGGACTCAACCGTCCATTTATCAGCGGGCAACGATATGCGAAACTACCGGCGACACCAACGACGTCATC
>CAMYNL010000024.1 GCA_947259705.1 uncultured Gammaproteobacteria bacterium | reverse complement strand
GATGCGCGCATTACTGAAACGAACGCGGAGACTTATCGGGTTACACCCCGATTGCGCGCGAGCTTGTCCACAGCGGTGCATCATCGTACGTCGCCTCCATGCGTTATTGTTGATGTGAATTGAAATGCGTGCGGTTTGGAAGTTCAAGGCGGCACTCTGGCTAGACATGATGTTTTGACCTGCCCAGCCTCAACGCACGTGGGTTATGTTGAGGTTGGACACATCACACAGAGCCACATTGAGGGGGCAGGTCATGAAAGATGTTATCGCAAAAGCGGTTAGCGAGCAGACGAAGGCGGCAGTGGATTCACTCACGGACGGGAACCGTTACGCGGCCTTCATCGGGTTGGATGTGCACAAGGACACCCTTGCGATCGCGGTGGCACTCCCGGGTCGGGGCGAGCCTGCGTACTGGGGCGAGATCGCCAACGAGCCGAAGGCGCTGAACAAATGGCTGGAGCGATTGGGCACGGAGTTCGGCGGCGCCTTGTTATTGTTTTGCTACGAAGCGGGTCCTTGCGGTTACGGCCTGTATCGGCAATTGCTCGAGGTTGGGCATGAATGCCAAGTGGTGGCACCCTCGTTGATCCCAAAGAAGCCGGGCGAGCGGATCAAGACCGACCGGCGGGATGCGCTGAAACTGGCGCGGTTATTACGTGCGGGTGATCTCACGGCAGTCTGGGTGCCGGACGCCGAGCAGGAAGCCATGCGCGACCTGACACGCGCACGCGATGACATGAAGAGTCAGCAGCGCAAAGCCCGTCAGCAGCTCAATGCCTTTGTGCTGCGCCAAGGACAGCATTGGCCGCGCGGCAAGTCGCGCTGGACGCAGACCCACTACAACTGGCTGGAATCGCTACGCTTCGATCAGCCCTGGTTGCAGATCGTGCTGCAGGAGTATATCGACGCGGTCAAGGCGGCGACGCAACGCGTGGATGATCTAACCGATCAGATGATGCGGGTCTTGCCCAGCTGGTCGTTGTCACCGGTGGTCGATGCGCTGGTGGCGTTACGTGGGATCGACAAACTGGCGGCCATGGTGCTGCTGGCCGAGTTGGGTGATATCAGTCGCTTTGCTTCCCCGAAACAGTTGATGGCTTATCTGGGCCTGGTGCCGTCAGAGCATTCCACCGGGAATCGCCGCAGGCAAGGCGGGATCACCCTGACGGGCAATAGCCACGCCCGACGGATGCTGGTCGAGTGCGCCTGGAGCTACCGTTTCCCGGCGCGCCAAACGATGCATCTCAAACGCAAGGCCAAAAACGCCTCCGAGCAGGCCAAGGCGATTGCTTGGCGGGCGCAGAAACGCCTGTGCGGACGTTACCGTCAGCTCAGCCAGTCGGGTAAGAATATCAAGTTGGTATGCGTGGCGATTGCACGCGAGTTGGTAGGCTTTATCTGGGACATCGTCCGCCAGGAGATGCCGCGCCTGACGCTGCAGCGTTCCGCGATGGCCGGCTAAGGGACGCGGGACGAGAAGATCGATCGATTGAGGGAGGGAACCGACAGGCACCTTGACTCAGGGTCTATTCAGCCGGTGTGGAGAACCCTTGTTCGGGCTACAACGGCATCGGCCACGACGGGATAACCTCAGACGAGCATTCCCGGTCGATGATCCCTGATACTAGAGAAAGGCCAGCTCCGCGACGCAGTGAAGTCCGGTGGTAACCAACCCACGTATATCAGCATGATCCACCGTCGCAGTCTGCTGGATAGGCCCTGAGCCAAGGTGCTTGAATCGAAAATGAATTGAATCAGACCAAGCCCGCATTTCTCACCGATAGGATAGAAAAAGGCTGTTTTTCATGGCATAACTGTTGTGAGAACAATGAGTTATAGCCGAGAGGAAAAACAGCCTTATGAAGACAGAGTGTAATGCCAAACAATTTGAATTTCACGCCCTTGGACGGCGGGATGTAGTGGGGAGTTTTGATGGTGGACGGATCACTTCGGACGGTGGTGGTGTGCTGTTGAGGGAGGTGGATGCCCGTATTGGGATGATGCCGCGTCTGGCGGATTGTTTTGAGGATTACCGCAATCCGGAGAGCGTAGAGCACGCGGTGAGGTCACTGGTAGCACAACGTGTCTACGGATTGGCACTGGGTTACGAGGATCTCAATGATCACGATGTGCTGCGTTCGGACAGTTTGCTGGCGGCGCTGGTGGGGAGGACGGACGTGACGGGAGCCAAGCGGATACGGGAACAGGACAGGGGGTGTCCGCTGGCGAGTTCGAGCACGCTGAACCGGTTGGAGTTGAGTGAGCCTGGACGTGCGGAGAAGAGTCGCTACAAGCGTATTGCGGCGGACTCTGAGGGGTTGGACCGGTTACTGGTGGATGTATTCATTGAGTCGTACAAGAAGGCGCCGCGGGAGATCTGGCTGGATCTGGATGCGACGGATGATCCGTTGCACGGAGATCAGGAAGGGCGATTTTTCCATGGGTATTACCGGTGTTACTGCTATTTGCCGCTGTATATCTTTTGTGGAGGCCATTTGCTGTGTGCGCGTTTGAGGCCGTCGGATCAGGATGGTGCGGCGGGGAGTGTGGAGGAGTTGAGCCGGGTGGTGGGACAGATTCGTGAACATTGGCCGAAGACACGGATTGTTATCCGTGGAGACTCGGGGTTTTGCCGGGAGTCGATCATGGCCTGGTGTGAAGCGAATCGGGTGAAGTACGTATTGGGATTGGCCCGCAATGCGCGGCTGGTGCGGGCCATTGGTGGTCAAATGCAGCAAGCCCGGGAAGAGTATGGCCGTACGGGGGAGGCGGCGCGGTGTTTCCGGGACTTTGAGTACCGGACCCGCAAATCCTGGAGCCGGTCCCGACGGGTGGTGGGCAAGGCCGAGCATTTGAACAAGGGGGCCAATCCGCGTTTTATCGTGACCAGTCTGCCGCCCTCCCGGGCTGGAGCCAAACGATTGTACGAGAAGCTGTATTGTGCGCGGGGGGATATGGAGAACCGGATAAAGGAGCAGCAACTGGACCTGTTTGCGGACCGTACCAGTGCGGCGACGATGCGGGCGAACCAGTTGCGTCTGTACTTTGCCTCGTTTGCCTATGTGCTGATGCATGGCCTTCGTCGACTGGGACTGGTGGGTACTCAATTGGCAAATGCACAATGCACCACGATTCGATTGAAGTTGCTGAAGATCGGTGCCCGGTTGAAGATCACGGTGCGCAGGGTGTGGCTATCGTTCTCCGAGTCCTGGCCGTACAGGAAAGACTTCGCACAGATCCTGTTGAATCTGCGCGGCCATCCGCTGTGGGCATCGGCGGGATAAACCACCCATTCCCTGACGGTCAAATCCTTCTGATCAGCGACCGCTGAGGGATTACTGCGATTTAAGCTGTGCAAAAACAGCGAAAATCGTAAAGCAAAGAGTCATTTCCGGGCACGGCTACAAAAAACAGAGCGTGTTAATCCGTGATGTGCGGGAAGTCCTGTCTGTGCAACTCAACCCCGACTGATCTCTGTACAAATCACGACAACCATTCAAATCGGTGAGCGATACGGGCTAGTCCAGTTGGCTGAGTATGTGTGTTCGCTCAAAAAACATCACCAAGTGGAACACTTAATTCTTAAGAACCACAACCCGAGGCACGGTGGATTACTCCGAATATTTCCCAAAATGCCTGTTTACGGCTAAGTCACGGACCGAGAAGGCAGAGAGTATCCGAACTTCAAACAACATGGTGGCCTTATCCCAAACGCAGTTAACCTTACTCCCCTGATTCTTCTGCTCCCAAGGAATCGATGCTGAAGGACGGGATTTGTGTGACCGTCAGTCTCACCGGTGTCTCCAGCTCCGTCGACAGTTGTCCGACGAGTGTGCCCATCCGGCTTCGATCAATGTCTGCAGGTGACGAGATATGAACAAACACCTCCGGGAACGATTTGTCGTCGTCGTTCACCTCCCACCGGACCAGCGCAGCGCCGGTGTCCGGGGCGAAATGCTCAATCAACACTTCCTCCATCGTGTTCTCGATGTTGGATTCAACGATCTCCTCCACGGAAAGCACAGCCAAGTGAGAAAACACTGCCAGCAACAGCAGACCCGCTGCCAGGAAGCTCCTCTGAAAAAGCCTGATCCGTCGCAGGTCTTTTCCCCCAGCGTGGGTGGACGGAAACCAAATAGCGTGAACACAACCCCGCTGGCAAAGGTAATGCCGGCAAGGTTGGTGAGGAATAATAGGAAGGCCCCATAGGCGAGTGACCAATCCTGGATACCTAAGAACAGGCCGATCGTTGCCAGCGGCGGGACCAAGGCCACAGCAATGGCGACACCGGGAAGCGCTGCGGAGACGTTCTTGCGGCACAACGCATAGGCCGCTGCCACACCCGACACAGTCGCGACTAAGAGGTCGAGGAGTGTGGGCCCGGTCCGGCTCAGAATCTCCTGGGTGCCTTCTCTGTCGAGATAAAACAGCCCGATCAAGACCCCTACAGCAATAACGATGGCGGCGCCATGCAAATTCGCGCGCAATGCACGGAACAAGAACGTGATATCACCCTGGACAATCGCCAGGCCCATGGCCACGATGGCCGACATCAGTGGTGCGATCAGCATGGCGCCGATGATGACCGCTGGACTGTTGAGGACGAGACCCAGGGCCGCGATCCCAGCTGACAACCCGATCATCATGAAAAAATCGATTCTCGGACGCGCCGCCCGCCTGACCTGCCGATAGACTTCGATGCGCTCACCTTGGTCCAGAGTGGGAAACAGACGATCTCCGGTGGCTAGGATGCGCGCCAATGTGGACCCTAACCAGCCCTGGTATTCACGGATGAGCACCACCGGTTTTCCACTCTGATCGATGAGTTTGCGGGTGGCATCGCGCAGCGATACTGCACTGGTCTCCCCGAATAACGCCCGCTGCAACGCTCGTCCCCGGCTGACGCCGATCAGAATCCCGTCGTAATGCTTGGCTTCGTCATACAAAGCCGCCTCACCGTCACCATCCAATACCCTAGTTGTGATTCGAGGATCACTCGACAGCGGTCCAAGCTGCTCCTTCAGATCCTGTTCCAGCGCAACGCGACCAGCGTCGTCTAGTGGCGTATCGGCCAGGCAAACCACGGTCAAGTTCGACTCTGGGTTAATGGTCAACGCCGTCTTTACGGCGAAGCGAGAGTGTTTGTCGTCCCAATAAGGCGTCAGTAATTGGAAAGCTCGGTCCTCGAGTTTCCATTCGTTCGGATTGATAAGAATCACCACCGGACATTTGATCCTATGGACCGCATCGATCAATTCAGGATTCCATGTTGATTCGGTGACCAACGCGCCACGATCGACAGCAAAGGCGACTAGCCCAACTTAGCGGATTCGCGACTTTGGAGGCGCCAAGTCATTGATCAATATAGAGCCGACCCCCAAAGGTCTGCACTACACGGGGGTAGCGGCGTGGGTCTGAGCGGCGGTGATTTTCGGCGGTGGTTGGGCGGGTAGTTCGAGGTTGAGCCGCTCGAGCAGAAGCTTCAGCTCTGGCTCAGGCTCGGTGTAGCGAGTCAGCACCAGTTCGCGAGCGTCGGTGGTGGGGATGTGCACATCGAGCATCTGCACGGCGGCGAATTTGTCGAGTACGCTGCGCGCGCTCAGGCCGCTCGCGTGCGGGCGCAACTGCTGCGCCAGCGTGACGTGCAGGCAGTAGGCGAGGAAGGCGATGAAGATGTGCGCGTCGATGCGGCGCTCGAGCTGGTGGTAGATCGGGCGCACGGCAAGGTCACCCTTGAGATCTTTGAACGCCTGTTCGACTTGCACGAGCTGGATGTAGTAACGCCACAGCTCGGCAGGGTCGCTACGGGTGAGGTTGGTGCGCAGCAGATAGCGCCCTTCCCGGCGGCGCACTTCTCGCAGCTTGTTGCGGCGCAAGGCGTAGGTAAAGGAGGCGGCGCGATCATCGACCTTCACCTCAACCAGCCGCCAAGCCGACGGCGACTGGCTTTGTGCCGCGCCGAGCTTCATCAACAGCGCTTCGCGGCTGAGTTTCATTGCGCAGAGTTTTGCCAGGCGTGCCCAAAGACGTTTGAGCTGGCGCTTGCGCATCGCGCGCTCCTTGGCGATGCGGTCGTGGCTTTGTGCGAAGACGTACATCTCGCCATCTTGTGGCAACAGCTTGACCTGCACGCCTGCACGCACCTCGTGCCAGGGCTTGGGTAGCAGCTCCGCCTCCAGGCGCGACAATCGCCCCTTAGGTGTGCCGACCAGGTAGTACACCGGCGGGTCGCTGTCTCGCATCTCGCGTAGGACCGCCTCGGTGGGAATACCGCGGTCCATCACCCACACGCGGCGCGCCTTACCATACTGGTTCTCGATGCGCCCAAGGAACTCGCGCAGCGTTGTGTTATCAGCGGTATTGCCGGGCAGCACCTCGTAGGCCAGTGGCAAACCCTGAGGGGTGACCACCAGCGCAATGACGACTTGCACGCAGTCGCTGCGCCGGTCGCGAGAGTAGCCGAACTTGCGCTTGTCGCCCTCGTCAAACGGTGGACTCGCCTCGAAGTAAGTGCTCGTCAGGTCATAGAGCAGGACATCGAATTCGACATTGAACAGATCCCGCCACCGGTCCACCAGATGATCAAACACCGCGGTTTTGTGTTCCAGTACCCGGTCGTGACAGGCATAGAGCTTGTGGATGTCGCCCAGGCGTTCATCAGCCCCGAGCAGGTCCTTGAGCGCACTGCCCTCGAACCACTGCCGGTGCAAGCGCCACTCGCTGCCCGGCGACAGCAGCCGGTACGCCACCAGCACGAACAGTACCTGGTCCCAGCGCGTACCCTTGCGGCTTCGCGACAAGCGCTGCGACCAGAATCGGTCCAACTCCAAACGCTCCCATAACTTCAACGCCAGCCAGCATGAACCCCACACCCGCGGATGACACAGCCGCAGCTGCGACAGACGCAACCGCACCACCGACGCGTCCAACACACACTCATCGATGCGGTCTTCGGGAAACAGCGCCACCGTGCGCGGCGCATCCTCGCGTTCGTCCAACACCTCAATGGAGCGTCGCCAGGCGCGTGCCTGCGAATCGTTGATCTCGCCGAGGTACAACACATGGCGTTGCAGCACGCGTCCATCGGCAAGGCGCCGATTCTCGACCACGCTCCAGTACCGGTGCGTCTTGCCATCCTTCTTGCGTGTGGTCGCGCGCAGAAACATGGAAACCCATTATCCACTTCACACCGCAAATGAAAACAAGCAAGGTCTTCACTACAGAGCTTCTCGGCCCATTGCGCCCAAGCCTGATCATGCAAAACAATTACTTACGCCGCGTGCACCGCGTAAATTCGCAAAATCTCAGGGCGAATCCGCTAAGTCGGGCTAGGACGGGTGGGTGCTCAGAGACATACTTGGCAATCTGACGGCCCGCGCGCTCCGGGGAAACGGGCTGCGCAGTGATGCGCTGCGGGTCAAATTGTTTCGGTATCCGTAGCCAGTCGGGGGGCTTGTCGGTATCACTCAGTACCAGTATGCGCAAGTTCTCGCCACGGACGCTGGCCAAACGATAACCCCTCGCCAGCAGCGTCTGAAGCTGCTCTTCCTTCTCGACGACAACAATAATGCCTTGTGGTTTCGCCCTTCGGGAAAACATCTGGCGCGTACCTCTTACCACCACAGATCGCTGTCTATCGAACCATAACACAACGGTTATGCGTCAAGTTGGCCCGACGATTCCTGACATTACAAAACCTCAATGGAGGTCTTTGTCCTTGTTATCAAATAGGGACTTCAGGTTTCTGGTGTCACTCTCAACACCCAAAAACCTGACAGCAGGTACCTGTACTTAGAGTAATTGAAGCGCACACCCACTCCAACGTCCCTGTCATAGGGTCTGATCGCAAGTTTGTACTTCCATGCACCCCATTCTCACTGCTTCGCAAAATAAATGGGTTTTAGATGCAGCGACTCCCAATCGCTCTCACTCGATCCGGTGACATCGGTATTCCAATAGTGAAGCTCGACATCAATGAACTACCGGGAAAGCGTGTCAGTGCTTCCCCGGCCTGTCTCTATCGGCTTGTAGGTCGTGCTTATCTACTTCTTTGGATACTCGAACTCTCTGCCAAGAGCTTCACTGGCCTCTTTGTAGATAGGCTCGAGCACATCGTCCACGTTGAACCGACCCGCTTCGATCTCAGGCGAATAGCCGACACGGTCCTCGGCTTTGACCGGCTCAGGCGGAAAGGCCGCCGGCGGATTCCAGCTGTGATGGTTAATCACCGCCATGCGCTCACGGATCTCGTCCTTGGTGACATTCCAGACCATATAATCCTGGGCGAGGCTGAGGGGCCCGTCATAGGTCTTGAGAATCCGCTGATGAACGCCTGGCGTCGAGTCGGGTCCGTTCCAGAAGTGATACGCCACGGCGTGACGCGGCTTGACCAGGCTCATGATCTTGCCGAAGGCTTCGGGGGCTGTGTGAATCTGGGTTCCGACCTGAAGCGCGGCCTCTGGCGTCAACCCATAACCGCTGACAAGGTCCGGGACGGCAATGAAGCATTCATGAACCACAAGGTCCGCGTCCTTGGCATATTCCACGAACCATTTGTTCGGGTAGGTGTCGCTGGAGAAGACAAACGACAGCCCGTTCCAGTCCAGCCTGTAGCTGACCGAGCCATCGATCGCATGAATGGCCGGGAAAGCGGTGATCTTGACGCCGTTTTCCTCGTAGACGACCTGCACTTTCTTGTAGTCGAATTCGGTGACGTCTGTTGCGAACCCGCGAACGTCCGTCTGACCCAACCGCCCCGCAAGATCCCAGGCGTACATTTTCTCCATGGCCTCGATCGCCGACTTGGTGCCAAGCTCAGGCTTAGACCCGCTCGGCCCCCATATCCGCAGCGGTGAAAACCGCCCGGCAATGCCGCCTGCAACATAGAGCGCACCGATCCCGCCGAAATGGTCGCCGTGCAAGTGTCCGATGAACACTTTATCCAGGAAGGCCGTCGGAATTTGCAGGCCAAACAGGCGCTCGACCGAGCCATCCCCGATGTCAAACAGGAACTTGTCGCCGTTGCCGAGCTCGACAAGGAAGCAGGCGGCGGCCTGCGCCGGACGGGGCGTCGGCATCCCTGTGCCGCACGCGATAACCCGCATCTCGTCAGAAGCGAGTGTCTCGCTGTTAGGGGCGTAAAAGTCACGGTCGCGTGGCTTTGTCGGAGAAACCATGGGCTTGTCTTTGCCAAATAGTGCGGCATTGGCCGACGAAAGCGGTGATGTCAGTTCATGATTGGCAAAATACGCACCAACTCCGGTTCCCACTACAAATACCGTCACGATAATCGAGTTACGCATTTTCACTTTGGGTCGCCTCTTTTCTGATCATTAGGAAATCACTCGGCACGCCTACGCCGATAGTCGACGACTTATATGTACTCGGGGTAGACTGCCCTGGAGGAGTAATACACGGTGATTAACATGTGAATCGAGGCTCAGAAGGGATGACGGGCCCGGACCTGCTGTAGCGAAATATTTCACATTATCAGTGAGTTAAAGATCGTTGAGTGTAAATCCTACGAACGGTGATGCTGACGAAAGAAATGAGACCCATGCCGCGGCAGGATCGGCATCGTCCGAACAAGATTTGCCGCCAGAATCCGTTCGAACACAGCTGGAGCGAGTGCTCGAGTCTCCCAATTTCGAGCGGGCGGATCGCGCACGGGCGTTTTTGCGCTTTATCGTAGATGAGGCGCTTAAAGGCCGCGCAGACCGCCTCAAGGCGTTTACGATCGCCCGGGAAGTCTTCGAGCGCGATGAGAGCTTCGACCCCCAGACCGACACTATCGTCCGCGTGGAGGCGGGTGCGTTGCGCCGCCGTCTGGAGCACTACTACCTTACGGGCGGGCGTGACGACCCCATCGTGATCGACGTTCCGAAGGGCGGATATGAGCCCAACTTCAGTTGGAACGTTACCCATCCGCAAGAATCGGGAACCAGCATCCGGCGGACTACGGTGGTCGTTGGGATCACGCTATTGATTCTCCTCGGGATCGTAGGCGGGTTGTTCTTGAAAACTAATCAGCCGCCGACGCCCGGGCGAAGCGTTGTCCTGACTTCCGCTCCTTTTGTCGCCGTATTGCCGCTGTCGCCGCTTTCCAACGATCCACTGGAAGAGCGTCTGGCTGCTGGGCTCGGCGAAGCGATCATCACCAAGCTCTCGAAGCTATCGGGATTGTCCGTGATGGCTCACGCCTCTATCGTTGAGTTGAAGAGTCGCTCGATGAACATCGCCTCGATCAGTAGCGAATTTGGTGCGACTCACGTACTGAGAGGCAGTCTGGAAAAGGGGCAGAACAAGGTCCGTGCCAACATCCAACTTATCGATACCTCCACGACGACTACTGTATGGGCCGACCAGTTGGAGGGCACAGTGGATAAATTATTGGACCTCGAGGACGCAATCGCCGGGCAGGTTGCGACTGAGCTTTTGATTCACATCAATCCGGATGAACGCACCCGGCTTCTGCACCGATACACCCTTGATCCTGAGGCCCTGCTTCTTTTCCGCCAGGCGCTCGTACTCATCATGCCCCCTAATGACATGACGCGGGTTCTGACTGCGCGGCGGTTGTTCCGGCGGGTAATCCAACTTGATCCCGCCTTTGCTGGCGGATACGCGGGGGAAAGTTTCACGCATTCGATTTCCGTAATTTTTCTAAAAGCCACGGAGCCGACGAAATCGTTGCGGAAAGCAATCGCTCTGGCGACAAAAGCGATCGAAACTGATCCCATCTTTGGAATGGGTTATGCGACCCTCGCCTTCGCATATGCGCTCTCCGGCAAGCCAGAGCAAAGCCTAACAAATGCGAGGCGGGCTGTTGCGGTTCAACCAGGCGATGCCTTCGGTCAGTGGCTGCTCGGCGTAAACCTCATCCTTGCTGGCAAGCCGGATGAAGCTATTGCACCATTGACGCGAGCGCAACGGCTCGATCCGGTTGAGCCCCGTACACCCTATCAAAACGTGCTCGGTATCGCATACTACGCTACCGGGGAGTATGTAACTGCCGTCGAGCTATTCGAACAAAACCTCAAGCGCGGAGGCCCGGCTGGCCCTCACATGGACGTTTTCCGGGCCGCAGCATATGTCGAACTGGGACGGGAGAAAAAAGCCCAACAGTTGATCGATCAAACCCTCCGGTCACATCCCGGGTTTCCGGTTGAAAAGTGGTTAGAGCAATTTCTCGCATCCGGGGATAGCTTCCGTACAACGACGGACAACCTCCATCGGCTGGGCCTTCCTCCAAACGAATAGCGGCTTTGGCTATACAAGGAAAACGAAGACGTGACACCAGATTCTAAAGTTCTTAGTCTTGTCGCGACGAACTGCAGATTGCAGTGCGACGAACGATAATACACAACCTTTTCAACATGGCTTCCAGGCTGGGAGGATTCAGTGGGAAAACACCATAGAATCACGCGGGAAGAATGTTTCGTAAGCACAGCAAAGTGAAACTGCTTCAAATGGCCGCACTAGAGCAGAATACCGGACGCTCGCTTGCCGAAACTCGCATGACGGTTCAGGGTCGTTTTCAGCCGAATGCCATCAATTGTAAATCGCCAGCTTTCGCTTTGAAACGGTCGTTCGGATCACAGCGTCAGTTCGGCGGGCCGTGATCGACGGCGCTCTATTTCCTGCGTCGAGCTATCCCCAAAGGTGTTGCCTCACGCTTCGCTCGAGTCCGGGCGGTGAGCGGAACCGGCGTTTGCCTGGTCGCGAGCGTGCGCTGACTTTTCCGCAGCTTGCATTTACAGGACCGTTTTGAAGGCAGTTGAAGTCCTGAGCACGACAACGCACGCACCCTAGCACCGGTGAGCTGACGAGCCTCTCTCAATCCGCCTCACGTTCGATGTCACAGCAATGGATCGCCGCTCCGTGACGGTCGTCCGGCGTTGAAAGTATTGCGCCGGTTACGGGATTGGGACGATAGCTGGTACAACCCTTGAGTCCGAGGCGGTAGGCCTGTCGGTAAAGCTCCTGGAATTCCTCGCTCGGGAAGTCCTCCGCCACGCTGACGGTCTTGGATATGGCCTGGTCGACGAAGGGCTGCACCGCCGCTTGCATGGCAAGCTGGCCGCGGGGAGTTATATCGCGGGCGGTCGTGAAAAAGGCCGGCGGCGGCGCGTCCGGATGGGCATCGCGCCAGCGGGCCCAGGCGTAATCCTCCACTGCATGCGTCGCGTATTCTCCATCCTGTTGAAGGATTCGCCGCCTCGCGGTCAGACCGAACACCGGCTCGATACCACTGGAAACGTTATTTGCAAGCAGGCTTATCGATCCGGTCGGGGCAATCGCCAGCAAATGGCTGTTACGCAGCCCCGCCGTCTGCAGGCCCTCGACGATGTCCGGGGGCATGGAAGCAAGAAATTCCCCGCCTGCATGCAGCGCCCCATCAAACTGCGGGAACGATCCTTTCTCGCGCGCCAGTTCGATGGAGGCGCGGTAAGCCGCCCGGCTGATTACGCGCATGATGTCCGCCGCCTGCACACGGGCCGCCTGGCTGTCATAGCCTAGCCCCAGCATGCACAGTGCATCTGCGAGACCGGTAACACCCAGCCCCACCCGGCGCGACTGCTGCGCGCGATCGCGCTGCGCCGTCAGCGGATAACCGGACACGTCGATGACATCGTCCAGGAAGCGCACCGCCAGCCCGCTCGCAGCGTCTAGTGCGTCGAAGTCAACGCGGGCAGCGGCGGAGAAGGGCTCGCATACGAACCGCGCCAGGTTCAGAGATCCCAGGTTGCAGGCGCCATAGGGCGGCAGCGGCACCTCCCCGCATGGATTGGTTGCAAAGACGGTCTCACGGTAGGACAGCGGGTTACTGCGGTTGATGCGGTCGATGAAAAGCACGCCGGGTTCCGCACAGTCAAAGGCTGCCCGCGTCAGCCGCCTCCACAGGACGCGCGCCGGCACCACCTTCGTGATCCGGCAGGGAATCGGTCCATCGAAGCCTGGCCAGCTCCTTTCTACGCAGGACCCGGCGGCAGTGGGCGTGTCCAATCGGCTGGCGGGAAACACCAGCGGCCACTCGTCATCGCGCTCCACCGCGTCCATGAATGCATCGCTGACCAGCACGGAAAGATTGAAATGACGCAGCGCCGCCGGGTCGGACTTTGCGTCGATAAAACGCTCTATGTCCGGGTGATCGCAGCGCAGGCAGGCCATCATGGCGCCGCGCCGGGCACCCGTGGAAAGGATGGTGGCGCACATGCTGTCCCAGATGCGCATGAACGAAACCGGACCCGAGGCGATATTCCCTACCGCGCGGGCAAAGGTGCCGGCGGGGCGCAGGGTGGAAAAGTCGTAGCCAATGCCCCCACCCTGCTGCATGGTTACCGCGCCCTCCTTGAGGGCATCGAAGATGCCGTCGATGGAGTCTTCGATCAGCCCCATCACGAAGCAATTCGCCAAGGTGACCGAGCGGCCGGTGCCGGCACCGGCGAGGATACGGCCGCCCGGCAGAAATCGAAATCCCGCTAACAATGCCTGAAATCGCTCCGCCCACTGGTCCGGGTCCTGTTCCACCGCCGCGACCGCTTGAGCCACTCGCTGCCAGCTGTCAGCGATGTCGGCATCGTGGATTCGCGCGCCATCCCGGTAGCGGTACTTGCTCTCCCAGATCTGTCGGGACACCGGGCAGGAAAAGACGTCAGCACACATGGCGAACCGGTGTCCGCTCGCGGGTCAGGACACCAGCACCAGGGGGCAGCGCAGTCCCTTGAGGAAGCGCGCGGCATGGTCAGCGACGTCCTGCGCGCTGCGGGGGACCAGAAAGAGGGCACAATCCTCCCGCATCACCGACGCACCGCCGGCCGCGGAATCCGGATCCGGAAGCCGATGATAATCGACGGCGATGCCCGCACCGGCAAGCGCCTGGACCCGGGAGCGCTGCACGTCCAGGTCCGCGTCCGGCGGTAGCAGCACCATCAGTCCCGCACCCCGCTCCCGGCACAGGCCGACGGCTACGGACAGTGCGCGCTCCGACGCCGGCGATGCGTCGAATAACACCCAGATGGGCTTGGGACGCCGTTGCATCGACGGCTGCCGGGCACGCGGCGAAGCGTAGGCCACCGTGGTCGCGTCGCTGAGGAAGACGAAATTGCAGCCGGCCCCCGCCTCCACGGCGGCGGCCATATAGTGTCCGCGCACCACCTTCAGCTCCGTGCTGATCTGACGCGATTGGGCCGCGGCCTGCAGTGTACGCCGCACGCGCTCCGCATCCGCCCGCATGGCACGCGCCACGGCAGCGCTTTCCAGCGGCCGGGCCGAACCGCTGGCCCGGTCCAGTTCACGCGCAAACGGCAGCTCGGCCAGGTCAAAAAGGTTCACGTCCTCCACGAACAAGGCCATCAGATGGCCCCGGATCCGTGCCGCCATTTCCACCGCCTGCTCCAGCGCCTCCAGATCACGCGCCGCCGGATTCAGGGCCACCAGGATGCGATTGATGGTGTCGGTCCCGGATTGCATCAATCCTCCTCGTCCCCCTCTTCCGACTTGGCGAACTCATGCCGGCGCATGGCCAGCGAAATAAGGGCCTCCTCTACCCGACGGTTGACACTTTCGGCGGGGAACACGCCGTCTTTGTCACGCTCACCCGCCGCCAGGCCGGTCAGCAGCTCCATCGCCTCGTCGACGGAGGAGACCGCATAAACCGCAAACTTGCCAGCCGCGGCGGCTTCGACCACATCATGGCGAAGCATCAGGTGACGCGTGTTCGCCTGCGGGATCAGAACCGCCTGGTTTCCCGTGAGGCCGCGCGCCTTGCAGATATCGAAGTATCCTTCGATCTTTTCGTTGACCGAGCCAATGGCCTGCACCTCGCCGAGCTGATTGACCGAGCCCGTGACCGCCAGGGACTGCTCGATCGGCAGCTGGCCCAGTGCGGAAAGCAGGGCGCACAACTCCGCCAGCGACGCGCTGTCACCCTCTACCAGTCCATAGGACTGCTCGAACACCAGGCTCGCGGCCACCGACAGGGGGTGATTCGTTGCGTAACGGGACGCGAGGTAGTGGGACAGGATCAGCACGCCTTTTGAATGCACGTTGCCGCCCAGCTCCGTTTCCCGCTGTATGTCCACCAGCTCGCCGCTGCCCAGACGGGCGGTCGCCGTCACCCGGGATGGCTGCCCGAAGGAGAAGTCGCCCAGGTCGATGACGGACAGTGCATTGATCTGACCTGCTTTGGCTCCATCGGTGTCGATCTTCAGTGTACCGCGCTCGATCAACTCGTAGACGTGGCTGCGAATACGGTCGACACGGAACACCCTGGCGTCGATGGCCCGTTGCACGTCGTCGCGCGTCACGTGGGCGCGTTCGGCGCGCCGGGCCCAGTAATCCGCCTCGTGCAACAGGTCGGATAGACCGCGCAGCTGTATCGAGAGCTTTGCCGAGTCCCCGGCCACCCGTGCGCTGTGCTCGATGACCCGCGCCACCGCCTGCCGCTTCAGTGGCAGCAGCCGGTTCCGGGCGGCGATGGTCCCGAGCAGACGGGCAAAGCCTGTTTCCACCTCCCCGTCGCGATCCATGTGCTCATCGAAATCCGCCGCCACCTTGAACAGGTCCGCAAACTCGGGATCGTGATAACTCAGCAGGTAATACAGCCAGCGTTCCCCGATCAGTACCACCTTGACTTCCAGCGGTATGGGCTCCGGCTCCAGGGACACGGTGCTCATGAAGCCGAAGGCCTTCTCCAGCGGCTCTATGCGGATCTCGCGCGAGCGCAGCGCCCTTTTCAGACCGTCCCAGGCCAGCGGCTGGACCAGCACCCTTTCCGCATCCAGGATCAGATAACCGCCGTTGGAACGATGCAGATCGCCCGCCTTGATCAGGGTCAGGTCGGTCAGCAGCATACCCATCTGCGCCCGGTACTCCACCCGCCCGACCAGGTTGGCGTAGTTGGGCAGGTCCTGGTACACCACGGGCGCTGCGTTCTCGCCCCCGTGATCGACCAGGACGTTGACCTTGTAGCGGGCCAGCCCCTGGGGCTGAGAGCTACCGCCGAGGAGGGAGGCCTGTGGATTGGCCTCCGGACGGAAATCGCGCACGTTGTCGACGATGTCTTTCTCCACGTCGTCGAGATACTCCTGCACCTCCGGCAGGTCACCGTGGCGGGCCTTGATGTCGGCGATCAGATGCTCCACCGCGTAGCGGGCGATCTCCTGCTCCAGTTGTTTCACTTTCTCCCGGGTCTCCTTCTGCCAGATCGGGAACTGGTGAATGATCTTCTGCAGCTTCTTCTGCAGGGTGTCGACGGTGTGCTCTATACCGCGCTTTTCGCCAGCTGGCAGCCGTTCGAAGGCATCGGGACGGATCACCTCCCCCTTCTCGTCCAAAGGCGCGAACGCAAAGCCGGCCGGCGTGTGCAGAAAGCGGATGTTGTTGCGGGCCGCCTCATCCGCCAGTTCTCCGAGCGCACCGTCGCGCCGTTCGCTCAGCTGACGCTCCAGCTCTTCTATCCGGGAATGGTATTCCTCGGTCTCGAAAGCCGCCGGGATCGCGGCGCTGAGGTCATCGATGAGCTGCTCCATGTCATCACGAAATTTGACTGCGTGACCGGCCGGCAGCTGCAAGGCATTGGGCTTGTGGGGCTGTTTGAAGTTGTACACATAACACCAGTCCGGCGGTAATTCACGCTTGGCCGCCTGCTGCTCCAGAATCTGCTTTACGGTCTCGAATTTCCCCGTCCCGGGGGTGCCGAGGGCATAGATGTTGAAGCCGTCACTGGAAATCCCGGTGCCGAAATGCAGTGCCTCCAGCGCCCGTGGCTGGCCCAATACATCGTCAAGTTCCTCCAGCTCCGTGGTGGTATCGAAATGCAGGCGGGACTGGTCACAGGACACGTATAGTGCTTTTGCTTCCAGTGGCGGCGGCGCAGTCATCGGCAGTCTCGGTTCCCTGTAGTCTCTGGGTGCATTATGGTGCCGCCAGATTGCCGGTCGAATTGACTCCGGTCAAGCGGCGTGAAGATGGAGAAGGGACGAGGCGATGCGGGACCTCCTTCCGGCCAGTTAACGGCGCCGCAGGAGTTTGCGCAGTTCCCGTAGAGGACGGCTGTTGAGCACTTGCCGCTTCGTCAGCCAGCCGCGTCGAGCCTGGGCGATGCCTAGCGACAGATTGCGGAAGTCCTTCACGGAGTGGGCGTCGCTGTTGATGCTCACCAGAACACCCGCATCGCGCGCCAGCCGGCAATGAATATCGAGCAGATCAAGACGGGCCGGCTGGCTGTTCAGTTCGAGAAAACAGCCGCATTCCGCGGCGTGACGCACAACCCGCTCCATGTCCAGGTCGCAGGGCTCGCGCTTGCCCAGCAGGCGGCCGGTGGGATGCGCCAGCATGGTAAAGGCGGGATGGTCCATGGCGCGGAGAATGCGGTCCGTCTGTTTCCGACGTGACAGACCGAGATGGCTGTGCACCGCGCCGACCACGACATCAAGCTCCGCCAGCACGCCGTTCGGCAGATCCAGCGTTCCGTCTTCGAGGATATCGACCTCGATACCCTTCAGTACCCTGAACCCCCGCAGACCTTCGTTGAGGCGATCGATACGGGCACACTGTTTTCGCACACGAGCGGCGTCCAGCCCGTGGGCGACCGTAAGATGCCTGGAGTGGTCGGTGATCGCCATGTACCTGAGCCCAGCGTCGCGCGCGCCGGCCACCATCTCTTCTATGGTTGCGCGACCATCGGAATCGCCGCTGTGAACGTGCAGGTCGCCGCGCAGATCACCGGGCTCAACCAGGTCCGGCAGCGCGCCCTCGGCGGCGGCGTCGATCTCGACACCCCCCTCGCGCAGTTCCGGCGGTATCCATGGCAGGCCGACTGAACGGTAGACCTGTTTTTCGGTCTTACCGGCAATGCGCCGGTCGTTTCGGAACACACCATATTCATTTATTTTCAGACCGCGTTGCTGCCCCCGGCGCCGGACCTGTATGTTGTGCGCCTTGCTGCCGGTAAAGTAATGCAGAGCGGCGCCGAAGCTCGCTTCCGGGACCACACGCAGGTCCACCTGCAAACCGTCGCGCAACACCACCGTCGCGCGTGTCGATCCGCGGGCGACGACGTTGCGGGTTTCCGGGTAGTCGGCAAGCCGCTGCGCTATCGCCTCGCCCTTCGCCGCGGTAACGAGCACATCCAGGTCGCCCACAGTCTCCTTGCCGCGGCGGTAACTGCCCGCGATGATCACCCGCTTCACGCCCGGGATTTCGGTCAGGTAGTCAACCAGGGGCTCCGCCGCGGCCGCCGCGGCGGAACGCATCCAGCGCTTCTCGCTACCGCGCCGCGCGGCGATGGTTTCGAGTATCCGCTGTTCGATCTTGCGCCCAAAGCCGGGCAACTGGCTCAGACTGCCGTCGCGCGCCGCCCGGGCCAACTGCGACAGGTTCTCGATCTGCAGTCGCGAGTACAGCGTTTTTACGCGCTTGGGACCCAGGCCCGGCAACCGTAACAGGCTTTCCAGGCTGGCAGGCACGCTTTCATGCAGCTTCTCCAGCGCCGACATCTTTCCACTTTCCAGCATATCCCGGACCTTGGCCGCCAGGTCCTCGCCGATACCGGGCAACGCCGTGAGGTCCTCGTCCCTGGCCACCATCTCGACGAGCTCCGTGCCAAGACCGCGAATCGTACGCGCGGCATTGCGATAGGCGCGCACGCGAAACGGGTTGGCTTCCTCTATTTCGAGCAGGTCGGCAATCTCCTCGAAAGCGTCGGCAATGGCCTCGTTGCGTATCGGCATGTACTCGCACCAGACCGGCTTCGTCCGGTCATAGCTTACGGCACCGACCGCCGGATTGATTGACGCCGGTCAATTGCCGGGATATTACCCGGAGTATGCTCACAGGCAATGAGCGCGGGCCAAAATGATCAGGCGCGAGCCCGGTGGGAGCATTTCTGCCATGTCGCGGACCTGGGCGTACGCGGTTACGGTCGCACCATGGAGGAGGCATTTTCCGGGGCCGCGATGGCGCTGACCGCGGCGGTCACCGACCCCGCCGCCGTGGCGCCGCTGACCGCCGTCGAGATCGACTGTGCGGCGCCGGATGTGGAACTGCTGCTGGCGGAGTGGCTGAACGCGCTGGTCTACGAAATGTCGACGCGTCGAATGTTGTTCAGCCGTTTCCAGCCCCGCATCAGCGACGGCCGGTTGCGGGCAACCGCCTGGGGCGAGCCGGTGGAGCGTGAGCGGCACCAGCCGGCGGTCGAGGTGAAGGGCGCCACTTATACAGAACTGCATGTCGGCCGCGATGCGGCCGGAGAATGGATCGCACAATGCGTTATTGACGTTTGAATGATATGGACCTGAACCGATTGAAGCAATTGTCCGAGTATGCCTGGGAGATCGAACGCCAGGGCGCCATGCGCGTACCCGCTGTGATCTACGGCGACGGGCCGCTGCTGTCGGACATGGATAACAAGGTGTATGAGCAGGCGGTCAATGTCGCCACCCTCCCGGGCATCGTGCGAGCATCCTACGCCATGCCGGATGCGCACTGGGGCTACGGCTTCCCCATCGGTGGTGTGGCGGCGTTTGACGCCGACGACGATGGCGTGGTGTCAGCCGGTGGCGTCGGTTTCGACATCTCTTGCGGCGTGCGCACCCTGCATACCCGGCTGAAGCCGGACGACATCGAGACGACCAAGACCGCCCTGGCGGACGCCCTGTATGCAAACATCCCGGTCGGTGTCGGCAGCACCGGGCACATCCGCCTGGATGACGAAGAAATGGACGCCATGCTGAGCGGCGGCGCGCAGTGGGCGGTGGAACGCGGCTATGGGCAAAGCGGGGATCTGGCGCGCGTGGAAGAGACCGGCCGCATGCGGGGCGCCCTGCCGGCTGCGGTCTCGAGCCGCGCGAAGAAACGCCAGCGTGAGGAGATGGGGACGCTGGGTTCGGGAAATCACTACCTGGAACTGCAGCGGGTGTGCGAGATCTATGATCCGGGCATAGCGATGGCCTTCGGATTGGCGCGAGACGATATCCTGGTCACTATCCACTGCGGGTCGCGCGGACTGGGGCACCAGATCGGAACGGAGTTTCTCAAGGAAATGGCGACCACGGCGTCGGAATACGGCATCCGGCTTCCGGACCGGGAACTGGCCTGCGCGCCAATCCTGTCGCCGGTCGGCCAGCGCTACCTGGGCGCGATGCGCGCCGCCATCAACTGCGCGCTCGCCAACCGGCAGATCATCACCCATCTCACCCGGGAAGTGTTCGCGGGTTTCTTTTCGCAGGCAAGCCTCGAGCTCCTCTATGACGTTTCGCACAACACCTGCAAGCTCGAAGACCACGAGGTGGGTGGCGTAACGCGCCGATTGTTCGTCCACCGCAAGGGCGCCACACGGGCCTTCGGTCCCGGCCACCCGGCACTGCCGTCGGGGTTGCGGGAAGTGGGGCAGCCGGTACTCATCGGCGGCTCCATGGGCACCGCCTCCCACATCCTCGCCGGGACTGCGGGCAACGACGCCCTGTCGTATGCCTCCGCCTGCCACGGCGCCGGCCGGCGCATGAGCCGTCGGGGCGCCACGCGCACCTGGCGCGGGCGTCAGGTCGTAGATGAACTGGCGGAGCGGGGTATCATCATCCGCAGCCCCTCCATGCGGGGGATCGCCGAAGAGGCGCCCGGTGCCTACAAGGACGTCGATGCAGTGGTGGATGCGGCAGACCGTGCCGGTCTCGCCCGCAAGGTGGCCAAGGTGATGCCGGTGGTTTGTATCAAGGGTTAGGCTTGACGGAGATCAATGTCGCGCAATGCGCCGCGTGCTGAACTAGGGTCGCCGACTATCCTGAGGATGCCATCATGCCAGTGAAGAAGTTGCGGGAGTTCCTGGACAGCCAGAATATCAAGTACATCACCATCGACCATTCACCCGCCTACACGGCACGCGAGGTGGCCTCGTCTGCTCTGGTGCCGCGGCGCGAATTTGCCAAGACGGTGATCGTGAAATTGGACGGCCGCAACGCCATGGCCGTGGTCCCCGCCTCGCGCCATGTGGACCTCGGTAAGCTGGCCGCTGTGGCTGGTGCTCAGGAGGCGGTCCTGGCCTCGGAGGAGGAGTTCCAGGCCCTGTTCCCGGGTTGCGAGGTCGGGGCCATGCCTCCGTTCGGAAACCTCTACGAGATGGATGTGTTCGTCGATGAAATACTGCACGATGACGACGACATCGTGTTCAATGCCGGTTCCCATATCCAGGTCATACGCATATCCTACGAAGACTACCAGGCACTGGTGAAACCGACGGTAGGAAGCTTCGCGATCAAGGAATGAGCGAACCGGATTCGCTGCGTTGGGCCGCTAACTCGCGGCCATTTTCAGCTCCGTGTTCTTGACCTTGATCAGATACTTGTAGCGGGACCCCAGCATCTTGGAGCTGATCTTCCTCACGCTGCCTTGAAAAAGCAGTGCGGAGTGCGTGTTTTCCTTATCAGTCTCGTTCTGCAGCAATATCTTCACCGGCGCTCGCTGCAACAGACCGCGTTTTGTCACCAACACCATGGTCTTGGGGGACGTGACCACCATGGCCGCGTTCTCGAACTTTTCCATGCCGGGGCCGCTGAAGCGTACCCGGTTGAACTGGTCGGGGCGAACCTCGATGGATTTCTTGGCCCGGGCTTTCTGCTCCTCTCCGGTGTTGAACGACAGCGCAAACAGGGCACTGCGCAGCTTTTTTTCCCGCTTGTGGCTCAGGCCGTGCTCCTTGGCCACCGATTTCACGAACTTTACTATGTTATTGAACGGTGTGCCGTCGAACAATTGGTGCTGCTCCAGGACCGGGCGCCATCTGCGCCAGCAGCGCTCATATTCCGCCGCGGGCAGGTAACGCTGGAGCACCTTCGACACCTCTGTCAGGCGTTCATCACAGAGCGAGAGCTGAACGGTGTCAGGACCCGATTCGTTAGGCTTCTTGGCAAATCCCCATTTCATGTTCATGTTTTTCCTACCACGTGCTAGTCAATTAACCTGTTAGTCAAAGCTTATTAATGATGAACGGTTTTTACAAGCCGATTAACGGTATTTTTGACAATTTGTGACAAATTACCATTTACGTCGTCTCCTTCAGTACCCGGCACCGACCCCCCGCAGCGGCCACCTGGGAGCCAATCGCCTCCCGCGGGCAGTATGGAAGCCGCCGCCAGGGCGGCTCTTCGCTGGTCGCGACCGCTTTACGACATCGTTTTGTTGCGTCGGTGCAACAAAAGCTAAACTCGACGTCCCAGGATCAGGTGGTCATATGCCACCCCGCTTATCTCCGCCAGCGCCGGCAGGCGTCCCCAGAGTCGAAAGCCGTAGCCGCCTAGGAAGGCAATACTGGCTTCGTTGTGGGCCAGCACGAAGGTGATCAGACTCCGCACCTGAAACCCGACGCATTCAGCGAGCACATGGTCCATCAACCGGCTGGCGACGCCCCGTCGATGCCAGCTCGAGTCCACGTAGTAACTGGTCTCACGGGTACGACGAAACGCCCCCCTGCCCCCGCGATACAGGCTCAGGGCGTTGTAACCCACCACCTCGCCCGAGTGTTCCGCCACATAGACCGGGTCCCGATCCGGGAGGTGGGCTGCGAGCCAATCCCTTTGCTGCTCGGCACCCGGTGTTTCCAGATCGCCGGTGGCGCGCCCCGTTCGCACTGCCTGGCCATAGATCGCCGTCAGTGCGGGAAGGTCCTCCTGCCTTGCCAGTCTCATGCGGTAATTGTTCTTCATGACCAAGCCCTCGCCGTCGGCGCATGCCGTCAATAAGGCCGGTAGGTTTCTACCGGAGGCGGCCAGTCCGCGGGCGACACATCGAGTTCGTCCTGTTGCCGTGCGTACCATACCAGTATCCCGGCAATCATCGCCGCAGCAAGCAATCCGGTGAACAGGATCTTCCACCCACTATAGGGCCGTTCGCCAGCTACTTTGCCGGTGCGTCCGTTGACCACGAATACATAGTCCTTGTCCCGGTAGTGAAAACCGGCCGACCACACCGGAAGCAGCAGGTGCTTGAATTTGGTGTCGCGGTGCCGCGTATCCAAAGCATGGATGCGCTGCGCGTCGCCTCCTATGTCGCGTGCGACATCGCTGCGTATGACCTGATCCATGATCTCCCGCGCGCGGTCAAACCCCTCGTCAAGTTCGACCTGGTAGATTTGGCTGGCAAAGCCGCTCAAGTACTCCTCTTGATAAGGCAACAAGCCATCCAGATCCCAGGGTGCTATGCGATCGGTGATCTTCCTCGGCAACGTCCTGGCCGCGCCCACGAGCACGTCATCGAAAAACCTGCTGACGGTGCCCTGCACCGGCGTCCAGCGTACCTTGGTTACCGTACGGGTGCGCATAACCCGGCGACCCTTGACGTACGACGTATAGCGCTCCCGCACCTGGTAATATTTACCGCGTTCACCCCGGTAACGGGTGTCGGTGTCACTGTCGTAGGTCCAATAGGGCACATATACGCCGTTCAGTCGATTATCCCCACGGGCCAACTTCGCCAGCCTGCCGGGAGCAAACCACAACCGCTGCAGCCATCTACGGAATTCCTGTTTCGCCTGTTCTTCGGTGATACGGAACGGCAACACGGACTTGGGTTTGAAAGTCTTGTGCTCGGTGCCCAGCACGATGGGCGTCGAGCAGTAAGGGCAGAGACCGGAGTGCACGTCCTGGTCGAACGCAAAGCTGGCTCCGCAGGCCTCGCAGTTCACGATCTGGGTCGTGTTCGCGGCCGCTCCTTCGAGCGGTCGCGCTTTGTTCAGTTTACGTAGCGCATCACGGAAACTGTATTCCTCGATCACCAGGTCGGAATCAGGGATCGGCGTTTCATGACGGCAGTACGGGCAGCGCAACAGGTCGGTACCGGGTGCGTAAAGCTGCAGTGCGCCGCAGTTGGCGCATGGAAACTGTAGCTGCGAAGTCCGCCCTGGGGCCTTTTTCATGGCAACGGATTGGCTGCGGCGGCGGTGATCTTGCCCACGGGCGAGCCTGGCTCAGCTCGCCGGGCACCTCCCGGTGCCGACGCTCAGCGATCCGGGATCGGCGGTGGAATCAGGTTGAATGCGGACAGCAGCTCGGGTACCTGCCCCGCCGGCGTCCAATCCGCCAGACCCTCGGTCCATACCAGAGAATCCCGCTGCAGTGCCTGATCGCGGATCTGCCCCTCGACTTCCGCGCGGCCGAAGGGGCCGGTCTGGTGCCCGTTCACGGCTATGAAATAGCGCCGGTCCGCCGGCACCGGTGGAGGTTCGGAAACCGGGGGCCGTCCCATGGGACCCAGCGCATCAGCCATCTTCGTGGCCATCGCGAACCCGATGCCCAGGCCGATCCCCTCGGCCGCGCCTCCGCCCGGGTTGGCGGCCGCCGCGGTCATCGCCTCGGCCGCCTGGAAGGTCGCGTAGTCCTTCAGGTTTCCCACGATCCCCATGCTTGTGCGCTTGTCCAGGGCCTCCTCCACCACCGGCGGCAGGGAAATGTTCTCCACCAGAAGCGTGGGCACGTCAAGGCCGTAAGCCACGAACTCCGGCCGTATCTTGTTGGTCACGTAGGTGCTGAGATCGTGGTAGTTGGCGGCCAAATCGAGCACGGGTATACCCGATTGGCCGAGCACCGAGGCAAATCTCGACACGATAAGGTTCCGCAACTGATTGGTGATCTCATCAGTGGTGAAATATCCGTCGGTACCGACAATCTCCTTCAGAAAGGTGACCGGCTCGACGATCTTGATCGTGTAGGTGCCGAACGCACGCAGGCGGACCGGCCCGAACTCCGGGTCGCGCAGCATTACCGGGTTCTTGGTGCCCCATTTCAGGTCGGTGAACTGTCGAGTGTTGAAGAAATAGACCTCCGCCTTGAACGGGCTCTCGAAGCCATGGGGCCAACCCTGCAGGGTCGAGAGTATCGGCAGGTTGTTGGTATGGAGTTCGTACATGCCCGACTCGAATACGTCGGCGATCTGGCCCTCGTTGACGAACACCGCGGTCTGGGCTTCGCGCACGGTGAGCTTGGCGCCGTACTTGATCTCATTGCCGTAGCGCTCGAACCGATAGACCAGCGTATCGCTCGTGTCATCGATCCATTCAATGATATCGATGAACTCACCAAACAGTTTGTCGATAAAACTCATTTCCTCAGCCCTCTTGCACTGCGGTTGGCGCGGCCTTTGCTTTGGCCGCGCTCAACGAGTCGCGCAGCCGCGCCTCGATATCCTGCAGCTCGGTCACGGCCTCGGCGCGCAGCCGCTTGCCTTCGTCGGCGATACGCAGACCGTCCTCGATGGTGTCGATAAGGGTTTGATTCGCATGCCTGACCGCATCCATGTCAAACACCCCGCGCTCTATCTGTGCGCGAACCTCCGCATTGGCCTGCTTGAGGTTCTCCGCGTTCTCGCGCAGCAGGTCGTTGGTCAGGTCAGTGGCGGACTTGACCGACCCGGCAGCCTGCTGCGAGCGAAAAATGGTAACGGCTATCGCCAACTGCTGCCGCCACAGGGGGACAGTATTGACCAAAGTAGAGTTGATCTTGGTAACCAGCCCCTTGTCGTTCTCCTGCACCAGGCGAATACTGGGGAGGCTTTGCATCGTCACCTGGCGTGTCAGCCGCAGATCATGGACCCGTCGCTCCAGGTCATCGCGAACCGACCGCACATCCCGCAGCTCCTGTGCCTTGAGTACGTCATCATCGGCCTTTGCCGCCTGCACCATGTCCGGGATCACCTGCGCATCGAGTTGCCGCAGCTTCTCTTCCCCGGCCATGATATAGAGATCCAGCTCGTGGAAGTACTCCAGGTTGGCGTTGTACAGGCGATCCAGAGACACAACGTCGGTAAGCAGTTTGGTCTTGTGGTCCTCCAGATCGTCCGTGATACGGTCTGTCTGCCTGCGGACATCCTCATAGCGCTGCAGGAACTTGGCTACGGGCTTGGCTGCTCCGAACAGGCGCGCGAAAAAACCCGGTTTCTCCAGTCCGTCCGCGCTGAAACCCCGTAGGGTGGCCACCATCTCGTTCAGTGAGTCGCCGGCCGAACCCAGGTCCTTGTTGCGCACCCCTTCCAGCATACTGTCGGAAAGTTCGGTAAGTTTCTGCTGCGCCCCCGAGCCGAAGAAAATCACCGAATTACTATCTTTGACATCAATCCCTGATATCAGCGATTCGACTTTGTGGCGGTCATCTACTTCCACCTCAGCCAACGGCTGGATATCCTGCTGTACATCCGCGAGCGCCGGTGTCTCGAACAACTTGGCATCGATTTCAATCTTGTTTTCGGAATTCGACATCTTCGTCTCCTTGCGCAACCTCAGGTTATACCTTCGTGCTTGAGCTGAGTGGCCAATACCTCGATTTGTACATCCAGATCCATCACGTCGTTCTCGATCAGGCGTTTTCGCTGCTGTTCAAAGACCTCCTCGATGGTGACAAGCACGTTGCGAAAGTTCGTCTCCAGTTCTTCCGATTCCGTGTGCAGGTGTGTCTTGGCGTAACCCTGCGCCACCTTGTGCGCCCCTTCAAGGTAGGTATTCAAGAACTTTCGTGCGCGGCGCAGATCGCGCGGGTCCTCTTCGACGACCTGCAGCACCTTGCGTGCGGCTTCGGCGATACGGCCCAGCCGGTCAGCAAGTTCCTTGTTGCCTATCTCCCGTTGCGCCTGTTCGATGCCCCGGATACGCTCCTCGGCCTCCTCGAGGGCGACAACCACCTCCGCGGTACTGTATCCGCCGGCAGTTGTCATCTCTCCCCGGCGAATATCGAAACCGTAGGTGAGGTAGAACCCGAACAGCGACCCCGCCGCGAAACATAAGGCGATAAAAATAGTGTGCCCCGCGCCCCACAGCGCAGCGACAAATGTTGCCAGCGCCACCAGCGATCCACCCGCCAGCCGCAGCGGCGGCCCGGATCGCACTGCCAGCTTCCGGGAGTCATACCTGCGCGCATGTTCCAGGCCATGCCGGGTCAGCACGGCACCGGCAAAATAGAGTGTTGCCGCGACCGCGTTGCCCACCACTCCGCCCGGGATACCGCGCGCCAGCGCCACCACCACCGCCAGCAGCAAGGGCAGGGGCAGCAGGAACAGCAGCAGACCGCTGATGCTGGGCCTGCCGGGCTGCTTGGTGTAACGACGCGCCTTGTTGAACTTTTCCGCCACGCCCATCATCGCCTCGATTCAGGGCTGGCTGCCGGCGCCGGCGGCTGCGTCCCGGCGAAGCTGTTCAGCACCGACTGGCAGGTGGCCAGGCCAATGGTGGCGATGAGCAGGAACATCCCCAAGGCTCGCCGCATGATGATTCTGCTGTCCAGCTTCAATAGCATCAGTCCCCTGTCGTTTTCGCCGTACTACGCCCGTTATCTCGTCCCGTCAAGCAGCTCATCCACCAATACCGGCAGCACCGCCGCCGCGGCCCCCAGAATCCGGCGTTGAAACATTGACTCCGTTACCGAAGTCTCAAGATTGACCTCGACCGTTGCGGCACCTGCCCGGCGCGCCACATCCACGAAACCCGCGGCGGGATGCACATGCCCAGAGGTTCCGACCGCCAGGAACAGATCACATCCCCCCAGGGCAGTATAGATCTCCTCCAGCCGCATGGGCATCTCACCGAACCAGACCACGTGCGGTCGTAAGGCGCGCCGGGCGCCACAGTGCCCACAGGTGTCCGCGCTGTCAATATCATCATACCGGACAGCAACGGTCTCACAGGCGCCGCAACGGGCCTTCAGCAGTTCGCCGTGCATATGGATGAGCCTGCTGCTCCCGGCGCGCTCGTGGAGATCGTCGATATTCTGTGTCACCAGCATGAACTCTCCTGGAAACGACCGCTCCAGCCTGGCCAGCGCCAGGTGCGCCGCGTTGGGCCTCGTCTGCGGGTCGAGCAACTGCCGGCGCCGCAGGTTGTAGAATCGATGCACCAGGTCCGGGTCACGGGCGAACCCCTCCGGCGAGGCGACTTCTTCAATGCGGTGGTTGTTCCACAGGCCGTTGACGCCACGGAAGGTGCTGATGCCCGACTCTGCGGAAACTCCCGCGCCACTCAGCACCACGATGGACCGGTGCGTCGCCATCCCTTCAGCAGCGGGGGCCAGGCTGGCGGCGTGCGCTCCAGTACGGAGACATCCGTGCAAGCTTCGGGTCAGAAGCCGGCCGCATGCCCGTCCTTGCGAGGATCGGAGGCGGCACAGTAGACACCGTTCTCAAGACGATAGATCAACTGGGCTCCGCCAAAGGCGAAACGCGGCGGTTGATCGCCGAAGGCATGTCCGCGACGCCGCAGCTCCTCGCGGACGGCGGCCGGGAAACCAGACTCGAACACCAGCCTGAGCCGGTCGTCCAGGAACCAGCGCGGGGCATCCGCCGCGGCCTGTGGGTTCTGGCCGTAGTCGAAGATCCGTGTCACCATCTGGACATGACCCTGGGCCTGCATGTGCCCGCCCATTACGCCGAAGCTCATGACCGGATCGCCGTCACGGGTCACAAAACCGGGAATGATGGTATGAAACGGGCGCTTGCCGCCCGCCACCAGGTTGGGATGGCCGGGCTCCAGACTGAATCCTGCCCCGCGGTTATGCAGGCTGATGCCTGCATCCCGCACCACCAACCCGGAGCCGAATCCCCAGTAGTTGGATTGGATGAGAGACACCATCATCCCCGACTCGTCCGCGGCGGTTACGTAGACCGTGCCACCGTCGCTGCCCAGTCCTGATTCGGGATCCCCGGCGCGGTCGAGGTCGATGGTCGCGGCATGTCCCGCCAATGCCTCCTCGTGCAGCAATTCGGCGACCGATACCTGCATGTGATCCGGGTCCGCCACATGCCGCCGCACCTCTCTGAACGCGGCCTTCATGGCCTCGACCTGGAGGTGAACACTGTCGGCGCTGTCAACCGGGTGTTGCGCCAGATCCAGCTGCTGCAGGATGCCCAGCGCCAGCGATACTGCGACCCCCTGGCTGTTGGGCGGCAATTCGTGGACCACCACGTCACGGTAGGACTGGGCTACCGGGGCCACCCATTCCGACCGATGTCGCGACAGGTCCTCAGCAGTCATGGCGGCGCCGGCCAGCCCCAGATGTGCGACGATCCTGCGCGCCAGCGCCCCGCGATAGAACGACTCCCCGGCCGACTCCGCGATCTGCTGCAGGGTTTCCGACTGTCCGCGCAGGATAAAGCGCTCACCTACCGCGGGGGGACGGCCGGCAGGCAGGAAATCTCGCCGGAAATCATCGCTGTCATGGTAGGTGTCCACGGCTTGGCCCCAGGTGTGTCCGACTATCGGGGACACCGCGAAGCCCTCGGCGGCGTATTGGCATGCCGGCTCGAACAACTGCGCGAAGGTCAGGTTCCCGAAACGGCCCGACAGCTGCGCCCAGGCATCGACTGCCCCCGGCACAGTGACAGACTGCGGTCCGACCGTGATGCCCTCCAGGTGGTCGAAGCGCTCCCTGTTCCATGCCCGCGGCGCTCGCCCCGAGCCATTCAGCCCCTGCAGACCCTGTCCGTCCCAGACCATGGCGAACAGATCGCCACCAATGCCATTGCTGCAAGGCTCCACCACCGTCAGCGCTATGGCTGCCGCGACCGCGGCGTCCGTCGCATTGCCGCCCCGCTGCAGCATCGACAACCCGGCCTGGACGGCAAGAGGCTGCGAGGTCGCCACCACGTTGCGGGCCAATACCGGGGAGCGGCGCGAGCCGTAGGGCAGATCCCAGGAGAACATCATGTCGGGTCGTGTTTGCGCACCGGCGACATGGCGAATCGTTTCCTCGCACCGCGCATGTGCCAGCGCAGCCGCAGGTTTCCGGTCACCCGAACGGGGACCCGGGTAGCGCGGTGGCGCGCACCGGCCGGCACGAAAAGTACGAGGCGCGGCAGCACCATGCTCTGCAGCGTGTTCGACAGCCGGTGACGGTCGTTAGAGATGTCTCCCA
The DNA here is from genome assembly GCA_947259705.1 of uncultured Gammaproteobacteria bacterium. Lineage (GTDB taxonomy): Bacteria > Pseudomonadota > Gammaproteobacteria > Arenicellales > JAANXG01 > CAMYNL01. The sequence continues at coordinate 15,591 of CAMYNL010000024.1, read as the reverse complement.
TGGCCCAGAAGGTGGGGCAAGCAATGCGGCAACGCAAGTGCCGTGCCGGCAGCGGCTCAGGCCGCGGGTAACTGGTGCGGGAGCAATTCGCTCAAGGCGTCGAGCGGTATCGGCCGCGACAGATGGAATCCCTGCGCCATGTCGCAACCCAGTCGCTGCAGCACGCCGAGACTGGCCGCATCTTCGACGCCCTCGGCAATCACAGTGAGGCCGAAGCTGTGGCCGAGCTGCGTCACCGCCTCGACGATGCGCGTATCGCCGTCCTCGTTGCCGATCTCGCTGACGAACTCCCGGTCTATCTTGATGTTATGAACTGGAAGCCTTTTCAGATACTGCAGGGACGAATATCCGCTGCCGAAATCATCGATGGACAGTTCCACGCCGAGCTGGGACAGCTCCTGCAGTACACCCTGATTACGGTCCGGATCCGCCATCATGGCGGTCTCCGTCACTTCCAGACACAAGCGGCGCGGAGCCACCCGCCACGTGGACAGCGATCTCTTCACCAGCTCGACGAGTTCCGGGTCATCGAGATTGAGTACGGACAGATTGACGGAGATCTTTAGGTTGGAGAACTCCCCGCATTCGCGCAGCGCGGTATTCAGCACCCAGTTGGTCAGCGGCCGTATCAAGCCCGTTTGCTCGGCCACCCGCACCAACTGCAGCGGCGATATCCGTCCCTTGTCCGGATCGTACCAGCGTATCAGCGCCTCCACGTGCGCGATGCGGCTGTCGCTGATTTCCACAATGGGCTGATACTTGAGTTCGAGTGCATTTCGATCCAGCGCCTGCTTGAGGCCTATCGCCAGGTTCCGTATAGCGTCCTGCTGCCCCTCCAGCTGCGGATCATAGACTACATGAAAATCCGATCCCTCCTTCGCCAGATAGAGCGCGAACTGGGACTGCCGCAACAGCTCATTGGCATCGCGCGCGGAGTCAGGAAAAAACGCCGCCCCGACCGAGGCGCTCACGGTAACTCGGTCTCCATCGACGTCAATGGGCCGTGCAAGCAGGTCCTCGAGCTTGTTGATGGCGATCTGGGCATGATCACGACTCAAGACCGGCTTCAGTACTATTGCGAACTCGTCATCACCGATACGGTAGAGACGGTCATCCTTGCGCAGCAAACGGCGCAGCCTGTTCCGGACGTGATGCAGAATGGCGTCACCCATCTCGTGGCCCAGCGTGAGATTGAAGTCCCGGAACTTGTTCACGTCCAGGGTGATCAGCGCAACCGGCTGCTGCGAGGCCATGATGTTCTCGAGCGCCAGGCGCAACTCGTCCCGCTCTCTATTCACGTCCGTCGTCACTACAGGCATGATCTCGTCGTGATCCCCCGTCATAGCCTCGGTCACGCAAAGAACTGATGGGGGTCAATGTCGAACCTTTTGGGGTTGACCACCTTGGAGATGATACGCGGCACCTCCCCCGGTTCCAGGTATTGCGCCGCCAAATCCATGGATTCCGGTTCCTCCTTGCGTTTCCCGTCTGCCGATACAAGGATCATGACGCGCGGCTTCAGCTGCTGGATCTGGTTGCGCTTGATCACCACCGCAATCTCCTTGGTATTGAGTTGCACGAAGCTGCCAATCGGAAAAATACCGATGCACTGGATGAACTGTTCGACCAACGCGCCGGCAAACTCGGTGTCACGTTTGCCATACAATTCCATCAGGGCCTCGTAGGAGGTCTTCGCGCGACGGTAGGGGCGATCATTGACCATCGCCTCGTAGCTGTCGGCCAGCGCGCAGACGACTGCCGGCATCGAGACGTCATCGCCCTTCAGGCCGCGGGGATAACCGCTGCCGTCGTGACGCTCGTGGTGCATACTGACGGTCTGCACCACCTGTTTGGGGAAATTTCTTGCCTGTTCCAACATCTGGACGGATTCCATGACGTGTCTTCTGAGGATCTCGCGTTCCTTAGAGTTTAGCGGCCCGGTCTTAGTTAACAACTCCTCGGGCAGGCGGATCTTGCCGATATCCTGCAGCAGGGCTGCCAGACCCAGGTTTTCCATCTGGTTTCGCGGCAATCCCAGGAACCGTCCTACCGCCAGCGCCAGCACACAGACCGCGATGGAGTGGGAATAGGTGGTCGAATCACCCCGTTTCAACCGCACCAACCAGGACACGGCGGCGGGATTGCGAATGACGCTGCCGACCAGGTCGGTCATCGCGCTCTTGATTGTTTCCATGTCCGTATCCCCGCCCTTCGCCAAGGCCTCCTCGATCCGAGCATATACCACCTCGCAGTCATCCAGCACCTGACTCGCAGTATCAAGCTCGTGTGAGAAGGTGGTGGTTTCCCTGTAGACTTCGGATTCATGCTGAGGCAGCGCGTGCATGACGTCGAAAATGTCCTGCATCGGCATGTCGTCCTCCAGGTAACGCTTGGCACCTACACCCAGGGTCGGATCGATGTACACGTAACCGCACAGCTTGCGCACCTTCTCGAGTTCCTCGACGTTCGCAATGGTGAACCCCTGCAGCTCGAATGGTGACTCGAAAGGGACGTTATCCCACGGCCGGTCCAGCTCGACCACGTACATGCCGATCATCAGATCTTCGTTCGCGACTTTTCGTTTCATGCTGGTTGTTCACTGCGACGGCACAAACCCGGCCGGTCGCGAAGGTCAGACCTCGATGACTATATCGGCCACGGGCTTCCTGACGCTGACCGGAATCTCTGCGGGATATCCGTACCAGACCAGCCCGACGACCCGCTCCAGGGCCGGGTCGGCCCAGATGGCATCATAGAACCGGGGGTCTCGCGTGACTTCTCCGGTGGTCCATTTTACGCCAATCCCGCGTGACCATAGAAACAGCGAGAAGGAATGGATGGCGCAGCAGCAGGCCGCATAGTCCTCCTGCCAGCGCCGCTGGTCGTCGGACCGGTCACAGGTCACTACCAACCAGCCGGGAATCCTGCTCCAGCGCTCACGCTTTGCCTTCCCGGCCGCGGCACCCTTCTCGACGGTGACGATTTCGGCGTTCAGATCACAGATCCTATCCTTGGTCGCGGGTGTCAACAGATAGAAATGCCAGGGTTCCGTCAAGTGGTGATTCGGTGCCCAACGGGCGAGGTCGATTGCCTGCAGGATGATGTCCCTGGGCGGGATGTCACGTTCGAAGAAATTGATCGTGCGCCGGCCCTGGATGACGGCTTCGACGGAGTCGGACATAAATCGGGAAACATGGTGTAAAACTAGAGACAGTAGACAATGCTACATATGAATTCAATGTGCAATCTTACGATGATAAGGTAGGCGTTGAACAACGAGGTAGAGAACCATGGCGAAGGCACCTAGACCACGCATACCCAATTACCTGCTTGCCGGTATCCTGACCGTCGTGCCGTTATGGATCACCTGGCTGGTATTCGAGTTCGTATTCCGGCTGCTGTCGAAACTGGGAACTCCCTGGGTCAATGCACTGGCCCGTGGCATCGGCGAGTCCTGGCCGAATCTGACCGAGGCCCTGCTGCATCCATGGCTGCAGCCCACCGTAGCGGTGATTATCACCCTGGTGGGGCTGTACCTGTTGGGGTGGGTGACCACCCGGGTCGTCGGCAAACGTGTCGTCAACAGCTTCGACCAGCTGATGGTCCGCATTCCTTTCGTGCAGCGAATCTACGGATCGACCAAGAAGCTGCTTGCCGCACTGAACCGGGAACCGGGAAAACTGGAGCGGGTGGTGCTGATCGACTTTCCCAACGAGTCCATGAAGGCCGTTGGATTCGTCACCCGCATCATCCACGACAGCCGCAGCGGCCGAGATCTCGCGGCGGTCTATGTGCCGACCACCCCGAATCCGACCTCGGGTTATCTTGAGATCGTGCCGACCGATCTGCTGGTCACCACCGACATGACCGTCGAAGAGGCGATGACCTTCATCATCTCCGGCGGTGCGGTGGGCCCGGACTCGATCGGATTCCAGCGCTCCGGCTGAGAAGGGCTCCTCGGGGAGGGTGGCGTCAGCCGACATGACCGCAGACCTGACGCCGCGGCGAGCAGTGTTTCGCGCGATCGGCTAGAATTCCCGCCCCGCGTCATCCTCCATTGCGCACCCGTATCTCAGCGACCGACCATGCAAGCTACCGCCCAGGCTCAGCCCAACATCGCACTGGTGAAATACTGGGGCAAACGCGACCAGAGCCGGAATCTACCGGCAGTCCCTTCACTGTCGATAACTCTGGACACACTCTGGACGCAGACCCGGGTAGCGTTTGAACCCGGCCTGGAAGCGGACCGATTCAGCCTGAATGGGAACGCCGAGCCCGCTCACTTGGCTCGCGTCAGCGCCACCCTGGACCGGCTGCGGGAACTGGCCGGCTGTGGCCATTCAGCGGTGGTGGAAAGCGTCAATAATTTCCCCACCAACGCCGGCCTGGCGTCGTCGGCGTCGGGATTCGCCGCGCTGGTGACCGCCGGCTGCGCCGCGCTGGGCCTGGAATTCGGTCCCGGGCAGAGGTCGCGCCTGGCCCGCCTGGCGTCGGGTTCCGCCGCCCGTTCTATCTTCGGGGGCTTCGTGGAAATGCCGCTCGACCCGCACAACGACGATCTTGCGATGTCCCTGCTCGAAGCCGCCGCATGGCCGCTGCAGGTGGTGGTGGCGGTAACTTCGCGGGCGGAAAAGCCGACGGGCTCCAGGGCCGGCATGCTGCAATCGGCAGCCAGTGCCGACTTCTATCCCGCGTGGGTGGAAACCACGCCCCGGGACTTCCAACAGGCGCGCGCGGCGGTCCTGGGGCGGGACTTCAGCCGCCTGAGCGAAATCAGCGAGCATAGCTGCCTGAAGATGCATGCGGTCATGCTGTCGGCCAGGCCCGGGCTGGTGTACTGGAACAGCGCCACCGTGGATTGCCTGCACCGCATCCGCGAGCTGCGGCGCCGGGGCAACGCCGTGTTTTTCACTGTTGACGCCGGGCCGCAGATCAAGGCGGTGTGCCTGCCGGAACACCGCGACCACACCGCGCGTGCGCTGGCCGAAATCCCCGGCGTACTCGAGGTCATCAGCAGCGGACTCGGAGCGGGTGCCCAGCTACTGCCCGCAATCCCATGAACAGGATCACCACTTCCGCGCCGGGGAAGATCATGCTGATCGGCGAATACGCTGTGCTGTCGGGCGCGCCGGCGCTGATGATGTCGGTGGACCGCCGCGCCACGGTGTCCGTGGACGACCTGGAGTCGGCGGTCGGCAGGGTATCTGCCGCCGGGTTGTTCCCGGCCGCGGAATTCAGTTTCGGGACAGACGGCCGGATCTGCTGGCGCGACGATAATGGCCGGCACTACCGGCTGCTGGAATGCGCCGTAGGGTCACTGACTGACGCGGAACGGAAAGGCCTCGGCACCGGTCCCGGTGTGGCCATAGCGCTGGGCAGCGAACGGTTCTACCTGCGGCGCCGTGGCCGCCAGGCGGAAAAACTGGGGCTCGGTTCCTCCGCCGCGCTGACGGTGGCGCTCGGGTGGGCCTTGGCGAATCAACGGCGTCGGAATCCGCTGGTCTGCGCCGATCGCGCTGGCCGGCTCGCCGCCCTGATCGAAGCTCACAACCGTTTCCAGCAAAACCATGGCAGTGGTGCGGACATTGCCGCCAGCCTCTACGGCGGCAGCCTGGTGTTCCGGCGCCGAGGCCAGCCAAGCGCGACCCCTGCCAGCCTGCCGCCGCGCCTGTTGTTACGCTTCGTGTGGACGGGCCAGGCCGCCTCGACCATGTCCTATCTGGGCGGTCTGGAGCGTTGGCGGTCGGCGCATCGGACAGAATATGACAGAATAATGTCCGGATTGGGCATTCTCGCCGAATCCGCCGTAAAATCCGCCCGGCGCGGTGACGCCGGGGAGTTCCTCGCAGTTACGCGCGAATATGCCGCCGGGCTACAGCGACTTGGCCGTGCCGCCGGGCTGGACATCGTGTCGTCGGTGCACCGCAGGATCGCTGCCGCCGCCCGCACCGCGGGCATGGTGTACAAACCCTGCGGCGCCGGCGGTGGTGACTTCGGCATCGCGCTCACCGACGATCGGGAACGACTGGAACGATTTCAACGGGAACTAGAATTCCTGGACATTGAATGCATTCCGCTGCGCCTGGACTCAGCCGGGGTGCAGACGGACAGCAACAGGAGACTTTAAATGCAATACGAAGCTTCGCGCATCCCGGACTTTTACAAGTTATCGGTGTCGGAGCGCGTGCGCGCGGTGCATCAACGGGGGTTGTTGTCCAGGGATGACTACCTGTCGCTGGTGCGCGGCGACCACACCCTGAAGGTCAAGACTGCCGACAAGATGATCGAGAATGTCATCGGCGTCATGGGGCTGCCGGTCGGTCTGGCGCTGAATTTCATGGTCAACGGCAAAGATTACGTCGTGCCCCTGGTGGTGGAGGAGCCCTCCATCGTTGCGGCCCTCAGCGCGGCGGCCAAGATCGTGCGCCAGGGTGGTGGATTCAAGGCCGAGAGCACCGAACCCATATTAATAGGCCAGATCCAGGTGATGGCGGTCAGACACGTTGCCCACGCAAAGGGTGAAATCCTGGCCCGAAAACAGGAGATACTCAACCTCGCCAATAGCCTCCATCCGAACATGGTGGCCCGCGGCGGCGGGGCCCAGGACGTGGAGGTGCATCTGCACCCGTCACCGACCGGCGATCAGGACATGCTCGTCGTCCATCTGCTGGTGAACACCTGCGACGCGATGGGCGCCAATCTTGTCAATACCATGTGTGAGGGCGTGGCGTCGCTGGTCGAGACCATCACCGGCGGCAAGGTGTTCCTGCGCATCCTTTCCAATCTGACCGATCGCGCCATGGTCAAGGCGGAGGCGGTGATACCGGTGGACCAGCTGACCGGCAAGGGGTTTGACGGCGAGCAAGTCCGCGACGGCATCATCATTGCCGGTGAGTTTGCGGCCGTGGACCCCTACCGCGCCGCCACGCATAACAAGGGGATCATGAACGGCGTCGACGCCGTCGCCATCGCCACCGGTAATGACTGGCGCGCACTGGAGGCAGCCGCGCACGCCTATGCCGCGCGCGGCAACCATTACACATCGCTGACCCACTGGTCCCAGAACCAACGCGGCGATCTGGTGGGTCGTATCGCGATGCCGATGAAGGTGGGGACGGTGGGCGGTCCGCTGGAATCCAATCCGACGGTCGCGCTCAACCTGCGCCTGCTGGGCGTAGACTCGGGCCGCGAACTGGCTGAGCTGATGGGCGCCGTGGGCCTGGCGCAGAACCTGGCAGCACTGCGCGCGCTCGCCACCGAGGGCATACAGCAGGGCCACATGACCCTGCACGCCCGCAGCGTGGCAACCGCCGCCGGGGCCTCCCCGGACATCTTCGATACCGTGGTCGAGCGGCTCATCGAAGGCGGCGAGATCAAGATCTGGCGAGCGCGGGAAATCATCGCCGAAGTGCAGAAACAATCCGTGCCTCCCCTGCGCCAGGCGAGGCGAAAAACCAAGGCCCTTGCGGCGGGGCATGGCAAGATCATACTGCTCGGCGAGCACGCCGTGGTCTATGGTCGGCATGCCATCGCGGCGCCCGTGCCGCTCGCCATCCAGGCCCAGATCGAAGACAAGGATCGCGGCATCGAACTGCTGATACCCCGCTGGGGAGTCGAGCAGACCCTGCATCCGGAGGCCAAGGACCCCCAATCCTTCGATCAGCCGCTGCGGACAATCCTTGAACAACTGGCACTCGTGGATCGTGCCATGCGCATCACCGTGTTTGCCAATGTGCCGAGGGCGATGGGTCTCGGCGGCTCGGCAGCGGTGGCGGTGGCGATCATACGCGCAATAGACCGGCATTTCCGGCTCGCCCTGTCGGACGATGAAGTCAATGCCCTGGCCTTCGAGTGCGAAAAGGTGGCGCATGGAACGCCTTCCGGAATCGACAATACCATGGCTACATTCGGCAGGCTGCTGCTCTACCGGCCCGGAACCCCCCCTCTCATCGAACCGCTGGCGCCCGCTGCTCCCATTCCCATGGTGATCGGCATGAGCGGAGTGGAGAGCCTGACGGCGAAGATGGTCGCCGGCGTGCGGCGGGCCTGGGAGCGCAACCAGCCCCTTTACGAGCGTATATTCAACAGTATCGACGACATTGTTCTGCAGGGCGTATCAGCATTGAACGACCAGGATCTGGAACACCTGGGAGACCTGATGAACGTCTGCCAGGGCATGCTCAATTCGCTCCAGGTGTCCAGCTGGGAGATCGAAGAGATGATCCAGATAGCTCGCCAGCAAGGCGCGCTGGGGGCGAAGCTGACCGGAGGAGGAGGCGGCGGCTCCATCATCGCCTTGTGTCCCGAGGACCCCCAGCGCGTCGTGCGGGCGATAGAAAACGCCGGTTACCAGGCAATGGAGGTCGAGATTGGCTAGACCCGCCGTACTGCCCGCGCGTCGCGAAGTGGTGTCGTTCCCATCGGAGCAACTCATCCTGGTGGATGAGCAGGACCATGAGCTGGGAAGGCTTCCCAAGGACAAGTGCCATGATGGCGATGGGATTCTGCACCGTGCCTTCTCGCTGTTCATATTTGACGGCCAGGGCCGTTTGCTGTTGCAGCAACGCAGCGCGCAGAAGCGCCTGTGGCCGTTGTTCTGGTCCAACAGCTGTTGCAGTCACCCGCGCCACGGCGAAAGCATGGACGAAGCCGTGCATCGACGCCTGCAGCAGGAACTGGGGATAAGCAGTGACCTGCGTTTCTTGTTCAAGTTTATCTATCAGGCCAGATATGGTGACCATGGGTCCGAGCACGAACTGTGCTGGGTCTACCTGGGCCGCAGCAACGACCCGGTGGCGCCGAACCGAAATGAGGTCGCGGACTGGCGATTCGTTGACATTGCCGAGATCGACTGCGACTTGAACGCGAATGCACCGGCGTACACGCCATGGATGAAACTGGAATGGGAACGTATTCGCAGCGAGTTCGGCCACCTGCTCCCAGTGAGCTCGGCCTGAGCCGCCCTATGCCCCGTCGTAACACAGCAGCGAATAGACGGGGGTAACGGTCCAGCCTTTGCCTGCCCCCGAGATTCGACAACTCGATGACGACGGCATACTCCACAACCTCGGCGCCAAGCAACTCAACAAGCTTGTTGGCCGCGTGTAGCGTACTCCCCCATTGCCAGGAGGTCGGCTACCACCAGCGCCCGTTGACCCTGGGTCGGGGCATCGGTGTGGATCTCCACAACCTTGTTGCCGCACTCCAACGCGTACTCCTGCTTCAGCTTGGTGTGGGGCAGCTTTCCCTCCCTGCGTATCGGTATCAGGGGCAGCTCCATCAGGTAGGCCAGGGTGGGCGCGAAGATGAAACCGCGCGACTCGATTCCGACCACCGCATCCAGGTCCCTGGTCCGGTAACGTGCGAGGAAATGGTCGATCACATGGCGGTAAGCCGCCGCGTCGCGCAAAAGACTGGTAATATCGCGAAACTGTATCCCGGGCGAGGGAAAATCCGGGATGGTGCGAATGAATGATCTCAGACCCATGGTCAATCCTTCATAAGCTATAGATATTTATAAATAAATTTAGCGTTTCGAGCGTGCGGCGGCGGCGCTGATGCAGCGTATCGGCCATCCCCACTGCCTAACGCGGTAATGTTCTCCAGGCACCAGAAATGATTTTGGCAGGGTTTCACACATGACAACACCGCTTCCGGGCATCAGCGGCTTCGCCGTATACGCCCCCCCCTATCGCGTCGATCTGAATGACTGGTGCGAATGGACGGGAAATGACTGGGGTAAAGTGCGCACTGTCATCGGGCGCGGGTTCCGCATGCGCGGTCCGAATCAGAACGTCTATACCATGGCGGCGAACGCGGTGATGCGACTGATAAACCAGTATGAGGTCGATCCGTCCAAGGTGCGCTTCCTCGGCCTGGGGACTGAATCCAGCCTGGATAACTCGGCCGGCAGCGTGATCGTGAAGGGCATGGTGGACCGGGCGTTGCGCGCCGAGGGACAGCCACCGCTGTCGCGCAACTGCGAAGTGCCGGAATTCAAGCATGCCTGCCTCGGCAGCGTTTACGCGATGAAGAACGCCCTGCGTTTCCTGGCCTGCGACGGCGAGCGTTACCAGGCGATCGTCGTCAGTGCCGACATCGCCGAGTACGCGCGCGGCAGCACCGGCGAGCCTACTCAGGGTGCCGGCGCGGTGGCGATGCTGCTGGAGGCGCAGCCGACGATGCTCGAGGTGAACCTGGCGGGCAGCGGCAGCGCATCGGATTACCGGGCGGTGGATTTTCGCAAGCCCCTGTCGCGCTTTTGTCACCAGGCACCGCGCCACAATGGTCAGGTTCAGGACCTGCCCGTATTCAACGGAAAATATTCGACAACCTGCTACTCGGACGAAACGCTGCACGCGGTGCGCGATATGTTCACCAGGCGGAGCTTAGCCGGCGGACAGTACTTTCGGAACCTGGCTGCGGTCTTCATGCACCGCCCTTATCATCGCATGCCCCAGTCCGCGTTCGCGCTCACGTATCTGTTTGCGCTGGCCCATGGCGGGCTTGAAGACCGGGCCGAACTTCGCCGCTATTGCGACGCGGCGGAAGTCGATCATGGGAAACTCGTGCAGGAGATGTCCCGCAGTCCGTCGCTGCTGGATCTGGTGGAAGCGGACGCCATCGGCGAAGAAGTGTATCCCCTCAGCATGGCACTGCTGCGCCCATTCCGCGCCACCGATACCTACCAGGAGCTGATCGAACAAAAGATGCAGCCGGGCAGTGAATCGATGATGGAACTCGGCAATCTCTACACCGGGGCCCTGTCCGGTTGGCTGGCCGCGGGATGTGAAGACGCCCTGCGGCGGGGCTTGCAGTGGCGCGGGCGGGAACTGCTCACCATTGGATACGGCAGCGGCGACGCCGCCGAGGCAATCCCGATGCGGGTGGTGCCGGGCTGGGAGCAGGCCGCGGGACGCATTGCTTTCAGCGCATCCCTCGGCTACGCAGTAAACCTGACGCAACTACAATACGAATCGCTGCACGACCATGGTAACGCGGCCCACCTGCCGGCCGTGAGCGAGGACGAGTTCGTGATAACGCGTGTCGGCCAACGCAGGGAACCGGGGTTCTGCGACCAGGGGATCGAGTACTACGAGTTTGTGCGCGCCCGTGAGCAGATTCGGCGTGGTACCGGCACCAGCTGATTGCACGGACCGGCCGCCAACTGCGCCCACCGCCGGCGGCTCCCGCATTGCCCGCGAGGCGGGCCCTGAGAGGCCGCGGCACCGCGTCGTCGTTTCACCCAAGGACTTTGTCCGAGCCCGGGGGGACCTGTGGTTCGCTGTGCTGTCGGAGCAACTGGAAGACACGCGGGTACTCGCTTTCCTGCGCTATGCACGGGATCGGCAGGGTCACTGGCAAAAGACGGACAGCATCCGCGCGGACGCGCTGATGCAACGAATCGCGCCGCACTATCTCTACCACTGCACCAGGTTAGATACCCGCCTCCATGGCATTCCGCATCACGAAATCGACGAAGTCATGCGGCCCCGCGCGGCCGCCAGGCGCCTGATCGTGGTACCGGACCCGGACCCGGTGCAACGCGCGGCAATAAAGGCCATCAAACTGCTGCGGCGTGGAGGTGTGCCAGCCGGACGACTGGGCGTGACCGGGTCGCTGATGCTTGGGCTGCAAGGGCCACGCTCGGACGTCGACCTGGTCATTTACGGACGCGAGCATTTTCATATCGCGCGAAGGCTGGTGGCGGAAACGCTGAAGACGGCCGCCGCATCGTCCCTCACCATGGCTTTGTGGCGGGATGCGTATGCGCGCCGCCGCTGCTCCTTAAGATTTCCGGATTACCTTCGACACGAGCAACGGAAACTGAACAAGTTCAGCGTGGATAGCGTGAAGATCGACATCAGCATGGTGCTCGCCCCCGCAGATAAGAAAGCCGATCTATTCGGTCCGTGCCGCAAAGCCGGCCGCGGGACGATCACCGCCAGGGTGACCGACGACCGGTACGCCTTTGACCTGCCGGCCCGCTACCCGGTCGAACACGATGAAATCGAGGAGATCGTCGCCTGCACTCATACCTACGCGGGCCAGGCCCGGGCCGGCGAACGGGTCACTGCGTCAGGCGTCGTGGAAGTGGACGATCGCGGACGGAGGAGGCTCGTTGTCGGCACCAGTCGCGAGGCCGGCGGAGAATATCTTCGGGTCGTCGAGTGGCGCAGCTGAGAGTAGCCGGCCACCGACCAACGGCCTCGTCGCGCAAGGCTTGGCTGCGCGTAGGCCGTCTTCCCGTCGTATCGTTTCGCCCCGACCGGTCGGCGAATGGCGTCAGGCGCCGGCCTTCGCCTCCCGCCGGCGCGCGTGTAATACCGGTTCGGTGTAGCCGTTGGGTTCCTCGCGTCCCTTGAAAATCAGGTCAATCGCCGCCTGAAACGCAATGCTGTCGTCGTAGTCGGGCGCCATGTCCGTATAACCACTGTCTTCAGCGTTCTGGCGGTCCACGATTTCCGCCATCCTGCGCAAGGTGTCCATGACCTGTTCCCTGCTGACCAGGCCGTGGTGCAGCCAGTTGGCGATGTGCTGGCTGGAGATCCTCAAGGTGGCGCGATCCTCCATCAGTTCCACATTACCGATATCCGGCACCTTGGAGCAACCGATACCCTGGTCTATCCAGCGCACTACATAGCCCAGAATGCTTTGGGCGTTGTTGTCCAGCTCTTTCTGTATCTCTTCCGAACTGAGTTGGCGATCACCCAGAAGAGGGGGCGTGAGTATGTCATCCAGGCTGGCACGGGGGCGATTCGCCAATTCACGCTGGCGCGCGAACACATTTTCCTGGTGGTAGTGCAGCGCATGCAGCGTCGCGGCGGTCGGTGAGGGCACCCAGGCCGTGTTCGCGCCGGCGCGCGGGTGGCCAATCTTAGTCTCCACCATGGCCTTCATCGCGTCCGGCATAGGCCACATGCCCTTACCGATCTGGGCGTGTCCGGGCAATCCACACATGATGCCCGTGTCTACGTTCCAGTCTTCATAGGCGGCGATCCATTTTGCGTTCTTGATGTCGGGTTTAGGCAACATGGCGCCCGCCTCCATCGCGGTATGGATTTCGTCCCCCGTTCGATCAAGAAAGCCGGTATTGATAAAGACCACCCTGTCGTTGGCGGCACGGATGCATTCCTTTAGGTTGACCGTGGTGCGCCGTTCCTCGTCCATGATACCCATCTTGATGGTGTTCGCGGCAAGGCCGAGCGCCTGTTCGACGCGGCCAAACAGCTCCGCCGTAGCCGCCACTTCTTCCGGGCCATGCTGCTTGGGCTTGACGATGTATACACTGCCGGCGCGACTGTTGTTGAATTCGCCCAGCCCCTTCAGATCATGCATCGCCGCCAGTACCGATAGCATTGCGTCCAGGAACGCTTCAGGAATCTCATCACCCTTACTGGTCAACACGGCGTCGGTGGTGGTGTGGGCGGCAGTGATGCGCACGAACATCAGGCTCCTGCCGGGCAGGGACAATAGCTCACCATCGGGATCCGTAAACGTCCTGTCGGCATTCAGCTTGCGTGTCACGGCCTTCCCCCGTTTGAAGAACCTGGCGCGAAGGGTGCCGTTCATGAGGCCGAACCAGTTCCCGTAAACCAGCTCCTTGTCCTGTGCATCCACCGCCGATACCGAGTCCTCGAAATCCTGAATCGTGGTCACGGCGGCCTCGAGCAGCACATCCGCGATACCGGTGGAATCACCGGGTACGGCAGGGTGTGAGGCGTCGATCTCGATGATAATGTGCAGGCCATGGTTCTTGAGCAGTACCGCGGACAGGGCCGAGCCTTTTTCCGCATACCCGGCGAACCTTTCCGAATCGGCGAGTTTCACCGCTTCGCCGTTCCTAAGCTTGACCAGGAGTGACTTGCTGCCGTTATCGTCCGTGAGCTCGAATCCGATCGCATCGGCGTACGATCCTTGCGCGAGGGGTGCAGCCTGGTCAAGAAACGCCTTGGTGTATGCAACCACCTTGCGGCCCCGCACCGGGTTGTAGGAAGTGCCCTTCTCCGCGCCCTCCGTTTCATCGATCACGTCGGTACCATACAGCGCATCGAACAGGCTGCCCCAGCGCGCGTTGGCTGCGTTCAACGCGTAGCGGGCAATCTGCACCGGTACTACGAGTTGTGGACCGGCGATGGTGGCGATCTCGTCGTCGACTCCGGAAACCGTCACCTCGAAGTCGGGGCCCTCGGGTACCAGGTAACCGATCTCCGAGAGGAACTGCTTCTGGGCCGGAACGTCCCCTGCCCGATTCCTGCCTTCAAGGTACCAGGCGTCGATCCTGGCCTGCAATTCATCGCGTTTGGCCAGCAGTTTGCGATTTGTCGGTCCGAGGTCGCGGACGATTTCGGCCAGCGCCGACCACACCCGGTCTCCCTGTATGCCGGTGCCGGGAGCGATCCGGTCGTTTACCAGATCGTAAAGGGGCGCGGCCACCCGCAGGCCCGCCACATCCACGTAGTTGTCTTGCGCAGTCGTGATTATTGCTTGTTTGCCAGTCATTTGCGTGTTCGCCGTTCGCCAGGTGGTTGCTTGGGTCAAGATCTGAAATTGCTGCAAAGCAGCAAAAGTAAGATGTTACCAAATTCCTGGCGGTTGTTAAGCTTTATTTGTCAAATCATCGGCAAATTTGGTGCGTGCGCGCCCGCCCGGCCATACGCCGTGGGCGACCCTGCGCGTGCTGGACCATCATTGTTTCCATATAGTATTCAGAGGGTTAAGACCGGTTATCAATCGCCTGTTGGCGTTCACGCGCGCCAGGCCTGGCGGCGTGAACACGGTGTTTCGCGTAGCGCCCACCGGCCCACTGAACGCAAACCGGAGTGATCGCGCCCGGCGGGATGTACACCCGGCATGTCCGGCGATTTTTTCACCCGGCCCGCACCGTCCCCGCTCCGCACGGCTCCCCAACGGCAAAAAAAACCCCCGTCCTCTCGGCCGGGGGTCTTCGATGAATAAGCCTGGCAGTGTCCTACTTTCACACGGCGAATGCCGCACTATCATCGGCGCTGAGCGTTTTAACTTCTGAGTTCGGGATGGGATCAGGTGGTTCCCGCTCGCTATTGCCGCCAGGCAAACTGTTCAGCGATGAGGGGCCGGGCATATATCCGGCCCCTCTCGCAGATGTTCGGTAGTTGTTCAGGCGGGTCGATTGCACTTGCCAATCACACCCAACAAACCGCTTGAGTGTTATATGGTCAAGCCTCACGGGCAATTAGTACGGGTTAGCTTAACGCCTTGCAACGCTTCCACATCCCGCCTATCAACGTCGTAGTCTACGACGACCCTTCAGGGATCTCGCGGATCCAGGGAGACCTAATCTTGGAGGGGGCTTCCCGCTTAGATGCTTTCAGCGGTTATCCCGTCCGTACATAGCTACCCAGCAATGCCACTGGCGTGACAACTGGAACACCAGAGGTACGTCCACTCCGGTCCTCTCGTACTAGGAGCAGCTCTCCTCAAGTCTCCGGCGCCCACGGCAGATAGGGACCAAACTGTCTCACGACGTTCTAAACCCAGCTCGCGTACCACTTTAAATGGCGAACAGCCATACCCTTGGGACCGGCTACAGCCCCAGGATGTGATGAGCCG
>CAMYNL010000023.1 GCA_947259705.1 uncultured Gammaproteobacteria bacterium | reverse complement strand
ACGGCCAGATCGGCCGCCCCGCCGGGCAGCAGGGTTGTTTATCTGAGTCCGCAGGGTCGGCCTCTGGAGCAACAGATGCTGATGGCGCGTTCGGCGGGACGCTGGGTGATCCGGATTTCGTCGCGCCCATTAAGGCCACGGTCAACACCAACCCGATCTGGTGGGTGGACAGCCCGGTGGGAACGGCGCTAACACGCGAAAAGACCGACATGCTGCTGTACGCGCGTAACGATCTCGGCACCGTGCAGCCGTTCGTGGAATGCGGCAGTTGCCACGATCCGCACAACAGTGGCAGCCAAGGCGCGACCACGGTCGCGTTCCTGCGCATCGACAACACCGCCAGCCAGATCTGCACCACGTGCCACCTTAAGTAAGCGGCGACACGGTTCCGTTTCGTGCGGCCCGGGCGTAACATCGCCCGGGCCGTTTCGTTTCTGGAGCTGGCATTTGTTCCAAACAGCATTCTGACAAGCCATGCATACAACGTCCATCAGCCAAGGCCTGCTATCGCGGCGCTACCTCGTCATAGCCCTCGCACTCTTTGTCGGTTGCCCGTCGCTCGTTAAGGCACAAGAAAACGAGGGCGCTACCGCGGCGGAGGTGTTCGCTACTGTGGGGGATGTCGTCGTGACCCGGGCGGAGTTCGAGCAGGTCCTGCAGCGGGCCATGCGACAGAAGTTCTATCATTTCGAGCCGCCCGCCGAGCAGCGCGAGGCGTTCCGGCGCGAAGTGGCGCAGGACCTGATCGACCGCAAGCTGCTGTTGCAGGAAGCTGAGCGGCGCGGCATCGAGGCCGACAGCAAGGCAGTGGAAACGCAGTTGCAGGCCTATGCACAGCGTTATACCGGCCGCCCGGAGTTCGAGCAGCGCCGTGACGCCATATTGGATTCGTTGCGCGATTATCTGCAGGAGAGGGATCGACTGCGTGCGCTGGAAGCCCAGGTTCGGAAGGTTGCGGAGCCCGATGCCGCACAGCTGCGCGTCTACTATGAGGCCAACCCGGACAAATTCACCGAGCCAGCCCGGCAACGGGTCTCGGTGATCCTGCTCAAGGTCGACCCTTCCTCGGGCACCGAGGTCTGGCAGGCCGCCATGGCGGAAGGCGCTGGTCTCGAAAAACAACTGCGGGACGGTGCCGATTTTGCCGAACTGGCGCGGTTGCACTCAGGCGATGGATCGGCGGAACAGGGTGGCGACATGGGTTACCTGCACCGCGGCATGCTGTCGGAGGCAGCAGAGAAGACAATAGATGAACTCGCTATCGGCGAGGTATCCGAACCGTTACGACTTTTGGAGGGCGTGGCCATTTTCACGGTAACCGAGCGTCGACCGGCGCGTTTGCGTGAGTTCGGCGGCGTGCAGGATCGCGCCCGGGAACTGTGGCGGCGCGACCGGGCCGAGGCCGCCTGGGAGGCCGTCAAGCAGCAATTGCGCGATTCGACTCCCGTCAGGATCAATGACCCGGCTTTGTCCTCCACGCTGGACGGTCGATTGCACAGGTCGCCGGTGACAAGCTAAAGTCCAGCCTTTCTGTCATGGTGGACTATACCGCCGAGCGCGGCAGACCGGGCTGCTTACGCGGGGTGTCAACACGATCCGCAACATGGACAAGCGTCAAGAACCGAGTTAGCTGAGGACAGGAAGACCGGTTGGCCGCAATGATGAAAAGCATCGTATTGAAGGGCCTGGTAGCCAGAGGGTCTGATTATGCAGCGACCCACTGCGTCCGTGTGGGTGAAAACACTGACAGGTTTGCTGACCATGATGCAGACGGCCGCTGTCACCGCAGCGCTGCCGCCCATCCGTTGGTTCGGGGAACTTGGTTACGATTTCCGTTTCGAACAGTTCGACCGCGCCGAACGCAGCGTGGACGTCACCGAGCACGCCGGCATCTTGAAGCTCAACGCTGCCACCTTCCTCGTCCAACCCTATATCGCCCTGGTTGACGGCGGCGTCGGCATCCGACTGCGCAAAAGCGAGGACAGCGATGGCCAAACCACTACGGGAACGTTTCTGACCGGCGACGCCTTGTTGCGGTTGTTTCCGCGCAGTCCGTTTCCGTTCGCCGCGTTCTTTCAGCGTGTCGACACATCGAACGACTCGGAATTGCGCGACTTGGATACGTTGACGACTCGCTACGGCTTCGAGCAGAGCTATCGCACCAGAAGAAAGGGCAGTTTCCTGTTTCGCTACGAGCACTTCGACGTGGATCAGGATAGTGTCACCCGTCCCGAGGATGACTTTCTCGACGACACCAGCGTGGAACTGATCGATAAGTCGGATCTGTTCCGGTTCAACTACACGGGCGCCTTCGGCCGACATAGTCTGTTGGCCGATGCCACCGGCAGGTTTACCACCCGCAACCGGGACCGCGAGGACACGAACCGAATCTTCGTCAACATGAGACACCGGTTCCGCCCCAATCCGACGCTCTCCACTGTGAACCGCCTGTTCCTGACTAACGACAGTACCAAGAGTGAGCGGCTCGACTTCCTGCGCCGCAACTACGAGTTCAACAACTTCACGACCTGGCGACCGCGCACCGCGCGGCGGCTACAGGTCAACAGCCTGCTCCGGGCGCGGTTCCGGTCTACCGAGAACGAGGGCCGAGAAGGCATCAATGCGACCGCGGTGAACGGAAACGTATCCGCCAACTACCAGTGGCGGCCGCGCTGGAACCTGTCCGGCAACGCCTCGGCGAGCGTGGCCGATGTCCAGGACCAGGAACGTGTCGAGCGTTACTTCGCACGCGGCCGTGCCTTGTATACGTCGGTGGTACGGCCCCTTGGGCGATTCGACTGGCAGTGGTTCGCCGGCCCCGAGGTCTCGGTATTGTCGGACGAAGATGGCGACGTGGAGTCACTCGGTCTAGACATCGGCCAGACACTCAACCGGACCGCACGGTTCTCCGGCAACGCGAGCGCGACCTTCAATTTTCAGCAAAGCGTGACCTTCATTGAGGACACCGAGGGCCGTTCCACCCAGCGATTGTTGCACAACCTCAGCCTCGGCTGGCAGCAGCGGCTGCCCCAACGCCAGCAACTGCTGCGCCTGTCCGCCAGTGACTCGCGCAGCTTCGGCGGCGGTGGGCGTATCGGCACGGAGGAGAGCGAATTCCAGCGGTTTGCGCTGCTGGCGTCCGTAGACCAACGGCTGAGCCGCGTGTCCAGCCTGCGCGGTGACATCAATATTCAGACCACCCGCACGGTGATCGGGCGGGACGACGATTTTGACGACCGACGATTTGACCTGGACAATGGATTTTTGCCCAGCGCGGCCATCAGTATCACCTACAATCATGTGTTATTGTTCGGTGTGCCGAGGTTGCGGTTCCGGTCAAATCTGCGTTTTCTGAGCGACTCGTATCTGCCGCAAATCGATGATCCGACCGGACCCAATGCGCGCGATGAGATTATCTGGGAGAACCGGCTCGAATACGCGATCGGCCGGCTGCGGGCGCGCCTGATCGGCACCTACAATCAGGGGAGAAATGACGTCGAACGGAAACTCATTCTCCTGGAGTTGAGGCGATTCTTCGGGACGTTTTGACGCTTTTTACAAGTCACTTGCTACGATGCGCTAGTGGAGACGGGCGGCATGCGTGACTGGGGAGATGCGAGTGCAACAGTGGAGGCGACAGAGTTGAGGTAATGAGGAGCGAACATGGCCATTGAGCGTAAACAGTGGAAATCCGCCATCGTTATTGCTGCCACGGCGTGGATGGCGGTGCTGTTCGGCTTTGCGCCGAGCGAGGCCACTGCCGAATATGGTGACGTGGTGATGAATGAGTACTCCGACGAGGCAGGCATGCGGCCGGTGGTGTTTCCGCATTGGTTCCACCGCATCCGCTTCCGCTGCAAGGTGTGCCACGCCGACCTCGGCTTCAAGTTCCAGGCCGGTGGCAATGACATCAATATGCTGAAGATCATCGACGGCGAGTACTGCGGCGCCTGCCACAACGGTGACGTGGCCTGGTCGGTGGAGAACTGCGACCTGTGCCATTCCGGTAAAGCGGGAACACCGACCCAGGTGCATGAAAGTACCTTGCAGAAACTGATCATGCCCGCTGGCGGGGCACCGAAGAAGTAGCGAGGTGAGAGACATGATTACGAAGAGACTCCTTTTTATCGGAACCATGGCGATGTCGGCCTTGCTGGCAGTGGCCTTCACCCTGGAGGTTTCGGAAGCTGCGGATCCGAATGCCTTCAACCGGCTGATGAAGCCGCCGTCCAAGCGCAATCCACCGCCCGCCAAGGATGGCATCCATGACCCGGAGAGCGTAGGGGCCGAAGCCCTGCAGCCACCCAAGGAGGCGTTCAGCGCCATGCCCAAGGGCAAGTCAGGCAATTATGTGGACTGGGTCCAGGCGCTCGCGGACCAGAAGATCGCGCCGCGCTTCGACCGTCTGGACCCGGAGGCGAAGCCTATCCTGATGGACCTCAATATCGTGCGCGAGGTAAAAGGTTCCATGCCCAACGTCGTCTACCCGCACAAGCAGCACACCGAGTGGCTGGACTGCTCCAACTGCCACCCGGCGATCTTCATCCCGCAGAAGGGCGCCAACCAGATCAGCATGGCGGCCATCCTGCTGGGCGAGAAGTGCGGTGTGTGCCATGGCAAGGTGGCCTTCCCGGTATCCGAATGCCGGCGCTGCCATTCGCAGCCCAAGGGCAAGGCGGCGACCACCAAGGCGGAAGCAGGCGCGGCGGCAGCGCAACCTGCGGCCCAGCCGGCCGCGACCGCGGGACAACCCTGAACGCCCGTTGCTCCCGCTTGAGTGGGCGCCGCGGCCTTGGTGGTGGTCGCCTGGCCGGGTAAGATGATGCGCGTAACGATAATGGGGCGGACATCATGATGTCGGTGAGAAAAGTATTGTTGGCGGTTTTCTGCTTTGCGGCGGCGGCCGGGCCCGCGGTCGCCGGGCAAGCTGTCGCCACCGATCGTCTGCAGTCGGTGGGGAAGCTGATTGAGAATTCCTCCGCCGCCAAGAAGATCGACGCCAGCGGCAATGCCGAGGCGCAGAAGGTGCGCCAGCAGGCGCGCGACCTCTATCAGCAGGCCGTGGCGGCCTCGAAGGCGGGCAATGAGGCAGAAGAAAAGCGCCTGTTGGGCGAGGCCAGCCGCACCATGTTCCAGGCCGTCCGCCTGGTGGAAATCCCCAAGAGCCTGGTGGACAAGCACCAGCGCGATTACCAGGACCGCCTGGCCAGCGTCACCGCCCTGCTGGAGGCCCACGACCGCATCAAGCAGGAGAAGGGCGCCGTCGCGGACGACAAGGGTGAGCTGCACCGTATCGTGGAGGCCAAGCTGGCCGAGGCGGAGGCCTTGAAGGCCCAGCAGAAGTACATGGAGGGCCGCGCGGTGCTGGACCAGGCCTACGCAGCCGCCAAGGTGGCCATCGAGCAGCTGCGCGGCGGCGACACCCTGGTGCGCTCGCTGAATTTCGCCTCCAAGGAAGAGGAGTACCACTACGAACTGGACCGTAACGATACCCACCGCATGCTGGTGGAGGTGCTGCTGGCGGAGAAGATGCAGAACAGCCAGGGTGTGAAGAAGATGGTGGACAAGTTCATGGGCAAGGCGACCGACATCCGCAAGACCGCGGAGCAGCAGGCGGCATCGGGAGAGTTTGAGGCGGCAGTGCGCAGCCTCGAGGACTCCACCAAGGAGATCGTGCGCGCCATTCGCAGCGCCGGCATCTACATACCGGGCTGACAGGCATGCGGAAGCGCACAACGCCTTATTTCGAGTGCGCCCTGTTGACCTTGGCGCTGGGGTGGTCGGCTGTCGTCATGGCGCAGAACTGGCGTAAGCTGGAGAGTGACGGTTTGCATGATCCCGGCAGCGAGGCAGTCAAGGTGCTGCAGGATCCTGCGGAAGCCATGTCGCAGCTGCCGCCCGATACGGCGGGCAACAAGGTGGACTGGATCCGGGCCCTGCAGGGCGGCTATATCAAGCCGCGCAGTGCCCTGCGCGGCGAGAAGGAATACGAGGTCCTGGACGGGGATGTGCTGATGAACATCGGCGGCAGTACACCGGCGGTGTTGTTCCCGCACAAGCCCCACACGCAGTGGCTGGATTGCAAAAACTGCCACGAGGGTCTGTTCCAGTCCAAGGCCGGGGCGACGCCCATCACCATGGAGAAGATCCTGCAGGGCGAGTACTGCGGGGTGTGCCACGGCGCCGTGGCCTTTCCGCTGACCGAGTGCAACCGCTGCCACTCCGTGCGGCAGATGGATGCCATCAAGAGGGTCCGCGGTACACCGTGAAGCTCGTCGCTGTCGCCATGCTGGGCCTGCTGGTGTGCTGGGCACCGGGGTCGGGCGCGGAGTATGCCGATGTCGTCCTGAACAAACGGTCGGATAAAGAGGGGGTCAGGCCGGTGATCTATCCGCACTGGTTCCACCGCATCCGCTTCCAGTGCCGCGTCTGTCACGGCGAACTGGGTTTCGTCATGCGCGTTGGTGCCACCGATGTCACCATGGACGAGATCAGCCAGGGCAGGTTCTGCGGCGCCTGCCACAACGGCGAGATCGCCTGGTCGGTGGAGAACTGTGACTTATGTCACTCCGGCAAACCAGGGCTGCCGACCGGCATTAAGGGTGGCCATCAAACCACGGGGCCGGGGCTCTGGTAGGGCCTGGGCCATGGAGCAGGCACGACGCCCGCACGGCTCCGAAATGCCCGCCGGCACAAGATCGCAGCGCACGCCACACCAACTGAGCCCCCTCGAATCCCAAAGTCCTGCCAAAAGCTTGTCTGGGACAAGTGGGCTTTCGGAAACGCGAGTAGGGTACATTAGCGTGTTGTCATACCAGTGGGAGCCTGATTAGGCGTAAAATGGGCGTGGGGTAGTACTCACTGGATTTCAAACAGCTATATTGAATGCAAACAGGCCTTGAATCGTCACCCGATCGTCCCGTCGTTCACACCGCCATGTACCGGAAAGTCACGCCATTAACCGCCCTTGTCATTGCCCTGATCCTTGGGGGCTGTGCCACCACACCGGATGTGATGACCTATTACCCGGAGGACGCCGCGGCGGACAGCTTCCGGGTCTGGCCGCCGGCGCCTGAGGTGGCGCGGTACAGCTTTGCTGGCGAGCTGCGCGGCGAAAAGAACTTCGGCCCCAGTGAGCAGAATCAGGCCGGTACCGGCGAACGCGTGTTCCGCTGGCTGGTGGGGCTGGGGTCGATATTCCGTGGCAGGGCCCGAGAACTGGTGCGGCCCCATGGCGGCGTGACCGATGCGAACGGGCGCACCTACGTGACCGACGTCGGCCGCTCGGCGGTGTTCGTGTTCGATGAGGCCCAGGGCAAGCTGCATATCTGGGAACAGGCGGAGGAATTCACCAACTTCATCTCCCCCATCGGCATCGCGCTGGGTCGCCCCGGTGAGATCCTGGTGACCGACTCGGTGCTGGCGCGTGTCGTGCGGCTCGACTACGAAGGCAACCCGGTGGGTAGTTTCGGCGTCGGCGAACTCGGGCGCCCCACGGGGCTCGCCCGCGACCCGGCGAAGGGAGAGGTGTATGTCGCCGATACCCAGAACCATGACATCAAGGTCTTCGACGACAACGGTACGCCGCTGCGCCGCATCGGCGCCCGCGGTGACGGTCCGGGTCGATTCAATGCCCCCACCCACCTGGCCTTCGCCGGCGGCCGGCTTTATGTCAGCGACACCCTCAACGCCAGGGTGCAGATCCTGGAACCCGACGGCACCGCGGTGCGCAGCGTGGGTCGCCGCGGCCTCTACGTCGGCAACCTGACCCGGCCCAAAGGGGTGACCACCGACAGCGAAGGCAACCTTTACATCGTAGAAGGCTATTACGATCACATGCTGATCTTCGGTCGGCAGGGCGAGTTCCTGCTGCCTATCGGCGGCACCGGCGTCGACATCGGGCAGTTCTACCTGCCGGCGGGGATCTGGCGGGATCAGCGCAACCGTATCTTCGTGGCCGACATGTTCAATGCCCGCGTAATCATCTTTCAGTACCTGGGGGCATGATGGTGCGGGTGGCCACAGTGATCGCTCGTTTCATCGCGCTGGGGTGCGCGGCCTTACCGGTTGGCGCGGAGATTATCTCCGACGTGGCCAACACCAAGCACAACCTCTCGGTCAGCGGTCCCGGCGACGTGGTGGCCACCAGCGAGAGCCAGATCTGCGTGTTCTGCCACACCCCGCACGGCGCCACTGCCGAGGCGGCGCCGTTGTGGAACCGGGAACTTTCCAACCAGGTCTACACCGTGTATACCTCCTCGTCCCTGGACGCGGAGCAGATCCAGGGACAGCTAAGACAGCCGGGGGGCAGTTCGAAGCTCTGTCTGTCCTGCCACGATGGCACGCTGGCGCTGGGCACCGTCAACGTGATCGGGGGACAGACCAACGTTACCATCAACCTGACGGGCACCGAAGTCGGGCGGATGCCGTCCGGGCAGGGCGTCGAGACCGGGTTCACCCGTAACCTGGGCGGTCCGTTGGGCAACGATCTGACCAACGATCACCCCATATCGTTTACCTATGACTCCACGTTGGCGACAGCGGATGGCGAGCTGTTCGACCCCGTTGCCCAGTCCCATATCGCCGTGCGGGCACCGGGGATCCGTCCGCCGGTGCCGCTGGAAAACCTGGGCGGCACCGAAACGGCACAGATGCAGTGCGCGAGTTGCCATGACCCGCACATCCGCGACACCGACCTGGGCTTGAACATCAAGTTCCTGCGCCTGAACCGCTTCCAGAAGGTGGGGCCCGCGGGGGGCCAGTTCGACCAGGCCGGGGACATCGTCTGTCTCGGCTGCCATGACAAGGACGGTTGGGCCACCTCCGTACACGCCGACCCCTCACTGGCGACCGAGACCTATACTACGGCCGACGGCGCGCTGCGCGAGTTCCCGGATGGTCTGCAGGTGTGGGAGGCGGCCTGCCTGAACTGCCATGACACCCATACCGTGACCGGGTCGCGACGCCTGCTGCGCGAGGGCACCGACGCCCCTGACATCGTGGGTGGTGAGACCAATGCCCAGAACCCCAACGTGGTCCCGAAGAGCGGCGGTAACTCGGCCATCGAGGAGACCTGTTACCAGTGTCATTCCGCCATACCGGTGATCAACAACGCGGCCGGCGACGCCAAGGACATCGAGAGCGATTTCCTGCTGCCGCGGCGCATGCCGATCACCACCGCCGATCAGGCGGCTACCACCGAGGTACACGATATACTCGATAGGAACTTCACCGAGACCCAGGTCAATCTCGGCAAGGGCGGGAACCTGGACAACCGCCACGCGGAGTGCACCGACTGCCACAACCCGCATCGGGTGGTGAAGAACGAGCTGTTCAACGCAACAGGTACACCGAACCCGACCCATGCCCATGGTACCGGGCATACCAACATCGCATCCGGAGCGCTGCGGGGGACCTGGGGCGTGGAACCGGTCTATGGCAACTCGGCGTTCCTGTCCCTGCCGACCACCTATGTCGTCAAGCAGGGTGATGGCGGTGCCGGTGCCAGCACCAGTGTCAACAGTTCGTGGGTGACGCGGGAATACCAGGTGTGCCTCAAGTGCCATTCCGACTTCGCCTACGACGACGACAATATCTACCCCGTCGGCAGCCGCCCCAACCTGGGCGACTCCGCCGGCGGCACCCCCTCGGGCACCAATGGGCTGACCCAGTACACCAACCAGGCGATGGAGTTCCAGGCGCCGATCGGCGATCAGGGCGAACCCGGCGGCAACCATCGCTCCTGGCATCCCGTGATCGATAATACGGGTCGCTCGGCGGCGGCCCGCAACATGAGCGCCTCCACCAACATGTTCCTGGCGCCCTGGAACGGCGCCAACATCGGCACCCAGACCATGTACTGTTCCGACTGCCATGGCACCGAGACGATTCCCGGCACCGCGGTGCCCTCGGGTACCAATCCCTGGGGACCGCATGGCTCCACCAACGATTTCATCCTCAAGGGTCCGTGGGACAGCAACAGCGGCACGGACAACTCCGGCATCTGTTTTCGCTGCCACAACCACACCAATTACGCCACTGCCGAGAATGAGGGGGATCGTGGGGGGTTCGAGAGTGGCTGGGGCGGGCCGGATCGTGATACCAACCTGCACGCCTTCCATGCCGGTGCGGTAGGCAACCTGCAGTGTACCTGGTGCCACGTGGCGGTGCCGCACGGCTGGAAGAACAAGGCCTTTCTGGTCAACCTCAACGATGTCGGCCCGGAGGCCGGGCAGGCGCCGGGGACCGAGGTGCCGATCACCAACAACGGCCAGACCTATACCCAGGCTCCTTATTACCTCAACGCCAAGCTGAAGATCATAAACTTCGCGACCAGCGGTAACTGGCAGGATTCGAACTGCGGGTCAGCGAGCGGTCAGGGCGGTCAAGGCAGGGACTGGATGCGCACCGTGTGTGAGACGCCGCCGTGATGCGTCTGCGTGCCCTCGGTTCACTCAAGCTGACACTGCCCCTGATGGCGGCGCTGCTTGCCGCGGTCGTAGGCACCTATCGCTTCGGGCTGGTATCGATCTGGTGGACCGTGGCGCCGACGTTACTGCTGGCGCTCAACCTGGCCGCGGCGATCATTGCCAATCCGCGCTTCCGCCGGCAGGCAGGTTTGCTGGTGTTTCATGTCGCGTTGTTGTCTCTCCTGCTGTTTGCCGCCTATGGGCAGCTTGCGTCGCTGACGGGACGTGTCGAGATCGCGCAGGGGCAGGCGTTCAGCCCCGAGCTGGTGATGGTGCAGAGCCGCGGCCCCTGGCACGACCTCTCGCGACTGGAGGGCATCCATTTCACCCAAGGGTCGCTGCAGGTGAATTACGCACCGCAGCTTCTGCGTGGCGGAACGCGCAGCACGGTATACCGGGATGAAGATGTCGCGACCGCTGTGGTGGTGGGTGACAACGTTCCGTTGACACAGCAGGGTTATCGCTTTTACACCACCCCCAACAAGGGCCTGGCCGCAGTGCTGGTAGTGCAGCAGCGGGTTGGCGGCGCGGCGCAGCTGGGCACGGTGCATTTTCCATCCTATCCGCTGCGCGACTGGGACCAGCAGGTGTCCTGGACGGTGCCGGGGGGAGCGCCGTTGCAGTTGACGCTGGAAATCGACAGGCGCCCCGACCTCTCGGGTCATTGGACGCTGGACGATTCCCTTCTGCGCGGCGCACGGCTCGCGCTGCAAGGCGCTGATGGCGAACGACAGTTGCTGGTGCCCGGTGACACGGCTAAGGTGGGTGAGCAGGTCGTCAAACTGGAAGCGCTGCGCCTGTGGCTCGGCTATGAGGTTTTCTACAACCCGGCGCTGTCCTGGATGCTGGCGGCGGCGCTGGTGGCCGTGTTGGGTCTGGGTTGGCACTTCTGGGCGAAACTCTGGTCGAAACCGCTCTCGACCGAACCAGTACAAGTGAAGCATCGCAGTGGTCGCTGGGTACACACATGAGGAGTTACTGCTGTGGGCGGGTATAGCTTGCTACGCGGCCGCTACCGTTACTCAGTGGTCAGGGGCGCTCGCCGGCCGGGATAACCCGCGTTCGGTGCTGCTGTGGCTGAGCATCGGCGTTGTGGTATTCGCCCTGGCCATTGCCGAACGGTGGCTGCGTCTGGATTACGGACCGTTTCTCACGCTTTATGAGATCCTGCTGAGCAATCTGTTCAGCCTCGGTCTCATCTACACGCTGTTGTACCGGACAGTCCCCGCCGTTCGGCCCGGCGCCCTGGTCGCGTTACCTTTACTTCTATTCATCGGCGTATGGATCACCACGGTGTCGCCGGCGCCCAGCCAGCTGCCCGCCACCTACGACAACCCCTGGCTGTGGGTGCACGTGTCCATAGGCAAGCTGTTCCTGGGCGCGGCGCTGGCGGCTGTCGGCGTCGCCGCGCTGTTGTTGCTGAGATCCGTTCCCGTTTTTTTCCGTGCCATCACCCGAAGCGGTGAAGAGACCCTGGATCAATCCGTATGGCGGCTGATGGCGGCGGCATTCGTCTTCCACAGTCTTATGTTGATTGCGGGCGCCGTGTGGGCGCAGGACGCCTGGGGCCGGTTCTGGTCCTGGGATCCGCTGGAGACCTGGGCCTTCATCACCTGGCTGGTGCTGGGCATAACGCTCCACGCCCGAGTCACCTACAACCTTCCACACTGGCTGGGTTGGTCAATGGTGTCGGTTGTGTTCGTGCTCGCCTTCCTGACCTTCTTCGGCGTGCCGTTCGTGAGCCACGCCCCCCACAAGGGTATATTGTGAAAGCGAAAGATCTGCGACTACCCGCGCTGGGTGTAACTGCAGTCACCATCATTGCTCTGGGTGCCGCGATAAAATGGTACGAACAGTATTCTTCATCAAATCTTAATGTCGTAACCGGAAAAACAGAGGCGTCGCGCGAACTGACGAATTTCGCCGACCATGCTCGAGACAAGCGGCGCGAGGAAGTCGACGATTTGTTTCAAAAAGCGGTGATCATGCTCCATAGCAAACAGTATGATTATGCCGTGGTCGCGTTGCATCGGGTGCTGGAGCTGGCGCCCAGGATGCCCGAGGCGCATGTGAACATGGGCTTTGCGATGCTGGGGCGGGGTGACTATTCAGTGGCTCGTGATTTCTTCCAGTCGGCCATCGACTTGAAACCGCAACAGGTCAACGCCTATTATGGTCTGGCAGAGGCGCTGGAACACGAGTGCGATATAGCGGGTGCTATAGGCGCCATGCGCACCTACGTGCATCTTGCGCAGGACAATGATCCGTATCTGCGCAAGGCGCGGTCAGCACTTTGGGAATGGGAGTCGGCGCGGAATGCGAATAGCCCGACCAAGGACGCCGGGAGCTGCGTCGAAAAGTCTTCTAAGCAAGAGCAGCAAGCAGAATGACGGCGAACGGTTCAACGACATCGCGCGTGAAGGTCGCCTGCGGCGGCGCCCTGCTGGTTCTGTTCGCCTTGTTTTCTGCTCTCGTGGGGCTACCCGTGTCCGAAGGCAATGTAAAGGAGAGTGTCCACAACCTGCTGGCGGACCCGACCCAGGAGATTCCGGAGGAATCGCGCGACGTCTGCGCTTTCTGTCATTTCCCGCAAAGCGGTACCCCCCAGCAACCGGTCTGGTACCAGAACGGAGGTGTACCCAAGACCGCCTTTGCGACCTATCCGACGGTCGGTGTGACCCGGCCCCTGGTCGAAGCCAGCGCCGCGGTCGGTAACGTCTCGATGGCATGCCTGTCCTGTCACGACGGCACGCATGCGCAGAACATCGGAATAGGCCACGGGGGCGACAACAGTCACCCCGTAAGAGTCCCCTATGCGAAAGGCAGGTTCGTCCGTATCGGCGGTCCATTCTCCACCCAGGTAACACTTGAAGGATTTGCGGAACCCACCTTCAATGCGCCCGAGGTGGACTTCATCAACCGGGTGGCCGTGTGGTGGGTGGAGACCGGTGAACCCGGCCGGCAGAAAAGCGATATGCAGTTGTACACGCGAAAGAGCGCCTCCTCCAATAACGAAGTACCCTACGTGGAGTGCGCGACCTGCCACGACCCGCACAGCGCCAACCCGTTGTTCCTGCGCACCGACAACGCTGGCAGTCGCGTTTGCCTGACCTGTCATTTGAATTAGCTGCGGCACGCAACAAACCCCGCCTCCAGTCGCGTCGGGCCAAATTCCTCTGGGCGATAACTTGAGGTACGATCCATCTCGACCTACCAGCCAGGTAACCGATTACTGCGCCGACGCCGCAGTTTCGTGGGCCGATGACTTACTTATCCTGTTACCGGTTCTGGGGCCAGAAAGTCTGAGCCATCATGTAAGAGAGCGTGTCGCTAATCTGCTCGGCAGTCAGCTCGCCGGCCGCGGGTTGATGTGCTTCGTCCTCGGTAACGAAACGTTGTAGCGTATCCATGCCGCGGGCGAAGCGGTTCACCCATTCCTGCTGGTCGCCCAACCGCGGGGCCTGGCTGCCGTCATGGCACTGCGCGCAGTGTTGTGAGTACAGGGCGGCGCCCGCACTGGCGGGTTGCGTTGTCTGCGCCGGGGCCGAGGGGGCGGGCTCCGCTGTCGCGACCTCGATGGGTTTGCTAGAGTCGTCTTGCTGTGCGGTCTGCGCTGCAGTCTGTTCTTCGGGAATAGAAGGCAGCGACGTGACGTCTTGTTCGACGGCCGCGCTGCCTGGGTCGGTGGTACGCTGCGGCTCCTCGGAAGTGGCCGCCTCGGCCGAGGCCGTCTCGGGTTGCGCCGGCTGGGTTTCGCCGGCCGTGTCGCCCGCGGGGGTATCCTGCGGGCCCGGGGTCGCGGTCTCGGGCTGGGCGGCGGCCGCCACGGTTTCCGTCTTTGTCGTGATGGGTTCGGCGCTTTTGTCCGGTGTCGCGGTTGTGGTCTTTGGACTGACGGCGGCGGGCGGCGCGTCGGGTACCGCGGCCTGGGAGGCTGCCGCGGTGTCCGCCGTGGCTTCCGCTGTCGCGGTTTCCGACTGCGGAGGCGCCTGGGCGAGCCTGGCGTCGGGGGACATGGGCTTGTCGTCCGCGCCGGGTAATGCAATCAGGGTCAGGGTCAGCGCCACCGCCATGACGAGCAGCATTGCGCTCAGTGCATCGTGTTTCATCGCTTACCTCGGCCAGCCGGCATGGTGATGGCATCATCATACGGCACTTGCAGGTGTCTTTTGAACCGTGAAGGAGTTTGAACCCATGTATCCATGTCTTTCGCTATCGACAGTGCTTAGAGCGACTGCTCTAGGACTGTGTGCTCTTCTGGTAGCGGCCTGCGCTCGGTGGCCCGTTGCTGAACAAGACCAGATACCGGAGTTCGAGGAGCGTATCGTGCGGGCCGACGATGGCGCCAAGCTGACCCTGCCGCAACTGCTCGCGCAGATGCAGGACGCCGATGTGATCTATCTCGGTGAGCGGCACGACAACCCCCGCCATCACGCCATCCAGGCCGAGATCATCAACCAGCTGCTTGCTGCCGGGCGCCGGCCGGTGCTGGGTTTCGAGTTTTTCTCCCGCGAGCAGAGCGGCTTTCTGCTGCAATATGTCGCCAGGAAGGACGCAGACAAGCAGGACCAGAAGCGCCTGCGGAATCGGCTGGGCTGGGGGCCGCGGCGGGACGACAGCTGGACGTTCTACTTCGGGCTGCTGGAGATCGCCCGCCAAAACGGCCTGTCGGCCTTCGGGTTGGACCTGCCGGAGGCCATGCGCACGCGCCTGCAGCGCAAGGGCCTCGACGGGTTAACGCAGTTCGAGCGTTCGATGCTCCATTCCACCGGTTTTGCCAACGAAGCCTACCGGGCAAAGATGCTGGAACAACTCAAGGCCGCCCACTGCGGCTACGGCAACGAAGACTACCTGGGGCGCCTGTACGACACCTGGATCGCGCGCAACGACACCATGGCGACGGCCCTCGCCGAGTTGGTGGACGAATACCCCGGCCGGCCGGTGGTGGTGATCCTCGGGGGCGGCCATGTTGTCGAAAACCTGGGGGTATACGAGCGCTTTGCCCATCTGCGGCCGACTGCCCGGCAGCTCAACCTGGGCCTGGTCGAACACGGCAACGCCTACGACCAGGGCGGGCCGCTGCCTTACCCGGTGGTCTGGTTCACCGCGCCGCGGGAGCGCGGCGACCCCTGTGAGGCCTTTCGCCGCCGCCACAAGCAGTGAAGTCACTTTGCGGCCCCGGAACCGCCGATTCATTGATCCAGATCAGCGCACGTGCGCGACATTGGGCGATGATGTCGTGCAGCGGCACGCCCCGCCGGGTGCGTGGCCGCAGATCCTGGATTCGCGGAGGGGGTGGCGAGACGACCATGACGCGCAAAGAAATGTCGATCCGCGGCCGTTGTTCGGTGGTGGAGCGGGAACCGGGCAACGAACTGGTGTTTCTGACCATAGGGATCCACGAGTTCCCGATGACCCGGGACGAGGCCCGGTCGTTGGCGCACAGCCTGCTGGTGGCCGCCGACGATAATGTGGAAAATATAGCGCCCAAAGGGAGCAGACGAGGATAAGCCTTGGCAGTACAGACTTCGAGGCCGCGACGCCAGTGGGGGCCGCGGCTGGCAGCCCTAATTGCGCTGGCGCTCTGCCTCGCCGTGGAGCTGCCGGTTTACGCGCAGGCGCTCACTTTTGCCCAGGCCATCGACATGGCGGGCCGGCAGCGCATGCTGACCCAGCGCGTCACCAAGGCCTACGTGCAGATCGGCCTCAATGCGGACGTCGGCGAATCCCTTTACGAACTGC
Organism: uncultured Gammaproteobacteria bacterium; assembly: GCA_947259705.1. Taxonomy (GTDB): domain Bacteria; phylum Pseudomonadota; class Gammaproteobacteria; order Arenicellales; family JAANXG01; genus CAMYNL01. The sequence continues at coordinate 95,589 of CAMYNL010000023.1, read as the reverse complement.
AGGACGCCCTCACCACCTTCGAGGAGCAGTTGTACGTGCTGCAGGCCTTTGCGCCGACCACCGAGTTGACCGAGGCATTGGCGGACATCGCCGCCAAGTGGGAGCCATTCAAGCAGATCGCCGAGGCGGAGCCGACCAAGGCGGGCGCCCGGCGCCTGCACCGCATGGACGAACAACTGCTGCCTGCCTGCGATGACGTGGTGCACCTGATCATGGATATCTCCGATGTCGAGGTTTCCCACCTGGTTAATATGGCCGGTCGCCAGCGCATGCTGTCACAGCGGCTGGCCAAGTTCTACATGCTGGAAGCGGCGGCGCTGGGCAGCCCGTCCACGCAGCTGGACATGGAACGCACCCGCAATGCCTTTGTGGGTGCCCTGGACGCCCTGGAGGCGGCCGTGGAGAACACCCCGGGTATCAACGAACTTCTGCAGCAGGCGCGTGAGCAATGGACCTGGCTGGACACTTCGACCCAGCCCGGTGAGGGCTCCTACTATCCGATCATTGTCATGCGCACCAGCGAGAAGATCCTGCACCTGATGGAAGACCTGACCCGCCTGTACACGGAGCTGGCAGCCGGCGGCTAGGGTGTCTCAACGCTGGCGGATACCGCTCACGAACGCCCGGTATGCCGCCTCGTTGTCGCGCACCGTCTGTGCGGGACCGAACAGCTGCGCGATGACTGCACCCTGCGGTGTTTCGATCACCGCCGCCGTCAGTGCCTGGTCGGGAACGGCGCGTCCCTGCGGCCCGCTGCCAACGCCGCGGGCATAACTGCCCGCGAAGCGCGCCAGCGTGACCGGCCAGCCGTTGACAGTGTAAGTCTCTAAGGCGGGCGTCACCGGGCCGCCGTCGGCGGCGGTGAACTGGCTTCGCCAGCGGGCGACGTTGACGGCCGCGGAACCGCCCTGGCCCGGGCCGAAGTAGTAGACGATGAACCGGGCGTCGCCGGCCTTGCCTGTTATGCGGTACTGCAGCAGGCGCATGGATGAAGCAGGCCGCCCGGCGATCCAGTGGTCCGGCACGGGCGCCCTGTAATCGAGGACATCGACCTCGGCGGGCCAGGCGGGCAGCGCCACCCCCAGCACGGCGGTGAAGCTGGCGAACAGAAACAGGGCGATCCGATGCGGCATGAGCGGTACCTCGATGGCAGTGCACTGAATTATCGCCCGGTGGCAGCGAAGCAGTCAGCTCGAGTTGGCCCCGCGGCCCGGAAACCGGTAAAATTAATCGTTTAACCGAATGCTTTTCTTGTTCGCGCACGAAGCGCCCAGCCCACCTCAACAGTTGCTCCTCAATGATGCCGCACCAAGCGCACACGCCGCTGTGGACAGAACCCGTCGCACTCAGGCTCACGGAACCGGGATCGCCATGCCGGAACTAGCGGCCGAGTTGCTCGAGTGTGAACGCAACGGGCGGGTTCTGTTCAGCGGGCTGGGCTTCTCGCTGCAACCGGGACAGATCCTCATGCTGGAGGGCCGCAACGGCAGCGGCAAGACCTCGCTGCTGCGCATACTCTGCGGCATCCGCCTTCCCGACGCGGGCCTGGTTAGCTGGGGTGGCGAGGACATCTTCAAGCTGGGACCCGACTACCACGAGCACGTCTCCTACGTGGGCCACCGCGACGGGGTCAAGCAGGACCTGACACCGCGCGAAAACCTCAGGATTGCCCGTGCCATGGGCAAGCCCAACCCGGACGTGGAGATCGAGGACGTGCTGGAGTTCTTTGACCTGTATGACCTCGATGACGTGCCCACGCGCACGCTGTCGGCTGGACAGCAGCGGCGCCTGGCACTGGGCCGCCTGCTGGTGACTCGTGCCACCCTGTGGCTGCTGGACGAGCCCTTCACCTCCCTGGATCGCCACGGCATCGACCGCTTCGAGAAGCTGATGCAGGAGCACGGCGAGGCCGGGGGTATGGTGGCCCTGACCACCCACCACCGGGTCGCGCTGCCCGATACCAAGCGGATCAATCTGTCGTCATGAGCGATCTATCGCTGCGCAGCGCCTTTGCCGTACTGCTCAAGCGCGACCTGGTACTGGCCTACCGGCGCCGCGCCGAGATCGCAAATCCCCTGTTGTTCTTCATCCTCATCACCGCGCTGTTTCCACTCGGATTGGGCAGCAACAAACCGATGCTGCAGGCGGTGGGGCCGGGGGTGATCTGGGTCGCCGCGCTGCTGGCGGCGCTGCTGTCCCTGGACGGCATGTTCCGCTCGGATTTCGAGGACGGATCCCTGGAGCAGTTGATGCTCAGTTCCCATCCGGTGTCGCTGCTGGTGGTGGCCAAGATCTCGGCGCACTGGCTGGTGACCGGGCTGCCGCTGGTGGTGGTGGCGCCGCTGCTCGGGGTACTGCTGTCGCTGCCGGGCGACGCCATCGCCGTGCTGGTGCTGACGCTGCTGCTGGGCACGCCGATACTCAGCCTGATCGGCGCGGTGGGCGTGGCCCTCACCGTGGGACTGCGCCGCGGTGGTATCATCCTGTCCCTGCTGGTGCTGCCGCTGTATGTCCCGGTGCTGATCTTCGCCTCCGATGCCGTGAGCACGGCGGCGGCTGGGATACCGATCACCGCGCAGCTTTATATCATCGGTGCCATGCTGGTGCTGGCCCTGAGCCTGGCGCCGCTGGCCACCGCCGCGTCATTGAGAGTGAGTCTTAGCTAATGTTCATGCGCTGGTTTCACGAATTGGGTTCACCCCCGTATTTCTACCGCTTCGCCGGACGTCTGATCCCCTGGCTGGGCGGCCTGTGCCTGGTCCTGCTGGTGACCGGGCTGTACCTGGGTCTGATCGTGGCGCCCAGCGACTACCAGCAGGGCGAGAGCTACCGCATCATCTACATCCACGTGCCCAGCGCCTGGATGTCGCTGTTCATCTACGTGGTGATGGCGGCATGCGGCGCCATCGCGCTGATCTGGCGCATGAAGCTGGCGGAGGTGGTCGCCATCAGCAGCGCGCCGGTGGGGGCCTCGTTCACCTTCCTGGCCCTGGTCACCGGGTCGCTGTGGGGCAAGCCGATGTGGGGCACCTGGTGGGTGTGGGACGCGCGGCTGACCTCGGAGCTGCTGCTGTTGTTCCTTTACCTGGGCGTGATCGCGCTATACAGCGCCATCGAGGACAAGCGGCAGGCGGCCCGGGCCGCCAGCATCCTCGCCATCGTCGGCGTGGTCAACATCCCCCTCATCCACTACTCGGTGGAGTGGTGGAACACCCTGCACCAGGGACCCACGGTGACCAAGTTCGACGCCCCCTCCATCGATGTGCGCATGCTCGTCCCGCTGCTGATCATGGCGCTGGCATTCAAACTCTTCTATATCGTCAACATGCTGATGCGGGCCCGCTGCGAGCTGTTGTCCCGGGAACGCAACAGCCGCTGGGTCGCCGAGCTGGCGGAGGCCGATCATGGCTGAGTTTTTTCATATGGGTGGCTATGCCTTCTACGTGTGGATGTCCTACGGCATCGCGGCGCTGGTGCTGGTCGCCAACCTGCTGGCGCCCCGCTGGCAGCGCCGGCGGCTGCTGGACGAGCTGGCACGCAAGGCGCGCCGCAGCCGGCGGCAGCAGGAGCGCGCGGCCCGGAACTCTTGAACTGGAACAAGGACAAACCCCATATTCCTTAAACTAGCATCTGGCGAATTCCAGTAATCAAACCTTACAGGTAGACCAAATCATGACGCCGAGGAGAAAAAAGCGGCTTTACCTGGTGCTGATCATCCTGGCCGGGATCGGCACCGCCACCGGACTGGCGCTGACCGCGTTCGACGAGAACCTGATGTTCTTCTACTCGCCCACCGAGGTGCGGGCGGGCAAGGCGCCCACCGACCATCCGTTCCGGCTCGGCGGCCTGGTGACCGAGGGCAGCGTCGAACGGCAGGCCGACGGGCTGACGGTGAGATTCGAATTGACCGACACCCAGGAGGCGGTGACCGTGCAGTACACCGGCATCCTCCCGGACCTGTTCCGCGAGGGTCAGGGCATCGTGTCCAAGGGCCGGCTGGGCGCGGACGGCGTGTTCGTGGCCGACGAGGTGCTGGCCAAGCATGACGAGAACTACATGCCGCCGGAAGTGGCTGATGCCTTGAAGACCGCCCACGAGCAGGGCGTGCAGGGGACGCAGGCCAAGACCGCCGTGCAGTAGACCGCCGGCCGGGCTCGCGTCATGTACTGGCAGGGGTTCCTCACCGTGTTCGTCACCGTGCTGCTGGCGGAGATCGGCGACAAGACCCAGATCGCCACCATGCTCTATGCCGCCGAAGGCAAGAACACCGCCATGACGGTGTTCATCGCCGCCTCACTGGCGCTGGTGGTGGCGGCCGGCCTGGGCGTGGTGGCGGGTAGCGCGCTGGCCCGCTGGCTGGACCCGCGCATGGTCAACATCGCAGCAGGGGTCGCCTTCATCGTGCTGGGCGGCTGGATCCTGTTGCGCGCCAACGCCGCCTGAACCTCGGCCGTCCTGCTATCTCCACCAACTTCGCGCGACACTAAGCCGGCAGCGCGCCGTCCCAAGAGGGCGACTCGCCGAAATAGGCGCTGAGAAAATCCACGAAGGTCCTGACCTTCGCCGACAGGTGACGCCGTGAAGGGTACACCGCGTGCACCGTGATCGCCGGTGGTTGGTGAGACGGCAGGACGGGCACCAGTCTGCCGGCGGCGAGTTCGGGACCAATGATGAAGGTAGGCAGCTGGGCGATGCCCAGCCCGGCCAGCGCCGCCGATTTCAGAACCTCGCCGTTATCGGCGCAGACCGGGCCGCTGACGCGCACGGTTTCGTCACCGTCCGGCCCCGATAGCACCCAGTTGTCGCCGCCCGGCGTGTTGGTGTAAACCAGGCAGGCATGCAGCGCCAGGTCCTGGGGGACCTGCGGCGCGCCATGGACGGCGAGGTATTCCGGGGCCGTGCACAGGACGATGCGGCACGGCGCGATGCGCTGCGCCACCAGACTGGAGTCCTCCAGCCTGGCGATCCGGATCACCACGTCGAAACCCTCCGAGACCACGTCGATGAAGCGGTCATTGAGCGCCAGCGCCACCTGTACCCGCGGGTAGCGGCAGCAGTACGCCGCTAGCGCCGGCCCCAGGTGCAGGGTGCCGAAGGAATGCGGGGCGTTCACCGTCAGGGTGCCGCGCGGGTCGGCGGTGGCGCGGGCGGCGACGGTTTCCGCCGCCTTCACCGCGTCGAGGATCTCCCGGCAGCGCTGATGGTAGGCGCGGCCCACCTCCGTCAGACTGACCCGGCGGGTGGTGCGGTTCAGCAGCCGTGCGCCCAGGTGCTCCTCCAACTGCATCACCGACTTGCTCACCGCGGCGCGCGACAACCCGAGACGTTCGCTGGCGGTGGTGAAGCTGCCGCCGTCCACCACCTCGACAAAGACTCGCATGGCGGCGAAACGATCCATATTGTCAAATTATAGTAAATAAATATTCAATCTGTAAGCTATTTATTTACCTTCTTTTGGCCGGTAACCTGCGTCCCTCAACATCGACTGGAGACTATGCAGGCATGATCGACATCCGTCGCAGCGAGGAACGCGGCCCTACCAGGCTCAACTGGCTGGACAGCCGGCACACCTTTTCCTTTGGCGGTTACTACGACCCACGCCACATGGGTGTCTCCGCGCTGCGCGTGATCAACGACGACAAGGTCGCGCCAGGGGCCGGCTTCGCCACCCACTCCCACCGTGACATGGAGATCATCAGCTACGTCAAGACCGGCGCCATCGAACACAAGGACAGCATGGGTAACGTGCAGATGCTGCCGGCCGGGGAGTTCCAGCTCATGAGCGCGGGCACCGGGGTCACCCACAGCGAGTACAACCCGTCACAGACGGAAGCGCTGGAGTTCCTGCAGATCTGGATCCAGCCGGACCGGCTGGGCATCGATCCAGGCTACCAGCAGAAGAGATTTCCCGACCGCCTCGGCCTGACCCTTATCGCCTCCCCGGATGCGCGCGACGGCTCCATGCGGCTGCACCAGGACGCCGCGCTCTTCAGGCTGTCTCTGGCCGCGGGGGAGTCGGCAAGCCAGGCGCTGGCCAGGGGCCGCTCCGCCTTCGTGCATGTGATCAGTGGCGAGCTGCGGGTCAACGGCGAGACGCTGGCGGCGGGGGATGGTGCGGCGTTGAGCGGGGAGTCCGGTATCGAATTCCACGCCGATGCCGACACCGATGCGCTGCTGTTCGACCTGCCTTGAACGATGACCCACCGACTTCGACGAACAACCGGAGAAATCACATGAACAACCTGCTGGAACTTTCTGGACGTATTCTATTATCACTCATGTTCCTCACATCGGGCTTGAGCAAGATCGGCGGCTATGCGGCGACCCAGGGCTACATGGAGTCCCAGGGCGTGCCGGGCATGCTGCTGCCGCTGGTGATCGCGCTCGAGGTGCTGGCACCCCTGCTGATCGCGGTGGGCTGGCACACCCGCCTCGCCGCCCTGGCCCTGGCGGGCTTCTCGATTGCCGCAGCGGTGCTGTTCCACGCCAACTTCGGCGACCAGATGCAGATGATCATGTTCATGAAGAACATCAGCATCGCCGGCGGTTTCCTGCTGCTGGCGGCCAACGGCGCCGGGGCCTGGAGCCTCGATCGGCGCGGCAACCGATAAGCACCCGGAGACCGCACGATGACCAAGATTGCACGACCCGACTACCCGATCCAGGCGCTGCTCACCCGGCGCTGGAGTCCCTACGGCTTTGCTGATCGCGATATCGCCATCGACGACCTGCGGGCGCTGTTCGAGGCGGCACGCTGGGCGCCTTCGTCCTACAACGAACAGCCGTGGCGGTTCATTATCGCCCGGCGCAGCGACCGGCAGGCATTCCAGCGCCTGCTCAACTGCCTGTGGGATGCCAACCAGGCCTGGGCCCGGCACGCGCCGGTGCTGGCGCTGGGCATCGTCAAGCGCGAGCTGACGCAGACCGGCGCTGCCAACGCGGCCGCCGAACACGACCTGGGCCTGGCGGTGGCCAACCTGTCGCTGGAGGCGACTGCACGGGGATTGAGCGTGCACCAGATGATCGGCATCGACCCGGACCGGGTACGCAACAGCTTCGCGGTGCCGGAGGACTACAAACCGCTCACCGCGCTGGCCCTGGGTTACGCCGGTGAGCCGCCGGAACTGGCGCTCGAGGTGCTGCAGCGCGACCGCAGCGCACGGTCGCGCAAGCCGCTCGCGGAGATCGTCTTCGCAGGCGCCTGGGAACAACCGGCGGAACTGGCGGCGGACTGAGCAGCGAGGCCGGGCCATTCATCTGCGCGCGGTGCCGGTCTGGACGACCGGATGCGTTGGCGTACCGCGGCGGCCCTAGGATCTTGTCGCGGTGTCGGACGCCGCGGACTCGGCGGCGCTGACCAACTCGCGCCAGCTCATGCCGCTCAGGCGCTCGGCGACGACGCGGTCGATTTCCGTCATCAACGCGTCGGCCTCACGCCGTGCTGGATCACTGTCGCCGGTCGGCAGGCCCTCGTCACCGCCACGCACCGCGGCCAGGATGTCCCGCACGGTCACCATGCCGGGGTCCACCGCCGGCAGATAATGGTCCGCATCATCACCGGCTGCGGCAATGAGTCCTGCGTCGGCCAGGCGCTGCAGCAGATCCTCGGTCTGCTCCGGGCGCAGGTCCAGGCGCTGGCCGAGGCCCTGGGCGGTGGCGTCCTCTCCCTGCCGCCGGTGCGCGGCGCCCAGCGCCGCCATCAGCGCCAGGGCGGCGGTCTCCATGGCCCTGGGGGCCAGAGGCCGGCCGTAGGCCGGATTCAGGCGGGCCGGGTACTGGTGGTAGAACGCGATGCTGGCGCCGATGAGCAGGATCAGCCAGGCCAGGTACAGCCAGATCATGGTCAGCAGCACGATGGCGAAACTGGAATAGATCGCGGTGTATTTGGTGGAGGAGGCGATGAACATGGCGAAGCCCGAACCCACCGCCTCCCACAGCGCGCCGGCCACGGCGGCGCCCACCAGCGCCGAAGACGCCCGCACCTTGGTGTTGGGCACGATCTTGTAGATAAAGGCGAACGCGAGTACGACCAGGAGATACGGAATGAGCTGTCCGGCCGCGCTGATGATGGTATGGGCGGGTTCGTGGGCCGCCAGCCACTGCATTGCAGTCGAGTTCATGACCGCGCCGGTCAGGCCCAGGGCGGAGAACATCAATACCGGCCCTACCAGCAGTACACTGAGATAATCGCTGAAGCGACGCACGAAGCTGCGCGCGTTGCTGACATGCCAGATGGCGTTGAGCGAGTGCTCGATCTTCTGCAGCAGGGAGATGACGGTGTACAGCAACAGCCCCAACCCGAGGGCCCCCAGCACCCCGACCTTGATGTTGTCCACGAAGCCGATGATGCGGTCCGCCAGCTCCGCGCCCTTTTCCCCCAACGGCGCGAGGAACTGCAGCAATACGGGCTCCAGCTGGTTGTGGACGCCGAATCCCTTCAGCACCGAAAAGCTCACCGCCAGCACCGGGACGATTGACAGCAAGGTGGTGTAGACCAGGCTCATGGCGTAGAGCTGCAATTCACCCCGGGTGATGTCATCGATCACCCGGGCCAGCACCCGCGCCGCGTTGCGCAACAGTCGCTGCGGCGCGGCCAGCGCCTCGCCCGCCGTGCCCCACAGCCAGTCGTTGATCCGCTCGATGTTGAACATTGGGTCTGCGTATTCGTGCTGATGGCCCGCCGGGCCCGGACTACCCGCCCCCGGCGCTGCCCGCTGCTGCCTTACCGCAAGTCGAGACCGCGTGGCCTGACGTCGGCGTTACTTTAGCAAGGTTTGTCTACCGTCTGTTGGGAAATGCGACCCCCGGGTGCCGCTGTGGAACGCGCGCTGGGAAACGCCTGGCGCAGCTTGCTAAACTGGCGGTCCGGCGCTTGCACGCCGCCGACACGCCGACCCTCATCAGGAAAAGAACACCATGAACAAGGCGCTGTCCGAAACCGTCTACGAGCGCCTGACCGACGTGGAGGATGCGCGGGTCTGCGCCGAAATCAGCGCGGCGGCCTGTCGCGAGACGCCGGGTAATTTCGTGCTGACGCTGGTGGCGCAGTTCCTGACCAAGCTGGCCGATGCGGTGGCCAGCCCCAAGCTCGTCCTGGCCTGGGTGCTCACGGCCATCCAGGCGCCGGTGGGCCTGACCGGCCTGCTGGTGCCGATCCGCGAGTCCGGCTCTCTGATCCCGCAACTGTTGATCGCCAGCTATGTGCGCCGGCTGCCGTTACGCAAGTGGGCGTGGGTGGTCGGCAGCGTGATCCAGGCCATCGCGATCGCGGCCATAGGCGCGGTGGCGCTGAGCCTCGAAGGGGCGATGGCAGGCTGGGCCATCATCGCCTGCCTGGTGGTGTTCAGCCTCGCCCGTGGGCTCTGCTCGGTGGCCGCCAAGGACGTGCTGGGCAAGACCATCCCCAAGAGCAAACGTGGTCAGGTGGCCGGCCTCAGCGCCAGCGCTGCGGGCCTGGTCACCGTGGCGCTGGGACTGGTGCTTATGTACGCGGACACCGGCGCCGGAACGACCACGCTGTACGGCGGCCTGATTCTCACCGCTGCCGCCCTGTGGCTGCTGGCGGCGATGGTCTACAGCAGGATCACCGAGTTCCCGGGTGAAACCGGAGGCGGCGGCAATGCCCTCTACGAGGCGGTGAAGCGGCTGGATCTGCTGCGCAGCGACCGCGCTTTCCGCCGCTTCGTGATCACTCGCGCGCTGCTGCTCTGTTCCGCCCTGCTGGCCCCCTACTTCGTGGTGCTGGCGCAACAGCAACACGGCGCCTCGCCGGACCTGCTGGGGCTGTTCGTGGTGGCCGCGGGCCTCGCCAGCCTGTTGAGCGGGCCGCTGTGGGGACGCTTCGCCGACCGTTCCAGTCGTCTTGTCATGGTGGTGTCGGCGACCCTTGCCGGGGCAACCGGGGCCGCGGTGTTTGCTGCCCATCAGCTGACCGGGCTCACTGCGACGCTGTGGTTCATGCCGCTGGCGTTCTTCGTGCTGGGCATCGCCCACGACGGGGTGCGGGTAGGGCGCAAGACCTATGTCATCGACCTCGCCGGCGGCAACCGGCGCACCGATTACGTGGCCGTCAGCAACAGCGTGATCGGGGCCATCCTGCTGCTGGCCGGGCTCACCGGCGCGATGTCCTCGGTGTTGTCGGTGGCGGCAATCATCCTGTTGCTGTCGTTGCTGGGGATCGCCGGCGCGCTGCTGGGGCGGACCCTGCCGGAGGTGGAATGACCGCGTGGTGCCGGCGCGACACTGGCTCCGGCGAGTGAGCAATACGGTCGGTGGTTGTGGTGTATCGCGGGGAACAGGCTGCCACTTGACTTGGATCATCCGTCGACGTCGTGATTGCCCGGCGACGCGGTAGCGCACGCCTGGCTTCCGGTAGACTAGCTGCAGCGCTGGCGGCACGGCAAGCGGAGCAAACGTCGATGAAACCTACAGATCGCCAAGACAGGCCACGGGCCGGTCCAGGCCAGCAGGACCCCGTCCTGGAGGATCTGCCCAGGCGTTTCTGGGTCAGCGTGGCGCTGGCGCTGCCGGTGTTCATGCTCGCCATGACAGGTGATTTCGTACAGCGCTGGAGTCCCGGCTCCTGGCCGCTGCGCCCCGTGCAGATGGTCCAGTTCCTGATGGCCACCCCGGTGGTGTTCTGGTGCGGGCGCCCGTTTCTGCGCCTCGGCTGGCGCTCGCTGACCAGCGGCGCGTTGAACATGTACACGCTGATTGCCCTCGGCGTTACCGTGGCCTGGGCCTACAGCGTGGCGGGCGCCTTCGCGCCGCAATGGTTCCCGGCTGCCATGCGCGGCATCGACGGCGGCGTGCCGGTGTACTTCGAGGCCGCGGCGATGATCGTCAGCCTGCTGCTGCTCGGGCAGCTGGTTGAGGCGGGCGCGCGCAGCCAGGCCCGCGAGGCGGTAGAGGCGCTGTTCGAGCTGGCCCCCGCCCGCGCCCGGCTGCTGCGCGGCGACGGCACGGAACGCGAGGTCGAACTTGCGACGGTGGAACCGGGCCAGAAGCTGCGGGTCAAGGCCGGCGACAAGGTGCCTGTTGACGGCGTGGTGGTGGCAGGCACCGCCAGCATCGACGAATCGATGCTGACCGGGGAACCGATGCCGGTCACCCGGCACCCGGGCGAGCCGGTCACCGGCGCCACCGTCAATACCGCGGGCAGTTTCGTCATGCGCGCGGAGCGCGTGGGCGAGGACACCCTGCTGGCCCAGGTCATCGACATGGTCAACGCGGCGCAGAGCAGCCGCGCCCCGATACAGCGCACGGTGGACACCCTGGCCGCCTGGCTGGTGCCGCTGGTGCTGGTGGTGGCGGCGTTGACTTGCCTGGCCTGGTACCTCTGGGGTCCGGAGCCGAGGCTCAATCATGCCCTGGTCAATGCGGTGGCAGTGTTGATCATCGGCTGCCCGGGCGCCCTGGCGCTGGCCACGCCGTTGTCGACCGCGGTAGCAATCGGCCGCGGCGCGGAGGCAGGGGTATTGCTCAAGAACGCCGAGGTGCTGGAGGTGATGGACCGGGTGGACACCCTGGTGGTCGACAAGACCGGCACCCTGACCGCCGGCATGCCGAGGGTGGTGACGGTGGACGCGACCGCCGGCGGCGATGAGGCCACGGTGCTGCGCACGGCGGCAGGGCTGGAGCGGGAAAGCGAGCACCCGCTGGCCCAGGCCATCCTGCTGGCGGCGCGGGAGCAGGGCATGGAGCTGGAGACTCCCGAGCGGGTGGCCACCGTGGAGGGCAGGGGGGTCATCGGGGTGCTGGCGGGGGAGTCCATGCTGGTGGGCAATCGAGCGCTGATGGCGGACCACGGCGTCGACGTGTCGGTCCTCGACCGGCGTACCCAGGCGCTACGCCGGGAGGCGCAGACGGTGATCTACGTCGCGGCGGGCGGTTCCCTGCGCGGCATTATTGCCATCGCCGACCCGGTGCGGCCGGCCAGTGCGCCGGCGATCAAGGCGCTGCGCGAAGCCGAGGTGCAGGTCATCATGGTCAGCGGCGACAACGCAGACACCGCGCGGGCGGTGGGCCGCGAACTCGGCATCAGCGACATCCGGGCCGAGGTGCCGCCCCGGGAGAAGGCGGCGGTGGTGCAGGCCTTGCAGCGCCAGGGGCGCACGGTGGCGATGGTGGGTGACAGCATCAACGACGCGCCGGCGCTGGCTACCGCGGATGTGGGGATCGCCCTCGGCAGCGGCGCCGACATCGCCATCGCCAGCGCCGACGTGACCCTGGTGAGAGGTGACCTGCGGGGGGTGCTGCGGGCGCGCCGGCTGAGCAGCGCTAGCATGCACAACGTGCGCCAGAATCTGTTTTTCGCCTTCATCTACAACCTGCTCGGGGTGCCCATCGCCGCCGGTGTGTTGTACCCGGCCTTCGGCGTGACCCTGTCACCGATCCTGGCGGCCGCCGCGATGAGCCTGAGCTCGGTGTCGGTGGCCGGCAACGCCCTGCGGCTGCGCGGGGTTGGCCTCTAGCGCCGCGGCGACCGGTCCGCCGGCTCGACAGAGATCGGTAATAGAAGAAGAGATCGGTAATAAAAGAAAAGTCATGTAATTCATAATGATAGGAAAACTTTTCAATGTCAGATCTGAGCGACTATTATCGACGGGCATGAACTTCGCCGTCGCGAACGGTTCTCAATCGGGTGAGATGAAACGAATCCCCACAGCCCCGGTCCGGTACCGGCTCGCCGCGGTCTGCGTTGTCCTCGCGGGCGTCTCCGGGATCGCTGGTGCGGCCGGGCTGGAGGGGGCGCGGGAAGAGTTGCGCGCGGCGCTGGAGACGCGCTCGCGGGCGGCGGCAGAATTCGAGACCATGACGGGGCGTGGCAAGCTGTCGGCGGCCGATATCGAGGACTATCGCGCCTTCCTGGATCGACTGGAGGGCGTAGTGGTGCTGCGTTGCCGGGAGGTGTTGCGGCTTCGGGCCGCCGCCGCCGACCACGGCCCGGAACCGGGCTGCCCTGCCGCCGCGGCCGCGGCGCCGCCGGTCCTGTCCTTCCCGGACGAACAGACGGAAGCCGAGCGAATCAGGACCCTGGATCGGCGGCTGGGGGGGTCGCTGTCGGAATTCGACGAGATGCTGCTGCGCGAGATGGAAGAGGTGGCGGCGGCCCGCAGCGGCTCGCCGGACGGCGGCGGCGCGGGGGCGGGTGGCGATGCATCCACGGGTGGGGGCGCCGGTGAGGCCGGCGAAGGAGAGCCCGGTGGCAAGGCCGCGGACGCGGCCGATGCCGAGGCCACCGCGGGGACGCGGCAGGGCGCCGGGCGGCGTCAGGATCAGGACCTTGAAAAACCCCCGGAGATGACCCAAGTAGAACCGCAGGAGCAGGGCGATAAGCAGCGGCGCACGGCGGCCGTGAAGAGGGACTCGGTGCCGGGTGCCGCCGACGACGACATCGTGGCCCGGCAGTTGCGCGAGGCGGCGGAAAGCGAGACCGACCCTGAGCTCCGCGCCAAGCTTTGGGAGGAGTACCGCAGGTACAAGGGCGAGCAGGCACAGAGGCAATGACGGCAGTACGCGCAATCGGTTCCCGCGCGGCGTTCTGGTGCGCCGCGCTCCTTATTATGGGCTGTCAGACCATGACCGTTCAGCAGGTCGGAGACACCCCGGTCATCAACGCCCAGGCCGAGATACCCGAAGAGCAGCTGCTGGATGTCGGCATCCATGTCTTTGACGGCGGCGAGATCAGCGATGAAGGTCGCGTCAAGAAGGGGCTGAGCGAAGAGATACGCGCCACTGAATCCCGCTACGCGTCGATCCGCCTGCGCGAGACCGTGCAACGAAGCGGGCACTGGGGCGCGGTACGCGTGCTGCCCACGGACACCCACGCGGTCGATGTGCTGGTCAAGGGCACCATCAGGGAATCCGACGGCGAGTCATTGGCGCTGGAGGTACGGGCCGCCGACGCATCTGGTAGGCAGTGGTTCACTGCGGTGTACGAAAAGGCGGTGAGTGTCGACGCTTACCGGGATCCCGATCGCCAGGAAGTATTCCAGGATATCTACAACCGCATCGCCAACGACCTGTACCAGGAGAAGAACGCCCTGTCACCGGAGCAGCTAAGGGAGATCAGGCGCATAGCGCGCCTGCGCTTCGCGAATACGTTGGCACCGCAGGCCTTCGATGGCTATCTCGCCGTGACGGAGGACGGTCAGTACCGTATCCAGCGGCTGCCGGCCGAGGGCGAACCCATGATGGAGCGGGTCATGAAGATCCGCGAGCGCGAGCATCTGCTCATCGACGTGGTAAACGGTTACTACGACAACCTTTATGCGGACCTGGAAGAGCCTTACTTCGGCTGGCGCAAGGCGCGCAGCGAGGAAGCGGAGGCGCTGCGTGAGATCAAGCAGAAGGCCACCAACCGCTACCTGCTGGGGGCGGCGCTGATCGTAGGGGCGATCGCCGTCGAGGCCCTGGGCGGCAGCAGTAACACCGACTCGCTGCGCGACGCCATGGTGCTTGGCGGTGCCTACAGCGTCAAGCGAGGCGCTGACCTCAGTTCGCAGCAGGAGATACACAAGGACGCAATCCGCGAGCTGGGCGAGTCCTTCGCGGCCGAGACCGCGCCACTGGTAGTGAACGTGGAGGGACAGACCGTTGAGCTGACCGGCTCGGCGGAGCAGCAGTTTCAGCAGTGGCGGGACCTGCTTGGCGAGATCTACGCCACCGAGACCGGCGCCCCCCTGATCCCGAGCGACACCCCGGCAGCCCTCCGGGCACCATGAGTCTGTCCGATGGGTGTGCGCGCCGGGCAGGGATCGCGGCGTGAATCGCCTGCGGGCGCGGCCATGGGTGAGGATGGTGCTACTGGCAACGCTGGCGGTGCTGGTGAGCGCCCTGGTGTTCGTGGTTTGGGTGCTGCCTGGCCTGCTCGATGACAAGCTGACGACGATCGCGCCGACCGGAGAGTTCGAATCCCCCCCCAGCACCGCGCCCGTGGCACCCAGCCCCGGTCAGCTCCAGCAGGCACGCGACAAGCGTGAAGCCGAGCGCCTGCTGCGGGAATTGCTCACGCAGCAGGCCGCGCTCGAGGCGCAGCAGGCTGGCGTCTGGGGAGGCGGTGACTATGAGGCGGCGCTAGAACGCCTGGCCGAGGGCGACGTCGCCTTCGCCGACGGGCGCTTCGCCGATGCCGCCGCGATCTTTACCGACGTCATCGAGCGTTTCCGGGCTCTGGAGGCGGCCAGGCCGCAGCGGCTGGCGCAGGCGCTGGCGCGCGCCGCCGCCGCCCTTGCGGACTACGATAGCGCTGGCGCGCGGCGTCAGTTCGGCATTGCACTGGCCATCGAACCCGGCCACCCGGACGCAACACGTGGACTGGCACGGGCGGAAACGCTGCAACAGTTGGTCTCGCTGCTGGAACAGGGCGCCGCACATGAGGCGCGGGGAGACTGGGCCGCGGCTCTGGAACGCTATCAGGCCGCGGCGCGGCTGGACCCCGACGCCCAGGCCGCCGCGGAAGGCGCGGCACGCAGCACCGCGGCGCTGGAGGCGGCGCGTTTTCGGACCGCCATGTCGGAGGCGCTGACGGCGATCGACGGCGGTGAGCTGGAACAGGCCCGCGCGGCCCTCTCGCGGGCGCGAGGACTGCAGCCCGATGCCGCCGAGATCCGCGACGCCGAGCTGCGGCTGCGGGCGGCGCAGCAGGCGCGCGAAATAGCCGGGCACCGCGAACAGGCGCGGCGGCTGGAAGCGGAGGAGCGCTGGGCGGAGGCTGCGGAGGCTTACCAGGCGGTACTGGCCATCGACGACCAAGCGCAGTTCGCCCGCATGGGACGCGGGCAGGCCCGGCAACTGGCGGAACTGCACGCCCAGCTCGACCTCTACCTTGAGTCTCCCGAGCGTTTGCGATCCGCCGAACCGCGCGCCAACGCCGAGCGCCTGCTGAACGATGCAGGCACGCTGCCGCAACAGGGTTCCCGGCTGCAGGCAAAACTTACGCAACTCGAGCGGCTGGTGCGTCTGGCGGTGACTCCGGTGGCGGTTCTGATCCGCTCCGACGGCCAGACCGAGGTCTCCATCGACCGGGTGGCCAAGCTCGGCCGGCTGACGGAGCAGCAGATCGCGCTGCTGCCAGGCAGTTACCGAGTACGCGGGACCCGCGTCGGTTATCGCGACCTGCGCCTCGAGGTCGATGTCGAGCCTGGTGTAACCGGGCAGGTCGTGGATGTTCGCTGCGACGTGAAGATTTGAAAGCCCTGACCATCATCATCGGTGCCGAAGGCCGCCGCGAGTGCGGCGACGGCGACCGCGTCAGCATCGGCGGCCGCACCGCGGACATCCCCCTGGCCGGCGACGACACCGGCAATGAATATGCCTACATACAATGCCGCGATGGCCACCCCTGGCTGACGCCCGGCGGCCCCACCGTGCCGGTACTGCTGAATGCACGCCGGGTGACCGAGCCGGTGCCGGTGCGTGACGGTGATCGCATCGAAGTCGGTGACCGGACCCTGGCCTGTGACCTGGCCGACAACACCCTCAGCGTGCGCGAGGGCGAGGCGGCGCCGGCGGAGGTCAGCGTGCCGCGGCCCGTCAGCGGACGCCGCAAGTCGGGACGCGGGGTGCGCCTGGCGTTGCTGGGCGTGTTCGGCGCGCTGCTCGCGGCCGCCGGTTTCGTGTTCACCGCGGTGCCGGTGTCTATAAGTGTGGCACCGGCACCGGACCGGCTTCAGATCAGCGGCACGCTGCCGGCGGTGGAGCTGCGCGGCCGCTACCTGTTGTTCCCCGGCAGTTACGAGATCAACGCCGAGAAGGCCGGTTATGTCCGTCTCAACGAGAAGGTGCAGATAAGCGCCGATGGCCGGCGATCATTCGACTTCGAGCTGGACAAGCTCCCCGGGCGCCTTACGGTGAGCACGCGCCCGGTCAGCGGCGCCGCGTTACGCATCGACGGTCAATCGCGGGGCGCGACACCGGTGCGCGAACTGGAAGTCGCCGCCGGCAGCCGCCGCCTCGAGCTCACTGCGGAACGTTACCTGCCGCAGCAACTCGAGGTGGAGGTGACGGGGATGGGGCAGGTGCAGACAATGGAGATCGAGCTATTTCCGGCCTGGGCGCCGGTGAGCATCGAATCCATTCCCGCGGGTGCCGCCCTGTGGATCGACGGCGAGGCAGCCGGCACCACGCCGGCAACCATCGAACTTCTGGCCGGGCGCCACCGCGCCGAACTGCGCCTGCCGCGGCATGACGGCATCGAGTTCGACATCGAGGTGACGGCAGGGGAGGCGCAGCGTCTGCCCCCTTACACACTCGCGCCCAGCGCCGCGCGGCTGGCGATAAGCAGCGATCCCGACACCGCGGCGGTGACTGTCGACGGCCGCTTCGCCGGCACCACACCCCTCGAGATCGAGGTGTCCCCGGACCTGCCGCACCAGGTGGCGCTGTCGAAAGCGGGCCACCGCTCGGTGACCCGCAGTATCACCCTGGCGGCGGCCGCGAGCGGCTCCCTGGAGGTGTCGCTGCCGGCCGAATACGGCACCCTGTTTGTGGTGACGGAGCCGGCCGATGCCGAGCTCTACGTGGACGGACGGGAGCGCGGCCGCGGCGCCCAGCGCCTGCGCCTGAGTACCTTGCCGCATACCCTGGAATTCAGGAAGCCCGGTTACCAGCCCCATCGCGTCACCATCACGCCGCGGGCCGACACCAGCAAGGAGGTGGCGGTCACCTTGAAGCCGCTGGACGCGGCGGCGGTGAACAGCCCGCTGGCCGAACCGACGACAGCCCAAGGTCAGCGGCTGCGGTTGATCCGGCCGGGCAGGTTTACCATGGGGGCGTCGCGGCGCGAGCAGGGCCGGCGCGCGAACGAGCGTCTGCGCGAGGTGGTGTTGACCCGCCCCTTCTACCTGAGCGCCCGCGAGGTGACCAACGCGGAGTTCCGCCGCTTCCGGCCGGACCACGACTCGGGGGCGGTCGGCGGCCGTTCGCTGAACGGCGACGACCAGCCGGTAGTAGGCGTGGGCTGGGACGATGCCGCCGCCTATCTCAACTGGCTCAGCGAAAAGGAGGGTTTGACACCGGTCTACCGGCAGCAAGGCGAGCGCCTGGTGGCAGTGCGGCCGCCGGGCAACGGGTATCGCCTGCCCACCGAGGCGGAATGGGAATACGCGGCGCGCGTCGCCGGGCGCGAGGTGGCGGCGAAGTATGCCTGGGACGGTGCCTACCCGCCCAGCGGCGCCGCCGGCAACTACGCCGACCGTGCCGCCGGCTCCGTGCTCACCGCCACCCTGTCCAGCTACGACGACGGCCACGCGGTGACCGCGCCTGTGGCCAGTTTTCCGGCCAATCCCGCCGGCATCCACGACATGGGCGGCAACGTGGCAGAATGGTGCCATGATTTCTACGACGCCTATCTCGGCCAGGTGGCGGTGAGCACGGACCCACTCGGCCCCGAAGAGGGCCGTCACCACGTGGTGCGGGGCGCGGGCTGGCGCGACGCCACCATCAGCGAATTGCGGCTGAGCTATCGCGACTACAGCGATAAACCACGCCAGGATCTCGGTTTCAGGATTGCGCGCTATGCGGATTAGGCCCGCCCCATGGCTGATCGTGCTGGCGCTGGCGTTTCCGGCCTGGGCGCAGACCCCGACCGAGGAAGCAGCGCAGCCGGCGCCATCTCCGGCTCCGGAAAGCGCCACCGCCCCCGCAGACGCGGCCGCGCCGGTCCCGGAGCCGGATCGGTTCCTGCCGACGGACAAGATACCCCCCGACAGTGTAATCTCGTTCCCCGCCGATATATGAACGGACCGCAGCGATGAACGACAAGAGGATGAAGCGGGCGATCCCGGTCGAGTTCGTCTACCAGGTGTTCGCCCTGCTGCTGGCGGTGATCATCGTGCATGCGGTCTACGTGTCTGTGGTCAGACCCAACGCCGATGCCTTCCAGCGTGTGGAGGCGGAGCGCATGCAGGCTGACCGCGGTTACGTGCAGCAGCGCTCGCTGTACGTGGTGGTGCGCGACTTCGAACAGGAGACGTGCTTCATACTGATGCTGTGGGCCTTCGCCATCATGGGCTATAAGGGCGTGTCGGCGTACCAGGAGCGGCGCCTGCTGGAATCAGAACTGATCGAAGAGGAAGCGGACGGCCCGATAACACCGCAGGATATGCAGGGCCTGTCGCGACGAATACAATCGCTGCCGGCTGCCACCCAGCGCCTGTTGTTACCGCGTACGCTGTCGGCGGCGGTGCACCGCTTCGCCGCCTCCGACACCATCCAGGGCGTGTCCGCAGCGGTGCGTGACCTGTGCCAGTCGGAGGGCGAGCGCCTGGAATCCGAGTTGTCCATCATCCGCTACATCGCCTGGGCCATCCCCTCGGTCGGGTTCATTGGCACCGTGCGTGGCATCAGCGATGCGCTGGCGCAGGCCCACCGCGCGGTGGAGGGTGACATCACCGGCGTCACTCAGAGCCTGGGCGTGGCCTTCAACTCCACCTTCATTGCCCTGGTCATCAGCATCATCGTGATGTTCTTCGTTCACCAGCTGCAGCTTGCCCAGGAGCGGGTGGTGCTGGAGACCGAGGACTATTGCGACCGCCGCCTGATCCGCCGCCTGCGGCGCTGACGGATCGGCAGGGCACAATCGGCGCGGCGCCGTGCGCAGCAAACGAAGACGAAACGGCAACAGCGTGTTCGGGCTGTCCTTTCTGGACGTCATGTTCTGCGGCTTCGGCTCGGTGCTGCTGCTGGTGATGATCGTCAATGCCGACACCCTGAGCCGCCGCAAGGAAGTGCATCAGGACCTGCGCGGTGAGGTAACGCGGCTGGAGACCGAGGTCACCACGGGCGAGGACTACCTCGCCGCGTTGCGCAATGACATGGACGAGGCGGCACGACGCATCGTCGAAGCGCGGGGACGCTCACGCCAGGTGGTCGATGACACAGCGCAGATCGAGATTGCCACCGCCGCGCGGCGACAGCAGACCCGGGCCGAGCGCGAGCACGTCAAGCGGCTGCAGGCTGACCTGAAGACGCTGGAGCAGGAGCGCAGCCGCGTAGCCGCGCAGCGCGAACGGGACAAGGAGCGCGGCGCCCGGGTACGGCGCTTTCTCGGTGAGGGCGACCGCCAGTACCTGACCGGCCTTCGCATGGGTGGCCGGCGCGTACTGATCCTGGTGGACGGGTCGGCCAGCATGCTCGACCGGACCATCGTCAACATCATCCGCCTGCGCAACATGCCGGACGCGCTGAAGCGCGGGGCCCGCAAGTGGCGGCGCACCACACGCAGCGTGGATTGGCTGCTCGCGCAGCTGCCGTCGGGCAGCCAGTTCCAGGTCTACGTCTTCAATACCAAGGCGCAGGCGATGGTTGCCGGCAGCGACGGGCGCTGGCTATCCACCGCGGACCGAGGAGCGCTCGACCAGGCAGCGGCCGGGCTGCGCGACTGGGTGCCGCAGGGCGGCACCAGTCTCTATAATGCCTTCGAAGTGATCCGCGCACTTGATCCCGCCCCCGACAACGTCTTTCTGCTTACCGACGGGCTGCCGACCCAGGGCAGCGCCGCTTCCGGTGACAGCAAGGTCAGCGGCGAGCGACGGCTGTCCCTGTTCCGGCGCGCCAGGGAACGCGTGCCCAAAGGCGTGCCGGTGAACACTATCCTGTTCCCCATCGAGGGTGATCCTTTCGCCTCCAGCGAATTCTGGAAACTGGCGGTAGCCACCGCCGGCTCGTTCCTGGCGCCGGCGAGGGACTGGCCATGAAGCTGCGGCGGCGCCAGCTCGAACCGTTCAGCATCTCCTTCCTGGACGTCATCTGCTGCGCCTTCGGCGCCATCATCCTGGTGCTGGTGCTGTCCAAGACCGGCGAGCCGCGGGTGCTGGAAGCGATAAGGGCCGACCTCAAGGGCGTGGTGGCCAATCTGCAGCGGCAGCTCCATGACATCCGCGGCGAGACCCGGGTCGTGCACCGCGAACTGACCAGCACCAGGGAGCAGCTGTCAGAGGTCACGGAGAAAGTCGCGCGGCTGACCAGTGACCTGTCGCGGTTGCGCGGGGAATTCGCCGCCACCCAGGCCGACCTCGATGCCCAGCGCGCCATTGCCGGCAGGCTGAACACCGCGAGGCAGGAGCTTGATGCGGAAACGCGGCGTCTGCTCGGCGAGGGTTTCCGCCGTGCGCCCAGCGACGACCGCATCGGCGGCATACCGGTGGACAGTGAGTACATCATCTTCATCATCGACACCTCGGGGAGCATGTTCAACTACAGCTGGCGGTTGATGCTGGAGAAGGTGGAGGAGACCTTGAGCATCTATCCGCGCGTCAAGGGTATCCAGGTGATGAACGACATGGGCGAATACATGTTCGACCAGTATGCGGCCAAGTGGATCGACGACACACCGGCACGGCGCAACGCCATCCAACGCCGGCTGGCGACCTGGAACCCGTTCAGCAACAGCAGCCCCGTGGAGGGCATAACGCGCGCAATCCGGACCTACTACGCGCCCGACAAGAAAATCAGCCTCTACGTGTTCGGCGACGAGTTCTCGAGCGGCTCCATCGACGAGGTGGTAAAAACGGTGGACCGCATCAACCGCGAGGACGCCGAGGGCAACCGCCTGGTGCGCATCCACGCGGTGGGTTTCCCGGTCCAGTTCTCGCGGCCCGACGGCCTGGATGCAACGGGCGTGCGGTTCGCCGCATTGATGCGTATCCTGTGCGAGCGTAACGGTGGCACTTTTGTAGGACTCAACAGCGTAAAGCCAGTGCGAGCGTAACGGTGGCACTTTTGTAGGACTCAACAGCGTAAAGCCATAGTAGAAGCAAGTAAGCGCTACCGACGTTTCTGCCCCGTCTTTGTGGGACTGAGCTGGCGCCCCGAAGAGGATTCGAACCTCTGACCTGCCGCTTAGGAGGCGGCCGCTCTATCCTACTGAGCTACCGGGGCGCACTCGGGCATTGTAAGCCAGCGACCGCAGCAAGTCAGGGGTGGATGAGGTTTCGCAGCCACGTTCCGATGTCGCGGATCTCGTCCATGTTCACCGAGTGCTCCATCGGGTAGGTGTGCCAATCGACCTGGTAGCCGAGGGCCTGCAACTGCTGGTGGCTGGCATCACCCAGCGCCAGCGGCACTACCGGATCGTAGGTTCCGTGGCCCATGAAGATAGGTGTGTTGCGGTTGGCTTCCCGGGCGTTGTCGCTCAACGCCTCAGGGATGGGGAGATACGTTGACAGGCCGATTACCCCGGCCAGCCGCTGGGGATAGAGCAGGGCGGTGTGCAGGGCGACTGCCCCGCCCTGAGAGAACCCCGCCAGGATGATCCGATTGGTCGCAATGCCGCGCTCCACCTCGCGCTCGATCAGGGCGCGAATCATCGCCACTGAACGTTCGATGCCATCAGTGTCCACGGTGCGGGCGATGTCGATACTCTCGATGTCGTACCAGGCGCGCATTACCATTCCGCCGTTGACCGTCACCGGCTGGCGCGGTGCATGCGGAAACACGAAGCGCACGCCGGCGTCGGACCGCAGGTTGAGGGCGGGCACGACAGGTTCGAAATCATGCCCGTCGGCGCCGAGCCCGTGCAGCCAGATAATGGCGTAGTTGGGCTTGGTGCCCTGCTCGTGTTCTATGAAATCCGGCAGTTCCACCATGAATGATCCTATCTCCTTGAAATCAAGAGCGAATCATAGCAGGGACCGGTGGTCGATGATGCGCGGCCAGCTATCGGCAATGTTCCCGTGGCAGGATTTTAGTCGTGCGAACAGTGCCCTGGATAGCAATACTGGTGTAGGCTCTCGCAGAATGGGATTGTGCAGGGCGACGCATTCCGAAGATTTCGGGTTACGTTGCCCGTGACCGGGTACCGAGCAGGTGGCAGACCAGGCGCAAAGCATCAACCTCGACGACCGCCCGCATCATCGACCCTTGTCGGTGGTGATTACGATCTGTGTCTCGGTGTTCCTCGCCGAGGTATTGGTCATGTTGATCCTCGACCTGCTGCCGCCACTGCCGCCGCTGACTGAGGCCTTGGTGGACGGGTCACTGCTGCTAGTTTACCTGGTGCCGATCTTCTACCTGCTGATCTTCCGACCGCTGATGGATCACGTCAGGTACCTGGAGGAGGCCGGCACGCGGCTCCGTGTCGCCGCCCGGGAAGCGGAGGCGGCCAACCTGGCCAAGACCGAGTTTCTGCGCAACACCAGCCACGAGTTACGCACTCCGCTCAATGTTATTATCGGTGCGCTGGACTTGCTGCAGACCCGCGACCTGGATCCACGCGAGGAACGTTATGTGGGCGAGGCGCTGCGTTCGGCGGGTGAACTGCTCGCGTTGATCGATGCGCTGCTGACCTTCGCCCGCGCCCGCGACGGCAAGATCGAGGTCAGGCCCGAGCATATCGATGTTGGAGAACTGGTCGATCAACTGGTCGTAAAATATTCCGAGACGCTGGATGGCGCACCGCTGACGATTCATGCGGATCTGCCCGAGGAAGCGGCACGTATCATCGTGACGGACCGTGTACTGCTCGCGCAGGCCCTCTCGCTCCTGCTCGACAACGCCGTTAAATATACCCAGGAGGGAGAGATCCGTGTTACCGCAAACGCCATGGCGGGCGAAGACGGCAAGCCGATGATCCGTATCAGTGTCGCCGATACCGGTATCGGCATCCCGCGGGATAAGCTGGAACAAATTTTTGAATCGTTCACCCAGGTGGATGCATCCTCCACCCGGGAGCATGCGGGGATGGGGCTTGGTCTTGCCCTGTGCCGGAGCCTTGCGCAGGCAATGGGCGGTTCATCAGGGGCAGACAGTGAAGAGGGACGCGGCTCAAAGTTCTGGATCGACGTTCCGCGCTGAAGCGGTTCCGCCCATCTGTGAGTGCCTCGGTCTCGATCAGCCCCTGGTTGTTCCAGGGCGGTGCCCGAATAATTCGCTCGCGCTGCGTTGGGGCTGGCGAGCTGGTTGCGTGTCCTGCCACCGTCTACCCGCACCAGCCCCTGTGTTAGCATTTGCATATCGTTGAGCATGGCGAGGTATGAGCATATGCGTGTAATTGTCTATTTGTCGTTGCTTTTCGGTTCGGCCGCCTTCGCCCAGCAGATCTACAAGTCGATCGATGGTCAAGGCAACGTCATCTATTCGGAACAACCACCGCCATCGGCGCGGGATGTGGAGCTCGTCGATCCACCGGCCGAGCCCAGCGTCGAGGAACTGCGGGCGGCGGAGGAACTGCAGCAACGGCGCGAGCAGTTCATCGAACAGAGCGAAACGGAACGGCTGGAGCAGGCACAGCAACGCAGGGAACTACGCGAGTCCCGGCAGGCGCCCCTGGTGCCCGCCAGTACCGTGACTGGTGCGCGCGGCGGGGGACAGGATGCCACGGCCGAGGGCGAGGAACAGACAGGGTCCGACCGTGCCGCGTCACGCGGCAGAGATCCCGGTGGCGGCGATGCTGCGGGTGACCTGGGTCCGGGCAGTAGTCCGTAAGAATCCTCTCGGTTTGCCTTGTCCGAGGCGCACCGTGCTCCGCCGCGTTATTTGGCGCGGGACGGCGGACCGCATGCACGGTGACAACATTTGCGGTTATGATCCGGCCATGTCGAAAGTTCCGTTCGCCAGTGTGCGACAAGACAGATCACAAACCCCATATTTGAAACTGCCAGCTGATGCCGGGCCGGGAGGCGCGGATTCCGGCAAATGGGCATTGCATTGACCAGGAAGCACCTCGCGATCTGGGTCGGTGTAATGGTCAGCGTGGGGGCACTGGTCCTGGCATTCTGGGGCATCGATTTTTCGTCGCTCAAGGCTCATCTGGCCACCGCGAACTGGGCCATCACGGCGGTGTTACTGCTGGTTTACTGGCTGCATTTCGTGGTCCGCGCGAAGCGCTGGCAGATCCTGTTGAGGCCCATCAGGACCGTGGGTTTCAAGAAGGCATTCGGTCCGATGCTGGTCGGCTTCTTCGGTAACAACGTACTGCCTGCCCACATGGGGGAATTCGCGCGCATGTATGTGGGCGCCAAGAAATTCGCAATGACCAACGCGCAGGTTCTGGCAACGCTGGTGGTGGAGCGGGTGATGGACTTCGCCGCCGTTGCGGTCCTGTTTGGCATCGGTCTGGGCCTTGCCCCGATCGCCACCGAGGGACTGGCATCGCTGGGCTATGCGATCACCGTCGCCGCGATCGCAGGGATGGCGTTGATCGGTATCTACGTGCGCTACCAGAACAGGTCGCGCGGATTCATCGCGAAGCTGGTCCAGCCACTGCCTGAACATCTTGGCGAGTGGCTGATGCGGAACGTGGACGCCTTCGGGGAGGGTCTCGGTGCGACCGCAAACACGTGGCAGCTGGTCATAATGTCGCTGCAGTCACTGCTGATTTGGCTGCTGGTGACGGCAGCCATCCATCTGTCCTTGCTGGCGGTCGGTATGAGGCTGCCGTTCGATGCTTCGCTGTTGCTTCTGGGCGCTACGGTTTTTGCCGTGACCTTGCCGGCGGCACCGGGCTTCTTCGGCACCTTCCAGCTCGCCTATGTGCTGGCGCTGAAGCCCTATGGGATCGACAATGAATCCGCGGTTGCGGCTTCCATTGTCTTTCATCTCCCCGTCTATTTCTCGGTAACTTTCGTGGGAATGCTGATCGTGGGCAGGCTGGGAATGAGTTGGCACGCTGTCAAGCATGAGGCCGAGGAGATTGAGGAATCCGGTGTAACGAAGATCATCGGTGATGCGGAGGGACGCCCGGTGAAGTGATTCTTTTGTCTCTGAATCACCGTCGTTCGGGGTTGTACAGGCCGATTGTTGGAGTGCAGGCGCATGATTCCGAATGACCGCGTGGCCACACCGCGCAAGTGTGGTGGCTGTCGTTGAAATACATCCGACCCTGGCCTCTCAACAGAGGCCTCACTCATTTACCCTGTAACGCCTCCGCCTCCAGTGACAAATACACGGCATAGGCATTGCGCCGGTTGGCCTCGAGGAAGGCGGGGTATTCCATGAACTCGTCCCAGTCGACCTGCTCGTAGGCCTCGTCGAACGGCACCCAGTCCTCCACCGCCTTGCCCATCTGCTCGCGCATGTAGGCCAGGTAGCGCGTCGTCAACGCCAGCATTTCCCGGGGGTTCTCGCGGGCCGGGCCATGCCCGGGTATGAGCGCGGCGACGTCGGTTTCCTGCATGCGGCGCAGCGTCTGCAGCCAGTTCCTGGTGTTGGCCGACCCCAGGAAGGGGATCCTGCCCTCGAAGATGATGTCGCCGCTGAACAATACGTTATCCGGCTCTACGAACAGGGTCATGTCGCCTTCGGAGTGCGCCGAGCCGAGATTAGAGGCGACGAACGCATGTTGACCGAGGGTGAAGCGGTGATCGCCGTCGATGAAACGGTCCGGGATGACCAGCCGCGTCTGTTCATTGACCCAGGGCACCAGGCTCCGCCGGCGTTCTTCCAGCCGCTCGCCGGCGATGTCCGCGGAAAGGTAATCACGCGATCCGGCGGAGGCCAGGATCTCGGCGCCAAGCTCTTCGAACACCTGCAGGCCGTAGGCGTGGTCGGCGTGAAAATGACTCAACACCACGAAGCGGACCGGCCGCTCAGTGACGGACCTGACCAGTTCGATAAAACGCTGCGCCAGGGCCGGCGTGCCCAGTGCATCGAACACGACTACGCCCTCACCGGTCACCACGAAACCGGCATTGGAGACGAAGCCGGCGTTGTCGGTGGCCACCCCTGAGGCACCCTGCACATAGTAAACGTTCGGCGTCACCTGTTGCAGGGAGATCTGAACGTCGGGCAGTGGGTCCTGCTTTGCCGCGTTGCCAATGTTGACGGTCACCGCGAAGACGGCAATCAGGAATACGCTGGCAAGTCGTGCTGCTATCATGCTGCTGCTCCCTGTTTCAATGCGCCCATGCAGCTAAATGCTGTGCGACTGGTGGCCTCAAGCGAAAGGACGGGTTGCTTACGTGATTCGATATGTATCAAAGCTGCCTTGTCGGCACAACTCCAAAGTCTCTCCGCCGATGGTTCTATATAGACACTGTTTCATTTACTGGCGTAACCAGCGATGAAAACGCGTTTCTCGAACGCCAATGGCAGGCGAATTGGACTGATCTGCGCTCTCGCCTCAGCAAATCATCATCGTTCCGGAAGACGGCATACCGAAAATGGTGACCAGACCATGGTGTTCGACTATTTCGATTACAGCGGTGCTCCCTACGACCGGGCGGACCATGGCTATGAAGTTTCGTACTACTGCATCCCGGACGGCGGGACAACCATGATGCAGTCTACGGTGAAGCTGATGGATTACCTGAATCTGACGAACAACGTGGACGTCGGCAGCCTGGAAGGTACCACCTTGTCCTCACTGCAGTCAGATGACGCGTTGGAGGTCATCGAGTTCATGTATACCAGGTTCATGATTGGCCGTTGCCTGGGGAGACGATAGTCGACACCACGCCGTTACCATCGGATTTGGTGGGTGACCCGCTGGCCGCGGACTGACTGCTCGATTTGAAACTCGACGTGGTTTAGCCACGCCAAATGAATCGGAGCTTCGCAGCGCCGGCAACTTGCCGGCGCTTTGTATCGGCGCGTGGCAGCCGCGTCAGGCGCTCGCGCGGATTTCCTCCAGCAGGTCGAGTTGGCGCAGCTTGATCTGCTTGCGGCCAATGTCCACGGCGCCCCGGTTCTTGAAGGTCTTCAGCACCCTGCTGACCACCTCGCGGGCGGACCCGAGGTCGGCCGCGATGTCCGCGTGGGTGGTGGCGAGGACGGTTTCACCGTTTTCGTCGGACTCAGAACGTTCGATGAGGTAGTCCGCGATACGGCTCTCCATGCGCTGGAAGGTGATGCCTTCGATCAGGGTGAACAACACTTCGATGCGCTCCGACATCAACTTGAAAACACTCTCCCGCATAGCCGGACTCCCGGCCAGCAGCCTCTTGAAAGTCGCGGCGGGCAGCGCGGCTGCTTCCACGGCGCCGGTGGCTCCCGTGTTGACGCAGGCGATGCCGCCGTTCATGGCCGCGAGTATGTTGCCCACGCACAGCTCGCCAGGTGACAGGCGATACAGCGTTACTTCCCGGCCGTTGGGGCCAACCAGGAAGGCACGGATCTCGCCCGAACCCAAGAACAAGACGTCTGTGCTTTGTTCACCCTGTTTCAACACGTCGGCGCCGCGGCTGTAGCGCACCAAGCGGGCCTGGTGCTCCAGTTCCTTGCGCAGCATCGCGTCGGAATCCTGGTACAACTCGTATTGGGCAAGAATATCTTTGACGTTCACAGTTCGGCTCCCTTGTCATGAATTGCGCTGACAGTTGAAGTCGGGCAGCAGGCGCGATGCAAAAATTTTTGTCACGAAACCCGATGCCCACCCGGTGATCTTCCCCTTCGCCGCTGCACCTTTTGCTGCGGACTCTCGGTGAGAAAGTCACCAAACCTCATTTAGGATTCTAGGTTCGAGCCTGGTGTGCGAATATCCGGGCATTCCCTGTCTGTATAGGGGTTTATCCTAGGTTGGGGGTTCGGCGGCGCGTCACCACCTTGACCGGGCCCGGCGATGGACCCGCCTTCCGGGGCGCCAAGACCCCGTCAAACCTGAGCCCCACGGCACCTGGCGGGAGCAGGGATACCGCTGGTCCCCCGTTGTCTGTATGGGCGACGATGTTGGGTGGTCGAAGCCGGCCATGCGGCAGGGCGGCGCCGAGCGGGGGCGCCGCGACTGCTTAGCTGTCAGCGGTCCTCTACCAGGGAGAACATCCGCACCAGTTCCGCCAGCGAACCGGCTTCCATCTTGTCCATGACCTTTGCGCGGTGGATCTCGACGGTCTTGTCACTGATGTTGAGATGGTCCGCCATGGACTTGTTGGTGGCCCCGCCAACCACGAGACCCAGGATCTGGCGTTCACGCGGGGTTAGCCGGTCCATTCGCCTCGTGATCTCGTCGCGTCTCGCCCGCTCCTGATAACCATCCAAACTGGCCGCGACGGCATGCTGGACCCGGTCCAGCAGCAGGTCGTTGTTGAAAGGCTTTTCGATGAAGTCCACCGCGCCCCCCTTCATGGCATGGACCGCGACCTGCACGTTCCCGTGTCCGGTGAGCACGATGATGGGCAGGTCGATCCCGCGCCGGTTCAGTTCCTGTTGCAGCTCCAGGCCACTCATACCCGGCATGCGTATGTCCAGTACCAGGCAGCCCGGCCCATCGGAACCATATCCCTCGAGAAAGGCCTGGGCGGACTCGAAAGCCTTCACCTTCAGGTCGACTGACAATACCAGCTGGCAGAGAAATCCGCGCACTGCGTCATCGTCGTCCACGATATAAACAGTCGGTTCCGGTGTCATACGGGCTGCTCCTGATTTGCCGCCGGCAAGGTGAAACAGAACACCGTACCCTCGTCGCGGTCGGACGTGGCCCACAATTTGCCGCCATGAGCCTCCACCAGCGAGCGGCTGATGGTCAGGCCCATGCCCAGGCCGGTGGCCTTGGTGGTGAAGAAGGGCGCAAACATCTTTTCCAGTTCCTCACTGGGGATCGCATCCCCGGTATTGCGCACGGCGATCTCCACCGCGCCCTCCTTGTTGCGGCGGGAACTTATGGTGAGGACCCGAGCCATGGATCGGCCGTGTTCCATCGCCTCCATGCCGTTCAGGGCCAGGTTCACCACCACTTGCTGGATCTCTATCGGGTCAGCCATGACATGCGGCAGTTCGTCGTCGAGATCCAGCTTTATGGTGGTGTAATGCCGCAACGCGTCAGAACGCAACAGATCGACCACGCCGCGGATCGGGCCATTCACGTCGATGCGCTGCCGCTCGTGGCCTCCCTGCTGCACGAAGCTCCTGACGCGACGGATTATCTCATTGGCACGTTTTGCCTGGTCGTTCGTCTGTTCCAGCGTATGTGCCAGTTCTTCCGGCGCCGTGTTGCCGGACTTCAACTTGTTGAGCGCCAGCTGGGCGCTGCCGGATATCACCGTCAACGGCTGGTTCAACTCGTGTGCCAGGCTGGTCGCCATCTCCCCCATCAGGCTGACGCGGTCAAGATGCGCCAGAACGTCCCGGTGCCGGCGCGCGTCCTCCTCGGCCTGCTTGTGAGCTGTGATGTCTTCGGATATCAGCAGGAAGTGGGTGATGGCGCCGTCTGTGTTGGTGATCGGCGACACGGTAGTGGCCGCCCAGTAGTGGCTGCCGTCCTTGCGCTGGTTGCGCAGCTCGCCATGCCACTCGCGGCCACCGCTGATGGCATTCCACAGCTCCTGGTGTTCCGGGGCCGGGGTGCCCGGAGCATCAGCGCCCCAGGCTGACTTGCCGTTCATGTCAGACAGGGTGTATCCGGTGACTTCGGTAAACTGCGGGTTCACGTACTCAATGCTGCCTTCCGCATTGGTTATGACGGTCATGGCGGGGCTCTGCTCGACCGCCCAGGAGAGCTTGCGCAACCGTTCCTCTGCCTGCCTGCGTTCGGCGACCTCGTCGCTCAGTTCCCGGGTCCGCTCCTGCACGCGCAGTTCCAGGTCGTCACGGGCCTTGCGCAGTGCCTCCTGTGCCTGCCTGCGCTCGCTGATCTCGCGCTGCAGGGCGGTGTTCTTGTCCATGATGGCGACATACTGCTGTTTTATGGTGCGGTCGGCACGCCGCACGATCAATGACAGCATCCCGTACAGCAACAGGACGACCAACGCAAACGCCGAGACCAGCCTGGTTGTATCGCGTTTGATGGCCGCCATCAGTTCGGTGACGTCGGTGTACAGTTCGAACACCGCTTCCACCGGGCCATTGCCCCTGCGTATGGGCAGGTAGCTCTCCACCAGGTCGAGATTCTGCAACTCACCCGAAAACGCGCTGAAGGTGTCGCGGAATGACAGTTTGCTCGCGGGTATCCCCTTGGTGGCGGCGGAAAAGTAGCCCGGGTTGTTGCTCTTGTCTTCCCCGATCTGGGTCAGGTCCGATGAATAGACCGTCAACCCGTGCAGATCGTAGACCTTCACCTTGAGCACCGGTAGTCCCGTCGTTACCGCCCGCAGGGCCTGCCCGATTTCCCGGGTTTCCGGCCGCGTGCGCAGTTCGGTCTCCGACAGGCTGGACGCAGTACCCACGTAGGAGGCGATACGGGGCCAGATCTCGTTCGCGAATGCACGTCCCAATGTGATGTTCTGGCTTTCCGCGATGCCGATCAGTCGTTGTACTTCGCCCTGGCGGTGAAAAAACAGCAGCAGGCCGATCGCCAACACGGCGATGAGGCTGGTGACCACATAAAATCGAACGAGTCTGAACACAATCGCATTTTTTGCGGCAGGAGCATCGAGAGCGAGGCGCAGACGATTATCGCGATGCGCTCCCGCTGATGCTCGTGGCTGCTGACGCAACCGTCCGGGGAGAGATTCTAGCAGCTTCTGCCCACGCCCCGCGTAGCGGGCCGGGCGAGTCCAGCGCGCCCGGATCGGGTGGGGGTTGGATCGGGAAGCGTGATCAGGGTGCGGCTGTGTCACCAGAGCGATCGATCGATTTTGATTCGTTCGCAGGCACCTGCCCGGCCTCGCGGCGCTGCGTGAGTGACCCGCGTTCAACCGAGTCGCGGTTCCGCGGGGGACCCCGGGGCGTTTACTGATCGCAAAGATATGGGTCGTCTCGGTGGCATGGGGCACAATCATGACCTGTAGCAAGGTTGGTATTGGAATACTCCGCGTCTAGGGTACGATATATGTGTGACTATGTCACAATTGAAGTCTACGCCGGGCAATTCCGGCGCGAACCTAGGATCGAGCGGGCCCCTGACAGGCGCCGGGCGTCATCCGATTCGGGAGGCCGCAAGGGGTAGTGTTGGGACGGGCCGGGAATGCGCCCACTCGCTTTTGGCGTGCCCGGGATTTGCTGTGACGGGTTGCGCCGATTTCAAGCGGTCGCGTGACTAGACATGCACAGGCTTCTCCGTTACTTCGCCGTCGCACAAGCTACGCATAATCGCCGCCGCACGTTTGTCCTGTATCGTGCTTGCCGTAATTGGATCCTGTCTTAGTTTGCAGCATCCTCCCGGGGTTGACGCCGTCATGCTCGGACGCGATCGTCGTCCGGTTAGCCGTCTATGAATCGCCTCATTGCTTCTTGACTTCCGGCGCCCGGGGTGACCAATTACCGGTCGTCCGTCGTTGCGGTCGCGCCGACATGTCGCGGTTGATATCCGCCGCTGGCCGGGAGATGATCGCTGCAGGCTGCCCCGAAGGCGCGCGCGGCGGCTTTCCGGCCGTCTGCCGGAGGCGGGTGGCGGGTGCGGGCAATAAAGGCTGCGAAATCGAATGAAAAGGATGGTCAACGCAGGGCAACTCATCATAGGAATCGACGTCGGCTCGACAACGGTGAAGGGCATTGTCGTCGATACAAGATCTAGGGAGACTCTGTGGTCCGACTACCAGCGTCACGACACCAGGCAGGCCGAAAAGGTGTTCGAGTTCCTGCACGTTATCCAGCAGGATTTTTCCTCTATAGGCGAACACGCGCAGCTTTTCATGACCGGTTCCGGCGCCGCCAACCTGGCGCCGTTGGTGGGCGCCAAGTTCGTGCAGGAGGTGAATGCGGTCAGCCTGGCGGTGGAGAACTACCATGATGATGTCGGGTCGGTTGTCGAGCTGGGGGGCCAGGACGCCAAGATCATAGTCTGGCGTACCGACGCCGCTACCGGCCTGCGGCAGAAAGTGCTTTCCATGAACGACAAATGCGCCGGCGGCACCGGTGCGGTCATCGACAAGATATGCGCCAAGCTGCGCCTCGATGGCCGGCAGCTCCAGGAGCTTTCCTACCAGGGTATCAAGCTGCACCCGGTGGCGGGTAAGTGCGGCGTGTTCGCGGAGACGGACATCAACGGCCTGCAGAAACAGGGCGTCGCGGCGAACGAACTGATGGCCTCGCTGTTCGCCGCAATCGTTCAGCAGAACCTCTCCG
This sequence comes from uncultured Gammaproteobacteria bacterium, assembly GCA_947259705.1. Classification (GTDB taxonomy): domain Bacteria; phylum Pseudomonadota; class Gammaproteobacteria; order Arenicellales; family JAANXG01; genus CAMYNL01. Next base: position 62,712 of record CAMYNL010000023.1, on the reverse strand, counting down.
TGCTCACGCGCGGTAATACCCTATTGCCGAAGGTGCTGCTGCTGGGCGGCCCCAATACCTTCATACCCGCTCTGCGGGATGCCTGGAGGGCGAGCATCCCGGATGTGTGGCGCGAACGCGGTGTCGTGCTGGGTGACGTGGAGGACCCCGAAGAACTGGTCATCGTGCCCAAGAACGCGGAACTTTACGCGGCGCTGGGCTGCGTTTTGTACGGGCTCGAAGAGCCCAACAACATTGGCGTCTTCCAGGGCACGGCGGAGCTGGAACGATTCATAGCAGGCGGACGGACGCAAAAACTGCAGTCTGGGACCTCCGATACCGGGCTGTTCGGGTCCCGGGACGAACTTGCCACCTTCCTCGCCTGCCAGCAAGCTAACAGGCCGCCGCCGTCGATGAGCTGTGACCAGTCGGTGGTTCACGCGTGGCTGGGGCTGGACGGCGGTTCGACATCGACCAAGGGGGTGTTGATCGACCGTGACGGGCGCCTGCTTGCGGAGGCCTACCAGCTGTCGCAGGGCAATCCCATCGCCGACGTGAAACAGATTATTGCCCGGCTGTCGGCGCAGATCGAGGAAGCCGGTTCCCGCCTGGATATCAAGGGCGTCGGCACCACCGGGTACGCAAAAGATATCCTCAAGGACGTGCTGGCGGCGGACGTGGCGCTGGTGGAGACCGTTGCCCATACTCGCGCGGCCTTGCATTACTACGCCGACGTCGACGTGATCGTAGACGTCGGCGGGCAGGACATAAAGATCATCTTCGTTAAGAACGGGGTGGTGAGGGACTTCAAGCTCAACACCCAGTGCAGCGCGGGTAACGGCTACTTTCTGCAGAACACGGCGGAGCGCTTCGGCATCGCCGTGGAAGACTATGCGGATGAAGCCTTCAAGGCGGAGCTGACCCCGGTGTTCAGTTACGGCTGCGCCGTGTTCCTCGAGTCGGACATCGTGAACTTTCAGCGTCTCGGCTGGCAGCGACACGAGATCATGGCAGGACTTGCCAAGGTATTGCCGAAAAACATCTGGTTGTATGTGGCCCAGGAGCCCAACTTGAGAAAGTTCGGCACGCGTTTCATCCTGCAGGGGGGCACGCAAAAGAACCTGGCGGCCGTCAAGGCGCAGATCGATTACATCGAGCAGCGGGTGCCGGAGGCCGAGGTGCGTGTTCACAAACACTGCAGCACCTCGGGTGCGATCGGCTGTGCGCTAGAGGCGCTGAAGCTAACCGCGCAGGGAGACACCGGATTCATAGGTACTGGGGAGGTCGCCGGGCTGACCTATACCACCACGCGTAACGAGGACACGCGCTGTTTTTTCTGCAAGAACAAGTGCCTGCGCACGTTCGTCAATACGTTGACGGCGAGCGGAAGAAAATCGATGTTCATCATCGCCACCTGCGAGAAAGGGGCGACCACGGACGTCGGTGAGTTGAAGGCCATCAATGCCCGACAGAAGAAGAAGGACAGGAATTATCCCAACCTGGTGGCCAGTGGAGCCAAGCAGTTGTTCCGGTCTTTCAGCCCGCCGATTGTGGCGCGTCCCGACCGGCGCGGCTTCAAGGCAGTGATCAGGATGCCGCTGCCCGGCAGGCGGGGGCAGGAGATATTCTCGGACGTCTTCGCCCGGCGCGAGAAACTGCGCATCGGCATGCCGCGGGTGCTCAACATGTATTCCACGGCGCCCTTTTTTCGCGCCTATTTCGAGTCCCTGGGTGTGAAGAAGGTGATCTGGTCCGACTTCACTTCTGAGGCCATGTACAAGGAAGGCAGCAAGCGCGGCGCTATCGATCCGTGTTTCCCGTCCAAGGTCACGATCGCGCACATTCACAACCTGCTGGTCGACAAGAACATCGATATACTGTTTTTCCCCACCATGATCTCCCTGAAGGAGCAACTCAGCCACACCCTGGGGTCGCGGGCCTGTCCTAGCGTTCAGTCGTCTGCGAATGTTTGTCGTGCGGCGTTCACCAAGGAGGCCGATACGTTCCGCAAGCACGACGTAACGTATATCGATGACGCCTTGCACATGAATGAGCCCAACCTGCTGGTCAAGCAGATGTACAACGTATTCGCCCCGGTCCTGGGACTGGGGGTGGAGGAAAATGCCCTGGCCGTGGAGCAGGGCTGGGAGGCGCTGGAGTCCTATCAGGACCGGCAGAAGGAGCGTGGCCACGAGGTGCTCAAAAGACTGACGGAGCAAGACGAGGTGGGTATGCTCATGATCGGCCGGCCCTATCACTTGGACCCGGGACTGAACCACGAGATCGTTGATGAAATACAGAAAAATGGTTTCCCCATCCTGCACGCCGATTCCCTACCCGACGGCGAAGAGGACCTGGCGCCGCTGTTTGCAGCGGACATCGCCGCCGGCCGCATCAGGCATGCCAAGGACATCACGGATGTCTTCGGCAATCCGTACAGCGCCAATACCAACATGAAGATCTGGGCGGCGAAGTATGCCGCGCGCCATCCCAACCTGGCGGTCATCGATCTGAGCAATTTCAAGTGCGGCATGGATGCGCCCATCTACGACGTGATCGAAGGCATACTGGAGGCCACCCAGACACCCTATTTTACCTTTCATGATATCGACGAGAACCGGCCTGCAGGGTCTATCAAGATCCGGGTCGAAACCATTGTCTACGCTCTGCGCCAGTACCAGGCCAGGTTGAAAAATCGGGCGAATCTGAAGACGCTCGGAGACGTGGACGCGGAGCCTGTGGTTCCGGCGACGGTTGCGAAGGTCATCCCGATCGCGCGGGAACCGGCAGCACGTCGTATTCAGTAATGTGAGGTAAAGGAGCAGGATAATCCCATGCACGGACCCAATCCGAAACAAGATCCAAGGAACGTGCAGTTCAGGGCCGACCTCGACCGTGATAGCGGGCAGATCAAGCATTTCGAGCGGCCGCGGGCAAAGCCGTTCCTGGCCAGCGAACGAAACAACACCACGATTCTGTTCGGTGGTATGACCGAGGCCCATGAGGAACTCATCGTCGGTGTAATGCAGGGCTTGGGCTATCGGATCGAGCGGTTACCGGAACCCGGCTTTACCGACCTGATCATCGGCAAGGAATTCTGCAATCGCGGCCAGTGCAACCCCACCTATTACACGGTTGGCAACCTCGTGCATTACCTGCGGCAGCTGCGTAGCACCATGAGCACGGAGGAGATAGAACGACGATACGTTTTCCTGACAGCGGGTTCCTGCGGTCCGTGCCGGTTCGGCATGTATGAATCGGAGTACCGCAAGGCAGTGATCGATGCCGGGTTTGAGAACTTCCGGGTGGTGCTTTTTCAGCAGGACGGCGGCGTGGGCCAGATCAGCGGTGACGACAAAGAGGGCCCCGGCGTAGACTTCAACCCCGCGTTCGTGGCCGGACTGCTGAGATGCATCATCATCGGTGACCTGATCAACGGCATCGTCAACAAGATATGGCCCTACGAGATCGAGGCCGGCGCAACCCGCAAGGCAAAGTCGGAAGTCATCGCGCTGATGAAGAATATCCTCATGAGCAAGGGCAGGGTGGTCAGCGGGCTGCGCAGGGCAAGTAAGATCTTCGCCGAAGTGCAGTGTGATTACACGCGAGTGAAACCGATGGTCAAGATCACCGGCGAGTTCTGGGCCAGCCTGACCGAGAGCCAGGGTAACTACCATTTCAAGGACTGGCTGGTGGAGGAAGGCGCCGAGGTAAAGACGGAGCCGCTGACGACGTGGGCGGAGCATCTGCTGTATTCACGGGAGATCGCCGCCCGCAATCACCGGGGCATCGAGCAGGAAGACACCGGGCTCGGCAGAGGGGCGAACCCCTACCTGAAGGAACTCAAGCTGTTTGCGCTGCGGCGCACCCTGAATGCCTTCTACAATCTCTACCGCTGGGCGCTCGGTGGGCGCGCCGACAATACGGTGAATAACCGGGTCCTGGCCCGGTACGCGCACGACTACTACAACCAGCACCAGGGCGGCGGCGAGGCCTACATGGAGGTGGGCAGCCTGATCTACAGCGCAAGAATGCGCAAGGCACACATGATGGTGTCGGTAAAGCCATTCGGGTGCCTGCCCTCCACGGCCAGTGACGGGGTGCAGACCAAAGTCATGTCGGACTATCCGCATATATTGTTCCTGCCCCTGGAAACCTCTGGAGACAGCGAGGTGAACTTCAAGTCCCGTGCACAGATGGTCCTGTTCGAGGCGAAGCAGAAGGCCAGGGAAGAAGCGGAGGAGATCATACGCAAGTACCAGATAGATCTGGAGGCAGTGCGCGAATTCGTCAGGCGCAACCCACGCTACAGTTCCGGTATGTTTCTGTTCAGCAAAAAGGCCGTCGGCACCGGCGCGAGCTTCCTGCTGGAGATGCAAAGGCGGATGGGGCGAGCGGTTAGGCTGAACACGTAGCCGATTTGGTGGCGGCGCCGGGACAGCACCTGGACCGCCCGCCACCCGGCGTCGGGGTTCCTGGCGCTTAATTCCGCATTGTTCATTGTGATCATGGGCCGCACAAAACCCGGTAACAGAGACCGGCCAGGTGGAGCCCTTCTGCGACGAAACAGCTGGGCCGTAAACAATCTCGGACTTCGTGGACTGCAGTTGCCGCTGTGGTTTGGGGGTGCCTGGGAGTACTTTGCCGGGCATGGCTGACGGATCCGGGAACAGCCAGGCGCACGATGGCTACGACTTGCGTGGCATTCTCCCATACACTAGGCTGTGGCGCGGAAAGGGGAGGACCGAGTAGATGACGTCAAACGGCTATTCCGACATGCCCAGAGCCCTGGAGGTAGCTGAGCACTATATTTACATAGCCGCAGGCTTTATCCTGATTATCGCCGCCGCTGGACTGATCATCATCGGCGTTGCCGAGATGGCCGTGTATGTGCTGGAAGGCGATTATGTAAGGGCGATGATCCAGCTCCTCGACCGGATACTTCTGGTGCTCATGGTCGCCGAAGTCGTCTACACCATCGGCCGCATCACGCGGACACAGATGCTCGAAGTCGAACCCTTTCTGATAGTAGGTACCATTGCCGCGGTACGACGCATGCTGATCATCACCGCGGAGACCACGGGCCATTTCAAGATCGATGACCCGGCCTTTCAGGCCGCCATGGTGGAACTCACCATTCTGGCGATCATGATCTTCATGTTTGCCCTGGCCATGCGGCTGCTGCGGGCCAAGAAAGCAGTGGATTGAGGTCGCCGATGTGCCGCGTGTTTTCGGCCCGCGCCGTAGTCGCTACTGTTGTTTCCAATCGGATCGAAGTCGTTTTCCGTATCGACGGCGCCCGGCGCCAAGCTGCGTTGTCGGGGTGGCGATATAGGTGCGGCGGTCCCTCGCTGTGGGGCCGCACAGGTCTTCGGCGCAAGCCGCGACCCGCACAGAATATTGAGTGATCAGGGAACATCCGCATCCGTAGCGGTCGAGCCGGGCTATGCGGGCTTGCTGAGGAGCGGTGAGCTGTCGCGGCGGGTCGACCGGGCCCGCTCGCACCTGGCGGACTGCGATCTCTGCGCGCGGTATTGTCGTGTCAACCGGTTCGAGGGCATACGTGGCGCGGTGTGCCGCACCGGCGAGCGGGCGGTGGTGCACAGCCACGGCCCGCACCATGGCGAGGAAGCGCCGCTCAGCGGCTGGCGCGGGTCGGGCACGATCTTCTTCAGCTGGTGCAGCCTGCGCTGTGAGTTCTGCCAGAACTGGGACATCAGCCAGCGAGGCGTGGGGCAAGAGGTCGATGCCGGCGGGCTCTCGGAAATCATGCTGGCTCTGCAGTCCCGGGGTTGCCACAACATCAACCTCGTCACACCCAGCCACGTGGTGGCGCAGATCCTCGAGGCGGTCCTGCTCGCAGCACGGGGTGGGTTGACCCTACCGTTGGTCTACAACACCGGCGGCTACGACAGCGCAGAGGCCCTGGCGCTGTTGGACGGCGTGATCGACATCTACATGCCGGACATGAAGTATGGCGATTCGGCAACGGCACGGGAGTTTTCCCACGTCCGCGACTACTGGAAAGTCAACCGTGCCGCGGTACGTGAAATGCACCGGCAGGTCGGAGACCTGGTGCTGGACGAGCGCGGTCTCGCCCGCCGCGGGCTGCTGGTCCGTCACTTGGTGATGCCGGGCGGTGTCTCCGGCACCGAGACCGTGCTGCGCTTTCTGGCCGGGGAGGTGTCCCGCAACACCTATGTCAACATCATGGATCAATACCGTCCCTGCTACCGCGCTTTCGAGCACCCACCACTCGATCGGCCGCTGCGTCGCGATGAGTTTGCACAGGCCATCGCTGCCGCGGAGCGGTTGGGCCTGCAAAGGTTGGATGAACACCGCGCACGCTTAAGCTTGTGAAGATACCCGCCGGATGAAGTGTGGTTCGGCAGGTCATCCCGGTAATGCCGTCGGCGGGCGCAGATCCGGCAAACGCCCCGGATCATGCCTCCGTTTCATCCTCGAAGGAGGATGCTCGTCAGCCCGTGTTACGCATTCCCGTCGCGATACCGTTAATTGCTGCGAACAGGGCATCACTGATCACGCCGTTGTGACCGGCGCGCAGCCGCCGCAACAACTCTATCTGGATCAGATTGAGCGGGTCTATATATGGATTACGTACTTCGATGGTGTGGCGCAGAACCGGCTCATTTTCAATCAATCCTCGGTGACCCGTCACTTGTAATAAGAGCTCTACCGTTTTGTGGTAGCGCACCCGTATTGCCTCTCCAACCGGAGCCAGCTGCGGCGGAACCAGCTCTGCGTCGTACCGTGCAGCCACCTCCGGGTCTCCCTTTGCCAACACCATCTCGACCAGATCCAGGGTCGCCGCAAAAAATGGCCAGTCGGCATACATTTCGTGCAATAGCTCGCCCCTGTCCTGGTCCATGGCATGCTGGAGTGCCTCACCAATGCCCAGCCAGGCCGGCAGATTGAGCCGGGTCTGCGTCCACGCAAAGACCCAGGGGATTGCACGCAGGCTCTTTATCCCTTTGCCGCGCCGACGCCGCGCCGGGCGGCTGCCGATCTTCAGCTTGCCGATTTCCTCTTCCGGTGTCGCGGCGCGGAAATACTCGACGAACCTCGGTTCTTCGTGGACGACGCTGCGGAACGAAGCAAACGCGGTGTCGGCCAATTGGTCCATCAGCGATCGCCATTCGGGCCTTATCAAGCTTGATGGCGACAGGCTGGCGTCGAGCGTGGCCGCGGTATACGTGATCAATGTGCGCAGCGCGATCGATGGATTGCCGAATTTCGCCTGGATCATCTCGCCCTGCTCGGTCACCCGCAGAGAACCGGCTACCGAGCCCGGTGGCTGGGACAGTATGGCTTGGTAGGTCGGTCCTCCCCCGCGACCGACGGTGCCGCCACGGCCATGAAAAAGGGTCAAAACCACGCCGTGCTGACGACACGCCCTGACCAGGTCCTCCTGCGCGCGATAAAGAGCCCACGCCGCCGCCATGCGGCCGGCGTCCTTGGCCGAGTCGGAATATCCGATCATGACTTCCTGGCGTTTTTGATGGCGGGCCTGATAACAGGGGATCGACAGTAATCTGCCCACGCATGCACCCGCGCCTTCCAGGGCATCCAACCGCTCGAACAAGGGCACCACCCGCAGCGGCTCGGCGATGTTTGCCTCTCGCTGCAGCAATTCCACTGCGAGGACATCGGATGGCCGCTGCGCCATGGAGATGACATATGCGCCCAGGGATTCGGGATTGATCTCGCTGAGGCCCCGAAAGGTGTCAAGCACCTCCTGCACACGTTCATCGGCAGGCAGGTCCTTGGGGATCAGCGGCCGCCGGCCGTTCAATTCCTCGACGAGAAAGCGTTCGCGTCGTTCTTCATCCCATGCCTGGTACGATCCGATGCCTAAATGAGCCGTTACACATTCCAGAACTTCGGTATGGCGATCGGCTTCCTGGCGTATGTCCAGTCTCACCAAGGTCAGGCCGAAACAGCTCACCCGACGAATGAGGTCAAGCAATCTGCCATCCGCGATTACTCCGTCACCACAAGCGTGTAGAGAACGGTAACAGATGCGCAGCGGCTCCATCAGTTCCGCGGCGCAATGGTATACATCCATATCCTCATGCAGGTCTCCATCCAATGCATGCTCTATCCATCTGCGTGTATCCAGAAGTCGGCTACGTACTGATCGCAGGAATGCGCGGTAGGGTTCATGTGCATCCCCCACCAGTCCACGCAGGGTGTCATCACAGCTTCCCATGGACAATTCGCTGCGTAACTGATCGACTTCCTGATGGTAGAGCTCTGCCGCCACCCACCTGGAGAGTAGGCAGACACGGCGCGTTACCTCCGCTGTGACATTAGGGTTGCCGTCACGATCACCGCCCATCCATGAACCGAACCGTATCGGCGCGGTGTCCAAGGGGAGCGGCCGACCCGCCAATTCGACCAGGGTGTCGTTGAGTACCCGTAGATACTTGGGCACGACATGCCAGAGTATCTGTTCGACCACCACGAATCCTGAACGCGCTTCCTCCTCGGGCGTGATGCGGTGCCGCCGGACCTCGTCAGTCTCCCAGATGGATATGATCTCCCGGCGTAGGTCCTCCGCCAGCTTCTTTTCCTCTGAAGGAATCAAGTCGTCTCTGTCACGTTCGGCAAGGATGTCAGCTATGCGATTGTATTTCTGCAGCAGGGTGCGACGGGTCACTTCGGTGGGGTGCGCGGTGAGCACCAACTCGATGTCCAGTCCGCATGCCGCATCGAAGATCTGTTCGGGCGTTATGGATTTTTTCGTCAATTTGCTGATGACATCGTCCAGGCTGACCCCGAATGGGTGAGATACGCCCGAGCGCAATGCATCCCGGTTTCGGCGGACCTGGTGATGTTGTTCCGCGATATTGGCCAGCTTCAGAAACTGGGTGAACGCGCGGGCGAGCGGCAACATTTCATCCGCGGGAAGTTGCGCCAACTTGCCAACCAGCGCCTCCGCATCCGGAGTGCTGCCCGCACGGGCGCCCTTTGAGAGATTCCGGACTTCTTCGACAGTGTCGAAAAAATCCTTGCCGACCTGGCTCTTAAGGGTTTCACCCAACAGGGCGCCCAGCAGGCGCACGTCATCGCGCAGCGGCGCGTCAACATCCTGCAAAGGATCCGGCGCGGGATCAATAATATTGGATGGGGGCATTGCTGCAATGGTCCTATATGAATGTGTGGCGAGAATGGTGCGTCAAGTCAGTTTGCGATACACAGCTATACTTCCCCTTACGTAATCCCACGGCACGGAGGGAAAGTGATCATAGCAGGCTGCGCGCAGCAATTGGCCGCCGGCTTGACGTGTAGCCAGGTGAATAAGGAGACTTTTCATATCGTGGATCGCTACATTTGTAAGCTGATGTCTATTGGCGCAACGACTCAGGATAGCGTTTCTCCCGTCAATACGGCGTTCACATATCAGTTTTAGGTGACCTGGTGATTGTCGTCCCAGGATAGGAATAAGAAAGTAAACGCTTGACCATAGATTGCCGTCACTGCAATGATTAACGCCGAGTGCACGCGAAAAAGAATACGTGCTTCAGTCTTGAACAACTACTCTTTCTTGCCGGAGCGACAGATAGAGATTCATCGCAGGGTTCTTATCACCATACCGGTACCCAAATGAAGACAGACACGGCCGGCATTTATCCATCCGATTGGCTTTCTACGGCGACCATTTTGTTAAGGGTGCGGTCCGCGTGGGTATCATCGCCATTAGCCTCGAAACGCTCACTTGAAAACGTCATAGTTTCCGATCGATCCCGCGCTTTCGACAGGAACTAATGAACTAATATCACCAATACTAATCGTGCAGCACACCCAGAGCTATACGTTGCAATGTGTCCTTTGCGGATGCGATCAAAGCCACCTCGTTTTCGAGGCGCGAGATTTCGATTCAGGGCGTCGGTGCTTCGAGCTCGTACAGTGCCCGGTATGTCATCTCGTGCGTACTAATCCGGTGCTGTCCGGGGCCGAACTGAATGCATATTATGCAAACGGCTATTATGGTGGTGGTTCGAAAAAATTTGCATCTGTGGGCGAATGGCTGCTTAGATATTCTGCCAGCACAAGAGCAAAAATACTCCTGAAACACTGGCGACGAATGTGTCCTGATGCAGGGACGATGACTCCCCGTGTACTTGATATTGGCTGTGGGCGGGGCACGTTACTACAAGCGTTTGAGAAATTCGGTTGCCGCTGTACAGGCGTCGAGCACGATAGTATTCCCATCGATCATATTGGCGCGAACATCGATTTCCATAAGGGCGAGTTGCGACAGATTGGTCTTCCGCAGGAACATTTCGATATTATCGTCATCTGGCACGTTTTGGAGCATCTGCGGAACCCGGTCGACAACCTACGCCAGGTTTTCGAGTTATTGCGCCCGAACGGACTTCTTGCGCTTGCGGTCCCGAATTTCGGTAGCTTCCAGTCACGCTTGTTTCGCCAGCACTGGTTTCATCTTGATCTGCCTCGACATATTCACCATTTCAGCCCGGAGACACTCTCGCGATGCCTGGAAGATGTCGGATTTCTTGTCACCAGCCTGAGCACGTATTCACTCGAGCAAAATCTTTTCGGGTTTGTCCAGAGCCTGGAAAACAAGATTGGTCTCGGGAGGGACCCGAATCGTTTCTATGCCTTGCTCCGAAATAGAGGCACAGGCAGTTCGCCATGGGAACTACTTCTATTGATGGTCTTGTCGACCATGTTCATGCCGGTGGCGGCAGTTGAGTATATGCTGTCCGGTGTTCTAGGTGCGGGGGCCACCATTCGCGTGAGTGCAAGAAAAGGCGATGGCTTGAAATGATCAACGGAAAACGCCTGGTCGTGGTAATGCCAGCGTACAACGCCGAGAAGACGCTGCGACAAACGTACGATGAGATTCCACATGAGTATGTTGACCACGTGATCCTGGTCGACGACGGTTCGAATGATCAAACCGTTGAGTTCGCTAAGCGTCTCGGAATCGAGACGATCGTCCACAGCGAAAATCTCGGTTACGGAGGTAACCAGAAGACATGCTACAAGGCGGCGTGCAATTTGAGGGCGGAGGTAATAGTCATGCTTCACCCCGATTATCAATATTCGCCGCGACTTATCAACTCTCTCGCAACCATGATTACATCCGGCCACTATGACGTCGCTCTTGGCTCGCGCATTTTAGGTGGCAAGGCACTTAAGGGCGGGATGCCTTTGTACAAGTATCTTGCCAACCGTATTCTGACGCTGATTCAAAACCTCGCGTTAGGCGAAAAACTGTCTGAGTATCACACCGGTTTCCGCGCTTTCAGTCGCGAAGTGCTTGAATCACTTCCACTGCAGGAAAACTCGGATGACTTCGTTTTCGATAACGAGATGTTGGCGCAAGCAGTGTTTTTCGGATTTCGTATTGGCGAGATAAGTTGTCCGACCCGTTACTTTGATGACGCCTCGAGTATCAATTTCCCACGTTCCCTCAAATATGGCCTTGGTGTTATCACGACCACGATGAAGTTTGTCGCGGCACGATTCGCGCCGTGGAAGCCACGCATTTTCCGCGAAGACGGCGCCCGTCTCGACTTGTCCACGCCTTGACCCGCCACTGCATAGTGCTTCTTACCGGCCTTGTTGCATGAATCGGGTTGACTCGAACGTGAGTGGAACGCGTATGTTGGATATCGCCTATTATCGCTAGGAAAGTGGAAACAAACAGATGAATGATGCACACGTTACCGTTTTTCGTGAGGCACGAATTATTCATGCACCAAGGCCCCTAATGTATTGAATATTTCTCTTAATATTTTTACCCTGAATTTATATGTTGAATTCCTCGGAGCTATCTTTACCCTTGCGACATCGGCAGGCTTGATATCAGTGACACGATGGGGGATGATCATCGCGAACGATTCGGATCCTGGCGGATCAGCGAGAACGAACTTGTGCCCCTCTCGCTGACCAACCGAGCGGAGGAGAATATGAAAATCGGGGATGTAACTACGCAATATAACGATGAGTTATTGGTCTGCGGCCCTGACCATAACCTCGAACAAGCTTCCTCGCTATTAGCGGAACATAACATTGGCGTCTTGCCGGTTTGCGACGCAGCGGGCGGACTATTAGGAATATTGTCGGAACGCGATGTCGTTCGAGCTGTTGCGCAGCATGGACCGGCGGCGCTTGCACTCAACGTAGAGAACCTGATGACGCGAGACCTAGTGGTGTGTTCGCCGCAGGATACGGTGATGGGTGCTTTGAAGTTGATGTCGGAACACAATATTCGTCATTTACCGTTAATAGAAGGCGGAATACTGAAGAAAGTCGTCAGTCAGCGCGACCTCATGAAGGCAACCCTGAAGCAAATCCGATTGACGATGCGCTTCGTAGATGACTACGCGAAGTCGACAGTGTAATTGAGTATGTCGCGGCTACAATTGAACTGAGCTTTCTTCTCTGTGCTTTCCGTCGTATTGCACTGGTAAGATTCGTACATCTGCCTGAAGACGGCCATGGCAGATACGTCTGCGCCTTTTTAGTCTTCGTCCTGCTCAAAAATTACTCGTTTCCTTCGACTCCGGCTGGTCTGGAAATCATGTTCAAATGGTTGAGAATACGGCTTGGCCCGCTGCGATCGACCGTCCATTCACGCCACGACTTGATACTTGAAAATCTGGTGCTGGAACAGCCATGAACGCGTACGGCTAATAACGATCCTCACTCGCCTGTATCGATTCGACGGGAGGTAACGCATTTCGTCGCGAATTCTGTTATTTCGTCGAGCCGTATAATGAAGTACGTCAACTTACTGCTCTGCACGGGCAAATACCCGACGATGTTCAACTCGACCTGCATCACGCCAGACAATGGACTCGAATCGAGCCGCGTGAACACTGGCGGCGCCGTTCACGGTGAGTGATACTGCGCGCCCTGGTTACTGCTAAAACCGGCTCTGTTTCAGTCACTTCGACACAACAATAGGGTGGTGCCCTATGCCATCCTCGACAGAGGGCCCACCCACTATGGTGCTCCAACATTCAACGATCCGAATGTACAACCCAAAACATCGCTGTATCACTACACCCGCGTGAGTCGGACGGCGCCGCCGGCCGGGATTCGCGCCGGGTGTTCTCGACTTTTCGCCGACCGCTCACTCGACATTTCTGCCCAGGACACTCCCGGCCGATAGCAGAGGCGCCTCCCTGTCGAGAGAAATCAGGGCGATGGATTTCTCTGGTTATCCTAGTCCTAGCGAGGCCACAGCCGAGCGTTGAACTTGTACACTATACCTAGCGAAACGGCCTTGGGATCTTCGCCCGGCCCGGCGGTGCCGATATTGTCGCCGTGACCGTAGTCATTGGCGCTGAAAGCGACGAGGGCGTCGTTCTTGGTAGAGGCATAGGCAATGTAGATAGTGGCGTTTTCAGCCAGATCATAGTCATAGCCAACCGCATATTGCACTGCATCGGTTTCGTCACCTTCCCCGCTCGTCCAAGATGCCTGACCCTTCAGCGCGCCTTTTCCAAGTTTGATGCTGCCGCCCACCGTGAATCCGTCGCGGTCGGCCCCGGGTACGCCGCCGATGTCCGATTCACCCTGATATCCGCCGCCGACCGTGAAGTTACCACCGTCATAGCTTCCGGTGAGCGCCCACGCGGTGTGTTCATCGGGCAGCCCGGTGCCCTGACTCATATAGGCAGCGCCGAGCTTGATCCCGCCGTTGCCATAGTTCAGTTTGCCGACGCCGACCGCCGTGTCGTCCACCCCTTCGTCGGGGGCGTAGGTGACCGCCGCCGTGAAACCGCTGAGATCCGGGGTCTCGTAATGGATGGTGTCGTCAACGCGGCCGAAGAGACCGGTGCCGCCCCAGATATTGCCGAGGTCGCCGACCTGATCGGCGAACAGGTTGTAGTCGTACACCCACTGGTTCAATCCACCTAATCGCCCCGCCAGCAGCTTGCCGAAGCCCCCCGATAAGCCGACGAAGGCATCTCGTGTCCGGGTGAACAGCTGGCCCTGACAGGCCTCGCCATCAGCGCCGCAGCCGCCGTTACCGTCGTTTTCTCCCCGTCCGGTCAGATCCACACCGGATTCATACTGAAATACAATTTTCAGATTGTCCGTTACTCCCTGATCGCCGCTGACGGCGAGACGCGACGAGTTGCTGGCAATGTAGGTATCGCTTTCTTGCCCGTTGTCCGCCCCGTCAACAGACATGTGTGCCACACCCCAGATATCTAGATTCAGACCCAGTGCAGCCGGTGCGGCGAGGGCCGCGACGGAAAACGAGGCGATGATGCTTATTCGCTTAATCATTCGATTCTCCTCATGTTGACCTTAAGATCTCAGTGAATTGTCGAAATCGCGCTACTCATCAAAAGAGTTCCTCGGTACAAGAATCGTGCCACTAAAGCGTTGAGCGTCCATCAGCTCAAGCGTCACGTGCGCTTGGGATACCCGGATATAAAGATAAAATAGGTCTGATTTGGCTACTAATCAGGGTGACGTCCCGAATCCTCGGACTCTTATTTCGGTACCACAAAGCGCGGCTAGAGACGGCTTATGTACTCCCGCAATCCTTACCAAACGGTAACACTGGAGGAACGTACGTCCGGCGATTGTTACCAGTTGGTGACATAAGTCCACCTTGACGCGCAAGCTACCGAACCAGAAACCCCCCGTCGCCCACGAAGCCGCGCGCCGCCCCAGACCCGCTTGTTCGATTGATGGATTGGATACCCCGCGCAAGACCAGCGGCTGTAGAGGGCAAGGCAGGGAGTTGTTGCCGGGGATTGCTATGGGCTGAACGGTACTCGATATCAGAAAATCCGCCGAAAAGAGCGATCTCTGCTGGCTGGGAAGGCATAGCGACAGCCGATAGCAGGTCCCAGCACCAGTTGACGTGTTTCAGATGATCCGGGGATACTTGGTCACCTAGTGAGTAAGGTTGTTGTTTTGCACCGAAAACTGGTGTGCCACGAGGCACTCATTATGCAGTCATCGACTCCGAGCGCTAAGTGACGCAGATAGCATTTCTTGCTGACAACGCTCAAGTCATACCAAAGCTTGCGGACTGGTATCGCGGTGAGTGGGGACCCTATTACGGAGTTCATAACCCAGGGGATGCACTATTTGATCTTAAGTCGCGTTGCAGTCACGATAGGATTCCGATTGGACTGGTGGCACCTCACCGCGTTGACCGTTGAGTTCCGACGGCTTCGCTGCTGTCGGGCGCCCGACAGCAGTGGAGAATTCCTCCACCGTGTCGCACGACTTGATGGGGTATCGCGGCTCGTTGTTGATCGTGGTCGGGCGCTCGACAGCCATGAAAATCCTCGGCGGTGTCGGTGACTCTTGTTGATTGCGGTGGGGCGCCCCACCACAATGCGGAGAATTCCTCCACCGGCTAAATCCGACCGCCTGAGATCGCCCACACACCCCGATCTCGGGTGAGGGCAGGGTCTAGCAGTGACGAGGGACTACTTCCCGTGCTTCTCCATCCACTCACGGGCTAGGCGTTGTGCCTCTGTAAGCTGGGCAGGGGTTATCTGTCCGGCGAAGAGGTCAAGGAATTGTGGCCCAGGCTCAAATCCATTAGCTAAGCTTAGGTTCAACCACTTGTGCGCGTGTACGTAGAGTCTACTCAGAAAGTATAACTCTTTGATATTATTATGATAAATGGCTTATTTGGGGTATAATGGTGCACGAAAAATAAGCCCAACCTTACAAAAACCGTGCACCTATGATCCGTTATCGCAGCCACCAACAACTGTCCCTCGCTGAATTTGACTGGCCCTTTCAAACCGCTCTGGATGAAGACAACCGTTGGGTGAAGCTGAGCCGGTGTATCCCCTGGGACGCTCTGGCGGAGGGTTACTATCAAAGTCTATCGGTGACCCAGGGTCGACCGACCAAAGATGCGCGCTTGGTGATTGGTGCGGTGATTGTCAAACACAAGCTGTGTCTGTCGGATGAAGAGACGGTCCAGCAGATCCAGGAGAATCCCTACCTGCAATACTTCGTGGGATTGCCGGGGTATCAGAGGGAGGCGCCGTTCGCGCCGTCGTTGTTCGTAGAGATTCGCAAGCGCATGGGGCAAGGGGTATTTGAAGCTTTTCACGATGCCGTTATCGATGCACTGGAGAGTGCCAAGGCGAAGCAAAAGCCAGGGCCGCGGCGTACGCCGAAATCGGACAAGCCCGACGCCGATGAAGATGCCGGCGATGACGATCCGCCGTCGTCGTCCGCGGGGATAACCCACAAAGAAGAGCAAGAGCCGGCCCGCCAAGGCAAGCTGATCCTGGATGCGACGGTGGTCGAACAGGCGATCCGTTATCCCACCGACCTGAGTCTGCTCAATGAGGCGCGGGAGTTCAGTGAACAGATCATCGACATACTCTACGCCAAGACTGGGTTAACAAAGAAACCCCGGACCTATCGTGCGAAGGCGCGCCGAGCCTACTTGTCGGTGGCGAAGCAGCGGCGGCCCAGTGGCAAAGTTCGGCGTCGAGGGATCAAGCAGCAGTTGCAGTATTTGCGCCGCAACCTGGGCCATATCGAGCGATTATTGGCGTATTGGCCGGACGGTACACCGCTGCCCTTGCCGCGTGGGTTGTTATCCCGTTACTGGGTGATCCAGCATGTGTATGCCCAGCAGTGGGAGATGTACCAGAACCAGAGCCGGCGCTGTGCGGATCGCATTGTCAGTATCAGCCAACCGTATGTGCGTCCGATCGTTCGGGGCAAGCAGGACAAGCCGGTCGAGTTTGGCGCCAAGCTCAGTGTCAGTCTGACTGAGGAAGGGCTGGCGCGGGTGGATCATCTGCGCTGGGACGCGTTTCATGAAGGGGGAGATCTGAAGAGTCAGGTTGAAGCGCATCGGGCGCGCTATGGCACTTATCCAGAGGTGGTCGTGGGCGATCCGGTGTATGGAACGCGAGACAACCGGCGCTATCTCAAGCGGCACGGTATTCGTTTTGCTGGCAAGCCGTTGGGACGCCCCAAGAAAGTCACCGACGCGAATCGGGACGAGCTGAAGCGATTGCACGCGCAACGACGAGAAGAGTATCTGGAACGCATTCCGATTGAAGGCAAGTTTGGTCAGGGAAAGAACGGCTATCGACTCAACTATATTCGTGCCAAGCGTGCCGATACCTCGACGGCCTGGATCCACAGCATCTTCCTGGTGATGAACTTGCTGATCCTCTTGAGGATCTTTTTTGCGCTTTATAAACCTGACGTGGCCTGGCGTCTCTTAGCGTTATGGCAACGAGGCCAGAGGTTGTTCCGTTACCGACCCACACATCCACTCGTCACAAGTACTTTGGGTTGAGGGGAGTGTTCCTGACTTTTTGAGGAGACTCTACGTAGTCCTGAAGCACGCCCTGGCCTTTGGCGTACATCAGACCGAGGCTGTACTGCGCATTTGCGTAACCCTGTTCCGCCGCTTTGTGGAATCACTTCACGGCTTCCTTGTGGTCCTGCGCCACGCCCTCGCCGTTGGCGTACATCACGCCGAGATTGTTCTGCGCTTCCGCGTGACCCTGTTCCGCCGCCTTCAGGGACAAACGATGCGCAGTCTGATAGTTACCCTTTTTCAAACGCTGCTACCCCATCTTCCAGGTCACCCGCCGTAGCGATCTGCACGGGCACACACAGCACCAGGGCGAGAAGTAGTAACCGGATTTTCATGGTCCCCTTGTAGGTCGTCTTGATGTTGTTTTCAGGTAGTGTAGCAACGCCGTGAGTGAGGTGTTTGTCGTGATTCCAGAAACGGGGGAAAGGGGACAGGAAACAGCGGCACCGAGAAGAAACGAGAGTTTGCCGACGTTTGGTGTTTCACCGTTACGACACCGTTAAGCGGTTTTTTTTTGTCTCTTCGGTGTCACCGTAACTTATTGTTTTTATGGTGGAGCGGAGGAGGATCGAACTCCCGACCTTCGCATTGCGAACGCGACGCTCTCCCAGCTGAGCTACCGCCCCAATAAAGAATGTCTTACCAAGGCCGCTATTCTAGACCAGACTGCGCGATTCCAAAAGTGTGTGACCGGGTCAGCCTTCGGTCAGATCCTCGACCACTTCGTGCAGCAGTTGCAGGCGATCGATGGGGCTGCTCATTTCCAACAGCTGTTGCTTGAAGCCTGGTTCGAGTGGCAGCACCTCGGCTAGCCGGAAGCCGATCCAGGCCGCGTCGTCGAACTTATCCTCGCTCACGCTGTAAGAGGGGCTGGTTTCCTTGATCAGGTGTTTGAGCAGCTCGACCAGTTCCAGTGAATCCGATGGCACATCCGCCAGCGTGTCGTCCGGGATGAGCGCGATCTGCCCGGTGAGGAGCTGGTTTCGTTCCACCGTTGTAGAGCGTAGGCAAAACCGCGTTCCGCCCTCGGCAATGACGCCGAGCAGGCCATCGGGCAGACGGTTCCAGTCGGTGACCGTGGCCAGCGTGCCGATTTCGCGGGGTCGTGCGGCTATTCCCGCTTCCCCTCCGTTATCAATCAGGCATACGCCGAAAGGCGATTCCGTTTTCACGCAGTGGCTGATCATGTCCAGATAGCGCGGCTCGAAGATTCGCAAAGGCAGTCTGCCGCCCGGGAAGAGGACGGTGTGCAGCGGAAACAGCGGTATAGTCAGGATATCCATTGTGACTCATATTTACCGACTTCGAGCCTACGCCGCTACGCGTTGCTTATGCAAGCGCCGCTTGTCCACAAGCTTCTGTCCGGGGGGCAGACCGGGGTCGACCGTGCCGCGCTTGATTGGGCGCTGCAGCGAGGGGTCCCCTGCGGGGGCTGGTGTCCGCATGGCAGGCAGGCCGAAGACGGCGCGATCGATGCCCGCTATCCGTTGACCGAAACGCCGGGACGCGACTACCCTCAACGCACGGAATGGAATGTGCGTGACGCGGACGGAACACTGATCCTGGGGACGGGAGAGCCCGAAGGCGGCACCCTGTTCACCATGGAATGCGCCCGTCGCCTCGGCAAGCCACTGCGGCTGGTCGACCTGCAGCGTGAACTCGATGTGGCCGGTTTCCGCCACTGGCTCCGTCGCCGCGACATCCGCATCCTCAACGTGGCCGGTCCACGGGAGAGCAAGTTCCCGGGCATCGGGCGCCGCGCCGGGCTCGCCTTAGCGCGCCTGCTGGCCGGTGCGGGTCAGCGGAGCCAGCGTTAGCAATTGCTCGGTGTCGCTGACGGAGAACTCGAAGCGGCGCAGGACGTTCATCCCCAACAGGCCGTCGATGCCCGGCACACCGGGGAGGGCGATTCCGCCGACATCGATGTTTTCCACCAACTCCCTCGACAGTGCCAGCGTGCGCAGGCGGGCGATCGGGGCGGTGATCACCCCGTTCACGGTGTTGAACCTGCCCTGGCGCTCGATCCGTTCGAGCGCCACACCGGCACGTCTCAGCACGGCGGGGGAAATGATAGTCAGGCTGGCGCCGGTATCGATCAACAGCGTCGCCCGGACGCGGCCGTTGATTATTACCGGAACCGCGTATCCACCCGCCACCGGCTGTAACGGCACCTTGGTCGGGATACCGACCTCGCCGGCTAGGCGGGCGTCGAGGCGGTTGCGCAGGTCGGCGGCCTGGTCGAGAAACGCCGGGTCGGTGACCCCGTCGAGGATGGTCTGGGCCGCCTCGGTGTCGTTGCTCTTGATATAGGCATGGGCCAGGGCGATCTGGTAGGGGCCGTGCAGTGGCTCGCCTTGCAGCAGAGAACGGTAGAAACGGATCACCGCCGGCAGGCCCTGCTGTTCGTTGATCCTGCTGGCGGCGTTCGCGACGGCGCGGTCCAGCCGGTCGCGCAGGCGGCGTCTGTCGGCCTGCAGGTGAGCCTCGTTCAAGGCGGCATAAAGGACGTCGATCTCCGCCTGGTAACGCTCGTCCCGGTGCAGCACCTCCGCAAGCAGGGACAGCGCCGCCACGTCCTTGAAGAACAGGCCGGTGTATATCTCCAGCAGGTCTGCCGCCCGGTCGAGCTCATCGTTGCGGGCCGCGCTGTCGGCGAACCTGAGGATGAAGTCGCGGTAGCGACGCTGGGAGGCATCGTCGATCCGCCCGTGCTGCTGGTCATAGAGGTTGACGGCGTCCTGGAAGCGGTCCTGGGACAACAGCATGCCGAGCTGCCTCTCGAATGGCGGGGCGTCGGCGCGGGGGGCATTGCGCGTCGACAGCGGAGGTGGTGGCAACGGCAGGGAGGTGACCTTACCGGCCGCGCCGAAGACGCGCTCGCCTGTCGAGTCAGCGGCCGGTGCGGGTGGAGGGTTTGGCGTGACTGTGGGCTGCTCCGGGAGATCGGGCGCGGACCGCCACAGCAGCGCGACCGCGACCAGGGCGGCCATCAGCACCCACATTTGCGCGTGTTTCATGCTGCAGCAAGGCTTGAGACGACCGGAGCGCTATCATAACATCGAGGCTTCACAACGCGGGACTCGCTACCACGTCCATGTCTATCACCACCCTCATGAGTACCGACAAGCTCGCCGCCCACCTCGATGACCCCGACTGGGTGGTATTCGATTGCCGTTTCAGCCTGGACAAGGCCGAGCGTGGCCGGGAAGACTACCGCCGCGCGCATATTCCTAATGCCCGCTATGCGCACCTGGATGACGATTTAGCGGACCCGAAGGGTCCGGATACCGGGCGCCACCCGTTACCGGATTTGGAAAGGTTCGCCGCCTGGCTGGGCGGCCAGGGCGTCACCGCCGGCCGGCAGGTGGTGGCTTATGACGACGGCGGCGGTGCGGTGGCCTCGCGGCTGTGGTGGTTGATGCGCTGGGTCGGGCACGGTGCAGCCGCGGTACTGGATGGCGGCTGGCAGGCCTGGCTCGATGGGGGTTATCCCACCGATGACGCAATACCGGAAATCGACGCCGTAACCTTCTTGCCGCACGCGGACGGTTCGGCATGGGTGGACGCTGCGCAGGTGGCGGCCGCCGTGGACGAGGCAGGGCTGCAAATCGTGGACGCGCGGGCGACGACGCGATTTATCGGCGCCAAGGAGCCCATCGACCCGGTCGCCGGTCACATCCCCGGGGCGCTGAACCTGCCGTTTGCCCAAAACCTCGATCAGCAGGGTCGTTTTCGTTCCCCGGCCGAGCTCCAAGCGCTCTATCGAGACCTGCTGGGTGACCGCGTAACGGCACGGAACGTCATCCACATGTGCGGTTCGGGTGTCACCGCCTGCCATAACCTGCTGGCCATGGAGTTGGCTGGCATGACGGGCTCGCGGCTGTATGTCGGGTCTTGGAGTGACTGGATCACCGACCCGGCACGGCCGGTGATCCGCGAGTCCGGGGCCGGATAGCAGTCCGCAGTAGCCGGCGGCCGTACAGCATAAACTGCCGCCGGGGACAAGCGGCGCCAGCTTCGGTCGCAAAGCAGTTTTCCCGTCACCCCCGACGTGCCACTATTCAGGGACGCAAGGACAGGGACATCAACATGCCGCAAAAACCCCCCAAGATTGGTCAGTTCGCGCTCACCGCCTTCGAGGACGTACCGGATTTCCGCGACTGGGTCTACGAGCCGGCGTTGATCCAGCTGAAGAAGTCGCTGCCCCGGCCGCGCCGCCTCAGCATACTCGACCAGGGCGTGGAGGGCGCCTGCACCGGTTTCGGTCTTGCCGCGGTCGTCAACCTGCTCAACCGTCGGCGTGGCAGCCGGGTTCTGGTCAGTCCCCGCATGCTCTACGAGATGGCAAAAAAATACGACGAGTGGCGGGGCGAAACCTATGACGGATCGAGCTGCCGCGGCGCCATCAAGGGCTGGTACAACATGGGGGTGTGCCGTGACAGTTATTGGCCGTATCAATCCAACGATCCGGGACAGATGACCGTCAAGGCAGCCAAGGACGCCCGCAGCAATACCGTAGGCGCCTACTACCGACTTGGTTCGCGCATCTCCGATTACCATGCGGCGCTCAACGAAGCTGGCGTCATCTATTGCTCGGCCCAGGTTCACGCAGGCTGGAACCGTAGCGCCGTAGACAAGGAGACCGGAGAGATACCGTTACGGGACGCAGATCGCGGCGGCCATGCCTTCGCGATCGTCGGCTATAACTCGAAGGGTTTCTGGGTGCAGAACTCCTGGGGTGAGGATTGGGGTAAACGCGGCAGCGCCTTGTGGAGCTACGAAGACTGGCACCGGAACGTCATGGACGCCTGGGTACTGCGGCTGGCTCTGCCCACGCCGCAGATCTGGCACATACCGATGTCGGGTATGTCCGATGCGGCGCGCGGCCAGCTCGAGTTTGGCACCCGCGATCCCGAGCGGGCCGAGATCGCCGGACACTTTGTGCATCTGGACGACGGTCGTTTCCACGACCATGGCCGCTACTGGAGCAATCTGGACGACGTCAGGATCACGGCCGAGCTGCTTGCGAACAGCGCGGACTACGACCATGTGCTGTTCTATGCCCACGGCGGGCTGAACAGCCCGGGCGATTCGGCGCGCCGGATCGCGGCAATGAAGGAGGTGTTCAAGGCCAACCGGGTGTATCCCTACCACTTCATGTATGACACCGGCGTCATGGAGGAAATCAAGGATGTCGTGCTGGGCAAGGAAGAAGAGGTCAGCGAGCGTGCTGGCGGCCTGATGGATTGGACGGACCGGCTCATCGAGCAGGCCACGCGGGTACCCGGCCGCGCGCTGTGGCGGGAGATGAAAAGCGGCGCACGCTTGCCCTTCACGGCTGACGGTGACGGCAGCCGCGTCATCGCCACCTTTCTGGACACCGTCTGGCAGGCGGGCCGCAGCGACTTGCAGATCCATCTCGTCGGTCACAGCACCGGCGCCATCCTGCTGGCCTATTTGCTCGAGGCCCTGGAGCAGCTGGTGCCGACGCAACGGGTAGCCACCTGTTCGCTGATGGCGCCGGCCGCCACCGTGGATCTTTTCAACAGCCATTATTATCCGCAGCTGGTGGCGGACCTCGACGACTGCGGCATCGACCAGATGACCGTCTACAACCTCATCGACCCGCTGGAGCGGGACGATCACGTGATCCACGTATACCGGAAATCGCTCCTGTACCTGGTGTCCCGGGCCTTCGAGGAGCAGCGGGAGGCACCGATACTGGGCATGAAGATCTACAGCGAAGGCATCGCCGACCTGGGCCTGTCACCGTTGAGCTTCGCCTACAGCCGCGGCAAGAACGGACAGTCGATCGATACCGAGAGCGAGTCCCATGGCGGCTTCGACAATGACCCGGTAACCATGAATCATATCCTCGGCCGGATACTGGGCGGGGAGCCCGAATCGGGATTCGGCGCAGAAAACCTGGAGTACTGACGAGGGAGGAGACACGATGGCGGATTTTGACAAGGCGTTCTTGCAGGTCGCGGCGCAAGCGGAGGGATACGTGGACGAGGAGGGGCGCAGAGGCGAACTGTACTGCGGGATATCCCGTCGCTTCCATCCGCACTGGCGCGGCTGGCGCCGTATCGATGCCGCACGGCGGCGGGCCGGCTTCCCCGCCAACCTCGACCGTGACCGCTACCTGCCGGCGATGGTGGAGCGCCTCCACAAGCAACAGTATTGGGACCGCGTGGCCGGCGACAGGCTGCCGGACCAGGCACTGGCGGCGGCGCTCTACCATAGCGCGCTCGTCGTGGGGGCGAGGCGCACCGTGCGCATGCTGCAACAGTCCCTCAACATGTTGTCCCCTGAGGGCCATGCCGGGGTCACGGTGGACGGGTTGCCCGGCGACGGGACGCTGCGGGCGCTGCGCGCGCACCTGAGGCGGATGCGCGGCGCGGCCACCCTGCTGCAGTTGATCAGCCTGCTGCACGGGGGCCAGGATACTACCGGCGTCATGCCGGGCGGTCCGCGGCGGGAGACGGCAGCGCTGGGCTGACTGGCCGGTGAATGCTTTCGGGGCCGCTTTTCCTGCTCCTACTCGACTGAGTCAGCCAGGGCGCCTGCGCCGTCTTCAATAACGATCGTGCAGGTAGACCAGGTCGCCGCCCGGGGCGGCTTTGTGGCAAGCGATACAGCCCTGCTGTTTGCCTTTGGCCACCCGCCCGGCCAGGGCGACGCCTTTCGGGTTGTCCATGACCGCCCCCGCCGGCGTGTACTTGGCCCAGAACCAGTCCTTGTTCTCGGCATCATAGCCGGCTTCGCGCTTGAACATGACGGTCACCGCCTGCAGGTACTTGTCGGGATCGTTGGCGGCATTGGCGATGCTGACCGCTTCGCCGCCATAGTTACGTTTCACAATCACGGCGCCCCGGTGGCCGCCCACTTCAACCGTTCCCTCGATGGTGTCCAGCACCGTGCCGTGGGGGTGGACGCCCTGGTAGTGTTTGCCCAAGATAGCTGCCGGCCCTACCAGCCGGTGCTTGTTCAACTGTTTCCACAATGCCGCCGCGTAATCGACGCTGTCGGGTCCGCCGAAGGGCTTTTCGTCCGCGCCCGCACCGCCCGCGTTGGAAGTGGCGGCACAGCCCGCGACCAGGAAGGCGGCCAGGGCGGTAAGGATACTCAAGGTCTTCATGTCGTTTCTCCTTATGATCAGTGACTCAGTTTCGGAATACCGCGCAGGCGCCATGCCGCGAGGCGATAATCCCGGGATACCAGGATGAGCTTGTCGCCCGAGATACGGGGCCTGCCGGCAAGGATGAACGGAGCCGATCTCTCCCACAGCACGCCGCCGTATAGGGCATGCAGGGCAATGATGCGGTCGGCGGCGGTGACCACCACCACGCCGCCGCTGATGATCGGTTCCGACAGGGGCGATTGCAGTCGCCGCGACCAGATCAGCTTGCCGGTGGCGGCTGTGCGCACCCGCAACACCCCGTCCAGCCCGGCGAGGTACAGCCTGCCGGCGGCCACGCCGGGGGGGCGGCTCGCCGCTTGGTCCTCGACCCGCCACAGGGTGTCGCCAGTTTGCGCATCGAGCATGAGAACGCTGCCGTCGAAGACGGTGACCACAACCCTGCCCTGGTCGACTGCAACCGACCGGTATACGGGTTCGTTGCCCAGGTCGATGGTCCAGCGGGTCTTGCCGTTGCCGCGGTCGATACCGAACAAGGTTCTCGCGCTGCCGCCGGTGACCAACAGGCCGTCTGCCACAGCCGGCGGATAGAGCCAGCCGGCAAAGTGCCGCTGCCAGCGTGTGCGCCCATCGCTGAGCGCAACGGCACGTAAACTGCCATCCTGTCCGGCAACGTAGGCGTACTCTCTCGTCACGGCGGGGGAGTAAAGAATGCTGCCGGCCTTGATCCGCCAGCGAACGGCGCCGCTGGCCCGGTCCAAGGCGTAGAGGCCGCGAGAGCTGCCGGCCAGCACCAGGTCATCGCTGATCGCCGGCTCAAAGGTCTGCACATCGGGCAGCGAGCGCCACACGATAGCCGCTCGTTCGCGGCTCAACCTGACCAGCTCGGATCCAAAGACGAAAATGTCGTCCGCCGAGGGGTCGGCGATCGGACGATAACCCTGGCCGGCCAGCACAGTCAGCGGCAACAGAGCAAGCAGGATGAGCGCACAGCGGTACATGCTCCAGGAGACCGGGGCGTGCGCCGGATCCTTACACTGGGGCCGTGAACCTGCCCCACTCGGCAATTTGATCCGGTCGCGTCGGCACAGGGCACCGCCGCGCACCGTGTTCCAATCTCAAGCCCAGCCTGCCGCCGCACAGCAAAGGCGCACGGAACGTTTCGCCTCGCTGCTCGGCGGGCAGATGGGTCGCGGCTCGAAACCGGACCGGGACCGGCGCCGCGAACCGGGAAAGCAGGGTAATGATGTCGTTGTCACCGAAAAGCGTCGTTACCGCCGCGATCATGGCGCAGTCACCGCTTGGTCGTTGGCCCATTCGTATCCCGGGTGACCTGCCACGACGGCTCCGCATGCTCATCTTGCTCGTCCACGATGCCGGGTGTTGGCGCGGCCATGCTGGTCCAAAACGATCAGCGGCTCGACGTTCTGCCGAATGGCCTGGGCGGTATGGCCGTCTGCGTTCTACACCGCAGCCGGAAACAGAGCGGGCCTCGATGCGTTATGCTTGCTCAGTCAGCAAAGGAGCGGTGAGCGTGGCGTCGGATATCGACTTTTTTTCCGCGGACTACGAGCAGGCGCGTGAGCGCTTCCGTCGGCAGGCGGCGATAGCAGGTGCCCGGTTGTGGGCTTTGGCACTGGACGCGAGGGGACCGGTCGGCGAGGACCTCAGCATCGACGTGGCCTGGCTGGGCCGGGCGGACGCCTCCAGGCTGGTGGTGGTGCAGAGCGGCGTGCATGGCGTCGAGGCGTTCGCCGGGGCCGCGGTGCAACTGGAGCTGCTCGGTCGACCGCCGACCGTAGCCACGGATACGGCGTTGGTCCTGATCCATGTGGTCAACCCTTACGGCATGGCCTGGCTGCGCCGCGTCAACGAAAACAATGTAGACCTCAATCGTAACTGCCTGGACCGCGGCGATCGGTATCGCGGCGCGCCGCGAGGTTACCGGGCATTGGACCGGTTGATCAACCCGCCCACGGCCCCTAGTTTCGATTTTTTCACCTTGCGCGTGGGGTGGCGGATTGTCCGACATGGATTCGAGGCCCTCAAGGTGGCGGTGGCCACAGGGCAATACGAGTTTCCGCAGGGGCTGTTCTACGGCGGCGCGGAATTGGAGCAGGGTCCGGCGCTGCTTCGAGACTGGCTCGAGCACATCGAGGCGCCGGTTGCGGAAGTACAGGTGCTCGATCTGCACAGCGGCCTTGGCCGTTTTGGCGGCATCGGCGTGTTCCCGGATCATTGCACGGGACCGAATGCACAGCAGCGCCTGCGTAAGCGCTTTGGTGATATGCATACGGCACAGGGATCTTCAGGACCCGGATATCGTATCCGTGGCGGTGTTGCCAATCTCTATCGACAAACCTTTCCCGGCATCACAAATTCTTATCTGACGGTAGAGTTTGGCACCTATTCCATGCTGCGGGTACTGCATGCGCTGCGAGAGGAGAACCGCTGGCACTTCTACGGCGGCGCAGGGCTCGAGAACCAGGCCAAGGCAAAACTGCGGGAGGCTCTGGGACCGGCGGACCCGCGCTGGCGGCGCAGCGTGCTGCACCACGGCGGGAGCCTGGTGGCCCTTGCCGCGGGCAATTAGCGTAAATTCGGTACCGGCTGTCGTCGCGCCGTGCGCAGGACGGCCGGCGGGTTTTGCTTTTGAAGACCCTTGTGCCAAACTTTTTGTAGGTCTGGGGTGTTGGTTTCAACAATAATGCAGTTACATGCCAACTAGAGACTGCCTGTGGTTAACCAGCAGCAGCTCTCGTCCTTAAAAAGGGACGCGCTCAAAATCGCGGCAATCTACGCCGTGTGTGGATTTCTTTGGCTGCTGTTCGCGGACGAACTGATCGTCGCCCTGATGCCCGCCTACCTGTCGCCGTATGAGGCCAGGTTCTACCAGGACGCGATCTACATACTGGCCACTGCCTGCCTGGTATATCTGTTGGTGTGGTCGCATGTGTCGCGCATCAGCAGGTTTCAGCGGCATAGTCCGGTCGACTCTGTCGAGTCGATACCAAGTCGAGACGCCGGTAAGCTCAAGAGCCTGGCACTCAGAATCGCTGCGGTCTACGCCGGTGCCGGAGTGCTGTGGGTATGGTTCTCGGAGCCGCTTTTGCGCACCTGGTTCGAGGACGCCCACTATCAGGGTTGGCTAGCCGAATCCAAGCACTCGATTTTCGTGCTGCTTTCCGCGTGCATCGTCTACTACCTGATCAAGATTTACGTCGACCGAGTCAAAGAGATGGAGCGCGCACTCGATCAGACTGAGGTCAGGTTGCGCCAGATCATTGACCTGGTTCCGCACATGATCTTTGCCAAGGACTGGCAGGGAAGGTATGTGTTGTGTAATCAGGCCTTCGCGGAAGCCCATGGCAGCACTGTCGAGGAACTCATAGGCAGCACCGAAAGCGGCCTGGACGGTGAGCCCAAGAACGCCAACAACTCCCTGACCGCCGAGGAGAACCTGGTGGTCCGCAGCGGCCGCAACGCGCCACACCGCCAGGAGGACTTCATTGATGCGGAGGGCGAAAGACGGGTGCTGCAGACCACGCGGATACCGTTTCGGGACTTCACTTCCAATCGCCCGGCGGTACTGGGTATCTCGCTGGATGTCACCGAACGCGTCAATACACAGCAGGAGTTGTTCGAACAGAAGGAACGTGCTCAGGTCACCCTCAATTCTATTACGGATGCGGTGATCACCACCGACGTGGACGGTATTGTCGACTACATGAACCCGGCGGCGGAGGCACTGACGGGCTGCAGTATCGAGGATGCACGAGGCAGGATACTCGGTGACGTGTTCGAGGTCGTGGATCCGAAGGGACAGAAGCGGGCTGCCAATCCGCTGGCCTGGGCGCTGGAGGAGGGCCTGGCTATCGGCCTGCTGGACCGCAATGAACTGGTCAGCCGCAGTGGCAGAAAGTATGCAATTCAGGATTCGGCGGCGCCTATACGCGACGAGCAGGGTAATGTGCTGGGACTGGTCATCGTGTTCCGGGACGTGACTGAGAGCCGGCGCATGGCACAGCGCATGTTCTACCTGGCCACCCACGACCCGTTGACCGGCCTGGCAAACCGGCGCGAGTTCGAGCGCCGTCTGGCACTGGCGGTTGAGGATGCCCGGCGCCACGAGAACCAGCATTTCCTGTGTTACCTGGACCTCGACCAGTTCAAGATCGTCAACGACACCGCCGGCCACGCGGCGGGCGATCAATTGCTCAAGGAATTGACCACCAAGCTTTCTCGCCGGGTGCGTCCGCGCGACGTGCTGGCGCGCCTGGGCGGCGATGAGTTCAGTCTCCTGATCGAAAATTCCGATCTGGCCAAGGCCACCCAGATTGCTGAATCGCTGGTGGCGGAGATCCGGGATTTCCGCTTCTCCTGGAGTGAGAGGCAGTTCGAGATCACGGTGAGTGTCGGCCTGGTGCCGATCAACGCAGCCACGGAGGATGGGACCGAAGTGCTTACCCAGGGGGATGTGGCCTGCTATACAGCAAAGGATCTGGGCCGCAACCGCGTACATGTCTACACCAAGGACGACCAGGAATTCACGCGGCGGCACACGGAAATTCTGCGTGCCGCGGGGCTTTCCGAGGCGCTCACCCAGAAACGATTCCTGCTTTACGGACAGCCCGTCTTCCAGGTCAACGGGGCCGGGTACACGCCCGTGTTCGTCGAGGTGCTGTTACGTCTCTACGACGAGACCGGCAAGGTCACCATGCCGCATTCATTCATCCCGGCTGCGGAGCGGTACGGCATCATGTCGACCATAGACCGCTGGGTGATCGAGGCCACGTTGACCCATTTGAAGACTCTACGATTCGATCCCGGTATCGGCATCGCCGTAAACCTGTCTGGTAGTTCGCTCAAAGACGAGAATTTTCTGAGTTTCGTGCGCGAACACGTTGGCCGGTCAGGGTTCCCCAACGAGCGGCTGTGCTTCGAGATAACCGAAACGGCGGCAGTGGGGAACATGGAGCGGGCCGTACACTTTATCAGCGAAATCAGGAAGATCGGCTGCCGCTTTGCGCTGGATGACTTCGGCAGCGGCTTGTCATCATTCAACTACCTCAAGCACATGCCTGTCGATTACCTGAAGATCGACGGCAATTTCGTGCGCAACATGGCCGCCGACTCCGTCGACCATGCGATGGTGGCGGCGATCAAGCAGGTGGGCAACATCATGGGCATCAAGGTGATTGCGGAATGTGCCGATACCGCTGACGTGGTCAGCAAGCTGAGAGAGATAGGCGTGGACCTGGTGCAGGGGTGGCACCTTTGTCAACCCCAGCCACTGGACGCGGTTCTGCAGCAGTTCGGCGGCGCTGTCATGTTGAACAAGGCATCCTTACACTAGCAGTCTTCCTCGCCGTTCCGGGCATCGGCGATGTCGCCGAGCGCGCGCGCCGCTGCAGCCATCCCGAAAGAGGCGGTTACGTTCATCACCGAGCCCAGGCCCCCGGCGCAACTGAGCCCGCTTGCCGCCGTGCCGGTGGGTTTGCGCGCGCATACGCTGCCGTCGGCCTGGGGGTAGACCACGGTTTCTTCGGAGAACACGCAGGCGACGCCAAAGGATTTTCTCAGGTCCCTCGAAAAGCCGTATTCGCGCCGCAGGGAAGAGCGTACGCGCGCCAGCAGCGGGTCGTGCCGCGATCGGGCGAGATCATCGACCCGGATGCGGGTCGGGTCGGTTCTGCCGCCCGCGCCCCCCGCGATGACGAGTTTCAAGCCCGCGGCCCGGCAGTGTGCGATCAGCGCGGCCTTGGTGCGGTGCTGGTCCATGCAATCGATGACATAGTCGAAGCGGTCGTCCAGCATCGTATCGAGGTTTTCCGGCGTGACGAAGTCCTCCACCAGGCTCAGCGACAGGGCGGGGTTGATCGCCGCCAGGCGGTCCGCCATGACCGCAACCTTGGGGCGACCGAATTCTCCATCGAGCGCGTGCACCTGGCGGTTCACGTTGGACTCCGCGACATTGTCCAGATCGATCAAGGTCAGGGCCCCGACGGCGCTGCGGGTGAGCGACTCGGCCGCCCAGGATCCCACCCCGCCAATACCTATGATGCATACGTGGGCGACCTTGAAGCGTTGCAGCGCCTGGCGGCCATACAACCGCATCACGCCGCCGAAACGACGTTCGGGATCGATATCGACGATTGGCGTACTTGTATCCATAGATCCGATGCTCCCGCATCAAGGTCCGTTATTATGCCGCGTCGGTCCGGCCGGGGCAGCGCCGGAATGGGTCAGGCCCGGGTGTCTCCCGCGGGGGATGACAAACCGGCGTTCCAATACCGTCCGCCGGCAATGTCACCGGCGATCCCGGCAGGCAATGCAGGCTAGAATCACGACATGGACATCATAGACACACACTGTCACCTCGATGTTCCCGAATTCGACGACGATCGTAGCGGGGTGCTGTGCGATGCACGCCGACGGGGAGTGGCTGCGATTGTAGTGCCCGGTATCCGGCGTGCGGGCTGGCACGGGTTGCTTCACCTTTGCCATGAGCAGGAAGATCTTTTCCCAGCGCTCGGCCTGCATCCGCTGTATCTGAACGAGCACCGCGTCGAGGACGTTCGTGCCCTGGAGGCACTGATCGGGCAGACGCGGCTGGTAGCGGTGGGCGAGATCGGATTGGACTACTACCGCCGCGAGCTGGATCGGGAGCGGCAGCAGACGCTGTTTGAGGCGCAGCTGCGGCTGGCGCAGGATGCCGGTCTGCCGGTGATACTTCACGTTCGCAAGGCGCACGACCAGGTGCTGGAGACGCTGCGCCGCATCAAGGTGGTCGGCGGCATCGCCCACGCCTTCAACGGCAGCCTGCAGCAGGCCGGGCAATACATGGAGTTGGGCTTCAAGCTCGGCTTCGGGGGCATGCTGACCTACGAACGCTCACGCCGGTTGAGGGCGTTGGCGCGTGCGTTGCCGGCGGAGGCGCTGGTGCTGGAAACCGACGCCCCGGACATGACGGTGATGCAATACCGCGGGCAGCGTAACAGCCCCGCATATCTGCCTTATTGCCTGGAGGCGCTGGCCGAGGTCCGCGGCGAGGAGCAGCCGTGGCTGGCCCAACAGACTTCGCGCAACGCGCGCGCGATACTCCACCTGGCTCCGAGCCATCCGGTCAGGCCGCCGCGCTGACGGCGACGATGGGCACCGCAGCCGGCGCCCCCAGCCATCCTGCCAACGGGTATTCCGCGGCCGGGACCGGCAGCCATGCAAGGCCACGCACGCGAGGGCGCGTTCGTGCTGCCGGAATCCCCGTACGGTCTTCGACCGCGCGATTGCCGAACGGTGCCGGTGGATTTAGTATCGTGGGGTGAGCGCCTCAACGGCGTAAGTTATACCTGGCGACACCCGCAACCAGACAATGAGGTACTCTATGGAATATCTACATACCATGGTTCGCGTCAGCGACCTGGACCAGTCGTTGGATTTCTACTGCAACAAGCTGGGCCTGGTGGAGATCAACCGCAAGGACAGCGAACAGGGCAGGTATACGCTCGTCTTTCTGGCCGCGCCCGGCGACGCGCAGCGTGCGACGCAGAACAAGGCGCCCCTGGTGGAACTCACCTATAACTGGGACCCGGAGGCGTATAGCGGCGGACGCAACTTCGGCCATCTGGCCTACCGGGTCGACGATATCTACGTGGTGTGTCGGCGCCTGCAGGATGGCGGCGTGGTCATCAATCGACCGCCGCGGGACGGCTATATGGCCTTCATTCGCTCGCCGGACAACGTCTCGATAGAACTTCTGCAGCGCGGCGAGCCGCTGCCGCCGCAGGAACCGTGGGCATCCATGCCCAATACGGGTGAATGGTAACCGGGCCTCGACTTGCGCCGTTCCCGCTCAGGTCTCCTCGGCAGGAACGTTCGCGCTGTCCGTGGGCCAGGGTGAGAACGGAAACGGCCTCTCCTCCTGGTTGAAGGTTACGTAACGCGCGATCTGATAGATATAGACGCTGAGAGAGCGGCCGAAGGAGAGCAGGTTGTCGTTGGCGCGGCGTGTCAACAGCACAGCCACGAACTGAAATACCGCCATCGCCGCCAGCACTATCTCGGTGAGGCCATAGATCAGCGCAAACAGCAGCATATAGAGACCGCGCACCCAGGTGCTGCGGGTCTTGACGTTTTCCGCCAGGGACGTGTCATTCATATCTTCGAATCCTTCGTTGGTATATCCAGCCAATATGGTGTCGGTCGGAGCTCAGTGCAATACCCGCCTGGGTAGGGCTTGTTTAGAAGCACGGCCGACCCCACTGTCCCTGCAGAAAATTCAGAGAGGGTTTCAAGTGTCACAAATGCTTCACGTGGTATGCCCGCATTGCGCAACCATCAACAGGCTGGCGGAGGACAGGCTCGGTGCCGGTGGCCGGTGTGGAAGGTGCAAGCAGGCGTTGTTCGCGGGTGAGCCCGTGAACCTGACGATGGACAACGTGGAGCGCTTTCTCGGTGACAATGACATCCCGGTGATCATCGACTTCTGGGCATCCTGGTGCGGGCCCTGCATGACCTTTGCGCCCGTATTTGCGGGTTCGGCTCAGCGACTGGAGCCGCTTGTGCGGCTGGCCAAAGTGGACACGCAGGCCTACCCGCAACTGGCGCAGCGCTTCGGCATCCGCAGCATCCCTACACTGGTGGCGATCAGGCGCGGCCGTGAGATCGCGCGCCAGTCCGGGGCCATGGGCCAGGCCCGTTTCGAGGCCTGGGCGCACCAGGTCGCCGGCCAGGGGGCGGCCGGCTAGGCAGGGGCAGGGCGGTGCGGGTAACATGGCACGCCTGGTACCGATATTTTGAGCGAGACGACCAATCAGGCAGCACCGACTCCGAGGCCCCCGCCGGCCCGGCGTTTCGGCTGCCTGCAGGTGGCCGGTCTGCTATTGATCGCAGTGATGGTCACGGCTGGCGCCACGTTCTGGTTGGTGCGCAGCTATATCTTTCCTTCCGATTTCACGCCGGTGAGCCTCACCGCCGGCGAACAGCAACGGCTGGAGAGAAAGCTGCAGCGGCTGGAACCCGCCGACGTGGCCGCGGGCGCTTCGCCGACGGCGCGGGCGGGGGACGCGGCGGGCGCCCCGACGCCGGAGCCCTACAGCGAGGAGGGCGCACAGCGCGAGATATCATTGTCCGAGAAGGAACTCAACGCACTGTTGGCCCGCAACTCGGACCTGGCGCGCAAACTGGCCATCGACCTGTCGGACAACCTGATCAGCGCCAAGTTGCTGGTGCCGGTGGACCCGGATTTCCCGCTGTTGGGAGGCCAGGTCATCAAGGTTCGCGCCGGTGTCGAGTTCGCTTACGGGGACGGCGGGCCCGCGGTGGTGCTGCGTGGCATCAGCATCATGGGCGTGCCGCTGCCGAACGCCTGGCTCGGGGGCATAAAGAACATCGACCTGGTGCAGGAATACG
The DNA here is from genome assembly GCA_947259705.1 of uncultured Gammaproteobacteria bacterium. GTDB lineage: Bacteria > Pseudomonadota > Gammaproteobacteria > Arenicellales > JAANXG01 > CAMYNL01. The sequence continues at coordinate 28,843 of CAMYNL010000023.1, read as the reverse complement.
GCCAGCAGGAAGGTTTCTGGAAGAGTTTTGCCGCGGGGGTGGAGGACGTCCACGTCGTGGACGGACACCTGCGCATCAGGCTCAAGGAGTAGGTCTGCGCGGATGGGGTTGCTTCACTGCGCCGCCGGTGCGATGGGGCGGGGGCGGCGCTTATCGTCGATGGCCACATAGGTCAGATTGGCCTCGGTCACCTTCACCACCTCGCCGGCATAGGACCCGATCATCCGGCGCTCTGCGTACACTTCTATCCCCACGCTGACCGAGGTCCGGCCGACCTTGATGATCTCGCCGTAGAAGCTCACCAGGTCGCCGACATATACCGGTTGCTTGAAGGTGAAACTGTTCACCGCCACCGTGGCCATGCGCCCGCGGATCCGCTGTACGGCCACCACGCTGCCGGCAAGGTCGACATGCGACATGATCCAGCCGCCAAAGATGTCGCCGTTCGGATTGGTGTCCTGAGGCATGGGTATGATCCTGATCACCGGCTCGCGGTCGGTGGGCAAGCGGTCCGGGCCTTTAGGCAAGACATCGCCTCCCGCGTCCTCCGCCGCGCGCAGCGCTGGTCGGACAGACGTTGGCGTTTGGCGGGCACACGGCCACAACTGCCATTACCAGCGTTCCGCGAAGGGCCGCAGGTCGAACTCGAAGGTCCAGGCTGATCGGCGCTGCTGGGTCACGTCATACACCGCGGCGGCGATGTCATCGGGCTGCAGGAAGAATTCTTCCGGCTTGTCCGGCAGCCGGGCCCGGGTGCGTTCCAGGCCGATGACGCCGTCGATTACCGCGTAGGAGACATGGATTCCTTCCGGCCCCAGATGGCGCGCCAGCGACTGCGCAAGGTTGTACTGGGCACCCTTCGCGGAGGCGAAGGCGGCAAATGCGGCGCTGCCGCGTTTCGACGCAGTGGCACCAATGATCACGATGTTGCCTCCGCCGGCGCTGCGCATGTCGGGCAGTACCTGGCATACAGCGTGGAAGCAGCCCAGGGCGTTGACCCGCCAGGCGGCTTCAAAGTCCTCCGCGGACACGTCATCGATGGACCCAAACATTCCGGAGCCGGCGTTGTAGATCATCACCGCGACTTGACCCAGGTCCGCGCGCACCGAGACGATGGCGCGGGCGAGTTCGTCCGGTAAAGTGACGTCGCAGCGCTGGCAATGCGCGGCAGGCAGCATCTCCTGCAGACGCCGAAGATTATCGGGGCTGCGCGCCAGCAGGGCGACGCGATAACCGCCTTGATTAAAGCGTCTGGCGATGGCCAGCCCGTTGCCGGGACCGGCGCCTACGATCAGACAGGTCTTACCCTCGGGCATGGTGTGTCCCCGTATGGCTGTCTTTGCGCTGTTTGCAGGGATGCAGCGGTAATGCCGCCGTCGGTAGACCACGCATGCAACCAGTGTCCGCTATTGTACCCTCGGTGCGCACAAGCTGATAACGCGGCGTATCGGGCTGCGGAGAAATTGCCGTGACGGGACTGTCGTTCGCGGGACTGCCGGCGCGGAGGTGCGCGCAGGGCGGGTATATAAAAACGAACCCCCCGCAGCCATAACAGCTGCGGGGGATCGCTTAGCAGGAGGAGGAGATGCTAAGTCTGTCGGTGGCAGCGCTCAGGCAGCCTTTTTGACTTTCGGCTTGGTCACTGCCTCCAGCTTGGTTGCTGCTTCCTTGATGTTCTTGTCGAGCAGCTTGTCATAGGCGACGCGGGTCTTGTTGGCGATCGCCACCAGGTCCCGCACGTTGTCGAGTGCCTGTTCCGCGGCATCTTCCACCAGCGCTACCTGGGCCCGGATGGCGACCTGCGGGTCCTTTGACTCGGTGGCCAGCTTGACCTGCTTGACGCTCAGATCGACCGCCTGGTTGACCAGCTCGAACTGCTTCTCGACCAGGGTCTCGACGGTGGCGACGTTGAGGGCCGCAATCTCTTTGACGGTCGCGTAGGCGGCCTCGCTCGCCTTGTTGGCGGCTTCGAAAATCTCGTTTTGCATGACGCTAATCTCCAAAATTTAAGTTAAGGGCGCTGCCGTTGTGCAGTGCAGCAATTGTTGCGGTGCAGCATAAGGCAGGAGACCAGTGCTGTCAAGGGTTTTCGAAAAAAAATTCTGCATCGGCCGCGCCGCCCCAATCACCGATAATTACTCAAACAAAACAGAGTGTTGGCGTTTAGAGCGCGGGTTAAGGGTAGCTTTCGATCAGTTCCCGCACGAGGTCGGCGCTGTTGACGGCCCACCGCATACGGCTGGCGGCTATCCGGCGGCCGCAAAACAGCAGCTTGTCGCCGTGCCGCAGCACCGCATCGTCCGCGGGCAGCAGCGCGGTGTCGTTTCCGCGCTTGTGCAACAGCGCCAGGCAGGACAGCCGCTGACCGGATTCATGCGGGTCCTGAAGGATCACCCCCAGCGGTATCTCGGCGCCGCGATACAGGCGGATCGCCAGTGCGGAGGCAGTGCCCTTAGTGACCGGCAGCACCCAGGTGGTGGGGACCGTATCGCCGGCAACGCCGCTGATGCGCGCCGCCAGTGCGGTGGCCCATTGCTCGTCTTCCATCTTGTCTACGTGTTGCAGAAACTCAGCCAGCAAGGGATTGCTGATGCGGGTGATGATGTGCCGGGCGATGATATCGCTGCGTTGCATCAACAGATCGACCTCGGCGGCCTGGAAGATGGGGTCGTTTTCCTGCCGGTTCTGCCGCGCCACGGTGAACAGATTCTCGTTCAGTTCTCGTGCGGTCATGATGATGGACAGGTTATTGACATCGTCGTCGGTGCCCGCGATGATCCCGACCGCCTGCTCGACACCCGCTTCCTGCAGGGTGTTCGCCTCCGTGCCCCGCCCGCGTATTGTTTCTTCCGGCGCCGCCGTCGCTTCGGGTTCCGACTCGACGATGGTGGCGTCAATCTGCTCAAATGACAGGAACTGCTGCACCGCCTTGCCGAAGCGGCCGAACCCGCAAAGTATCCAGCGCCCGCGCGGTGGGAACAGCGGCTCGCGCAGAGGCGTATGGACGGGGCTGGTCAGCCAGTCATGGATCACGTACCTGGCGGGAGAATGCACGGCCATGGCCAGGCGATCGGCAAAGATGTCAAACGGGTTTACGATCACGTCGGTACCGAAAGACTCCATGTTCAAGCCGACGTCGTGGATCTCCGAACGGCTGTAGACCTTCAGATTCGGGCTCAGCAGCTTGCTGCTGATGGACACCTTCAGGTTGACGTGATCGCTGTTGGTGACCGCGATGACCCCCCGGCACTGGGAATGCTTCAGGCCGCCGGTCGTCAGCGCCGCCGGATCCGAGCAGTTGGTGCGCCGGCCCGGTACGTACACCGGCAGGTTCTCCAGGCTGAGCAGGTTGATGCGGTCCTGGTCCTGGTCCAGTACCACCGCGCTGAAACCCCATTCCACCAGGCCGCGCACCAGGGTGCGGCCGGTGTCACCGTAGCCGCAGACCAGGTAGAAGGGTTCCGCCAACCGCCGCACGCTGCGCACGAACGCCCCGTAGGTCACCGCCTGCCGGAACGCCGGTTCCTGGACCAGCGTCAGCGCGCGCCCGATTGCATAAAGCCAGGCGGTGACGGTGAAATAGATACAAAACAACACCCACAAGCGCTGACCGTCAGTGAAGGGGTAGGGGATTTCGCCGAAACCGATGGTGGTGCCCATGAAGCTGACGAAATAGAAAGCATGGAAGAAATCCATGTGCCAGATTCCGCCGGCGCTGTCGCGGCCCGGGATCAGCACCAGCCCCAGGACGGAGACGGCATAGGCGCAGATCAGCGTAACGAGTGGTCCGCGCAGGCGCCGGAGCGCCAGGAAGAACACGCTGCCCATCTAACGGCGCGACATGACGGTTTCGATCACCAGCAATACCACCGAGATGAGATTCGCCAGCAGCGCGCCACCGGACAGGGACACGATGCTGGACATGGCGGAGGCGGTCAAGCCGGTGTTGGTGACGTGCTCCACGATTGCCCAGGTGATCGCGGCGGCGATGAGTTGCAGGTCGGCGACCAGGCTGGCCGCCAGTACCACCGCCCCGAGATGGGTCTGGTCGCCGAACTTCAATACCGTGGCGATCGCGCTGATGACGATGGCCGCGTAAAGTTCGAGACGGTGATGGTGGTCCGGGTCGGCGATGTCTCCAATGAAAAAGCCGAAGTTCAGTGTCGCCGCGAGCATGATGAAGAACGCGAAGATAACCTTGTCTAGGTTCATCAGGGGTGTCTCCGGGCGTTTGCCTGTTGTTATCTTCTTTAGAGTCGTGCACGTAATTGTGCCAGCAACCACAGCGGCCGACTAATGCGGATTGCCCGCACATGTCGACTGGCTTTGTTGCAGTGCACAAAGTATAATCACGGGGCATTGATGCCCGGACCCGCATGTCGGACACGGTAATACAGTCGACCGGTCCGGTGACAGCCGTGTATACCGCTGTTTCGATGGTCCAGATGCCGCGCGGCAGCCGCGTTTCCCACCATATTGGATCGGGGGGCGGTGCCGAACATTCAAACTCCGAGGTCTGACAGTGCATTTCAAAATCAGGCGGGGCCTGGATATCCCCATTGTCGGAGAGCCGGAGCAGACCATCACCGATGGGCGTCAGGTGGGCAGTGTCGCGGTAATCGGCAGCGACTACCTGGGTCTGAAGCCCACCATGCTGGTGGCAGAGGGCGAAGAGGTCAAACTCGGGCAGGCCTTGTTCGAGGACAAGAAGAACCCCGGGGTGCGGGTGACAGCCCCGGGTAGCGGTACGGTGAAGCAGATCCGCCGCGGCGACAAGCGCGCGCTGCAGTCGGTGGTGATCGAACTGGACGGCGACGAGGCGCTGAGTTTTGATGCCCCCGGCGCCGACGGGCTGGAGACCTTGAAGCGGGAGCGGCTGCGCGCGCTGTTGCAGGAATCCGGCATGTGGACCGCGTTTCGCACCCGCCCCTACAGCAGGGTCCCGGCAGTGGGATCGCAACCGCGATCGATCTTCGTTACCGCCATCGACACCAACCCGCTCGCCGCCGACCCGGCCGTCATCATCAAGCGCCAGGCCCAGGCGTTCCAGACCGGTGTGGCGGCACTGACACACCTGACCGACGGTGAAATCTACCTCTGCGCAGGCGCGGAATCCGACTTGCCCGCCGCTGATTTACCGCGCGTCGTGACGGCCCGATTCAGCGGACCGCATCCCGCCGGCCTGCCGGGTACGCATATCCATCTTCTTGACCCCGTCCGCGCCGACAAGACCGTGTGGCACATCGGTTATCAGGACGTCATTGCGCTCGGCGAACTGGTGCATGGCGGTCGCGTGTGGACCGAGCGCGTGGTGGCCCTCGGCGGCCCGTTGGTCAAGCGGCCGCGCTTGATACGTACGCGTCTGGGTGCCAATACCGAGGAGTTGCTGACAGACGAGGTAGAACGCATTGACAGTCGGGTGATCTCCGGCTCGATACTTTCCGGTCGCCGCGCGGTGGGACCGGTCAGTTATCTGGGGCGTTACCATGTGCAGGTGTCGGTGCTGCGCGAAGGCCGCGATCGCGAGCTGTTCGGCTGGATACGCCCGGGCGCGGACAAGTTCTCGGCGATAAACGTCTTCGTTTCCAGCCTGTTCCGCGGCCGCCGGTTCCCGCTGTCCACCTCGCAGAACGGCAGCCCGCGAGCCATGGTGCCGATCGGCAACTATGAGCAGGTTGTGCCCCTCGATGTACTGCCGACGCCGCTGCTGCGCTCGCTGCTGGTGCGCGACACGGACCAGGCGCAAAAACTGGGCTGTCTCGAGCTCGACGAAGAGGACCTGGCGCTGTGCTCCTTCGTGTGCGCCGGGAAGTACGACTTCGGGCCGGTACTGCGCAGTAACCTGACTCAAATCGAACGGGAAGGTTGATGTCGCGTCTGCGCGGATTTCTCGACCGCATGCATCCGCTTTTCGCCAAGGGCGGACGATTCGAGAAATACCATGCGGTTTACGAGGCGGTGGACACCTTCTTCTACACCCCGGCCGACGTCACAAGGACCGCACCTCATGTGCGTGACGGCATCGATCTGAAGCGGGTGATGATCTACGTCTGGCTGGCGGTCATGCCCTGCGCGCTGATGGCGTGCTGGAACACCGGCTTGCAGGCCAACACCGCGCTGCAGACGTATGGTCTGTGGGACGCGGCGCCGGGCTGGCGCGGCGAACTGCTGTCCTTCATGGGGATAAACTTCAATCCGAACAGCGTGTGGGATAACTTCTGGCACGGCTTCTGGTACTTCGTGCCGGTATACGCGGTGACCTTCATTGTCGGTGGATTCTGGGAGGTGTTGTTCGCGGCGGTGCGAAACCACGAAGTGAACGAAGGCTTTTTCGTCACATCGATACTGTTCGCACTCACCCTGCCGCCGACCATCCCCTTGTGGCAGGTGGCAGTGGGGATTTCGTTCGGCATCGTCATCGGTAAGGAAGTGTTCGGCGGTACCGGCAAGAACTTCCTCAACCCCGCCCTCGCCGGCCGCGCGTTCCTGTTTTTCGCCTACCCGGCCCAGATGTCCGGCGACGCGGTCTGGACCGCCGTTGACGGCTTCACCGGGGCGACGCCGCTGGCGCTGGCCGCGGAGGGCGGTGTGGAGGCGATCATCGCCGGTGGCTACACCTGGAGTCAGTCCTTTTTCGGTTCGCTGCAGGGGTCCCTGGGAGAGGGCTCCACCCTCGCCATCTTCCTCGGGATGATATTTCTCGTCTACACGCGGGTGGCATCCTGGCGCATCATCGCCGGTACCTTCGCCGGCATGGTGGTCACCGTCTTGTTGCTGAACCTGATCGGCAGCGACAGTAACCCGATGTTTGCGCTGCCCTGGCACTGGCACCTGGTGCTCGGGGGCTTTGCCTTCGGTATGGTGTTCATGGCGACGGACCCGGTGAGCGCCGCCATGACCGATACCGGCCGCTGGATCTTTGGCGCCTTGATCGGGTTCATGTGCGTGCTGATCCGGGTGGTCAATCCCGCCTTTCCGGAGGGCATGATGCTGGCGATCCTTTTCGCCAACCTGTTCGCGCCGCTGATCGACTGGTTCGTGATGCAGGCCAACATCCGTCGCCGGGAGCGCCGCCATGCCGTCCGCTAAGGGCAAGGGAACCTGGCTGGGTCTGCGCCCGGTATTGTCCCGCTACCTGGACATGCCGAATGACAGCACGCAGAAGACGCTGTTCATAGCTCTGTCCCTGTGCCTGGCCTGCTCCATTGTGGTGTCGACCGCCGCCGTGGTGCTCAAACCCAAGCAGGTCGCCAACCGGGTGCTGGACCGGAAGCAGAACATCATCTCGGTCGCGGGCCTGCAGGAGCAGGGCAAGTCGGTGGACGAGCTGTTCGAGCAGGTCGAGCAGCGACTGGTGGACGTGCGCACCGGTGAGTACGTGGAGAGGGTGGACCCGGAGAGCTACGATCAGCGCAGGGCCGCCAGGGATGCGGGCCAGAGCATGCGGATCCCGGACGAAAAGGACATCGCGCAGATACGCAACCAGGCCAGGTACGCCAAGGTCTACCTGGTGCGGCGGGGGGGCAGGCTGGACAAGATCGTCCTGCCCGTTCACGGCTACGGCTTGTGGTCCACCCTGTATGGATTCGTCGCCCTGGAGGCGGACGCCAATACGATCTACGGCCTGAGTTTCTATGAACATGCGGAGACACCCGGGCTGGGCGGGGAAGTGGACAATCCGGGCTGGAAGGCCTTGTGGAAAGGCAAGAAGCTCGCCGATGACGACGGCAAGCTGCGCATCGGGCTAGCAAAGGGCAAGGTGAATCCGGTCGCTCGCGACGCGCAATTCCAGGTCGACGGGCTCGCCGGGGCCACGCTTACTGCCCGCGGTGTGACCAACCTGGTTCGCTACTGGATGGGTGAGAACGGGTTTGGCCCGTATCTTGAGAAGCTGAAGACCGCCGAGGGGTAGAACGTGAGCAGCGAAGCTAGAAAGGTCCTGACCGATCCCCTGTTCAACAATAACCCGATTGCCCTGCAGATACTCGGTATCTGTTCAGCGCTGGCCGTCACCACCAACCTGGCGACGTCGCTGATCATGTGCCTCGCCCTGACCAGCGTCACGGCGCTGTCAAATTTTTCCATCAGCATGATCCGTAACCATGTGCCCGGCAGCATCCGGATCATCGTGCAGATGACCATTATCGCTTCGCTGGTAATAGTGGCGGATCAGGTGCTGAAGGCCTATGCGTACCAGACCAGCAAGCAACTGTCGGTGTTCGTCGGCCTGATCATAACCAACTGCATAGTCATGGGGCGCGCCGAGGCCTATGCCATGAAGTCCCCGCCGGGACTCAGTTTTCTCGACGGGATAGGCAACGGGCTGGGTTACAGCCTTATCCTGATCATCGTCGGCACGGTGCGGGAACTGCTGGGCTCGGGCTCCCTGCTTGGCTATCAGCTGTTGCCCCTGGTGACCGAGGGTGGCTGGTATTACCCGGTCGGCTTGATGCTGCTGCCGCCCAGCGCTTTTTTCGTCATCGGGCTTTTCATCTGGGTGCTGCGGACGGTGAAGACCGAACAGATCGAGAACGCCGAGTACCAGATACATCAAGTGCATCGTACGGAGGTGCTGTGATGGAAGCCTATCTCAGCCTCGCCATCAAGGCCGTTTTTGTCGAGAATCTGGCGCTGGCATTTTTTCTCGGCATGTGTACGTTCCTCGCGGTGTCGAAAAAGATCGAGACAGCGATCGGGCTCGGGGCCGCGGTGTTGGTGGTGCAGGCCATTACCGTCCCCGCCAACAACCTGATCTATCAGTACCTGCTGGCGGACGGGGCGCTGGCGTGGGCGGGACTGCCCGACGTGGATCTCAGCTTCCTCGGGCTGATCAGCTACATAGGCGTCATCGCCGCCATCGTGCAGATCCTGGAAATGGCGCTGGACAGGTTCTTCCCCGCCCTCTACAACGCCCTGGGCATCTTTCTGCCGCTTATCACGGTGAACTGCGCCATCCTCGGCGGCACGTTGTTCATGGTAGAGCGCGACTACAACTTCGCCGAGAGCGCGGTATACGGGTTCGGCAGCGGGCTGGGCTGGGCGCTGGCGATCACCGCCCTTGCCGGAGTGCGAGAAAAACTCAAATACAGTGACGTGCCGGATGGCCTGCAGGGGTTGGGTATCACATTCATCACCGTGGGCCTGATGTCACTGGGGTTCATGGCCTTCTCGGGAATCCAGCTGTGACCCGCACGCCCTGAGGAAAGCCGGAACATGCTGGAGATAAGCCTTGGCGTAAGCTTTTTCACGTTGATCGTGCTGGCGCTGGTGTTCTTGATCCTGTTCGCCAAATCCAGGCTGGTGGCGAGTGGCCACGTCAACATAGAGATCAATAGCGAGAAGACCGTCCAGGCACCGGTGGGTTCCAAGCTGCTGGGCGCGTTGGCCGATGCGCACCTGTTTGTTTCCTCTGCCTGCGGAGGCGGGGGCACCTGCGCCCAGTGCCGGGTCAGGATACTGTCCGGAGGCGGCGCGATCCTGCCCACCGAGGAAACCCACATCACCAAGCGCGAGGCCGCGGAAGGCGACCGCCTTGCCTGCCAGGTGACAGTGAAGCAGGACATGCAGATCCGCGTGCCGGAAGAGGTGTTCGGGGTCAGGAAATGGCAATGCACGGTGCGCTCCAATGACAACGTCGCTACGTTCATCAAGGAACTGGTGCTGGAGTTGCCCGCCGGGGAAGAGGTCAAGTTCCGCGCCGGGGGCTACATCCAGATCGAGTGTCCGCCCTACCGGCTGAAGTTCACGGATTTCGACGTCGCTGATGAATACCGCGGTGACTGGGACCGTTTCGATCTTTGGCGCTACGCGGTGCACAACAGGGCGGAAGTGATCCGCGCCTATTCGATGGCCAGCTACCCGGATGAGAAGGGCGTGCTCATGCTGAATGTGCGCATCGCGACGCCCCCGCCCGGCCAGCAGGTACCCCCGGGGGTCATGTCGTCTTACATATTCAACCTCAAGCCGGGCGACAAGGTGACCATATCGGGACCTTTCGGCGAGTTTTTCGCCCGGGAAACGGACAACGAGATGGTCTTTATCGGCGGCGGCGCCGGAATGGCACCCATGCGCTCACACATTTTCGATCAGCTGCGGCGTATCAAGACCAACCGTAAGCTGAGCTTCTGGTATGGTGCCCGCAGCAGGCGCGAGATGTTCTACGTCGAGGATTTCGATCAGCTCGCCGCCGAAAACGACAACTTCGAGTGGCACGTGGCACTGTCGGACCCGCTGCCGGAGGACAAATGGACCGGGTATACCGGATTCATCCACGAAGTCATCTATGAGCAATACCTGAAGGACCATCCGGCTCCGGAAGATTGTGAATACTACATCTGCGGCCCGCCCATGATGAACGCCGCCGTGATCAAGATGCTGGAGGACCTGGGCGTCGAGCGGGACAATATCCTGCTGGACGATTTTGGCGGCTGAACGCGGCCGGCGCCCCGGTATGAGTACACCGGCCCGGTGGCAGCTCGCGGCGGGGCGCTGGCCGGCATGGCTGCTCGCGGCAGCGCTGGCGGGCTGCGGCGAGGGCAGCCGGACACTGACGTTCACCGGGCCCGTCATGGGCACCGGGTACCGCGTGGTGGCGGTGGGCGTACGACCGGCCATCGACGAAAAGGCCCTGGAGTCGGACGTGGTGTCGGCCATGGAGCAAGTCAACCGACAAATGTCCACCTATCTGCCCGGGTCCGAACTATCCCGGTTCAACCGCCACGCCGGGACGGACTGGTTCCCGGTATCGCCGGACCTGGTAACCGTGATCGACGCGGCGCGGCGCGTGAGCCAGTGGAGTGGCGGCGCCTTTGACGTAACCGTGGGGCCGCTGGTCAACCTGTGGGGCTTCGGCCCCGGGCACGGCGAAGATCGGGTGCCGGACGCGGCGGCCATCGAAAGGGAGAAGCGGCGGGTAGATTACAGGCAGCTCGTTACCCGAACGGATCCCCCGGCGATTCGCAAGTTGCGGCCCGACATCTACGTCGACCTGTCCGCCATCGCCAAGGGTTATGCTGTGGATCGCGTCTGTGCCGCGCTGCAGCGGCGGGGTGTCCGCGCATACCTGGTGGATATCGGCGGTGATCTACGGGCGTCCGGCCACAATGAACGTGGCGATCCCTGGAGCATCGCCATCGAAAAGCCGGTTCCGGGCGAGCGGGTCATCCAGGATCTGGTGCAGTTGACCGGCCAGGCGCTGGCGACGTCCGGAGACTACAGAAACTATTTCGAGCGCGACGGCAGGCGCTATTCACACACCATCGACCCCCGCAACGGTCATCCCATCGAGCACCGGCTCGCCGCGGTCAGTGTTGCGGCAGCGAGCGCCATGGAGGCCGATGCGCTGGCGACGGCGCTCATGGTGCTTGGCCCGCAGCAGGCATTTCAGCTGGCGGAACGGCTGCAGCGGGGCGCCTACCTGGTGATCAAGCGGCAAGATGGATTCTCGGTGCAATATACGAGAGAATTCGAGAAATTATTGAGGCCGCGCTGATCCGGTGGAAACGTTCGTCATAAGCTTCGTGGTGATGGCCATTGCCGTACTGGCGATGGCGGTGGGCGTCATGGTGCACGGCCGCTCACTGAAGGGCAGCTGCGGTGGGCTGAATGCCATCGAGGGCCTCGAGGGTTCCTGCGCGGTATGCGTCAACCAGGATCGCTGCCGCAACAAGGAGCGCGCCACCGGGCGGTGCCTGGCGCCTGCAGATCGTTCCGTATCTTGAGGCGGCAGACGAATGCTCAAATCAATCGCCGTTAAGGACTACATGTCGGCCAACCTGGTCACCTTCACTGCCGACATGGATGTGCTCACCGCGATCCACAAACTGCTGGAAAACGGGATCTCCGGTGCACCCGTGGTAGACGAGCACGGCACTCTGATCGGCATGCTTTCGGAGAGAGACTGCCTGCAGGTGGCACTGGATGCCGGCTATAACGGAGAACCCGGCGGCAAGGTTGGTGAATACATGAATCGCTCGGTGAGCACGGTGCATGCTGAAACCAGCATCATCGAAGTAGCCAGGATGTTCGTGAACGGTCGCTACCGCCGTTATCCGGTGCTGGAGGAAAACCGCGTGGTGGGGCAGATCAGCCGCCGCGACGTATTCAAGGCACTGGGGGCGCTCTGGTGACGGCCGCGGCGCACGGGCGCTAGCGGCACCGCGGCCGCTGTCCACCGCCGGCAGGTTATTGACGGTTAGCAATGTGGGAACGTTGGCTCGCGGACGTCATTGTAATCCTCCATCTAGGCTTCGTGCTGTTCGTAATCTTCGGCGGGCTGTTGTGCTTCAAATGGCCGCGGCTGGCGTGGATGCACCTGCCGGCCCTGGTCTGGGGCGTGACGGTGGAGATCAACGGCTGGATATGCCCGCTTACACCGCTGGAGAACGAATTGCGGCGGCGGGCGGGTGAAGGCGGCTACGGAGGCGGCTTTGTCGAACACTACATCATGCCGGTACTTTACCCCCCGGGCCTTGACGTGAAATGGCAATGGTCGCTGGGCATCGCCCTGGCGGCAGGCAACCTGATCGTGTATGGGTTGCTATGGCGGCGGGCATGCAGACGCTCGTCACCGCTGTCGCGATGATGACCCAGGCCGGTCGAGAGTCTGACTTGATGCTGCCATCGATTCCCGAACTGTTGCGTGGCTATCCAGTCGCGGTCGAGATCCCCGTGCGCTGGGGTGACATGGATACCTCCGGTCATGTCAGCGACGTCTACTACCTGCGTTAGTTCGAAAGCGCTGGGATTGCCTTTCTGGAGCGTCTTGGTGACCCGGACTGGGTAAACACATACCGCAGTGGGGCCCATCCTTGCGGCCACTTCGATAAGGTGCAGGTTTCCCGTGACGTATCCCGACAGCTTGTCTGTGGGCGCCAGGTCGCGCGATCTCGGTGTCGATTGCTTCACTCAGGAATACCTGGTGTTCGGCCATCGCCACTGCCGGGTGACGGCCACCGGGGACGGACTGGTGGTGAGCTATGACTACCGCCTGCATCGCAAGGCATCCATCCCGTCCGAGATGCGCGCCGGTATAAAGCGTGTCGAAGGCGTCGACGCCGGTGGATGACACCCCCGCCGGGCCGGGTACGGGTTTTATTCGCTGCATCAGGCATGAATCCGGCGCCTAAAGGGCATACAATACCCGCCCGATACAATAATCAGACCAGATCAAGACTAGCGAGGTGCGGACCGATGCTGCATGCCGCAAAACCACACTACGAAAATGGTTACATTAAGGAGATCAATGGAAAGATCTGCATTTACTACGACGGTTACTGGATACGCTACTACGCGCCGCCGGAAGATACGCTGGCGGAGAAAAAGGCGCTGATAGAGTCTCTAACCCGACGCGCGTTTCACCACACCGAACCCGGCATTAACACACCTGGGGAGAAACTGGATATCGCCCGGGAGACCTACGAGACGGAGAGCGACCCGCGCAAGAAGCGCGTCAACGGTGCTATGCTGGCGGGTGCACTGTTCAACCGCGCCGCCGATATCTTCACGACCATCGTGCAACTGGCCGAGAAAGGGGTCCATATCGATCTTCGCAACGAACTCATGCTTGAATGTGGAGACTGTTTTAAGGAAGCATTGAACCTCGGCAACAGCGTCAAGCACTACAGCGGTGAGGAAGGCATCGACGAATTGTGGGGCGAGCCGTTGAAGGCGTTTACCATGCCGATGGAGCAATTCTACGAGCAACGCTATTTCAAGATCGCTCAGACCATGCGGGACATAGACCGCATCGCGCGTCATGTCGTGAAGACACTGGTTCCGCTGCCGGAGTTCGAGGGTGTCGGTCCGATCATCCTGGAGCTCGCCGAGGCGGCCAAGATGGAGGCCGAAACGGTACGCAGCGACTGGGCGATCTTTGAAGTATGGCCGCGTTTCGTGGCGGCCAGCGAGGCACTGACGGAATTCGAGCCGACCCTGCCGCGGACAGCGGATGACATACTGAAGCGCCGCGTCGCCGACGGCATGCGTCTGCTCAAGGAAGGCAAGAACGTGCTGACGTATCTCGCCGGAGCCCGTGTGCCGATGCGCAAGACCACAGGTGAATTCCTCGATAGGTGTGACTATTTCACCAGCAACGGGAAGTTGCCAGTCGAAGTCAGTCCCGAAGGGACGGGAATCTAGCGCGCGCTCGTTCCGGCGACTTCCCGCCACCGCTGGTAGTTCAAAATTCCATGGTGATCTGCGGTGCCCGAGTGCGGTTCTCCAGCCGCATGACAATGAAGCTCAAGTCATCCGGGTGACCCGGTTTGTCCCCAACCGGGGCCATCATGCGTTGTTTACAGGTCGCCGCCAGCGTTGATGCCACCTTGCGCAGCGGTCCCACCCGAATATGGTTTACTATTTCCTCGACATAGAGGTTGTCCGCCAGCCCGTCGCTCGCCAGCAGCAGGGTGTCACGGGCAGCCATGGTGATGGCGGGCCCGATGTCGATGCGCATGTCCGCATCGCCCACCACGTTGGACACCAGGTTGCGCTCCTCATGATGGACGGCATCGTCCTCGTGCAGCAGCCCGGCTTCAACGGCGTAACCGACCGGGGAATGAGGGATGTTCTGAAACTTGAGGCGGCCGCGCTGGCCGGTGAGCAGGACGAAGGCATCACCGACATGGTAGGACCTGATGACGGGACCGCTGATTTCAACCACGCACAGCGTCGCTGCCGCGCCGGTGCGCGACTCGAGTATGCTGCGGTTGGCGTGCTCGATCCCATCCAGTATCGCTTCCCGGATATGGCCGGCCTGGTGCACCTTGACCAGCGCGTCCATCATAGTCTGCACCGTGATGCGTGACGCGCTGTGTCCCTGGGGCATGCCGCCCACGCCATCCGCCACGATCAGCACGCCGGCGTCTTGGGTGATGGGGACCAGGGCCATGGCGTCCTCGTTGGCGCTATGCTTGACCGGTGAACGGTGGGTAAAGGCGGTGGCATGGCCGCTGAGGAACCGGTAGTGATCCGGTTGCCGGCAGTCGGTTTCCGCATACAGCCGGGCTGACTGTAAGGCGGAGGTTCCGGTCTGCGCCGGGTCTGTGGGCGCTACCACCGTAGTTTCTCCAGGTGCAGTCGCAATTTGCTGGCGGAGCGGAACTTTCTCAGTATCAGGGAACGCTTGAGACCACAGCAGATCTCTTTTACCGCCCGCGGTTGATGTCGGTAGTGCTGCTGTCCGCCCAGCGCGTCGTAATAGAGACGAACCAGGTCCGTAATGTCGGCCTGCAGGTTTTCCGCTCTCGGTGACCCCCAGTGAAACATGTCCAGCAGCTTGAGGTCGAAATGAATGCCGCATCCCTGGACCATCACGTTGTCGGAGTGCAGGTCTCCATGATAGTCATTGGTCTGGTGTATACATTCTATGCCTACGGTGAGATCGTAAAGCAGGCGGGAGGCCTGGTAAGGTGGCAGCCGCTTGCCGCGTTGCCGGTTGATGAACTGGGTCAGGCGTTCACCCCGGACGAACTCGGAGACCAGGAAATGAATCGGGAAATCACGAAACAGGAAAGTGTCCTGCGTGTGATACTGGGTGACGATGGGACAGTGCCGGAGCTTGTGCAGTTTCTTGGCGTAGAAACGGATGTTCTTGTTGCGGACATTTCGCTGGGGAAAGAACAGCTTGGCGGTGCGTTCGATGTTGGCCGACTTCTCTTTGACCAGATAGACTTCACCTTCCCAGCCGGACCCCAGTTTTTCCATGATCTCGTATTTTTCTGCCAGCAGCGTGCCCGGTTTGAGATTGAA
Source organism: uncultured Gammaproteobacteria bacterium (assembly GCA_947259705.1). Classification (GTDB taxonomy): domain Bacteria; phylum Pseudomonadota; class Gammaproteobacteria; order Arenicellales; family JAANXG01; genus CAMYNL01. The sequence continues at coordinate 13,093 of CAMYNL010000023.1, read as the reverse complement.
GGCGGTCAGTTTGATCTTGCGCTGCTTCGCTAGAGGCATGTTTGACGCACTTGTTCCGCAACAGGTGAAATGTCGCCGGAGTTTACCACCAACACCCGTCGCCCAAGCGTAGAATTTCATGACACCGGCGATCAGCGCAGTGGACCGGGCGGGTATCTCATACCTGTTGCACGAGTACCGGCATGCCCAAGGTTCCGCGGCCTACGGTGAGGAGGCGGCCAGAGCGCTGGCGCTTGATCCGGCCCGCGTGTTCAAGACCCTGGTGCTGGCGGTGCAGCGCCGTGCACATATCGTCGCGATCATACCGGTAAGTACGCGGCTGGATCTCAAGGCGCTGGCCGGGCTGGCGGGATGCAAGAGACCGGTCATGGCCAGTCCCCGCGATGCCGAACGGGTCACAGGATACCTGGTGGGTGGGATCAGCCCGCTGGGCCAGAAGCGCCGGCTTCGAACGTGGATAGACGAGTCGGCGCTGCAGTTCGACACCATATTCGTCAGCGGCGGGCGCCGCGGCCTGGAATTGGAACTAACACCGCAGGCGCTGCAGCGACTCTGTACTGCCGAGACCGCCGTGCTGGGCCGGGTGTCATGATCCCCTGGCTCATCATCACCCTGCTGACCGCCTCGGTTTGCAGCGCGGCGATGGGCCTGGCATGGCTGGTCGGGCTGCGCCGCGGCGGGGCGTTGCTTGTGGTGGGGGCTGGTAGCGGCGCGATATGCGGGTTGGCGGTGACGCTGGCACATGCCGGCGCCTCGGGACAGGTGTTCGGCAGCGCCTTCGGCGCCGCGGTGGGAGGTTCAGTGTGGCTGGTACTATGGGCTGGCGTCCGCACCCACGACGGGCGCTGACCCACCGCCGCGCCCGGAGTATAATTGTCAGGTATATTGCAGGGCACTTAACGTATTAGTGTTTATATGAAGCTTCGTCAACTGCAGTACGTGTCGGAAATCGTGCGGCAAGGCATGAACATTACCGCCGCGGCGGACCGCCTCTACACCTCGCAACCCGGGATCAGCAGTCAGATCAAACGCCTCGAGGACGAACTGGGATTCACGATCTTCGTCCGCCGAGGCAAGCAACTCACTGAGTTATCGGAAGGTGGGCGGGCAATGATAGCCTCGGTGGAACGTATTCTTCATGAAGTTGACAACATCCATCGCATTGCTGACGATATCCGCGCACCCGCTTCCGGCAATCTCGTCATCGCCACCACACATACCCAGGCACGCTACGCGTTGCCGGGGATTATCAAGGAATTCAGCAGCCGCTATCCGGGGGTGTCTCTGCACCTGCACCAGGGCACGCCGACGCAGATCGCCGAGATGACCGCGACCGGCGAGGCGGATATCGGTATTGCCACCGAAGCCCTGTACCTGTTCGACGACCTGGTGTTGTTGCCCTGTTATCGTTGGAACCGCTGCGTGTTGACCCCCAAGGATCATCCGCTCGCGAATAACAGGCGCTTGAGCCTGAAAGCAATCGCGCGGTACCCGGTCATCACATACGTGTTCGGCATCGCCGATCGCTCGGTGATCAATCGTGCGTTCGCCGAGCAGGACCTGGACCTTAACGTGGTGCTGACTGCGGCAGACGCTGAGGTGATCAAGACCTACGTGCGCACCGGGCTGGGCATTGGCATTGTCGCCCGCATGGCCTACGATCCGGCGCAGGATGGCGATCTGGCGGTCCTGGATGCGGGCCACCTGTTTGATCCCAGCGTGACCAGCCTGGCGATTCGTCATAACGCCTGGCTGCGCAACTACGTCTACGACTTTATCCAGCTCTTCGCGCCCCATCTGACGCGCGACGTGGTCACGGAACTGCAGGCTACCGCCGACAAGTCCCGGCAGGAGGAGTTATTCGACAAATACGTCGCCCATGCGGAGCTACGCTAGCGGCGGCTGCTGATACTCTGCCCGTTTCAACCCGCCGTTGAACAGCAAATATTGCCCTTTTTGCGCAGGACAATTCTGGGTTGCCGCGCGCTGCCGGTTGCAACATGGAATGGGAGTGCCTGTGGTTCAGCCGGGGACGGGACCGCCCTGCGACCGGTGGCCACGACACCGTGATCCTCGATGCAACTGAAATCAGCAGCACTTCTGCAGGAGTGCTAACTTTTCCTTCTGCTGCGCCGGTCTATAATTAATCTTATAACAAGAAGTGAGGGAAGACGCTCCACGAGTCGAAAACCATCTTGACGGAGGTATACGTCATGACGTCGCATCAATCCGGCTCGCGCGTGATCACTACTACAGATGTGCGTGCGTTTTTTCAGCAATCAGTCGTCGACGCGATCGACAGACACCAGGTATCGGCGCGTGAAGAGACGGTGGTCTATCTCGTCAATCTTCTTGCCCGCTTCACGCGTTCCGAGCGTTTTTACGAGTGGACCCCACAGGGCCTCGAACTGAGCCCGCTGGCCTTGCTCTACGGTGACGCGGTGCATACCAGGCTGCCCGAACAACGCCGTGTAATCCTACAGCGTCTGGGTGATGTGGCACTGTTTGTCGCCGGCCTGTTTGCAGACAGCCTGAAGCGCAGCCTGGTGGACGTGGATTACTACATCGCCATGGGGGAGACGGCCTACGGCACACTGGGCGAGGACCCCCCGAACGGCGTCCGCGGTCAGGCAAGTGCCGGTATCTTTAACGAACTGTCGTGCCGCTTCGGTGATTTCGTCGATGTGGTCGCGGATGTTGCCGACAACTCCGAACGGGGCAACAACGAGGACGTGCTGCGTTTGTACGAACTATGGATGCGCACTGGCAGTCGCCGCGCAGCGCGCAAGTTGCGTGAGGTCGGAATAGAGGTAACCATGGGCTCCGCCAGCAACACGTCGCACTGAATTCGGATGCAGCTCCTGGCCCTGCAGGAATTCCTTGAGAATGTTTACGAGGTGGCGTCGGGTTACCTGGTCGACGACTTCCTGATCACGGACATGGATGTGGCCCGACAACTCGATACGCGGCATCCTTCCGCAGCGCGTGAGAGGCTGCTGGTTCGGGCGGGCGAGGAACATGTCGACATGTCGCTGTATCTGGATGCCGGGGTGCTGAACAGGCTGACTGCCGGTTCCGCCGGCGCCGCCAGTTTCGACGACCTGTGCCTGGCGCTGGAAGGCGTCAGCCACTTCACTTATCTGTGCTGGAACGCCAGTCACGGCCGCGCCGTGACCTTGCTGGAACTGGAATTGCAGGCGGAAGTCGACAAATACGTGTGGTTGCGCCACCAGTCGCGGGATGACCGCGGCGACGGGCTCCTGCGCCACCACCTTTTCGAATGTTTCCGGCTCGACGAATCTCTCGATCCTCAGGAACAGGAGCGCTATCTAGCGGCCAATTACTACGCGGGCAAATACTGCATGGGTCTATCCGCCCGTTACGCCAGGCGCCGCTGCAGGCACCTGCTGCACAACGAGTTACGGAGATTCTACCGCCAGACCCAGGGTGGCAAGATCAGGATGATCGACGCCCTGCACTGACCTGGCGTGTCTGGCGCGCCAGGAATTCTAGCACTGCCTGGTTGAAGGCACTGGGTTGGTCTATGGGCGTCATGTGTCTCGAATTCGCGATTTCCACGACTTCGGCCCCGGGGATGCTCGCCGCGTAGGCCCGCTTTGCGGCGACCGGGGTGTAATCGGCATCGCCGCTGATGATCAGGCAGGGAATCTGCAACTGGCTGATCCGTCCGGCGACGCTCCAACCCACTATTGCCCGCAGGGACTGCAGGTAGGCGCGGGGCTCGTTAGCGGCCCACCTTTCGACAAATGCCGCCCGCAGCGTTTCCTGATCCGGTTCCGGCAGCAGTTGTTCTGCCAGCACCTTGCCCATGCGCCGCATGCCGAGCATGCGGACGATCCACCGGCGCTTGGTGAATTGCCAACGCTCCCGCCAGCCACGGGGCACCAGCTCGGGACCGCTGTTGACGATGATCAGGGACCGCGCCGACTGCGGATAGTCCAGCGCCCACTGGAAAGCCACCATACCGCCCATCGACAGTCCCAGCACATGCACCGGTCCGAGCCGCAGGGTCTGCACCAGCTCGTTAACATCAGCGGCAAACAACGCCAGGCTGTAGGGACCCGGCGGCTTTCCGGAGCGCCCGTGGCCGCGCAGATCGAGTGTGATCACCTCGAAGCCAGTGCTGAAGACGTCAACCTGTCGTTCCCAGTCCAGGACGCTGGACCCCAGGCCATGCAGTAACAGCAGTGGCTCGCCGCGTCCCGAGCGCTGATAGTAAAGACGCACACCGTTGATTTCGAGATCAGGCATCGCGCGCGACTCCTCTGACCAGAGGGAGATATTCGCCCTGCCAGGCCTCCAGGCCGCCGCGCAGGGTCAATGCCCTCAGTCCGGCGCGCCGCAGCCTGCGTGTTGCGACGGCGGCACGAATACCGGTGTTGCAAATCGTCACCACGGTTGTCGATTCAATGTCGCCTGGCGGGATGACACGCCGCGCTGCCTGCTGGTCGAGCTGCTCCAGCGGCAACAGCCGCGAACTCCCGATGCGCCCGTCGGGGCCGAAGTACTCCCCGGCGCTGCGCACATCCAGCAGCAGGAATGACTCGTGCTGATCCAGGCGTTGTTTCAGTTCACCAGGCGTAATGTGCTTGCCGCGAACATCAATCCAGCGCGGCGCCAGGCGTACCAGACCGAACACCGCAGCGGTGCCGCCCAGCAGCAGCCAGAACCGATAGTCATGGGTAGTGATGACATCTTCCATTTGTTATTCGCGAAAATAGGCCGGGCTAATGATGATGACCTGGAAAACATGGAGATTACAGAAAATTAACGGCCGCTTCATGATGGCGTAAGCACGGTCTGCCTAAAGTAACGACTATGCGGCGTACTGCGACAGCGTCGAAACAGTGAAAGTATGCAGACTTTAAAGGAGGTATTGCATCATGTCTTCCAGAAATCGTTTTCCGGCCGGCCTGCGGCGCCCGCCATTCATTGTGATGGCGGCGGCGGCATCGCTGGCCTTCCTGGTGGGCAGTCAGATCAACACGCCCGTGCTCGCGAAGACGGCTCCTGCGAACGCCGGCTTCTCCCAGACCGAGGTATCTCGCGGCAGCTTCGCCGACCTGGTCGAGGCGGTCGCGCCGGCGGTGGTCAACATCACCAGCAAAGCCGGCGCCGGCGGCCCCGCGGGAGCGTCACCGCAGTTTCAGCTGCCTCCCGGCTCTCCTTTCAAGGACTTCTTCGAGCGTTATTTCGAGGAGCGCGGTCATCGCGGGCCGAGCGACATGCCGCACCAACCGGCGCAGGCTCAGGGCTCCGGCTTCATCATTGACCCCGACGGATACGTGGTCACCAATCACCACGTGGTCAAGGGCGCGGAGGAGATCACGGTCATCACCAACGATGGTGCGGAATACGCGGCCAGCTTGAAGGGGTTCGACGGCAAGACCGATCTGGCGGTGCTCAAGATCGAGTCCACCGAGCCGCTGCCCTACGTGGAGTTCGGCGACTCCGACCGGGCCCGCGTCGGCGACTGGGTGGTGGCAATCGGCAATCCCTTCGGCCTCGGCGGTACCGCCACCACCGGCATCATCTCAGCGCGGGGACGAGATATCCGCTCCGGGCCGCTGGATGATTTCCTGCAGATCGACGCACCCATCAATCGCGGCAACTCCGGCGGGCCGCTTTTCAGCGCTGACGGCAGGGTGGTGGGTGTCAACACGGCAATCTTTTCACCCAACGGCGGTAATGTCGGCATCGGTTTCGCAATCCCGGCCTCCATGGCGCAATCGGTCGTGGATCAGCTGATCACCAACGGCAATGTGGAACGCGGCTGGCTGGGCGTGCAGATTCAGAGTGTCAGCGAGGAGATTGCCGCCAGCCTGGACCTGGAAGCGGAGCAGGGCGCGCTGGTAGCCAGCGTGGTCGGTGACAGCCCTGCCGCCGCAGCGGATCTGCAGCCCGGCGACGTGATACTGGAGTACGACGGCCAGACCGTTAAAGAGATGCGGGAATTGCCGCGTATGGTGGCCGCCACCGCCGCCGGCAGTGACGTGCAGGTCAAGCTTTGGCGCGGCGGGAAAGCGCACACGAAGACGGTAACCGTGGGCAGGAGCGAGGAAAGCGCCCAACTGGCAGAGGCCGCCGATGAGCCGGCGCCAGAACGCGCTCCCGCGCGTCTCGGCCTGGCACTGGCGCCACTCACACCCGAGTCGCGCGCCCAGTACGGCGTTGGCGCCGAAGTCAGCGGAGCACTGGTGGTTGAGGTGCGGCCGGGCAGCCCGGCCGCCGCCAAGGGCCTGCGCCCCGGCGACATCATCAAAATGGTGGGCGGCACCCGGGTCGAAGCGCCAGAGGATGTGCGCACGGAAGTGAACCGGGCAGTGGAGCAGGCGAAGAGCGCCGTACTGCTGCTGGTGACCCGGGACGGTAATGACCGATTCGTGGCGGTCAAGGTTGCCTGAGCCGGCTGCCGGTCGAGCGGGGCGTTTAGCGCCCCGCTCCGTTGACCGTGGCGAGGGTTGCTATAATCCCGCGCAGTATTCACTTCCCGGTCACGGCCAAGCAATGCGCATTCTCATTATCGAGGACGATCAGGAAACCGCCGGTTACATCGTCAAGGGATTGAAGGAGGCGGGCCACGCGGTGGACCACGCGGCCGACGGCCAGACGGGACTGGAACTCGGTGCTGCCGAGCCCTACGACGTGCTGGTGATCGACCGCATGCTGCCGCAGCTGGATGGGCTGACCATCATCGAGCGACTGCGCGGCGCAGCGGTGACCACGCCGGTGCTTATACTCAGTGCGCTGGGGGAGGTCGACGACAGGGTGGACGGGCTGAAGGCGGGCGGTGACGATTACCTGGTGAAGCCCTTCGCGTTCTCCGAGCTGCTGGCCCGGCTGGAAGCGCTCGTGCGGCGCGCCGAGATAGAGGCACCCGTGACCCGGCTGCAGGTGGACGGCCTGGAGATGGACCTGCTCAGCCGCACCGTGAGCAGGGACGGCCGCGATATCGATCTGCAGCCCCGCGAGTTCCGTCTGCTCGAGTACCTGATGCGGCACAGCGGTCAGGTCGTGACCAGAACCATGCTTCTCGAAAAAGTCTGGGATTACCATTTCGATCCGCAAACCAACGTCATAGACGTCCACATAAGTCGCCTGCGCAGCAAGATTGACAAGGACTTCGATACCCCGTTGCTACACACGGTTCGCGGCGCGGGTTATGTCCTTCGCGAGTATTAAATCCCTTCTGCGCAGCGCCACCTTCCGTCTGGCGCTTATATACATGGTGCTGTTCAGTGTGTCGGCACTGGTGCTGCTCAGCTTCATCTACTGGTCCACGGCCGCCTACATGTCGCGCCAGGTCGATGCCACCATCGACGCGGAGATCACGGGGCTGGCGGAAAGGTATGAAACTGACGGCCTGCGCGGGCTCACCGCACAGGTCGGCGAGCGGCTGTCCAAGCAGCAGCCGGGTGATTCCACCGTGTACCTGCTCACGGACAACAATTACCGACCCCTGCTGGGTAACATCAACCGCTGGCCCCAAGTACCGGCGGATACCGCCGGCTGGGTCACCTTCAGACTGGGTGACGACGTCAGCGGCCGGGTGCACAGCGCGCGGGCGCGGGCGTTCCTGGTGCGCGGGCGTTACCACCTGCTGGTGGGCCGCGACATGTACGAACTGCAATCAATCCAAACGCTGATTAAGCGGACCCTGGTGCTGGGGGGTGTTTTTACCTTCGCATTGGCGCTGCTCGGCGGTTTCATGATGAGCCGCAGCGTGAACCGCAGGCTGGATACTATCAATCGCGCGAGCCGCGAGATCATGAGCGGAAACCTGAACCAACGCATCCCGCACCGCGGCAGCGGTGACGAGTTCGATCAGCTGTCCGACAATCTCAATAATATGCTGGACCAGATCGAGGCCCTGATGGACGGCGTGCGCCGCGTCTCCGACAACATCGCCCACGACCTGAGGACGCCGCTGGCCAGGCTGCGCAACCGTCTGGAATCGCTGAGCATGCAACCGCCCGGCGACGATCAGGCCCGGCGTGAGATGGTGGAGCAGGCCCTCGCCGAGGCGGATGGCCTGCTGGGGACCTTCAACGCGCTGCTGCGGATCGCCCGCCTGGAGGCGGATGCCCGTCGCGCCGGGTTTGCGCCGCTGGAACTGGGACAGGTGCTGGCGGATGTGGTTGAACTCTATGAACCGGTGGCCGAGGAGAACCGGCAGCGCGTCGAACTCGTTCGTGAAAGCGAATTCACCCTGGTGGGTGACCGCGACCTGCTGTTCCAGGCCTTTACCAACCTGCTGGACAACGCGGTGAAATACACGCCTCCCGAGGGTCTCATACGCGCCCGCGTCTACGCGGCCGGTGTTTCTGTCTGCGACTCGGGACCGGGCGTGCCGGAGCGCGAGAAGGACAAGGTATTCCAGCGGTTCTACCGGGTCGACAGCAGCCGCAGCACGCCCGGCAGCGGCCTGGGTCTCAGCCTGGTCAAGGCGGTAGCATCACTGCACGACCTGCGGGTCAGGCTGACCGATGCCGATCCCGGATTATGCGTAGTGCTGGAGCCGGTGGCGGCGGATTCCGCGCCACTCAGCTGACCTCGCGCAGAGCCCGGGCGCGCGCGGGGATGTTCTCGAGTTTGGCTTGCTGGGTCCCCAGTGGCGTGGGTTCACCGATGTAGCTTCCCTGTGCGTAATCTATACCGATCTTACGGACCTCTTCAAAAGTCAGCTTGTCCTCCACGAATTCGGCAACGGTATCAATCAGCATGACGTGCCCGACATCATTGATCGCCGAGACCAGGGCGCGATCCAGGCTGTCCTTGGTGATGTTGCGGATGAAAGAGCCGTCGATCTTCAGGTAATCGACCGGTATGTCCTTGAGATATGCGAAAGAACTCAACCCGCTGCCGAAATCGTCCAGCGCAAACCGACATCCCAGCTCCTTGAGATCCCTGACGAATCGGTTGGCATTGGTGAAGTTCGATACCGCCGCGGTCTCCGTGATCTCGAAGCAGATCTGCGCCCCGCACACCTGGTGCAGGTCGATCTGTTGTTTGATGTAGGACAGAAAATCCGCCTGGCTGAGTGATGAACCCGAGATGTTGACGGCGTAGACGGGCGCGGTGCCTTGTTCCGCGGCGATGGCGGCGAACGCTTCCCTGATCACCCACCGGTCGATGGTGCTAATGAGGTTGAAACGTTCGGCGGCGGACATGAACGATTGTGCCGGCACCAAGTGGCCGGACTCATCGAACATGCGCAACAGGATCTCAAAGTGTCCGCCATCGCCGCCGGTGTCCGTCACCGGGCGGATCTCCTGAGCGTACAGAACCAGCCGGTCTTCCTGCAGGGCGCGGTTGATCCGGCTGACCCAATGCATCTCCGATTGCCGCAGAGCCAGTTCATGGTCCGAGGCCTGGTAGACGTGGATGCGGTTACGGCCCAGATCCTTGGCGGTATAGCAGGCCATATCCGCTGCGCTCATGATCGCCTGATTGTTCTCGCTGTCCTGGTCGATGGCGACGATACCGATGCTCAAGCCCATTTCGAATATCTTGCGTTCCCAGACAAAGCGATTGTCCTGGGCTGCGCTCCGCAGCTTCTCGGCGATACTGCACGCCTGGGCGATGGAGCAACGGTGCAAAAGCACGCCGAACTCATCGCCCCCGATCCGGGCCAGCATATCGGATCGGCGTATGTTCTGCACCAGGATGGCGGAAATCCGCTTGAGCAGCTCGTCCCCCGCCAAGTGGCCGCAGGTGTCATTGACCACCTTGAACTGGTCCAGGTCGATGTAAAGCAGGGCGTGGCTGACCTTCTGTTCGCGAGCCGTCGCCACGGCATGCTCGAGGAACCTTTCGAACTCCGGGCGGTTAAGGGTATCGGTCAAGGCATCATGGGATGCGCGGTACGCCAGCTCGCGGTTCAGGGACAGCATTTGGGTGTCGTCATGCAGGGCGAGCACCCACCCCATTGCCTCACCGTCCTGGTCGCTGATGGGGGAAATCAAATAGTGTACATCGAAGACCAGGTTCGACTTGGGCCGCAGGCTCACGTGCTTCAGTTCGCGGCCGGTTTGCCTTCCGGCCTCCTGTTTCGGCAGCGGGTCAGCAATTCGTCGATCACTGTCCTGTTCATAGGCGCGGAACACCTTCTGCAGGGGTAACCCTTGTGCCTGTTCAAGCACCATGCCGGTGAGCAATTCCGCCACCGGGTTCAGGTAGGTCACCGTCCCCAATACATCAGTGGTGATAACGCCGTCGCCAATGGAGTCCAGCGTCACCAGCACCCGTTCCTTCTCTTCACGCAATGACTGTTCCGCCTGCTTGCGATCGGTGATGTCCAGCAGGTAACCGTCAAAATGGGTGATATTGCCAAACTCATCAGTGACTGGAATTGACCGGTCATATACCCACCGGACCTGGCCGTCGGGCAACACCAGACGATAGTCCTGCTCGACGAACTGAAACTGGTTATTTCCCCTGCGCAGCGCATCGGCCTGCATAAGCGCGCCAATGTCATCAGGGTGTATCAGGTCGCGAAAGTGGGCGCGCCGGGCAATGAGATGGTCGGCGTTCAGGCCGAACCGCTCCACGTTGGGTGAAACATACTCGATCGGCCACCCCGCCTCGGGGGACCAGCGGAAAACGATCACCGGACCCTGCAGGAACAGGTCCCGTTCGCGCACCAGTTCGCTTTCCGCGTTGCGTCGCTGGCGCACCTCGTTGCTGAGGTCATCGTTTATCTGCGACAGGTTCTCAATCAGCTCCTCGTTGGCCACACGCAGCGAAAGATTACTGACGAAACTGGCGTGACTGGTGCGGGCCGTCAGATACATGAACACACCGAGTACCAGAGCGGCCACCGCAAACAGTCCCGCACGGGGATGCTGACTGAGGGTACTGCTGATGATGATCGGCGTGACCAGGCCGGCGAGGAAGAATTCGTAGGTTCGCAACGAGGCAATGTAGGCAACCCGCGTGGCGCTGGCCAGCGCCACGAACGCGGACAGCAGGTAGACCTGATAGACCACTGGCCAGCGCGATTCGAGCGCGAAAGACAATACACCCCAGGACAGCCCACCCAGCAGTGCGCCCCAGTGAAACAACCGGTCCCACAGGGCGAGGTCGCCCGCATTCTCGCCATGGGCCAGGAACCAGCGCATGGACACGAGCCGACCGCTGGCCAACACCATCATCCAGCCCACCCAAACCAGCAGCAGGGGCTGGGGAACCACCGGCCAGAGCACGATGGCGGTGATTGCAACCGCAACAATATTGAAACCCTGGGTCGGCAGTCCCTGGCGGTAAAGCTGCATCAGCAGCTTGCGGCGGTGTCGGGCAGAGGTCGCCAGCCCGTCGGCACCGGCCTGCGTCGTGTCAGTCATGAGCCAACGATTCACGGGACCATTGGAGAGGCCATTGTAAGCCCTTGACGCGGTAATTGGTACGGAATTAACTTGCCGACGTGGCGGTTGCTAGAGGTCCCCGTGCGGGTGCTGCATGGCCGGACTTTGGGGCCTTGTTGCATGAATCGGGTTGACTCGTACGTGAGTGGAACGCGTACGTTGGATATCGCCTATTATCGCTAGGAAAGTGGAAACAAACAGATAAATGATGCACACATTACCGTTTTTCGTGGGGCGCGAATTATTCATGCACCAAGGCCGCGAGAATTAGGAATTAGACACCGACAGGTCTACCGCTACGTACCGGACCATCGGCCCCCTTATTGTATTGCCAGTTTTCCTTGCAGTTTTGATCTACAAATTCTGTCCGGTGCATCCGTGTAAAACAGACCCACAGCGGCTATGTTTTCCTTTGACCCCCGAGTGAACGACGTACTTGTTTTCACCTAACCTGTTTGATCACATAAGATTGACTGCATTTTTTGTGGCGCTGAACAGTCTGAGAAAGTGTCGGGAGTTTTTACAGACTCGGCGCTGGTGCTTTGTGCGTTTCGTCGCCATTTTTATAAGAATCTGATTTGTAGAGAGATAGTTTAGTCGGCACGATACTTGCTTATCGTCTATATAGAATCAAATTTCTTCGTCCATCTTAAACGGGAGAAACTAATGACGCCTAGAATTCTGATAAGAATGGCTCGTAGGGCTCTCTTTGTTAGTCTGATTTTTACATCCGGTGTTAGCGAAGCCATAACGATCAACGAGGTGCGTATTTCGCAACCGGGCATAGATACGGATAACTTTTGGGAATTGGCTGGCGTACCTAACGAATCGCTGGCAGGTCTCTCGTTGCTAAACATTAGCGGGGAATTTGATCCTGGGCTAATCAATTTTGTATACGATCTCGACCCGCTCTCGATTCCAGCCGACGGTCATTTCCTTGCACACCAGACCGACGCATCTGCTGAGATTGTTACCGGCGATGACTACTTTATTACGCCGGCGAATTTTCTTCTCGTTTCTGGATTCACTGGTGCAGCTGGCGACGATATAGATACAGATAACGACGGCACACCGGAATCCATACCTTGGACATCAGTAATCGACGGTGTATTCCTTATCAACGTAAATGGGTTGACAGACTATCCCTACGGTGGCTCGACGCCGGTCGGTCCTGACAGCATTCTTCCCATCTTTACTCCGGCGCATGTGTTCCGTTCTCCAGATGGAACTGGTGCGTGGCGTGTGGGCTTTTTTAATGACTTGTCGTTGGATACTCCAGGGACCGCAAACGTCCCCGAACCCACCACCTTACTCCTGATGAGCCTGGGTCTGGCCGGACTTGGCTTTGCAAGACGACACAGATTGAATGCTCGGGTAGACGCGTAGTCCATCGACTGTCCCCTCTCTTGCTCATAAAGCCGGGTGATATGACGGGAACACTTTCAGCAACAGACGTTAGAATTGATGTTTTTTCGAGTGCTCGAATAGCGGTAATTGGCCGGTTGCCGCATGATGCAGCGCAGCAGCCGGCACTAGTTTTTTCGCTTTAGCCAAGGGCGGCAATGAGTATGCTGCCGCCGGTCGTCCCTTGGGCGACGAATGACTCTTCCTGGCGTGCGACACGAGGTTGCACGAGTATTTATCAAGGACGATCTGGTGTTCTGCCACCGGTACCCTACCGGGACGTGCGTTGGGGGTAACCCCGGGGT
>CAMYNL010000022.1 GCA_947259705.1 uncultured Gammaproteobacteria bacterium | reverse complement strand
ATGAGTCAGTCTCATGTCTTTCCCTTTCCCTTTCCCATTAAAATACCTCCATCTACAGCATCTCATTCGCAATTTTACGCTGATGGATTTCTTGCAGACTGGCCACATCGATATCCGGTAGCCTTCAACCGCCTCCAAACCCTATATACATCGAGATAATCTAAGGCGTCGCTGGGCTCAAGATGTCTACTACATACTTGAAGCCTCATCCGACTGATTTCCAGTCGAAAAGAGGGGCGATAATCCCTGGGCGACTCTTATGCGAAAGAGAATTCCAGTACGGCGAGATGCCGTGGTTCAATGCCAATTCAAAGGTCAAGATAGAGTCCAGATAAACAATCCAATGGAAATTGTGGACTCCAATCCGAGGTGACACAAAGTATCTGCCGCCGTTAAGTAACCCACCAGGTATTACGCATGTGAATCTGTTGAATCCAAGTCGAACAGCAGGGGTTTCGTTTGGCGCCATGTCTGTTTGATATGAACGTAGTACCACACAGCCACCTTCGTCAACGAGATCGAAGCCGATACATAGACCAGAAATTTTCTTTCTAAGCTCGAATGAAAATTCGACAAACGTTTCATCTGAGGTTAGAAAAGATGATCCAGGCACACCAGTGGCACTTGTAACTCTAATCCCCAACAACTTCAGCTCTTGATTTCCCGGACAATTGTCTTCATTCCAAGACATTTCATTTTTACAAGAGGCGTTTCGAGATAAGTACTGAGATACGACCTCCTTGGAAGGTCCTAGGCCGGCAATTTCCCCATTTTCGAGCAAACATACCGAGGGGCATAATCCCTGTATCGCTTGCATGTTGTGACTCACAAAAAGTATCGTCCGACCCTCTCCGATCACATCCTGCATCTTACCGAGGCATTTATTTTGAAAGCTGGCGTCACCGACGGCTAACACTTCGTCGACGATGAGGATGTCCGGCTCCAGATGAGCAGCGACGGCAAAGGCTAACCGCACGTACATCCCGCTTGAATATCGTTTAACGGGCGTGTCTACGAATTTCTCTATCTCGGCAAATGAAACGATTTCATCGAATCGACAATCGATGTCCTTTTTCGCCATACCGAGGATAGACCCGTTCAGAAATATATTTTCTCTGCCGGTAAGTTCCGGATGGAAGCCGGTGCCTACTTCCAGCAGGCTGGCTACACGGCCTCGGATGACGACACGACCTAGGGTAGGTGAGGTAATTCGCGATAGAATCTTGAGAAGTGTGCTTTTACCGGCACCATTCTTCCCGATCACCCCAAGCACTTCTCCTTGCTGGATATCAAAGTCAATATCCTTCAATGCCCAGAATCGTGCATCATCCTGTGCCTTTCCACTCAATGTCTGAAAGCGTCTAAACGGTGCGGTGAAAAGGCCGCCTAGCATTTCGCGAAATGAACCGTATAACTGATCCTTTCCGCCAATCACATACTGCTTTCCGAGGCCCTGTGCAGAGATGGCAATCCTGGTCACGGGATTTTCAAGTTCTGCAGGTGAGTCTCACGATTGCCACGCCATTCGTATTAACGAATTAGATAATGTCTGCGAAACGTCTTTCGACCGTTTCAAAATAGGCAATCCCAACGAGGAAAATCACTATGGAGATGATAAAGGAAGTCAGTAACGCTTCGACATTGAACGCCTGCCCCAGGAATACAGATCGGAATCCGTCGACTAAGCCGGCCATTGGATTAAGGAACAGCAGCCATTGCCAGCGTTCCGGTATCAGACTGGATGCGTACACCACGGGAGTACAGTAAAGCCAGATTTGAACCATGAAACCGACCACGTAGCGAAAGTCCCGATAGGCAACGGTGAGCGCGGCCAGCAGAGTTCCGACGCCCAGCGCGGTAAACACCACAGCGACCAGTAGTATGGGAGCGACGAGCAATTGCCAGGTAGGCATGACTCCGAAGAAGAGCATCAGACACAAGAGAATCAAGGTGGAGATCGCCAGGTCCACGAGACCTGCACCAATTGATGACAGCGGGATGAGTAACCGTGGGAAATAGACCTTGCTGACCAGGTTCTGTGCCCCTACCACGGAGTTGGCCGACTGGGATATCGCGTTGGCGAAGAAGGTCCAGGGCAGCAGTGCCGCATAGACGAAGACCGGATAAGGAAAACCGTCAGATGGCAGTCCGGCGAGTCGCCCGAATATGATGCTGAACACCACCATGGTCATCACCGGCTGTATCACCGCCCAGGCAACTCCGAGCACTGTCTGTTTGTAACGCACCTTTACGTCGCGCATGGTCAATACCCACAGTAGCTCGCGGTAGGCCCATATTTCCTTTAAATCGAGCATGCGCCATCCCTTCACAGGCTCTATGACGGTCACATGCTCGTGACCGAAATACTCCTCCTGCAGTGAGTCCTGAAGCTCAGACATCAAAACTCTCCGGCGCTGATACTGCATTACCTGAACGGGACCGCATCGCGGTTGCGGGCCCTTCGCTTACCATCCAGTCGAACAGGTCTTTGTTGCGCGAGACCCAGTCGATCAGGCTGCTCACGCCTTCGGGAGCACTGATGAGCGGTTTCCAATCAAGCAGCCTCTTCGCCCTGTCAATGTTGGAGACGAATATCCGTTGGTCTCCGGATCGCCATGATGACCACTCCAGATTCAGCTTCTTACCCATATTTACTTCCAGCAGTGCGACGAGCTCCCGCAGTGAGAGGGTATTTTCGGACCCGCCGCCTATGTTGAAGACATGCTCCTTTACAACAGGCTGTATTTCTATCATCTGCTCGTAACAGCGCACGAGGTCATCGACATGGAGCACATCCCTGATCTGTTTGCCGTTGCCATAAATGGTTATAGGTTTTTCCAGCAGAGCCGCGATTATGAACCAGGCCACCCAACCCTGATCCTCGATGCCCATCTGGCGGGGGCCATAGATGCAGGACTGGCGTAATGTAACCGTACGCAATCCGTAGATTCGCGCGTAATCAATGGTGTACTGATCTGCAACGCCCTTGGAACATCCATAAGGAGAGTGAAAAGCGAGAGGTTGTACTTCGGAAATGCCCTCTATGTCCCGGTATTCATAGCGCTTGGGGCCCTCGGTAACCACCACTCCTGGCATTTCACCATACACCTTGTTGGTAGATATGTTAATGAAGAAACATTCCGGTGTATGTGCCCTGACCGCTTCAAGCATGTTGAAGGTACCGAGCGCGTTGGTTTCGAAATCCGTACGCGGGTTTTTCACCGAGGTGGTAACTGCTACCTGCCCTGCCAGATGGAGCAACACATCGGGCCTGAAATCACGTACTACATTTTCGGTCGCCGCCACATTACGTACATCCACCTGTTCGAAACGTAAGTTCGTCTTTTGGGACAGCCAGGCCAGGTTGGCCCTGCTTCCCCTCCGCGACAGGTCATCCAGGACCATGACATCCCAGCCCTTTCGCGAAAAGAACACAGCCGCGTTGCTGCCGATGAAACCCGCACCGCCGGTAATGAGGATTCGATTCACGCTGCCTTGGCCATGGGAAATGCTTCGTTGAAGCTGGACCAGAAAATACCCTCTGTCCTTTGCTCTGCGTAGCTGTCTTCGATTAATCTACGCGCCCCGGTCCCGAGTGATTGTCTTAAGCTATTGTCGAGCACTATATCGAGTATTCGTTGCCCGAGGGCAGGCGCGGTGGCGTCGACCAGAAACCCTGTTTCGCCGTCACGGATGTATTCTTCCGGGCCCCCGCAGCGCGTGGAAATTACGGGTAGTCCGCACGCCATGGCCTCCAGGGCTGCTATGCACAGTCCTTCCTGATGCGAAGGCACTATGAATGCGGACAGGCCGGAGAGCAGGTCTGGCAGCGACTCGTGGTCGACATCACCATGGAGTTCCACCTCGTCCTGCAGACCGCGCTCTCTGAGCATGTTCTCAATCACGTTCCGCTCGTCCGCCCCGGCAAGAACCGCGGTTATTGGATGTCCTCTACGCCTGCACCACGCCACTGCGTCAATCAGGAGCCCGATGTTCTTACGGGGGTCATCGTAACGACCGATAAACCCGACCTTCGCTGCGGTATCCTGCCTCGGCCGCGGCCTGAAATGGACAGTGTCTATACCCATCGGCATGACATAACGCACCGGATCGCCATCGACACGGTTGTTCAGCGATTCCTTGGTGTATTGACTCAGCGCCACGATAGTCCCCGACGCGACAACCTTTCGCTCCAGCCTACGGGCTCCGTGCGAGTTGACCGCGGCATCCAGCCAGCGCCGGTACCACGGAAAGCTTCTCACCCTGTCGGCACGGTCTTCCGCCCAGGGAGTAGCCACCCAAGCCCAGAACGGTTGTCCGCCTAAGGCATAGGGCGCTGCGGCAGGTAATGTGTGAACTCAAGTTCCGGCATCCAGGCACCCAGCGCATGCGCCTCGAGACCCTTCCAGCTCGTGACCTGGCGACCGACCCGGCGCTGCAAAAGCCGATGAGCCGGAACCGACAACCACGGCGATATGCTATAGGGCTGATAGTAGGCAAGGACTGGATCCATGCCCCCATTCTGCAGCCTGGAAACCACATACTCGGTCATACGCGGCACACCGCCGCTGATCGGTGCAATGGTTGACACCAGCACACGCATGCTAACGGCCGGTCCTCATGCAGGATTCAAAACCGGGTCCAGGATGGTGTAGGCCCACCGCCGTGCCCAGTGACAACCGCGCGTCCGCAGGAGCGGAACGCGGCGCCAGGCGGCAAGCTGTGGTGTGTTCTCCAGCCAGGGTTGGAGCGGTACCGTGAAACCGGTTTTGGGCCGGCTAACAACTGAAAGTGGCAGCGGTTCTGCCGGCGCCGCCGCCAATACCTGCTTGGTCCTCAGGTCCGCACGGGTCTTCAACGGCCACGCCACACATTTCAACAGCCGGGCATCTACCAGCGGGGTGCGGATCTCGACCGAATTACTCATTCCCGCCCAGTCGGCGTCGCGCAGCAGTTGATTACGCAGATATAAAGACGATTCCAGGGTGGCTATACGCGTGAAGTCATCGCCCGGATCGGGCTGCAGAACTTCGCCTATATGGTCGATCGGCCGCAGCCGTTCCAGGCCCTCGGCGGCCAGTTCCCTGCCCAGGATAGCTTCCAGTTCCCAGGGAAGAAACAGCCCCCGGCGCAAGAGGTAGGCGGTGGGCAGACTGCGCCCGAGTTCCGGCATGGCCGCCGCTTTCGGCGGTATCGGCACGCCTATGCCGATCAAGCCCGTCATGGCGGCCCTCGCCGCTTTCCCCAATGCATGGGGTAACATGCCCGCGATCCCGGTCCAACGGGGTATATCGCTGAATGAGGGATATCCCCCGAACAACTCGTCGCCCCCGGTGCCGCACAAGGCGACTTTGAGGCCCTGCTCGCGCGCCTGTCCGCTCACCAGCCAGGTATTGAGGCCATCTATACTGGGCTGGTCCATGTCGGCCAGAAAGCCGTCCAGCCTGGCTTCAATCCACGCACTGTCGATGACAGCCACATGATGCCTGATCCCCAGGCGCCGCGCGGTCGCCGCCGCCAGCGGGGCCTCGTCGTCATCACTTCCGCGGTACTCCTCGAAGGCCAGCGTAATCGCCGATATGTCCCCGGCCCCCGCATCCCGCATCAACCCCGCCACCGCCGCGGAATCGACGCCGGCGGACAGGAACAACCCCAATGGCACATCCGCGACGCAGTGGTCCCTGACGGATTCCTGCAGCGCGTTCCGTATACCGGCCTCTGCGTCGTCCCCGATCGCAGGGGCCTGTTTCCAGACCTCGGCGATCGAGTGATAACGAGTGACCTGTGGCGCCTCGCCCGGACCTGTAAGCATGTAATGGCCGGCCGGGAGGCTGCGTATTCCCCGCCACATGGTATGGGGTTCCGGGACGTGACCGAACAGGGCGAATCCGGCGGCGCCTGCCGAATCGATATCGTTACTCACGGCGCCCCCTGCCCGCAGCGCCTTGACCTGGGAAGCCACCCGCAGTTGGCCGTTTTCCCGGGAGTAGTAAAGCGGCTTTATGCCATAGGGATCACGGGCGCAGAACAGGCGCTGGCGCATCCCATCCCACAGGGCGAAGGCATACATGCCGCGCAGTTTCCCGAGCATCCCTGCACCGAGCTTCTGATAGAGCTGCAGCAGCACCTCGGTGTCGCTTTGGCTGATGAATCTGCAGCCTTCCGATTCGAGGCTGGCGCGCAGCCGTTTGTAGTTATAGATCTCACCGTTGAATGCTATCGTCACGTTGCCGTCGGCCGACGACATGGGCTGTGCCGCCCGCTCACTCAGGTCGATGACGGCCAGCCTGGTATGGGCCAGGCCGACCCGCCTCGTGCGGTCCGTCCACAGGCCGTTTCCGTCCGGGCCCCTTCTCGCCAGGGCCTGCTTTATGCTGTCAAGCTCCCGGATATCGACAGGCGGCGCACCTTCGAGATAGGAATAGATCGCGGCTACGCCGCACATGGGCAGCTTGTCAAGCGTTCTGGCTTTGCTTCCCGTTCCCGGTCTGCGGCACGGGTCGCTGGTGCCACTTCCAGGCGGTGCCGACGATGTCGTCGATAGCAGTAAGCCGTGGAGCCCAGCCGAGCACCTGCCGGGCCAGCGTGGCATCGGCGACCAGCACCGGTGGATCGCCTGCACGACGGGGTACGATCCTGACCGGTATATCGCGGCCGGTCACCCGTCTGGCCGCATCGACGATCGCCTTCACGGAGTGCCCTGACTCGGTACCCAGATTGAACGCGGCGAACTCTCCTTCCCGTGATGCCAGGTGCTGCATCGCCAGTACGTGAGCATCTGCCAGGTCCGTCACGTGTATGTAGTCGCGCACGCAGGTCCCATCGGTCGTATCGTAGTCGTCACCATAGATCGACAGGTACTCGAGGTCTCCGGTCGCGGCCCGCAGGACGTTAGGGATGAGGTGAGTCTCCGGGTCGTGACTCTCGCCGATCAAGCCGTCGGGGTCCGCCCCAGCGGCATTGAAGTAGCGCAGCGCGCAGGCACCCATGCCGTAGGCGGCCGCATAGTCTTCCATTACCTGTTCGATCATCAGTTTCGAGCGCCCATAGGGGTTGATCGGTGCCTGCTCATGCTCGACCGGGATCGGCACCTGGTCGGGCACACCGTAGGTGGCGCAGGTACTGGAAAATATGAACCGGTTCACGCCGAGCTCCCGCATGGCGCGCAGCAGGCTCAGGGTCCCACCGACGTTATTGGAGTAGTACTTTTCCGGATCGGTAACGGACTCGCCCACATAAGCGTAGGCGGCGAAATGCATCACCGCATCCGGACGATACCGCTCGAGCACCTGGGTCACCGCTTGTGTGTCGAGGATGTCACCTTGCTCAAAGGGGCCCCATTGCACCGCCCACTCATGGCCGTAAACCAGGTTATCGAACACCACGGGCTCATACCCCGCGTCGGCCAATGCCTTGCAGGCATGACTGCCGACATACCCCGCCCCTCCGGTTACCAGCACCCGCTTCATGACGCCGCCGAAGATTTCGCTTCTTCCCGCCGATCCTGCGCGGAAGGGTCGCCGCGCAACACGGCGTCGAAATAACCGATCGTATGCCGCAGTCCTTCCTTGAGCTGGACCCTGGGCTCCCAGTCCAGCTGCTTCTTGGCCAGCGAGATATCTGGACATCGCTGCTTGGGGTCATCGGCCGGCATGGGCTTGTAGACGATTTTCGATTTTGATCCTGTTAATTCGATGACCAGCTCGGCCAACTGACGGATGGTGAATTCGTTGGGATTGCCTGCGTTCATCGGGCCGATGAACTCCGGTTCACTGTCCATCAGCTTAACCATCGCTGAAATCTGATCATCGACATAGCAGAACGAGCGTGTCTGACTGCCGTCGCCATATACGGTTATCGGCTGGCCCTGAAGTGCCTGTACTATGAAATTGGATACCACGCGCCCATCGTTGGGGTGCATTCTTGGCCCATAGGTGTTGAAGATACGCAGTACCTTTATAGGCAGCTGGTGCTGGCGGTAGTAATCGAAGAACAGGGTTTCCGCGCAGCGCTTGCCCTCATCGTAACAGGCCCTGATCCCGATAGGATTTACGTTTCCCCAATACGCCTCCCGCTGGGGATGAACTTCCGGATCGCCGTATACTTCACTGGTGGATGCCTGCAGGATTCTCGCCTTCAGGCGTTTGGCCAGCCCCAGCATGTTAATCGCACCATGGACACTGGTCTTGGTAGTCTGCACGGGATCGTGCTGGTAGTGGATTGGTGATGCCGGACAAGCCAGATTGTAGATCTGATCCACTTCCACGTAGAGCGGAAAGGTTACGTCGTGGCGCATCAGTTCGAAATTCGGGCTGTCGGCGAGCTGGGACACATTCCGTTTGGTACCGGTAAAGTAGTTGTCGATGCACAATACTTCATGGCCTTGCGCGACCAGTACATCACACAGGTGGGAACCTAAGAAACCGGCGCCACCGGTGACCAGAATTCTCTTGCTACTGAGCTCTTTCACATTTGTATTTCCTGTTTGTCAACTGTCATGGGGTAGTCGCCTGGCGGCAAGTCCGATGCCAGCCCAGACATAAAAATAGCCGGCATTCGCCGGAATATGGAAATTAAAATCGACCAGGCCGTGTATGAGCATGGTGAGGACCGCGACCAGGCTGCCGAACAGTGCCCCCCGCAACACCCTGTCTCGCCGCTTCAACGTCCCTCTGACAATTATAAATAGTAACCAGCCTATTGCCAGCGCCAATAACAATGATCCGACGATTCCCTGCTCAGCGAGCATTTCCAGATAATCGTTGTGGGCATGGTCATAAACAAGTGGACGCAGCGCTCCGTCCCTATAGGCGGCGAAAGCCGCCGTGTAGTTACCGGGCCCGACTCCCAAGAGCAGGTTGTCCTGGATCAGGGCATGGGTAACCACCCACACCCGCAGCCTTTCGCCAGGCGCAGCGCCGATCTCCAGGATCCGCTGCATGAAATCCGTCGCCCCCATCCATACCACGGCGCCGACGAGAACCAACAACACCACCGGCACAATGCGTAGTTCAAGTGCGTCCGGGCCACGTCCAACGCGGATGACCAGCAGCGCGAGGCACAGCGCCGAGAACAGGGCTGCCAAGGCACCGCGTGAGCCGCTCGCAAACAGGGCGGCAAATACGATCACCAGCATGAGTACCGTGATTCCCGGGGTCGTGGAGAGCCAAGCCGCCTGCCGAACCAGAAGCCCGCGCCAGCCGGCAGGGCGATGACCATGTGAGAGATGGGGAAGCAGCAGAGCCATTCCGGCTGCGACGGCCATGGCGAGGTGGGCCGAAAAATGGTTTCTGTTGACGAAGGTCCCGATGACCAAGTCCCAGTGGCCTGCGGTGAGGCTGTCCGGGACCAGACGTAGGCCGGTGAATGACGCAAACATCCCGAAGCTGGCCTGCAGGACACCCATAGTCAGCAACAGCCAGAGCAATACCTTCAATCGTCTCTTGCTGGTTAAAACTTCATATACGAGGTAGCACAGCCCCAGGTATGCGCCGCCTTTGAGCATCTCCACCAGCGTCGCATGCCTGTCCACACTGAGATAGTAGTGTATTCCCTTGTCCCCGTTTAGCAGGTCGACAGCCCGGTAGACCTCGGCGGTGGCGGGCGCCAGCGCGCTGACAAGGCCGTTTGGGAACGGCAACAGATAGATTGCGTGGTAACCAAGCCACAATCCTGTCAGCAGAAAAAATCGGATATTGTCACGATCCGACAGCGGCAAAGGACGCACTACGTGCACTGCCGCCCAGAAAGCCAGCAGGCAGAATACCAGCACCTCCAACAAGGCCCATGACCAGACCCGGTTACTGCCCCACGGGACTGGGATCCACAGGATGAGGACACAAACCAGCGGGAACAGCACAGCCAGCGGCAAGCTCGTCCTGTTCGAGGATGCGCTCAGCGGGTGACTCCGGCACCGATCTGGGCAGCCTCTTTTAGGGCACCCCACTCCCGTTCCCGTCCCACACGGCGCGCACCCTGCCGGAACGGCTCCAGCGAGTTCGCGTTCGCGGTCATGATTGCGACAACGTCGGTAAAGCGTGCCCTGGTGGTCGGTTCCAGTTCGTCCCAGTGACGCACCAGCACCAGCGAGTACCCGAACTGGGCGTCCGGTTCGAACGGCGCCAGTTCCAAGGCTCGGCTCGCCAGGGCAATACTCCTGGGACTGTCTGACTGGTCAGTGATGCTTGCCGCGCGTGCCCATATCCGGCCATCGGCCGGGCTCCTCGCTAGCGCCGAGAACCAGTAATCCACGCTCACTTCGTATGCAGACCGCGCAAGATTCGGCCACAGGCGCTGGCCCTGCCCTTTCCAGGCATATAGCTCCCCTAGTTGGGCATACAGCCGAGCGTTTGCGGGATCGAGACCGACAGCTAATCGCGCGGATTCCTCTGAGCGCGCCCATTCCACTTCGTCATATATCCAGCCCGTCGCCGCAGTACGCTGAAGGTAAACGTCGACCTGATCGGCGCGGTAAGACACTGACGCGAGCACAAAGGAAACCGCAGCAGCGACGGCACTTGCGCAGAAAAGCAAAATGGAGAAAAGACGCGAACGGATTTCGCCCCGCTTCCCGGGACGCGAATGCTCAGGACGCTTTTCTCGCCTCCGATTCCTGACCGTAGTAGCCGCCGTAGTAGTACTGGTATTTACCGTCGTAATAATAGGTAGACCTGCGGAACTTCACCTGTGTCAGCACCACCCCAAGCGGCAATACGCTGGCCGCTTGAAGGCGCCGCATCGCGTCCTGGACCATTTTGTGCGTCGTTCTCTCAGCCTGAATTACCAACAGCAGTTCATCAACGACATGTCCCAGCACGATCGCATCGCTGACCGGCAGTATCGGGGCGGTGTCGATGATCACATGCGAAAACTTGCCTTTGAGTTCCTCCAGGGTACCGGCTAGTTTCTTCGAAGACAGCAACTCCAGCGGATTCGGCGGGATTGTACCGCTTTGTAGCAGATAGAGATTCGAGCACTCCGGGTCCGGCACAATGCAGTCCTGCATGGGCTGGGTTCCCGCGACGTAATCTACCAGCCCACCGTTGCTGCGCGCGACCGGCGTGATGGAGCGCAATCGCGGCTTGCGCAGGTCGGCGTCGATGAGTAACGTCTTGTCCAGCTGCGCATAGGACATTGCCAGGTTGGTGGCCAGTGTCGTCTTGCCCTCCCCTTGCACGGCGGAGGTGATCAGGACTATCCGCGGCGGATCGTCGACATTGGAGAAAGAAATTCCGGTACGGATGTGATTGATCGCCTCGGCAAAACCTGATCGCGACTCGCGCAGGAAATGACGTTCCGGCCCGTCCACGGTCGTGCCATCGGAACTGTTCTTGGCCCGGCGCCCGCGATTGCCGAACAGGCGTTTTCCCTCGAGCAAAGGCACGACACCGAGAACCGGCAGCTTCAAGCGATTCTCTATCTGTTCGTTGTTCTTGAAGGTATTGTCCAGGTGCTCCCGGATGAATACCAGGAGCAGCGCTGCCAGCAGCCCCATGGAGCCATAAAACATGATGATACGATATCGGTCAGGCTTGAACGGCGAGCCCGGAACCCTGGCACCGTCAACCACCCGCGCGTTGCTTAAACGATTGTCCGCAGAAAGATCAGTCTCGCGGAACTTGTTGAGAAACACTTCGTAGAGCTGCCGGTTCGACGCCACTTCGCGTTCGAGCTTGCTCAGCTCGAACTCCTGGGCTCGGGTTTCGACAACATCTCTCGATACAGAACCAAGCCTTCGCTGTGCGGTATCCACTTCTGATTTCGCCGCTATCAACTTGGGGTGTTTCGGTCCATAGCGCTTGGCGAGCTCAGCGTAGCGTTTCTGGGCATTGACAAGCTGCTGGTTCAGCGAATCCAGCCGGGCATCAGTGAGTTTCTCGATGTTGTCCAAGTCGATCATCCCGGTCCGGGACTGAAAGTCGTGCAGCTTTTCCTCTGACTCCAGTACCTTGCGACGCAGGCCTTCGATACGCTCGGTGAGCCAGCTGCTGACGCGTTTAGCCCGGTCCAGCCGGGATTCCAGTCCGAGTTCGATGTAAGCATCCACCAGGGTATTGGCAACTTCTGCCGCCAGCTCCGGGTCACGGGAATCGAATGACACCCGCACCAGTTGGGTCTTGTCTCCACCTACGACCCCGACCCCTCCCTGCACCATGGAGGCCAGCGCGTCGCGTCGCCGCTGTTCCTGCCCGGGCGTAACTGTCTGCGTCCCCGAGTCCGGCGGCGGGAAAGGCTTTGGCGAGGCCCCGGTTATCGTCGCCTTGGCACGGTCAAACATCTCGTCCAGCGGGCTGGTCCAGTTTAAGATCGCCTCCAGCTGTTCGCGCCGATGAATAAGCCCCAGCTTGTCCACCACGCGCTCCGCCAGAGCCCGGCTCCGCAGTAATTCATACTGGGTTTCGTAAAAGCGCCACGCCCCGGCCCAGGCCATTCCCTCGGTACTGGCCAATCTAGACAGGTCTGGCTCGACCAGCATCGTGACACTGGCCTGATAGACGGGCGATTCAGACATCGCCTTGAGTCCACCAAACACGACCCCGAGCAGGGTTATCAGTGCAATAGCCAGCCAATGCCGCTTAAACAGGCTGAGGTATTCGCGTAGGCCTACCCCGCTGTCTTCTTCCACTGCCCAGGGCGGCACAGTTAGGCCGGGACTGGGCTCCGCGTTGATGGTCTTTAATCTCGGTGTCGCCAATTGAGCGCTCGCTGACTGGGTTCCGGCTGGATCAGAACAGGCTGGCTCCGACCGTGATGACGTCTCCAGGCATTATGTCAAAGTATAGCTTCACGCGCTTCAGCTTTTCCGGTTCCTGCCCGTCGCGATACCTGGATACATCGATCTTGCGCTTCGACGCGCGATCCGTAAATCCCCCCGCCAGCGCCACCGCCTGCTCCACGGTCAGCCCCTGTCGGTAGTCGTAGCTGCCGGGACTTCTCACTTCGCCGTAGAGATAAATGTACTGCTTGGTTTCCTCTGGCGTCTCAACGGATTTCCGGTAACGCTTGACGCTGATCACGTCCCCCGGCAGCACGCTGTAACCGGGGTCATGGACCCGCAAGGCCTCTTCGCCGTCTCTTGAGACCCGTACCTCTACGCTCTCGTCCAGCGCCCGCGGCCCGCCGGCCAGGGCCAACGCCTTCTCTAGATTCATGGCTTCCGCATAGGCATGCTGCCCCGGTTGGTCCACGTCGCCGCTGACGAAGAACGGCCGGTAGCGTGTAATCGTGACGGACACCTTGGGCTTCTTCAGGTAACCGTCCAGCAGCAGGGCCGTAACATGCTTCTCAAGTGAACTCTCGGTATGGTCCTTGACCTCGACCCGGCCGAGCAAGGGATAGGCGATCACGCCGCTGCTGGGCACACGGATATCGGCCACGCTGAGTTCCGGTTCGTCGAACACGGTCACCGAGATCACGTCTCCCGGGGCGATCAGGTATTGCTGGGGTGCCGCAACGGCAGCGACAGCAACCTGCAGACAGAGCCACATCGCGGTCAGTCTGCCTGTACGTTGACTCATCAATATATTTACGACGTTTCGGTGAGGACTGATTATCTGCGCCCGGCTATTACGAAATCCGCTCTCAGGGTTATACCGTAGACCCTGTCCTTGTAATTGGCCAGCAAATCATTCGATTCGCGCTCGATTTCGCTGTAGCGCAGGCCCACCGATAACCAGCTCCGTAACGCGTAGTCGAGGCGACCGCCATAGTCCTTGATGGTATCGTTGCGACCGCTGCGGAACTCGTCATCGGTATGGTTGAAATACAGCGAGCCTCGCACGCGTCCCGTGAAGGTATGATCGATGCTCGCACCGATGAGGTCGCTGACGAAGAAACTGTCCGTGACGGAAACCGTCTCCTCGGTCCGCCGCGAGGCGTAGACTGTGACACCTGTTCGCGGTCGCGCTCGCCAACGAATACGTGCCGCGTAGGTGTCCCCATCAAAGTCACCATTATCCGGGTTGGAAAATCCCTTCTTCAGCCTGCCGAAACGCACCGTGCCCAGGGTGCGCGCAGTGGCTTCCCATGACGCGCCTACGTAGTACTCGGTCTCGTCGCTGTCCAGATCAACCGATGGTTCAAAATAGTCGAGCTCACGGTACAGCACACCGGTAAACAGCGAAGTCCGTGGACCGACGTTATAATATGCCGTTGCATCAGCGTAGTCATCGTTACGGTCACGGATCTGCTGACTGTTGTTCTGGTAGCGCAATCTGGACTGGCCCGCGCCCACGGCTAACTGTATCTTATTGGTGCGACGGCCGTAGATAACCCGACCGCCGTAGCTGACGATCTCCAGCTCGTCTCGTTGATCGTCCTGGATCACCCGCGTACCGGAAGCGCCGCGCTCCTCACTGCCTTCCGCATATCCGGCATAGAGGTCTGCATCCAGTTTCCGTGTCAGGTCGAGTTGCAGCGCTCCGTCGACGGTATAGTTGTCGAAGTCCTCGTTCTCGAACTCGTCGTAACGGGCAATGGTGCTGCCGGCGATGAACTGCGCCGAGTGACGACCGATGTTGGTCCTGTAGGTGATCGTCGGGGTGATCACCAGTGCCGTGTCGGCCTCGCCTGATTCACCCACGCGCCCCACGTTGTCGCGTTTAACGTAGGATACGCCAACCGAAGCGTAAAGGCCCCAGGCCCTGTCACGATCCACCCCTGGCCGATCGCTCAACGCCCGCTGGGTCGAAGCGGCCGGTGCGATGCCGTAGGTCGCCTCCTGGCCCGGCGCCGGCAGTGCCGACGCCAACAAGACGAGGCCCAGGCACCAGCGATGCAATTCACAGGAGCCGCTGCGCATCGGTCCTTGCCGGCACGCGGTGATCACGCGTCGCCTTGCAATATCCCAGCAGGCAAACCCGACGTCAGGATGGCCGCTGTGCGGTCGATGACATTTCTCCATGTTGGGGTGAACTGGATGCACCCTGATCCGCGCCGGCCGACTCACAAATACCGCGATCGGCGCCGGCCGCCTCGGCCGCATCGCAGATCTGGTCCTCGCAATCGGCCGCCGCGCCGCAGGGGCGACGATCAATATTGTGATAAAAGAACACCACGGGCAGCGATGGGAGACCCAGCTCCTCCGCCGCGGTCAGCCTGTAGGGTTCGTCCACCCATAAGCGGCCATCTCCGGTGCCCAGGAGGGTCAGCAGCAACGGTCGTTGCTTCGGGCCTGGAGTCTTCAGCTCCTCAACGATCGCCTGCCAACGCTGGTCGGATATGTCTTCCCTGCGCGGAAATTCGACGACTTCACGGAGTTCATCCAAGGTCGCGAGCTTGTGGAAGTCGCCTGCGTGCCACTCAGGCACCGGTGTCAATTCTATGCTCTCGCCGAAGAATTTGCCGGCGAGTGCCTTCACCGATACACCCGGCTGGTAGTCGCTTATGTACCGCTCATTGTCGCGGTTGTAGACGATAACCACCGGCAAACGGTCCAGGCCCGACCGCCTGGCGTTCTGGATCATGTCCCTGGCGGCGGGGTCCACCAGGATCGAACGATCGTGCTTGTACAGGGACACCGGTATGACCCCCTGCGTAGACGCAGCTTCAGAACCCTCCATCCCGCGCACCGCATACCAGTACTTATTCGCGTCCGTCAGCCGGACGAGCTCAGCGGTCGATGCCATCAGGTGATGCTGCCCGCGCTGCCAGTCAGGAAACGGCGCCAGCCGCCGGTCCTGCTCGAAGTATGCCGTCGCCACCGCGGCAATCGAGGGTTCGCTGCCGAGTTCATCCAGCCTCAGCTCCTGCAGGTAACGGCCCTGGACGGAACCGGCCTGACACGCCCACCCCGGCAGGGACGGAAGCAGGCTGACGGCGGTATCGTGAAATTCACGGGCCCGATCAACGTCGGATTTGACGGCAATATAGACCGCATCCGCAATGGACATCCCCTGCGACACTGCATACATCATCACCGTGGCCGGGGGGAATCCGAGCTCGTAGAAACGTTTGAATTCCTCAAACGCCCTGCGATCGACGTCCAGCGTGATTTCGCCGGTTTCCTGGACATGCCTGTCATCGCCGAACTCGGCATGGACTGCCGCCCCCGGTACGCACGCCAGCAACACCCAGAAGAAGACGAATGTATTTATTGTTCTTTTGTGCATTGAACTAGCTCTGGTAAATCAGCGGCTCCACAGCCGCATACAGGTCCATCGATCTGGGAGTGCCCGGTCCCCGACCATGCGCCATTGCAATGTCCCCCATGGCGGCCGCGTGATGTTACCGCAATCCCCCTGGCCACGCGCACCTCGTGTCGTGGTTTGTCCTGGTGAATTCACCGTGGGCACCAAGCCCGCCGAGCAACGCTACCGCCCTGCGGCGAACGATAGTCGTGCTGCATCAATATGTTGCGGGCTTTTTCTGAGAAGCTTATGTAAATTATAGGTCATGTTATCGGTGGGCTTTACTTCCTTTGTTGGGCCCTCTTCAAGGATGCTCCCCAGGGCCGTCAAGCACCGAGAAGACTCTGCCCGTCCATGTACGGCGACAGCGCCGGTGGAATCCGGACGCTGCCGTCTTCCTGCTGGTAATTCTCGAGCACCGCGACCAGGGTCCGACCGACCGCCAACCCCGACCCGTTCAGGGTGTGCACCGGCTCGTTGTCACCCGTGTCGGGGTTCCGCCACCTCGCCTGCATCCGGCGAGCCTGAAACGACTCGAAATTACTGCATGATGAAATCTCGCGATAACGGTTCTGTCCCGGCAGCCAGACCTCCAGATCATAGGTCTTTGCCGCGGAAAAGCCGATGTCGCCGGCACAGAGCGCTACCGTCCGATACGGCAGTTCAAGCCGTTTCAGCACCGTTTCGGCGTGGCCCGTGAGCTCCTCCAGCGCATCGTACGATTGCTCCGGCCGTACCACCTGCACCAGCTCGACCTTCTCGAACTGGTGCTGGCGGATCATCCCGCGCGTGTCCTTGCCGTAGCTCCCTGCCTCTCGCCTGAAACACGGGGTGTGACACACGCGCTTGACTGGCAGATCTCCGGCATCCAGGATCACATCGCGAACGATATTGGTGACCGGGACCTCGGCAGTCGGTATGAGAAAATAGTCTTCGTCACCGGCAGTGGCAAACTGGTCCGACTCGAACTTGGGCAGCTGACCGGTACCGAAAAGACTGTCGCGGTTCACCATGTAAGGTACGTAGGTCTCCAGATAACCATGCTCTCGGACATGCAGATCGAGCATGAACTGAATGAGCGCCCGATGCAGCCTGGCCACTTGGCCCTGCATGACTACGAATCTGGAGCCCGTCAACTTCGCCGCCATATCGAAATCCAGGCCGCGTAACATCGCACCGATGTCTACATGATCACGAGGTACGAACCCAAATTCCGGCTGTTCCCCCCAGCGCCGGATCTCCTGGTTGTCGGATTCGTCGTCTCCCGACGGCACACTGGGGTGCAGAACGTTCGGTATAGCGAACAACAGCGTGTCCAGCTCGTTGCGCACAGATTCGAGGTCCGCCTGGACATGTTTCAGTCGATCACCGAGATCCCCAACCTCGGCTATCAGGGGAGCCACATCCTCACCTCGCGCCTTGACCCGGCCTATGTTCCGGGATTTCGAATTACGCTCCGTCTGCAGTGACTGAGCCAGGGTCTGCAGTTCCTTCCGCTTCGCTTCCAGCGCTTTGTAATCCGCAACGCCTAACTCGAAACCACGCGCCCGCAGGCGCTCGGCAACTTGGTCCGGTTCTTTGCGAATAAGTTGCGGATCCAACATCGGTTTCAATACTCGCGGCTCATTTCCGCACGCCAGAATACGAGATGCCCGGGCTCCACCAATTCGCCGAGATGGGGCAGGATCTCTTGCACCTTTTCCGGCACATCAAAAAATTCCACCACCAGTGGGAGATCAGTGGCGATGTCGAGCAAGTGGGACGAATGCACGATACCGGAGCGGCCGAACCCGCAAATGCCTCGCGTGACCGTGACACCCGCTACTTTCTCCTGATCGTGTAACTTCGCTAACAGCTTGTTCAAAACTCCCTCACCCTCGGTGAGATAGATGCGAACTATTGTGACTTCCCGGGTCTTCATTACTGCCGCCCCAGCACAATCCCGGCCCAGCAGGCCGCCAGGCACAGCACGACGCTGGCCACGACGTTGACGGATGCTCTCAGGGCGGCACCCTGGGTAAACAAACTGAGGGTCTCCAGCGAGAACGTCGAGAACGTGGTGAAACTGCCCAGTAATCCCACCAGGATAGCCAACCGCCAGGTGTCTCCCAGCAGGGACCTTTCAATGAGGACCACGAACCCGTAACCAATCAGTAGCGAACCCAGTACATTCACCGCTAGGGTGCCGTAGGGAAAATCCTGTCCGAACAATCGGTAGACCGCGTTCGAAACCGTGTAACGGAGCACCGCGCCCGCTGCACCCGCGACCGCAATCGCTGCCAGATGCTTGATTGCCACCATGCTGCGTTGCCGGACCTCTATTCGAGGCTCTCGTCAATGACATCGACCCCTGGGGGTGGTTGGAACTGAAACTGCGAGTCCGGGAGCCTCGGGTTTTCAGCGGCCTCAGTCAGTGTTATCCGGGTGGTCTGACCCAGGCCGTCCACAAGTTCCAATACGCGGATTTGGCCGTCTTGAAAACCGATCCGCATGTCTTCGAACCCGCCTTCGGACTTCTTCGGAACCATGCGCAGCCATACCAGCGACCCCATCTCTCCCAGATCCTGCAGTTCGAATCCATCCCGGACGTCGGTGCCCCCGGCCAGCAGACCGGCGGGCGTTTCCCCCAGGGCCTTGCCCATTGGCCTGACGGTGATCTGCTCGAGTTCCAGATCGTAGATCCATATCCTGGACCCGTCGCCGACTATCACCTGTTCGTTGGGCGGTTCATAGTCCCATCGAAAGCGCCCCGGACGCTTTATCTGCATGGAGCCGCTGCTTTCCTCGATGGGATTCAATTCTTCATCCAGGACTACTTGTTGAAAACGGGCGGCGAAGGTCTGCACTTCGTTGTAAAAACGATCGAGGTACTCTGTCGCCGACGTCGCGGCCGCGGCGGAGGGCGCTAGCGTCGACGAGACGATCAACGCCAGCGAACCGCACCATAATCCCAACTGCATCAATCGGTTGATCATTGTTCTTTTCGGGTCATCCACGGTCGTTTAGTCCTGTGGCGGAGCCGGTGCGAGGACCTCCCGCTTTCCATTCGACTGCAACGGCCCGACCACCCCGGCCTCCTCCATTGCCTCAATCATCCGTGCCGCGCGATTGTAGCCCACCCGCAACTGCCGCTGCACGGAGGATACCGATGCTCGCCGGGTTTCAGTCACGATTCGCAGCGCCTGATCGTAGAGGGGATCATCCTCGGCATCTATCTGCGAACTCGAATCCACACCCGGCAGCGGCATTCCACCGCCGTCCTGGGGGCCGGACAGCACCTCATGTTCGTACTCGGGCGTGCCGGACTTCTTCAGCGCCTCGGCCACACGATGCACTTCCTGGTCCGAGACATAGCTACCATGGATGCGCTCAGGCACGCTGGTTCCCGGCGGAAGGTAAAGCATGTCGCCATGACCCAGTAAGTGCTCGGCGCCGATCTGGTCTAGAACGGTACGCGAGTCCACCCGTGACGACACCTGAAACGCGATTCGGGAGGGGATATTGGCCTTGATAAGACCGGTGATGACATCTACGGACGGCCGCTGGGTGGCCAGAATCAGATGAATGCCCGACGCCCGGCCCTTCTGGGCCAGCCGCGTAATCAGTTCCTCTACCTTCTTTCCGACCACGATCATCAGATCGGCCAGCTCGTCTATTACTACGACGATATAAGGCAAAACATCCAGCGAAGGGATCTCTTCACCGGTCTCCGGGTCCGCCAACGGATCCGGTATGGACCTACCCTCATCCGAGGCGGTCTTGATCTTGCGGTTGAATCCCGCAATATTGCGGACACCCAATGCCGCCATGACGCGATAGCGGCGTTCCATCTCGACAATGCACCAGCGCAGGGCATTGGCTGCGTCTTTCATGTCGGTCACTACCGGCGTCAACAGATGAGGGATGCCGTCGTACACCGATAGCTCGAGCATCTTGGGGTCCACCATGATCATGCGCACGTTTCGTGGCGAGGACTTGTACACGATACTGAGAATCAAGGCATTGATGCATACCGACTTGCCGGACCCGGTGGTGCCGGCGATCAACAGATGCGGCATTTTGCAAAGATCGGCAATCACTGGAACGCCGCTGATGTTCTTGCCCAACATCAGCGCCAGGTGAGAACTGGTGTCCTCGTAGGCCCGCGACGAAAGGCCTTCCACCAGCCGCACGGTCTCCCGCACCTCGTTGGGCACCTCCAGCCCGATCACCGTCTTGCCCGGAATGTTGTCCACGACACGCACGCTGACTGTTGACAAGGCGCGCGCCAGATCCCGCGCCAGGCCCTGAATCTGGCTTGCCTTGATACCGGGCGCGGGCTCGATCTCGAAGCGGGTGATGACCGGACCCGGATGTACCTCCACCACCTGGACGTCGATGTTGAAGTCGGCCAGTTTTTTCTCCAGCAGGCGTGACATGACCTCCAGGACTTCCCGCGAATACCCCTGATCGTGGGCCTCCGGCGGGTCCAGCAGGGACAACGCGGGAATCACCGTCGATCTGGGTGACTTGGTATCGAACAGATTCTTCTGC
Source organism: uncultured Gammaproteobacteria bacterium (assembly GCA_947259705.1). Lineage (GTDB taxonomy): Bacteria > Pseudomonadota > Gammaproteobacteria > Arenicellales > JAANXG01 > CAMYNL01. The sequence goes on along the minus strand of CAMYNL010000022.1, from coordinate 39,327 downwards.
TTCTCCCGCTCCAGTCGCCCGCTGTCCGGCTGCGCGCGCACCTTAGGCTCTATGCGAGGCGGCGCCTTGTTGTCGATGTTCAATCGCTGTCGGATTGCCTTCACGCTGTCCTTGCGTGCTCGTCTCGACTTGACTCCCACGGCCCGGTCCAGGTAACCGCTCACCCACTTTGCCACCCGGTCGAAAAGGCGGAAGGTCTGTTCGCCAATGCGGTCCATCAACCAGAACCATGACAGGCCGGTAAAGAACGTGACCCCCGACAAAAACACCGTAAGCTGGATCACGGTAGTTCCGGCGTAGCCGAATATCCCGACCAGCGCCTCGTTGACGAGAGAACCCAGTACGCCGCCGGCCGCGAAAGGTAGTTCAGCCGCCGGCGCCGCAAAGTGCAGGTTCTCCAAGCCGCACGCCCCCACGATGGTAAGCGCGAAGCCTGCGATGGTGACCACCCTGCGCGGCATGCTGGGATAGGCGCCGGACTGATGCTGGCGAAAGATACGCCATCCCAATACTGTTACCATGATCGGAAACAGATAGGCTACGTACCCGAAGCCCACCAGCATCAGGTCCGCGACCCAGGCGCCGAAACGCCCGCCTAGATTTCTCACGCTTGTGGCCGCCCCCGAGTTCGACCAGCCCGGATCCAGGGGTGAATAGGTAGTCAGGGACAGGAACAAATACAGGGCAACAGCCACGCTCACCAGGAAGGCGGTTTCGCGCGCCAAACGCATCGTCTTTCCGGGTAATTCAGTGCTGTCCGATTTACTGCGTCGCGCCTGCTTCATCTGTGACTGTGCTGGAACATCAATTGTTCAGTTTAACGAATTCGCCGGGACTTGGGCATGCCCAAACTCGTTGAATATAGCGGCTTTTGCCCCAGTCGAAGCCGTTGAAGTAATATAATCGGTTCATCAGTGTATTTTGTCGTGTCCCACCTCGGTCAACCCGCGGTGGCCCAGCCTGGTAGACGTATATGAGCGAAATCAAGCACTGCAGGGTACTGATCCTCGGCTCCGGACCGGCCGGTTACACGGCCGCGGTCTATGCGGCGCGCGCTAACCTGGACCCTGTGCTGATTACGGGGATCGAACAAGGCGGGCAACTGACAACCACCACCGACGTGGACAACTGGCCCGGTGATGCGGAGGGCCTGCAAGGCCCGGCCTTGATGGACAGGATGCTTAAACACGCAGAACGCTTCAACACCGGGATCGTATTCGACCATATCCACACCGCCGAACTCGGCCAGCGCCCGTTCCGGCTGATCGGCGACAGTGGCACTTACACCTGCGACGCGCTGATCATCGCCACCGGGGCATCGGCAAAGTATCTGGGCCTGCCTTCCGAGGAGGCCTTCAAGGGCAAGGGGGTATCGGCCTGTGCGACTTGTGATGGCTTTTTCTACAGGAACCAGGCCGTGGCCGTTATCGGCGGAGGCAATACCGCGGTGGAGGAAGCGATTTATCTGTCCAACATCGCATCCAGCGTCACAGTTGTTCATCGCCGTGACAAGCTCCGCGCAGAAGCCATGCTTGTCGACAAGCTGATGGGAAGAACCGGAGACGGTGGCAATGTGATTATGGAATGGAATCATGTACTGGATGAGGTACTTGGCGACGATAACGGCGTCACGGGAATAAGAATTACCGACAAATTGTCGGGCAAGTCAAAAGACCTGCCGGTAATGGGGGTATTCATTGCCATTGGGCATACGCCGAACACAGGGCTGTTCCAGGACCAGCTCGACATGAATAATGGGTACATAAAGGTTCAAAGCGGCACCGACGGTAACGCAACCGCAACCAGCATTGCGGGCGTCTTTGCTGCCGGTGACGTCATGGATCACGTTTACCGGCAAGCAATCACCTCAGCGGGAAGCGGTTGCATGGCGGCTCTGGACGCGGAACGTTATCTCGACACCATAGAGGCCGGTTGAAAAGGTGAACGACGACGACCTGGATCTCTTTCGCGCCGAGATGGAGGGAGTCCGCCCGGTGCCTCAGGACAAGGTGGCGGTAAATCGACCGCGTCCGCGGCCGGTCCCGCATCAGACGCAGCGAGATGCGGCGGAAGTGATCGACATGTTGCTTACGGATGCCGTGGACCCGGATACTATCGAGACCGGCGACGAGCTTGTGTACGCGCGCCCGGGACTGCGCCGCTCCACTCTGCGGCGACTGCGTCGCGGTGAATTCGCCGTAACCGCCGAGCTGGACTTGCATGGACATACCGCTGGAGCCGCCCGCGAGGCACTGGCGCGCTTTCTGCCGGAGTCGCGGCGCTTGAACCAGACCTGCGTTCGGATAATTCATGGCAAGGGATTGCGCTCCCCGGGGAAGAAACCGGTCCTGAAGGCCAAGATATACCGCTGGCTCAGCCAGCGCGACGAAGTCCTCGCTTTCGCGTCGGCACGACCCGTAGATGGGGGCACGGGTGCCGTCTACGTGCTGTTGAAGCGCACCCTGCGCTGACGACCGCCGGACGGGGGTTGCGCCTCGCACGCAGGCGGTTACAATGCGCGCCCCGGTTGTAACCGCCGATACGCAGTGGCATCCATCGCCCCACATCGTACAACGCCCCTGACCCCGCCGCTGCCCGCCGGCAACACCCGTTACGTGCTGTGGCAAAGGCTTTACGGCAGCAGTCTGGGCCTGGCCATTGCCAGGGCCGCGGAAACCGCCGGGCTGGTGGTGGCGGTAGCGGCCGATGCGCGCGGGGTTCAGCGTCTCGAGTCCCAGGTTAGGTTCTATGGTAATACCGCGCAGGTCCCTCTATTCCCTTTTCCGGACTGGGAATGCCTGCCTTATGACAATTTTTCGCCGCACCAGGACATCATATCGCAGCGGCTGCTCACACTGCACCGCCTGCCCCGGCTGCATGCCGGTATCGTAATCGTACCGGTCGGCAGCCTGATGCAGCGGCTTGTTCCCGCGGAATTCGTAGAGGGTCGCAGTTTCACCCTGTCGATCGGGGACAGCCTGGACATCGCCCGGCTGCGCGACCGGTTGCAGTCCGTAGGGTACCAGGCGGTGAGTCAGGTGCTCACTCCCGGCGAGTACAGCGTGCGCGGCGGCTTGATTGACATCTTTCCGATGGGCCAGAAGACACCAATTCGTCTAGATCTATTCGGCGATGAAATCGAATCGATCCGTTACTTCGATCCCGAGTCGCAGCGTTCGGTGGACAAGGTTGAGCGACTGCAGTTGCTGCCAGCCCGGGAGTTCCCCACGGATGAACCGGGTATCCGTCATTTCCGGCAGTCGTTTCGTTCTCGATTCGAAGGAGATCCTCAGAAATCGTCCGTTTATCGCAACGTAAGTGCCGGCGTGACACCGGCAGGCATTGAATTCTACTTGCCCCTTTTCTTCGAGCATACCGAGACATTTTTTGATTATCTGCCACCCAAGACCCTCTTCATTCTCGACGATGGTTGCGGCGAAGCGATGGATCGGGTGTTCGCCGAGACTCGGGATCGGTTCGAACTGGCAGGCGCCAATAGTGACAACCCGGTTCTACCCCCTGATGCCCTCTACCTTGACCCCAAGCAGGCCATCGCCAATCTGGAAAGGTTCCCGCGCGTGCAGGTATCCGCCCTGGCCAGCGCCGAGGTCGGGAAAATCGGTGTCGCTACCTTCAATTCCCGATCGTTGCCGGATCTCGCGGTAAATACCAAGGCCGAATCGCCTTACGAATCGCTGATCGGATTCATACGTCAAAATCCTGGGCGCACCCTCCTGGTGGCGGAAACGACCGGTCATCGGGAGGTACTGCAGGGCGTACTTCGCGAACACGGCATCAGCGCGAACATCTTGACTTCCTGGTCCTCGTTCGAGTCCGGCAGTGAACGCCTGGGACTTTGCGTGGCGGAACTCGAGCAGGGAATGCGCATAGAAACTCCCGACCTAACGGTAATCACTGAAAGCCAGCTCTACGGCGAGCGCGTGTTCCAGCGTCGGCGCCGCAGTGCGGCCGGTCGTGACCCGGAAGCAATCATCAAGTCACTGGCCGAACTGAACGTGGGAGACCCGATCGTACATGAAGACCATGGGGTCGGCCGTTATCGCGGTCTCAAAATCCTGTCGGTTGACGATAGCGAAGGCGAGTTTCTCACCATAGAGTACCAGGACGGCGACAAGCTCTACATCCCAGTACTGTCACTGGACATGGTCAGCCGTTACGTGGGCGCCCATCCTGAAGCGGCTCCGCTTCACAAGCTGGGAAGCGAGCAGTGGCTGAGGGCCAAACAGCGCGCCAAGGATAAGGCTTACGACGTGGCCACCGAGCTGCTCGAGATACAGGCCTTGCGCGGTGCGCGTTCGGGACATTCGTTTCCGGCCCCCGACGAGACTTTTGCGGCCTTTGCCGCAGACTTTCCGTTCGAGGAGACCCCAGACCAGGACCAGGTAATCCACGATGTTCTGACCGATATGGCGTCCGACAAGCCCATGGATCGTCTGGTGTGTGGCGATGTCGGGTTCGGTAAGACAGAGATCGCCTTGCGCGCGGCGTTCCTTGCCGTAAATGGCGGCGCGCAGGTTGTCATATTGGTGCCTACCACCCTACTGGCGCAGCAGCACTTTGAAACCTTTCGTGACCGTTTCGCAGATTTCCCCGTTACAGTCGAGTTGTTGTCACGGTTTCGTACGTCCACGCAGATCGAAAACGCGCTGTCCGGCCTGTCGTCGGGAAAGGTCGATATCATCATCGGTACCCATCGGCTGCTGCAATCGGATGTTAAGTTCAGGCATCTCGGTCTGCTGATTATCGACGAGGAACATCGTTTCGGCGTGAGACAAAAAGAACGCCTTAAGCGGCTGCGAAGTCAGGTTGACATACTGACGTTGACCGCCACCCCAATCCCGCGCACCCTTAATGGTGCACTGTCCGGGCTGCGGGACATTTCGATCATCGCGACACCACCGCGGGCTCGCCTTTCAATCAAAACCTTCATCCGTGAGCGGAACCCAGCGGTCATTCGAGAGGCCTGCCTGAGGGAGACTCGCCGCGGCGGACAGATCTACTATCTCCACAACGAAGTACGCACCATTGACAAGCTGCACTCGGAACTCCAGGCGTTGCTGCCGGAGATCGAAATCCATACCGCTCACGGGCAAATGCCGGAGCGGCAACTGGAAGCGATTATGAGAGATTTCTACCACCAGCGTTTTTCGCTGCTCCTGTGCACAACCATCATCGAGAGCGGCATTGACGTTCCGACCGCGAATACCATCATCATCAATCGCGCCGACCGTTTCGGTCTTGCCCAGTTACACCAACTGCGAGGCCGGGTGGGCCGTTCCCATCACCAGGCGTACGCATATCTGCTCGTGCCGCCGCGCGGAGCCCTGGCGGGAGATGCCCTCAAACGTCTGCAGGCTATCGAGTCTCTCGAGGACCTCGGTGCAGGATTCGCGTTGGCCTCCCATGACCTAGAGATTCGCGGTGCGGGTGAACTGCTGGGCGAGGCCCAGAGCGGTATGATTGACGAAATCGGCTTCACCATGTACACGGATTTTCTGAACCGGGCCATCGCCAGCATCAAGGCGCAGCGGGAAGGGGGCGCCACAACCGAAACTTCGCGACCCAGGGCGGAGATAGATCTGCATGTACCTGCCCTGTTACCGGAATCCTATCTTCCCGACGTCCACCAGCGCCTGGTGATGTACAAGCGGATTACCAACGCCGCTAGCACCGCGGAGCTGCAGGAGATTCAAGCAGAAACCGTTGACCGCTTCGGTCTGCTTCCGGATGCCACCAGGACCCTGTTTCGCCTGGCCGAAATGCGACTTGCCGCGGCGCCGCTGGGCATCGAGCGAATCGACCTGGCCCATAAGGGCGGACGAATCTTCTTCGCCGAGGGCGCCGACATTGACCCGCTGATCGTCATCCGACTCATTGAGTTATTACCCGAACGCTATCGCATGCAAGGCCCCCAGACGCTGCTCCTGCGCCAGGACATGCCGGACGCAGAGAGCCGTTTGACGGTCCTTCGTCAGCTACTTTCAGACCTCTCCGGTTCCGGCGCAAACTCCGGAAACAGCACGTTCTCAAAGCCGAACTGACGCATGTCGCGGATGCGCATGGGATACAGAATTCCGTCCAGGTGATCGCATTCATGCTGCACCACGCGCGCGTGGAAACCAGCAACCTCTCTGTCGATCCGCCGACCGGTCGGGTCGAATCCTTGATAGCGGATGTGACTGGCGCGCGGCACCAGACCACGCAGACCCGGTACGCTCAAACAACCTTCCCACCCGTCTTCGATCTCGTCTCCCAGCACCTGAATTCGAGGATTGATCAACACCGTGGTGGGGACGGGCTCCGCATCCGGGTAACGTGGATTGGCGTCGAGTCCGAAAATCACAACCCGCGACGATACGCCAATCTGTGGAGCGGCGAGTCCGGCACCATTGGCCGCTTCCATAGTATCGAACATGTCGCTGATCAGGGAGCGTAGATCGTCGGTATCGAACGCCGATACCGGCTCGGCCTTTCGCAGCAGCAGGGGATCCCCCATCTTCAACACCGGCCGCACCGCCACTAAAGATGTCTCACACTTGATTTAATTGCTAATATTGTCACTTTCATCATCAAGCTCCGGTAGCTCATGATCATGCGCAACTACGTACGCATATGCTTTTTCTATTTGCTCGCCGCTTCGCTTTGCTTGCCCGCGAATGCGTCGCCAGATACCGAGCGCCGATACTTGGTTGAGGTGGTCATCTTCAAGAATCTCGGGCCGGATTCCTCCGACGGAGAGTTGTGGGAAAAAAGCTTCGCCCTGCCGCCGGAGGCACCAACACCGGGGCACGCGACTGCGTTCCCGGGACCCGGGGGCGCCATCCCATCAATCGAGATGCCCGCCGATACGGGGGATTCGCCGGGTATACCCGGCCAGCCCATCATTGACCAACCGAACCTGGTCCATATGGTTCATGTCCTTGCAAAACTGGAAAGCAGTGGGCGTTACGAGGTCCTCATCCGCCGCGCATGGACCCAGCCGATGCGCGACAGATCTAACGCCATACCAGTCCCCATGGGGATAAACCCGGCGCTGACCGCCAACTTGGAAACAGCGATGGTTTATCCGCCCCCGGCCCCGGTGACAGGTAGCGTCAAGATGTACGAACAACGTCTATTGTTCATCGAAGTCGACGTTGCTGCGCGCATACCCACGGCAATGGCCAGCGACCCGGGTTCGCTGGTGAACCCGGTGGATTTCGAATATCGGATCACAGAAACGCGACGCGTCAGGCTCAATGAGGTCCACTATTTCGATCACCCTTATTTCGGCGTCCTGGTGCGCGTGAGCCGGGTGGAACCCGGTCAGTCGAAGGGTCAAGCCTCACCGGTTACAGACGGAGCGGCACCGGTAGTGAGAACCCAAGATCCACCAACCTCGGGACCGCCGAATTAAGAATGCGGTAGGCGTTGTCGGCACCGGTTGCGAAGGCCGATTGCATATCCTCGCCGGTAATGGTCTCCCCACCCCGCCCGGCTGCGAAGTTTACGACGATCGCAAGACTCGCGTAGCACAGCCCCAGTTCGCGCGCCAAGGCCGCTTCCGGCATTCCCGTCATCCCGATTATATTGGCGCCGTCACCTTCCATTCTGTTCACTTCAGCGGCGGACTCCAGCCGTGGCCCCTGTGTGGCCGCATAGACCCCGCCATTGATCAGCGGAACACCGACCGCTTCGGCGACTCCGTTCAACACCGAGCGCAATTCTTCACAGTAGGGCCGAGTGAATTCTACATGCACCACCTCATCTCCGGTCTCCGCGAAACAATGCTCGCGACCATATGTGTAATCGATAATCTGGTCGGGCAGTACGACGACTCCGGGCGCGTACTCGTCCTGAATACCTCCCACGGCCGCGAGCGCCAGCACGACCCTGGCGCCCTGCTCCTTCAGTGCCCACAGGTTTGCGCGATAATTGATACGGTGCGGCGCGATGGTGTGATGTTCCCCATGCCGGGCCAGGAACAGGACATTGATTCCCCGCAGCGCCCCACTCATCACTGGACTCGATGTCGTACCGTAAGGGGTCGAAGTATCGACTCGTGACTTCCAGTCAATGCCTTCGAAGCTGGAAAAACCGGTTCCGCCTATGATGGCAATACGTGACATTAGGTGAGATTTACCGCATGGATCTCCGGCAGGTTACGCCAGTAGCCATGATAATCCATACCGCAGCCGAAGACGTAACGGTCCGGCACCTCCAGCCCGACGAAATGCGCGTCGGTAACCGGCGGCCGGCGACGACGCTTTCTCGTCAGTACCGCCTTGTAGACCACGGTCGCCCCCGCATTGCGGAGCATGCCCTCGATCGCCGCCAGGGTATTACCTTCATCGAGGATGTCGTCGATCACCAGCACCGTGCGACCCTCCAGATCCCCGAACGGTTTTGCCAACCAGTGCAGATCGCCCCCGGACGTTGCGCCCCGGTATCGAGTAGCGTGGAGATAACCAACTTCGCAGAGGAACGTAAATCGGGTGAGCAGGTGCCCCGTAGGCACAATACCACCCAGCAGAACACAGCAAACCAGCGGGTCCCGCTCGGCAAGTTCATTGTTGATGTCGGACGCCAAACGATCATACGCGGCCTCGACTTCCTCGTTCGTATAAATGAGATCCGCGCAGCGCCTGATACGAACAAGATCCTCCGCGGTGTCGCAGGTATCAGTCTCGTCCATACTGGTCACCGAATCGCACTATATCGTCTTCACCCAGATAGTCACCGGTCTGGACCTCGATGATTTCTACTTCAGTCTCACTCGTGTTCTGCAGTTTATGTACTGTGTTGGCCGGGATGTACGTCGACTCATTTGCGGCAAGGACAAAATTATCGTCGCCCCTCGTAACCGTGGCTTTTCCTTTTACAACCACCCAGTGCTCGGAACGATGATTATGCAATTGAAGTGAAATTGACGCCCCAGGTTTGATTATCAGGCGCTTCACCTGGAACTGATCCCCGCAGTCCAGCGACTCGAAAGATCCCCATGGCCTGTGGACTCGCCTATGCTGCTCCACTTCCGGTCGTTGTTCCCCGGCCAGGCGGTCCACCATCATTTTCACATCCTGATCTCGGCCCCGACTGGTGACCAGCACCGCATCGCCGGTCTCTACGATGACCATGTCCTTGACCCCGATAACGGTCACCAGGCGACTTCCCGCATAAACATAGCTGTTTTGAGTATCTTCGAGCTGCACATCTCCTACCGCGACGTTGTCATTGTCGCCAGGGATCGCGGTGTCCGCCAGTCCTGTCCAGGACCCGATATCGCTCCAGCCACTGCTGTAGGGGAGAACCACCGCCTTCTCAGTTCGCTCCATGATTCCATAGTCCACTGACTCGCTTGGCGCAGCCGCGAATGACTCTTGCTGAATAACCAGGAACCCGTGGTTACGATCCGCGGTTTTCATCGCACTCTGACACGCGGCATAGACATCCGGGCACAAGCTCATCAGTTCCGTCAGATAAACCGCAGCCTTGAACACAAAAATACCGCTGTTCCAGTAAAAATTTCCCGACATCAGCATCTTGGCCGCACGCCCTGTGCCGGGTTTCTCTACGAAACGTGATACCGAGTATACCGAGCCATCGCCCTCCAGGTCCGCGCCGCGCTCGATATATCCATACCCTGGTTCGGGCCCTGTCGGCGTCACTCCGAACGTCACCAGATATCCCTGCTCCGCCCAATGTCTGGCGGAGTTGATGGCGAGTGAAAAGGCATCATCATCGGTAATCATATGGTCGGAAGGCATTACCGCGATCACTGCCTCCGGGTCCGCGGCCTGAGCACGCAATGCGGCGAGCGTCACCGCAGGGGCGGTATTACGCGGGCACGGCTCGAGTATGACATCCGCATGCTCAATGCCGCATTCAACGAGTTGCTCCCGCACCAGGAAACGGTGTTCGTGGTTAGCCACGACGATAAACGCGCCCTCACCTGTCGCCCGTTGAGCTCGCAGGCAAGTCTGTTGAATCAGGGAATGGTCACCGTAAAGCCGATGGAACTGTTTTGGATACAGTTTACGCGACAACGGCCATAACCGCGTCCCGGAACCCCCCGAAAGGATGACAGGTATCAGCATGCGCCGCTCAGTCAACCGATGCCGGCATCCGGTATGTCACCCACCTGTGGCTGAAACCCCGCAACATCGGCCCGAAGCTCAGGCACCAGATGTTGCAACAGATTGGCCAGCGCAACTTCGTCGAATTCATCGACCGCAAACTTCATGCGTTCCACGATGGGGACCACCACCTTCCACTCCACCTCGCGGTTCGCCGCAAGAAGTATCTTGTCATGATCCGTCTGGCTCAGGCGCTCCTCCGGGTAGAACAGTTCTTCATGTAACTTCTCGCCGGGCCGCAGACCCGTGTAGACAATGTCGATATCACCGCCAGGATGTTTTCCGGACAACTTGATCATCTGTTGGGCTAGAAATGCAACCTTGATGGGGTCACCCATATCAAGAACGAATATCTCGCCCCCGTTTCCGACAGTGCTGGCCTCGAGAATCAACTGGGTGGCCTCGGCGGTTGTCATGAAATAACGGGTGACATCGGGATGTGTGACCGTAACGGGACCTCCGGCGGCAATCTGTTTGCGAAACAGTGGGACCACGCTGCCAGTCGAACCCAGCACGTTGCCGAACCTTACCGTGACGAAAGACGTTGAGGACTGTGAATTCAGCGCCTGGCACAATATCTCTGCTACACGTTTGCAGGCACCCATGAGGCTACTGGGATTGACCGCCTTGTCCGTGGAAATCAACACAAATGTTGCACAGCCGAAGTCGTGCGCGGCCCGGGCAACGGTATTGGTGCCGATCACATTATTCTTCAATCCTTCCCTCAGTTGTCCTTCCAGCATTGGAACGTGTTTGTATGCTGCGGCATGGAATACCATCTGGGGCCGGCAATCCTTGAAGAGCTTCGTCACGGCGGCCTGGTCGCATATGTCACCGAGGATAACCGACAGATCGAGGTCCGGATGCGCTTCTCGGATCTCGCGTTCAATGAGGTAAAGATTGTATTCGCTCTGGTCAAACATGATCAGTTCGGCGGGTCCGACTTTCGCGAGTTGCCGGCATAATTCGCTACCGATGGAACCTCCGCAACCCGTTACCAGCACCCGCTTGTCCTTCAGGCTGCTTCGAATTCGTTGCCAGCTGAGGGAGACCGGATCACGACCAAGGAGGTCATCGATCCGAACCTCACGGAGATCTTTCATGCCGACGTGTCCACTGACCACGTCGTGGACTGTCGGCAGGGTCCTGTACTCCACGCCCGACTTCTCGCAGTTATTGACGATACGCTGCATCTGTTTGTCCGTTGCGCTGGGAACGGCAATCAGTATGAGATCGATGTTCCAGCGTTCGCAGAGTTCTGCGATCGCATCACAGCCAGCCGCAACGCGCACTCCGTGGATGTCCTTATCAATCTTCTTCGGATCGTCATCGACGAATGCGACGGGGTCGTAGATCCGCGGGGTGTTTCGACGCAGGTCCCTGACCACCTGCTCCCCCGCGGCCCCCGCGCCCACTATCAACGCTTTCTTCTCGATCTTCGTGCTGAAGTGCTGATCCTTCACAAGACGATAAATCACACGGGAGCCGCAAAGCAGCGACGTCAGAAGAAGCCCGTACATGAAAAATACGGACCGCGGTACATACTGCAGGTTGTTGTAAAGGAAAATCGCCAGGGCCACCAGCACGGTGCCCGTGACTATGGCCTTGAGCAACCGGACCAGATCAGATATCGAGGTGAAACGCCATACACCGCGATGGGCACCGAACATCAGCAGGGTTACTCCCTGTACGAATACAACAATTGGCAGCAGCAGCCACGCCTGACGCAAAAACTCTTCGGGGATCTCGCTCAGGTTGTACCGCAGCCAGTACGCGGTCAGCCACGCCAACGGGATCATCACCAGGTCGTGGGCCAGCACCCACCAGCGGTACCGCACGGTGCGTAAGTGGCCAGCCAGTTTCTTCAAGATAGAATTCATTTCAGGACTCATTTCGGCCTTTTTCCTTCATTACCACGGCGATTCCGGCGCAGACCAGTAAGCTCACAACACCCAGGTAACGCCATAAAGCTGGGCCTGCCCGTAACAGTTCCAGGGTTGCCAGCATGGACATCACCAAGGTGAGGGCGATAACCGCCGTTGTGACCTGGGCATGGCTCCAGCCTGCGGTCACTGCGCGTTGGTAATAGTGTTTCTTGTGGGCCTGCCATATAACCTCACCGCGTACGGCGCGCTTCAATAATGTAACCGTCGTATCGGCCACGAATACACTCATTAATATAAGGAACGCACCCAACGGCATCCCTTCTCGAACCCCGATCACGGCGAGCGCGCCAAAAACCGCGCCCAGCGTAACGCTTCCAACATCGCCCATGAAAATCTGCGCCGGGGCCCAGTTCCAAACCAGGAAACCCAGGGCGGCCGCCATTATCGCATAACACCATAATGCCATCACTGGCCAGCCGCCAAGGGTGAACCAGATCCCGATGGTGCATGCGACTATGCTAGCCTGGCTGGCGGCTATTCCGTCTATGCCATCCATGAAATTGTAACCATTAGCCAGCCACAGTATCCATAGAACGGATACCGTCCCGGCGAGGGGTCCGAGCGGGATGTAAAGCGTACCCAACTCGATGACCTGGATGTGTCCCGCAATGCTGACGAACTGCAACACGGCTATCAGCTGCATGCTCAACCGAAGCAGTGGGCTGAGACTTCGGCGATCATCCACCCAACCGGCCGCCCCCAGCAACACGACGAGCGCCAGCAGGGGAAGAAGGATCAACTTCCAATCACCCGGGAACCACGGAAGCGAGATCAACGAAGCGACAACCATGATTACTACGATCGCCAGCCCGCCGCCCCGCGGCACCGCAGATTCATGAAGACTCCTTTCATTGGGCCGGTCCAGCATTTGCGAACGCAGGGCATATCGTCTAATCAGCCAGGTGAGACCAAACGACATACAGAAAGCCGTAATAATTACGAGTCCGACGAGTACGCCAGGCAATGCGTCTAGCCTGCTCCGGGCAAATCACGCACCGGGTCGATCAAGAACCTTGAAGGTGTATAACCAAAATCGGTTGATGCATTGGAATGATCAAAACACAAGTCCTGTTCCATGCGGTCCGCCATGGCGGGATCGACTTCCCGGGAGAAATGCAACCGGTTCGCAAACTGTAACACTATACGATACATCGCCACCGGAACTCTAATGATATGCGGCCGCACTCCCAAGCCCACAAAGATCCGTTCGACCATCTCTCGATACGACAGCGTTTCGCCTCCGGAAAGAAAATATGATTTTCCATGCGTGGACTTCGCATGCATGACGGCGAGGCACGCAGCAACCAGATCATCCGTATGTACGGGTTGCCTTTTCCCACGCCCCTTCCCGGCGATCGGAAAAAAACCGTACTTCCGTATCCAGCCGGCGATCCGGCTGATATTCCGGTCACGCCCGTATCCGTATATCAACGTCGGAGAGAAGATCGTGCAGGCAATATCATGGCGGTCGCAAAACGTCCGGCAGTGACGTTCCGAGGCCAGCAGCTTTTCCGCCAGACCACGTTCCCTGCCGCTTGGGCTGTGCGTCTTTGTGGCGCTGCTGCTTGAACTGAAAACGATGAGGCGGGCGAGACCCGCCGCGTGCCATTGCGCAAGATTGGCCTTCAGCAGCCATATCGGCGCGGCATGCACCACCGCTCGCACTTCGCCAGGGAGACTGTACGACTCTGGTTGCTCAAGGTCACCTTGAATCTCGCTCGATCCATGACGATCGGTCCGGGTAAGTGCCATGACATGGTAGTCGTTTCTAGCCAAGGCGGCTGTCAGGAACGGTCCGATCACGCCATTGGCGCCGGTTACCAGGACCGATTCATTCAAAGACCCGTTCCTTGGTACCGAAGCCGGAGATTCGCCTCCAGGCCGTAGACATCACCACCAGTATCGACTGGACAACAAAGCGCGCGGCGATACCAGCATATACCATCCACGTGACTGGCAATGGGTAACGGCCGCGATAGAATTTCCGGTAAAAACGCAGCATCCCCTTATGCAGGTGCCAGTTCACACGCAGGCCGCGACCACTACCTCCCTTGTAATGAATCGCGACTGCATCCGGCACGAATGCGACTTTGTAGCCTGCCAGCCAGAACCGCATACACCAGTCCAGGTCCTCGCAGTGCATGAAATAACCTTCATCCAGCAAGCCTACCTTTTCCAGCGCACTTCCACGCACCACCATGAAGGCGCCGGAGACCGCCTCCACGTAATCCATCCCAGTGTCATCCTGCTCCCTATTTCCCCGGTCGAAGTCCCCGAACGCCTTTCGGTCGCCAAACAGCCTGCCAAGGCCCAGGCTTCGCACCAAACCGGTCCACGGTGTAGGAAAATCACGGCGACAGGTCTTCTGCATGCTGCCGTCAGCGTTTCGTATCATTCCACTGGCAAGTCCGACCGACCCGTCCATTTGCATGGCGTCAACCAGCTTTGCGACTGCGTCCGGCATGACTATGCAGTCGGGATTGATCAGCGCATAGAAGTCCGCAGGGTTACTTTCGATAATACGATTGTTGGCGCGGGCAAATCCCAGATTTTCATCATTCCTGGCGATCTGAAGCCTCGATCCATCTGCAATCAGGGGCTCGATGTAGCTAAGGCTGTTGTCGCTGGAATTATTGTCCACGACGAAAACGAACATTGGGGGATTGGCGGCTAGTGCCGCTGAAACCGCTCTCTCCAGCAATCGGCCGGCATTGTAATTGACCAAAATCGCGATCAGCTTCATGACGTACCCGCATCCGCCGGAAGAATCGTCGCGCCGCGGACGCCGCGGACGCCATGATAGACACCACGTGCAATCATCTTGAATCGATCGAGTCTCGAGTCAGAAAAGAGAGGAAAAAAGCAGGCAATGAAAACCAGTCGCACAATGTCATTGATGATCCATTTGACGGGTGCGTAAGGGCGTCTGTACAGGAGCAGGCTGTTCCGGTAAATGTAGTAGTACCTGAACGGCTTATGCTTCGGGACAAAACGCCAACGCCCAAACCACACTCGATAGGTAGCCTCCCCTAATCCATGAACCATGACCGCGTCACATACACCATACGACAGTAGACCCTTTGCATTGGCGCGCAGGAACCAGTCGGTATCAATATGATCTATGAATAACTGTTCGTCCATCGGCCCCACCGTGTCCAAGGCCGTGATCGAAACCAGGGTTCCCGAAGAAATCAGGAAGTCTGCGCGCACGTACTTCTGGTCAGAACGCGAGCAGAATACCCGCTTGAACTTGAACCATCCGAACCGAACAAAGAACGACTCATTACCGGCATGCACTCCCTGGTAACGTGCTCCAACCGCCCCGATGAGACGGCCTGAATCCGAAATTTCCGTCATCGTATTCAGCATGATTCGAACCATGTCAGGCGACGGAATGCTGTCTTGATCAAGGAACAATACATGGGACGCACCGGCTTCCCGGGCGCGCTCGACACCGAGGTTCTGAGCGGCCGCCAGACCGATATTGGAGTCCAGCAGCACCGGAATATCTACGGAGATCGATCTGGAGATGACGTTGTCCGTCTCTTCGTTTCCGCCTGAGGCATTATCGACCAGGACTATCCCGTCGACCTGCGATCTGGTCGCACCGAGTAAGCGCTCGAGCGTCTCGAGATCGGGGTTATAGGTGACTATGACTGCGTAGACTGATGCTTCAGCGTCAGTCATACCCAAATTTGTCTCGTACTACATAAATAGCCTTGTTCTGACTTTCATAATAGGTCCTGATCTGCAGCTCACTCAACAGGCCAAAAACGATGAACTGAACACCTATCAATATCAGCATCACGGCGAACAAAAGCAGTGGCCGGTCTGCAAGTGCTACCCCGAAAAACAATCTTTCGATTGTCATTATCAGCGCAAGAGTAAATCCGATCGCGCCGCATATCAGTCCTGGTATTCCGAAGAAATGAATCGGTCTTCCGGAATAGCTGAGCAGAAACTTAACCGTAATGAGATCCAGCAGTACGCGAAAGGTCCGTGAGATGCCGTACTTCGACGCTCCCAGGGTACGTGGACGATGATTGACCTTCACCTCCGCAATCCTGACGCCCATCCAGCTCGCCACCGCGGGGATGAAACGATGCAGTTCACCGTATAGCGTGATGTTCTTGGTTACTTCCTTTTTGATTGCCTTGAGCGTACAGCCATAGTCGTGCAGCTTTACATCTGTTGCCCAGGAGATAAGACGGTTTGCAATTATCGACGGCAGGCGTCTTGATAGGAACTTATCCTGTCTGTCGGACCGCCAACCGCTGACCAGATCATAGCCTTCGTTGATCTTCTCGAGAAGGAGCGGAATGTCATGGGGATCGTTCTGTAAGTCTGCATCCATGGTGACTATTACTTCGCCCCGCGCGTGGTCAAAACCGGCGGCAATCGCTGCTGTCTGACCAAAATTTCTACGGAATCTGATTATTCGTACCCGATCATCCGTATCCTGCAGTTCGCGAAGGATATGAAAACTTTGGTCCGTGCTGCCGTCGTCGATGAATATGATCTCATGGTCCCCCTCGATTGCCACCAGCACACTGGCCAGTTCGTCGTAGAGCAGCCTGATATTCAACTCCTCGTTCAGCAGGGGTATGACTATTGACAGTTGCACACTGAACTCCGTAGGCATGTTAGTGGGAACCACTCATCATGGCGTCTTCTGATTTCCCGGCCTCCGCACTTCGACCCAGGACGGTCTCGTAGTGGCTCACGAGTTCCTCTACCTGCTCAGCCACCCCGCGTATAGTCAGGCTCGATACATCTACAGGTTGACGATACTTGTCCGGATGCTCATTGATTACCCGTAAGATGCGGTGCAACCCTTCAGTGTCGCCCATTTCGAATATATGCCCGCTGATCCCTTCCACGATGTCCTCGGCGAGCCCCCCCGCCCTGCCGGCGACGACCCAACGTCCCATCAGGTTGGCTTCACGCGTTATCAGGCCGAAGCTCTCCGGCCAGGTTGACGGCGCAATCAGAATATCTATCAGCGCGAAGAAATCCGCCATCTTCTCGCTTGGAAACCTGCCGACGAAATCCACGGTCAGCTTACCCCACTGCTCCTGACGGGATTCGCCATGCCGTAAATCGAAGTCCACGACGACCAGGTCGACATTCTGCGGTAACAGTTCTCGGCATGCCTCGCGCAGCAAATCATATCCCTTGTGTCGCGCGATGCCGCCCAGGTAGCCCAGCTGCAGTCGCGGCTTTCCCGGACGTGGCGGGATGACTGGCGCCGGGTCAACACCGTTTCGGTTGACGCGTACATCCTCGATACCGTTGCGGCGATATAGTTCCGCCTGATAAGCCGATACCGCAAACACGGCCTCACTGGCCTGGAGTCGTGCTGCGAGATACCGGTTTCGTTCTATAGTCCTGGCGATGTCTTCACTCGTAGCTGCAGCCACTACCGGGTTCCTCTGCAGTTCGGGGACCAGTTTTCCCTGCTTGTCGAGCATGAACTGATAGTCCGATATCCACCATGCATCATGAACCGTCACGAAATAGGGTATGGCCATACGGCGTGCGGCTTCAGGCAGGCTCGCCGTGAGGTGCTGGATGCTGTGGAAATGAATCAGGTCCGGGCGCCGGAAATCCAGGTAGTCCGAAAACAGTTCCGCGATCTGCTCGTCCCGATATACCCAGTCCGGATCCGGCGTCGTGGGCGTGCTCACGGCGGTGACGTTGATTCCGTCCAACGCATATTCTCTGACCTCATAAGGCATGGGATTATGAATGTCCGAGGTAAATACGTAGAGCTCGTAACGATCGCCGTAGTGCGATCGCAACCGATCCACGATGTTTCTTGTCACCACCGTTGCGCCGCCCCACGCATCGGGTGGATAGAGGGTGTTTACCAGGAGCAGCCGCTTTTTTCCTCTATCCCGGGGAGCAACCACGCCCTGCTGAATACCGTGCCGCACCGCCTCCTGGAGGATGTCCCCGAAGCGGGCACTCAGCGCGTTCATGCTGTATTCTTCGAGCACCTTCTGCCTCGCCGCCTGCGCTGTTTCCTGTCGCAGCCTGGCGTCCCGCACCAGGGACTCCAGCGCGTCCCTCCAGTCGGTCTCGGTTTCGGCGACGAACCCGTTTACCCCCCCCGTAATCGCTTCGCGGTAGGTGGAGGTTGCCGTCACCACCGAGGGGACACCGACCACGGCCGATTCCAGCCACTTTATTTCACTCTTGCAGTCGGCAAAAATGCCCGGCTCCAGCGGAGCGATGCTGATATCCGCGCCCGAGAGCACGGTCAGGTAGGACTCGAATTCCAATATCGGCAAGTGGGTTACCTGTTCCCCGAATGGCGCCAGGCTCTCCGGCAGCGTCAGATACCCCACTATAACCAGCCGCACGTTGGAAAACCTGCCCAATATGTCCGCCAGAGGCGCCGCAATGGTTTCGAAGTCCTTGTCGTGGGTCTTGGTGCCACTGCCGTAGAATATATGGATAAAACCCGTTTCCCGCGGTACAGGCACCTCCCTGCTCAACGCGAACAGGCCGGAATCCATGCCGTTGGCGAGATGGTAAACCTTCCCGGTTACATGAACGCGCATCGTGTCCGCCAAGGCCGGGGTCGATGCAATGGCTATGGGGCAGGCCGCTAGTGCAGACTGATACAGTTTTGCGCCGGCAAGCATGGCTTCCTTCTCCGTCTTCGAAAGCTGCCCAGTTGCGTCACGGAACTTCTCCGCCAGCCTGTCGCGGTCGAAGATCAAATCATCGAGGTCGTAGATGACCACCTTGTTCAGCGACTTGGCATATTCGATGATATTAAGCACGTCGGGAAAGCCCGGTACCCGGTAGAAGAGCACGATATGATGTGAGTGGATCAGGCGCTTCGAGTCGGCGAGGCTTCGCCATGACACCCACTGTGCCTTCATTCCGAGCAGTGCGAGCATCTCGAGCTTCTGTTTGACCCGGTATACGAAACATTGGGGAATACTGTCTTCCACGATTAACAGTACCCGAAGGCTCTCGTCGAGCACCTGCGGCGGCATGTTTTCCGGGATGGAAAAACCAGCCAGCATCTGTTGTCTCTCAGAGCCCTCGCCACCCCTCAGTTTGTCCGCCTGCGCCAGAAGCATTATCTTGAACCGCCAGAAGGCGTTGAACAGGAGCAGAACTATATTGAAAGCGACGATCAGTACACGGTCGCGATGTATGCGAAACAGGAACACATCGATGCGCCGCCGATTCCAGCGGGTCAGGCTCTTCAGCTTTTCAAGGAAGGTCATCGCTCAGACTGAAGGCAGACTAAAGTCGTCCCGGCCCTGGTCGAGGTTGGCGTTGTAATAGGGATCTCCGGCCTTTATTCGCTCACCGTGCCGCTCGAGCAGATTGCTCATCTCGATGCGGAAACGCTGCTGCTTCTCCAGGGTGTCCTCGTAGCCACGCGATATCGACTCATGATGATAGGCCTCGACATAGGGCGTGAAAACGTTCAGCAGACCACGTTCCCGCGCCCGCAGACAGAAATCCACGTCGTTGTAGGCCACCCCGAACGCCTCCTCATCGAATCCGCCAAGGTCCTCGTAGACCTGCCTGCTGGTCATCAACAGCGCCCCGGTCACGGCGGACACGTTCTGAATTACATTGAGCCTGTTGAAATACCCGTCTGACGACGCCGGGAAGTTCTTGTGCGCGTGACCCGCATAGCCACCCAGGCCTATCACTATACCCGCGTGCTGTATGGTGTTGTTCGGGTAGTAGAGTTTGCCGCCCACCGCCGCAACCTCCTCACGCTGGGAGTGTTCGAGCAGGTTCTCCAGCCATTCGGGCGTAATGATTTCGATATCGTTGTTCAACAGTACTATGTGTTCGCCTTTTCCCTGGGACACGCCGAAGTTCACCACCCGTGAGAAGTTGAACGGCACGTCGAAATCGACGAAGCGAACCCTGCTGTCCCGCCCCTCGAGGTCACGCATCAGATCAAAGGTGGTCGGGGACATGGTATCGTTGGAGACACCAACTATCTCGAAATGCTGATAGCTGGTGAGTTCCAGCACCGTCTCTATACAATCTTTCAGCAGCCCGGGATTGTCCTTGAACGGCAGTACGATACTTACGAGCGCCCCGCCCCTGATGCTGCGTTTAACCCGAAAGTAGTGATCGAGATTGCCGTCCATCACCTCGCCGTCAATGTTGCGCCTTACCAGGGTATCCTGGAGGGCACGCCGGGCGTTCTCGTGGACACCGGGCTTTATTTGTGGGTTCAAGCTGGTTGAATTCGCGGACATCCGCCAGTGATACAGCGGTGATGGCACGTGGACAACATTACGCGCGCGCTCAACGGCCCTGAGAACCAGGTCGTAGTCCTGTGCGCCGTCGAAGCCGTCCCGGATACCTCCCACCTCTTCGTAAAGCGTCCGTTTGATCACGAGCAGGTGGGTGATGTAGTTGTGGGACAGCAGAAGGTCGGGTGAATAGTTGGGCTTGAAATGCGGAAAGTCCAGGTGAGTATCGGTGCGAATGAAATCCTCGTCGGAATACAGTAGCTCCGCATCGCTCTTCCTTATCGTGCGCACCATCTCCATCAGCGCCCAGGGTGCCAGTTCGTCGTCGTGATCGAGGAAAGCCAGGTAGTCTCCTGTCGCCGACTCCACAGCCGTTCGCGTCGCACCGGCAATTCCCAGGTTGCTGTCCAGATACCGTACGTGAACCCGGTCGTTTTCCATCGAGTGCAGCACCTCGCCGGTAGATTTGTTCGTGGAGCAGTCGTCGGCAATACAAAGTTCCCAGTTGGAATACTGTTGCGATTCGACCGATGCAATCGCACGCCTGAGGATATCCGGGTCGGTGTTGTACACGGGCATGATGAGGCTGACTTTCGGTCCCCGAGAAGCCTCGCGCGGCGCCGGGTCAGGGAATTCAGCGGCATGTCTGCTGAACCACCGTTCGTAGGGTGTCAACTCCTCGTCCGGTGGTACGGCGATGCCCCGAAAACGTCCCCAGCGGCGGTATAAGCCCCTGCGAAGATAAGACAACGCCTCCCGCACGCCACGTTCACGAAAAATGTCTCCCGCCCTGCGCGCACGCGGCAGCAGGGAGACATATACCAGCCCTCGGAACTTCTCAGCCAGGCGCCATACCTTGGACGACTTGATCAGCGCCAGTTCCTCCTCGAGCCGCTGCTTTTCCCTGTCGACATCGTCCAGGTACCGCAGCCGCCGTACGTAGGCCTCCTCCCGCACCATATACAGGTCCCGCGCCAGGATGTATTCGAGGGAGCGGTGTAGTCGCATCTCTATCCGAACCTGCAGGTGTTCGTCCTCACGAAGCCGGCGGCGCGGGCTGAATTCGAACTCGATGTGGGGATCGTCGCTCACTACCATGAAAACTTCGCCCAATCCTGCTTGCTGGAATGCCATCCCGGTCATCTTTCCAGTCTCAGCAATCCTTTCCTGGCCACGCTCCCGCCAGACTCCGTCGAGTTCCCGGCTCCCCGGGCGGGTGGCCTTAATCTCTATCCCGTAGATGCGCAGGAACCCGACATCCACTGCCCTTGTGTGATCGCAGGGATCGAAACGCCAGCGAGACATACGATTCGCCTCCGCGGGCAAATCGAGAACCAGGGTCTGGCGGTCGTCGTACTCCCGGGTCTCCATAAAAGTCGAGCGTTCCTCGCTCCAGTCCTCATCGGCACCGCACCAATACACCTTGGCGACGTTTGGCTGAACATGCGGAATCGACATGATCGACGAATCCAACTCAGCCGGTGAAGGGGCAACATCCACCACGGCGTGAAAACGATTGTCCTGCTCTACGAATTCGTCAATGCGGGGACCCGCAACCTGTCCTATGATGCGGAAACCATACTCAATGAAGTCCCTCACCGTACAGAGTTCCTTGACCCGAAACAGCGACTGCAGGCTGTAAGCGTACCGCATGGCAAAGCCTAGCAGCGCCCGATAGAAGACAAACTCGGGGTCAAGCCGCCAGGCCACCTGCCATTCCTCGTCAAACGGGACGTAATCACCGTTTTCCGCCACCACTATGTTGTTTGGCAGCAGGTCGATATTTAGACCTTTTTCCAAGACGGATCTTTCAACGAGAAAGCCGTGGTAGCGGATGAGAAGCTGCTCGAAACGACCGTCATCCGGATACAGTAGCAACGACCTCGACCACTCCAGGGACAGCAGTGGTCCATGGTGAAAAGGCTCATCCTTTACTAGTTGCGCCACGTCCGCTCCTCGTTCGCCTGCATTCCCCGGATTCAGCGAAACGCGTCTTACCTGTCCCTCGCCCCGATACTTCTTCGTGATCACGCAGAATTCACGTTTGCGCCCGAAATCGGGAAGATGCGCAAAATCCAGTCCGCTCACCCGGTCAATCGTGTCCCGTGAGTCTGTTAACAGCATGCAATATGAGTTGGCATATTCCGGGAATGTGCCGTTGCTGTTGGCGGCTTCCCAGAAGACCGATTCGGCCTCCTTCAGGTCCAGTAGCGAGACGTAGTCTCGCGAAGGGACTCCCTCCAGCTGACAAAACGCAAACGGATACTCGGTCGCATAGCTCTCCGAAAGCAGAACCGTTGGTATCTTGTAGTCCGGGAAGGGAAACAACGTCTCACGTTCGGTAAAACCGGACCGATTAATCAGGGACAGCCATTCCCCGTGCGTATAGGTACGTATACCCGCAGTCTCCGGGTAATCATGGATGCCGACATAACGTAGAGAATAGTGGTCCTCGTGGCCCCCCATCACATATTTCATGCCGGTGCGGTTCTCTATCGCGATCAACACCAGCCCGCCCGGTTTGATGAGCCTCCTTGTTTTACGTAGCAATGCCAGCAAGGCCTCCTCGTCAGGCAGATCGCCACCCATGAAGCGGGCTGCATACTCGGCGACCCCAACCAGAAACACCGCATCGTATGCTGACTCCGGAAGTTCAAGTTCGTTGAAATTGGCGCAAATGACGTTTATGCCTGTCAGATCATCACAACGAAGCGCGGCAAGTTCCGCCCTGCTACGGCTGCCTTCTATCGCATCCACGGCAATACCGCATTCCCCGAGGTAACGCGTGATCGCCCCGCAGCCACAGCCGACCTCCAGCGCATGGGAGATCCCGGAAAGGTCGAAAGTGCGAAGCAGGTTGGCTCTCTTGTTACTGAGGTGATACTCGCTTGGCCAGTCGCGGATCTGCGCGGCCAGCTCCGCCGACTGGCTCCCGAGGTCCGTCGACTCGGAAAACACCCGTTGCAGATACTCCTCCGTAGCCACCCCGTCCGAGTAGTGGAACTCTGTCTTTACGTCATTTGCCGGAAACCAGATGCCCGTATCCGAATCGCACGCCAGAGCATTGGTCGTCACCAGGACCGAACTGGTCCGTACGCTATGCTCAGGTAATCTCATACCGAATACTGCCTTCGAGGTTCGCGAGGCCGATTGCATCCCCGTCGTCTTCAACCTTGAACTGGAACAGGTCATAACGGCGATCGTGAACAACTTGCGCAGATCCTTCCTTGAGGCCGACTACGCCCAGTGATGCGAAGTACTCTGCCGCAAGAAGATTGAGCGTCAGCGTGAAAAAGACCACTGCGTGGGTGCCTGACTCGTGCGTTCCAATCTCTGTTTTCTGGATCAGTGTGTTGGTTCCGTAGACGGCGGTTCCGTCGACCGTCTTCACAGTCAATCCAAACACCGGTTTAGGCACTTGTGCCGAGAAGTAAACTGCCACGCGTATTTGTATGGTATCTCCGTGCTTGCAGATACTGCTGATTTCCTTGCCGTTGTCGTCGAGCAGCAGGTAATCGACTATTTGAGCGCTGCGGTCACCCCAGCGATATTCACCGGCGTTATAGGACGGCCTCTGTCTGCACATATCCGTCACAGCTCTTACCGCCAGTTCGGCCATACGTCCATCGCCATCGTTTAACGCATTGCGCTGCTGCTGTTGCGTCGGCGATCGTTCCTGGTGGAAAAGACTTTCCAGGTACCGATTGACCACTATCTTGGGTTCACCAAGGGCTTGAACCGCACCGTCGTCCAAGAATATCGCCCGGTCACAGTGTGCGATTACACTTCCAGTAGCGTGGGTTACGAACAGAATGCTGACGCCGTCGTTCCTCAACCGCTCGAGTTTGCGAAAGCATTTTCTCTGAAAACGTACATCTCCTACCGCCAGCGCCTCGTCTATGATTAGAACTTCCGGCTGCATATTGATTGCCACCGAGAACGCAAGCCGTACGTACATGCCGCTGGAGTATGTCTTAACCGGCTGATGAATAAAGTCACCCAACTCTGAAAACTCTATGATGTCAGGCAGCCGATCATCTATTTCGTCGCTTGGCACGCCAACGATCGCCGCATTCAGCCGGGCGTTCTCCACCCCCGTGAACTCTGGATTGAATCCCGCACCAAGTTCCAGTATTGCCGAAATCCGGCCATGCACGTCGACGGTTCCGCCCGTGGGTGTCAGTGTGCCGGCAATAATCTGCAGCAAGGTGGACTTTCCTGATCCGTTCTTCCCCAGTATTCCTACCGTCTCTCCCTTGTGGACTTCCATGTCAACTCCCTTCAGGGCCCAGAATTCCGTGTAGAGTTTGCGCTGCGCGCCCAGAAAGGCCTGGAAAATCCTATGTATCGGCTTCTTGTAGGTCTGATAACACTTGCTGACGTTCCCGAGACTTATCGCAACGTCAGATAACATCTGCGAACGCCCTTCTCGTCTTGTTGAACCACCAGAACCCGAACACCATCACGCAGACCGCTATCACATAGTACAGAAAAAGGTGTTTCCAGTTCGGCAGACCGCCGAATATGACCAGGTTCCTCATTTCCTCGACAATCAACGTCAGCGGATTCAGATACATCAACGACTGCAGTGATTCGGGGACCGCCGTAATGGGGTAGAAAATCGGGCACAAAAACAATAGCACGGTGGCCAGAATGCCCACTACCTGGGTCACGTCCCGCACGAATACCCCCAGCGAGGCCAGGATCCATGATACGCCCAGCCCCAGGATAATTAGCGGCAGTATAATTAACGGTACAAGCAGGGACGTCCAATACAGCGTACCGTGGGCGATAAGGTTAAATATCAGCAGGATGACGAATCCGACCACCAGGTGGAACACGGCAGTCCCCACCGTCACCACCGGCAATATCTCCAGCGGGAACACCACTTTCTTAACAAACTGGGGATTGGAAAGTATCACACCGGGAGAACGTGCAAGGCATTCGGCGAACAGGGCATGCACGATTAGACCCGCAAACAGCACCACTCCAAACTTTATGTCCTCCGCGCCTTCGACACCCCATCGTATACGAAAAACAACTCCGAATACGAACATATAGACCAGCAACATGAACAGGGGATGCATAAATGACCATACCAGCCCGAACATTGATCCCCGGTAGCGCTCCAGCACCTCTCGTTGCACCAACTTGATCACCAGTTGCCGATGTCGTCCGAGGGTACTTAGAATTTCTAGCATCGGCTTGGTCGCCGTAGTGCGGTCGAACGATGCTGCCAGGCGGTGGACGGTTTACAGATCGTATTCAATGAGGTAACGCAGATACTGCCCGTAGTTGCTCTTGCCGTAGCGTTCCGCGCTACGTGATAGGCCATCTTTGTCTATGAACCCCTGCCTGAAGGCTATCTCTTCCAGGCAGGCAACCTTCAAACCCTGCCTGCTCTCGATGGTTTCGATGAACATCGACGCCTGAAGCAGTGAATCGTGCGTACCCATATCCAACCAGGCCATCCCCCTGCCCAAGACTTCGACTGCGAGTTCATCACGCTCTAAATACCAGTTGTTTACATCTGTGATCTCGAGTTCGCCGCGTGGTGACGGCTTAATGGCCCTGGCGATATCCACTACCCGGTTATCATAGAAATAAAGTCCCGTTACCGCGTAATGGGATTTCGGGTGTTTCGGTTTTTCCTCCAGACTCACCGCCTTGCCGGCGGAGTCGAACTCCACCACCCCGTATCGCTCGGGGTCCTGAACCGGGTACGCGAACACAGTTGCACCTTTTTCGCGCCGTGCCGCACGTAAAAGGGATACGGACAGGTCATGACCATAGAAAACGTTGTCCCCCAGTACCAGTGCACAGTTGTCAGCACCGACAAACTCCGCCCCGATTATGAAAGCCTGCGCCAAACCTTCCGGTGATGGCTGAATGGCATAGGAAACATTCAGTCCGAGGTGTGATCCGTCGTCCAGCAGTTGCTCGAATCTGGGCGTGTCCTGGGGTGTCGATATGACCAGCACATCCCGGATACCTGCCAACATCAGCAGGGACAGCGGATAGTAGATCATGGGCTTGTCGTACACCGGAAGCAGCTGCTTTGACACCGCCTGGGTGACCGGGTGCAGGCGGGTGCCGGCCCCACCCGCCAGTATGATTCCCCTCAATTTACGCCTCCCGCACCGAGACGTTCGCCCCGGTAATGTCGCATCGCCTCGTTGCACCATGCCTGGTTGACAAGATACCACTCGACCGTCTTCCGAAGCCCCGATTCGAACGTCTCGCTGGGTCTCCATCCCAGTTCCCTCTCGATCTTTCCCGAATCGATTGCATAACGCTTATCGTGTCCGGGGCGATCCGCCACAAAACTAATCTGTTCGCTGTATCTTTGCCCATCCGTTCGAGGCGACAGCTCGTCCAGAAGTGCGCATATCTCTTCGACAACTTCAAGATTGGTTTTTTCATTGTGGCCGCCGACATTGTAAACTTCCCCCGGCACACCTTCCCTCATAATCTTGATGAGCGCATCGGCATGATCATCCACATAAAGCCAATCCCGTATATTGTCTCCCTTGCCGTAGATTGGGAGTGGCTCTCCAGCACGCGCTTTATGGATCATCAACGGAACGAGTTTCTCCGGGTATTGATAGGGTCCGTAGTTATTCGAACAATTGGATATGACGATGGGAAGACCATATGTCTTGTGCCATGCCCTGACCAGATGGTCGGACGACGCTTTACTGGCCGAATAGGGCGAATTAGGACGGTAAGGCGTTGACTCTGTAAACAAACCTGTTTCGCCGAGGCTTCCGTACACTTCGTCGGTAGAAATGTGATGAAACCGAAAGTTGCTCTTTTGGTGCCCATCCAGTCCCACCCAATACTCTCTCGCAGCCTCGAGCAGAGTGTAAGTGCCGACAATGTTCGTTGATATAAACTCGCTCGGACCATCGATCGAGCGGTCCACGTGGGATTCGGCCGCCAAGTGCATGATCGATTCTGGCTTGTACGTGGCGATCACCCCCCTGACCCCTTGTAAATCGCAGATGTCGACTTTCTCGAACTTATGTCGATTTGAATGTAACACCGAGCCAAGCGAAGACAGATTGCCCGCGTATGTCAGTTTATCGACGTTGACTACTATATATTTGTTTTGAGTCACCAGCTTTCGAACTACGGCAGAGCCGATAAACCCAGCTCCACCCGTGACCAAAATACAACCGCTGCTCATATCCAAAACTTTTGCTCCGGGAGTATATGCGCCCTCATAGTCGATGGCTGGTCAATAACAGACCCCTCGCGTATGTCGAAACTATTTACCAACAGTGACTTCACTTTCATAAATTACTATATACAGCATCTTGTGTAGCTTCGACTCCAACACGCAGATGCACCGAACATTATCGATTTCGACAATAAACTATCTACCCTTTGTTGCACTATTGACCCGCGGTCGACCGTACGCCTCAGCCTGCATCAGCACGCACGGTAACTAACATTTTATGCTTGCTAGGTAAGCTAATATCGAAGCTCAAATGCCATCACATGCTCGCCTTCGAATATAAGCGGCAAGGCATCTTTCAATGTCTTTTTTACAGATTCAAATTGTCTGCTCAGACAGCTGTTTCTGAGGTGCCGATTGTTCGGGTCATGAACAATAATCATATACCTGGGCAGCGGCAACTCATGCGTTTTCACTTGCTCCGCTTTTACCTGGAGGTGCCGACGAAATCCCATTGGATCTTGACTTCTGCACAAATGGTTGATCGTCGTCAGATAAATGTGTACCCAGTCTTTGTGATGCCTGTGAGCAACGACCGGATACATATCCAACGCAGCAGTCACGAAATAACTGGTCGGCAAATCGGCGAGAAACCGGGAACCCGGCGCCAGAATAGTCCTCAAGCGCCGAAAATCACGGTCATATCGCACAGAGGAGTTGTCAAGATTGTCCTCAATGCTTCTCGATATGTTCCAGTGATATGGAGCGTGGATAGGTTTGGAGAAAAGACTTTTGTCGACCAGTCCAATACGAACTGTTAAATCCAGGCACACAACTAGTAATACGATCGTAATGACTGGAAGGTAAACCCGTGCCTGCCTGGTAAGACGGTCAACCGCTCTCCCATAGCTATAGAGAAGTAGTAGAACGACGCAAAGATAAATAACAATATGAGAGAACCTGAACAGGTCCGCGTAGTTTTCGACTGACCAGGCTGCCAGACAATAAACCGGATACAAGAAGAAAACGACGAGACCTTGTGCCGATTCATCTAGTAAGAGGACCAATCTGGGCCTTGTTGATACACTCAACAAGATGAAGCCGCATAGAAAAAACACAGAAACGGAAATAAGATTCAGGGCTGCGATGTTTCTAATGCGCGCTTGGTCGCGATTCAGTTCGAACGTGAAATAAGGGTCAACAGATAACGCAGTATATTTTCCGCGTCCATGGTCTCCAAGGGCAGTCGCATCGTGTATTTCGGAAACACTATCGATCGACAACTCCATCCGCTGCAACTGCCGCCAGGGAAACAGCAAATCAAGACGTTCCATGAATATCTTGCTAATGCTGAATTCGGTCTCCTGGTCTATCGGGTCAATTCTTAACGTGTTTATGTTTCGCAGTTCTCGGTGCGCCAAACAAACCTTCTGATCCCCGCCTGTCTTAATCTGTCTGCTTGCACTATGTCTTTCATAAAAGCGCTCATCTGTACTCCAGTATATCTTGGTCGCTGCCTCTTTTCCGGCACCGACTTCATAGCACACGACGATCCGCCCTTGTAGAATCACGGAGTGCGCCAGCACTACAGTCCCGACAACAAGTGGTAAAAGCACTGCCCAACTATGCTTCTTCACCCATCCCCTTCTGATCGGGCGTTTGCGCAGTAGATTTTTCGTAGGAAATCCACAGCAAAATGGCCAGTATGACCGGTGAAAATATAAGCGTATGAAACCTGTACACCCTGTCGACCGGAAGGACCATACCAATATATGTGAATAGGTATGGGGACAGTATCACTATGAACGCAATGATGGCATTTCCGCAAAAAAAGACCGTCGCTCGATCTCTTCTTACTGCAAGGATATAAAATGCTGCAATGACTCCGCTTACGCCGCCGAACAGAACGGCGGCCCGTAGTTGATGATCCCAATGCGGTAAACGAAGCTTTTCACCGAAGTAACCGACTACATATTTCGGTACGTATTTATCGACAACTGAATCCCACATCGGATTCGGGGAAAACAGGTCTGCGAGATGCTGATAGTCAATTGTTAGCAGGGCGGCGATAAAGACAAATGCTATCCCAATGCTGTTATTTCTGGTGAAGCGTTTATCCGTCTTACTTAGCAAGATCCGTGCGGTGATCGTAATTACAACCACGGGTAGCGTTACGCTCAGAACGAACACCGGACTCGCATTCCGGTCAAGAGCAACCATGGCCAATGCAGCTATATACAATATCCATAAATAGCTGAGGTACCGACTATCTCCAACCAGCGTCGACGACGCCGGTGTTGCCTCGTCGCGAGGGGAAATAATCCACAACATGTAAGAATAGAACGCCAGGCTGGAAACGTACCAGACCAGTTCGGCGACATGTGTCACAGCTATCAAGGAGAGCAATGACACGAGCAAAACAACCAAACCTGTTTGCTCTTTAAAAATACATCGAATTTTCTCCCAGGCATGGATACCACTTGCCGCGTTGTTGAGAATAACAAATGTCGCGACCAGTGAAAGGTAAAACACGGAGTAAGAAACATTGCCCGGCCAAGGGGCAACCCTGGCATAAGAATTAATTCCACCAAAAAGGACAATGAAAAAAATTACTGACACACATGACAATGCCTTGTTTTCCGTCAGGGCTAAGACAAGCAGGTAATAGGACACCAGCGCAACGCAAAAACACCAGGCCCCGAGGCTATGCCATATGAAAGGCAATGGATAATCGCTGACAATCGCCAATAGCGCCAAGTTGGAATGCCACGCCGGTTCATAAGCCAAATCCATCTTGGACAAGTCATATCCGCCAAAGTGGTGTGTGTCGAGAAACACAGTTCCCTTCAACATCATTTTGTTGGCATAACTCATATGCCACCAGGAATCCGCCAGGTAATCGACAAGACCGCCATTGTTGATCATCAGCACGAAGGCAATCGCCACGATCAGCCATATCCATGAAGCGCTATAATTGAGTCTGATCGATCGATGTCGATACCGGACATATGCTGTTGAGATCAGCAAGACGTCCAGTCCTAGCAACGCCCAGAATGTCGTCTGCAATGGCAGTCCCAGAAATGACGTCACAGCCAGAAGCAGAAAATTAAGCAGCAGAGACAGCGAGAACCCCATCGAAAACAGTACGGCCAAGGCATCAATCTTAAGCAGATTTTCAATACTGCCTCGCGCCACATAGACCAACAAGGTTCCGTGCGCGAAAAACAAAAGCACGATCCAGAGGTGCAGTTCGAGAGAGTTTGTCAGATCGTAGATCACACACTTACTCGTAAATCGAGTGTTGAATGATTACGAGTATCCCCGATCGCGCGATTCAAGCTAGCCAGGTCACGCAGTTGCCCGCTTCGTTGCAGGACCTTCAACCTCAGTCGAGGGCCGACTTTTCGTTCTACCCATCGCAGCAATGATGCTGTCGGTTACCTTTGCAACATCGTAACGTCCTTCCGCCATTCGTCTGGAGGTCTTACCAAACCTTTCAACAAGGCCGGGATCTGCTACAACGCGGCGCACTGCCGCGATGAGGCCATCGACGCTGTGTGGCGCAACAAGAAACCCGTTCTCGCCTTCCGCCACCAAATCCCGACAACCCGGTAGGTCGGTGGTTATCACTGGTTTACCCATAGCCAGTGCCTCAACCAGTATTCTGGGCATGCCCTCGCGATAATAAGACGGCAGCACCACCGCCCAGGCGCGCCCTAACCATGGCCGAATGTCGTCTACTTCACCCACGTACTCGACAACGCCCTCTTCCTCGACTTGTCTCAGGTAGTCAGGTGAGACACCCGCACGCGAGTGTTCCAGTGGCCCGGCAAGCACAAAGCGGGCGACTGGACCCGACCTATTGATGGCTCTTGCTGCTTCAACATACTCACTAACACCCTTGTGACGCAGCAACCGCGTCGCCATCAGAATCAACGGAAAAGCATCCTTTTCTTTGGCGTTGGAAAACGCAGTCAGGTCTACTCCGGAACCGCTCACCAGTACTGCTTGGTTCTTTGCAACGATCCTTTTCTCCCGGAAATACTGGTAGTCGGATATGTTTTGAAAAAATACCTTTCTGTTGTGTTTTAGCGAGAGACGATAGAGAGAAAGCACGACAGCGCGCAGAAGCAATGTGGCCGATGTGTTTTCGCTGAATATGTATCCGAGACCCGGGATCATCGAGTAGATCTCCCTGACGCCTTTGCGCTTGGCCGCAATGGATCCATATATGACCGGTTTGATGGTAAAGTTAAAAACAATTTCCGGGTTGTGAACGGCGAGCTGCCGCCTGATGTCCCGGTAGCTCGTAACGTCGGACAGCGGGTTCAGGTCGTGGCTGCGTAACCGTATGGGAGCCACTTCGACGTCCAGTTCTGCCAGTTGCCTGGCATAGTCCATGTCGGGCACCAAGGCTATGACGCGCGTTCCCGTCTCCTGCAAGCCGGTGATCAATTCGCGGCGAAATCGATACAGGTACTTGGAGGTGTTATAGACGAACGCCAGTGTCTGCGGCATATTATTAATATCCTTGTTTCAGCCGTTTTCTCGCAACCAGGACTGAAACATCAGCACATCCCAGAGATAGTATTGCCAGTTTCTTCCTCCACCCAGATGTTCCCGCCACTTTTCCTGAACAGGCGCAGGATCAAGGTAAGCTTCCCGACTCATTCGGCCCGGCTCGAGCAGATCCTCCGCCCATTCACGCAAGGAACCACGCAGCCAGCTGTCCAATGGTACACCAAATCCCATCTTTGGCCTGTCCACTAGGTCTCTGGGCACATATCGATACAATAACTGCCGCAACAGCCATTTTCCCTTGCCACCCGATATCTTCATGGATAGCGGAAGTTTTGCAGCGAACTCCACGATGTGATGATCCAACAGCGGTACCCTCACTTCGAGACTTACCCGCATGCTGGCGCGGTCAACCTTGACCAGTATGTCATCGGGCAGGTAACTGATCGTGTCGAAGTACATCATGCGTTGCGCCTGACCATGGGGAAGTTTCGACTTCATCGCTTCCCGCATGGGTGAATCCGGCTCGAATCCGCCACGAACGAGCCGCGCCGGTTCCTTCCAGTGGGACACCAGTCGCAGGTACAGATCATCGGGCAATTGCGTGTTCAGGACCTCGGAGAGCTTGTGCAGTTTGTCTCCCGCAGCCACTTGCCGCAGGTATCTCGGAAGCGCCGGGCCGAGTAACTTGAATACGCTGTCCCAGACCGCGGGCGACACAAATTGTAGGCCCGTCGCGGCAGCGGTACGGACAGGCGCTGGAATCCAGCCCAGCTTTCGCCATATGGACATACCCCAGAAATACCGGTTGTAGCCGCCGAACAGCTCATCGCCACCATCACCCGACAGGGCAACCGTGACATGCTGCCGGGCCAGGCTCGCCACGAGATACGTGGGTATCTGCGAGGAATCCGAAAACGGCTCATCGTAGATCTGCGGCAACTCAGGAATAACCTTCATCGCGTCATCGGGGGTAACGTAGAGCTCGGTATGGTCTGTGCCCAGGTGCGATGCCACGGACTTGGCCTGGCGGGCCTCATCGTAGTCCTGCTCGCGAAACCCGATGCTGAATGTCCTGACTGGCCTGGTATGATTTGCCTGCATGAGGGACACGACGGTAGAGGAGTCGATGCCTCCCGATAGCAGCGCCCCCAATGGAACATCGGACACCATTTGATGTTTCACGCTGTTGGATAAAAGTTTCTCCAACACATCAATCGCGTCTGTCGGACTACCTTCAAACGATCCGGTCTTATCGAGTGCCAGCGAGCCGGGGGATTTCCAATACCGGTAAGGGGCCATATCACCGCGGTCAGCGCCATCGGGAAACGGGTTCAAGGGGATGCGCCGTGCAAGCCGGTCTCTCGGCACCTTCAGAACACATCCTGGCGGCAGTTTATACACGCCCCGGTATATCGACCAGGGTGCGGGTATGTAGTTGTACCGCATGAACAGAGTAAGCGCCCCCCGGTCGATTTCACCGCGCCAGGCGGGATGTACCCGCAGCGCCTTCAACTCCGATCCGAACAATAGCGCGCCGGGGACCAGCCCATAGTACAGAGGCTTCTCACCCATCCTGTCCCTGGCGAGATACAAAGTCTTCGACTCCTTGTCCCAGAGTGCAAAGGCATACATGCCGACGCAACGATCAAGCGTCTTGTCCAACCCCCACGACGCTATCGCCGCCAGAAGTACCTCGGTGTCCGAATGCCCACGAAATCTCTCACCTTGTTGCTCGAGGTCCGCTCTTAGTTTCGAATGGTTGTACAACTCGCCGTTGAAGACGAAGAAATATCGCCCGCTGTTCGACGACATCGGCTGGTGCCCGAGGGGGGACAGATCGATGATGGATAGGCGCCGGTGACCGAGCGCGATTCCCTGCTCCGCCCTGATCCACTGCCCCTCGTCATCGGGACCCCGATGAGCAAGCACGGCAACCATCCGTGCAAGTTTTTGGCGCATGCTTTCCGTCGACTCTTCCGCGCCCACGCTGAGAAATCCGACGATCCCGCACATTAGTGAATCAGGCTGCGGTAAAGGTCTTGATACGCCCGAACGCTGCTACCCAGGCTGAATTTTGCCTTCACTCTATCTCTTGCCAATCGGCCCATGCGTCGGCGTTCCGTTACTCCTGCTTCAATTGCCGCCGACCAGGCCGCGGCCAGCGCTTCCGGATCACGCTTTGGTACAACCCATCCTGCGTTCCCGATGATCCGCCCGGCGTCGCCTACATCTGTCGCAACACAACAAACCTCGCATGCCATGGCTTCACCGATAACATTCGGAAATCCTTCTCCATAGGCAGATGACATGGTGGCGATATCGAATGCCGCCGTGACCCGATGCATGTCATCGCGATCACCCAGCAGGTGAACATTGCCGGTCATTTCGCACTGCTGCATGATTTCGATGAGCCGGCGATTTTGATGATCAATACCTTGCCCGCATAATAGGAAATGCGTATCCGGGTGCTTTTTGCTCAATATGTGGGCGGCACGAAAAAAGTTTTCATGATCCTTCTGCATATCAAATCGGGCGGCAAAACCGATAACCAATGCATCGTCTGGAAGCTCAAGCTCTTGTCGCAGTCCGGCTCGTGCTTGCTCGGAAGGCTTCCATAATTCGTTGTCGAACCCATTCTCGATCACCTGCATCTTCGAGGGGTCGTACCCCATTGCGCGATGGACTTCCAGCGCGGAGCGCGAACAACATACGATCCTCTGTGGCACGCGCCACGATATGCGGGCGCAGGCCCTTGCGACGTAACGCGTCATGCGCGGACTGTGTCGAGGATCGAGGTCGCTCTGTCTTACACCCCAAACCAGCGGCACGCGGTCGCCAAAATGGACCGCAAGCCCACCAAGTAAGTCAGCATGATACATCCAGGTCTGGATTACATTCGCCTTTTCGTTTCTCAGAATACGGGCAAGTCGCGGCAGAACCGTCGGGCTTGGTACTGAGCGGCGAAGCTCGAGTGCCTGCACTTGTATACCAAGTGCACGCAGTCTATTTCCGATTCTTCCGGTTTCGGTGAGAGAAACTACACTGCATTCATGACCCGCCTCGATCATACCTTCCACCAAACGACAAAGCATGAATTCAGCACCACCCGGCGCAAGCCCGGTACTGACAAAGGTGAGCTTCAACTGGGTCTGAAAATGTCCACGGTGGTGTTTCGTGCCAGGACGCTTCTCGCAAATGCAAAAAACACCGGAATAGCCAGCGTGAACAATGCCCAGTTCGTGAACGTGTGGTGACGAATAGCCTGCCCGTAATTGGTGGTCCCGATCGACCACATGAGTGTTGCTGACACGTAGAAAAATACAACAAATATATAACTTATTGTTCTATATGTTGAAATACGAAAGAAACCGTATACAGACATCACCAGTGCGGCAAGCCTCATCAGGGCTTCCGCGTAGGCATAAATATCCTTCAACCCTTGCGGAGGAGAACCGATGGGCGCGAACATGTAATGAAGGTAGATCTGCGTGAACGTCCGTAACATCTGCGCGACGCTTTCTGTCTCGAATGGTACATAGAAAGCCGAACGCGCAGAGCCCCACAAATCGATTCCCACACGATACCGACTGATCTCAGTCAGTACATCCTCATTGAGTAACCCACCTATTATCCTTTGCCCTATGTACGTACTGTGTACTGAAACAACCAGAACCACCGTCATCCCACCAACTATGAGTAGAGAGCCAAATGTGACCCATCTCTTGCTTGAAATCGATGTAGTGATACCCGCAAGCACTAAGCCAAAAAATACAAGAAAAGGTCCATACAACAAAAGAGCTTTATGAAACATTCCAAGTAGTACCGCAGAGATGAATGCGGTAATCAACCAAAGCGGTTTTGGCTCCTCACTTTGTACGTACTTCAACAAACTATAAATACATATAAGTAAGAACGTTAACTCCCAGCTTTCCCGGAGCGTCACAGATGTCAAGAATACCGTTGATGGGAGCAATCCAAAGAGCAACAAGAGCGATAATCTATATCGTTTCAGATGTAGCATATCCAACAAATACAGATAGACAACAGCAGCAGCAGTGAAGACAATCAAAGATATCGTTCCACCAACTAAACGACTGGAGCCAAACAAGTAATAAGTAAGAGCCAACACGTTCTCGTAGAACAAATAATCGAACCCTATCGTGAATGAATAATTTTCCACGATATTGCTTGCACCAATATGAAATGTTTCTGCGTCTAGCTCGGCGCCAACAACGGGCCCGGCAAGCGCGTTTATCAATGTCACGATGAAGTGAATAGCGATTATTAAAAAATACGATATCAGCAATAGCTGGTCTCGCCTTATCTCTCTACATAGCATAGGTAGTAGCACAGCAACGAGACAAAGACATATGACTGCGGCTTGATTGAAACTCAGCGCTAAAAGAATCAAGAACAGTTGTGCCAGCAGGACTAAACGCGTAGCAATAACAGGTTCTACGGATAGCAGAGGTATACCAACAGCGAGGATAACTAACAGGCCTCTTTGACTTAATGCCGTTTTGTATAGTCGATATTATGACTATGTGATCGCCCGTAACTTGCGTCGATCTCTGTAGTAGGAGACACTCTAATTCCCTCAACGTCTGTCGTGTAAGAACCCCCTGAATACACAGAGAAGCATAGCTTTATTTCTATCCGCGACCCTGATCGACAAGGGTCATAAGAGCGGCCTGAGTTCTTGATATAAGTAGCTTTTTCTCAAACTCCCTTTCTATCCGTTCTCTCGCTTCCATTCCAGTCCGCTTTCGGTCTGTTTCAGACTTTCCCAGAAAATACATCCAGCCTTCAGCTAAAGCTTGGGGACTCTTCGTGGGAACCACAAGTCCCACTCCATCAACAAGCCATGCCGAATCCCCCGCATCTGTGACCACGCAAGGCACGCCGCATGCCATTGCTTCACCAACGACATTTGGAAACGCTTCTCCATAAGAAGATAAAGTGAACAAATCTAACGCGTTATAGATATCTTCAACGTTGTGGGATTCTGGAATCCAGATTATCTTACCCTCCAACTGGAGTTTACCGGCCATTGCATGTAGTTGTCTCACATAGTCCGCATTGCCGGTTCCCACACAAACAAATCTCGCGTCTGGACATCGGTCAGTCAATAGCGCAGCGGCCCTAAGGAATGTCTCATAGTCCTTCATGGGATCCATTCTCGCGACGATCCCAACCACAAACTGTGTTTTCCCCACCCTTAACTCTTCACGCTTTACGTTACGTGCTCGCGTGTCCGGAAAGAACACATCAGTGTCAATACCGTTTGGTATTAAACGAATCTTCTCTGCGGGATAGCCGTTTTCAATGTGGTGATTGCGGCCAGACCGGGAGTTTACAATAATCAAATCTGTATGACGAGCCAGCACGCGCCCGAACTTGTAGGTGAGTTTCGCTAGCTTGTCATATCGCCCCCAGTCAACAAACGCGGACCTGACACCCCAAACGATATGAGTGTTGCCAAGGACGGGTTTCAAAGCCGCGATCAGTACGTTCGCCGTGTCAAGAAACCCATATACGAGATCCGGCTGTTGCAATCTGATGTATTTCACCAACCTGACGAGGAACCGAAATACGTCCCATCTGCCGAACTTATCGAGGACATGTACTTCTATACCGCGATCTCGTAAAGCGTTTTCGAGCTGTCCATCTCTGTAAAACACGACGACTGACACATCGGCTTGCCTTGTCTTACTGAAACCTTCAGCCAATGTCACCAGCTGCTTCTGAGCACCTCCGTACTCCAGCGATCTAATGAGAAATACGACTCGCACAGTATGACAACTTTATACTACGTCGCATTCTATCTCAGCGATGCCTTTCGAACACGAATTCGTTACATCCAGATCGCTTTCCGCAGGTTTTGAGTCTTCGTAGCACAAATCCCCGTTTTGTCAGAAAATCGATGATCTCTGCCGGCTTCGCCACTTCAAATGGATATCCTCCCAACCAGTCCAACATATCGTGCCAGTAAGACATCCCCCGCTCTAACCGAACTCTTTCCGTGGCAACACGAACCAGGAACCGAAGAACTATTAGATACGGCGCATGGACAATAATAAGTAACGGCCGCAAGTACCATGCTTTATTGTAGGTGATTTTGATTTTTCGCCAATACCTACTTAAAAGACCTTGGTCGTTATAAATTGAGACAACTAGCGTGCCTTTTGACGAGACGGTTTTGCTTACATTGTCTAGTGCCTGCCACATATTGCCCGTATGATGCAGCACTCCCCATGCGTACACGATATCAAAAAGGCCAAGGGATCGTAAGAAGTCGCCATCCAATACCGATCCCCGCATACACCGCCAACGGTTATCGCCTTGCCAATACTTATCGCGAACAGTTTCCGTACAACATACCGACTCTTCATCATAGTCAAATGATGTTACCTGTGCTCCCTTACGATAAGCTGCCAGACTGAACAACCCGCTACCCGATCCAACATCCAGAAATCTACGTCCGGCCAACTCATCGTCATCTGTGAGATCCTTGAGCGACTCTATGGCTTTATCGATTCGATTCTCATTGAGGAGCGTCAAGAAATGACGCCAGTTTTTCCCGAACTGAAATCGATATCGTGTTTCACGGATGCATAGATTATTCACGCTATCAGAATTCAGATTCGTACTCCATTTAGCGTCCGTCATCTTGTACATTAATGTCTAATGTTCTCACTTATCACGAGAACGAACTCAGCGCATCCACGCCCGCTACCCGCACTATTGAGACTTCTTAGGTGGAATTCTTAACTAGCGAAATATGCCAGCACTCGCTCTCGTTTGGCTACCTCGAACCGATAACCTCCAACCTAGTCAACTACGTCATGCCACGGAGACATACTGCGCGCACGATCGTAATTTCTCTAGTGATGCAAGGGCCTTCCACGCAGTGCGTCGCGTAGCAGAGTCGGCCCCCAAAGGCGAATGCACGCCGGCCATAGAATGATGAAACGTAGAATGCTAGGCAGCCGGCTATACATTCTATATACCCGCAGCCAGGTTCGACTGGCGAGTCCTTGATCACTATAGATCGCCGTCACCAAGACTCCGCTCTCATTGACGAGGCTCCGCATATTATCCAGCGCTTGCCACATATCACCGGTGTGATGGAGTACTCCCCACGAGTAAACGATATGGAACTGTTTCAGCGACTCGAGATATTCCTTAGCTATTGACTGCTGCATAAATAATGTCCTATTCTTCGGGGGAGAGGTATACGACCCTGAGACCCCTTGGAAACCCCGAAGCATTGGAGCAGCGCCGCCGTCGAGGGTTGG
>CAMYNL010000021.1 GCA_947259705.1 uncultured Gammaproteobacteria bacterium | reverse complement strand
CCCGAACTCCACGAGGCTAATGAACATCGCGGCATACAGGTACATCAAACCCCAGCGAAAGCCATTGCCGACGATGATCCAGTAGTAGACGAAGAACAATGGCGCCCCGACATGGCCGCCCGCATAGAGAATGTAGGAAATATAGGTCGTATCGACGAACATCCCGAACAGCCTGCGGGTGACGGACGCGTTTGGATAAAACAGAAGCGAGGCGAGAATGCCAACGGCAAGCACCGGGTACGTCAGGCCTATCTGGACGAACAGTTCGTGCGCGCCTTCCGAGGCAGGATCTGCGCCGGCCGCGAACCACAAATAGCCGATGATCAACACGCCTACCAGCACACGCAGACCGTTCTGCTCCAGATCGGTCTCCGGGCACTCTTCCAAACGCTTGCGCAGCCTCAGCACCGCGAAGCGGGATGCTCTCTTGGGCTTTTTGAGCAGTTTCACCTGATTACTCCGAAGGCACTCAGACCCTTCGTATTTGTGACATTTTAGACCACGGGCCAAGCCAATGGTACCGCCCCGGAGAACCCCGGCGGGCATGCGCCTCCCGGCGATTCACGCATCGACACGGCGCAGAACGAGTCCCGCATTATGGCCGCCGAACGCGAATGACTCGGTAAAACCCACCGCGATGTCTGCCGGCCGCGGAGACCGCACGAAATTGATATCGGACACCGGCACATCCAGATTGCGGCAGACATGAGGAGTGCCGGTATTGATGGTCAACGCCGTCACAATCGCTTCCAGCGCACCACTCGCCCCTATCGTGTGGCCCAGCAGCGA
Source organism: uncultured Gammaproteobacteria bacterium (assembly GCA_947259705.1). Taxonomy (GTDB): domain Bacteria; phylum Pseudomonadota; class Gammaproteobacteria; order Arenicellales; family JAANXG01; genus CAMYNL01. The sequence goes on along the minus strand of CAMYNL010000021.1, from coordinate 112,588 downwards.
CTTGGTGGAATTGACCAGCGGAGCAGTGCCGAAGACCCGCTTCAGAACCTCCGCTTCGATGGGATCATTGTTCCGGGTACCCGTTCCATGGGCATTGATATATTGTATGTCGCCCGGGTCCAACCCAGCTTCCGATATCGCGGCACGAATCATGCGCTCGATCTGTACCCCTTTCGGGTCAAGACTCATGATACTGTGGGCGTCGAAGGTCTCACCGTAACCGACAATCTCGGCAAGTATCGGGGCGCCGCGGTCGAGTGCTCGCTGCAACTCCTCGAGGACGATAACGCCCGCGCCCCCCTGGCTGAATAGAAACCCCGAACGCGCTTGGTCGAAAGGTCTGTTGGCCTGTCCCGGGGGGTCCCAGTTCTGCACCAAGGTGCCGGCCACATCAAAGCAGCGAAAATGGTAACCGTAGGGGTCGTAAAAGGACTCCGCCCCTCCGGTCAGGGCGACATCGACGGTGCCGCTTTTGACCTCGCGGAACGCGTTTCCTATCGCGACCGTTCCGGAAGCACATGCCCCGCAATTTGCAACAACCGGGCCGTTGATGGTGTACTTCAAACCAAGCATCGCAGCCACGGCGTTGGGCATCGTCATTGACACCACGAACCTGTGGACACGCGGCGGGTGAATCATCCTGCCGACGATGTCAGAGATGGTCTTTCGTGCATCCGGTTCCAGATCATCCCTGTCAGCCACCGCTCCCAGTTTTTCTCTCGACCGAGCGAGAACCAAGTGACAATGACTGTCAAGAAAACTCTGGGAGCCACCAAGCCCGGTGCCCATGAACACGCCCGCGCGTTCAGGATCGATGCCATCGATGGTATAGCTGTTGGCGCGCTTGTCTTTGATCGTCAGCGACAGCCCGGCATTTAGCAGGGCTTCCTGTGACGCGCACAGGGCCAGCATGCTCACGGGATCCAGCTGTAGTTGCTCTATCCTGCTCAGGTCTCGGTCGGCGTAGTCTATGTCTGGCAGCGGCGACCAGATTCGCGACTTATAGTCCGCGTAGTCCAACCACCGTTCCGGGATCGGCGCGACGTTCGACGTGCCGCGCTGGCAGCCGGCCCAGAATTCGGCCGTCGTCGACCCGATGGAACAGATGACTCCCGTTCCGGTTACTGCAACCCGGCGCGTCATGTAACAGGGCTGTTCTGATCCATGCTGACGATGTAGTCCACAACGTCCTTGAAAGTCTCGATGGATTCGAGTTGTTCCTCCTGGATGGTGCCCCCGAACTCGTCCTCCAGCGCCATGTACAGGCGCATTTGATCCAGCGAATCCTCGGCAAGCTCTTTTATGGAATCAACCTTTACGTTGACGGTTCCTTCCGGCAGCACCAGAACCTCGCACGCCACCGACACCACCCGTCGTTCTATCTCCTCTCGATTTAAAGCACCATTCATAAACTACTCCTGTATATACTGCCAACTAATTCCTGTACTACATGCCAAAGATAGCCTGTACTTTTTAACAGGTTTTTTTTGTACCTAACGTCGCCGGGGTAGTGGACCCAATATACAGACACTCGACGCAGCGCGCGCATGCTAACGACCACGCGCGAGCATGACAACAAATTTCGTCACATTCTCTAGCCTACGGGGATATTGTCACCCACCGTACCCTTGTCAATACCGTTTGTCAGCTTAACGGGATGCTTCACTACTGTTTCCGTATTCTGTAGTTTGTCACATCGAATGACAACTTTTGAAGCAAAAGGAGCGTTATCATGGCTACGTCGTTACCGTTAGAACTGTCACATAACACCGACCTCACCCACTACGCTGGCGTCCTGCAAGGCGTGCGCCTCCCGGCAATTCGCGAAGTCGGCGTCGAGGACTACCTGGAGCAGCATTTCGAACCCGTTTATGGCGTGCAGTGGATCGCCTTTAAGGCGGATGGGCCCACCAAGATGACCCGCAGTCTGGTCCACGCCCTGCGCAAGACCACCACCGCCGTTCAGAACCGGGCGAGACGGCAAGATTCGTCCACCGGCGCCAGTCAGATACGCTACCAGGTCGTGGCCTCGAACATCCCGGGCGTGTTCAATCTGGGCGGGGACCTGGAGTACATATCGGGCCTGATCCGGAACAAGGACCGGGCGAAGCTGGTTGCTTTCGGACGTGACTGCATAGAACTTATATATCAGACGGCGGTAAGTTATCACCTGCCCGTAACAACCATCTCCCTGGTTCAGGGTACGGCGCTCGGTGGCGGGTTCGAAGCGGCGCTGGCCGCCAACGTGTTGGTCGCCGAACGCGGCACCAAGATGGGGCTGCCGGAGGTCATGTTCAACATGTTCCCGGGCATGGGCGCTTACCAGTTGCTGGCAAGGCGAATCCCCCCCGTCGCTGCGGAGCGAATGATCCAGAGCGGTCGCACCTACACGGCCGAGGAATTGTACGACCGGGGCATCGTCGATGTGCTGGCCGAGCCGGGCGACGGAGAGAACGCGGTGTGGGATTACATCAAGCGTCAACGCCGGCAGTCCCATGGTGAATGGGGCCTGCGGCGGGTGGTCGAGGCCACCAACCCGACGCTGCGCCTGGAGGACCTGATCGCGTCGATCGACATCTGGGCCGATACCGCCCTGGCGCTCTCCGAGGCCGACCTGAAACACATGGATTTCCTGATCCGGGCACAGAAAAGTAAAGGCATATAGAAGATATAAAACGACCTAGCCAGTTGGCGGCACATGGAAGTGCCCGAGTCTGGAGCTATCGGAGCCCGTCCCGGCCGCCGGCCATGGTCGGTCTTGTCTGCTTGGACTGACTGCGTTCGTAGTGGCGCCCGCTCGACTATACCGTGCCAAGCCTGGTCTGTCTCCGCCCCCCCCGCAGCCTCGCTCGCCAATTCATGCCTCCCGGGACTATCACCGCCGCAAAACCGCGGCTATACTAAAAACCGTGAGGGTTCGGTGGTTTAGAAGAAAAACCCGAAGGAGTGCGAGAAAAATTGTCGGTAACACAATCGGCAGAGAGGTCGAAAACCCGGCCTGAGCATCCGGGGGGCTAAACTAGCAATGCAGAATGTCAAAGCGATACGTGATGACTTGCCCGAAAGTGAGGGCAGCCGGACTCGCGTGCTCGTCGTCGATGATGTGCCTACCAACCGCGCTGTGATCAGATCATTACTGTCCCGGCCCTCCTACTACGTGGTCGAGGCCAGCGACGGCAAGGAAGCGCTGCACTGGATCGCTGGAGAACCCTTCGATCTGGTGATACTCGACGTCCTCATGCCCGGCCTCAATGGCATCGACGTGCTGAAGGACATCCGAAAGCGTTACACGGAATCGGAACTGCCAGTGCTCATGCTCACCGTGAAGGACGACATCGATGATATCGTCAAGGCCCTCGAGTATGGTGCCAATGATTATGTCACGCGACCCATCGACTACTCTGTGTTGCTTGCACGCATCAACACCCTCATTTCGTACAAACAAACACAGGATTCCGTACGGGAATCGCAATCGGTACTTGAGAGCCGTATCGCCGAACGCACAACGGAACTGCTGGAGGCCAACCGTGCCCTGCGGGCGGAAGTGGCCGAACGCAAGCACGCCGAAGAACAGGCACGTTTCAATCAGGACCGTTACCGGGTGCTCTACGATGACACGCCATCCATGTTCCTCACTCTCGACGTCGATGCACAGATCCTGTCGGTGAACGGCTACGGCGCGGAACAACTCGGTTACGAAGTGGCGGACCTGGTCGGGAAAAGCGTATTGGACCTATGTCACCCAGGCGAGCGTAAGAGCGTCATGGAGCAGTTCAACAGCTGCCTCGCCAACCCGGACCGGGTGCATCGCTGGGAGAGCTGCCTCCTGCGCAAGGATAGCTCGCCCATGTGGGTGCGTGAAACCGCCCGTGTCATCGACGGGGAGATACCCGGCACCAAATCCCTGCTCGTCGTATGCGAGGACATCACTGAGGCGCGGACATTATCGGAGCAGCTTAACTATCAGTCCAAGCATGACTCCCTGACCGGCCTGGTGAATAGGCGTGAATTCGAACTTCGCCTGCAGAGAGTCCTGGAGCGCGCCCGCCGCGATGGATCGCATCATGCCTTGTGCTACATGGATCTGGATCAGTTCAAAATCGTCAATGATACCTGCGGTCATGTTGCCGGCGACGAGTTGCTGCGGCAACTGACCACGGTGCTGCAGAAATTCATCCAGCCCAACGACACCCTGGCCAGGCTCGGTGGAGACGAGTTCGCGGTGCTGCTGACTGATCGCAACTTGGAACAGGCCGCTGAGTCCGCCCAATGCCTCAGCCGCGCCATCGTGGACTACCGCTTCCTCTGGGGAGAAAGCACCTACAGCATATCCACGAGTATCGGCTTGATCCCGATTGACGCCCGAAGCGAGAGTATCGCCGATCTGCTGAGCGCCGCCGACACCGCCTGCTACGCGTCCAAGGAACAGGGACACAATCGCATCCATGTGTACCGCAAAGACGATGAGGAACTCGTCAAGCGTCATGGTGAAATGACCTGGGTAACCAGGATCGCCCGAGCGCTTGACGAAAATCGATTCGAGCTCTACTTCCAGACCATCGTGCCGGTGGAAATGGCCGCCAACGACGCGCCTCACTACGAGATCCTGCTGCGCATGCAGGATGAGGAAGGAAATCTGGTGACTCCCAGCATGTTCCTGCCAGCGGCGGAACGCTACAAGCACGCGGTCAATATCGACCGCTGGGTGGTTAAAAACGCACTGACCTGGCTAGCGGACCACCGCAGTCATCGGGACCGTCTGTTCATTTGCTCATTGAACCTGTCCGGGCATTCATTGGGCGACCATGAGTTTCTGCGGTTCGTCTTGGATCAGTTCGAATTTACCGGTACACCGACTCACAAGATCTGCTTCGAAGTCACCGAGACCGCCGCCATTGCCAACCTCTCCAGCGCCTCCCGCTTCATCAAGGAGATCCGTAAGAAGGAATGCCGGTTCGCCCTGGACGATTTTGGCAGCGGCTTGTCCTCCTTCGCCTACCTGAAGAGCTTGCCGGTTGATTTCATCAAGATCGATGGCCTGTTCATCCGTGATATCGCGGATGATCCGATAGACCTGGCCATGGTCAGATCCATCAATGAGATCGCCAAGGTGATGGGGAAACAGACCATCGCGGAGTTTGTCGAGAAAAAGGAGATCCTCGACCGGCTGGTGGATATCGGGGTGGATTACGCCCAGGGCAACTCCATCGCCACGCCGCAGCCGCTCAGCAGCCTCGCACACTGATTCCGATCAACCGTTGCCGGCGTCCCGCGCACCGGCAGTTGTGAGCACCGCCTCGGTCTCCGCGTCACCGATCATGCGGGCCGCTTCCAGGCGTGTCCAGCAACGCCCGCGCGCGGGCGTTGACATCCACGCCCCGCGTCGATCAGCAGGTTCGCGAATCCCAACGTGCCCCGGTTTGCCGCCGGCATCGGCGCGGGGTTACGTTGCGGGCGGGGATCCCGAGCGCGGACGGCGGCACCGTTGTCGAGGGCGAAGCGGACCAGACCGGCACGCCCGAGTTCGGCGGCCATCAAGATGGCCTGGTCAGGGACTTCCCGCGGCGGCGGAACCGCCGGCGCCGACAACGCAGTCGTTCCCGGAAATACAAGTATCAGCCTCACCCCCGTCATGGCCGGAAATTGTAACGCGACCACTGGAGTGGCAGTAGCAGTGGTAAACTACGGGCGGTCAATATTTGGCGCCCCAGGCGGAACCATGAACCAACCGACAGTCAAGGCCGATCCCAGCTGCATGGACGATTACGATCCCGATTCACTGCTGGCGGACGATGCCATCCGGCGCATCTGCGACCAGGTGGCACCCGTTGAGGGTGTCGAGAAGGTGGCCATTCGCAGCGCCCTGCAACGCATCCTGGCGACAGATCTGCACTCGACGATTGACGTGCCTGGCCAGACCAATTCGGCGATGGACGGCTACGCGCTCCAAAGCGGTGATCTGCCCGACGACGGGAGCCGTACGTTGAAGGTCGTCGGGACGGCGTGGGCCGGAAGGCCATTCGAGGGAGCACCGGGGCCCGCTGAGTGTGTTCGCATCATGACCGGGGCGCCGATGCCGGCGAAGATGGACACCGTGGTGATGCAGGAACACGCATCCCGGGACGGCGATTTCATCCGCATCGACGCCCGCCACAAACCGGGCCAGAACGTGCGGGCTGCGGGCGAGGATATCGCGGCAGGGGAGTGCGTCCTGCCGGTGGGAAAGCGCATCACTCCCGCCGACCTGGGGCTCATGGCATCGCTGGGTATCGGAGAAATAAGGGTGCGTCGGCGGATCAGGGCGGCCTTTTTCTCCACCGGCGACGAACTGAGGAGCATCGGTGAACCCCTTGCATCCGGCATGATCTATGACAGCAACCGTTACACCCTCTACGGCATGCTAGCCCGGCTGGGGGCCGATATCCTGGACATGGGAGTGATTCCGGACCGCCGCGAGGACACCTTCAAGGCGTTTCGGGACGCCGCAGGTTGCGCCGACGTTCTCATTACGTCCGGCGGCGTATCGGTGGGCGACGCGGACTTCGTCAAGGAGGCACTGGACGCTACCGGCCGCGTGGAGTTCTGGAAGGTGGCGATGAAGCCCGGGCGCCCCCTGGCGTTCGGCAGTGTGGGCGACGCGCTGTTTTTCGGGCTGCCGGGTAATCCGGTCTCGGTGATGGTGACCTTCTACCTGTTTGTGCAACCGGCTCTGCGTCGCCTGATGGGTGAACTCGCTCAAGCGCCGCTGCTGCTCAAGGCACGCAGTGAATCCCGTCTGCGAAAGAAGGCCGGGCGGACCGAGTACCAGCGCGGCGTGCTCATGGATGACGCAAACGGCGACCTGGTGGTAAAGAAAACAGGACCGCAGGGGTCGGGCATACTGACATCGATGTCTGAAGCGAACTGCTTCGTTATCCTGCCGCTGGAAGCCGAGTCCGTGGAGCCCGGCGACATCGTCACCGTACTCCCATTCAGCGAAATCGCCTGACCGACGTCCCTGGCGCCCGCCCCTAACCCGGTGTGTTGCGGGTGACCCAACGCGCGCCGGAAGCCAGCTGCTCTTTCTTCCAGAACGGCGCTTTCGACTTCAGGTCTTCCATGATGAACCGGTTGGCGGCGTAAGCTTCCGCCCGGTGGCCAGACCATACGGCGACGAGCACGATGGCCTCGCCCGGACGGATCTCGCCCACCCGGTGCAGCAACAGCAGATCCGCGATGTCCCACTGCTGCATCGCCCGCTCGCATATGCCCCGCAGATGACGTTCCGTCATCTGCGGATAGTGCTCCAGCGTCATGCCAGAGACGACATCACCCTCGTTGACGTCACGCATGGTGCCCACGAACACCGCCGCGGCGCCAACCCGCGAGGGCTCAGTCAATCTCTCTTGCTCGTGGCTGCTGATCTCCAGCCACGGGTCAAAGCCGCTCTCGCGTATCTCAACCCGCATCGCCCCTGTCCGGTTAATCGTTTTAGACCCGTTCATTATATCCGCGTTCAGCGCGCAGCGTTATCGCAAGGCCCGGGCCGCATATCAGGGGGTCCACCCCATTATCCCACGCAGCAAACCGTATCGTTCGGTCGCGCACCACTGGTCGTTGACATTGCCGCCGTCGTTACAGATGATTCCGTGTCGCTGGTCACCGGCGGGCCGGCCCGTATCCGTTTCCACCGCGCGGCGCCGACTGACCTGCGTGGCGGTCCATACAGAACGGACCGGCGACACCACACCACCCAACCAGGATCGACGACCAGACCATGAGTGAACGAGATTTTGTACCGTTGCGGATCGCGGTGCTCACGGTATCCGACAGCCGCACAGAGGACACGGACAAGTCAGGAAAATTGCTGGTGTCCCGGCTCAGTGAGGCGGGTCACGAGCTACACCAGAAGGTGATCGTCCCGGACGACATCTACCGCATTCGCGCGGTGATATCCGGGTGGATCTGCGATGAGGACCCTCAAGCCGTCATCACTACCGGCGGCACTGGAGTCACCGGCCGCGACGGCACGCCGGAAGCAATCGCGCCGCTGCTGGACAAGCAAATCGAGGGGTTCGGTGAGATGTTCCGCATGCTGTCCTACGACAGCATCAGGACATCCACGCTGCAGTCCCGGGCACTGGCAGGGGTCGCAAACGGCACTTACATATTTTGTCTGCCGGGGTCCTCAGGCGCGTGTGCCGAAGGCTGGGACAAACTCCTGAGCCACCAGCTCGACTACCGTACGGGACCGTGCAACCTGGTGGAATTGATGCCGCGCCTGCTGGAAAGCTGACTTCGGTGCGCCGGGTTCAGCCGCCGATGTACGACATTTCCACCTTCGGCAGGCTGACGGTGGCTTCGCTGCGGATTTCCGAGTAGCGGTCCCGCCGGGTCCTCCAGATCCCCCTCACGAACTCCGCGAGGTCCTCATCGCCGAGTTCAGGATCGCGCACTCGGGCCCGCAGGTCCTGGCCGCGGGTGGCGAAAAGACAGGTGTATAGGTTGCCTCGTGCTGACAGCCTGGCACGGCTGCAGTCCCGGCAGAAGGCTTGGGTCACCGAGGCAATGATGCCGATCTCGCCGCCGCCGTCAACATACCGCCAGCGCTGCGCAACCTCTCCGCGATAATTGGGGTCCGCCGGCACGATGGGCATCTCCCGGTCTATCGCCGTCACTATCTCGCTCGCGGTCATCACGTCATCCATGCGCCAGCCGTTGCTGTGCCCGACATCCATGTATTCTATGTAACGAAGTATGTGCCCCGAGCCGTGAAAGAAGCGCGCCATGGGAACGACATTGGTGTCGTTGACGCCCTTCTTTACGACCATGTTCACCTTCACCGGGGACAGACCGGAGGCAGCGGCATTTTCGATCCCGTCCAGCACCTTGCGCACCGGGAAACTCACATCGTTGATGGCCATGAAGGTGCGATCATCGAGCGCATCCAGACTCACCGTGATGCGTTTGAGTCCGGCACCGGCAAGGGTCCGCGCCATATCCGGTGTTAGGCGGGAACCATTAGTGGTGAGACTGATGTCTTCCACGCCGGGGATGGCCGCCAACATGCCGACCAGTCGTTCCAGGTCTCGACGGATTAGCGGTTCGCCACCCGTCAAACGCAGTTTCCTGACGCCGACACCCACGAATATCCGCGCCAGCCGCGCAATCTCTTCATAGGTGAGCAACTCCGAACGACGCAGGAATTGATAGTCGGCACCGAACCGGTGTTTGGGCATGCAGTATACGCAGCGAAAGTTGCAGCGATCGGTCACGGAGATGCGCAGGTCCCGTATCGGTCTGCCCAGTTGGTCCGTGAATTGCTTGTCACTGTCACCCATGGTCGTCGAAGACTGTTACTCAACCGCCGCCGCGGCGGAAATGCAGGTCGAATTGATCGAGGAAAGCCTTTGCTTCGGCGTCAGTATACCCCGAAAACATGAATTCTATCTTCGTCACGGGCAGGCGCATCGCCGCGATACTGCGTACCGACTCTGGGCCCAGCTCCATGGCCACCGACCGGTCCCCCACCGAGACACGCACCTTGCCACCGGAGACATGGTAGTGGAAACCGACCATGGCACGCGGCAGCAGGCGGAAGAACTCGCTGTGAGAGATACCCATTTCCTTGACTACCGACATGCGGCGCGTGCTAGGAGTGGGGCCCGCGCGCAGGAACCCCGGTCAGACCGACCATCGCGCACGCACACCGGGCAGGTGCGGTACGACCGCCGCGGCCCGGAATCCGGTCGTGCCCAGAGGCCACGATCGGTGCTCAGCTGCGACGAAGCACGGGTTCGAATCGGGTCGGCCGAGTATCCGCCGCTACGATGATTCCTCCGCGGCGAGCCGCTGCTGTGCATCGATGAATGCCTGCTGCTGTTCCGCACTGGCTTCGCGCTGGTGTCGGTCTTTCCAGTGCGCGTAGGGCATTCCATAGACAATCTCGCGTGCTTGTTCATAATCGATCTCCAGTCCGCGTTCCGAGGCCGCCGCGCGGTACCACTTTGACAGGCAGTTGCGGCAGAAGCTGGCCAGATTCATGAGGTCAATGTTCTGCACCTCGGTGTGGCTGCGCAGGTGCTCGACCAGGCGGCGGAATACTGCTGCCTCGATCTCTGTGCGCGTGGACTGATCGATCTGCGAATCGTCGGACATCTCGAATTTTCTCATCGCGATGGCGGTATAGTGTAATCGGCGTCGCAGCGACGTACAAATCATGCGGGGATCGGCACAGATCTTGCTGCGTTGCTTGTAGGGGCGATTTTCTCCCGATACCATGGTTCATTTCAACCAGAACAAAAGAAAAATGGCTAATAGAAACCAATACTTGAGCATCAGCCTGGGTCTTGCCCTGGCAGGTCTGCCATGCCTCGGTCACACCCAGGGCGGCGGCAAGGGCGTGACGGAAGAGATCATCATCGAGGCCACGCGGGTCGAAAAGGCGGTCACCGAGATCCCGGCCGGCGTGAGCGTGGTGGGCCAGGACGATATCCAGCTGGCGCGCCAGCAACTTGGCCTGAACGAGGCGCTGGTCCGCGTGCCGGGCCTGTTCTCCCAGAACGGCTACAACTTCGCGCAGGACCTGCGCGTTGCCATCCGTGGATTCGGGGCGCGCGGCAACTTCGGCATCCGCGGGGTCAAGATCATCATCGATGGCATCCCCGGCACCCTCCCCGACGGGCAGGGGCAGGTCGACAGTATAGACATCGGCTCCGCCGGGGAGATCAACGTCATCCGCGGGGCCGTGTCCTCCCTGTATGGCAACGCGTCGGGAGGCGTGATCAACATCAACACCGAAGATACCCCGGACGATCCCTATGTCGACGGCCGCGTCGCCTTCGGGGATTACGATTACCGCAAGTACCAGCTCAAGGCAGGTGGGCGCGCGGAGCTCCTCGACTACCTGCTGAGTGGGTCGTATCTGGAACTCGACGGCTACCGGGACCACAGCCGGGTGGAAAACAAGAACTTCAACAGCAGGTTCCGGTTCAACCCGGACGACAGCTCGGAACTGGCTTTCATTGTCAATGCCTTCGACTCGCCCATCGCTCAGGACCCGGGCGGCCTCACGGCGGCGGAAGTAGCCCAGGACCGCAGCCAGGCCCGCAACCGCAACGTGCAGTTCGACGCCGGAGAGGCCCTGGATCAGCAGAAGCTTGGCGCCACCTATCGCAAGGATTTCGGCAGCGCACACCGGCTGATCGCCCGTGGCTATGGCCTGTGGCGTGATTTCGAGAACAAGCTTCCCTTCGTGGACGGCGGGGCGGTAGCCTTCGACCGGACTTTCTTCGGCGGCGGCGTGCAATACATCAACAACGGTTCTGTCGCAGCCATGCCCAACCGGTTGACGGTGGGCGTGGACCTGGACAAGCAGGACGATGACAGGCTGCGATTCGACAACAACAACGGCGTCATCGGCGCTCTAACCTTTGATCAAAGTGAGGAAGTACGCAGCGTAGGCGTGTTCGTACAGGATGAACTCTCTCTTTCCGACCAAGTGGAATTGACCCTGGGTGCCAGGTATGACGAGATCGAGTTCGACGTCACTGATCGCTTCCTCGGTGATGGGGACGACTCTGGCAGTCGCAAGTTCGACGAGGTGAGTCCCATGGTCGGGCTGCTGTGGCGGGCCACGGAGCTGCTGAATATCTATGGCAACGTCTCCACCGCGTTCGAGACACCCACCACCACGGAACTGGCGAGCCCCACAGGCGGGGGTGGATTCAATGCCAACCTGGAACCGCAGACCGCGACCAATTACGAGCTGGGGCTTAAGGGGCGCACGGCCAGCGGAGTGGTGGCCTACGAACTGGCCCTGTTCCACATCGAGACCAAGGATGAACTCATCCCCTTCGAACTGGCCCAGTTTCCGGGGCGGACGTTCTTCGAGAACGCGGGTGAAACAACCCGCGACGGGATAGAGGCGGGCTTGGTGGTGATCCCGGCACCGGGTTGGCGCGCATCGGCCTCCTATACCTACTCAGATTTCGTGTTCGAAAACTTCATCAGCGACGGTGACTCGTTCGACGGCAACCGGTTGCCGGGCCTCCCGAGGCAACTGTTCTTTGCAGACCTGGGATATGAACATGGGTCCGGTCTATATGCCATCGGCGATCTGCTGTACGCCGGCAAACTGTTCGCCGACAACGCAAACGATGCAGAAGTCGACTCCTACACCGTTGCCAACCTGCGTGCCGGATGGCGCAAGAGGTTTGGTGCCTGGGAGGTACATCCATTCTTGGGCGTCAACAACGTGTTTGACGAGGAGTATAACGACAATATCCGGATCAACGCCTTCGGCGGCCGCTACTTCGAACCGGCGCCGGAGCGGAATTTCTTTGCCGGACTGACCGTGCGCAAGGATTTCTCCGGCTGATCACCATCGCCGCCCGGTTGCCGTAGCGCCGGTCGGCGGGCCGGTGTTCGACCGGGCGCCGGGAGTTGCGTCCCGCCGTCTATCCCTTGTTACAAAGCCCCTGCTCGACCGCCATCACCGCGGCTTCGACCCGCGAATGGACGTCCAGCTTGCGCAGGATGGACTTGACGTGCAGCTTGACCGTCCCGTCCGATATACCGAGGTTGCGCGCAATGACCTTGTTGCTCTGCCCTTCGGAGAGATGACACAGGATCTCCCGTTCACGCGGCGTCAGGTCATCGAACGGCGATGGCGCCGCGTCCAGGGTCCCCGCTTCGCCCTGCTGCACCACCCGGGCCAGTACGCCGGTCAGGCCCGGCGCCACTACGGTCTTGCCTGCCATAATCTCCTTGAGTGCCACGACCAGGTCGTCGGGTTCCATTTCCTTGAGCAGGTAGCCCTGCGCACCGCAGCGCAGCGACTCGACGAGATCCCTCTCGTCACTGCTGGTGGTCAGCATGACCACCGGCGTCTCTATTCCCTGCTCACGCAAACGCCGCAGCACCTCCATGCCCCCGACCTCCGGCATGCGCAGGTCCAGCAGGATGATATCCACCTCCAGGTCCCTGGCCAGCGCCAAACCCTCGTTGCCGTCTCCGACTGCGGCCGCGACTTCTATGCCACGTCGATCTAGCAGGCCCTCGAGACCAGAGCGGAACAAAGTGTGATCATCAATGAGGAGTACTCTCATTAGCTGGCTGCCCTCGTCTTCTTCGCGCCGTCCGCGTCGTCATCCGGCGGGTGACGAAACACCAGATGAATTCGTGTGCCCTCATTGGGGTCACTTTCAATCTTGAGCTTCCCCCCAATTCTTTCCGCACGCTCACGCATTATAGTCAACCCCAGGTGCTCGCCTGGACGGCCATTTGCAGCGGGCGTGCCGAAGCCTATGCCGTCATCCTCTATGAGCACCCGGTATTCGTCGTTCTCATGGCGAATCATCACACGCACGGCGTTGGCGTCACTGTGTTTACGCGCATTGTTGAGTGCCTCCTGTACGATTCTCACGACCTGCAACTCCATGTTCTCCGGCAAATCCGTACCAACCAGGTCGTTGTGGAAGAAGGTCAGAATCCCCGACTCCTTCTTGAATCGCTGGACTATCTTCTCGATGGAAGGTACCAGCCCATGCTCGTCAATGGGGGCGCGGAATCGCGCGATCAGTTCCCGTAATTCGCCGTATGCCTCGTCCACGCTGGACTCCACCGTCTCTAGGTGGTTCCACACCGCGCTTTCGTCCTGCTGATGCAGGGTTTCGTCGAGTATCCTGATCTGAATCCTGATGCTGGCCAGTGTCTGCGCCAGGGAGTCATGCAACTCATGCGCCAGGCGCGTGCGCTCTTCCATGCGCGACAGACGTTCGGTTTCCTTGTCTAGACCCGCGCGCTCAATGGCCATGCCTAGATGCTGTCCAAGGCTGGTTAAAAGTACGATGATGTCCTCATGCCTGGCAAGTTTGTGTTCCTCGATGAACAGATTGTAAACCCCGAAGGTACGATTGCGGTACTGCAGTGGCACTACCACCATCTTCAGCGGCGACCGCTCGGTCGCCAGTCTGGCGGCAACCCCGCCGCAACACCCTGCCTGCCAGTCCTCGAAACGGGTGTACCCTTTGGTGGCGACCTCCGCACACAGGCAGCCCGTGGTGTCCAACGGTCGTGTCTCGACCATTCCCTCGTGCCCTTCGACACCAGTACTGGTGACCAGCCGCAGCGCGTCACCTTCGACCAGACGAATGCTCGCCGCGCGTGCTCCCATGGCGTCGCTCAGGGTTCGCAGAAAGCGCGCCAGCAGATCGTTCAGATCCCGTGAGACATTGATGCTGGCAGCAACGTCGTAGAGCATTTCCAAAGACCTGGTCTTCTGTTCCAGGCTCTCGGTCTGCGCCATAACCTGGGACTCCATGTCCCGCGACAGGGCCTGCAGGTCATCACCCAGCATGTTGACATCAGCAACCAGATCGGAAAATTCCTCGTCCTCCGCCGCCGCAACGCGTGCCGAGAGGTCACCTTTTCTCACCCGGGCCGCCCAGTCGCGGACCGCCTGCAGGGGCGCTAGCAGGCCCCGTTCCATCCAGCGCAGAGTGTGCCAGACCAACACGGCGCCGATCAGGAGCAGACATAACTGCACCAGCCACACCGCGTTGGCGGTCTCCGGCATATACGCCACGATATAACCGGACACCACTAGCGTAAGCAGGGTCAGGAAAAGGCCCGACAACAGGGCACGCATTCGTCTTCGGAAACTTCTATGCATGGGTAGCGCTAGCATTGGCCGCAGTATTTCAGGGGGATTATATAACCCTGCGGCGCATGCGGCTGGGACAATCAGTCCGCAGAGGATTCCGGCGGGACAAAATGAGGGTCGTTGGGATTCAGAAAGATGAAATCGCTGCGTCCGGGTTCCATCTCGACGAAATCCAGCGTCATACCGTCGACAAGTTCCGTGCTGGTGGGGGCCACCACCACGGTGACGCCGAAGGCATCAACGCGACTGTCCGTCTCGGCAGGTTCGTCGAACCCCATTACATAGTCAATGGACCCGTCGGTACGGCGCCTGGCGGCGATTCTCAACGCCAACCCCGGCATTTCGCCCTGCTTCGCCGCTACAGCGATCTGCTGTGCCGCGGATTCTGTGATCTTGATCGTCACCCGGCGGATTCTAATGCTTAACCTGGCGGACGTAATCGACGAAACGGTTGGCCCAGAGCACCGGCGGCATGTTGCGCAGGTGCGCGTAGCATGCGACGACGCGCCGATGCAGGAGACCGTCGTTGCGCCCGTCGATGCCAAATCCTCGGATCACCCGGTAGGCAAACCTCGCCCCGTCATCGAGCTTATCGATACGCGAATGGTGGAATTCGTGTGCCGCGATATCGCCACCCCCTTTCCTGATTCTGCCCCAAGGCAGGCTGCCGGTTTCCCGCAATCGAACATATCCCCTGCCAACCGGCCTGGGTTCCATGCTTATGTCCAGCGGTAGGGCCCCGGCCATCGGTGCGCGTTTGCCGTTCCAGCTCACGCTGCGCGCCAGATACATGAGACCGCCGCATTCCGCGTAGACCGGTCCGCCTTCACGGGCGAAGTGACCGATGTCGCGACGCAGGCCATGATTCGCCGACAGGCCATCGAGATGCGTTTCCGGAAACCCGCCACCAATGAAGAGCCCGTCGACCGCAGGCAGACTGCGGTCCTGCAGGCTGTCAAAAAACACCAGTTCAGCACCGGCTTCGCACAGCGCGGCCAGATCGTCCGGGTAGTAGAAGCCGAATACGCGATCGCGGGGAATCCCGATTCGTACATCTGCGCTCAGTGCCGGCCGCGCCTGCAGATTCGGTTCACCCTCGATGGGTGCCGCCGCCGCTGCGATAGACAGTAGCGCGTCGAGATCCACATAGCGATGTACCGCTGCGGCCATGGCGAGGACCCGGGGGCCCGCATCGCGTTCCTCGTTGCTGGGGACAAGGCCAAGATGGCGCTCTCGCACCGTCAGCTGCGGCTGCCGGGGAACCGCGCCCAGCACCGGGATATCGGTGTATGCAGCGATCACCTGCCTCAACTTGGACTCGTGGCGAGCCGTCGCGACCTTGTTCAGGATCACGCCGGCAATATGAAGCTGAGGGTCGAACCCCAGGTAGCCCTGCAGCAGGGGCGCCACGCCCCGAGTGATCCCCTGGGCATCTATTACCAGTACCACCGGGGTGTTCAGCAGCTTCGCCATGGCGGCATTACTGTCGCTGCCGTCGATTGCAACGCCGTCGAATAGTCCCTTGTTGCCCTCGATCAGTGCCAGGTCGGCAGCCTGGTGCCAGTCATCGAACCGCTGAAGCAGCAGCGCCGCATCCATGGTGTTGAAGTCGAGGTTGATGCAGGGACGGCCGCATGCGCGAGTCAGCCACAACGGGTCGATGTAGTCAGGCCCTTTCTTGTAGGGCTGCACGATCAGGCCCCGCTCCGACAGTGCGGCGCACAGACCGGCGCTGATCGTGGTCTTGCCAGACGACTTGTGAGCGGCGGAGATGTACAGGCGGGCCATCGCGGCGATCCGGCTCAGCCCGCGGACGCCGCAGCGGACTCGGAGTCGGCAGTGCTTCGCGACCCAGTGGAGTGGGGAAAGAAAGGCAGGACGCGCAAGGCCACCACGACTATCAGCAGCGACAGGGCCACGCCACCCATACCGAGCCCGATTTCGTACAGGCTGGGCGAATACCCCGCGACCACACCATCAAAGAACGTGCTGGTCTCAGTCATCCCCGGAAACAGCGGCATGGGGTACGCCTGTCCCGCGATGATAATGACGTATACCTGCGCCAGACCGCCCGCTACCACCAGCGTCGCGGCCAGGGCAATCGTGGACGTTGATCGGCCAGCAGGCGAGAACAGCAGGAGTAACGGGAAGACGCCGCCGATCAGGACATGACCGAACCAGAACAGGGCAGTATAGGCACCGCCTTCCAGCAGCAGGAAGCGTTCGTAGCCGTGGTGTTCGGTGGCATACAGGTTGGTGAGATGATAAGCGAGGCTCATATACAGCACCGCGGCAATAAACATGCCTAAAAGGTTTTTCAGCCGCCGGGCCAGTTCCGCGTCGACGACGACGCCGGTCCATGCGCATGCGGCGAACCAGATCAGCATGAACATGGCGGTACCGAAGGCCAGTGACATGATCACGAACATGGGCGCCATGATTGCCGCGTCGTAAGCCTGCCGGGCAACCAGGAAGCCGAAAATGGACCCCGTGCCCGTGGTGAGTATCAACCTCCACAGAAACGCGACCAGGCCCCCCGGCTTGATATAGCGGTTCATCCTGGGTTCGAACATCATCCAAAGATATACCGCGACGATCAGCAGAAACCCCGTGTATAGGAAAATGTTCCAGGCGAATATGGACTTGAAGTTGTAGGTAGTCATGGCCACGATCAGCCGGTCCGGCCGACCCAGATCCAGAACCAGCACGGTGAGGCCACCGACCAGCAGCGCTACCGCCAGCAGGCCCGACAAGCGGGCCAGTGGCTTGTACCCGGCCTTGCCGAACACCGAGGCAATGGATGCCGTATTCAAAGCGCCGGATGCCGCGATGATGAGGAAAACGGCGAATACGTGGGGTACGCCCCACACGACCTGGTTGGTCATGCCCGTCACGTGGTGGCCCTCCAGTTCCATGTAATGGGCTGCGGCCGCACCCAGCGCCATAATCATGGTCAGCACCGCGAGCGCGAAGTAAAACCGGGCACCACCGTCGATTTGCTGGTAAACCATGTTCATACCCCGTGGTAGCGAACGCCGGTGTTCAATCCCAGGTCCGCCCTGATCTGCCGTGAACTGACTTCCTGCAACTGCCGGGACAGCTGACTGTTGGGGTCATTCATGTCGCCGAACACCAGGGCATCATGACCAGCCCCCGAACATGCCTCGACGCAGGCGGGCCGACGGTCGCGGTCCACTCTATGCACGCAGAAATTGCAGCTCTCCACCGTGCCCTTGCCGCGCGGGGTGCTGGGCACCTGGTCGGTGAGGTTCTCGTGGACGAAGGATCGCGCCTTGTAAGGGCACGCCATCATGCAGTAACGGCACCCTATGCAGATGTGTTTGTCCACCAGGACAATGCCATCGGCGCGGCGAAAAGAGGCGCCCGTCGGGCAGACATCGACGCAGGGCGCAGTCTCGCAGTGCTGGCAAAGCATGGGCAGGGAAAAACTGCGGCCAGTCGCGGGATCGGTCAGGTCCAGCTTGCGGATGTACTGGGCATCGATCTCGGGACGCCCAGATCCGTTCAAGCCATGCTCCGTGTTGCAGGCATCGACGCAGTCTGTGCAGCCTTCCGCGCAGCGTGTGGCATCCACCAGCATGCCCCAGCGCACCTGCTCGGAAACGGGCACATCGGCCTCTCGTGCCATCGCGAGGTCCACCAGCCTGATTCCGGGCGCCAGGCTTAATAATGTTGCCGCAGCCGCCTTGGCGAGAAATTCGCGCCGGGCCAGGCCGGCGCCCCCTGACTGCGGAACGCGTTTGCCTTTCATTCAGCGCTCCGTGACCCGGTTCCCGTCCGGCGATGGCCTGCTGGCGTGACAGCCGAAACAATCCATGCTGACCGCCGTGAAGGCGTGGCAGACCTGGCAGAACTCGCCCTCGGCATCAACCGCGATGTAGTTGCCCTGGGCGTCTTCGCGCGCGTGGCAGGACAGACACTCCGCAAGGCTGTGCTGCTTGGTGCGAATCCCGCGATGCACGGTCTCGTCCCGTTGGTGCATGAGGAAATTCATGTGGTCCCGGCGCATCACATTCGTCGGCTCAACGCATTGCTCGCCCTTGCCACGGGGCAGTTGCGGCGCGACCGTGTCAGCACTGACCGGCGCGCCCCAAAGCATTGCCAGTGCGACGGCGGAACGCAGCCATCCACGGGCCGTGCACCGCGCGTGCGTTTGGCCGGCCGATTTCATCTGCTTGTCATGGACCTCGCGTGACACGCCTAGTCGCCCATCCCCATCTCTATATAACCCGTCGGACAGACCTCGGCGCAGATATGGCAGCCTATGCAGCGCATGTAATCGGTGTCCACATAGCGACCGGTGGTCGACTTGTCTTTCTTGACTCGGAACACCGCATCCTGGGGACAGAACACCACGCAATTATCGCACTCGAAGCACATGCCGCAACTCATGCATCGCTTGGCTTCGTCCACCGCCTTTTCTTCCGACAGGCCGGCGTGGCGTTCCGCAAAGTGACCGAGCACCTCTTCCGCGCGAGGCACCTGGGCCTCGCGCTTGTGACGCGGCGTGTATTCGAAATGAGCCAGATACAGCTTGTCGGCGGCAATGATCTCCTGGGCCGACCGGTCCTCGTAGTTGTGTATCGCGAACTCGGCGTCAGCAGTCCCCCAGGCCTGGGTATGGTCGTACTCGACCGGCGCGAGACCAGTTTCGTTGAGTTTGCTGAGCAGGTCAAAATGATGCACATCCACCTTGGGTCGCTTGGTCAACTCCTGGTGCTGCAGGTAGTGATCGATACTGTCGACGGCAATGGCCGCCTGCCCGATGGCGGTGGTCAACAGGTGCGGCCGCACTATGTCGCCGGCGACGAAGTGTCCCGGGCGCTCCGGCACCTGGTAGAACTTGTCGGCATCGATCAAGTGGCGCTCGTTGCCTAACTGTTCCAGGCCGGTAAGATCGCCCCCCTGCCCGATGGCCGACACAATGAGGTCACATTCGATCTCGAAGTCGGTATCTTCGATCGGCGAGGGAATGCCCTTGTCGTCGACCGTGCATTTGGCCATCCGGAGGGCCGTGGCGCGACCCTCTTCATTCACCACCACCTCGAGAGGCATGACACCGTTGAGGATCGTGACTCCCTCCTGCATTGCATCTTCAACTTCTTCGTCGGATGCGGTCATGCCCTCACGCTCGAATAGCGAGGTCAAAACCACCTTCGCGCCCTCGCGGGCGGCGGCGTAGGCGGCGTCGTGGGCCACGTAACCGCCGATGACCTCCTCGGGGCGATCCTTGGGGTTGATCTTTTCTATGCGACCGAGGCGGCGGGCCACCGACACCACATCGATTGAGGTATCGCCGCCTCCCACGCACACCACCTTGTCCGCGGTCACCTGCAGCAGGCCCTTGTTGAAGGCCTCCAGAAACTTCACCCCGTTGACGCAGTTCGGAGCGTCGGCATTGGGGACCGGCAAAGCACGTCCGGTCTGGCAGCCGATGGCCCACAGCACCGCGTCAAAGTCGCGCTCCAGCTCTTCCATGCTGATGTCCCGGCCAACACGGGTGCCGGTGCGCACCTCTATGTCGCCCAGGTCCAGAATGCGCTGAATCTCGTGATCCAGTACCTCGCGAGGAGTCCGATAGGCCGGAATTCCGTATCGGAACATCCCGCCAAGTTCTTCGTGCATCTCGAATATGGTGCTGGCATGTCCCTTGCGCCGGAGCTGGTAGGCGGCCGCCAGGCCGGCGGGGCCACCGCCGGCGATGGCGATGCGCTTGCCGCTCAATGTCGGTGGCTGGGCGAACTTGAAGTTCTCCTCTACCGCAGTATCGCCGATGAACTGCTCCACGGCATTGATGCCGACATAGTCTTCCACGTTGTTGCGGTTGCAGCCGTCCTCGCAGGGCGCCGGGCATACCCGCCCCATCATCGAAGGAAAGGGATTGGCGTCGGTGGAGCGGAGGAAGGCGTATTCCTGCCAACTCACTCCCTCGGGCGGACGTTCCATGCCGCGCACGATCTGCAGCCAGCCACGGATATCTTCCCCCGACGGGCAACTGCCCTGGCAGGGTGGTGTACGGTGCACGTAGGTCGGGCACTTGTGCGAGTGATCGGCTTCAAAGATGGCTTCCTGCCAGTTGCTGACGGTGTCGTCCCCGTCTCTATAGGCCCGGAAAGTCAGGCCTTTCATTTCGTCTGCAGAGCTCGCCATGTACTGTCTCCTGTCGCGAAAATTTGTTACTGCATTCAATCCCGCTTGTTACTGTTCGTCGCCCAGCACCAGGGTATCCCCGACCAGCTGGTGGACGCTGATGATCATGTCCATCCCCAGCTGGTAATAGGGTAATACCTTGGTGAACTGGCTCTTGCAGATGGCGCATATCGCCGCCATGTGCGTGACGCCATTCTCGTCAATCACCTGCTGAAGCGCCTGCATGCGCGGCAGCGCCCCCTTTACGCGAAGTTCCACCAGATCGTCGGTCAACAGGCCACCGCCGCCCCCGCAGCAGAATGTGTTTTCATTGATAGTTTCCGGCGCCATATCCACGAAGTGATTGCAGGAGGCCCGCAACAGCGCCCGCGGGATAATGAACTGTCCGCCGGGCATATCTCCCATGCGGGATGCCCTCGAGACGTTGCAGGAATCGTGGAAGGTGACCACCTTGTCGTCATTGGCCTCCTTGTCCAGCTTCAGGGCCCCGCGCTGCATAAGATCGTAAGTGAACTCGCATATATGCTGCGGTGCCGGATAAGCCGGGTCGAGAAAGTCGAATGGCCCGATCAGGGTGTTCCAGAAGCTGTAGGCCACGCGCCAGGCGTGACCGCATTCACCCACGACGATCCGATTGACTCCCAGCTCCAGCGCCGCCTTGCGGATGCGCATCGCCACCTTCTGCATGTGCTCGTAGCTGCCTATGAAGATGCCGAAATTCGCCGCCTCAGACGCATAGGAACTCAATGTCCAGCTGATTCCCGCCTGGTGAAACACCTTGCCATAGCCGATCAAACCGTCGACATGGGGTTCCGCAAAAAAATCGGCGGACGGGGTGACCAGCAGCACGTCCGCTCCTTCCTGGTCGAGCGGGAACTTGACGGCTACGCCGGTGTCCTCTTCGACCTCCTCTTCCAGGCCTTCCAGGGTATCCGCCAGGGCCGGCTCCGGCAACCCCAGGTTGTTGCCGATCCTGTGGACCTTGCCGATGATCTCGTTGGAATATTTCTGTCCGACACCGATGCTGTCGAGTATCTCGCGACCGGCCATGGTGATCTCGGCCGTGTCGATACCGTAGGGGCAGAACACCGAGCACCTCCGGCACTCGGAGCACTGGTGGTAGTACCGGTACCAGTCCTCCACCACCGCCTCGGTGAGGTCCGTGGCCCCCACCAGAGCGGGGAAGTACCGGCCGGCGAGCGTGAAGTAACGGCGATAAACCTTGCGCAGCAGGTCCTGGCGCGCGACCGGCATGTTCTTGGGATCCGCTGTGCCGAGGTAATAATGGCACTTATCGGTGCAGGCGCCGCATTTCACGCAGGCATCCAAAAAGACCTGAAGTGAACGGTACTTGCCCAGCAGCTCGCCCATCTTGTCCAGCGCGCGCTCCTTCCAGTCGTCCACCAGTTCGCCGGGAAACCCAAGTTGTTCCTGATGTTCGGGCTTGGCGACGAATGGCTTGCTGTGGGCCATAGAGCCTTCCTGGACCAGGGGAACGACGGTGTATTCCTTCAGCTCCGGGGTTTCGAATTCAGCTTTATCCATCGTCTCAACCGCCCTGGGCGCGGGTGGAGTCCAGGGCTGACGCCCACGGCGCGAGGTGCCGTCGCTCGCGTGGATTATCTACCTGGTTTCGGGTCGGGCTGAAAAATAACCCCGGTACGTGCAGGAGCTTGCTGAAGGGAAAGATCAACATCAGCAGAATTACCAGGCCCAGGTGAATAATCAGCATCGGATCAGCGGGCAGGGGCTCCCAGCTGAACCGCATCACGCCCAGCATGAAAGCCTTGAAGGCCACCACGTCGGTACGAAAATAATATTTCATCAGCAGGCCGCTGACGGCGATCCCGATCAGCAGCACGAGCATCAGGTAGTCGGAGGGCGCCGAGATATAGCGTAGCCGGTCCACCAGCGATCGCCGCGCCAGCAGACCGAGCAAACCCACTGTCATGACCATGCCCATGTAGACGCCGAGGTCCTGAACCAGCGCCGACACCGCCCAGACAGGCTCGGTGAAGTACCGGAGATGGCGGACCAGCACCAGCAGCAGCCCGAAGTGGAACAGCCAACCGAACAGCCAGCTCCACTTGCTGCCCTTGAACAGGCTCTCGAAGAACACCACCTCCCTGAACAGGCGCGCGACCACTCCCGCCCGCGTGGTCGGCGCAGGGGTGGTGGGGACCTTGAGGGGCGCCGGCGTTCGCGCGTACTGCCAAATTTTGCGCCCGAGCCCGACCAACAGGATCGCGGTCGCGAGGTAGAAAAGCAGCGCGAAGAGGGCCGTTAGAGCGGACATCGAATCATGCGGTCACGCGCGATACGGGGAGGTATTCCCCGCACCCCGGTCATGACTGCTAGACGCAGCCCGTGGGCTTAGGCAGACCAGCGTATTTACAGGCCTGCTTGGCCGGGCCGTATGGGAACAGTTCATACAGATACTTGCTGTTGCCTTTGTCCTTGCCCAGCTTCTTGCCTATGGCCTTGGTCAGCACCCGAACCGCAGGCGCGATCTGGTATTCCTCGTAGTACTCGCGAAGAAAGTTGATGACTTCCCAGTGGTACTCGGAAAGATCGCAGTCGTCTTCCTTTGCCATGTACTCCGCAGCTTCCGGATTCCACTGCGACAGATCGGCGAGATAGCCTTCTTCGTCGGTTTCGTAGGTCTTACCGTTCACTTCAAAGGACATGATGTGGATCTCCTATGTTTAAAGTTTATTAAAGCCAGGATTGGACGCACTCGTTCTTGGCGGCCAGCTCTACGAACCCGTCATAGCCGACAACCTGGATGCCGTCGATGAGGCTGTCTTCTGCAATGCCACGGGTCTTGAGATCGGGGCCCAGCGCGTACAGCTTGAGTTGAGCGCCGGCCTTTCTCATCTCATCTTCTAGTTTTGATCCAGCGATCGCCGCATAAACCGCGTCCTCGATCAGCAGTACATCGCTTCCAGGCTTGGCCATGCGCAGGCATGTATCAACGCTGTTCTTCTCGTAGGGGGATTTGTTAACTGTGTGCAGCATGGTCCGGGCCCTAAAAGTTAAAGATCACGTCCTGGATTTCCAGGATATCGGCAAGTTCGGCGCTGCTCACGATATGGATCGACGGCTTCTCCTTGTAATCATCGTCCTCGTCCTCGTAGGTCAGAGCCATCAGGTCTTCCGGCCTTAAACCCCGGGCCTCAAGCGATTCACGTTCGACATAGAGCTTGGTGACTTCGTAATCACCCAGCGCCCGGTAGGTGGGAGAAAAGTTCTTCATTCCGGTCTCGCCCGAGTCCTGATGGTCCTTGAGCTGGAACACGCCGTCATCCATGAAGGCCATGCTGACATCCTGTTCGAAGGCGGCGCCGATCAGCACCGTCTCCAGCCCCTCCAGGGCATAGACGGTGCCATAGGGCGCGCGACGGTTTATGTAGAGGAACTTCTTGGTTTGGTTGGCCATGGTCGCTCGCCTCAGTCCCCGAAAATCATCATGCGATCGGCTTTGATGCCGGCCTCGATCAGTTGCCCCAGACCGGAGATGCGGAATCCGTCTGCGATGTTGTCGGCGTCTTTTCCGTGCCTTTTTGCTTCGTCCGCGTCCACGATTCCGCGCCGCTGGGCCGCCGCTACACAGACTACCATATCCAGTTCGTGCTCCTTAGCGAGCTCCGACCAGCGATTCACGATGTTGCGGTCGTCCTGGGGCGGCGTCGTAAGGCGGGTGCCGTTATTCACCCCGTCATGGTAGAAGAAGACACGCACTATCTCGTGCCCCTGGTCCAGAGCCGCCTTGACAAACTGGTAGGCTGTGTCCGAGGCCTGGTGCTGATAGGGGCCTTCGTTGACGAGTATTCCGAATTTCATCGTTAGTGGCTCTTACTAAAGCCGTATGTAAGTGGAGGCGTTCAGGCTCTTGCGGGAGCCCCGCCAGTTGTCGATGTGATACTTTGTGAACGGCAGCCCGGTGAGCTCGAAGAATCGCGGCCAGCCTATCCGGTCGACCCAGTCGTTGATGCGCTCCCAGTCCTTGGCATCATCTTTGTATGCGCGCAGAATTTTCTTCACGATGGCGGTCGCCTCCGGCCAACGCGGTGGATTGTTGGGTATCCCTGCGGCTACCAGTTTCTGGAAGCTGGGTTTGGCACGCGCATTGGAGTGGTTACCGCCGACCCAGATGGCGAGTTTCGAGTGTTCCGGGTCGTTGATCTGCATGGGCGGACACGGCGGATAACAAGCACCACAGCATATGCACTTCTTTTCGTCCACCTCCAGGGTCGGCTTGCCGTCTACCTGCGCCGGCCGGATCGCCGCCACCGGGCAGCGGGCTACCACGGAGGGCCGTTCGCAGACGTTGGCGACCAGATCATGATTGATCTTGGGCGGCTTCGTGTGCTGGACATTGATGGCAATGTCTCCCTGACCGCCGCAGTTGATCTGGCAGCAGGAGGTCGTGATATGGACGCGGTTCGGCATATTGCAGTTGCGGAATTCGTCCACTAGCTCGTCCATCATGGCTTTCACAACGCCGGATGCATCGGTGCCGGGTATGTCGCAATGCAGCCAGCCTTGGGTGTGGGAGATCATGGCCACGGAGTTGGCCGTACCGCCGACGACGAACCCGAAACCTTCGAGCGCATTGATCAGCGGTTCCACCTTGGTTTCCGCGTCCACCATGTACTCGATGTTGCTGCGTATGGTGAAGCGGACGTAACCATCGGCAAATTTATCCCCGATATCGCACAGCTTGCGCAGCGTGTACAAATCCAGGATCCGCTGCGTACCCGCCTTTACAGTCCAGATTTCATCGCCGCTGTGAGCGACGTGCCGCAGCACGCCGGGGCGGGGATGTTCGTGGAACTTCCACTGGCCGAAATTCTTCACCATCACGGGATGCATGTACTGAAAGCCATCCGGGCATCCGGACTCGATGGGCGTGCGCATGTCTTTCGCCATTAGTCTTCTCCGACTCTCGTTGATTCTTGTAGTTTGCCTTGCGGGCGAACCCCGCGTCAGCCCGCAGCCGCCGACTTTTCCTCGGCGCGGCGACGGAACCACTTCTCCGCCTCCTCGTCCCACCCGTCGGTGCGAACATAGGAACTCTCACGGGGGTGGGAAACCATGTTGGGATCTACGTCTACGCCGATACCTTCGAGGAAGTTGATCAGCCCGATGCGCTCTATCATCTCGCCGCAACGTTCGTGCTCAAGACCATTCTCGGCCCAGAAATCGATGGTTTCCTCCGCCAGTTCCACCAGTCGCTGGTAATCCTCGTCCGTTTCCAGCTTCATGAAAGGTACGATCACCGTCCCCATCAAGTCGCCGATCTTGAGCGTCCGCTTACCGCCCATCAGGAGGCTGACGCCGCGGTCATCGCCCGGCGACAGAGCGGCCGGCATGACATTGAGGCAATGCATGCACTTGACGCAGTTGCGGTCGTCGATTTCCAGTTTGTCTTCGTCCGTCAGTGACATGCAGTTGGTGGGGCAGCGGGTGATTACATTGTCTATCACGTACTGTCTGCCTTTGCGCTCCACGAAAGCTGTCACTGCTTCCTGATCCACTTTGATTTCGTCGCGCCAGGTGCCGATCACCGCGAAATCCGCACGCTCGATTGAATTCACGCAATCGTTCGGGCAGCCGGACACCTTGAATTTGAACTTGTAAGGCAGCGCGGGACGATGTACGTCATCGGTAAAGTTGTTTACCAGTTCGCGATGTATTCGGTGCTCGTTTGCACAGGACTGCTCGCAGCGGGCCGAACCGACACAGGACATGGCGGTGCGCACACAGGGGCCGGCGCCGCCGAGGTCGAAACCATAGTCGTTGACTTCGTCGAAGAAGTGCTGCGTATTCTCGGTAGTGGCGCCAATAAACATGATGTTGCCGGTCTGGCCGTGGAAGGTGACCAACCCCGATCCCCATTTTTCCCAGCTCTCGCCGAGCTGCCGCAGAATGTCCGTGGAATAGAAGTTACCGGCCGGGGGCTGAACGCGCAGAGTGTGAAATTCCTTTGAATCCGGAAACTGCTTGCCGACTTCCGAGAAGCGCGGAATGATGCCGCCCCCATATCCGTAAACGCTGACCGTGCCACCCTTCCAGTAGCCCTTGCGGGTTTCATAGGAATGCTCAAGCTGACCAAGCAGATCATTGGCGACACCGTTGATGCGTTGGTCTGGATGTTTGTCCCGCAGGCGCTTGATGCCCGAAATGAAGCTAGGCCATGGCCCGTTCTCCAGTTCGTCGAGCATCGGCGTGTCATGGGTATCTTTGGCCATAAACCTTCTCCTCACTTGTCAGTTCAGTGACGACTGCTATCTGCTAAATCGATACGGACCGCATGGCGCGGACCGGCAGGAATGGGTTCCCGGTTTCGTGTATGCGCCCTGGTTGCGCCTGGGTCGCCGGCCCGTTTGTGTTGTAGGGATTGTAGAAACCTTTGATTTTTCAAACATCCTCCTGTTGGGAAGAACGGTGGAAAACCCGCTATCTCTTAAGGGATAGGATATTTTTGTGGCTTTGTGATTCCTCCCTGCTCAACGCCCAATGAGGGCCTCGCCGACGGCCGCGGCAAGGCGCGCGAAGCGCCATGAAAATCGCGACCATGGCTGGTTTCAGCACCTCAATTACCCCGAATGGGGACTTAAGTACCGCCCGGCGGCCGATTTAGAATCCCCGCACCTGGTAGATACCGACCCATCGACATGACCGCCCCAGATCAGTGCGCGCAATCGGGCGCCAGCCCGCCCGATCCGTTCGACCCGGAAGACAGCGCCGCCTACGCAGCCTGGCGTGAGGCCAAACTGTCGCATCTGCCGTGTCCGCACCAACCGCTGCCCATCAATGATCCGCGTCGCCTCTCCGAAGAGGAGAAACTGGCGCTGCTGTCGCGCTGCCGACGCTACAATTTCGCCATCTACGAGTTCCGGCAGGAAACGGCCGTCGGCGACAAGACCGCGGTGTTCGAGCTGGGTCGCCAGCTGGGACTGGTGAGGCTGGATGCCAACCCGTGCGCCGGCGAGGATTCCATCAGTTCGATCCAGCTCAACTCCGGCAGGCTTCACCGGGCGTACATCCCCTACACGCAACGTCCCCTGAACTGGCACACCGATGGCTACTATAATCCTGTCGAACGGCGTATCCGCGGGTTCATTCTGCATTGCGTGCGCGATGCGGACAGCGGTGGAGATACCGCTCTGCTGGACCCGGATCTCGCCTACATAGGTGTTCGAGATAGTGATCCGCTGGCGCTGCGTGCACTGATGCACCCGCAGGCGCTGACCGTCCCCCCGAACAACAGCACCGGTGGCGCGGTTCGGGGGGCCGTTAGCGGGCCCGTTTTCAGCGTCGACCCCGTGTCCGGTTGCCTCCACATGCGCTACACGGCACGCACGCGTTCCGTAATCTGGCGCCGAGATCGGTCCACGCGGCATGCCGCGGAACTGTTGCGGGAGATACTGCACGACAGCAGCAGTCTCGTAGTCAGGCGACATCTGCTTCCGGGGCAGGGCGTGGTCTGCAATAACGTATTGCACAGCAGGACCGGCTTTGCGGACGACGCGAACGGCCGACGCCTGCTCTACAGGGCGCGTTACCATGATCGGGTGGCTGACGCCGAGTGGTACCGGCACATGGAGGGCAGCGATGCTCTGGTTGAGTGAAATACTGTTACAGAACCAGCAACTGGACTCGTTCGATCAACTCCCGGCACTGATTCAGGAAAAAGCGCGTGAGGGTGAACTTTTTTTTCGTATGGACATAAAACCGCCGTTTCATGACACCCCCGAGAACTGGGAGGATCGCCTGGAAGCGGCATTCACGGCCGCCCTGGACGGGACTCGTTGACGCGATAATGAAATATCTCAACTCTGGTCCGCTCGATCTGAATGCAGAGTCCGGCGAGGACGCGGTGTCATCCACCGCCGTCCTCGAGGCACAGCTGCGTGCCATCGAGGAACGGTTGCGGGAACTGCCGAAGGCCGAGGTATGCGGCCGTTCGCGGGCCGAACACGACATATCCGCGCTGTTGCTAGCGCTGGAGCGCAAGGATGAAGCATGGGCACGGGCGCGCCCACTGGTTGACGCTTTTGTCGACGCCGAAGACTGGGAGAGCGCGGTGGCCACGCTGGGCCTGCTGTTCGCCTGCGAACAGGAAGATTCCCTGTGTGCGCTCGGGCAGGGAGTCTGGATGGCGGTCACCTTTCCGATCGACCCTGAGCTGACGGTGGCCATGCTTCAACATGTGGTCGACGAAACCCCGGATGATTCGGACGGGGCCGCGGTTGCCGCCGCCACCGCGGCATACGTAGTTGATCTTCGTGCCAACGGCAAGCAGAAGGTCGACCTGGAATTTTTCACCATGCAGATGCTGGGCAGCGTCGCCCGTCGTCATAGCGGGGTCCATGACCAACAGGGGTTCAGCGCCTGGATGGAGCACCTGCAACTGACAGAGCCGGACAGGTTCCTGGTGCGCCTGCGCAACGTCATTGATGTTCTCGTGCAGGACAAGTGGTGGTTCGACCGCGCCGCGATCCAGGCGCGCCTGCCGGTCAACTGAGTCGGGGCAACCATGGTACAACACCATTGGCAGGACGATGCGCGGGACAAGCCGTACCAGGTACCTGACGACGTGCAGGATCTTGTGTTCCGTATCTCCGCACGATCGATCCCCCTCGATCATGCCCATGCGCTGTCAGGCGCCATCCTGAAACAACTGCCCTGGATGGATGACGAACCGGAAGCGGGTATTCACCTCATCCATGGCGCAGAATCCGGCAATGGCTGGCAGCGGCCTCAGGATCCGGACACAGAGGTCCTGCATCTGTCGCGGCGCGCCAGGATGTCACTGCGGTTGCCGAAACACCGGATCGAGCAGGCGCGGACGTTGACGGGGCAAATCCTGGACATAGACGGTCACCCGATAGCGGTGGGGGATGCCAGGTCCCGTCCCCTGGTCGCGCTGACCACCATCTTTTCCCGACACGTGATGACGGCCACTGGAAACGACGAAGAACAATTCGTGGAAGCCGTGGTATCGGAACTGTGCCAACGGGGGATCACTGTCCGCAAACTGCTTTGCGGGCGCGAGCATTACTTCAGGCTGCCGGCAGTGAAGCTGTCGGTGCGAAGCATCATGCTGGCGGACCTCGATGTCGAACATTCGGTGCGGCTGCAGCAGCGCGGTCTGGGTGCGGGGCGCACGCTGGGATGCGGGCTGTTCCTGCCACACAAGGGGGTGGCCTCTGTTTCAGCGGAGAATCGACGCTGACTGTTCAGCACATGGTAATTAAAATCTACTGGACTGCAGGAGACAACGATGGCTTATGACTTCGACGGCAAAACCATTGAGACCACAGACCACGGCTATCTGGTAAATTCGGACGACTGGAGCAGGGAACTCGGCGAACATATTGCCGGTCTCGAGGGGATCGAATTGACCGACAAACACTGGGCGGTGATCGATTACCTCCGCGAGGAGTACTTCGAAAACGGCGGCAATCAGCCCAATGAGCGAACCATTGTCAAGGATTTGAGCAAGCGCTGGGGAACCAAGCTCGGGAGCAGGGACTTGTATGAATTGTTCCCCCTCATGCCAAGCAAGCAGGGCGGAAAGATCGCGGGCCTGCCGGAGACCCGCCGCAAGGGTGGCTACTAGCCAGACTATCCCGAAAGGCGTATGCCCAGCGCTCCGACGCTGTGCTACTTTTTTGACCATCGCCGCGCAGGCCGAGGTTCCCGAAAATGAGTGACAAACGTGAACTGATTGAAAAAATGCTCGAAATGCAGAAGCAGTTCATCGAGTACGAGCAGACCCACGGTGTGGAGCCGGAAGAATACTGGGCGAGCCAGGAAGGCCATCGCTTGCACCAATATCGAGAAAAGTACATGGAAATGGCGCGCGAGGTGATCGACCTGGCCCACGAGGAAAAGGGCTCCCGCCGCTGACCAGGCCACGGATTTAAGCGACAAAAGCCAGTGCCCTGCACTGGCTTTTGTGTTTCAGGGCATCGCTGTTGCCGTTACGTCGCCTCTTCTGTATCCGGGCTTCGGACCATGATAGGCTGCGTCGAACCGTAGGATCGAAGTCATGCGTATCGGCGTTCCCCGCGAGACCAAGGCAGACGAATACCGGGTGGCGATGCTGCCAGTGGGCGTTCAGTTGTTGACCGCAGCCGGCCATCACGTGCTGATCGAGGCAGGTGCCGGGAGCGGAAGCGGCTACAGTGATGAGCAGTATGGCGCGGCCGGCGCCGACATCGTAGCCAGCCACGCCGACGTGTTCGAAGCCGAACTGGTCGTGAAGGTAAAGGAACCCCTGCCCGAGGAATGGCCATTGCTGCGCAGCGGCCAGGTCATGTTTACCTACTTCCATTTCGCAGCATCACGAGAGCTTACTGCTGCCTGCCGGGACTCGGGCATCACGGCACTGGCCTATGAGACCCTTACCGACGCCGGCGGCGGGCTGCCGTTGCTTACCCCCATGAGCGAGGTTGCCGGGCGCATGAGCGTGCAGGAAGGCGCAAAGTATCTGGAACGACCGATGATGGGACGGGGCATACTGCTCGGTGGCGTCACCGGGGTGGAGCCGGGCAATGTGCTTATTCTGGGAGCAGGCACGGTGGGGACCAACGCCGCACGAGTGGCGGCGGGGCTCGGCGCCAATGTGGTCATCATGGACGTCAATCTCGACCGACTGCGACACGTGGACGCGGTGATGCCGCCGAACGTGCACACCGTGTACTCAGATCCCCATGCCGTAAGCGAGCACGTCGTGGAGGCGGACCTGGTCATCGGCGCCGTACTGATCCCTGGTGCTCGCTGCCCCATTCTGCTCGAGCGGGCGATGCTGAAGCAGATGCGACAAGGTGCCGTAATCGTGGACGTGGGTGTCGACCAGGGCGGCTGCGTGGAGACAATCCGCGCGACCACCCATCATGACCCCACCTACGTGGTAGACGGCGTGGTGCATTATGGCGTGGCGAATATGCCCGGGGCGGTGGGTCGTACCAGCACCCAGGCCCTCTGTCACGCCACCCAGCCCTATGTGCTGCAGTTGGCGGACAGTGTCTCCCGAGGTGAATTGGCGCAACTGCTCTCCGCTCACGCGGGTTTCCGGGATGCTCTCAACCTGCAGCAAGGAGAGATCATCAATCAGGCGGTGGCCAGCGCGTTTTCCGGCTGAATCCAGGCACCCCGGGAACGTTGTGTCTGCCGGGGTCGGCGCAGAATCAGTGCACGATGTCGCGGGGTGGAATCTGCAGGTAAAAACCTTTTTGGCGCAATGCGGTGAGCACGGCAGTGGTATCGGCGTTCGCCAGCCGCCTGGCCGGCGTAAGTTCCAGGCTCATGACGAGATCGAGCGGACTCAGCAGTGCCTGCAAAGCGGCCGGCACATGCTCTAGTTCGTTCGGCCGGTCGCTGAACAAATAATGGTCGGGCTTCCGCTTCGATCTATAGATCCAGCACTTCATTGTCGTATACCGCGCATTGACACCATGCCGTCAATTCTCTTCGTCCGGAAAACGGAAACCTGACTGCCCCGGAACCCCATCAACCATTACCGGCCGGTTGCTGCAGGCGCCCGGACGGTACGGTGCAGCCTTGATGAGATCGATAGCCTTGCCGACAAATTGATCCTCGTCTCAACGGGGCCCGACGGCGAGGTCACTGAGCGCCCACCGCAGGTCGGCGCGTACGGCGGCTCGATCACGGTCCCCCGCGCGTATTCGCAGCCATGGAAAACGCGGTGCCGGTGCTGCCTTGCTGCCTACTCCAGGGATACGACCACTATTGCCTCGGCGGCCCTGTCCCGGCGCGGTTGCACCGGCAGTGATACGGGCGCGCTTCCCGCGTAAATGCTTTGCAGACCGAACACCCGATACAGGTATCGATGCGTTTCCGGATACGGCGGCACACCTTGGTGGCGCCGCACCGCGTACTCGCCCGCGTTGTAGGCCGCAACGGACAACAACAGGTCCCCATCGAATCTCTCCAGCAGGTGGACCAGGTGCCGGGCGCCCGCCTGCAGATTGAGGTAGGGATTCAGCAGATCGACGATACCAAGCTCGGCCGCTGTTTCCGGCAATAGTTGCATCAGCCCCTGGGCCCCATCCACCGAAAGCGCGTTGGGATCGAATGCCGATTCCGCCTGCACCATGGCCTTGAGCAGCGCCGGGTCGAGACCGTGTGTCCGTGCAATGGATGCGATCATTGCATCGTAGCGGGACGTAACGCGCCACATCGGTTCGCTGGGGTAGTTCGGGTCGGCCGGTAGTGTTGCCGCGCGGGCGTCAACCGGCTCGCCGATGTTGCCGGGCGCATCGGTCAGCGCTGCCCGGACCTGCCCCGACCGGGACCACCACTCGGGCTGGGCCACCAGGTTGATGACCGCGATCAGCCACATCAAGACGCTGAGCAGCGCCAGTCTCGAGTCACGAAAAAACGGTGTCTGAGCCCTCCGCATCACCGCACCTCGATACGTTTCCAAGACCTGTTGACCTTGGCCTACAACATCGCCCCCGGTCCGAGGGTCACCCATCACCCGGCAGCCTTCGACCGCCGGTATGGGCATTGAGAGTCACAGCATAACGGCACTGGACCATCGTGCGTAGAGGCTTCTGTTCAGTGATGCGGGGCGACGGATGGACGGGTCGCGACGGGGATCCACCTGCCCTAGAGTGGCAGGCCTGGTGGTTCAAATCTCGGCCCACAGCCGCACCAGATTGGCGTAAACCACCTCCAGTCGCTGCGCGGCCTCGCTCTCCGGCGCCTCCCGCAACATCTGTTCACGTGCCTGGTGCAACTCGAACAGCAACTCCCGTTTGTGGGCATCCCTTACCAGGCTTTGCACCCAAGTCACGGCAACCAGTCTTTCGCCGGAAGTCACCGGCCTGACTTCATGCACGTTGCTCGCTGGATACAAGGCCGCGTCGCCCGCGGGAAGCTTTATCGCCTGGGGACCGAAACGCGACTCTATTGCCAGCTCTCCGCCGCCATAGGCGGCGGGGTCCGACAGAAATATCGTAATTGCGATGTCTGAACGATAAGGTGCGCTCCCTCCCATGATGGGATCGTCGATGTGGCTGCCGTAGTGCATGCCACTTCTGTATCGGGAGTAGAACGGCGCGGCAACGCTCCTCGCCAGCGCGGCAGCGCGGTAGTCGGGATGGCGCAGCAACGCCCCCATCACCAGGTTGTTGACCGGCGTCAGACTGCTCTGGCCACCTGCCGCCTCCAGGTTACGCTTGACCCGGCCGGCGCGGGCGCCCGCGCTCTCCACGCCGTCAGCGAACGTACATCGGCTCAATAGGTCCGCGGCCACCTGGACCTGCTCCGAATTCAGAACGCCCTGCAGTCTGACCAACATGCGATACTGTCCCAGGCCACCTGCTCAAAGCTGGCTGACGGTCACCAGCGACTCGATGCGTTTAGCGCAATCGACCCCGTGCCGTTCGTATAGCGCCACCATTTCGTTGGCGACGCCCTGCCAGTGCTGCCTGCCCTCCCTCACCGTGCGTTTGAGGGGCCCAAGTTCCCCGCAGTCTACCCATGCTTTGTAGGCGCGCTCGAGGCTGGGGAACATGTCTGAACGTGCGGGCGTCATGTTGGCAAAATAGAAATGCAGGGAGGCCCTGTTTTCGGATTCCAGCATCGCCGGCAGCGCCGATAGGCAATCCGCGAGAAGATCCCGAACCGAACGCGCCAGGATCTCGGCGGTGGTCCGGGAAATCTCCAGCAGCATATCGTTCCATGGCGCACCGACCAGGTCGCCCGCCACGACCTCACCGATCTCGTGCAGAATCACTGCTTCCATTTCATTGTCGGTCATCCGCTCCAGTGCCTCTGCCAGATCGAGATCAAAGCCGTAGTGGTCGATGGCCCGGGCCATGGCGTTTTCGCGTTTGCGCCAGCGCCATTCCTCCACGTGTTCCCAAAGCATGCGTCGCAGGCATTCCCGCCGGACATAGATGGTCCTGGCCTGGGCCATGGCCGGGGGAGCCACCAGTTCCCTGGCGTGCTCGTGTCCCAGAATCAGGAGCCGGTAATCGTCCGTGGCTTCCCGGCTCAAGGTTTCGGCAATAACGAAATATGGTTTGGCATAACGGCCCTCGCCTGCGGCATAGGCGTAACCGAGTGGCAACAGCCACTCGTTTATCTCGTCCACCTGGAACGGGTCCCAATCGGTGCCCGCCCATTGCAACGGCGACAACTCGGCGGTCTCCAGTTTTTCCCACTGGGCCTCCTTCCGCGCCACCCACGCCCCCACTTCCTGCGTTGCCACGCGTTCGCCGCAGGGGATATCGTGCCGCCAGCGGAAATACTCCCGCATCTTCAGGAGGTAGGTACACAGGGTGTAATCGCCGGCAAAGCGGGCATCGGAGATATCGCAGTTATGCTGCACCGTTTCGATCAAGCGGCTCAGCTCAACGTCCATCGGTCTAGGTCCTCAGTAACACTTGGGCTAATGAAATATGCCGCTGCCGACGTTTCGGTACTCCGCCATCGAGTCACCTGCACGCAAGACGACCGTCCCGGCGAGGCGGGCGTGGTAGACGTCGCATCTGCGCTGCGCCGGCCTCACCAACCGGGCCGGTGCGTCACAACCGGTCGGCATTTTCGGCGACATCCGGTGTAAAAGCTAGCATGGCTCGACACGGTAAACCAGGGTTGAGTGTGCGTATCCCCATATTCCATTCGGATAGTCGACAGCAGCGCGGCCATTACGTATGTATAGTTCCCGTATCGGCGCGTATCAGGACATCGACAGTGTCTATGAAGATTCGAATTCACAACAAATGGCGTAATCGCGATCAACCGCGGTCACTGGAGGACAACGCGGCTGCCTTGGCCTATGCCGCGTGGCAAATCGCCTTGACCGCCGCCAAGAATATCCATGCGGCGGATTTCCATTACAGCGATGACCATCAGCGTACGGCGGTAATCGGCGAGTACCTGTACTTTCTAGTCCATGTGGCAGACCGTATCGCCCATGCGGGCCTGGATCCAGACGATCGACAGCGGTTCATCACCGGCATGGCGCGGGAGACCGGGCGGCACTACCAGCGCAACCTGGAAGACTTGTTCGGTCGCGGCGACTACACATCGCGCTTTCTGGATTCCCTCAATGAGCGTGCCGCGGCCTATGCGCACACGCGCTACGGATCCGATGGACCGGGTTATCAGATGCGCCGTGTACTCGGGGAACTTATCCAGCAGGTCATGGGCATGGACCAGACCAACAGATGGGTGATTCAACAGGTTATGGACCTCGACGCCCCGGAGGCGGCGCGTCACCTGGCGCAGGCGGTGGAGAACCTTTTCGGGACGGCGAAACTGGACCTAACCCGCACCGGTAATGCGGTGGTGGGTCCCGATTGAGAGCCTCAGGACTTGAACTTACCGGCGTTGGCCGTGGTACCGGCCCGACCGTCCTCGTACCCGGTACCGTACGCGTCGGTGATGCGCTGCTCCTCGCGCTTTGGGTTGCCCAGGTAACCCCCGACCCATCCCTGTATGTACTCAGGGTTCGTGCCCGACTTTTCAAGTGTGTCAATGGTTTCGTAGTACATCTTGTCCATCTTTTGCTCTCGAAGCGATATGGAATCAATGAATCAGACGGCGGATGGTAGTGTATCGCCCAACCGGCAACAAGCATCCCATTGCGGTAGTCCCGCGTGAGGCCAATACCCCGAAAGTAAGATGCAGCTGTCACCCGAAGACACACTCAAGCTGAACGTCCTGCTCGCCAACGCACAGGCGGTACGCATCAACGAGGCAAATATGTCCGTACACGGCCTGACAGGCGCGGACGAAGCAAGCGTCAAGCTGAACCCCACCTGCCGGGAAGACCAGTATCTACGCCTGGTGCGGGAGATGCTGGCCACCCACGCGCTGGGTTCGCCACGCGGCTACCCGGTATACCTGAGGCGTTGGACCAGGTTGGGAGACATGCACAACAGCAAACTGCAGGACCTGCTCATGCTGGGCGAGGAGGAAGCAGTGATAGCGGCAGCACGTGCGCCTGCCGTCACCAATGAGCTGGCACGGTGCATCTGGTGGGCACTGCCGCGTGCCGATATAGCTCGCTATCTGCTGGCGAAGCGGCGGGTGGCGGCGGGGCGCATGGCACCCAGGCTGGCGGAGTTCCTGCTGGAGTTTCTTCCTTTCGAAGCACAGACCGTGAACGCCATCGATACTGTGAGGCTAGTCCTGCAACCCGGGTTGATCAGCGACGTGCAACGCGATGAGCTGTGGCGCCGCGGTGCGG
The DNA here is from genome assembly GCA_947259705.1 of uncultured Gammaproteobacteria bacterium. Taxonomy (GTDB): domain Bacteria; phylum Pseudomonadota; class Gammaproteobacteria; order Arenicellales; family JAANXG01; genus CAMYNL01. The sequence goes on along the minus strand of CAMYNL010000021.1, from coordinate 75,530 downwards.
GCAAGACACATTATTACGTGGGTTTCCTGCATGCGGCCGCGAACGAGATTCCGGACACTGCAGCGGATCACCCTGACCGAGCCACCGTGGCCGCCTGCCTGCAGCACGCGGACAACACCTTCGCTGCCGCGTTGCTGTGGTTGCTGTCAGCCGGTGGCCAGGGCTTCCTGGCCACCTGCGATCGGGTGCTGGAAAAACCCGCGGACCAGGACGTCGTGGTTTCCCTGCTCGAAGCGATGGCGTCGGGACTGGGGCAGATCCGCTGGAGCGAGGCGGGGTTCGCCAGCGTCGAGGAACTGGAATCCCAGGTGGACAACTGGCTGTCGACACCCGATACGGCGACGCCGATGCTGGCGGACGTGCTGTACAGTGCCCCGGGGCTTAGACCCTTGCTTCGCGCCATGATTGTGCTCGCCTACGGCGGCGAACCGTTGGTGCGACCGATCTTTGCGCGCACCGACGCTATCGGATCGGTGATGCGCACAAAGATCGCGCCCGTCACCGCACTCCTGCGCGGTGCCATCGCCACGCTGCTCGGCGAGCGGATCGTTCAGCCGGCGCGATGATGCATGCTGAACTCTCCGCGAAGCTCCCAGGTACAGGTAAGCCCGGGCAGCAAGCTCACCAGGTCGCCTTCCTGCAGGCAAACCGGGTCTCCGCCGCCATGGGGGGTGACGACGGCCTCTCCCGAAACAACATAACAGGTCTCCGTTTCCTGGTAGGACCGCTCAAATCGAGCCGAACCGCTCTGATGCAGCGGCCATTCGTCCACGCCCATAACATCGAGTTTCATCGGCGACGGATGGCGTTCGATCAAAACGAGGCTCCCTGCGTTCATCCCGCCCACAGCACCGTGGCTCCCGGTCTGACCTTCGGATAAGGTTTATATGCAATGGTGGTTTGTCTTAACATGACCCGATTTTACATCCAGCATATGGCTATGATCCTGAAATTATCCATCGCCGGTGACGACCTCTCGATCGACGTCCCTGATTCCGTACTGACCGAAGGCGAAGAATTCTTTGCCCATATGGATTGTGACATTGATCGCGGTTGGCAAATGGGCCGCCAGTACGTTGACAATCCCTCCATGACGCAGCGCTGTCAGATAGCGGCTGATCGACTGCTCACCGCTTTGTCCCACGACAACCAGAGCACCAAGCTGCTCATGGCGGGCTACATCCTGTCCCGGATGCCCACGATCGACCGTGTCGTCATCGATCATACCGGAAACATGCAGGATACGGAGTTCGAGTTTCATCCATGACTGATACCGCGCCCGACGGGCGGACCGCCGCACCCTATGTTCTGCGCGAACTGCGTAGCGGCAGTCTTGTGTATGAACTCGAGCGCGCGCTTCCCGCTGTGGCTTGTTCCGATATGATCGAACGTTTCGAACGCAGTATCGCGTAGCAGTATAGTGGTCGGATCGGCACCGGACAGGTCCACGAGGAATCCATCAAGCGCTCTACTGATCTGCGAATCAGTGGTCGCAGTGACTGGCAAGAGGTCGATCAAGGCCTGTACTTGTCACTGCGCACGGCGCTCGATCAACTAACTCGAATGCATCCGTTTTTTGCAGCCAATTCGTTTCGTGATATGGGCTACAACATGCAGCGTACGGGGGCCGGCGAGTTCTACCACTGGCATGTCGATGGAGGCCCGGGGGAGTTCGGTCAACGCCAGCTGGTGGCGATCTGATATGTAAATGATGTGCCGGGGCCGGGCGGTGAAACCGAGTTTCTGCACCAGAAGCTCAAAGTCACGCCCCGGGCGGGCAATCTTGTTCTGTTCCCTCCGTTCTGGACCCACGTTCACCGCGGTGTCACCCTGCAGCAGGGGATGAAATATATCGCCACGACCTGGGTTTGTTTCGCCTGAATCGGAGCCAAGGCTAGGATCCGGCGGAGCGCGCAATCGCTTCGAGCAGGTCGAGCACCTCTTCCGCCTGACCCAGATACTTGGCTGTATCTATCGCAACGTCCGGATGTTGCCGCTGCTTCAGTTCCACGATCCCGGGAATATCGGCCGCCACGTGTCGGCCCGCCACGAGAAAGTACGGCAGTACGGTGATCCGGACGGAACCCTGGGCAACGGCCTGGTCGATCGCTTCCGGGATAGAAGGTGGCGCCAGTTCCAGAAAAGCGCAGTCGACGCCATCATAATCGCCACCGATGCGCTGCGCCAGCCGGTCAGTCAACTCCCTTACTTCCTGGTTTGAAGCTTCGCGGCGGCTGCCGTGCGCAACCAGCAGCAGGACATGTCGCGCCTTCACCGACCTCAGGCCTTGCTGCGCCGACTGCCACGCTGGCGGTGATCATACTGCGCCATTGTGCGCACAAGCTGCTCGAAGGGTATGTTTTCGAGCGCGCCGCAGCGCTTCAACGCGCGCTTGACAAGGCCATTTATATCGCTGACCCGATCGGGGTGGTCTCCGCCGTCCAGTGCGTGCTGCAATCCAAGCAGGCCGCCGCATTGCAATTTCACCGCCTTCGCATGCGGCAGCGCACTGGGCATATGCGTCAGACCCAGTGCAAAATTGGCGCGTCGACGGATCTGCGTCAGCAGCGCCACACACTGCAACTGCGCCTCCTCGTCACTGCAGTTCATGGCTTCCCGTTCGCCGATGTTTGTCGTGCACGCCGTTCTGCAGCCGCAGACCCGGCTCACAATGGCTTTGTCAAATGGGCACGGAAGTGTCACCACCTGCTCCCTGGTGCGGCGAAACTGCTCTTCATCGACCATTATCAGTCATCCTCGGAAGGCTGCCGTTCGCGCGTTTCACGAAGCATGGACTCTGCTTCCGCACGATTTGTGGCGAATACCATCTTTATGCTGTCCGGATCACCGGCCTGCTGTTGCAAACGCAAGGCACGCGCCTGCGCACGCGCCTGTTTGTAGATTTCGAAATCCTGCAGATGGGTCAATTGACGCTCGGGTGTTACCCGGTACAGAAAATAAGGCATCCAGCAACCATCCCGCTGTGACGTCGGAGCAAACTTAGTGGCGCACTTTACGATGTCAGCGTCGGAATTGCCACCGTTGAGGGGTTATACTGCAACTTCGATACGCCGCATGATGACGACATGACCAACACAGATTCCGCCCAGACCGAGCGTCGCGTACTGGCCGCGATGCGGAAAGTCCTGACGCGGATAATACGCGAAACCGCCTCCCCCCCGGGGACCCGGCACCCCCTTTCCAAGCCCTGTCTCGAAGACATGAGGCAGTGCCTGATTCTAATAGACAGCAGACAGCGAGAATTGTCGGAGGACGACGACACTGCCCGGCCGCGATACAAGGGAGAACGACAGGCTGCACGGTCCGCTGAGGTCCCACTGGCGGACCTGTTGAAACGAAGAAACAACTGACTGTCCCGTCGGCAGACCCCGCACTCCCAAGGGGCGTATACGGACGGCTCGTCGTCAGTGCCTATGATTTCTCGGGTATTGATTACGTTGGACGCGTCACGTCGAAGGTCACCACGTACAGCACCTGACTGCGCCCGTTTTGCCCCCGCGGCGGACGGCTCTGCAGGAGCGAAGGCGTCGCTGTAATAGTGCTTCGGGTAGATAACGGTCCCGCACGGAGGGACGAGAAGAACGATCGGTCGCGCCAAGATACGGTCCCGGCGATCTTCAACGATGGCAGGTACGTCGATGGATTCTAGGACCTGATGCAGCTGGATCTTCGCCAGAAGCTGGACCGGTTGCTGCGGGACTGATCCGCCGTGTCGCGAAAGCAAAAAAACACCCCGGAGGGTGTTTCCTTGCGCCACGCGCGCGGCTGCCTTTGCAACCGCATCGCCTGCCGGAGTATCGCGGTTCAGATAAACAGCGTAACGTTGGCGTCTCCGGCAAACTCGAAAAATGTTGCCGCACCGCCGAGTTCTATCTCGTCGATGAAATCCTCGCGTTTCATGTCGAACAGGTCGATTGTCATCTGGCAGCCAATCAGGCGCACGTCGGCCTCTACGCACAAGTCACGCAGTTCTTGGATGCTCGCGACCCCCTTGGCTTTTATTTTCTGTTTCATCATGCTGGTCATCATGCCCTCCATGCCAGGGATGGTAGTGCCGATCACGGGGAACCACTTGTTCATCCCCATCGGCATCGGCATGCCCGGATTACCCAGCGGGCTTACTTTCAGGTCCAGTTTCTTTTTCAATAACTGCAGACCATAGAAGGTGAAGAACACCGTAGTCTGGTAACCCAGTGCAGCGGCGGTTGAGGCAAGGATGAAGGGCGGGTAGGCCCAGTCCAGGGTGCCTTTGGTAGCGATGATCGCAAGTTTTTTGTCTGTCATGGTTGAATCCTCTACAGGCCCTTGATCGATGGCGGCGTGTTGGAACTGCCGCCGGTAAGGGGTCAGGACTTCTTCAGGAGAAAATGGAACTCGCCGGCGGCCTCCGATGATTCAAGGAGTTCATTGCCGGTCTGCTGAGCGAAGGCCTCGAAGTCCTTGACCGAACCCGGATCGGTGGTAAGGATCCGCAGCACCTCTCCGGATGCCAGCCCGTTGAGGGCCTTTTTCGCCCGCAGAATCGGCAGCGGACAGTTCAGCCCGCGGGCGTCAAGCTCTTGATTGAAATCTGCCATGTCGTTCTCCTAATTCGTTCGTGCTCAAGCTGACGAACACGCGAGTGTAATGGTCGCGGATATTCAGGACTTGAGTTGGGTCAAGGAATGCGCCGCTTAGCGGTACATCAGAATAGTATTGTATTAGAAAATACCAAAATAATAAATACCCTGGGCGTTGTCGGTTTTCCCGCGGCCGGCCCGGCGCGGCAAATCCGTCAAAAGACAGGTTCGTGTTGCCCGGGGCGCGATTTTCCAGCATTCTCGCCGAGATGAACCATCGACGTCCTTGCTTGTCCGAGTAGCATCGAGCCGTAACATCAGTGAACATCCTCCGCCACACCCTCGGACCGCGACAACGCCGTCCCCGGCATCCCAAACGCCGCCGCGGTCTCGTGCCCGTGCTTGTGGCAGGCGCACTGGCCGCCTCGCCGTCGCTGGTACGCCCGGTAGAAAATCTCCCCGACCTGGGCGACCACTCGGCAACCATACTGTCCTCGCTGGAGGAGGAGAGGCTGGGCAGGGAGTTCATGCGTAATGCCGCCGGCCAGCTCAATTTCATCGAGGACCTGGAGCTGAAGCAATACGTGAACGGCCTGGGCCGTCGCCTGGCCGATTACAGCGACACCCCGGAGCAGAAGTTCGCGTTCTACCTGATAAACGACAACACACTCAATGCCTTCGCGGTGCCGGGCGGACACATCAGCGTGCACACCGGTCTCATCATGGCCACCAAGCACGAAGCCGAGCTGGCTTCCGTGCTGGCCCACGAAATCGCTCATGTCACGCAGCACCACCTGGCGCGGATGTTGAAGCAGTCGCAGAGCCAGACCCTGCCGGCGCTGGCCGCCATCGTCGCCGCCATCCTGCTGGGTGGCCAGGCCGGTCAGGCCGCATTGGTGGCCACCAATGCGGGACTGGTCGAAAATCAGCTGAAATACAGCCGAACGTTCGAACGCGAAGCGGACTCCATCGGCATCCACGCCCTGGCCCGGGCAGGCTATGATCCGCGCGCCATGCCGGCGTTTTTCGAGAAACTACAGCAATGGAGCAGGATTCAGGAGTCCAACGTCCCCGAGTTTCTGCGCACGCACCCGCTCACGGTCAGCCGAATTGCGGAGTCGGCGAGCCGCGCGGAGCAGTACCCGCCGGTAAGCAACCCCGACGAGACCGATTTTTTCCATGCGCGCGCCAAGATCCGCGCTCTGTACATGGGCCGGGACAGTTCCACGACGCAGGGTTTCGCAGCCAATCTGCGCGATGCTAAGTACGAGGATAAACAGGCCGAGCGTTATGGTTACGCTCTTGCCCTGGCCAACGAGGGCAATTATGACGACGCAGCACGGCGGATCAGCGAGCTGGTGACCGAGTACCCGGACGACGTGCGCTATGTGACCGCGAAAGCGCAGATTGAGATATCGGCGCGCCGCTTCGATGATGCACTGGCAACGTATCGCACCGCCCGCAACCGATTTCCAAAGGATGCAGCGCTGGAGTTGTACTACGCCAACGCACTGGTGACCACCGGCGCCCATGATGAGGCCCGGCAGATCATCAAGCGCGCGCTGGCCCGCGGCAACGGCGATTCGACGCTATACGCCCTGCTGGCCCGGGCGGAAGGCGAGTCGGGTAACCACCTCGCGGCCCACCAGTCCCTGGCCGAGTACCACTATCTGCGCGGGAATCTTCATGAGGCCCTGCGTCAGTTGCGCCTGGCCAAGCGCTATGTCGGCGACAGTTACTATGCCAGCGCCAGCGTTGAAGCACGCACCCAGGAGATCGAGCGGGAGTTGCGGATCAGCGGTGAGGACAGCGCTCTCCGGGATGGCGGATAGTGGCCAAATACCCCAAAAAGGGTAAGAGTAATGCCCGGTCCTATACCAAATTTTCCGTTGTCCGTTCTTGTCAAAAAATGACGTTTGTGGTGTTATCTGGCCACATCGGCTTCGCAGACCCCGTCTCTCGAAGGCCGGAGGGCAAGAATCCATAAAGTGGTTACCCCACGTATTTTGTTTTTTAATTTCCAGACATGGTAACGAGGAGGAGAGACCCAATGCGGAAGTTGACGACTTTCTGCGCGGCCGTTGTGGCTGCCGGCGCGCTAAGCGGCGCGCTCACCATGCCGACGGCCTCTGCCGGCGATACCCTACCCACCGACAAAGAGTGCTCCAAGCTCAAGTCCGCCGACGCTGAAACCAAAGGCTGGTGCACAGCGATCAACCGCCGCAAGGGCAACTGCCTGGCCTGCCACATAGTGACGACTAAGAAGACCTGGCCTGCCGCGCTGCCCCCGGGTGGTAACGTCGCGCCGCCGTTGTTGAGCATGCAGCAGCGATTCCCCGACAAGGCAAAGTTACGGGCCCAGGTCTGGGACGCGACGCAAAGCAACCCCCACTCCGTGATGCCGCCGTTTGGTCGACACAAAATGCTGACCGAGGGCGAGATCGACGCGATCGTGGCCTGGTTGTACACGATCTGATTTTCGCTGGCGCCCCGGTCGGGTCCGTCGACGAGACAAGACAAGTAACTGAGGAGAGCGATACATGAAACGTAGAACCTTTATCAAGGGCTCCATCGCGTCGGGCGCGCTGGTCGTCGCCGCAGGCGCTGGATTACTCAAGCCAGGCCAGGTCCTCGCCGGGGACTGGCCGAACGCGGCATTCAGTGCCACGGGGATGGACGAAGCGGTAAAAAGCCTGTTCGGCAGCACCGATGCGGCGGAAAGCGCGGACATCAAGATCAAGGCACCCCTGCAGGCGGAGAACGGCGCCGTGGTGCCGCTGAAGGTCGAAACCAGCCTGCCCGCCGAGTGGATCGCCATTGTGGCGGAGAAGAATCCGTCACCGTTGACCACGGCGGTAGACCTGAGCGGCGGCGCCGCCGGGTACTACAGCGCCCGCATCAAGATGGGCCAGACCTCCGACGTCTATGCCTACGTCAAGGCGGACGGAAAGGTCTACATGGCCAAGCAGCAGATCAAGGTTACCGTCGGCGGCTGCGGCGGGTAAGCACGGCACCAACGCGAATTAGAGGTTGAAATCATGGCAAAACGATTGACCAAAATGAAGATCAAGGGCGCGGGCGACCGCGTGCAGGTACTGGTGCTCGCCAATCACCCGATGGAGACCGGTACCAGAAAGGACAAGAAGACGGGAGAACTGATTCCCGCACATTTCATCCAGAAGATGATTTTCGAACATAACGGCAAGGTGGTGGCGGAGGCAAATCTCAGCCAGGGCGTGTCCAAGAATCCCCTGATCGGTATCGAGATTGCAGGGGCCAAGTCCGGGGACACCGTGAAGGTGAGCTGGAGCGACAACAAAGGGGAAAGCGGCGGCGCCGAAAGCACTGTCAAGTAGGTGACAAGGCCCCACCTGGCTCAAAGGCCCCCGTCAGGTGGCCGCAATGATGAGGAGAAGAGAGATGCACAAGTGGCAAATCGCGGCACTGACCGTCGGAATCATGTTCAGTGGCGCCGCACTTCAGGCCGGCGTCGCGCCGGAGGTTCAGAAAGACATCGAGGATTTCCAGGGCTACTTCATGAAACGCTTCCCTGGCATTCCGCTCGAGGCGTATAACGACGGCGTAAACGTCCTGCCCCAGTACGACGAACGGCGCGCAAACTGGGAGATCCTGATGGAGTTTCCTCCCTACGAAACCGACATGGAGACCGCCCGAGAGTTGTGGGCCAAGCCCTTCAAGAACGGCAAGACCTTCGCGGACTGCTTCCAGAACAAGCCGCCGGCCACCAAATACCCCTACTATGACGAGGCGCGCAAGGAGATACGCACCATCGAACTGGACATCAATGAGTGCCTGTCGGCGAACGGGGAAGAACCGATCAAGAACCTGAAGCGCGGCAAGATGGCCATGCTGGTGGCGGCCTTCCGCGAGCAGTTCAACGGCCAGCAGTGGGCCGTGGACGTGGAGGGTAAAGGCGCTGTTGAGGCCTACAAAAAGGGGCGGCAGTTCTACTGGGCCAAACGTGGACAGCTCAATTTCTCCTGCGCCAACTGCCACGTGCACAACGCCGGCAAGAAGATCCGCGGTGACGTGTTGAGCGCCGGGCTGGGACACACCACCGGTTTCCCCGTCTACCGCACCAAGTGGGCGGTGGCTGGAAAGCCCTGGGGTACCGTGCACCGCCGCTACGGGGGCTGCAACAGCCAGGTGCGGGCCAAGCCGCTGAAGCCCCAGAGCGCCGAGTACCGCGCGCTGGAGATGTACGAAGCGGTAATGAGCACAGGTGTGCCCCTCAAGGTACCCAGCCAGCGCCAGTAACCGGCGTAACGAGGACCCAAAGTCAGCCTGGCCAATATCGGCCAGGCTTTTTTTTCAGATTCATGTCCGCGATGCAAGTGACGATACGGGGTCGCGGGCAGACGGAGGAATAGTGCCATGGCCCTGACTCGACGAGAGTTCCTGCAATTACTGGCGGCATCGGCTGCCGCGGGTTTTCAGTTTACGGCGGGGCAGCGGCTGGTCAGAGCCGCGGCGCCCGCCGATCCGTATGAACTCCCGGACTTCGGAAATCTCACGTTAATGCATTTCACGGACTGCCACGCCCAACTGATGCCGGTGTATTTCCGTGAACCCAGTTTCAACATCGGTATCGGCGAAGCAACGGGCAAACCGCCCCACCTGGTCGGTACGGCGTTTCTAGACCATTTCGGCCTCGCCCCGGACACCATGGATGCCCATGCATTCACCTACCTCGATTTTGAAGCAGCGGCACGCAAGTACGGCAAGGTCGGGGGCTTCGCGCACCTCGCTACGCTGGTGAAACGCATTCGCGCCCAGCGGCAGGGCCGTACCCTGCTGCTGGACAGCGGCGACACATGGCAAGGCTCCGCCACTTCTCTTTGGACCCGGGGCCAGGACATGGTGGACGCGTGCAAACTCTTGGGCGTTGACATCATGACCGGTCACTGGGAGTTTACCTACGGTATCGACCGTGTCCATGAGATCGTCAACAATGAACTCGCAGGTCACATTGATTTCGTCGCCCAGAACGTTCTGTTGACCGAGGACGCCCAGTTCGAAGGCAAGCCCGCCCATGACGAGGACACGGGTCAGGTGTTCCGACCTTACGTCATTCGGGAAGTGAACGGCGTCAAGGTTGCCGTGATCGGCCAGGCATTTCCCTATACCACGCTCGCGAACCCCCGTTACTTGATCGAGGACTGGAGTTTCGGCATCCGCGACGAGCGGATGCAGCAGTATGTGGACGAGGTGCGCGGAAAGGGCGCCGACGTAGTGGTGATACTTTCCCACAACGGCATGGACGTCGACCTCAAGATGGCCAGCCGCGTCAGCGGCGCAGACGTCATACTGGGCGGTCACACACACGACGGCATGCCCAAACCTTCCGTAATCAGTAATGCCGGCGGCAAGACCCTGGTGGTCAACTCCGGTTCCAACGCAAAGTTCCTTTCGGTGCTGGACCTGCAGGTGGCTGACGGAAGCGTCAAGGATTTTCGCTTCCGCATGCTGCCGGTTTTCGCCAACCTGCTGCCGGCGGACGCGGAAATGGCCGGCTATATCGAAAAGGTTCGTGCCCCGTTCCGCGACAGGCTGAACCGGAAACTGGCGACAACAGAAGACACGCTGTACCGTCGCGGAAATTTCACCGGGACGTTCGACCAGATTATCGTTGACGCACTGATGGAAGTACGTGGGGCTGACATCTCATTCTCGCCCGGTTTCCGCTGGGGAACCTCACTACTGCCGGGGGACGACATTACCATGGAGCGCCTGATGGACCAGACCGGCATCACCTATGCCAAGTCCACCCTGACGGAGATGAGCGGCGAGATGATCAAGAATATTCTCGAAGACATCGCCGACAATCTGTTCAATCCGGACCCCTATTATCAGATGGGTGGCGATATGGTGCGCATCGGCGGTCTCAAATATGCCATTGACCCATCTAGGAAGATTGGCGAGCGGCTATCTACCCTGGAACTTAATGGCAAGCCGCTTGATCCTGGAGGGAACTATTTGATAGCCGGGTGGGCCAGCGTGAATCCCCAGCCAGACGACCTGCCCGAGGTCTGGGATGTTGTTGCCGAATACCTGCAGGACAAAAAGGTGATAAAGAACGTGACCCCTAACGTTCCAGTCGTCAAGGGAGTCACCAGCAATCCGGGATTCTCGCCGACATAACAGGCGGCAGAGGGCGCCTAACCGGGAGCCGATTCGCGAAACATTCGGGTGCTGTATTCTCGCCGTCGAGGGCCGATCTGAAACAATGCGGTACCCCCTTCGACACGCGGTCCCCCGTCAATCTCTCCGGTCGCGGTGATGGCGCAACGACGCGAATGTTCATCACCGGTGGTACCGATGTCGGACACAGCGCATGGCTCCGGCATCGCGGTCGTCGATCGCCCTATTGCTTATGATCAGGTGCCTGATCGACCCGATGGTCGACCAAGAAGTACAACCGAGCAGGTATCAACATCAAGAAATGACGGCGCCCCACTCCCTGGCGCGGGAAAACGGTTCACGCCCGTTGCTCCGGATGCTGGACGTCGGTGCCGGAGTCAGCACGTCTCGGCGGGCCGCCTTCGGCGCCCAAGGCATAGCGCAGCCGGCCGGATGCGCACCTTTGTTTCGTTCAAACGCCGCGGGCTGCGCAATCGGACGTCCGCCGACGATGCCGTAATCAAGTCAGAAATGATTGTAGCAGCGCAAGCTCTGGATCCGGCGGCAGACGGTCCCTGGCGGGTGGGCTGGAGGTGGACCAGGCATCTGTACATAATAGCCACCGGGCAGATGGCACTCCGACCGGGTGCCGTTTTTAGTAAGCTGATGGATAGCTTTTCATCGATGTATCCAATACGATTCCGTCAGCAAGAACCTGGGAAACTTAGATGAAACTCTCGCAATTCGAGATCTTCGACTATCAATGCATCCGAGCCTCAAACCCCGTGGGCGTGGGCGACATTACTTGCCTGCTTGGCAAGAACGAAGCTGGAAAAACCGCCCTGCTGAAAGCCCTGTATAAATTGAATCCGGTCGTGGAATCGGACGGTAATTACGATGTGGTGGACCAGTATCCCCGCGGTGATGTTGAAGACTACGAGTATGCGGTTGAGACCGGAGAGCGTGAACCGGCAACCGTAGCGCGCGCCGTGTTCGATCTGGAGGATGCGGATCTCGACGAAGTACAGGAAATGTTTGGCAATGACGTACTGAACAGTCCGACTCTTACCCTGTCGAAGGGGTACGACAACAACCGAAATTTCTTTCTGGACGTAAATCAGGACGCCGCGTTCAAGGCGTTCGTCAAGAACGTCGACGTACCTAGCGAAATCAAGAGCAGCTTCTACGAATGCTTCAATTTCGGAGACTTGCTTGAAACCCTGCAGCGCCAACCTCAGCATGCGGCACTGGCGGAGTTGACCCACGTGGTGAGGCAGGTCCACGAACAGGGTCTCGATAGGTACCTCTATCTCGCGTATCTGCGACCACGACTGCCCCGGTTTCTCTACTTCGACGATTACTATCAGTTGAAGGGCTACGAGAACCTCGATGCCCTCAAACAACGAGTGGAATCAGGAGATCTGCAACCCTCCGATCACGCCATGTTGGGCCTTCTACACCTGGCGCGACTGGAAGTGGATCAGTTGCTCAATCCGCGGCGCACCCAGCTGCTTATTAACAAGCTGGAAGGTGCCGGTATGAATATCGGCAAGCGGATCTTCAAGTACTGGTCACAGAATAAGACCCTGCAGGTAAAATTCGATGTGCGCCCGGCCAATCCCGAAGATCCGGGAGGTTCCGAGGGGGGCACCTATATTTGGGCCAGCGTGTTTGACCCCTACCACTCGCACTCGACCCTGCTGGGCTCCCGGTCCCGCGGTTTTGTCTGGTTCTTTTCTTTTCTGGCGTGGTACTCGCAGCTTCGCAATGACAAGCGCCCGCTGATCCTACTCCTGGATGAACCGGGGCAGTCGCTGCACGGCCGGGCACAGAACGACCTGCTGCGCTTCTTCGAGGAGGAATTGTTGTCGCAGCATCAGCTGGTCTATACAACCCATTCACCCTACATGATCAATCCAAAGCGCCTGGACCGCGTGCGTATCGTGGAGGACAGGACCGGCGAAGACCTGATGGAACTGCCCCGGGAGCAGCAGGGCACCAAGGTTATTGCCAACCTGGCTGACGCCTCCGCGGAAGCTTTGCTGCCCCTGGACGGCATGGAGAGCGAGGCGATGGAGCCGGAGCCGGCCGTGGAGCCGGAGATCCTTGAAGTGGTGGTGCCGGTTAAGCAGTTGCTGGTGGAGGATGTCGCGGATTTGTTGTACCTTCGCGCCATGTCGAACATTCTCGCGGCAGCGGGGCTGCGGGGACTCGGGAATGACTGGGTAGTGATTCCCATCGGCGGCATCGAGAACATACCCACGTACCTCACTCAGGATGGCAACAGTGACGAAGGACTGGCCATACTCATCGGCACTCGCAGCCACGATGAGGAGCTGTTGAAGGCATTCCAGGCGAAGCAGCTCATCGAACCAAACCGGTTAAAGATTCTGTCTGATTTTGCGGCGTCCCAGGAAGCCGCCATGGAGGATCTGTTCGACGTCGTTTTCTACACCAACCTGGTCAACGCCGCCTACCGCGGCTATCTGAGCCAGCCGATCTCGCCGCCCAATCTCAACAGCCCCAGCGTAAGGCTGCGGGACCGCGTCACCGATTATCTGAATGATCATCCGCTGCAGGGCGGCTTGTCGTTCAATCACCGCAGGCCTGCGCGCTTGTTCGCGGAAAATTCTGGGCGCCTTGCCAACGAGATCTCGCCCCAGACCCGGGAGCGCTTCCGCAACCTGTTCACCTGGCTGTCCGACCTGGAAAGCGCCACGGTGGCCCGCTCATCATCCCTTCCCTAACGCCATGGTGGTGGGATCGGGTCCCCGTCTCGAGACAAGGCCCTGATACCCGTTGCCATCATGGCGCCGGATAATGAAACAGCGCGGGCCCGGCGGCAGTGAGCTGGAGCCTCGCTGCGTCTCTGGTCAGAATTACCGGCTACGGCGGCGATTGTGCGGCGGTGGTAGACGAAAGACTGGTGCGGGAAATCCTGCGTCTGGACCAGGCGCTGTCCGAACAACGTCTGCAGGTGCCAGATTACGAACGCCGGATAGCTATGCTTATCCGTCCCGGGCAGATCCACTATTCGGACCACCTGAAGCGCCTGTACTTCGTTGAAGGCAGGGGGCAGCCCTTGCTCGAAGCCCTCCGGGAGGTCATTGAGGGTATGGGTCTGAGCTTTGCGCCGCGTCCCATCAGTTCCGACGAACATGGAATATTCATGAACGGATTCATGCTCCCGCTGCCGGAATCGGCACGCCAGACAGTCGCTGTGGCCTTGCGCCTGATGGGCGCCGCGGTGTTCTGAACTGCCGCGGCGTGGTCACAACCGCACGATTTGTGCGAGAATGTCTGGTTTCGTGGCTGCGCTGTGAAGGCCCGTTGAATCAAAAAGAGGTATTCGACATATGAGTGAAAAAAAGGCGAACGTTGAGGCTGAGACGGCCTCCGCTCAGCATTACTTCACCTTGCACGATAACGTGAACGGCAAATCCTACGATTTGCCCGTGCTTGAGGGGTCGGAAGGACCGCGGGTGATCGACATCAGGACCCTTTATCGCGATGCCGGCGTTTTTACCTTTGACCCTGGCTTTACCTCCACGGCGTCCTGTGAATCCGGCATCACTTACATCGACGGTGAAAACGGCATCCTGCGCCATCGCGGGTACTCCATCGAGGACCTCGCGGAAAACAGTGACTACCTGGATGTCTGCTACCTGCTGTTGCATGGTGAACTCCCCTCCCCCGAGGAGAAAGGTGATTTCGACCAGACCATCACCAGTCACACCATGCTGCATGAGCAATTGAATTACCTATATCGCGGGTTTCGCCGTGACGCCCACCCCATGGCGGTTATGGTCGGCGTTGTCGGAGCACTATCTGCCTTTTATCACGACAGCACTGATATCTCCGATCCCCGTCAGCGGATGACCGCGGCCCACCGGCTCATCGCGAAAATGCCCACAATCGGCGCTTATTCCTACAAGTACTGCATGGGGCAGCCCTTCGTTTATCCGAGCAATAGTCTGAGCTACTCGGAGAACCTGCTGAAGATGATGTTCGCGGTCCCCACCGAAGAGTACGAAGTCAATCCGGTATTGGCCCGCGCCATGGACCGGATACTCATCCTTCACGCGGACCATGAGCAGAACGCCTCTACGTCTACCGTGCGCCTGGCGGGGTCCTCCGGCGCCAACCCCTTCGCCTGCATCGCCGCCGGTATCGCCTCTCTGTGGGGCCCGGCCCATGGGGGCGCCAACGAGGCGGTGCTGAAGATGCTCGAGGAAATAGGCAGCAAGGACCAGATTCCGAATTACATCAAGCGTGCCAAAGACGTGAAAGACGATTATCGGCTGATGGGATTCGGGCATCGGGTGTACAAGAACTATGATCCGCGCGCCAAGGTGATGCGCAAGACCTGTCACGACGTGCTTGGCGAACTGGGCATCAACGACCCTTTGCTGGAAGTCGCAATGGAACTGGAGCGCATCGCCGTGGAAGACGATTACTTCGTCGAACGTAAACTCTATCCCAATGTTGACTTCTACTCCGGGATCATACTCAAGGCCCTGCGGCTTCCCACCAACATGTTTACCGTTATCTTCGCTATTGCCAGGACGGTGGGGTGGATCGCCCACTGGAAGGAGATGATGTCGGAAGGCTCCACCAAGATCGGCAGGCCAAGGCAGCTCTATGTGGGTGAAACGGAACGCAAGTTTACGGCCGTGGACGTGCGCGAAAGCAAGCAGAGCCGGGGCTGGTCCTGGCTCTGGGGCGGTAACGGCTAGGGGCTGCTGGACCGCCGGTCGGCGGCTTTTTTCTGAGGATCGCAGCGAGCTGCACGTTGCACCGCGGCGATATTCTCTTCGGCGCGTTCCATATATTCGTTTCTGCCGTCCGGGTACGGTCGATTCAGAAACCGGTACATGGCGTCACAGTCGCGTTGCAGTCGCGGCCACACGTAATCACGCCAGAACACCGGGGTGCGCTGCAGCAACTCGTCCAAGTCCGCGTAGTCGAAACACGAGGGGGCCGCCTGCCCGCTGAAGGCGGCCGCCTCGCGAAACTCGTCGTGCAGACGGGTCAGTTTCCCGAGGTAGTTGACGTCCGATATCTGCCCCAGCAGATCCGCGGTGCAAACCGAGAATCCGACCGCGCGGTCAACTTCTGACTGAAATTCGATCCGTGCGAAGTCGACATCCAGGCCGGTAGTGCGGATCATACACTGCACCGCCAGGATGTCGGCATCGGTGTAGCCCAGTCCCGTCAGCAGTCGCGCGCAGAACGATACACTTCGATCCACGTGTTCCAGGGTGTACTTGGCCCCGCCCCCGTTGTCGTCTCCATGCTTTTTCAGGTAACCGCTGTCATGCAGCAGTATTCCCCACAGTCCCAACTCGAACATTTGCGGTGTCAGACGCGGCTGCGCTTTCGCCATCCCCCAGCCCTCGAAGAGGTTGACCAGGCACAAGGCCCCGAGCAGGGTATGTTCGATGTCATGGTAACCCGTATCGATGGCCTGATAACCGTCGTAGCGACCTCCGAAACAGTCCTCGAAACTTCCGAAGGCGCGGTCTATGAAGCCGTTATCCGCGTCCGGAAACAGGTCTTTAAAGGTCGCCTGCGCTACCGCCTGCACCGCCGCCGGTTCACTGGTGTCCGCTTTTCTGATCATGGCTAGGGACATCTGCCGCCGTTGCTACGACGGACTCGGTGGTTGGGGTGGCGGGGGTGGCGGGGGTATTTCCTCCTGAAAACCACCTCCCCCACCCACCGGCACCATCGCAGGTACCGGATCGGGCTGTGTCTCACAAACTCCTCGATCGCCGCCCGCGCACGTCACCGCCGCGCATAATCGCTGTATGCAGCTCGCCGGCGCGCTGCAAGCGAGACGTTCGATGCCATGATAAAAGAACACCACCGGAAAGCGCTGTATCCCCACGTCCATGGCGATGCGGATACGGTCGGGTTCCGCCAGTCGGCGGTAGTTGCCGTCCCGCAGCAAGGTGATCATCACCGGCCGGTTCTGGAAAGGGGCATTTTGCATTTCCATGTTGAGCCGGGCCAGGCGTGCCTGCGGTATCGCCGTTTGATCCGGGATATCGAAGATCTCCGTCAGTTCCCCGGCATCCACCATCAGGTGATGGTCACCGATATCCCACATGGGGACCGGAGTAAGCTGTATGCCCTGCTGGAAGAATTTGTCCAGCACCACCTCGAGGTTAGCGTCATCCGCTAACTGACCTACTGGACGCTGATCCTGTTGGTTGTAATAGAAAACCACCGGGACGCGCTTGATGCCGGCCCGTTTTCGTCGCTCCAGTTCCGACCGGGTCGTATCCAGGACCACGGACTTGTCATGTCTGTAGAGGGCGATAAGTACCGCCGTGCGGGGGTGCGCGCCGGCCGCCGTTTGCGGTGGGCCGGGCCTGTACCAGTACTGGTCGGTGGCCAACTCCAGCAGTTCATCCACCTGAGCCAGCATGTGGAAGTCACCATCCGGCCAGGGTGGAAACGGTGCCAGCCGGCTGTTGGATGCAAAGAATCTTTCAGCGACCGCCGCCACCGTGCGCTGGGGAGGCAGATCATTGACGTCGTAGGTCGGTGAGTAGTCACCACCGACTTCGCCCGCGCCACATGCCCATCCCGGCAGGGACGAGGCCATGCTGAGTGCCAGTGAATAGAATTCGCGGGCCCGGGACGAATCCGCCTGGATCGCGAGATAAAGGCTGCGGTCGAGCGTCAGGCCGGTGGACACGGCGTGCAGCAATACGCTGGTGGGGGGATACCCCTGATCGAAGAAATACTTAATCTCTTTCTGCGCGCTATATTGAAACTCGAGCCAATCCCCTGACACATCGCCATCGCCTGCCCGCGCCACCATTTGATATGGAGTAAAGGCGCCGCAGCCGGCGGTCATTGGGAACGCGCCCGGGGGCGGGGTGGGATCCCGTGACAGGAACAGTGGCGTGGCGGGGAGGCAGGTCAGTCTGGGTCTATCGGCGAAGCCGGACTCGCCCCGGGTCAGATCTATGCTGTCGCCCTCCTTGCTAAAGGTTATGGTTTTTTCTATCGCGCTGGCGTAGACACCGGGAGGTATCCCCGCCGGGAGGGCTACACATTCCTGCGCCTGTTGCGCCGCCAGCCCAAGACCCGGCAGGCAACAACAGACCGCGACCGCGATCAGTCGCGGCCAACATTGACAGTACTTGTTGGCGAGAGGCGCCGCGGTGTCTCCTTTGTGCGTTGCCCGTATTGCAGAAATAACTTTTCGTCAGATAGAGTCAGTGAGCAATTACTTCGCGCTCAACAACTCGACTCCGTGCCCGGCCAGCCGTCCATCGGCGAAGCGGAGTTCTTCCTCCGCACAGTCGTTTTCACATATCCTGAGTGAAAACTCGGTGCCACGCACACCTAGCGTTGCGACCCCTGCCTTCACCCGATAGGACTCCGGCCGCTTTTTGGCTATGCCGCCGGTAATGCAGCGCAAGCCGCCTTTTACCAAGTCCAGCAGTGCGCCGTCATCGGCTGTATTGAAGGCATACTCCTTAACCACCACCTTGCTGTCCGGCCGGATCGTGGCCCTTGCCCCGTCAACAAACTCGATAACAGCATAGCCGCCCGGGCATTCTTGGCCAATGTCCGGGCCTCGCTTGACGGCATTGCCGCCGTAACTTCGCCCTTGATAGCGATCACCGTGCCCGCCAATTCCGCGGCCGCCAGGCTCCCGCTCAAACCCAGTGTGACCAGGCCCAAGATGAATCCGGATAAACCCTTAATTTTCAAAATGTTCACGACTCTACCCCCCGTGTTGACGTCGTTTTTATCATTATAACCGCTAATTCCGCATATCCCATGAACGATTGTCACTTGGTGACATGGGTGAAAACACCATCCCAGCCGTCCGGTGGTGGATTTTCGCGAAAATAGCTGATGCGCGATCGGTACAGCGCTAACAGGGGGGTTTCCGCCTGTTCCACCACCAATTCAGCGAACAGCTCGTCGGCCCGCTCCCACCCACCGGCCCGATAGGCAGCAAGCGCATCGTTGTAAGCCGCCAGCTGGTGGACCTGGCGGGCAGTCAGTGTGTTGTCCAGTCCCAGCGGCTCGAAGATGTGTAGAGGGCTATCTCTGCCCTTGACCCGGACCAGGTCCAGCTCCCGAAACAGAACTCCTTCCGCGGCGGCAGAGGTGCTTTCGCTCACCACAATACCAACACCGTACTGCTTGCTAAGTCCCTCCAGCCGCGATCCCAGGTTGACCGCGTCGCCAAGCACAGTATATGCCATGCGAAATTCGGACCCCATGTTGCCAACATTCATCGGACCGGTGTTGATTCCGATACCCATCTGTATGTCCGGCCAGCCCAAGCGAACAAACTTGGTTCGCAACCCGGATAAAGTGCGCTGCATTTCCAGCGCTGCGGTCACCGCCTTCGTGGCATGCTCCGGATCTTGAATTGGCGCACCCCAGAACGCCATTATTGCGTCACCCATATATTTGTCTATGGTCCCACGATGGTCGTGAATGACGCGGGTCATCGCGGTAAGCAGTTCGTTCATCAACCCGGACAGTTCCACGGGATCGAGTTTCTCGGCGATGCCGGTAAATCCCCGCACATCCGAAAACAACACGGTCAGTTCACGCCGCTCTCCATGCAGGCTGTACGAGTCGGGGTTGGCGGCCATTTCCGATACAAGTTCCGGCGGTATATATTGACCGAACCTGCGGGTTAGGTTGCGCTTGGTGCGCGCTTCAGTCAGAAAACCGTAAGACATGTTGCTCACGAACAGCGCCAGCACCAGCAAGGCACTCCCCGCCAGGGGCACCACGAGGGCCTGCTCGATCCACAGGTAAACGTTGATTACGGTGACCGCGAGCAGGGTCAGCAGGCTACTCGTTGCCGCTAAAACCGGGGAAAGCGCGGGCATCAAGACAGTGAGCAGGACTCCGACCAGCAACAGCACCATCACCTCGATCGCCACCGTGTAGTGTGGCTGCTGCAGGAATCGCCCGTCAAGAATCCCGGACACGATATTGGCATGTATCTCTACCCCAGGGTAGACCTTTTGCACCGGCGTGTTACGTAAATCATAAAGTCCCGGGGCTGTGGTACCTACAATCACGATTCGACCTTCCAGCGACTCGACCGGTACCGCTTTCCGCAGCACGTCAATGGCCGACAGGTATGGAAAGCTGCCTTGTCCGCCCCGGTACGGTATCAACGCTGCAAACTGTTCATCGAGCGGTATGCCTCTGGAACCCAGGAACAGCCACTCGTTCTCCTGCCCGATCTGCAGAGGCTCATCAAGAAAGGCACTGGCGATCGCCAGCGCGAGCGAGTCGTACAACGCCCCGCGGTGGGATTGCAGCACGGGGGCGCGGCGAAACACCCCGTCATCATCACTCAGGACGTTATCGAAAAACCCTCCGGCGCGGGCCGCCTGCTGTAGAACCGGCAGGTTGGCGCCGTAGCCAAAGCCCTCTATGGGTTCGATGCCCAGTGCACCGGCGATCTCCGCGGGCAGCATGGGGTCCGGCAACTGTCCGGTCCCCTGCAACTGCGTCGGATCGTGGCTGAAATAATACCCCAGCACCGTATCTCGCTCCCGCAGACTGGACGCAAACGCCTCATCACGCAGTGGATCCAGCACTTGGCGCAGTTCGACGGCCTGGGAGTCGTCGAACCCGCGCAATAAAGGTTCCAATCGTTGCAGCACGCGATCTTCGTCAGCTTCTGCAAACACCATATCGAACCCCACCACAGCGACCCGGTAGTGGTCAAACAAGTTGTCGACCAGCCCTGCCAGGTGATCCCGGGGCCACGGCCACCGGCCACCCGCCGCCAGGCTGCGTTCGTCTACGTCGACTATGGCCAGACGGTGGTCCACATCCCGTGGCATGGTGAGCTGCAGACGCAGGTCATAAGCCAGATACTCCATCTGCCTGACGAAGGGCAGGTCGATCAGATGCACTGCGTGTAGCGCGAACAATCCGGTCAACAGCATACCGGCGCTTAGCGGCAACCAGTACCTTCGCAGGTAATTCAAGACCATATCCAAGCTTTCAATGCCCCGATGCCGGGGGCAGAGGTGACCGGCGCCCCACCATCCGCCCCTAAGGACACGCCTGCTCCTTCAATAGCAATGTTCCGGGGCCGGGAAACTTCCCGTCTTCACCGCATCGACATAGGCCATTATCGCGCCCTGCACACCGTGAACGTTGCCGCGCAGGAAGTTCTTCACGAACTTTGCCGGGCGACCCGGATAAAGGCCCAACATGTCGTGCAGAACCATGATTTGCCCGTCCGTGTCGGGTCCGGCTCCGATGCCGATCACCGGCACATCAAGCGCCTCGGTAATGCGACTACCCAGTTCCCTGGGTACGCATTCGAGCAGTATGATGGCGGCTCCCGCCTCCTGCAGGATCAGTGCCTCGTCGATCATCGCCTGTGCCTTTGCCGGGTCACGTCCCTGCACCCGGTAGCCGCCGAGATGGTTGATCGACTGTGGCGTTAATCCCATATGGGCGCACACCGGTATCCCATGCTGCACGAGCAGACGCGTGGAATCAGCCAGCCAGGCGCCACCCTCCAACTTCACCATCTGGGCGCCTTTACGCATCAGCGTGGCTGAGTTCTCGAGCGTCTGCATATCTGAGTAGTAGCTCATAAACGGGAGGTCCACCATCAGAAACGCGCCCTGATTGCCGCGTTTGACGCAGCGCATATGGTATGCGACATCCATGATAGTGACCGGAAGGCTGCTGTCATGGCCCTGAATCACCATGCCCAGAGAGTCTCCGACCAGGATCACCTCTACCCCTGAACTGCTCACCGCGTGCGCGCTGCAGTAGTCATAGGCGGTCAAACATGCGAACTTGCCGCCGCCATTCTTCATCTCCTGCAGCGTGTTTACGGTTATGGCTTTGCGCGGCGCTGAATTATTCGACATGATTATTTCCACTTGGCATTCGGCGGGATACGCACTTTACTCCATCGCGGCGCGCGAGTTCCACAACCCACGGAAATCCCGACCCGTGCAGTGTCTAGCGACGCCCGGCCCTAACGAGCGCGGAAACCAGGCTGGACAGGAGAAACGCCGCGCCGGTCACCAGGACGATGGTGGCCCCGGGAGGAAAATCGGGCCGGTAGCTGAGACCCAGTCCAAGTACACAGAACAAGGCGCCCAGCGCGATGGCCAGTACCATCATGCGCCCCACGGAGTTCGCGTACTGCTGGGCGATCGCTGCTGGCAGAGTCAGCAGGGCGATGACCAGGATCAGGCCCACGACCTGGATCAGCAGCACCACCGATATCGCGACCATGCACAACAAGAGCAAATAGAATATGGTCACCGGTACACCCCTCAGTCGTGCGAACTCCTCGTCGAAGCATACAGCAAGGAACTGCTTGTAGAACACAACCGTGAGGCTCAGCAGGAGAACGTCCAGGCCAAGCATCCAACGCAGGTCGGGCGAGGGAACGAGCAGTATGTTGCCGAAAAGGTAGCTCATCAGATCGACCTGGTAGCCCGGAGTCCGGGATATGAAGATGATCCCCACCGCCATACCGACGGCCCACATGGCGCCGATCGTGGTGTCTTCATGCTGCCTCAGGTGGAGTTTCACCAGGCCGATGACAATCGCAGCGATCACGGCGGCCGCCAGCGCGCCATTCAAGGGATCGACACCGTAAAACAGCGCCGCGCCCATTCCCCCGAGCACGGCATGGGCGATTCCGCCCGCCAGAAACGTTATCCTCTTGACCACTACATAGCTGCCGATGACGCCGCAACCGATGCTGGCCAGTACGCCGGCGATGACCGCTGTCTGAAGGAATTCATGTTGGACGAGGGCGGCGACAAAATCAGTCATGAGAATGCCCCACCATCTGTACCGCGTCACCATACAGCTGCTTGATAGTGCGGCCATCCAGTTCGTAGGTGGGATGACAACATATCAAGGTACGGTTCAGGCAAGCCACCCGGGTAACATATTGAGAGATGAATCCCACGTCGTGCGACACTACCACGATGGTCATCTTCCTGTTCAGTTCCTTAAGCAAATCGAAGATGTCACTCTCCGACCGCATGTCGATGTTGGCTGTCGGTTCATCCAGCAGCAGCAGCGCTGGCTCGCACGCCAGTGCGCGCGCTAGCAGCACGCGCTGCAACTGCCCCCCGGACAGGGTGCCCAGTTGTCGCCGTGCCAGTGGCGCGATCTCTGTCCGTTCCATCACGTTCCTTATCGATTCGCGGTCGGCCCGGCTCCAGCCGCCCCACCATCGGGTCACGCCGAGCCGCCCGAGCAGAACCGTCTGCTCGACGGTGATCGGAAAGTCACGCCCGAATGCAGGATACTGTGGCACGTAACCCATCATGCGGGTTGCCTGCTGTGGCGGTCTGCCCGCCACCGATACCTTGCCTCGGGTAGGTGGCAGTAATCCGAGCATCAACTTTAGCAAGGTGCTTTTGCCCCCGGCGTTGGGCCCCACTACACCCACAAACTCTCCCTCGTTGATGTCCAGGTGCACGCTTTCCAACACCATGGGCCCCGAATAGCGGAATGACACGTCTTCGAACCTAACCAGCGTGGGAATCACGATACGTTCACTTGTTCCATACTCCCGTCAGCGACCGCGCGACAGATCGCATGTTATCCAGATAGTCCTCTGCAAGCGGATCGACGATCACCACGCGTCCGCCTATAGCATCCGCCACTGCCCGTGCGGTCCTGGCCCCGAATTGCCGCTCGACGAACACGGTGCGGATGTCATACGCCCGGGCTACCTCGACCAGTTTGCCAAGTGTCTTCGGACCCGGCGCCCTGCCCCCCGTCTCCACGGCGATCTGATGCAGGCCATAAGTGTCGGCGAAATATCCCCATGCAGGGTGAAAGACCAGGAAATGCATACCCTGGTAAGGGCGCAGCATTTCACGAATTTCACTGTCCAGTACATCCAGGTCAACCGCGAACCGCGTGAAATTCGACTCATAATGTTCCTGGTTCGCCGGGTCAAGCAGCACCAGCCGGTCACGCAGGCGCCGCGCCATTTCCTTCACCAGCGGCGGACTCAACCACACGTGAGGGTCCATCACCAGACGGTCATGAGCATGACCCTGTTTGTGCTCACCACCTGCACCCGGTGCTATCGCCAACGAGTCCGGACCACGCAAGACGATACCGTCGCGTGAATCGAGGATGTTCAGGGGACCGGAACCCTCTGCGAATCTGGACATCCACCGCTGTTCGAACGGCACGCCAATGCGAACGAACAAACGCGCTCGGGACATGGTCTCGAGCTGCCGTGCCGTGGGTGCATAGCTAACCGGGCTTCGACCCGGCCCGACCAGGACATCCACCGACACGAATTCAGCGCCGACGCGCTCCAGAAAATACTTCTGTGGAGGAATGCTGACCACGACAGGCAGACCATCGGCCAGCACCGGTCTCAACAGTACGCCTATCAGCAGACAAAACCACTTCGTCATGGGTGCTCATCGATCACAGCGTGTTATGTTATACCATACCATTAATCGCCGGCGTGTTTGAGGGCAGCGGCCGCCGGACCGCCGGTCGACAGCCAGTAAATGGGCGCACGTGCTGGCAGTCGATTCTCGATGCCGGCGGGAGGCAAGGGGCCAAGGAACCGTCAAGGTCGCCGATTAAACAGCAGGTCGGCGGGATATCGGCTGCCCATCCCGTCAGGGGGGCTGGCGTATTGGCGCCAGGCCGCTGCCAGCCACGGACAGCTGGCCGCAGCCCCATGTCGGGCAGTGATTGCCGCTCGCGGGTGCTGCCTCCGGGGTGGGCAGGGAGGTATCAGCGATAGCTGCGCGGCCTGCGCACCTGCACGTCGAGACGATCGGCTGGCGCCGCCCGCTGCCGGCGTTTCAGCTTCCGCCCTGCAACGCTTCCAGCACCTTGCCGGGATGGTCAGCCGCTTTCGCCACCCGCTTCCAGTGCTTCTTCACCTTGCCGTCCGGCCCGATCCACACTGTGGAACGAATCACGCCCAGGGTCTTCTTTCCGTACATCATTTTCTCCCCGAACGCACCGTACTTGGTCATTACTTTCTTATCCGGATCGGAAAGCAGAGTGAACGGCAACTTGTATTTGGCCGCGAATTTCTGATGAGTTGATTCGTCATCCGGCGAGATGCCCAGCACCGCTGTGCCTGTCTTTTCGATGTCCCGCCACACGTCACGGAATCCGCAGGCCTCCTTGGTGCAGCCCGGGGTATCGTCTCGCGGATAAAAATAGACAATCACGTCCCGCCCTCGCAGGTCCTTCAACGCCACCTCTTCTCCAGCGGCATTCCTAAGGGTAAACGCAGGTGCGGCTTTGCCTTCTTCGATCGACATTTTCACTCCTTGCTGACTGTTATGGAACGGTGATATCAAATCATCCGGTGCGCGGTGTGAATACAGGGTGAAACACGAAATGGCACGGTGACCACAGCGTTCTGGATCATATCCTGCCCGCCCCGCATAAATCGATGCGGCCAGCCAAGGGATTCCAATAGAATAGGAGCCCGCAACAGAACCGAAGCGTGAACAACACCACCAGTGCATGCATGAATTCTCATCCCCCGGGATTGAAGCCTGACATTGTCGAAATTCAGAACGCCACCGTCTACCGTGGCGACAACCGCGTGTTTCAGGACCTGACCTTACGCGTACGGGATGGCGAACATACCGCCATACTTGGCCCCAACGGGGCCGGAAAGAGCACCCTGCTTAAACTGTTGTCCCGAGAAATCTACCATGTGGACAGGCAGGATTCCTGGGTACGGCTGTTCGGGCAGGAGAGATGGAGCGTATGGGACCTGCGTTCACATCTTGGAATCATTTCCAACGACCTGCAGAACTCGTACCTGGGCCACGTCACCGGCTTCGAGGTGGTGCTCTCGGGCTTCTACTCCTCCATAGGCACCTGGGCGCACCAGAACTTTACCGATCATCAGCTCGCCCGGGCCCGGCGAATTATCACGGAACTCGACCTGATCGATATCCGGGATCGCCGTTTTGGGGAAATGTCCACCGGTCAGCAGCGGCGGTTCCTGCTCGCACGGGCATTGATACACGACCCGGATGCTCTGGTCCTCGACGAACCGACCAGCGGCCTGGACCTCAAGGCGACATTCCAGTACATCGGTTATCTACGCCGCCTGATGAACAGCGGACACACGGTCTTGCTGGTAACCCATCACATACACGAGATTCCTCCCGAAGTCGGGCGCGTGGTCCTGCTGGATCGTGGCAAGGTCGCGGCGGACGGCGGCAAGGAAGAGATTTTGCAGGACCGCCGCTTGAGCGAGTTGTTCGGAATCCCCATCCACGTGGTCGCCGCAAAGGGCTTTTATCAAGTATTCCCCGGATAGTGAATGTCCGTTACCCCATCGGGGGCGAGTGCCACCATGCCGGCTTCTTGCCCACTCTTAATATGCGGACCCCGCCGTGGAACGAATTGCTACGACAGCGCAGCCAACTGCTATTATCGGCGCCATGTCGCTGCTGAGATCACTGCGCCTGCTCGCCACGCTGGGAAAAGGGGTCGTCCGGGGATTACCCGAGGCCAGTACCGACCGCGATCCTATTAATTTATTCAATGAATGGTTCGAGGCCGCCAAGGATTCCGGCATTTTGATGCCGGAAGCCATGTGCCTTGCCACCGCGACTCCTGACGGGACCCCCTCGGCACGCATGGTCCTGCTCAAACAGGCCGACAACGACGGTTTCGTCTTCTACACCAATTACGGCAGTCGAAAAGCCAGGGAACTGGACGCGAACAATCGCGCCGCGCTGGTGTTTCAGTGGTTTCCGCTGCAACGACAGGTGAGGGTGGAGGGCCGTGTATACCGTATCAGCAGACAGGAATCGGCGCAATATTTCCACACTCGCGCACGGGGCAGTCGCATCGGGGCATGGGCCTCAAGACAGAGTGCGGCATTGGCCAGCCGCGGCGAACTCGAGCAACGGTTTCAGGCGTGTAAACAGCGATTCGCCGATGCGGAAGTCCCGCTGCCCGAGTTCTGGGGTGGTTATCGTCTGCGGCCGGAAAGGCTGGAGTTCTGGCAGGGCCGCGCCGACCGCCTGCATGACCGACTGCAGTTCACGCGGCAAGGAGATCAATGGTCAGCGGTTCGACTTTACCCTTGAGCGAGGACCGGTCCACCGGCGGTGGCGCGCGCCCGGTCCTGCGGTGTCAGTGCCGGCATACCCGGTTCCATGCCGCGACCCGTCCAAGTAACGCCCGTTCAGTGCAGCCACCATGCTGAAACCAGCACTGTTGCTGGTCGTCATCGGCTGGACGGCGCCGGCATTGGCGGAACCGGTGCGCATACCGCTGGTCATCGGGAACAACTATCTGCTGCAACAGACAAAGAGCAACATCTTCACCGACGCCGGGCAAAGCGCTCGGATATGGGACGACGGCAGCGGTTGCAATTACATGGTCCTCACCCGGCCGCGGTCATCGGTTGCCGAGACCGGCCTGACGATTGCCAGCGACGCCGAGGCGCGCGTCGGACAGCTGATAGTCGATCAATGCATAGTGTTGTTCCGGTGGCGCGGTATCGTCGAGATCGTGGAGCGGCCGGAAGTCGCCGCCGACGGAGCCGGCATCCTGTTTCGCGTCACGGACTCGCGCCTGCGAGACAAACACGGCCAGCGCGACATCCCCGCTGTGATATGGGACTGGACCAAGCGCTATGCCCATCCGCGATTCGACGTGCTGCGCCTGGAACTGGCGCCGGCGCTGGCCGAGGTAGGGAAGCTGCTGGCACAGTTTACCGCCCCCCGGGACGCGGCGGCGTTTGCCGAATTGGTAGAATCTATGACGCTCGGTGAATTGGGCGTGACGGATGAGGGGGTGTCGGCCAGCCTGACCTTCGACGCCCAGCCGTCGTTCTCGGCGGCATCCGACGGGCCACAGCCCGCTCTCACCCAGGACGACGAATTGGCCGGCCTGGCCGTGCTGCTGCAGCACTACGATGCCTTTCTGACCTTTGTCGTCAAGCATGCGGCCATCGTCACCACCGACGCCAGCAAGCGGGATGCCCTGCTGCAGATACTACTGGAAGCCCGTTACGAGCTGCTGGATACGGCCATGAGAGAGCGATCAAAATCTCCGGACCCAGTGCGCGCGCTGTTCCTGGAGTCGTGGACGCAACTGTCACCGCTTCTACGCGAAATCAGCCTGGCCCTGCCGGGCGCGTCAGCCCTGCACCTGGTCAGTTTCATCGCGGCAGCGGATGCACTGCAGGCCATTGACCGATTGGGTCCGGGTTTTGGAATCGAGATATCTACCGATGCATTGCGCCGCTTGGCGCGGCTCATGGCGCCGGACGCGACCGGGGATCCATTGCGGTTCGACGAATCGGTAGATCCAAAACTGCGCGAACTGTTCGAGTTCGGAGACCCGCTGCCGCAGCGACAACCGGTCGCACCAGGCCACTCCGGCAGTGGCTGGCTGATCCCGCGTGCCCACGCGGTGACGGGCTGGGACGACAAGTCGTTGGCACGATTGAACCGATGGCTGCCAACGCGCCCCGAGTTGCCCGGCTACCTGCTGCGGATCGGGCACCTGCTGGAGGATACCGCGGACGACACCTTACGCTTGAAGCCGCTGGCCAGCGAATTCCGCCAGGTCTTCACGCCGCTGGTGCTGGCCACGGCCTGGCAGGAAAGCTGCTGGCGCCAGTACGTGGTGCATAAGGATAAGCGCTGGCCCATCAAATCGCAGTCGGGTGCCGTAGGCATCATGCAGGTACTGCCAAGGGTTTGGCGCGGATTCTATGACCCCCATGCGCTGTCTTGGGACATCAGCTACAACGCCAGCGCCGGCAGCGAAATCCTGCGGCACTACCTTGTCAAGTACGCCATCCGCAACAAGGAACACAAAGTGACCAGGGATGTGCATAATCTCGCCCGCGCCACCTATGCGCTGTACAACGGCGGCCCCCGGCAGCTGCGCCGCTACCGTTTCGAAGGCGCCACCCCCAGGCAACGCGCAGTGGACCGCTCGTTCTGGGAAAAATACCAGGCCATTCGGCGTGACGGAGCCGGTCGAGTGCTGGAGTGCTATGGTTAGGCGGCTTCCGGCCCATGCGCGTTTTCGGGTATCGACAGTTGCGGTACCATAGGATACCGAATCGAATACGGGATACTTGCGCCGGTCCCTCGACCCTTAAGGCAATGCCATGAATTACATTCCATTTGGAAACACCGGCCTCAAGGTATCACCACTCTGCTTTGGCTGCATGAGCTATGGCTCGCCCGCGTGGCGGGACTGGGTGCTGAACGAGAAGGCATCCAGGCCATTCATGGAGCGGGCACTGGAGGCTGGTATCAACTTCTTCGATACCGCGGACATCTATTCCAACGGCGAAAGCGAGGCGGTGCTGGGCAGGGCGTTGGCTGAGCTGGCCGCGGACCGTGAACATGTGGTTATCGCCACCAAGGTCTTCATGCGCATGGGGGACAGCCCCAACCAGCGCGGGTTGGCCAGGAAGCACCTTCGCCATGCCATCGACGCCAGCCTGAAGCGGCTGGGCACGGATTATGTCGACCTCTATCAGATCCATCGCTTTGATCCGTCCACGCCGATGGAGGAAACCCTCGAGGGCCTGGACGACATAGTCCGCGCCGGCAAGGCGCTCCACGTGGGGGCATCCAGCATGTACGCGTGGCAGTTCGCGCGCTTTCTCTACCTGGCAGACCAGTATGGTTACCCCAGGTTCGCCTCCATGCAGAACCACTACAACCTGGTCTACCGGGAGGAGGAACGGGAGATGATCCCGTTGTGCCGGTTCGAGGGCGTGGCGGTCATGCCCTGGAGCCCGCTGGCGCGGGGTTTTCTGACCGGCAGCCGCGGCCGCAGCAAGGACGACGAGACAACCAGGGCCAGAAGCGACGACTACGCGCGGCGGATGTACTATCAGGACAGCGACTTCGACGTGGTAGACGAGGTCACCCGCATCGCCCGGCAGCGCGGGGTGTCAAACGCCCAGGTAGCGATGGCCTGGCTGCGGCAGCAACCCGGCGTTACCAGCCCCATAATTGGTGCCACCAAGTTGAATCATCTCGACGAAGCGATCGCGGCGCTGGAGCTGGAGTTGTCGGAAGACGAACTGGCTGCGCTGGCGGCCCCGTACCGCCCGCACCCGGTACTGGGCCACGCCTACGACAACCCGGTCGGCGTCCCTGGCGGCTCATCACGCACCGGACCCCGGTCGTGACAAATTGATTCGAGACCCTCAATGCTTGCCCTTACCGGGTCCGGCGTGTGTACCACGACGCGGCAGATGCATGAATTCCTTCATTCCAGGTGGCTTTCCGGCACTGTATCGGTAGCGCCCCAGCGGATCTCTACCATGACCTCGTTGCGGCGCGGAAACCAGCGTGCGAAAGGACCGTGGTAGCGGGCCAGGATCGGCTTATCCAGCGTCCACATGCCAACTGCAGTGGGCCGCAAGTAGGGCAGCTTCGTTCTTGCGGTAGTGCTTTTCGGTCCGGCGGCCGAAGTAACGTCGCACCCCCATCACGCGCGTTGTCTTCGTCAACACACGCTTATGATCCACCCGCGGCGCTCAATATTCGATGGCCTTGCCGTCCCAGGCGTAGAACCCGCCCGCGTCGTCAAGCTTGAGGTCATCGATCACCTCGAGCAGGTGTCCGGCTGCCCGTGTCGGTGTGAACAGGCGCGAGGCCGGCACCCTGCCAGAGTACGGCCTCGACAGCGGCGTGTCCACCGTGCCCGGATGCAGGCAGGTAACGATGGACTGAGGGTTCCGCCGCGCCTGCTCAATGGCGAGCGTCTTCATCAACATGTTGAGAGCCGCTTTGGAAGCCCGGTAAGACGCCCACCCACCGAGACGATTGTCGGTAATGCTGCCGACGCGTGCAGACAGTGCCGCGAAAACCGTTTTCTGCCCGCGGCGGAGCACTGGCAGGAAATGCTTGGCTACGATCGCCGGGCCCACTGCGTTTACCGTGAACGATTCCAGCAAGTTGGCCGGGGACAACTCACGCATGCTCTTCTCCGGCTGTAGGGTGCCAGCACGATGCAGAATGCCGCTGCTGACGATGACCAAGTCGAGGGGCGAATCGGCCGAGGCAACGGCAGCCGCCTCGCGCACCGACTCCTCCGCGGTTATGTCGATGACATGGGCTTCCACCTTGGACAGGCGAGCGGGAATCGGAACGCGCGAAAATGCGAAAACCCTTCCCACGCCGCGGTCATTTGCAAGCAGGCTCACTAATTCATGCCCAATGCCGCCCGAGGCGCCTATGATGGCGGCATGGGGGCTCGGTGTCATGGAACTCAACAGAGGCATGGTCCGGGGTCGCTGCACCCTCGTGTCGCGTGGGTTTCGAGTAGGTTTGATCGGGGAGTTCCACAGGGCGGGACTATCATCACGTCATCTTTGTCGGCGCCGGGCGGAATCCATGCATACCGCGTGTGTGATCGAAATGGATCGATTGATACCTCACTAGTGACATTGTTTTCTCCGCAACCAGAGGACGAACGGCACAGGCACGTACAATGCGCGGCATCCCACGGCCGATCCATGTCCATCCAGCTAAGCCAAGTAACGCATGGTTTTCACTATATAAAGATACGACCACCCGCAGTATTATCAACATGGTCCGAACGAACGGAAGGACCGAAACTTGCGATTTCTCGAACCCGCTCGGTTACTCAACCCGACCGATACGGAGTTTATTGGGACCCCGTCGGTCAAGCCCGCCCCGCGGTGATCCTCAGCCGGACCGCAGCCCAACCGGTGAGCCTCGCCAAAGCATCATGGTCCCCGTTCGTCTCGCTCGTAAAACGTTTTCAGAGCCGTACGAACTGGTCTAGACGTGGACGAGTCCGGGTGTCGCAACGGACAGCCTTGGCCAGCCAGACGCGGTAGGAACTAGTCGTTGAATCGTCCCGCTCGGGCTTGGTCCGTCAGGTCACCGGGTCTTCGATGATCGCGCCGTGCGTTTGGATCGCTTCTTGACGACCTTTCCGGCCTTCTTGGTCGCTTTCTTCTTGGTCGCTTTCTTCTTGGTCGCTTTCTTCTTGGTCGCTTTCTTCTTGGTCGCTTTCTTCTTGGTCGCTTTCTTCTTGGTCGCCTTCTTCTTCGGTTTGGACTTCTTCATCAACGTTTGTTCGACCGTTACGACCTTGCCTTTCAGGTTATCGAACAACTCTCCGGCCCGATGTGCCAACTCTTGTCCGGCGGCTTCAACCTCGGAAACCAGGGCCAATACCGCTTGGCGCGCGCTGGACTCGGCGCCCCGGACTGATTCGCCTACGCTTGAGGTCCTGGATGCCAGCGCCTGGGCCGTCTCCGCTACCTGCCCTGTCAATTGACCAACCAGGTCACTGACATGCTGCGCAAGGCTCTCCGCGGATCTTTCTACCTCATCCAGGAGGGTTGAGGATTTTTTCTCGGTCTTCGCTTTTCTTGCCGCCATTTCTAGTCTCTGAAGTCAGGTTGTCATTAATTTGTAATTTACATACAGGATGCTGCCAATCTGTGACTCAGGTCAATTCCTGTGTATTTAGTATCGGTTATTTCGGTCAGGTAAGTCGGCATCCCGACGGAACAATTCTTCCGCTGCAAACGAATTCGGTACAAATGAATCGAGATCGAAACATTAACGGCCGTGGAAACTGTCAAACGCGACGCTCATCGTGGCCCCGGACGCCGCAGCCTCGTTGCGCTACCGAGCAACAAGACCCGCGGCCGCCCGCCAGCGCGGAAGCCGGCAGGGACGATGTCCTGGTCAAGGACAGCACGACGACCGGGACCTTTCTGGTGCGGGCGATCGGCAACAAACCAGGTCCCTGCTGCGTTGCTGCGGATTGAATGGTCGGCCCGCTCGGCCTCAGTCGACACCACGGTATCCGCCTCAATCCGGGGAGAAGGCAATCCCCTCGCGGGCGGCCAACCTCCGTATCGAGGCACTGGGTACACGAATGGCGTCCTACTGTTGTCCGACCAAGTCGTCACCCTGCTTCTCTCATCGCCGGCTAAGGTCTGAGCTCCACGGTGTCCTCGATACGTTATCGAAAAGCGGGCGTCAACCGAATCCGCGCCATTGCGGTCGGTCCGGGTTTTCCATGCGGGTAAATCACTATCATGGTTGGCGGGTGGCGCTGCAGGGCGTATCGCCGCAGTGGCCTCCGACACCAAGTGGTCAGGCAGGGGAACTCAGGGCGACTTCAGTGGGGCCGCAGGCGGACTCATCTTTGCCGCGGGCAACCCCCCAAGTAACGGGAGATCCGCGCGTAAGCGGCAAGCACGTGAACTTGCGTCTATACCAAGTTGACCAGCGCCAAGGCAACAAAAACCAGCAATATTCCAAAGGTCTCCCAGGCGGCCATTTTCCGGTCGATATTTGGCGGATGGTTCAATAACAGTCGGGCCGTATCGACATGCATAGCGTTTTTTTACCAGTTCTTTACAATGTATACACACTTTTAATACAAATCTATTACAAATGCAAGCCATATGGTATATTCCCTCGCCCCACGGCAGGCTGCTACATCGCGTGTCAAAGACAAAGATTCTCAACATTCGAATCGACCCCGAATTGAAGAAACGGGCGAAGAAGATCGCCTCCGCCGATGGTAGATCATTGTCGAACTGGGTAACTCGGTTGATTGTCCGGGAAGTTGAGGCCATAGAGAAGAAGAAGTCGCGCAACTGATCTGCCGTCGCGTTCACCAGCCAGACTCGTGCATCGCAGTGGTTCAACCAATGCAGAGTGCTGTCGTCGCCTGGCCCTGAACCCAACTACTTGGTACGGTGGCGATAGCGGCATTCAAACCTGATACCGCAACCATCGACCGGCGCGGTAATATCGATGCAGCGTCAACAGTAAATCATGGCGCGACCCGTGTCGGTCTGGCCATGGACACTGCGTCTCCGTTCGACATGACGGTATGAGCACCTGTCGTTGGTATGTGTCCCGGATCCGCACTCACGCCCTTGAGCATCGACACCGATCTGGAAATTGGCTGGTATTTCGAGACGACTCGAACTGTCACATCGGATCACCCTGACAAACAGCATTATGCCGAAGCTGTCTACATTCTAGCCAGCAGCGATTCTGTCATGATCGGCGCGCGACACGCGACAAAGCATACCTGACCCCGGTAGTTGCTCCGCACCAGTGTACGTCCACAGTAACCCGGTCCGACACCGCCCGGTCCCGACGCCTATGACTGGCCCTCACTTGTGCGCTGCCGATCGTTCCATGAGTTCGTGGAGCGCCTTCATATCTATCAGTGGGTGGGTACTGTCCAGCGACGACAGGCCCGGGTAGTTCACGTAACCCACTTCCTGCAGCAATGCATAGGCGTCCTCCGCAATTGCGGTCTGGGGGGCGGCGCGAATCGCGGACTCCAATAGGAACTCGAGTTGTGGAACCGGCGCATCGGGCTCCAGCGTGCGCAGAGTAATCACGCCCAGCATCAGGTAGGAACGCGCCAGTTCCTCGCCCTCCCCCGCTTGCCGGCTTTCAATGAGGCCGCGTAGCATGCTTGCGGCCACCAGGTCATGGATCGCCCCGTTTCGGTCCCCCGGAAACCGGGTGGACTCGGTCGCCCGGTCGAACAGCGATTGCGCGGCGAGTAATGACGGCTTGCCGGTCAGCTGTTCGGACAAGGCATCCATCGAATCCAGCCAGGTTTCGACCCGGCGCCGCAGGTAAAAGGGCACGTCCGATCTTGAGAGGAATTTGCGCATCGCGGCGCCGGCCCGCTGAACATTCCGGGTGACCGCCAGACTGAGATTGAGGTAGCGGATGAGGGTGCCGTCCAGTTCGATGTCGACCGGGCTCAAGTTCGGGTCCATCAATACCTTTTCCAGCGTATTGAGGGCATTGCTGAACTGACGGGTGGCCACATAGAGCTGGGCGAGTTCCTGCAGGTCAAGGGCGTCCAGGTTCATACGGGCCATCAGCTTCTGGCCGAACATGAAGTCGCTGCTGTCGGGCAGTCGGGAATGACAGGCCGCGCAACTCTGAGTCAGGTCCATCAGCACATAGAACGCATCGATCGGCCGGTCATTGTCGAACGCCAGCCGCACCTGGTCGACCGAGCGATCAAAGGACCGGGTGAGCAGCTGGAACTCCTGGTCTCGCTGGCTGGCATGCGCGGTCAGCGCGTCCGAGGCGCTTGACAAGACGTCGATCCGGGACGAGACCAGCTCGGCATCTAGATCGTTCAGTTGCTCCTTGCCGGAAAGGCTGAGCGGCAGCAGGTAGGCGATGGTATCGAACACACTCTGCATGATCGGCCGGACCGTGTTCTGTGCCGTGGCGGTCCCGACGGCCAGCGTCACGGTGAGTAGCAGGCCTGCCGGCCACCGGATGAACCGGCGGATCGCTGTACTGATATTTGTCATGGTTCGATCTCTCTCGCGTGGCCTGGCAGTGAGGTTAGGGCAGCGGCACTGAGGTCGCCTTGACCGGGATCAAGTATAAACGTCCCCTTTGCCTGACACCTATCCCACACCATCCACGCCTGCCCGCTGCGGGCGCGCGGGACGCCGGCGATTTCACAGCTGTTTCACAAGGGATGAATACCATGACGGCAGGCAGTGTCAAGGAGACCAGGTTTGAAAACCATTCTGTTCTACGACGGTGGCTGTCCGCTGTGTTCACGCGAGGTCAGGCATTACCGGGGCCTGGATCGGGCAAAGCGGCTGGACTATATCGATATCAACGGCGACCGTGTGCTGCTGGATGCCCTGGGGGTGAGTTTCCTGGTGGCGCAGCGGCGCCTGCACGTGCTGACCCGGAACGGGTTACTTCTGGACGGCGCCTTCGCCTTCGCGGCCGTGTGGCGAGAACTGCCCTATTACCGCCACCTTGCTGATGCCCTCTACAAGCTACGATTGCTCCCCGCCCTGGACCGGCTCTACGACCGTTTTGCCGCGCTGCGCTTTCGCCACCGATGCCCCGCGGGGGCCTGTCATGGCCGCGCCTGACCCCTTCACCCAAATCCCTTCGGAGCCGGTCTAACTGTCGCGGCGCGCGACAACGCTGGCGAGTTTTTCACTCATCCGCTGATCGCGGTCCGTACGGGTACCAACCTGTATCACGGTATGGATACGGGGCGCACCCATACCGTGAACGGTTTCATGGCATCGGCGCAGTGCCCCGAACAACTGATCCCAATCACCCTCTACGTTGGTGCCATTCGCGTTGACCTCGAAGTTGAGGCCTGCCTCGCCCAATACCTTCTCACAGGCCGCTACGTAGGGTGAGACCGAGATGCCGGCATCAATCGGCACCAGTGTGAAACTGACGATCGCGTGCATGGGCCCTGCCCTCTTTCTCGAATTCGCGGTTGGGTCACCAATGATACCGTACAGCCGCGCTTGGCGACGGCGAAGCATTGATGGCAGAAGCAGATTGTTGTGCCGCCCGTCAAAACACCCCGCCAACGGCAGTATCGGCAGGCGACGAGGCTGCCGGCCGCGCCAATGTGAGCACACTCCTGCACAGGCCGCCGCGTCACCGTAAACGAATACCGGCGCGTGCTTTGACCCCGTTTCCTCGCCGGAACGCCGGTCTGGTCAATGTCCAAGGGAATCTAGGACAAACGCGAGGCCGGGAGAGACGAGCGGCGGTGATACTTACCAATATTTCATCTTGAGTTGACGGATTCTTCACGCGGCGGTCGTATCATAGGCCTCGTATCAACTATCCCTCCCCTTAGTCCCTGCGGCGGTCGCAAGATCGCCGCTTTTTTTTTGCCTGTGCTTGCGACCGCGCCCGCTGTTAATCCACGGCCTGCTTGACGGAGAAGGCGCCTCGTATATCACCGACCGCGAAACCGCGGGCCTGGTCCTGGGGATACAGCGCGGCGAGTTCGGCCTCGACGTCCGGAGCGACGCTGTCCCCGCCGTGACAGGCGAGGCAGACTTCCGCGGTGGGAATCGCCTTCATCCAGCGGAATATCTTGTTGCCATCGACTTCCGTCACCTCATGGTATTCCAGCGTCTTAATGTCCTCGCCGGCGACTTTGCGGATCTCCAACCGCCGCAGCACCGACTCCTCCCAGGCGTCCGGCGCATTGGCGGGATTGCGGACCTTGAGGCTGGTACGGCGGATGCGCAGTCCATCGGCGGTCGCCTGACCCTCGGTGATGCCACCGGCGCGCGTTTGGCACACGGCGACGGCATTGACCGGCCCGCCGGCCTGCATCGCCCCTTGCAGCTCGGACTTCAGCGCCTGCATCAAGGACTGCGCAGTGGCGCGGCTCTGCGCCACCCGCTGCTCGACCGACTGGTCGGCGGCGGCATTAAGCGGGATCACCACCACTGTGAGTAAGGCCACCCCGCGGACGGCTGCACTGGTCTTCATGTTTCGATCGCTCCCTGGCTTCGCATAAGTACGGGTAACCGGCATTGGCACGTTGAGGGGAATGCTATTTTTCTTCCGCGTGGTCGTCAACGCAGCGAGGCGGTGCGGGCCGGTTGTACCATACCTCCCGACGGGTGGTGGATTCAGTAACTCCAGCTGGTCTCGTCGCCGGCCGGTGGCCGGTACTGCGCGCGGCGCCCGCCGTCACCGCTTTCCCCGGCCATGGTTTCGCCATGGCATGCCAGGTAGCAGCGACGCTCCCGGGTAGACGTGCTCAGCCACCACTCCGGCCTGGCGCGACTGACCCCGTCAGCGCTGTACGGCGCCACGTCGGGGGCGAAATTCACCATGTGGGTCTTGATACGGGCGCCTGACACGGCCCGGTTGTCGGGGTAGAGAACACCGTCGACGCGGTACTGGGTGTTGTCCGCGGAGACGTTGCTGTGGATGTCGAAATGGCAGCTCATGCACGAGTGGGTGGTGTTCCGGTCCACCAGGTGGACCCAGTGCAGGTTATCG
This sequence comes from uncultured Gammaproteobacteria bacterium, assembly GCA_947259705.1. GTDB lineage: Bacteria > Pseudomonadota > Gammaproteobacteria > Arenicellales > JAANXG01 > CAMYNL01. The sequence goes on along the minus strand of CAMYNL010000021.1, from coordinate 37,966 downwards.
TTGCCGTTGATGTCGTCGTAGAAGTTGGTGCGTGCACCGTCGCCACGGCGACGCGCCAGCAGCGTGTTCTGGTCGTGACAGCGAAAGCACAGCGCGGCGTTGGCATTGTTCCAGTTGCCTGAGCCGGTGTAGTCGCGGCCGAATTGCGCGCGCAGGATGGGGGCGAAGCCCGATCCATGGGGACCCACCGTGACCGCGGGGGAATCCGTGATCACCCCGGTGCCGCCACTGAAGTTGTCGCTGTTGTGGCAGTCGGTGCAACGGATGGTGCTGGCGGTATCGAGACCTGCCCCGGCGAGTTGATCCGCCAGGTTCTGGGACTGATTGCGGCCGGCCTGCACGACCGGGTGGTAGGCGCTGTTGCCGGGCTGGAAATCGTCCCGCTTGTTCGAGGTGTTTGAGCGCGCCGCATTGTAGCTGTCGCCGTGACATTTCCAGCACAGTTCCTGTTGCGCCAGCGGACGGCTGCCGGCCGGTATCACGCTGCCGGTCACATCCACGCCTTCCACACCCGCGTGACGATCGGCCGCCGTGGCACGGTGCGGATTGTGACAATCCACACACTCCACAGACCGCCCCGCCGCAATGTCCTGTTCCGTGTCCTGCACCGGATGATGAAACACAGGCGCGCCCGGGTCGGCGGAGAGATCGTTGGCGCCCTTGATGATATCCGCGCGAACGTTGCTGGTGGCCGGATCGCCGTCATGGCAGGTAAAGCACAGGTCTTCGGCGTCCGCCGGATCGCTGCCGTCGGCGGCGATGTCGTAGCGCTCCACCCACAGCCGCGGATAATCGATCGCCATGTCGGCGTCGTCCGGCCAGCCGTGCGGCCAGTGGCAGTTGACACAATAACCGCGGTACTGGGCGGGGTGGGCGGGAAAACTTGATCCGTATTGTCCGCCCGGCCACAGCGCGCCGCTGCCCAGATCGAAATGCGATCCCGCGAGTTGGCCTACCGTACTCTGGCTGCCGTCTCCGGCGAGGGAATGGCACTGCAGGCACAGGTCACCGATGGCGATCTCGCCGGCGGCGGGGTCGCCGTCAGGATCGCGCAGCAGATAACCGTCACCCAGCCCGCCGTTGGCACCGCCGGAATCGGCGACGTGAACATCGTGGCAGGTCAGGCACACCACGCGGTCGGCGCTGCTGAGCGGCAGACCAGCCGGGATCCGGAAATCACCCGCGACGGGGATACCGACCGCGACCGGATGCGAGCCGTCACTGGAACTGCTCACGTCGCGGGCCTCGTGGCATACCACGCACATCTGGTTCTGGTCGTTGTCGCGTCGTTGCAGGTGGCGCCCGCCGCCCGGCGACACGTAGACATTGGGGTCGGCCGGCGCCGTCGGATCGAAGGGTGCATGGTCCTGCTTGTGGGGATCGTGACACACCGTGCAGACCACCTTGCCATAGGTGCTATCGAAACTGCGGTCGGGAAAGCGTTCGCCGAGGTGGGCCAGGCGCCGAGCCATCTCATCTTCGAAATCCGCCGCGTCGTTGAATACCGGCAGGCGCAGGTCGGCGCGCACGAACAGCGTATAGCGGTCCCCGGCGACAAAGGACGGCGGCGTATCGCCATTCTCGAAGCGCAGCTGCAGGCCGTCGCTCAGCACGACGTCGGCGCCGGTGGTCAATCCACTGCCGCCGCCGGAACCGTCGCTCCAGTCGAAGGTGGCGGTTCCCACCTCGCCGCCAGCGGCAATGACGATGTCGAAGCGCTTCTCTATGCGCCCGGTGAAGTCGCCGCCGGAGCGGACCGATCCGGTGGAGGTGTTGCTGAGTTCGGCCTCCACGTGGCCCGAGGGGCCGGAGTCAAACCGGTGGCTGGTGCCGAGCTGGCCCGGGAACGCCTGGTCGCTGTCACTGAAGGGCAGATCGCTGGCCTGGTCGCCCGGGTTATGACAGGTCATACACAAGGTGGGCACGGTGTCGGCCCGCGTCAGCACGTTGCCCGCGGAGCCATGCGGCACATGACACGACAGGCACTCGACGCCGAACGAGGAATCATGGGGCGGCTGGTGGGTGGCTCGCGCCTCGTGCCAGCCGGCGAGGATCGCCCAGGCAAGCAATGTCCCCGCCAGGAGGGCGGCCTGCAGCGGATGCCGGGAGGTGCGTACCGCCGCCTGCCGCGCGGTCATCGCGGCACCTCCGCGCCCTGCCGTAGCTGCCACGCCGACAGCCGCGGCCCCTCTGGGTACCGGGGCGGCAGCAAGGCGCGACGGTCGCGGCCGCAACTCGAACTTGCCGCCCTCCGCACCAGCTGCCCGCGCTCGTTGCGCGCCACCGCGCCGGAATCCTCAAACTCTCGGGCCACCTCTCGGACGCAGTTCACGTACCGCCCATGGTTGAGCCACTCAACGCCCTCCATCGGCCCGGCACAGGGACATCGCTGCGCCACGCCGCAGCCGTCCGAACCCACCGGGTCTCCAAGGTGAGTGCCGGGGCAAGCGTCGGAGCCGTCGGGCACGCCGTCGCCATCGCTGTCGGCGCTCGACGAAACCAGCGGCACCGGCGCGGACGCTTCCACGCGCAGTCCGCCGATGGTGGCGGTGACGGTCACGGTCGCCGCTTCGGCACCGATCAGGCTCGATACCAGCTCCGGCCCGAACACCAATTTCATATCACGGATGTTGTCGCCATCGGTGTCACCCTCCTCGAGTGCCAGGGGTACGGCAAAACCATTGGCCATCACCCCGCTGAGCTGGCCAAGGCGCAGCCCGGGTACCTCCAGGTAGGCAAGCAGTTCGGTATCAACAAGCGGGTCGACCGGGTCCGGCTTCACCGTCAGCCGGGCCGGCGCGAACTGTTCGGGATCGGCATGTCCGGGCAAGCCGAAGATATCGACCCGGCCGTTGGCGGAGGATGCTACGAACAGGCGGCCGCAGGAATCGATGACCATGTCGCTGGGCGCACGCAGCCGGCCCGGACCTTCGCCATAGTCTCCCACCGTCCCGAGCCCGGTCCCGTCGTCCGCCGACAGCACCAGCAGGCGGCCCTTGGAGGCCTCGGCCAGGTAGATCGCCCCCTGCGGACCGATCCACACGCCGCTGTCCTGCGCCCTGCCGCGAGTGGCCCCCTCGAAGGCGCACAGGAACCCACAGTTGTCTGGCGGTGGGGTAATGACACGCACCCACTCACCGTCGAGATCAAAGACCTGCAGTCTTGAGTTACCTCGATCCACCACGAATACCTTACTATCGGTGAGCGTGATGCCGGCAGGAAACTTCAATTGTCCGGGCGCCGCGCCGGTGCCGCCAAAGCTGAACCGCATCTGGCTCGACGCTGCGTCATACACCCTTATGACGTCAGCGCCGCTGTCGAGCACATAGACCAGGGTCTGCGCGGCGTCCTCGTGGACGGCAATAAACGCAGGCAGAACGAATTCGCCCTCGCCGGACCCGAGCGAACCCAACGGCTGACCAGCGGGGTCATACACGTCCACCCGGCCGCGCTTTCCCTCACCGACATAAAGTCGCCCCGCGCTGTCGACCGCGACGCTGACCGGGTACTCCAGCGACCGCATGTCCAGGAACACGCGACCCGAGGGTGCACGTCCCAGCAGCCGGCCGTTGCGGCCGTCCACGACATAGACATTGTCTTCCGGGTCGATCGCCAGCCGTGTCGGGGTCTTGAAGAACGCCCGGTAGCTGCGCAGAAACTGCGCGGGGACGGCTTCGCCAAGGGTTACCCCGTCACACGCCGCCGACCATGCTGGGCCCGACGGCTGGCACAGCGAAACCGCCAGGACGCAGGCAGCCAGCCAGCGCCCCGGGTCTTTCCCACCATCAATGGTATCCCCCATCTTGCGGTCTCCGCGTATTGCGTGTCTCAACGGCTTCTATTGTAGCCGAGCCGCCTCTGGGTGACGGTCAGAATTGACGCAGGTCACCAACCCGACAAGCAGTCGCCGCTGCCGGCGACAGACGCCGCCGCCCGGGCGGCCCGTTCCGGCTTAGCCACCGCCGTCCCGGTGCGCTCGCAGCGACTGCACGCCACCAGTTCGGCGTCGGTCGGCGGCGCCGTAACGCCGGCCGGCGGGCTGCTCGATCACCACCGCCTGCACGGAACCTATGCTGCGCAGACGATCGTCTTGGAGATCATGGCCCAGTTGCTGCAAGGAGTGGATCGCCGCAGCTTCGAATCCGGGCTCGAAGAAAGGGCGTCCATTGGCCGAAGTCTGTGCCAACCGCGGCGCATCCACCGCCTCCCCCACCGGCAGACCGTGGTCGATGAGATTGACCGCTACATTGAGCACCGAACTGATGATGGTCGAACCCCCGGGGGACCCGAAGGCGGCAACCGGCGCTTCACCCTGGAAGATAATTGTGGGCGCCATGCTGCTGCGCGGTCGCTTGTTGGGTGCCACATCATTGGCGCCGGGGTCAAAGCCCCCGGCACCCAGGTTTGCCCGCGGTTTGGCATTGAAGTCGGTCAACTCGTTGTTCAGAAGGAACCCGTATCCGGGGACCATCTGACCGCTACCCCACTGGGACTCGATGGTGTTGGTAAAGCACACGATGTTCCCTGCCGCATCCATCACTGTGAAGTGGGTGGTGTTGATCCCACCTTCGCCGGCCTCGCGCAAACCGGCCAGCGCCCGGGCGGACGGCAAGCCGGCAACGTCGTAGGGCCGTGGGTCACCCGGTGACACGCGGTCAGCACGTCGGCCGGGATCGATCAGGACGCTGCGCTCGGCTATATACGCCTCATGGAGCAAGCCGGTTTTCGGTACCGCTACGAAGTCCTCGTCCCCCATCCACAACGCCCGGTCGGCGAATGCAAGCCGTAGCGCCTCCAGTATCACGTGCAGCGTGCGCGCCTGGCCAAATCCGTAGCCCGCGTCCTCGTCACCAAGGGGAAAGCGCTCTATCAGCTTCAATACCTGGATGACGGTCAGCCCACCGGAGGACGGCGGCGGCATGGAGAGCACAGCATAACCTCTATAGCTCGCGCTGACCGGGTTGCGAATGACCGGCTGATAATTCCGCAGATCCTGGTGCGTCATGCGCCCCCGCAGCCGGGCTTGCCCGTCGCTGCCCGCGTCGCGTCGGCCCCGTTGCTGCGCCGCGACTATGGCGTCGGCGATTGCGCCCCGGTAAAAGGCGTCGGCACCGCGGCCCGCAAGCAAGCGGAACGTCGTAGCCAGATCAGGCTGGATCAACGGGTCATGCTCACGAAGCGGCTCGCCGCCCGGTCTGAATACGGCGCGCGCGGCGTCATAAACCGGATCACCGGGCTCATTGTCGAGGCGCGGACTCGCGCTGGCATCGGCCAGTCGCCGGCTGACCCGTATCCCGCGGGCCGCCATCCGGATCGCCGGCTGCAGCACCTCGGCCAGGGTCCGGGTCCCCCACCGGGAAAGCGCCAGCTCGGCACCTCGCAGCATGCCGGGCACGCCCACGGCGAGGCCGCTGGTGGACCGCAGTGGAAACGGGAATGGCGCGCCGTCAGCGCCGAGGAACATGTTCGGGTCCGCACCGGCGGGCGCGCGCTCGCGCGAGTCGACGATGATGGTCCGCCCCTCGCCGGCGAGATATATCATCATGAAACCCCCACCGCCGATGCCGGAGGACTGCGGTTCCGTGACGTTCAAGGCAAACGCCACCGCCACGGCGGCATCGATGGCGTTACCGCCGTCGCGCAGCAACGCCGCACCAACACGGGCCGCAGTCGGCTCGCTGGTCGTCACCACACCGCCGAATCCGCCGGGCACGCCCGGGGAACCGTATTCTGCGCCCGGTGAAGGCATTGGCATAGACCAGCCGCCCATCACTATCAGCCCCAGGATGCAGCGTTGCAAGGGACCCCGGCGCAACCCCATATGATGGGTGTTCCTGGTAACCGTCAACACGAATTTCATCAATCCGGATTCCTGCAGGTGGCAGCAAGCCTCGCCACGCGCGGGCATCAGCGCGGCGGCGCGATGACCAGGCCGGTAAGCTCGCAGCACCGGAGACTGTGTACCACAGCCGGACTTCGATGTAAAAACCGCAATGGCTCCGCCGCCTGTGTCGATCCGGTTACGCGTCCGGCGGCCGCACGGGTCGCGGTCGTGACCTGGGTCATTGACCTTGACGGTTGACTGGACGGCCCGGTTGGAGCGGAGTAATAGTGATCCTGATCGCCCGAGCAACAGAAGTCGATCAGACTATGCTGGAGATTTTCAGCATTTCGGGTCAACTCATCGGCGGACTGGGTTTGTTTCTGCTCGCCATCCGCATGATTACCGACGGCCTGCGGCTGGCGGCGGGCAACAAGCTCCGGGATCTGCTGGGGAGCTGGACCCGCACGCCCTCGCGAGGTGTGCTCGCGGGGATGGCCATCACCGCCCTGGTGCAGTCCTCGAGCGCGGTAACCGTTGCCGCCATCGGTTTCGTCAATGCCGGCCTGCTCAACCTATACCATGCCCTGGGCGTGGTGTACGGCACCAATATCGGCACCACTGTGACCGGCTGGCTGGTGGCGGCGATGGGGTTCAAGTTCAACGTCGACCTTTTTGCACTGCCCTTCATCGGTGTCGGCATGTTCATGCGCCTTGGCGCTGCCGGCTCCAGGTTGGGGTCGGTGGGCGAGGCCATCGCGGGTTTCGGCCTATTCTTCATCGGCGTGCAACTATTGCAGGGGGCCTTCGAGGGCATCAGCTTCGGGGGGCACCTAGAGAGCGTGGCATCCTCCGGACTGCTGGGCGCCGCACTGTTCCTAAGCTTCGGGTTTGTCATGACCGCCCTCACCCAGTCCTCCAGCGCAGCCATCGCTGTCATTCTCACCGCCACCACCGGCGGGGTTCTGTCCTTGTCCGCGGCCGCCGCGATGATTATCGGCGCCAATGTAGGAACCACATCTACGGCCGCGCTGACTGTCATCGGCGCGACTCCGAATGCCAAGCGTGTGGCCGCGGCCCACATCATTTTCAATGTCAATACGGCCATCGTCGCGTTGGCGCTGCTGCCGCTGCTGCTCTGGTTGGTGCGTCAAAGCGGACAGATGCTGGGCCTGCAGGACATACCCGCGGTGACTCTGGCGCTGTTCCACACCGTGTTCAATGTCCTCGGCGTCGCCATACTGCTGCCATTCACCGCTTTGCTGACCGGCTTTCTGGGGCGCCGATTGCAGACCGAAGAGGAACTGGAGGGCCGGCCGAAACACCTGGATCGCAGTGTCGCCGTCGCGCCGGCACTGGCCCTGGACGCCCTGACCTTGGAACTGGCGAACATCGGGGTGATCGCACGCAGGGCAGCAAAAGGATCCCTCAGCGCGGAGCTTGGCTCGAGCAGGCGGTTGCGCAACGATCATGCCGCGGTACTGTCATTGTGCAACGCAGTGGGAGCTTTCGTCATGCAGCTCCAGCGCACGACGCTGCCCGAGGACGTCGCGGAAAGCATAGCGCGCATCCTGCGCACTTCCCGGTACTACTCCTCCGCTACCGGTCTTGCGGTCACCATCGCCGATACCCGGAGCCAACTGCACACCATCGATGATGCCGATACCGCGGCCGCTCTGGCAACCTTCAAGATCGAGACCATCGAGCTTTTAGATGCCGCCGACCCACAAGCGGAGGCGTTCTCTAACGAGCGCCTCAGTCAGCTGCTGACGGACCTCGAGGATCGTTATCAGGCGCTCAAGGCCATGTTGCTGGAAACCGGTGCGGAGGGGTTCGTGAGTATCGCTGCTATGTCGGATCAACTCGAGATGTCGAGCCGGGTGCGGCGCATGGCCGAGCAGATCGCCAAGGGTGGACGTTATTTGTTCCGTTTGTTCACCACCGCACCACAAACGGCATCGACCCCCGCCGAGACGGGGGACACGAGCGACGTCAACGGCAATAACGAAACACCGGAACACGACGGTCACGGAGAACCGCCTCCCTGAGCCGTAATCGCCCGGGCCGACCGGGAAATGACGTTTCCAGGCCTACCTGGTGGTGGGCTTGATCTGACTGGTCATTGAGAACACATTACCCTTGGTATCTGTCATCTGCGCCTTCAATTCACCTTCCTCTTGCGGCAGAAAATTGAACCGGAAAGTTGGGTTTTCGCTGATGGTATAACTGGTTTCCGCCTTCAGAATCAGTTCATCATCGAAAGTCACCAGAATCTCCTTGACGTAGTGTTCTGGAATATACAGCAGGGATACCTGATCCTTCTGCAATCCGGTGGCATTGGGATGATTGATATGCAGCAGGATCGCGTCGAGTTCGTCACCTCCCCGGGCGGACGTCTGCTTGAAGCGCATCTTGCCCAGGTTCGCCTTTGCCTGTTCTGGGTCCGTGATCGGTGGCGCAGCGCAGGCGGCACCCCGCGATTTCACCATGCGTTTGTCCATGTACAGCTTCCCGCTGACGGTTTCGGCGACTGCGCGCACGTAGGTGAATCCATTCACCCTGACCCGCGTGGAAATGGTCTCGATACTCCGGTTTTCGCTGACCGTGAACACCCCGCCCATCGGTATGGGATTGACGTCCACGACCAGGTAGATCCGCTTTACGGGTTCCTTCAGCACAGTGCTGATGCTGACCGGCACCATGGCGTCATCCTCGGCGCGGGACGGTGCTTCGAGTCGAATCCCGCCGTCTCCTTCGACGATCGGCCGTTCACCGAAATAACCGTAGGCAAGCGTGCGCCAGAGCTGTTCGGCCTGATCATGGTCAAACACCACCGGGGTACCCTCCCACGGTGGCTTGATACCGGGTCCGAACAGCGGTCGATCGTCTCCCGCAGCGGGATGTGCGGATAGCAGGACGAGTATCAGAATTGGCGCCAGTTTCATTTCGATCCCACGCAGCAAGGGGGAACGGCCAAGCATGGTGTGAATTCGTTGGCCAGTCAAGACGAAGGCACAATCCCTCGGTGCCCCGTCCGGATAAGGCAAAAGCGCCGCTGCGGAGATCCTCTACGCTGGTGGAGCAACGAAGACTTCACGGGAGAGCAGCATTGCTGTCGCGGCCGGCGGGCGTGACCCGGCTTGCAGTCGTGACACAGATCATGTCCAATCGCCGTCGCTTCTGTTATCTAGTCCGTACGCCTAATTGACAGCGGAACGTGAAGAACACGCTAACGGCGCTTTTGCGCGCCATGATCAACAGCCTGCGCGACCTGCTGCCCATCATCGTGGTAGTGGCATTTTTCCAGTTGGCGATCCTGCAGCAGCCGGTGCCCGACTTGTTGGATTTGCTCGTCGGGGCGTTGTTCGTGGTGCTGGGTCTGACATGCTTCGTTTACGGCCTGGAAATCAGCTTGTTTCCCGTCGGTGAGTCCATGGCGTTCGCGTTCGCCCGCAAGGGCAGTGTGTTTTGGCTGCTGGTGTTTGCCTTTGCGCTCGGCTTCGGTACGACCATAGCCGAGCCTGCCCTGATCGCGGTAGCCGATGAAGCCGCAAAGGTCATGGCGCATGGGCAGATCATCGACAACACGAAGACCGAACGGGATGACTATGCCCTGGGGCTTCGCATCAGCGTCGCATTGTCGGTCGGCCTGGCCATCGTTGTGGGGGTGTTCAGGATCCTGAAGGGCTGGCCGATTCACATGATGATAATGGCTGGCTATCTGGGAGTGGTGTTCATGACCTCGATCGCCCCCGACGAGATCATAGGAATCGCCTATGACTCCGGCGGCGTCACCACGTCCACCATCACTGTACCCCTGGTCACAGCGCTGGGTGTGGGCCTGGCTTCATCGATCCGCGGTCGAAATCCGATCGTGGATGGCTTCGGATTGATCGCCTTCGCATCGCTTTTCCCGATGATCTTCGTAATGGGCTACGGGCTCCTGGTCTGACCGATAATGCTCTTCGAAATTTTCAACACCCTGATCGATACGGTAAGCGACGTCTTACCGATAGCGGCCATCATCGTCTTCTTTCAAGTGCTGGTGATCCGCAAGGCAATGCCAAATCCTCGCCGTCTGCTCATAGGCTTCGCCTACGTGCTGGTGGGACTGTCGCTGTTCCTGGTGGGACTGGAGAAGGCACTGTTCCCTCTCGGCCGACTGATGGCGGACCAGTTGACGGACCCCGGTTTCGTTCGCGCCGTAGCGGACGGCGGCGCGGCGCAGCTCGACTGGTCGGCTTATCACTGGGTCTATCTGTTCGCGTTCTGTATCGGGGCCAGCACGACCATCGCGGAACCCGCGCTCATCGCGGTGGCCATCAAGGCCCACCAGGTGTCCGGCGGGGCCATCGGTATCTGGGGTCTGCGCGTCTCGGTAGCGCTGGGCGTCGCCATCGGACTGACTCTGGGCGTCTACCGCATCGTGATTGGCGCTCCCATTCACTATTTCATAATCGTCGGCTACGTTGTCGTGGTGGTGCAGACCTACTTCGCCCCAAAGATGATCGTGCCACTGGCTTACGATTCCGGAGGGGTCACCACTTCCACGGTGACGGTCCCCCTGGTAGCGGCATTGGGACTGGGCCTGGCGGAGTCCGTGCCGGGGCGCGACCCACTCATCGATGGCTTTGGGCTCATTGCGTTCGCAAGCCTGTGCCCTATGATGACGGTCATGGCTTACGCCCAGGGCTCCGCCTGGCTATCAAAGCGAGACCGCATCACGCGCGGCGCTAAAGACGATTCCTGAGAATTGGAGGTGCATCATGCATTTCAAGCTGCTAATGGCATTCATAGAAGATAGTCATACCGATAACGTATTGAACGCGGCGCGCCACGCCGGTGCCCTGGGCGCGACCGTTATCACCAATGCCCGCGGCGAGGGATCCAGCCGGGCAAAGACATTTTTCGGCCTCACCCTGGAGACCCCGCGCGACATCCTGATTTTCCTGGTGGAGGAACACCTGAGCCGGGATATCCTCGAATGTATTGCCGAGGTCGGTGAGTTCGACTCCCGCGCGGGAACGGGAATCGCCGTGCAGATAGATGTCGAAGATGCCGTCGGCGTCGCCCACCAGATCCAGAAACTCTCCAACGTTGTGGAGGAAAAGCTATGAGCGAGCGACGCACCGTCCGGGTCCGGGACGTGATGACCAAACGTTTTCAACTGGTGGACGGGCTGATCACCGTGGAAGAAGGCGTCCGGATAATGAGACTGAACGAGGTACGTGCCCTGATCATCGACAAAAGGCACGACGACGACGAGTATGGCCTGGTGCTGCTTTCAGACATCGCCAAGAACGTGCTGGCCAAGAACCGCTCGCCCGAGCGCGTCAGCATCTACGAGATTATGGCCAAGCCCATCATCTGTGTAGAACCTAAAATGGACATACGCTACTGCGCAAGGCTGTTCGAGCATTTCGGTCTCGCCATCGCCCCGGTCATCGATGACCGCGAGGTGATCGGCGTCGTCAGTTATCACGAGATCGTACTCAACGGCCTGATGGAAGCCGACTGACGCCCAGCGGCGGGTCGGCCCCGGGTCAAAGGATGTCTGGGCGGAAATCCTTTTCCCGCAGCTTGGCCTGAGCCGCAGCGAGCCGCGCGATGGGGACGCGGGGAGGTGAACAGGACACATAATCCAGCCCGGCGTGGTGCAGGAACTCGATGGATCCGGGGTGCCCCCCCTGCTCTCCGCATATACCCACCATCAGATCAGGCCGGGTTTCGCGGCCCCAGGAAACCGTGGTGTTGATAAGCTGCCCCACGCCCTTGACATCCAGCACTTCAAACGGGTTGTCGCGCAGGATCTTGTTCTCGTTGTAGAAAGGCAGGAACTTGTTCTCCGCGTCTTCCCGCGAGAATGAAAACGTTGCCTGGGTAAGGTCATTGGTGCCGAAGGAAAAGAACTCGGCTACCTCGGCCAGGTTACGGGCCCGCATGCATGCCCTCACGACCTCTATCATGGTGCCGAACCTGAAATGCACCGGGATCCCGAATTCCCGCTCCACCTCGACGCTGATTTCATCCACGTAGGCCTTGACACGCAGCAGTTCCTGAGCGGTGCAGACCTGCGGCACCATGATCTCGGGGTGCACGTCAATGCCTTCGCGCAGGCACTGGGCGGCTGCCTCCAGCACGGCGCGGATCTGCATCTCGTAGATCTCCGGATAGGTGATGCCGAGCCTGACACCTCGATGGCCCAGCATCGGGTTGATCTCGGACAATTCGCGCACTTTGTCCAGCATCATCTGCTTGCGTGCGATCACCTGGTCTACATATTCGGGCCCGCCCTCCCGCAGGAATGCCGGCAAGGTGTCCCGGCTCAGGGCCTCCGGGCTCAGGATACGCAGCGACTGCATGAGGCTACTCATGCCTTCGAGCGTTCCGCGTAGCCCGCGCAGGCTCTGCAATTCCTCCTCCAGCTTCCGCTCCGCTGGCAGGAATTCGTGAATCGGCGGATCCAGCAGGCGCACAGTCACCGGGTGCGGTGCCATGATGGTGAGGATCGACTTGAAATCCTGCCGTTGCACCGGAAGGAGCTTAGCCAGCGCCTGCCGACGCTGGTCGGGCCCCTCGGCCAGGATCATGTCCAGCACCAGGGGCAGGCGTTCCTGGGCGTTGAACATGCGCTCGGTACGACACAGGCCGATGCCTTTTGCGCCGAGTTCGCGGGCACTTTCCGCGGCATCCGGGGTATCGGCGTTGGCCATTACCCGCAACCGTGCCTCATTGTCCGCCCAACCCAGCAGGGTTCGCAGGTCCTGCGAAAAGTCGGCGGGAATAGTGGGAATCTCCCCTGCATAGACCTCGCCGCTGCCGCCGTCTATGGTGATGACATCGCCCTCATGCAGGGTCGTTTCACCGATGCGCGCCACTCGTGCCCGCTCGTCCACCGTGATGCCCTCGGCGCCTGCGACGCAGGGCTTGCCCATGCCGCGCGCCACCACCGCGGCATGGGAGGTCTTGCCGCCGCGACTGGTCAAGATGCCGACCGCGGCAAAAAAGCCGTGTATGTCCTCGGGCTTGGTTTCTTCACGCACCAGGATAAGCCGCTCCCCGGTCTTGGCGATGAGTTCCGCGCGGTCTGCGTCGAATACCACCTGGCCGGTGGCCGCGCCCGGTGATGCGGGCAGCCCCGTGGCCAGCGCCGCGCCGTCGTGGGCCGGGTCCAGCCGCGGGTGCAGCAGCTGATCGAGCTGGGCCGGATCGACTCGCAGCAACGCCTCTTCCCTGCTGATGAGCCCCTCGTTGGCCATCTCCACCGCGGTGCGAATCCTGGCCGCGGCGTTCATCTTGCCGTTGCGTGTCTGCAGGCAGTACAAGGTACCGTGTTCGATGGTGTACTCGAAATCCTGCACCTCGCGGTAGTGATTCTCGAGCCGTTGCCGTAGCTCTTCGAGCTGGCGGTACATCTCGGGCAGCTCCTCCACCATCATCGCCACCGCCTTGGGAGTACGGATCCCGGCGACCACGTCCTCGCCCTGGGCGTTGGTCAGATACTCGCCGTACATGGCGTTTTCGCCGGTTCCCGGATTGCGGGTAAAACCCACGCCGGTGGCGCAATCGTTGCCCATGTTGCCAAACACCATGGTGCAGACATTCACCGCGGTGCCATTGGCGATATCGTCGGTGATGTTGAACTGCCGGCGGTAATCCACTGCCCGCTTCCCCAACCAGGAACCGAAAACCGCCCCGATGGCCAATTCCAACTGTTCGTGGACGTCTTCCGGAAAACTGCGGCCGGCATGCTGCCGCACGACGCTCAGGAACATTTCACATATGTCGCGCAGGTGCTCGCTGCCGAGTTCGACATCGGACGCAGCTCCTATCCGCTGCTTGACCGATTCGAATGGCGTATCGAAATGCTCGTCGCCGATACCCAGCGTCACCTTACCGAACAATTGGATGAAACGGCGATAGGCATCGTAGGCGAAGCGTTCGTTGCCGGTCTGCTGGGCGAGGCCTTCCACCGTCGCCGCGTTCAGGCCGAGGTTTAGCACGGTGTCCATCATCCCCGGCATGGAGATCGCCGATCCTGAGCGAACCGAAACCAGCAGCGGATTGTCCGGATCGCCGAATCCCTTGCCCGCCAGCTCCTCCAGCCGGCCGATGTGTGACTGCACCTGCTCCCGCAGGCCGTCCGGCAGATCGCGGCGGGGATGCTCCAGGGTACACAGGCAGGCCGCCGTGGTGATCACGAATCCCGGCGGCACGCGCAAGCCCATCTGGGTCATGGCGCAAAGATTGGCCCCCTTGCCCCCCAGGAGCTTCTTGTCGGCGCCGTCTCCTTCCTCGAATGAATATACCCACTGCTCGGTCTGTGTCATCACTACTGTGCCCCTTGCCTTCATTTATCGACGGTGACCGTGTACCGGGACAGCCACACTAGAAACTGCCCTTATAGTACCTATGGCCCCGGTGTGCCCTGACCCAGATCAATCCGGATTCAATGGCTACACCCCGGCGGAACCTAGCGACACTGCGGAGCGCCGCAGGGCCGCGCCCCGGCCAGTCACCATGAATTCGAAATTTTCGCTCCAGATCAATACGCATGTAGGTTAACATCCCTGGTCTCCTGCTGGTCAAACACAATACTACGAAGAGGGGACCATAAAGGCCCGCGCGCCGAAGCGATTCCGGCCATGCGCGCGGTGGATCGCCAAATCGTGGTGGACATCATGGCCCATCACACCACCCTTTCGAAGGAACGTTAGGAAATTCTCCCGCCCCCGTCCAATCGGCGGGGCCGGCATCGAGCCATACCGCGTACCGAATACGAGGCCCAGTTCATGCCGCGTCGCCTGTGGTCTTGGTTCTGGTCGCCTGCGCAACGCCGGGCGCGGGGATCCGTATTCCTGCTCGGTGCCGTCGGCGGGGTCGTGTTCTGGGGTGGATTCAACACCTTCAGGAATACACAAATACCATGGAATTCTGCGTATCCTGCCACGAGATACGGACCACTGTGTTGGAGGAATACAAGAAGACTGTGCATTACATCAATCCCTCCGGCATCCGCGCGATCTGCTCAGACGGTCATGTGCCCAGGGAATGGACCCCAAAGCTGATACGCAGGATCAAGACCGCCAACGAGCTTCACCACAAGATTATGGGCATTGTTGATACGCCCGAGAAGTTCGAGGCCGAGCGCATGGAATTGGCAGAGAACGTCTGGCGAAGCATGGAGGCGAAGGACTCCCGGGAGTGCCGCAGCTGTCACTCCTTCGCCGCCATGGAATTCCACAACCAGAAACGCCGGGCACGCGAAAAGACGGAGAGCGCGGCCGAGAAGGGCAAGACCTGCATCGAGTGCCGCAAAGGGATCGCTCACAAACTGCCCGCGGAATACGAGGAAGACGATTAACCATCCTCACCGAATCGATGACACCGGCATGAGGTACCCGTCCACATACCCCGCGTTGGATACTCTCACTTCCTATCGTCCAGTAACGCCATCCCGTCAGGCTTTGTCACGGCCGTGGACCACCTGGCAGCAGGACCGAACAATGCCCTACGCATGGAACATACCGTCTCGGGTGTCAGCGCCTTCGTTACGCCCCGTCGCCGCAGCTTGTCCCTCGGCTGTAGTGCACCCCGTTACGCGACAGCTGGTGCCGCCTGCCCCCGCCGAATCGGTCAGACTCTCCGGGTCCCAGCTGCGGCATTCCGTCCCCTGGGCGGCTGCCTCATGGCGTTTGCAACACCCATTCCGTCTGTCCATGCAGGCTGCTCGTCCGACTTAACCAAAAATTAATCGAGCCTTAAGCATCCCAAGCCCGACGGCAACTATATTGTGTGCCTCTTCCAGACCAGACTCGTGGGGTAGTCGCATGCAGTACATCAACGTAAAAGTGATCACGAAACATGCCGCCATCGTCATCTCGGTGGCTGCCGGAGTGCTGCTGGCCGGTTGCGGCGGCGGTGGTGGAACGTCCGCCAGCGCCGGCGGCGGCGCGGCCAGCACCGGCACCGTGGCGGGGGTCGTTGACAACGGCGGCATCGCCAGCCTGGATCTGTGGCCTGGTTGGCGGGCGACCGCGGGCGAGCGCTTCCTGGCCTCGCTGGCGCGGTGGATCTCGACACCGGCGCACGCCGCACCGCTGGCGGACATAATTGTAACCCTCAACTGCGACGGTGGATTCGTGGGTGAGGATACCACCGGCGTCGACGGCAGCTTTGAGATTAACGGGGTTCCCGCCAACGAGACCTGCAGCCTGTCGGTAGGCGGGATAGGCTTCGTGACCGACGTGGTCACCGAGCCCGGCACAGTTATCCAAGTCAACGTAACCATCAATGCCAACGGCGCAACGACAGACGATACGGTGGTGGTCCGTGGTTCAGTCGACGATGGCACCAGCGACGACATTGTCGAACGGACTACCCGTAAGGTCGCCGTGTGCCACAAGGGCAGGAAAACCCTCTCCGTTGGTGCACCGGCCGAAGATGCTCATCTGCGGCACGGGGACACTCCAGGTCCGTGCCCCTCGGGCGCGCCGCCGGTGGATGATGGTCAACAGGCCAGCGGAGACGGATCGCAGCCGGGTGACGGGGACACCCAGACTGGTGACGGCGGCACTCAGACCGGGGACGGGAACATCACGGACGGTCGTGAAGGCGGCACCAGCGCCTGAGCGGTCTGTGTAACAAATGCCATTCGCTGGTCGCAATCAGCGGCCAGCGAACGGCACCCGCCACCGGCTGGTAATGGCGTTCTTCGGCCACCCAGCCGTCGCGGTCAAACTGCCTCGGCGGGCCCGCATACCTCCAGCACCCGCATGCGCGCCGCCTGCACCCGGTCGGCCATCAGTCCGGCGAAGTGCTTCATCAGCTCATAGCCCATCTTCGGGTCCTCCTCGCACCGCGCGCGCAGGTCCTCGCCATTGAATTCCAGGACCCGGGTGTCCTCTGAAGCCTTGGCTTCGAAGTGCCACTTGTAGGGCGGAATCAGCCATGACCATCCAAGGATATCGTCCTTGGCCAGCGTCTGCACCACGATCGGAGGACCATAAATAGACGGTATCTGCACCTCCATTTCACCCTCGAGGATCAAAAAGAAGCTGGAGGCGACATCGTCCTGGGCGGATACCCGTTCGCCGCGTCTAAAGCCCTTCTCTACCGCGTGATCGGCCAGCACCTTGAGGTATGAGCGATCAAAATCCTTGAAAAATCGATGCTTTGAAAGATAGGACTCATGTTTGCCTGGACTCATTATCTGACCTCCGGTTGTTGGGCGCTCCATGGCCTCTTGCTCACTCTGGTTGCCGCGTACAGCAGCGGGGGCGGTGCAAACAGGTATGTGAAGCGGTGCGAAGTGTATAATTTTAACTGATTGTCACTCTAATTCCTCGTCCACTGCACCGCTTTGACATGAATCATATGGAATGGCGTAATTCCCTGTCCCGCAGGCCGTAAATCCTTCGAGGATCGGCAGGTTCGACCGCCGGACCTGGCGGGCCACAATGACGCAGGCGATTCGCTGATGACTTGCCCGCGTGGGCGCGTTAGGCTATCCGGAAACCACGGTCGCGGCATCGCGATCCACGGCCAAACCACTCACACGGTGCAAGCTCCCGAACCATGAGCAAAGCGGTCCTCGATGATGAGTTGCGCGACTACTACAGCCGCCAGATAAAGCTGCCCCAGCTGGGCGAACGCGGACAGGCGCGCCTGTATCGGTCGCGGGCTTTGATCATCGGCATGGGCGGGCTGGGTTCACCGGTGGCCATGTACCTGGCCGCGGCCGGCGTCGGGCGTATCACCGTGAGCGACTTCGACCGCGTAGAGGCCTCCAACCTGCAGCGCCAGATCGTGCACCGGGCCCGTGACATCGGCGCCCTCAAGGCCCACAGCGCCCGGGCAACCTTACGCGAACTGAATCCACACGCGGACGTCACCGCCGTGGACTGGGAACTCGATGAGGCGGAGCTTGACGAGCACGTGAGCGCCTCCGACGTGGTGGTGGACTGCAGCGATAACTTCGCTACCCGCTTCGCCCTCAATGCCGCCTGTTTCAGGTTCGCTACGCCGCTGGTCTCCGGTGCAGCCATCCGCTTCGAGGGCCAGGTGTCGACCTTCCTGCCCGGCGATCCGGAAAGCCCTTGTTATCGCTGCCTGTATCCCGACAGCGACGCCGCTGCCGAGTCCTGTCCCGCGGAAGGTATCCTGGCCCCGGTGGTGGGAATCATCGGCAGCATCCAGGCGCTGGAAGCGGTCAAGGTCCTGAGCGGCGTCGGCCGCACCCTGTCCGGCAGACTGTTGCTGGTCGACGCCCTGTCAATGGAGTGCCACACCATCAAGCTGCCCAAGGACTCGGCTTGTCCCGTGTGCAGCGGACAGGCCGCAAAGGCGTAGCGCGAGAGCAGGCGACGCGGATCCCGCCGGCTAGATCAATCCCTGACGGGCCAGGCCCTCCATGAATACCTTGATGTTGTCCCTGACCAGGTGCTCCTCGATGTCGGGATCGATTGTCTCCGACTGCATGGACCAGACCAGCTTCTCGGTGGAGACGTTGTAGAGATTGGTCTCGATCTTCACCACTTTGTACTTCTGGTAGTAGCCAGGCTCGTAGACATAGTCATAAACGCGGGAATAATAACCGTAGTAGCCATAGCCGGGACCCATGGTGGGCGTGTAGGTGGGCGGATAATATACTTCCTGTTCGTCCACCCCCACCAGATGGGTGACCAGCACGGCGTCGACCTTCTTTCCGGCGATGGCCGCCTTGACCGATTCCTTGGAGATCTTCTCGTCGCTGGCCATGATACTGAAGCTGGGTATGGCGGTAACGTTCTTGGCCTTCAGTTCCGAAACCACGTTCGATTCGAACATACGCCGCACCGAATTCTGCTGGGCAACGCCGATCACCAGTATGTTGTCGAACTTGCCGCCGGTGTAGCTATCGTCTCGCCATTCGGCGGTCTTCTTAGTGGTCGTACAGGCCGACATCGCGGCCGCTATAAGCAGGACCACGGCCACCATCCGAATTCTTGTCGATTGCATGTATATTTCCTCCAAAAGTTGGATTGCTCCATTTCACCGGCACCGACCAGCCGGGCGGCGGATCGTTATTCAGCCTTGAGGTCGATATCCTGCATCGCGCTGCGACAGCGCTTGCGGACCTTGCCCCGGTTGTCGTTGAGGCAGTGCCGGATGCGGCCCTCCCCCGGGTCCACACTGGCGCAGAATTTTTCCATGTCGGCATCGCATTCGTTGGCCAGGTACGACAGCGCCGAAACCGCCCGCTCCAGCTGTACGGCGGCATCGTAAAGCGCATATTCGCATCGCCCGGACAGCTTGTCCTGGTGCGCATAAAGGCAGGCAAGGATGCGCCCTTCCCCCGGGGTGACGTTGGAGCAGTAGCTGGTGAGCTCCTTGTCGCAGCCCTGGGCCACCGATTCGACGAGGTTTTCCACCGCTGCGGCGTGGCCGGCCATCAACATCAGGACGCCAGCAATCGAAGCGGGAACAAATCGTTTCATTGCATACTCCAGTTGCGTATCAGACCGAGGGTGACTTGTCGGGGCGACCCGAAGCGGCGAATTATAACGGAATTGCCCGCGGCGGACTCGCGCCCCGAGAGCAGGGCCCGGCCCGGCCGATGTTTCAGCAAGGGATGATTACGAATTCTAGCGACGAGTCGCCGGATCGGCCCGTCGATCCGGCTTTGTCCCGGACATTTCTTCGGTGCAGCGCCATGCTGGCCCCACCAGAGCGGGCTCCTCCGACCCTGGCCGATACTACTTGGCGCCCGGCATCACCGTCTCGCGCTGCATTTGCGTGGCGTCACGATTCGCGGTCACCAAGCCGTACGCCACGTAGTACTTGTAGATATTGCTCACGTACTGCACGGTTTCGCGCCCTACGCGCCGGGCGGCGATCACTTCCACGTTGTGAAACCAGACATTGGGGTCGAGTCCCCTCTCTGCGGCCTCCTTGCGCAGTTGCGCCACGCGCGCCGGACCTGCGTTATAGGCGGCGAAGCTGAACAGCGTCTGGTTGATGTCATCGATTTTTTCGTCTTTGAAATAACGATCACGAAGAAAGCGCAGGTACTTGGTCCCGGCGTGCACGTTCTTCTCCAGCTTCTCTATGTCGGGTATACCGACGTTGGGATCGGTGGCCGTGGTGGGCAGGATCTGCATGATGCCCACCGCGCCGGCCCGGCTCCGTTTGCCGTGATCCAGTTGTGACTCCTGGTAGGCCAGCGCCACGAGCATGAGATAATCAAAGTTATACTCTTCGGCGTATCGCCCGAACAGACCGATCATCGCGTCGAACTTCTTGAGTTCTTCTTCGCTGGTGGCGTGGCGGGCCCACTTGTTTTCCCTGAAGTAGCGCTTTAGCAGGATGTTGCCCATCAAGGTGCCCTGCCGGTTTCCCTTTATGAATTCGTCAACGACCTGCTTAAACTTGGGGCTGTTCTTACGAAAAGCCCAACCGATCTCACCGTCGCGGTTCACGGCGATGTCGGGATGCAGTTTCACTTTGTCGAATACCGAGGCCCAGAATTCCGCCTTGTGACTGTCCACAACGACCATCGGAATGAGACCGGCGTTCACCATCTCGAGAAGGTCTGCGTCCTCGAACAGGGGGTCCGCCTTCACCAGTTTTACCGGTGGCTTGCCACGCTCCTCGATTTGCCTGTTCAGGCGCAGCAGGTGTTCGTAGTAGCTGCTGGATTCGCGCACGTGGATCTCCTTTCCTGCCAGGTCATCGAGGCCATTGACCTGAGGGGCGACCGGTCCGGTGACCAGTATCTCGGCGACGCCGGAGGCGATCGGGTCGCTGAAATCAACCAATTTCTTCCGTTCCGGGGTGATGGTGAGGTTCGCCGCTGCGATGTCGGCATATCCCTCCACCAGGAGGGGAACGATACGGTCACGCGGGACCGGGATGAACAGTATGTCCACCTTCAGTGTCTTTTTGCCGAACTTCTTATTGACGAACTTCTCGAACCCCTTCAACGCCTCATAACTGGCGCCCCGCTGGCGGCCACCATCGAGGAAATACAACATCTTGTTGTAGACGACCAGCGCCCGGATCACGCGGCGCTCCACCATGCCGTCTAGATCACCCTGCCACTTATCCTGTTTCAACAGTTGACGCTGGATCTCAGCGGTGTCGGCGAGGGCATTTGCCGGCGGCAGGATTGCCAGTAGCAGAAAGCTTGCGATCGTGCCGGTGATCCATTGCCACCACCCTTCCACCTTTACAGTAGCCAAAGTAAGACCTCCAGGTATTCCCATTGCGCTAACGGATCAGTCACTGTTCATGACCTGATCCGGCGGAGCTTTCCGGTTGAAGCCGCCCTGCGCCGCTGGCCATCTTCAGAATGCAAACGAGGAACCGATCTGCAGATAGAGGCTGCTGCGTCCACCTTCCGCGAGTCCGTAGCCCAGATAGACCGGACCGAACAGCGTGTCCATGCCCAGGTAGGCGCTTCCCGCCACCAGCGCATTATCGAATTCGATGTCATCTTCGTCCTCGAAGGCGTTGCCGTATTGCAGGGTGAAGCCTACATAACTTGGAGACGACCAGGCTTCCCCCAGTCTACGGAGATAACCGGAGCGGAGCAGGGCCACGTGCTGGCCGGTCAACTCGTTGCGGGCGAAACCGGGCAGTTCAAACAGCCCGCCCAGACGGAACCGGCTCTGCACCGGTGCTTCGCCGTCGACCGTACTGAAGTATCGCACACCCAGCAACAGCGTGTGACGCCCCCATGACTTGGCCAGCACCGTGTCCAGCAGCAGCTGGTTGAAGCGAACGTCGGCGCCCAGCGACTCCCGCGACCCGATCCATCCCAACAGGCTGCGGTTGCCCGAGCGGGGAAAGTGGAAATCGTTCAGTGTATCGACACGAAATCGAGCCTCGACTTCGCCGCCGTCGATGTCGGTGTCCCCTTCCGATGGCGGCCCAATACGGGTCGACACCTTCCCGGTAAAGCGGGTCACCCCGGCGGACAGTCGTCCCCAGGTGCCGAATTCGCGGCCTACAAGCAAGGTCCCGCCCAACCGCTCCACCCGGTCTTCGGCGATGATGCGCCCGTCCTGGATTTGATTGAATCTCTGATTGAGAAAGAACAAACGTGGCAACACAAAGTACGGGGAATAGGCCGCCACCGGCTGGTACAGTTCCGTCACCAGGCCCTGTTCCTCGCCCAATCGCAACAGGCTGCGCCATTCGCCGCCCAGGCGGTTGATGGGTGTGAAGGTATACCCTATCACCAACCCCAGTTCCTGTTCCTCGCCGAAATCACTACTGAAGCTGGCGCCGAACTGGAGGTATTTCGGACCCCAGGGCTTCTCGCGTACGGTGACCACCAGCCCCGTTTCGTCCTGCTCACTGACCACGTCGTAGCGCACGGTCTCGAACAGACCCATGCCGTACACCAGATTCAGTCCGGCGTCCAGAACCGCGACGTCCAGCACATCCCCCGGTTGCAGCCGAATGCGCGATTCGATCACCGCATCCGCCACACTGGAATCGTTGTCGATACGGATGAAGGCCAGCACCGGCCGACTGTCTTCCAATATCCGGCGGTGCGCCACATGCGCCGCGTACTGCTCCGCCGACAGGGCATACCTCACCAGCCGCTCACGCGCTGCCACCGCCGCCTGCTCCCCTATCGCCACCGCCTCGCCGGCGCGCTTGAAGCTGCTGGTGGCGATGTCGCCCAGTTCGGGAACGAGCAAGGTATCCTGATCAGTGATGGTGGCGATCTGGGCCTCGGTGTTCTGCCGGGTCAGGAACCCGGTAAGTTGGAAGACGATGGCGGCGGCGGACCCCAGCTGGTCCTGCCTCAGCAGGGGCGTGCTGATATCCACCGCGATCACGATGTCGGCGCCCATGTCCCGCACCACGCTGATCGGCATGTTATTGGCCATACCGCCGTCCACCAGCCGCCGCCCATCGATCTCCACTACCGCCAATACGCCCGGGATCGACATGCTGGCACGAACGGCAGCAGCCAGATTGCCCTGCTGCAGCACCACTTCGTTTCCGGTGACTATGTCGGTGGCCACCGCCCGGAAGGGAATCGGTAGTTCGTCGAAATTACGGAGCTTGTTGGTCCTCGCCGTCAACCGTTCGAGTAACAGGCTCAGCTTGCGTCCCTGGGTAAATCCGGTGGGGGCCTTCAACTTGCCGCCACTGATGCCGAAGCTCTTGTCGACCTGGAACACGGCGTCGTCAAACTTGCGCCGCAGCGAGAGGTTTTCGCGATCGGGGAGGTCCCGGAAGATGTCGTCCCAATCGATCTCGTTGACCAGTTTCTCCATGTCGTCCGGATTCATGCCGGTAGCGTACAAACCGCCGACGATGGCACCCATGCTGGTGCCGGCGATGTAGTCGACGGGTACCCGCAGCCGCTCCAGCTCCCGGATCACGCCGATGTGGGCGACGCCTCGCGCGCCGCCACCGCTCAGTGCCAGCCCGATCTTGGGGCGATCGGGTGCGGCCGCAAGCCGCTGTTGGGCCTGCACCGAAGCGGATACGAGCAGCATGCAAAGGAACACCGTCCCCGCGCCAGGTATCAGTAATCGCCTCATGAAATGTCTCTTGTCCAGGCTTGATTGTCAGCGCAATGGCACGCAGCCATTGGGTCTCCCGTACCGCAGCGGCCAAAGCGCGGCGCGCTACGGCACTTTCTCCGGCATTGTTGTCTTGGTCCCCATTCCGCCGCCCACGCCCGTGGCAGCCACCCTCGTTGTCGAGGTTTTTGGCCTGTTGCACGGGATACCGGCATGGGCATCCGGGAGCGGTGATTGTAACGCGTGCCGCTACCGCATACCGCCCATCCCGGCGCGAGGGTGCCTCTGGTCGTCGGGCGCAGGTAATAATCACCATTCGAAGCAAGGCGCAGGATTCCGCGACCGTCCGTATCGGACCTTACTCGGATCGTCATCAGCGAGTATCAGTGCACAGTTCGAGCATGGATCAACAGCCCTCGCGGGGCCGGCAACGCGATTCGACGGTTGGTCAATCTGCGGGACAATACAGCGCCCTACCAGTCCGGAAGCGGCCGGGGGTGACTCCCGGAAGCGCTGACTCGCGCCGCTTAACTAACGCTCTGCGGTCGTCCGGCCCGGCCGCAAGGCGCGCATCTCCCGCAGCACGGAACGTATATCGCTTTCCCAGCGATCGAACTGCGTCTTCAACTCCGGGTCGCTGTAAAACGCACCCAGGGCCGTGGGATTAACAATGGACAGCACCGTCTCGTCGCGCTCGGCAAATATGGCCATCTTGAGCGGCAGAAACGGTGCGAGATCCAGTTGGCGCCTGGTAAGATCGCGCACCTCGTCGAGTTTACCGAAGAACACCACCCGGTATTTGTCGGTCTGATAACCGACACCGCGCAGGCCGCCGTCACATTTCTGGATATGGGCCACCGAGTAGCCGTGCTCCTCGATGCTGCGTGTCAGCGCCGGCAACGCCGCGTCGAAACTGACCGCGGAGCGCGCCATCAAGATGCCTTCGGCGCGCACCGCCGGTGCCAGGACGATGCCACCCAGCAGGCCAAGCAGTACCGCTACCAGGGTCAGCGACCGCATCAGAAAGTGGCCTCCTCGATGATGGACGCCTGCACCTCCTGCATGGTGACAAAGGCTTTGGTCAGGCCGTCATTGTTGAAGATCCGGGCAATGACCGCCATGTTCATCGCCAATACCTGCACCTGCCCGTCATCGCGCTCCACCACCGTCACCCGGCATGGGAGCACGATGCCCAGGCGCGGATCGACGTTCATGAGATCATAGAGACGGCGGAAATTACAGAACCGCAGCGTCACCTGGCGCCGGTTCATGTCGAACTCATCGGTCAGCCCCTGGTCCAGGGTGCGCGGGGGAAAGGAACGAAAGTTGTTGCCCTTGATGGCATTGACCAGGTTGCCGACGGTGGTATCGAAGTCGTAGGGAGAGTCGAAAACAAGCACCGGGCCTTCGTCGCCATCGACTCTCTCCTCGAGGGCCGGTCTCGGTTGTTCCTGGAAGGTGCGCACATGGGCCACGATGTCGTTGATGTCGCTATCGGAGAGCACCTGCTGGGAAAACGGCTCCATGGGTGTTTCCGGTCGGCCGTTGCGGATGGTGTAGCCGATCATCTGGTCTGAGGCGGCGGCCAGGAAGCCCGGATTATTCAGGGCCGGCGGCATGATGGCGAACGCTCGCTCCCGGGACAGAGTGACGCCGGTGCCGTCCGCACCGCTGCCGTCCGCACCGTGACACTGCACGCAGTGCTGGACGAAAAGTCTGTGGCCACGCCCGGGATCGCCGGGTGCGCGAACAGCCGTCCAGCGGGGCCGCCTGCCTTCGGAATTCTTGCGCAGGTACACCACCAGCGCCTCGACCTGTGCGTCGCTGAGGGACTCGAATGAGGGCATGACGCGTCCAGGACGGCCCTTGCGGATGGTGACGCGGAGGTAGCGGTCGTCGACACCGTCCAACATCTGTGGAGTCAACGGCAGGCCTATGCCCCCGGCGTGATTGTCGCCGTGACAGGCTGCGCAATGCTCATCGAACAAGGCATGGCCATCGGGCCCGGCCGCGGCGGCCAAGGGAATGCCTACCAGGGTCAGGGCAAATAAGGTCCTGCTGAACATACTTGGCGATGGATTCTTGCGTTGATCAGGGGTATTTCAGTGTTTGATTATATTCGGCATTGCCGATTGCTGCAACGCACAATCGACGGTGCGTGTGTCGCCCGTGGCCCTGACCCCCGTCAGCGGCTCACCCGCAGAGGAACCCGCCTGCCCACTTCGGAAAGCTCCAGTTGACCGGAGAAATTCTCTTCCAGCACCCGGGTGACGGCGTGGTCAACACTGCAATGGCCGGGACTGATGCGCCGCACGCCCAGCGCATCCAGGCGTCTGGCCACCGCGGCCGTATCCTCGCGCTGACGAAACTTCAGCCTGGCACCGCCGGTTTGGAAATAAACGGCTTGACCGGTGAGGCGCGTCGTCGCCTCGACAATACTCGCCAGCCCGGTATGCGAACAGGCGGTGACCAGATAAGGTCCCTCGTCGGTTAGCGCGACCAGGGACAGTTCGTCGCTGATGCCGGCTGTCGGCTCATCGGTGTGGGTACGCAACACGTAAAGATGATCTGCGAGCCTGCGGACACCATTGATACGCTCAACCGGGCCGCCGTCGATGCCCTGCTTCGGTGGTGCAAGAACAGGTACCGCCGGCGCTGCGCGCCGAATATAGGCCAAACCACCGATATGATCGGGGTGATTGTGCGACAATACCACGAAATCCAGATCCGCGGCGTCGACACCGGCCTGGCGCAGGTTGTGTTGCAGGACTCCGGCGGTGACGCCGGTATCGAACAGCAGGCGTACGCCATCCATGACCACGAGCACTGCGTAACCGAATTCACTGCGGTAACCCTGCTCCGTCGACGCAGTCACGTCGGTAATCACCTGCAGGTAATCCGTGTCGGTCACCTCGGTCTCTGCACCTGACGGGAGCGGCAGGCAGAGCGCGGCGATCGCCGTAAAGATCCCGGCAGTATTGCGGGCCTGCGCGATCACGATCGAGCGTGCCGCCACCAGGGCCCTCGCGTCAACATATGGGCAGCGGAATACCGCCCACAGAGACTTCGATGCCGGGCTCGGGCTGCAACGAGTCATGGTCTAGCGGTAGAAACTGGAACAGGACGAGCGGTTAGAGTCGTTGACTGGAAAATCAAAGTTCACCTGGGCCCACTTTTCGTGGCCCTTGCTGATGAGCCACGCGATATCCCGGATCACCACCTTGGACAGCTTCATTATCTCCTCGCACACCTCGGAGTCGGCGGGATAATCCAGGGTCACCAGTACTGACATAATCCCGGTCGTCCGCACCTCGGCGTCCTGCCACTCGTAGGTTCCGGCGGGAATACTGATTGGCCGACCGTACAGTTTGTGGAAGACTTCGTCCTCCAGTTGGACCAGGGCGACATCGGCGTTTGTCGGCACCCTCTGCTGCAGCAGTCTCATCGGGCTGCCGGCGACAATGATGACCGCATCGATGCTACCATCGAGCAACGCGTCGACGGCTTTCTCCGCTTCCAGCCAGACCATTTCAGCTGGAGTGACCCCCGCCAGTGCGAACAAGGTCTGTGCCGTCATGGCGGTACCGCTGCCCTCCTCGCCGACCGCCACCCGCTTGCCCTCGAGATCCGAAAAACGATCAATGCCCTTTCTTGCGAGCAGGTGGACCTCCTCCGCATACAAGGGGAGGACAATGCGCGTCGCAGCGACCAGCTTCTGCTCGTCGGCATTGCCGAGTCGATCAAGAAAAAACAACACATCGGCCTGGCTGATGGCAAGATGCAGGTTGCTACGCTCGTACATCGCTACCAGGTTCTGGAACGAACCCTTACTGGGGTAGACCTTGACATCGATGTTTTCCGTGGCAGCCACCCGCTTCATATCCTCGCCGAAACGATAGTAGGTGCCGGTCTCCCGGCCCGTGGCGATGCCGAGCGTTCCTGCGAAGACTAAGCTGTGAACAAACAGCAGCAGCATTGCCAGTATTGTTTTCTGCGTCAACACGGTGATGTATTCCGATTTCTTGAGGCCGTAAGCAGCATTATACTGAAAGCCGACCGCGGTGCCCCGGGCAGCCGCTGGCGCCGGCAAGCCCGGATGGGGTAGCATGCGACGTTCGATTGCGCCGCCACACCGGGACCCTTCATGAGACTACCGAACCCCGCCATCCTTTTTTTACTCTCGTTCGTCATCATTGGCGCCGCCGCACAGGCCCGGGGCGACAAAATCAACATAGTTGTTTTCGATGCGACCCTGGTCGATACCAGCGTCGAGGGAGAGGTGACGGGCGAAAATCCCGCCGACGTAAAACGACTTGCTCTGATTACGCAACAATTCCGCGACGGCCTTGCCGCGTCGGGTCGATATCAGGTCGTCGATACTGCTCCACTCGCCGCAGAGTTGAAGTCACTCACCGACAGCGTCCAGCACCTGCACGACTGCAACAACTGTGAACTGGAGCTTGCGCGATCACTACGCGCGGAGCAGCTGGCGCTGCTGTGGGTACAGAAAGTCAGTAATCTTATCTTGAACCTGAACGTGTTGATTAAGGACGCCGCAAGCGGAAAAATCATCAAGTCCGCCTTCGTCGATATCCGCGGTAACACGGACCGTTCCTGGCAGCACGGAACGGGTTACATGCTCCGCAACCGGATCCTCGTCGACTGATTCGACGTCCTGTCCGGCAGCGACGAAGAAGTCGCCGCCATCTATCGGCCAATGCGCGGTAACTGCAGTCAACGTTGCTGCAAAGCAGCCTGCACTGCGATGTCATGATCGGCAGTCAGCGCCTTGTCTTACCATCCGCCTCGTGCTTTGTGTTGGAGTTGCCCGGACAAAACAAAGATCTTGCCAGGGGCGCGATCCCACGTGTGTTATGCAACTGGCAGTATCTCTGGTCCCGGCAGGTTGAGCGTGAGTCTTTGAACCAGACCGCTCACTGCCGTTCGCGTCGCATGCGTTCCGCCTCGCGCTGCAAGCGCTCGGTCTCGCGATCGGCGCGTGCCCGCTCCCTTTCCAGCCGCTCCTGCTGCTGACTGCCCATCGCTTCCGCCTCCGCCTCGCTCCGCGCACGTTCGCGCTCAATGCGTGCCTGTTCCTCTTCCAGACGGCTACGCTCGTATTCCAGCCGTTCCTTCGTCTGGTTGGCGGTCCGCTCCTGCTCCAATTCCAGCCGGGCACGTTCCGCTTCCTGGCGCTGCTGCTCGGCCTGAAGCCGCTGCGTCTCGCGTTGCGCACGACCTTGGTCGGTTTCCAGTTCCGAGCCGACACCGCGTTCGGGCTGGGGATCCTGGGCCGGTCTCACGGGTTGCTGGCCGATCCCCGGCCCAGCCGGGATCTGCGCGCCCGCCCCGGTGACCCAGGTCATGGATATCAACGCCGCGCAAGACAACGCCGTCATCATTCCGAACCAATGACGCGTGACCCGCGCTCGCGGATCAGTGCCGGCTCGCTTCCACATCGTCGATGCGCACGCCACTGCCGCCGATCTACTCACCGTCAATAGTTCGAACACGCGCCGCCACCGCAACAAGGGCCGCCGGATTCGCACGGCGGCATCATGCCGCTTCCCAGGCTGTTGCTGCGCACGACCTGTCCGCCGTTGGCTAGCCGCCTCACCGGCGCGGAGGCCGGTGTCCCGTCCTGGGGTATCCCCAGGCGTTCACAGAGTTCGCCCCAGGTTTCGACCCGGTCGGAAATGCCGTGGCGCACCTCTAACACCCGCTCGTTGGACTCGCAGTAATAATCGTAACTTGGCATAAATGCTCCTTCACTCAATTGCGCACTGGAGCCTGCCGTGCCAGGCTCGCTTACGCGAAGCTGTTCGGCGATAACTCCGGCCCAAGCGGAAAAAATCCGTACGGGAAACAATTATGACATGCCTTCATGATCGGGTGGCAAGTCCGTGACCAACTACCCCGGTCCGGTCCACGGGGCCGGTTTGTGCAGTGCACACAAGGCAGGCGCTTTACACGAAATCATTGATCGAGATCAAGAAAACAAACTGGCAGCTATGGTTAAGCTAAACTAATAAATACTATGTCAGAATTGAGCGCCCGATCATGACCATATCCATCATCTTGATCGTCGCCGCATTGATCCTGACTGTCGGATCACTGGTAAGCGGCGTAATCTCCATGGCCCACGGCGGCCGCTTCGACCGTCAGCACAGCACCCAGTTCATGTCGGCGCGCGTTGGCTTCCAGTTCGCCACTGTGCTACTGGTGTTGCTGGTGCTTTACCTGACCCAGATGTAGTGCCGCCCGGGCGCAGCTGCCGCCCGGACACGTCTACAGCCTGCACCGGCGGGTGGACCGCAACCGGTCCGCGCGGAGTTCAGTTCGTTGGATTAAGGATGGCACACCGTCCTGCCAGCGTGCTGCGAGGCGCCTGCGCGGCTTCGCGGCGAGTTCGATGTACGACGAACTTGAAGGACAAAGGAGCAATGGAGTCGAAAAACGATCAGCCCTACCGGCACAAATTCAACCAGGTGATACACCAGGCGGGCCTCCACTTGCTGCCCCAGCGGGAACTCTCTTTCATTTACGAACAGGCGCTTCATTTC
Source organism: uncultured Gammaproteobacteria bacterium (assembly GCA_947259705.1). GTDB lineage: Bacteria > Pseudomonadota > Gammaproteobacteria > Arenicellales > JAANXG01 > CAMYNL01. Next base: position 8,054 of record CAMYNL010000021.1, on the reverse strand, counting down.
CACTTTACGCTGCAGGAGTTGCGACAGATTGGGGAAATCGCCATGGACCTCGCCTGCTGGCGTGACGTGTCGTTGAGAGACGCCTGGCCAAAGCGGCCGCCACCCGGGTATCAGGGCAAACAGGCCAGAAGCTGGGTGCTGAATTCTCTGCGTACCACGTGGGAATCACGACGATCCTCTCTGAAGAGCTATGCCGGGTTCGAGACCGACGTGAAGCCGGCGCGGGGAAGACTGGAGGTCCTGTTCCGGGCAAAGCACGGACTGGGATTTGGTCGCTGTCCAGTGGCCAGCGGCAACACCCGCTGCTGCAACCTGCTGACTCTGGATGCGGTGGAGAACTGCGGCTTCGACTGCAGCTATTGCAGTATCCAGTCATTCTATCGTGGCGATCGTGTCTATTTCGATCCTGGTTTCGCCCATAAACTCCAGACCCTCCAGCTCGATCCCGACAGGGTCTACCACGTCGGCACGGGACAATCGTCGGATTCACTCATGTGGGGTAATAAGAACGGCACGTTGGACACCCTCATGGAGTTCGCCCGCCATCACCCGAACGTCATACTGGAACTCAAGAGCAAGTCGAAGAACATTTCCTATTTGCTGAAGAACTCGGTCCCGGCAAATGTCCTGTGCACATGGTCATTGAACACACCCGCCATCATCGAATGCGAGGAACGCCGCACCGCTGGTCTGACCGCACGCCTCGATGCCGCGCGCCGCGTTGCCGACCAGGGCATTCTGGTGGGTTTTCATTTGCATCCCATAGTTCATTACAGTGGCTGGCGTGATGATTACGCGGAGCTGGCGGGCCTGCTCCAGGATAAATTCACCCCGTCGGAAATCGCTATGGTTTCACTAGGCACCCTCACCTTCACCGCGAAGGTGATCAGGAAGATCCGGCAGCGAGGCATGAAGAGCAAAATCCTGCAGATGCCCATGGTCGAGAGTAACGGCAAGCTCTCCTATCCGAACGCGATCAAGCTGGAGCTGTTCCGCCATGCCTATGGACACTTGCCGGAGTGGCATGACCGGGTGTTCTTCTATCTTTGCATGGAAGAGCTCGCGCTTTGGAAGCCGGTGTTCGGGTACGACTACCACTCCAATGAGCAGTTTGAGCTGGCAATGGAGGCGAGCTATCTCAACAAGATAAGGCAAAGGAAGATGTCGATGCCGATGCCGATGCATTGACGGGTTCGCCGGGACGGCGAGATTCGGTGCCAAGGCTCGATCCCACGACACACCTGCCCCGGCGCGACGTTCAGGGACCGGGGACCGAGGCAAGTTCTCGCACCAGCTCTTCGCTGAGAAAACGCACCACGTCCAGCAGAGTACCGTACTGTTCGAATACCCGCCGCTGTGTAATATAGCCGGGCCCATGCTCCATGCAGGCCCGCATCCGCCGGCCGAAGGAACCGGCGTGGGTGTCACCGGCATGCGGTTCCAGTAACTCGGTGGTTCGCGCGAAAAGCTCACCGAGTTCGGTTACCGCGCCGACTTCATCCTGGATGTACTTGGTCTTCAGGCCAAGCTGCGATGCCTGAAAGTGATTATGTTTCTCTAACCACCAGTGCAGGGAAACAGGGATCTCCGGGGGACGCTCGGATGCGGGAACGGCGCGCAGGTAGTTGATCAGCGCCAGCACGAAACCCGCCAGCGACACCGCCCGGGCCACCGACGGCTGGGCGTCCATTACCCTGATCTCCAGGGTGCCGAGGTGAGGGCGTGGTCGAATGTCCCAGTGGATGTCGTTGATAGTTCGAAATATTCCCGCCCTGCGGGTCACATCGAAAAAGGCGGCGAATTCGGCCCAGCTGCCGAAGGTGGGCGGAATGCCGTAACTCCTGGTGGCCGCCAGGATGCGATGCCGGTAGGCGGCATAACCGGTCTCGTAGCCGCGCCAGAAGGGCGAATTGGCGGAGATCGCGATCAGTAGAGGGAGGAAAGGTTTCAGGTCCTGCATGACTGCCAGCGCCTCGTCTCCTGACCGCATGCCTACGTGCACGTGAGTGGCGAATGTGATCTGCGTATGACCGAGATAGCCGGCGGTCTTTTCCAGCCGTAGGTAGCGCGGCAACGGCGTAATGATCGCCAGCCGCTGTCCGAACGGGTGCGTCCCGGCGCTACAAAGCCGCATGTCCAGCCGGCGACACGACTCTTCAAGGTCCCTGACCAGAGCAAACATCTCCGCCTCGAGTTCGGCCACGCTGGTACAGATGCGGGAACAGACTTCAACGGTGTTCTGGATGAACTCGGGCTTAATGTGGGGATTGTCGGGATACAGTTCCATCAGCGGCAGGATTCCATCCACCAGGTCGAGCGATTCGCTGTCCAGCAGCTGGAACTCCATCTCCATGCCGATGGTGCCGGGGCTGGACGAGACGAACTCCATAGCGGTATATCAGGTCCCGTGGCGTCGCGTCGCCTCGCGGACCACCTCGTCGAAAAAGGCCGCCCCGACCTTCAGCACTGCCTCATCGACATAGAATTCCGGACTATGCAGGGGAATGTACTCGTTCTCTTTCAGACGTGCCCCAAAGCGCACGTAACATCCCGGGATCTTGTGCAGGTAATAGGCGAAGTCCTCCGACCCCATGCTCGGATGATCCATGGCCATCAAGCCTTTCTCCCCCACTACCTTGCGCGCTGCCTCATACGCCACCCGCGCCTCGCGACGGGTGTTGACGACAGGAGGATAACCCTCGGTGATCGACACCTCCAGTCTCGCATTGTGCAATTCGCCCACCGCAGTCGCCATCCGCTTCAGGCCGTCATGAAGATGTTCGCGCACCGCCGGTAGCGTGGTGCGAATGGACCCTTCCAGGGTTGCGGTCTCGGCAATCACGTTGGGGGCGCTGCCTGCCTGCACCGTACCGATGGTTATCACCGACGGGTAAACAGGATTGATCTCCCGCGAGATCAGGGTCTGGATCGCGGTGATCAGCAGGCCGGTGACAACCACCGCGTCGGTGGCCTCATGAGGCCTTGCGCCGTGTCCGCCCCTGCCCTGCACATGGATCCTGAATCGATCAGACTGCGCAGTGATCACCCCTTCGGCTACCATGATCTCGCCAACGCGATAGTGGTGCGTGACATGACCGCCGAAGATCGCGTCAACGCCCTGCAGGGCCCCCGTCTCGATGATCACCCTGGATCCGCCACCTTTTTCCTCAGCGGGCTGGAACACTAAACGAACATCACAGTCCGGCGGCTCGTCCGCCAGCAGGGCAGCCGCTCCCAGCACCATGGCCATGTGGGCGTCGTGCCCGCAGGCATGCATCTTTCCCTCAATGGTGGAGGCAAAGGGCAGGTCCGTGTTCTCGGCGCCGGGCAGCGCATCCATGTCCGCGCGCAAGGCAAAAGTGGGTCCACCTTCCGGGCCAGTCGCGAGCTGACCGATCACCCCCCCGCCCTTGCCGCCATACTGGTAGCGGATCCCCAGGCGGTCCAGCTCCGCCATGATGGTCCGGGCCGTGCGTTCCTCCTCGAATGCCAGTTCCGGATGCCGATGAAACTCGCGCCGCAGTTCCACCATGCGTCGATACACTGCTTCAGCCCTCTGAATCTGCGCCATAGCACCCTCCGATTTTTGACTAGACTGGCACAGATCCCCGGGCCGGGTCATGATTCGCGTCAACAATAACCGCTTGTCATGGGCAAACGGCCCGCGACCGGCGGTTGCGGCAAAAACCGGCGCCTGGCGTTATCATAGCCAGCAGAGCCGCAAGTCTGGGTCCCGGCACGGGGCGGGAGCGACGCAGGATTCCGGCCCGTACGACGCTTTGACGAATCATCATCTGCCGCCTTACGACTGAAGCTCCGATGCCGCATTACATGCCCACAGCAATGGCATGAAAGTACTCGCCCTGCTGATTACGACGGTGATCGTCGGCGCCGTCGCCACCGCGATGTGGTCGATGGACGACCGGGAATTCACGGCGCCGCCCCTGCGGCACAGTCAGGAGACCTCGCTGCAGCCCTCTGTCTCCACGCTGGTGGTCCCGTTAAGCATCAGGCTGCGGGACATCGAACGCCTGGTCAACCGGAAACTCCCGAGCACGCTTTACGAGTTCGACCGGCTGGCAAGACGGGTCATGTGTTTCGATCCCATACCGGATCCTGCAATCGACGCCCTGGAACGGAACTGCGTGGATCTGAAGGTGAAGGGATGGGTGAAGCGCAACGGACCCGTGGAGGTTGTCCCGGCAGGAGAGGAACTGGTGGTGCGGGTGCCCGTACGCGGCCGAGTCCGCGCCCGGGGCGCCGGCGGTCCGCTGAGTCTGGTTAAGAAAACCGGGCACGGTGAATTCACGGTATCTTTCTACCTTGAACCCGGCGTCAGCGAGGAGGGCGAACTCGACCTGGCGGTCAGCTCCGATTTCGACTGGGACGTGCCGCTGCACACCAAGGTCCTGGGCCAGAAGATCGATCTCAGCAAGGTGGTCGACAAAGTGCTGCGCAAGGGCCTGCGCAAGGTGGAGGGCAAGATCCGCGAGGTGGCGCAGGATCACATGCGCTGGGGTAGCAAGGTGGAACGTGCATACCGGCGGCTTCAGCAGCCCATCCAGGTCAACGATGACCCCGAGATCTGGATGCTCATGCAGGCCAGAAACCTCCTGGTATCCGATCTTCTCGCCGTGGATAACGACGTAACGCTGCCATTGGGCGTGCACGCGGAGTTCCTGACCGTTGTCGGTGCGCAGCCAGAGTATTCCGTGAACAAGGTTTTTCCGCCGCTGCTGCGGGTAGGTGAAATCAGGCCCGACTTCTCGCTCAACCTGCCACTCGTGCTTACCTACGATTATCTCCGGTCGGAGCTGGCCCGCGGCCTGGTCGGGATGCAGGTTCCCGTCGCCGACTGGCTGCCCGGCGCGTCCATAGTCATCCGTAGGGCCCGGCTTTATCCCAGCGGGTCGAAGCTGGCGGTGGGTGTGGATTTCGAGACCCGGGGGCTGTTTGACTGGCTGAGCGCCGACGGGAGTATTTTCCTGACCGGGACACCGGTATTCGACAATGAGACCAAGCACCTTTCCGTTCCCGATCTGGAGTTCACCCGACGCACCGGCAATTCGCTGCTCGACTTCGGCAGTTACCTGTTCGCCGACGAACTGCGTACCCTGTTGCGGAAGACCGTCAGATTCGACGTAAGCGGGGCCTACAAGGAAATCATCGACCAGGCCAACCAGGCATTCAACCGAAACTATGGAAAGGACATTTCCCTGCGCGGCAAACTCGAACGGCTGTCCATCTCCGACATAGAGATCCGCCACGACGACATGATAGTCTATGTCCACGCCCGTGGCCGCCTGGAGGCACTGACCTTCGGTGAAGCAGGATCTTGATCGGAAGCACGTCAACCGGCGCTGCAGCGTGTTATTGGCTGTCGATGCGCGTTCTTGGCCAGGGGGAATCGCGCACTCCGGCGGACGCGCCCAGCCTCTGCTTCCTGACCTCGCCCCCTTCTAACTATGTCATCCTGAGCGCCGCGAGGATCTTACCGCCCTGTTATTCTGAGTGTTAATGATTTCATCCTGAGCGCAGCGAAGGATCTCACCGTGTCTGACCCGATCCGCTCCCCGAACTCCGAACCGCGATCACCGAAGCTTAGCCGTTATTGTCTCCGACGGAATCACCCCGCCAACAAACTCCCGCTCAACCTCCTCAAACCCAGCCTCTTCTACAAACCGCCCCATCAACACCGGCCGACAAGCCCCCATAACATGCAACACAAACGACCCAGGAAGCCCCCCATACAATCTCTCATACCAACTCATCTTTTCATCGTCTTTTTTACTCATATTCAACAACACCAGCAGGCCGCCCGGTTTCAGTACCCGGTGAAATTCAGCCAGGATACCGGGAATGTCGGCAAACGGAATCAGATCGAGCATGTAAGCGTTGTACAAGACATCAAAGGTGTCGTCGGCAAAATCCAGCTTCCGCGCGTCGCCCTCGGAAAGATCGAAATTGTCATAGCCCGCCGCCATCAGCGTGAGCTGTGCGATCGCCAACATCCTGGGCGCCGCATCGACGCCGCAGGCGATATTGTCTTGGTCAAGCTGCTTGACGATCTCCAGGAACGCGCGCCCCGGCCCCACCGCCACTTCCAGGACCTTGTCCGTAGGCCCAATCTTCGCCTTGTCAATCGCGCGCCGGTGATTGCGGAACTCAAACGGTGCCACGAGCTTGCCGTACAGCCAGCTCCGCCGATCGTAGGCGCGTTGGATCTGCTCCGGGTCAAATGGGCGTGCATTAATCATGGGTGTCTGCTCGATCTTGTGGCCAATGTTTCAAAGACCAGGCGCGGCAAAAAATGTTGCTGTCAACTTAAAACATCTAGCGCCAAGGCAATCTAATGAATATTCTTTCTCAGCTCGTAGTCACGCACGCCGCCCTCCGCCACGCCTCAAAGGCGTCATCACGAAATGCCCGATAGTGAATTGCGCGGATGCAGTGGCATCCAAGTCTGAATAGATTAAGAACGACACCTTGCACCGCAAGGAACCGTTGTGCCTGGCCCGGTGTTTTGAATCGCCGCATTTGTCGTTCCCGTTGTCGAGTGGGTTCGTGCGAAACCTCGGCTCGATTGTTTTCGTATTGTTCGGTGCTGTGCACAACAGAGGGCATCACTTCACGATGCGCAGCAGAGTAGCTTTTCAGTTTGTCCGTGACCATCCGCCTGGGCGATTGCCCTCTACGTTTCAGCATCTTACGAAAAAAGATAATGGCAGCCTGTTTGTTTCGTCGTTTTTGAACCAGGGTGTCAACAGTATTGTCGTCCTGGTCAACGGCACGGTAGATATAGTGACGCTCACCGCCGATACGCACAAACACTTCATCGACGAACCAGGTGTCTCCGCAATGTCGAGCCTGGCGGCGCAATCGATTCGCATACCCGGGGCCGAACTTGTTGCACCAGCGTGCGGATCGTCTCATAGGAAACTATGATGCCGCGTTCCGCCAGCAAATCTTCGATATCACGATAACTCAGACATAAACGGTGACAGAGCCGGACTGCATACTGAATTACAACTGGCGGAAAGCGATGCCGGTAGTACACTGCATTTCTCGTTTTCATCGACTCAGTATGCCAAACCAGCCGTTTATGTGACAGTAGCGTCCCTGGTCCACCGTGAAACAGTATTCCTATTGTATAGTACGTCTCACGTAGTATAATACATGAGTGATCAGATCCTGGGCGAATTCCATCTCCCGGAAATTTTTCGAAGAAGGGAAATCTTCGCGCTTTCGCGGCCTGGATGCTGAGGCTGCCCAGGATTTGTTAGCCGCGCTAAACGCAGCTACATCAGCGAAGGATCTTAGTTCGTTGAAGAGCGTTGGATTGCATAAACTCAAAGGCAATCGAAAGGGCCAATGGGCCATGACTGTAAACGGACCGTGGCGAATCTGTTTCCGGTTCAAGGTCAGAAATGCTCACGACGTTGAAATCGTCAACTATCACAGAGGGTAATTTTTATGGTGGCCGTACATCCTGGTCGTATATTGAAGCGAGAACTGGCGTCGCGGGAATTGTCCGCTAACAAGCTGGCTTTGGCTTTGCGTGTACCCTCTGGTCGTGTTACTTCTATTTTGAATGGCAATCGCGCCATTACCCCCGAAACGGCTCTACGTCTGTCCCGCTATTTTGGGAACAGCGCGCAATTTTGGATGAATCTCCAGACCAACTACGATCTCACTGTAGCTGAACAGGAGATGGGACAGAAAATAGCAAAAGAAGTCGAACATGCAGCGTAGGCCGGATCGATCACCTTATAGCTTTTCAACTCTATTGGTGGGTGAACACGCAGTGATGCCAGAAGAACCGAGCACAACCGCGTGCTAAATTTGTGCCACCTTTACTGCCGGTAGCAGTCATTTACTGCCGTTTACTGCTACATTCAGAAATAGCAAGCGCTGCAAGCGATTGATTGAACAAATAATTAAATTCCGTCACAGAAACTAAAGAATCCACCCGCAAAGCGGGTGGATTTGAATTAACCCCTGAAAGGGGATGAATCTGCCTTGCCCCCTGAGGAGGCAAGGCCTGTTGTCCCCAA